>CAVYVC010000009.1:0-230153 GCA_963771845.1 uncultured Alphaproteobacteria bacterium | reverse complement strand
TGTGCCAATTCCGAACTCATGCACGGCCGACCTGGTTAGCGTTACGCGCGCTGAAAATCACCACCCCAGATCGAGGCGGGCAGCAGCCGGCTCCATCTGATATAGGTTCGCTGTGGCCGCGGCCGGGTCCCTCAGAACCGCGATACGGTGCGCTTGCAGGACAAATTCATGAAGCAGCTCCACCGCGGCGACCTACGGAAAGCTCGTGCAGCAACGCTACGGCGCTGCAGGCGCCTCGTTAACAGATATCCACGGTGTTGCGGGAAAGTATGACAGCTATGAACACGACGAAAGCGACCGCCACAGAGCCCGTCCTGAAGAATCTCGATCGGCTGATCCCCGATCTTGAAGCGCTGTACAAGGACATACATGCGCATCCCGAGCTGTCCATGCAGGAGACGCGGACAGCCGGCTTAGCGGCGGACCGGCTTCGCGCCGCCGGCTATGAGGTGACCAGCGGGGTGGGCAAGACCGGTGTGGTCGGCCTGCTCCGCAATGGCGACGGGCCCGTTGTCATGCTTCGTGCCGATATGGATGCGCTGCCCGTCGAGGAAGCGACGGGCCTTCCCTATGCCAGCAAAGTCAACGGCGAAGGACCGCGAGGGAAAGACGGTGCCGGTTGGCCACATGTGCGGCCACGACATGCACGTGGCCTGGCTCGTGGGAGCGACGACGCTGTTCGCGCAAGCACGCGAGGCGTGGCGGGGAACGCTGATGGCGGTGTTTCAGCCCGGAGAAGAAACGGCAGAAGGCGCTCAGGCGATGATTGACGACGGCCTTTTCAGCCGCTTCCCGAAACCGGCTGTCGTACTCGGCCAGCACGTCATGGTCGGACCGGCCGGGACCGTTGCCGGGCGCACCGGAGCGATCACCTCCGCAGCCGACAGCCTGCAGATTCGGCTGTTCGGACGCGGTGCGCACGGCTCGATGCCGCAGGCGAGCATCGATCCCGTGGTGATGGCGGCCGCGACGGTGATGCGGCTTCAAACCATCGTGTCGCGTGAGGTGGCTGCCGCGGAGGCAGCCGTCGTGACGGTGGGCTCGCTGCAGGCTGGCACCAAGGAAAACGTCATCCCTGACGAGGCCATCATCAAGCTGAACGTTCGCACATTCGACGAGGGCGTGCGCAAGCGGGTGCTCGCTGCAATCGAACGGATCGTCAACGCCGAGGCTGCGGCCTCGGGCGCGCCTCGGCCGCCGGAGATCACGCCACTGGATCGCTATCCGCTCAACGTCAATGATCCAGAGGCGAGCAAGCGCGTTGTCGAGGCGTTCCGCCGGCACTTTTCGCCCGAGCGGGTTCAGCAAACGGGACCCGCGCCGGCGAGCGAGGACTTTGGCTCATTTGGAACCGAGTGGAACGTCCCGTCCGTCTTCTGGTTCGTTGGCGGAACAGACCCCGACCACTTATGCTAAGGCCAAGGAGGCGGGCCGGATCAATGAGCTTCCGGTCAACCACAGTCCGCACTTTGCACCGGTAATCCATCCGACTCTGGAAGCGGGCATCGAGACTTTGGTGATCGCGGCGCGGGGGTGGCTGTCGGAAGAGAATCAGCGCCCGGAGTGAGCCTAGAGGTGGATTCGTCCCGTTCGGGACAGGGGCATACAATGAAAACGCTGTTGTTGGTGCTCGACCTGGTCGGAACATTTGTCTTCGCGCTCAGTGGTGCCAGTGCGGGAGTCAGGCGGCGGCTCGATGTGTTCGGCGTTCTGGTCCTGTCGTTCGTGGCGGGGAATTTCGGCGGCATTACCCGGGACCTGATGATCGGAGCGGTTCCTCCGGCCGCAATCAACGACTGGCGTTATGCGGTGGTTTCGCTGCTGGCCGGCATTATTTCTTTCTGCTGGTTTTCCGGCATCGACCGGCTGCGCAACTCCGTCCTGGTGTTCGACGCTGCAGGTCTCGCGCTGTTCGCCGTTTCCGGTACGCAAAAGGCGCTCGACTTTGGCCTCAATCCCGTCATGGCGGCCCTGCTCGGGATGCTGACCGGGATCGGCGGGGGCATGGCCCGTGACATCCTCATCGCAGAAATCCCTACCGTGCTGCGCGCTGACCTTTATGCGATCGCCGCCCTGCTCGGAGCGGCCGTGGTGGTGATTGGCGAGTTCCTGCATCTCCCCGCGACCGCGACGACGATCGTCGGGGCAACGCTGTGTTTCGGCCTTCGCCTCATGGCGATCAACCGCGCCTGGCATCTCCCCATTGCCCGTCCCAAATGCGATCCGAGTGCCGAGAGTGGCACTCACAAGTAAGATGGTCAGCGTCCGTAGGCTGCGGACATGCGGCTGGCAACAAGGCTATGTTCAAGATCTGCAATACAGCAAAAGCAATGACTCAATTACCTCATCGGCGGTGACGCTGCGCGCGTCTTCGAGTCAACCCAAAAGGTGTTCAGGGCGAGCGCTACGATGCACAGAATGATCGCCGCGCCTACTGTCCTTCTCATCCTACTCTCTCTTGGCAATGGGCGGATACGCGGCGCACTTGCGGAGTACGTTGCGCTTCTCTCATACTTTAGCTGCGTCCTTCGCCCCCGAGCCCTCCCGCAGCGCTGGGCAGCTAGGTCCGGAGTTCTCCAAAAACTGAACACACACAGGCTCGAACTTTGCCCTGTGAGGTGAAGTCGCGGCTATTCTATTTACATTTGGCTAGGCTTTCCTCCCCGACGCCCACCTGGACGACGCGAGGCTTATCCACACCGGCGACGCCCACATTTTAAATATGCGATCATCAATTTCGCGCTTCCGCGCCCTTTGGATGACCGCGTTCCTGGTCCAGCCGCTACGTACGCCCCTCCATGATCTTTGAGGGACTTCTGAGCCGGTGGAACATACTCTTTCGTATAGACCTCCTGATTGCTGACCTCGTTAATCGCGATCATGTAGACGGGTGGCCTAGCTTGCGCGATCAGCGCGGCCCCCTTCCGCATCCTCCCGAAGTTGATGTAGCCTTCCAGTAGAGCATCGGCGGGACGTGCCGAAATCCCGATCATTGCAACGGACAGCATTGGTGCTATCGGCGGGCGTCCCAGCTTCATCGTTCACATATTGAGCGTCCAAGCGCGCAAAGCGCGACGACGCTGGGAGGGATCCCATGAAACTCCCTCGTAGACAATTTCTGCATCTGGCAGCGGGTGCTGCTGTTCTCCCGGTCATATCGCGGGATGCAAGGGCGCAAGGCTATCCGACGCGGCCGGTGCGCATCATCGTTCCCTTTCCTGCCGGCCAAGCGACCGACAGCATCGCGCGTCTCGTGGGTCAATCGCTGTTGGAGCGGCTTGGGCAGGCATTCGTTATTGAGAACCGGACAGGTGCAGGCGGCAATATCGGCACTGAGGCGGTCGTGCGTGCGCCACCGGACGGCTACACGCTTCTGCTTGTCGGCCTGTCGAGCGCAATAAACGCGACGCTTTACAAGCAGCTCAATTTCAATTTCATACGAGACATCGCTCCGGTCGCGAGCATTGGCGGCGGCCCTTATGTCATGGTGGTCAATCCGTCGGTTCCCGCCAAGACGGTCCTGGAATTTATCGTCTACGCCAAGGCCAATCCGGGCAAGATCAACATGGCATCGTCCGGTAACGGGGCCGTATCCCATGTCTTCGGCGAACTATTCAAGATGATGGCCGGTGTTAACTTGGTCCACGTTCCGTATCGCGGCGGTTACGTTCCCGATCTGCTCGGCGGACAGACGCAGGTCGTGTTCGGGACTATAGCCTCGTGCATCCAGCTCATCAGCGCCGGCGAGCTCCGCGCTCTTGCAGTGACGACGGCGACGCGCGCGCCGGCGCTGCCGGACGTCCCTGCCGTGGGCGAATCTGTCCCAGGCTACGAGGCGAGCCAATGGTACGGCCTCGGTGCTCCCAAGAATACACCCGCCGAAATCGTCAGCAAGCTCAACAGCGAGATCAATGCAGGTCTTGCCGATCCCAAGTTAAAAGCGCGGCTCGTCGACTTAGGCGTGGACACCATGTCGGTCACATCCGCCGACTTCGGCAAGCTCATCGCCGAAGAGACCGAGAAGTGGGGCAAGGTAATCCGGGCGGCCAACATCAAGCCGGTGTGAGCCCCAGACCGTATCGAAGACCTGTTGCTTCTACAGGCGCGTTACGAGGCCGCGCATGCCCGTCGGCAATACGACGCTGTCGATCCCGCGAATCGCCTGGTGGCCGGCGAGCTTGGGCGCCGCTGGAACGAGGCATTGCAGGCCGTGCACATAATAGAAGGCGAGATCGCTGCTATCGTCGCGGGGCAAGCCTCTACCGCTCGGCGAACGGGAGCGCCAGCAGCTGATGCAGCTTGGCGCCGATCTCGAGCTGGCCTGGTCGCATCCAGCAGCCACGGCCGCGACGCGCAAGCGGATCTTGCGGACTGCGCTCAACGACATGGACATAAGCCGACGGCGGGATCGAACTCGCGGCCAAAAGTGAGAGCAACCGATGCCGTCGGTTGCGGGTAGTTGCGGGTTCTGTCCGAAACGAAGCGTACACAGGGGTGCGCGCGGAGAAACTGGAGGTCAGCCGTCGTCATGATCGTTGATTGCTATTCGCATGGCGTAGACCGCAATCCCCGCTATGAGCCCCGTGAGGAAGAGCCCGGAGAGACCGATCCCGATCGTAAGTGCGCGCGCGACCGCCTGCCGCGGTACGAGATCGCCATAACCTATCGTGAGGCCGGTGACGAAGGTGAAATAGACCGCGTCGCCGACAGACCAGCCCTCCATAAAGCCGACCAGCAGACCCAGGGCAACCTGAACCGCCAGAATTGTCGACAGCACCGGCCACGTAAGATGAACGGCGTGGCCGAGGGCCACGAAAAAGCGCCTCCGCACGCTCTTTGGTGCTCCACGGTTCACGCATACTCCTATGGACGCTTTATGCTTACCACAAGGCCGGGATTGAGAAGTGGTGGCCGATTCTCAAAGCAGCAAATATCAAGGGCGAGTGATCCAGCCGCCAAACATTTCCATGATCTCCCGTCGGCGAATCGCGTGCGGCTCATGTCGGCTTGGGGGCGCTGCGGCCACCTCCTGTGGTCAACCCAAACGATAGCACTACGATAGTACGGCGCGAAATCGGATTTGAACGGTGCAGGGCGCGTGGCAGAGGGCCTGCTTTAATCGCCCGTCAACCTTCCCGGCGCACCGTTGCCAACCGTCATGAACGCAGCGGACGCAGCACGATGAGCTTCGATGCAAGGCAGCGAGATGCAGCACCGAATGATGCGGCTTGGCTAGCCGAACTCAACGCACGCGCAACCCTCACCCAGCAGCGGCTCGCCGAGCTGAAGGCAATGCTCGAAGAGATGCGCATGGAGCGGGACGCCTGGCGCGACCAGGCGCTACGGTTGACGTTGCCGGCCCCTGCACCTTCGATCACATTGTGGCGGTGGCTGCGCTCAACGGGGTGAGCGCCGATGGGTGATGCGAGTGCGGGCTTCGTTGTGATGCTGGCCGGCGTGGCAATGACATTGATCGGCATTTTCTTTTGGGAACGGGCGTCCGTGGCCCTTTCCTCTTGGGAAGCCACATGGGTCACGCTGGCCGCTGTGGGTCTGCTGGTCGCATTCCCCGGAATGATAGTTTTTGTCCTTTCAGTTGGGGGATCGGGCCGTCATGGCCCGGACGGACCGCCCTGACCGCCACGGCTTTTTGCTCTACGGCAAAGCTGAAGACGGGCTGTGCGGATTAGCGGCGATGCCCGATGTGGCGCGCGCGCCCCTGAGGCTTTTCCTCACCGACCGGAAGGCAGGCAGGGTTTTCGCAATCGGCTCTCGCGAGAAGCTCGCGTCATCAAGTTGCGTTCGGCCTTTTCGGCCTCTTCTCGACGAAGCAGCCACCGGTGCTGCTCGTGCTCAAATTGTGCTTTGGTCACCGGATCTGCAGCCGCATCCGCCGCCGCTGCACATTTGCGCGCTAACTGCCGAAGATATTCTGATCGAGCATTCATCCAATGCAACAGGCGCGGACTGTTGGTCCTCCCTTAGTCCGCTAGGCTGCCGTTGCGCACATCCGTAACCAGCATTGCCCCCGGTGCGTGCGTGATGAAAAACGGAATCCCGGAAGCTTGCAAAGCCGTCAGGGCGGTCAGGCCACATCCCCAATAAAGCGGCACCTCGTTGGGCAAAATGTCGATCGGCTCGCCGAAATCGGGCTTCATCAGGTCGGCGATACCGAGTGCCAATGCCGGCCCTTCGTGCAGCGGTGCGCCATGCACGCGTGGAAAGCGCCCTGTAATCTCCTTCGCGATCGCGACGTGATCGCGCATGAACGGGCGCATGGACATCACCAGCGAGCCGCCGAAGCGGCCAACGGGGACGGCTGGCCGATTGGTTCGGAACAGCGGACCTTGAATGCCAAGCTCGCAATGGCGCAATCGCACGCCTGCACGCCGCAAAGCGTCTTCCATCGAGAACCAGCAGCCGATCGCGACCGCGACGTGATCGCTGCGCCAAAGCGGTAATATGTTAGCCCGAGTTTCAATATGAACGCCGTCGCGATACAGGCGATAGGCCGGGAGGTCGGAGCGCACATCGATATCGATGCCGAGCGAAGGAAGGTTCGGCTCGCCGGGTCTACCGACGGCAAGAATAGGGCAAGAGCGGACATTGGCTTTGCAAAAGGCCACAAATTCCTCTGCGGCCTCGGACGGAACAATGGCAAGATTGGCTTGGACGTACCCGGACGCATGCCCGGTAGTGATGCCGTGAAAACAGCCGTTTCTGATCGCCCGACGCAGCTCGTGCGGGGAGTTAATCATGACGAGCGCGGCAGCGTGATGCTGTCATCGCTGCCGGACAGCGGGGTCGAACGGGCTCATGCCATCAGCCCCTCTCCGCGCTTGGCCCAGAAAGTCATCCGCTGCTCGACCATGGCGAATAGTGCGTACATGACGATTCCCATTGCAGCGATGACGACAAGGCCAGCGAACACCAACGGCGTGTCAAAATTGGAAGTAGCGGCCATCATCAGATAGCCGATACCGCTGTTGGCGGCGACCGTTTCGGAAATGATCGTGCCGACGAAGGCAAGCGTGATGGCCACTTTGAGAGAGGCAAAGAAATAGGGCATCGAGCGAGGCAGCCCGATTTTCAGCAGGATCTTGCGTTTGCTGGCGCCGAGTGAGCGCATGACGTCCAGAAGTTCAGGCTCGATTGTCGCCAGCCCGGTCGCCACGTTGACGGCGATCGGAAAGAACGAGACGAGGAACGCCGTAAGGACCGCCGGAATGGTCCCGATGCCGAACCAAATCACGAATAGCGGTACGACCGCGACCTTTGGAATGCTGTTGAAGCCGACCAGTACCGGATAGAGCCCGCGATAGATCATGCGGAACGATCCGATGGCCAACCCCAGCAGCACGCCGAGGGCCACTGCAATCGCGAAGCCGGCCAGGGTGCGTGCCAGGGTCACCGACGAATGCTCGGAGATCGGGCCGAGATATTTCTGCAGCGAGGCTGCGATCAGCGATGGGCTCGGCAGCACGAACGCCGGAATCGTAAACGCAGTGCAAACGAACTGCCACAGCAGCAGTAGGCCGAGGACGAACAGCCAAGGCAGCATACGTCTTCGGCGCGTCTAGGACTCATGCGCCCGCACCTCGACGATATTATCCTTGAGGGAGCGGACGATCGCCACAAATTCCGAGGCGTAGATGTCGCGCCGCCGCGATAGGGCAACAGGCTCGGCTGCGACGATGCGGCCGGGCCGTTTTGAACAGACGTAAACTGTGTCTGCGAGGTAGACCGCCTCAGTCAGGTCGTGGGTGACCAGAATTGCGGTGAACGTCTGCTTGAGCCAGAGATTTTCGAGGACAACCCACAGTTCTTCGCGTGTGAAGGCGTCCAACGCGCCAAACGGCTCGTCCAGCAATAGCAGTTCCGGCTCATGGATCAGAGCGCGGCACAGCGAGGTGCGCTGCTGCATGCCGCCGGACAGTTGCCAGGGATAGTGGTCCGCAAAGCTTTCAAGACCGACGGCCGAAAGAAGCTCCAGCGCTTTTTTCCGGTAGCGGCGGCGCTCCGCGCGAAAGCGGCTGGCGTGCGGCTCCACGATCTCCAGCGGCAGCAGGACGTTTTCAATGGTGGTGCGCCACGGCAACATGATCGGGTTTTGAAAGGCCATTCCGACGATGTTGAGTGGTGCCGAGACCTCGCGATCGGCAACGATTACCCCGCCGCTTGTCGCAAGATGGAGGCCGGAAACGAGCCTAAGGAGCGTGGATTTTCCGCAACCCGAAGGGCCGACGATGGCGACAAACTCGCCCTTGTCGATGCAAAGCGTCGCCCTTTCAAGGGCGAGCGTGCCGCCCGCAGATCCACCATCATAAATGAGGCTGACGTCCGAGACGTTGACGAACGGCTGCATTCGCCGGGGCTAGGGCAGCCTGCGGATCGCAGGGTCAGGCAAAAATTCCGCTATGAAGACCTCTGCTGGAGCTGGCGTCGAGGCGAGCTCGAACGCCAACCCGACTGTTGCCAATGATGCCGCGAACCGCTCGGCGCGCACGCCACCAAGCCCATCCGCCTCCGACTCATCGGTCCGGAGCTGGTTCTTGATTAGCCATTCGAGCTTTGACAATTCAAGCTTTTCGTCCACCAAGCTTGATCGCTTTTTCAAGGCAGATATCGCTGCGGCGGGATCCGTGATTGCGTCGCGCCAGCCCTTTGCTGTAGCGGCGACAAAGCCGCGCGTCGCCTTGGGATTACCCTCGAGAATTTTCTTTGAGGCCAGGATCGCGTTACCATAGATGTTCAACCCGGCATCCGAGTAGTAGAGAAACTTGATATCAGCCGGCGCGATGCCTTGACGGATGAAGTTGAAATACATCGTCGAGTCGAAACCAAGGATCGCATCCACGTCGCCCTTGAGGAGTAACGTTTCGCGCAGCCGCAGATCGCCGAATTGCCACTGGATCGAGCTGGCGTTGATCGAGGCGAGCTTGGCGTAGGCCGGGAACAGCTTGTAGGCCCCGTCCGTCAAAGCGCCGCCCATCTTCTTGCCGTTGAGGTCGGTAGGCTTGTTGATATTGTTCTTGCTGAAGCTGCCAACCGACAACGGCGAACGATAATAAAGCATGTACACCGCCCGGCCAGCGTTCGCCGGGTTCTTCGCGTTGAACTCCATGAGAACGTTGATATCGCCGAAACCGAAGTCATACGTGCCGCTGCCGATGCGCGTCGCAACCTCGCCGGAGCCACCGGAGGGATCAAAGGTCGCGTGGAGCCCTTCGCCGGCGTAGTAGCCCTTTTCGTCGGCCAGGAAGAAGGCTGCGTTGGAACCGTCATAAGGCGCGTTGAGCGAGACCTTCAGGTCGGTTTGTGCCCCTGCCGGCGAGCACTCGATCGTGGCTTCCGCGGCGGCCAGAATGAAGACCGTATAAATTGTAACCAAGCTATGGAATACGCGTGCGTTCATGCAAACCTCCGAGATCGAGACCCACTGCGTCAAGCAAGGATCATACCACGGAGTGGAGGACAAAGTCGGGCAGATCCCCAGCCCTATAATGATTGTGTCCGTTGATTGACGTGAACCGACCGCCGCTGAGAATTACTCACGGTTCCTTCGCGCGCCTTTCAATTCAACAAAAGCGCGGCCGGCAAGGCGGCCGAGTTTAGTCGCAGAGCCGGTCGATCCGGCGGCAAGGACAACCCACTCGTGCCACTGCATCTCGAATGCGGGCTTTTGACCGGGACCTGATCCGCGGAGGGCATTATGGCCAGCGGTCATGCGAACCGCACCAACAGGCAGAACACATGGCTGCACCGACCAGGTCTGCGACGTCAAGAAAGTTCTTGCCAGCCCGGAGCCGTCCACACATGGCACGACCCGGATGCGCTTGGCTGCGCGAATGAATTCCGCTAACTGACCCCGAGCTGACATAAGCCGGAGGGAAATTCCGCAGTGCAGCGGCCCTCTCACCGCCGTGCTATCGTTCGGGTCGGAACCGGTGGCATCGATCCAAGGGGAGCAAACTCATGTTCGGGATGAATTGGCGCGAGTTCATCACGCTTCTCGGCGGTACGGCCGCGGCATGGCCGCTTACGGTGCGAGCGCAACAGGCACAAGGGGTGCCGGTAGTCGGATTTCTTCATCCGGGAGTCCCGAGTTTGGATCTCCGGTTTTTAATGCTTTGCGCGCGGGCTTGCGTGAGGCCGGGTATGTTGAAGGCGACAATGTCAAAGTCGAAGCGCGGTGGGCGCGCGGCAGACCGGAACTCCTTCCGCATCTAACGCAAGAGCTCATTCAGCTGCGGCCTGCTATTCTTGTCGCAACGGCTCGTCCCTCGATCGAGGCAGCGCGATCGACAACGACTACGCTCCCGATTCTTGCAAACGATCTCGAAAGCGATCCCGTCGCCAGCGGCTATGTTGAGAGTCTCGCACATCCGGGCGGCAACCTCACGGGTCTTTTTTTGGATGCGCCGACATTGTGCGGCAAGTGGCTGCAGCAAATAGGTGACATTGTGCCGAATGTGAGCAAAGTTGCAGCGCTGTGGGACGCGACAACCGGCACGTATCAGCTCGATGCGATCAAGGCGGCAGTAAAGGCAAGCTCGATCGATCTCGTGGTGATGGAGTTTCGCGACAACGACGGACTGGAGGCGGCGCTCAAGTTGGGCCTCGCTCAAGGTCCGCAAGCTGTTATCCAGCTTGGTTCTCCACTGACGCGTCAGGCAGGAGCCCGAACCGCGGAAATCTTATCAGCTCGCCGCATCCCCGGAATATCGCAATTTCGAACCTTTCCTGACGGCGGCGGCCTGATGTCGTATGGCCCGGACCTGATCCAGCTCTATCGCCGGACCGGGGCCTTCGTTTCGAAGATTCTTCACGGCGCTCGCCCTGCCGATTTGCCGATCGAACGGCCCACCAAGTTCGAACTGGTCATCAACATGAAGACTGCCAAGGAGCTTGGCGTCGAGGTGCCGATTTCGATGCAAATGCTCGCAGACGAGGTGATCGAATGAGTGGGCTTTGTGCGCGCCAATGCTGCACCTGCTCACGACCGGAAATGGCATTGTGTCACGAGTAACGCCGGTCCATACGGCGATGCGTAACTGTACGAGAGATGAAGGTAGGTCCTTCGAGTTCGGCAATCAGGTGTTGATCTCAAGCCACCGCAAGCTGCTGTTGTCAAAAGCGATGGTGGTGAACGTTGCGGAAAAGTCGGAACGAGATTCCGGCAGGTATGATTGAGAGAGGCGAGCGCAAGCGAACCGCTGATGACGTGTCGAAAGCGGATTAGACGATGTCAAAACCGGGGGGTTGCCATTCCTCTGGGATAAGTTTGGGGGATGTCCTGAGACTGCCCAAACGGCATCCGGCATGGAGGCGGCGCGAAGCTCAATCTGGCTCTTGTACGGAACGTGAGAACCTGGCCGGCGATGCTAAGGGAAAAGGCACAAGCGGCTCCAACCGCGAGGCCGAAAGTACTGATGCGCCGGAGAGGGGCGGACTGCCTCGTAGTAGTGTTGAAGCGGGGTAATGCCCGTGGAGCGAAGGGGGTGGGTCATCGCCTTTGAGATCGGGTCAACCGGCAACGGGAGGAACCCGATATTCAATGGAAGGCGGCAGCCTTCGTGCGGTGGCACGAGCCGGATGACGCGAGAGTGTCAAGTCCGGATCTGTGAGAGGCTCGGGGTGAAATTCCCCGGGCCTACTCGGCCTTGGCGGCCGTGCCGGAATGTCCGCGGTTACGGAGAGTCTTGGAGCGTAAGCGGACCAGCCTCAGTGCCCTTCGGTGGACACTTTAGATTCCGCATTGCGCGCAGTATACTTGGACACCCGCGTTCTTTGGGCAAAATCCAAGGAGTTCGCCATGTCCGTGCAAACCCGCAAGCTCGCGCACCCCGACATCAAGCCAGAAAATCCGCCTGAACGCGCGGCACATTATCTGGACGTGCCCAATATGTCCTGGGAGACGACCAAGTTTCCGGGCATCAAAATCAAGGTGCTCTATACCGACGATACCGGGGTCACCACGGCTTTGTTTAAGCTCGAACCGGGTGCCGTCGTGCCGCTGCACGAGCACACTGCACTCGAACAGACTTACGTAATCGAGGGCTCGCTTGAGGATCACGAGGGCAAATGCGGGCCGGGTCAATTCGTCTGGCGCCCCGCGGGTAATCAGCATGAGGCAATCGCGCCCAACGGCGCGGTGCTGCTCGGCTTCTTCCTCAAGCCCAATCGTTTCGCTTACGGTGAAAAATTTTTCACAGCACCAAGTGAGCGATAGCGCTGGCGCATGGCCGCCGTCGGATGCCATTGACATGCATGAGAACATCGCGAAAGCACTCAAGGCTCGGCTTTCTGAACTGACGGGTCGCGTTGCTGAGATCGACAGCGAACTACGCAAACCACTGTCATCCGATTCCGAAGAGCGGCAACCGACCTCGAAAATCTGGAGGCCCTCGAAGCTATCGAGAATTCCGAAATGAATGAGGTACATCAAATTCAAGAAGCGCTTAAGCGGATTTCCGATGGTACCTACGGCATCTGCACCCAGTGTGGCGCACATATAGACCCCAAACGCCTAAAGGTGCAGCCGACTGCGATCCGATGCATTTCATGCGCTGCGTGAAATTATTTGGCTGGTATTGGACGGGCAGCGGACACGGATATGGACGGATACGACAAGCTGCCGCCTAACGCCCAACACACTAAATTTGATTTGGCCATCAATCGGAGGCTTGCAAACAGCCACCGACCGCGCTCGCACGCGCTGACTCGGTGATCAAATGGGAGGCTACGATTGTCCAAAAAGGATGAAAGCAAAGCCCGCGCTCCAAAGTTCAATATGTCGGTGAAGAAGAAGAAAATTGCAGGCAGTATGGCCAAGCTTAAAAAAAGCAGTTGGTACGAGGGTGCCGCACGATCAGTCGGGATCCGCAAAGAAAGATCGCCCGAAAAGCGCGAGAGGTGAAGGGCCGGAGCTGGCTAATGACCGCCTGTGGCACTAGGCTGCGGAACAGGGATGTCCGCATTCACGGAGAGTTTTAGGGGGTAACCGGACTATATTCGCATGTAGCCCTCTGATCATGACACGGCCGCATACCGCGAAGGAAGTGTGTTATTGTCCTTCCATTGCAGCGGGGTAGTGGTTACAGGTTATGAATCCTGAGCAGGTTAACCTGATTACTCAATCATTTGACGAGATGTGGCCGCTTCGCCGAAATCTCGCCGCCAAATTCTACGCGCGATTTTTTGCAAATGCTCCTGACGCGCAACGCCTGTTTCCTAACGACATGGAGAGACAATATCTTAAGCTGATGGATACAATCGCCGCGATTGTTGGCGCACTTAACAATCATGCATTGTTCCAGTCAATCATAGGTCACACGGCCCGTCAGCATGCGCGGTTTGGAGTCACTGCATCACAGCTTGCTGCATTTGGGAAGCATTGATATGGAGTTTGGAAGAGCAGTTTGGCTCTGCATTCACTTTGGAATTGAGACGAGCGTGGATTGAGCTCTATGATTCCGTGCAAACCGAAATGATGCGTGCGGCACAAACCCGAACCTAATGTCCTTACAGGTCTGGTTTTTGCGCTGCGAATTCGACTGGTGTGTTCAGCATGCCTCCACCCACAGCCACAACGCGCAGCACATCAAGCTTCCCGTCAAATGATCGATCGCCACCATGCCATTCCGCCAGACGACATGACTGTATGGTACTCGTTTTTTTGCACTAACGTTCTCACTTGCCGTTATGGGACAACTTTTCGGGTGGGGGGGATCGGAATGGCTCTAGGTCCTGTCTTCAGTTACCCGCGCGTTGCGCGGGAACGGATCAGAATCAAACGCAGAACACCGTAACATTTGGGATTCCCAAATCAGCGATTGTGTGACTCGTGGGCGGTCAGCCTTGAGGAGGGCTGACCGATGCGACGCTATGCATTACGTGACGACCAGTGGGAGCGGATCAAGGACTTTCTGCCCGGGCGCGAAGGCCATGTCGGCGGCACCGCGGCCGATAATCGCTTGTTTGTCGAAGCCGTGCTGTACCGATTTCGAGCGGGCATTCCCTGGCGTGATCTCCCCGAGCGCTTCGGTGATTGGAAGATCGTCTATCAGCGCTTCAGCCGATGGGCCAAGGGCAGTGTTTTTGAACGTATTTTCAAGGAATTGGCGAGTGATCACGACAACGAGTACATGATGATCGATACCACTATTGTGCGCGCTCACCAGCATAGTGCTGGCGCAAGAAAAAAAACGGCGCGCAAGCGATCGGTCGATCCCGCGGCGGGCTGAGCACGAAAATTCACGCACTCGTCGATGCTCTCGGCAATCCCGTCGAGTTCATTCTCACGCCAGGACAAGACCACGATCTCACCGGCGGCGAGCCATTGCTCGAGCATGTTGATCCAGGGGCGGTCATTGCCGACAAGGCATACGACGCAGACGCCTTCATCAATACCCTTACCGAGCGGCAAATCACCCCGGTGATTCTTTCCACCCCCGCCGCACCACGCCATTACCCTGCGATTTTGCCCTGTATTGCGAGCGTAATCTCGTCGAGCGCTTTTTCAACAAACTCAAGCACTTTCGCGCTATCGCGACACGCTACGACAAACTAGCGAGAAATTTTCTCGCCGGGATCCACTTGGCTTCCGCTATCATTCTGCTCAACTGAACACAGGACCTAGACTGGGGTAGAATAAGTCGACCCAGTTGGCGATTTTCGCGTGAAGGCTCCTACATGGGCAAATGGAAGATCGAAGGTTACGATACGTTTTCGCGTAAACCATATGCATTGGGCGGTGAGTATGAGTTGCAGGCCGCAGCGGAAAGTGCCGCGTGGCAGCGGCTCAAGGAACTTGAGGTAAGGCAGCCGACCGCGATGTCGGGTGGACAAAGTGGCATCCAAGATCAGGTCTACATCATCCGCCCGGATGGAACGCAGTACCTCTACGAGCCTCCCGCTCCTATCCCCGGATGACGGTTGGTTCGAATGCCGAATAGACTGGGCTGGAGATGGGCATGGGATGTCTGCTGATTGGAGTGAAGCGGCCGCTAATGCTGCAGCGCAGTAATGCAAACTATTGACCCAAACCGGTCAAAAACCGCGTCAAAATCCCGCACTGCAGCGAGCCCTGACTTGATGCTGGTCAATCCGCTATGCTGTCACTCCATGGTTCGGGGCAGCGTATGCAATTCGGTCACCTGAAACGGCGCGATTTCATCACTTTTCTCGGCGGCGCGGCGGCCGCGTGGCCGCTCGCGGCGCGTGCGCAGCAGCCGGCGATGCCGGTGATTGGGTATCTCGATATCAGATCGCCCTACACATTGTCGGACCAACTACGCGCATTTCGCCAAGGCCTGAAAGACACCGGCTATGTTGAGGGCGAGAACGTGGCGATCGAATACCGCTGGGCGGAGGGTCAATTTGACCGGTTGCCGGCGCTGGCGGCCGAACTGGTTCGCCGACGGGTCGCGGTGATCGCAACAGGCGGAGGTCCCGCTACGGCGTTGGCGGCCAAGGCAGCAACCGCGACAACCCCGATCGTCTTCATCGTCGGCCAAGACCCGGTCAGGCTCGGCCTTGTGACCAGCCTCGGCCGACCGGGCGGCAACCTTACAGGCGTCAACTTTCTCGTTGGCGAGTTGACCGCAAAGCGGCTGGGACTCCTGCGCGAGCTTGTGCCCGGAGCCGCTCGCATTGCCGTGCTTGTCAATCCGGCCAATACTACGAATGCAGAGACCACGTTGAGAGACGTGGAACCGGCTGCTCGCGGCATGGGACTGCAAATCCAGATTCTCAAAGCCAGCACCAGTCCGCAGATCGAAGCGGCCTTCGCAACTTTCGTGCGCGAGCGACCCGACGCCCTGTTCGTTGGCAATGACCCTTTTCTCACCAGCCGGAGTGTCCAGTTGGTCCACTTGGCGACGCTCCACAAAGTCCCGGCGACCTACTCGTTGCGTGAAACTGCCGAAGTCGGCGGGCTGATGAGCTACGGAGTCAACATTACGGAAGCGCTTCGTCAGGTTGGCGTCTATACCGGCCGCATCCTCAAGGGCGTCAAGCCGGCGGAACTGCCGGTCGTACAGTCGAGCAAGTTCGAGCTGGTCATCAACGCCGTGACTGCCCGGATGCTCGGCCTGACCGTGCCCCCGTCGCTGCTCGCTATCGCCGACGAGGTAATCGAGTGAGAAGGCGCGAGTTCATCACCCTGCTCGGCGGCACGGCGGCGTCGCCGCTCGCCGCGCGCGCGCAGCAGACAAATCGCATAAGGCGCATCGGCGTGCTCACAGGCGCGGCCGCGAGCGATCCGGAGGGGCAGGCCCGCCTCGCAGCATTCTTGCAGGGGCTGCAGGAATTTGGCTGGAGCGTCGGCCGCAACGTGCGCATCGACGTCCGCTGGTCCGGGGGCAATGCCAACGACACGCGCAAATACGCGGCTGAGTTGGTCACCCTCGCTCCGGACGTCATCGTGTCCAACGGCACCCCGGCCGCAGCGGCGTTGCAAGAGGCCACCCGCACTGTGCCGATCGTGTTCACGGTCGTCAGTCGCCGCCGGGTGGCAACGTCACCGGTTTCATGAATTTCGAATACGCTATGGGCGCGAAATATCTGGAGCTACTTAAAGAGATCGCACCAAGCACGACGCGAGCGGCTGTCCTTCGGGATGCCGCCTCATCCGTCGGCATCGGCTTGTTCGCCGCGACCCAGACCGCGGCGCCGTCGCTCGGGGTGGAGGTGAGTCCGGTCAACGTGCGTGACGTCGGGGAGATGGAGCGCGCCGTCGCAGCCTTCGCGCGCTCCGGCAATAGCGGCCTGATAGTGACGGGAAGTCCGTTGGCGCTGCTTCATCGCGATCTGATCGTGACGCTGGCCGCCCGACACAGACTGCCCGCAGTCTACGGCAATCGCTTGTTCGTAGTCGGTGGCGGCCTGATCTGCTATGGGTCTGACTTCCTCGACCAAAACCGGCGCGCGGCTGGTTACGTCGATCGCATCCTTAAGGGCGAGAAGCCCGCCGACCTTCCGGTGCAAGCACCGACTAAGTACGAGCTTGTCATCAATCTCAAAACTGCCAAGGCGCTTGGACTCACGGTACCGCCGATGCTGCTCGCCCGCGCCGACGAGGTGATCGAGTAGTTGAGCGTGCCTTCTGTGGCGAATTTTGCTGCACCTGCTCACGGCAGCTGCTGACACATAGCGGCTGAGACCTACTGAAAAAAAAAAGGATGTCCGCCGCTGGAAACAGCTGACTTGCCGAGCATCAATGTAAAGGCCGCTGGCCAGTCTGCGGGAATGTATTCGGGGGGAACCGGCGTCGAGAGCCGGATCTGGTTTGCTCAATCCACCTTGAAGATGGTTAGTTGGGCCCGTCGCAAATGTTTTGGCTTTCAGGCCGACTAATCTCTTCCAGCTCAAAGGGTGGACCGGTGTTGTCGCGCCTCCTTCTCGCCGCTCATTGCAAGCTGCGCTGGTAGCAATAGAGGTGCGGCAACACCCGCCAAAGAATTTGCTGCCGATAGGCGGATTGTTAGGCGGATCGCTCTGTCGGATTGCTCTTGACATTTGCTACAATATGTGTTAATCATATGCTCAAAAAGAGTTCATAAGGAACGCAGGTGCAGTGAGTTATAACTCGAAACTATATTCTGCGGTTGCATGGCCTGAGTGGGATCGGCCAAAGGTTGTATTTTTGCAAATTGAAGGCGAATTCTTCAATGAAAACAGGACGGGCTTTCCGAGCCGATGAGGCTCGATTTTTACCAAACTACCAAACAAAGCCAACAGACGAAAAGCTTTATCAACGAAGGAGTTATCTATGAGGGCTGCTTCACACAGCGCTTGCGGCGCCGATGGTTGCAGTCCTCAATGGCAACTCGCGCAGCGCTTCACGACCATTACAGGCTCCAAGCACTCAAAGGAAGCCATGCAATTTTGCCGATCCAACCGGCAGCAGGCCGGTTTGCAATCTCCGCCCGGTTTCCCTGCTATCTCTCTGTTATTGCCCTGTTCCCGCCTCTGTTATTTTTTGGCAAGTCCAAATTTTACGGGCACTTCTTGCACGCGGGCCCGTATTTCCTGTTATTTACAGAGAATACAGGCGCGGAGCGGTTGAAAGAAGCCGTCTAGGTGCTGCGTTTGAGTCATAGCTCACGAATACTGTTGGGTTCGTTTTGGCAGAGCCGATTTGCCGGTCGGTCTGTTTGCTGGGGGCGCGAGGTTGTCCCGGATTTGCGCTTGCGCTTTCCGCAAGCAGTAATCCCGGCTGCTCGCCCGCTTGACACTAACCTCCTGAATTCCCATTTGAAAACAGCTTTGGGTTGACGCGCTTTGGGGTGGCGCAGCACGACTGAATCAGCTACATAATCAGCACCCTCCACGTACGGATTTCCTGTTGGCCAACGACGACGATCAGCCGCCGGAAGCTCCCGGCCCTTCCGACATTCGTCCTGTCTCCATCGCTGAGGAGATGAAGCGCAGTTACCTCGATTACGCCATGAGCGTGATCGTGGCGCGCGCATTGCCGGATGTCCGCGACGGGCTAAAGCCGGTGCACCGTCGCATCCTCTATTCCATGCATGAGAACGGGCATACGCCCGACAAGAAATACGTGAAATCGGCGCGCGTGGTCGGCGACGTGATGGGCAGATACCACCCGCACGGCGACCAGGCGATCTATGACGCGTTGGTGCGCATGGCACAGGATTTCTCCATGCGCCTTGCCCTCATCGATGGGCAGGGAAATTTCGGCTCCGTTGATGGCGATCCGCCGGCGGCGATGCGCTACACGGAATGCCGGCTGGCGCGGCCGGCCATGGAGCTTCTGGAGGACATCGACAAGGACACTGTCGATTTCCAGCCCAACTACGACGGCAATGAAAAAGAGCCGGTTGTTCTCCCGGCGCGTTTTCCGAACCTGCTGGTCAACGGCGCGGGCGGGATCGCGGTCGGGATGGCCACCAATATCCCCCCGCACAATCTCGGCGAAGTGATCGATGGCTGCATTGCGCTCATCGACAACCCAGCAATGGGGATCGATGAGCTCATTGAGATCATCCCCGGGCCGGACTTTCCGACTGGCGGCATTATTCTTGGCCGCCAAGGCATTCGCTTGGCCTACCATCTGGGCCGCGGCTCGATTGTCATGCGCGGGAAGGTCGAGATGGAGACGCTGCGCGGCGACCGCGAGGCGATCATCATCACCGAGATTCCCTACCAGGTGAACAAGGCGGCGATGGTCGAGCGCATCGGCGAGCTGTGGCGCGACAAGAAGATCGCTGGCATCTCCGCGCTGCGCGATGAATCGGACCGCCAGGGCTATCGCGTGGTGATCGAGCTTAGGCGTGATGCCATGGGGGACGTCGTCCTCAATCAGCTCTACCGCTATACGCCGTTGCAATCGACCTTCGGGGCGAACGTCGTTGCGCTCGATGGCGGCCGTCCGCAGGTAATGAACCTGAAGGATCTGCTCACCTCCTTTATCGCGTTTCGCGAAGAGGTCGTATATCGGCGTACAAAGCATCTGCTCGGCAAGGCTCGCGATCGTGCCCACGTGCTGGTAGGGCTCGCAATCGCGGTGAGCAACATTGACGAGGTGATCAGGCTCATCCGCAGCTCCCAGGATGCGAACGAAGCACGCGAATTGCTGATGGCGCGCGACTGGCCGGCGGCGGATGTCGACGCCATGATCACGTTGATCGACGATCCCCGGCATAAGGTTTCAGCATCAGGCACCTACAAGCTCTCCGCAGAACAGGCGAAGGCGATCCTCGATCTGCGCCTGCAACGGCTCACGGCGCTTGGGCGCGATGAGATCAAGGCGGAGCTTGACAAGCTTGCGGCCGAGATTGCGGATTATCTCGACATCCTGCGTTCGCGCGCCCGCATCCAGTCGATTGTCAAGGATGAGCTCTCGGCGGTCCGGTCAAAATTCGCCACGCCGCGCCGCACCGTGATTGTCGAACAGGAGGGCGAGGTCGAGGAAGAAGACCTCATTCATCGCGAGGACATGGTCGTGACCGTCTCGCATCTCGGCTATGTCAAGCGCGTGCCGCTCTCGACCTATCGCGCCCAGCGGCGCGGCGGCAAAGGCCGCGCCGGCATGCAGACGAGAGAGGAGGATTTTGTCTCGCGTCTGTTTGTCGCTTCGACCCATACGCCGGTTCTGTTCTTTTCCTCGCACGGCCGCGTCTACAAGGAGAAGGTCTGGCGGCTGCCGCAAGCCGCGCCGCAGGCCCGCGGCAAAGCCCTGATCAACATCCTGCCGCTTGAGCAGGGCGAGCTTGTCGCGACGGTCATGCCGCTGCCGGAGAATGAGGAGAGCTGGGGCGAGCTCGACGTGATGTTCGCAACCACGCGCGGTTCCGTGCGGCGCAACAAGCTTTCCGATTTTGTCGATGTCCGGCGCTCCGGGATTATCGCGATGAAGCTCGATGAGGGTGAAGCCATCGTCGATGTGGCGATCTGCACCGAGCGCGATGACGTGCTGCTCACTTCGGCCGGGGGTCAGTGCATCCGCTTTCCCGTGACCGATGTGCGCGTCTTTCAGGGTCGCACCTCCATGGGCGTGCGGGGCATTGCGCTTGCCGAAGGCGATAGGCTGATTTCGCTTTCAATTTTGCGCCACGTGGAAGCGAGCGCGGATGAGCGCGCGGCTTACCTCAAGCGCGCCAGCGCCGTGCGCCGCGGCCTCACCGGGGAGGCGGAGGAAATTGCAACCGACGCGGAGGAGGCCAATGGCGCAATCGAGCTCGGCGAGCAACGGTATGTGGAAATGTCGGCAGCCGAGCAGTTTGTGCTCACGATTTCGGAGCGCGGATACGGCAAGCGCACGTCATCCCATGAGTACCGGGTGACCGGCCGCGGAGGAAAGGGCATTGTCGCCATGGACGTGCGTGAGCGGGACGGTACAATCAAGCGCAAGACCGGCAGCTTGATCGCTTCCTTCCCGGTAGAGGACGAGGACCAGATCATGCTGGTGACGGACGGTGGAAAGCTCATCCGGACCCGCGTTGGAGGCATTCGCATCGCCGGCCGGTCGACGCAAGGCGTCATCGTCTTCGATACCGCTGACGACGAACGGGTCGTCTCGGTTGAGCGGATCAGTGAAGAGGGCGAGGGGAATTGACTTCGCACGAGCCCGCAGAGCGCGGGTTCACAGCAGCGAGTCTTCAAATGTGAAGGAGTTGCCGATGGTTGCAGTGCTCGAACAGGACACAATGCCCGATCAGGTCGAGGCGACGCTCAACTACATCGCCGATACGGGAGAAAAAATCTTCACGCAAACGGGGGCGCCCGGCGACCTCGATGTACGCAGCGGGGAGCAGCAGGACCCCCGTGCCATCACCATCAAAAACGGGCGGCCCGATGCAGCGAAGTTCGGCCTCGAACAGGATGGCTTCCGCTTCGTTCGCCATGACACCAAGATGCGCGACTTCCTGGACGAGGACGAGGTGCGCCGCGTCTACTACCCCGAGATGGAAGCGCTGGTGAAGGCGGAAAGCGGAGCATCGCGCGTCGTGGTGTTCGATCACACGTTGCGAACAGCCGATGACGAATTGCGCGCGGCACGCAAGATTCGCGAAGTGGTGCGCCGGGTGCACAACGATTATACCGAATGGTCAGGCCCACAGCGGGTGCGTGATCTCCTCCCGGCGGAGGCGGACGATCTGCTGCGGCGCCGATTTGCCATCGTGCAGGTCTGGCGGCCAATCAGGCATCCGGTCGAGACATTTCCCCTGGCGATCTGCGACGCGCGCACGCTCTCGCCCGACGATCTGGTTATCTCGGAACGGCGTTACCCCAACCGGGTCGGACAGACCTACGCCATAAAGTACAATCCGCGGCACCAGTGGTACTGGTTTCCGCGCATGCGGCGCGAGGAGGCGCTGGTCTTTAAGGTTTATGATTCGCTCAAGGACGGCCGCGCGCGCTGGACTGCCCACACCGCATTCGACGACCCCTCCGCGCCGCCAAACGCACGGCCGCGCGAGAGCATCGAAATCCGAACCCTGGCGTTTTTCTGAGCGCCGTTCACGCCGGCAGAACCTCACTGAGGTTCACCAGCGGCTCTTGAGCGGCCCAGAAGCCACCCAAGCTAATGGCTAGGCTGTGGACCCGAGATCAGCTTCATGAGCTGACCACCGCGTCCACAGCCGCAGCCACAGAGGGATAGAGCGGTTCAGCTTAGCCCTTGGTCACGACAGGCGGTGCCTTGCCCTTGCCGACGCAACCAACCATGCCGAATGCGACGAATGTCGCAAGCAGTGCAACAAAAAGCTTCTTCATTGGAGCCCCCGAGTTGAGTGATTCCCTAACGAACCACTGACGTTTAACCACTGATCAATCCCCCCCTCTAGTGTTAAAAAGCCACAGTGGGTATGAAAGCGTCATGGCAGCAGGCCATTGGCCGAGCCGCCCGTTTGAGCGAAGCCGTTGCGCCCTCCTTGAAATGAGCTTGGTGACCTGGGGAACCATCTTGGTGCCGTTACGTTGCCCCTATTCGGTTACTTGAGCATGCCCAAACAAGCCCAATCCACGTCAGCTTTGACCCAAGACGAGAAAAAGCCCGAAAACGTCATCCGGTTGGGCACTGAGACTCTGTTTGCGATCGGAGAGGAGCTTCGCCGGATGTATGACGCGGACCTGCACTCCAAGCCCTCCACCCAACTCGAACGCCTGATGCGGTGGATCGAACACGGCGATAAGCCTGCATAGTTGGTTCACCTCGGCCGAAGTGAACACCCGCTCTCTGACGAATAACGAAGATGCTCGGTTCATGGCGCTTGCCTTGACGCTCGGGCGCCGAGGCCGCGGGCGCGCTTGGCCCAATCCCGCGGTAGGTGCTGTTGTCGTCAACAATGGAATCATCGTCGGGAGGGGCTGGACCCAACCGGGAGGGCGGCCCCATGCTGAGACGGAGGCGCTCGGACGCGCGGGAGCGCTGGCACGTTCTGGCACGCTCTATGTCACGCTCGAGCCCTGCTCGCATAGCGGCAAGACGCCCCCGTGCACGGACGCTGTTATCGCAGCCGGAATTGCTCGTGTCGTATCGGCACTGGCCGACCCCAATCCGCTCGTCGCCGGAGCGGGGCATTGGCGGCTGGCCGAGCGCGGAATCAACGTCGAAATAGGTCTCGCTGCGCAAGCGGCACGACGCGCTCATGCCGGCCATATCCGGCGCATGCAGGAAGGTCGGCCGCATGTAACGTTGAAGATTGCACTCTCGGTCGACCTCAAGGTCGCGCTTTCCGGACGGCGCCCCGCGGTGATTACTGGCGGGCCCAGCCGCAACCGTGTTCACCTGATGCGCGCAATGAATGACGCCGTGTTGACCGGCATTGGCACGGTGCTTGCGGACGATCCTCTTCTGACGTGTCGCTTGCCCGGTATGTATTCTCCTGTGCGCGTTGTCCTCGATCGTGGGCTCAGGCTCCCGCTTGGAAGCAGGTTGGTTGCGAGCGCGCAAGCTGTGCCGCTCTGGGTCATCACAGGGGAGAGCGCACCGCGGGAGCGCGAGCAGGCGCTGCGGATGCGGGGGATCGACGTGCAGCGCGTGGCAGAGCTGGGCGGCCGGCTTAATCTCGTGGCGGTGCTGCGGGTACTGGCCGAACGCGGCATAACCCGGCTCTTGGTCGAGGCCGGGCCCATTCTTGCCGCGTCGCTCGTGCGCGCCGATTTCGTTGACGAAGCGAGGCTCTTTCGGTCCACGATCCCGATCGGAGCCGACGGAATCGATCCTCTCGATGGCCTGGCGCTGTCCGCGTTGACGAACTCGCCGCAGCTCAGGTGTCTTGCCTCTGAAAGCGTGGGCGATGACACTCTCGAAAAGTTAGCGCGGCCATTGCTTTGAGGCGTCATTGTTCACCGGCATCATCAGCGATATCGGCGAGGTCACCGCGCTCGAGCGTGGTGAGGGGGACCTCGTCCGCCTCACCATCGCGTGCGGCTATGATCCCGAAACCATCGAGATCGGTGCCTCGATCGCGTGCAACGGAGCCTGCTTGACGGCGGTGGCGCGCGGCAAGGAAGCGGACCGCAGCTGGTTTGCGGCAGACGCGGGTGCCGAGACGCTGCGGGTGACCACGGTCGGGCGCTGGCGAGCCGGAACACGCATCAACCTCGAGCGCGCGCTCAAAGCGGGCGACGAGCTCGGGGGGCACATTGTTGCGGGCCATGTCGACGGATTGGCGGCCGTTATCGCGCGGGAGAATCTTGTCGAGATGGCACGACTCACGTTTCGTGCCCCTGCCGACCTCGCTCGCTTGATTGCGCCAAAAGGCTCGGTCGCGCTCGACGGGGTCTCCCTCACCGTCAATGAGGTTCGGGGTGACACGTTTTCGGTGTTGATCATCCCGCACACGTTGAAGGTCACGACTTTCCATTCGCTTGCGGCGGGGGACGAGACCAATCTCGAAGTCGATCTCATGGCGCGCTACGTCGCGCGGCTGATCGAGCGCGCCTGACCGCCTTAGCGGCGCTTGCGCATTCGCTTGCCTCTGACCGGATATGCTTGGTACGAGGTTCTCGTCGTGGAGAGTACGTCATGGCCGAGGCGCGCAGGTCCGCCGGGAAAGACGCTGGCAAGCTTGACGGCGCGCGTATTCTGATCGTCGAGGCAAGATTTTACGAAGATATTGCTGATGCGTTGTTTGCGGGCGCGCTGAGCGCAGTGCAGGAAGCCGGAGCGGCTTTCGAGCGGCTGCCTGTGCCGGGTGCGCTTGAACTGGCTCCGGCTATTGCAATGGCCCTGGACGCGGCCGAAGCGGCGGGCCAGCCCTATGATGGCGCGATCGCACTCGGTTGCGTCATCCGCGGCGAGACCTTGCATTTCGAAATTGTATCGCAGCAGTCGGCGCGCGCTCTGCTCGATCTTTCGGTGGCACGGCGCATACCCATCGGCAACGGCATTCTCACGGTGGACACGGACGCCCAGGCCTGGGCACGCGCTCGCAAGGAGGAGGCCGACAAAGGAGGCGACGCCGCGCGCGCCGCGCTCTGCCTCATTCGCCTCAAGCGGCGCCTTTACGCGAGCTGATTGCATGGCGCGCAACGGCAGTTCAAAACCCGAGCGCAAGGCCAACCGGCGCGGCGCCGCGCGGCTTGCGGCCGTGCAGGCGCTCTATCAAATGGAGGTCGCCGGCACCGGACTCAACGACATCGTCGCCGAGTTTGAAAGCCACTGGATCGGCCGTGAGGTCGAAGGCGCGCAGTATCTGCCGGCGGAAGCGGCATTCTTTCGCGATATTGTTTCCGGGGTCGTTCGCGATCAACGCAGTCTCGATCCCCTCGTGGACAAGGTTCTCGCCCAGGACTGGCCGCTCAAGCGAATCGACGCGATCCTGCGCGCGGTGTTACGGGCCGGAGCCTATGAGCTGGCCCACCGCAGTGACGTTCCGGCCCGCGTGGTTGTTTCGGAATATGTGGACGTCGCCCACGCCTTCGTCGACCGCGACGAAACCGGATTGGTCAATGCCGTGCTCGATCATATCGCCCGGCATTGTCGTGCGAGCGAATTCGAGCGCAGTGCCGGCTGAGGATTTGCGGTGGATTAGCCCCTGCCGAACGGCAGCGCTACCGGGCTGCGGAAGTTCGATGATGAATTCCACGCAATCGCGTCCGCCGTGAGATGATATTCGCTCACTCGCTCGAGAAACCGGTTCATTGCGACTTCGGTAACAAACCGTGCCATCTGGCTGCCGAGGCAGAAATGCTTGCCTGAACCGAAACCGAGATGGCCTTGCGGCCTGCGCTCGATGTCGTAGACGTCCGGATTCGGGAACTTGCGCCAATCCCGGTTCCCCGAGCCAAAGGCGACCGCCACCTTGTCGCCGATGCGCAGCGTCTCGCCATGCAATTTCTTGTCGCGCATGACGGTTCGCTTGAAGCGTTGCGCAGAAGTATTGAAACGCAGCGATTCCTCGATTGCGGGTGCCATCAGCTTCGGATCGGCCACGATGCGGCGGCGGGCGTCGGGATAGTCGTGTAGATTGAGCGCGAGCATGCTCATGAAGCTCGATAGTGATTCCACGCCGGCCATGACGAAGGTCGCAGTAGTCAGCACCACCTCACGTTCTGAAAGCCGATCCCCGTCAATCTCTGCCTCCGCGAGATGGCTGATGAGATCATCGGTAGGGTGCTTGCGGCGCGCCGCGACTTCTTCTGTGAGAAAGTCGCTGAGCTCCTTGAACGCCGCAATATGCTCGGCGTTGCGGCCCTTCACCGATTTGTCGGTGGTAACGGCCAGGATGACCTTGCGTCTGATTTCGGCGTGGTCACGTTCGGGCAGCCCCATGCTGCGAAACAGGAGTCCGACCGTAATCCGGCTGGAGTAATCATCGATGAACTCGAAGTTCTCGCCATCGCATATCTGATCGAGGGCGCGATCGGCGATTTCTAGGGTCGGAGCTACGAGGTGGTCGATGTTCTTGCGCGCGAAGGCGGCCTGGCTCAGGGCGCGCAGGCGATCATGCCGCGGCGGATCGGTCGTTCCGAGCGTTGCGCCCGCCCGTCCCGGGATCTCGTCGATCATGTTTCCTTGCGACGACGAGAACGTCTCCCAGTCGCGACAGGCCTCCACGATGTCGTGATAACGTGAGATGATCCAGAGCTTGCCGCTCTCGCTCCAGTAGCAAGGATGGTGCTCGCGCAGGATTTCGTAGCGCGGAAACGGATCCACGTCGATTTCCGGCGAATAGAGGTCGAACGGTTCAATCATGCAGCGGATCGATCCTGCGCCTTGCTCTCGCTAATCGCTCGTCCGCAGAGTAAGCGTAGCACGACTTCATTTGCGAAGGCGACGAGACGGCATGCTGCCATGAAGCGCACGTTGCAATCCGCCGAGGACCTGCTGATTGCGCGCTATTTCAGGCCGCTGGCAAGGCATGCGGGCGCCTTTGGGCTCGAAGATGACGCTGCGGCAATCGAGCCGCCGGCGGGTTGCGACCTCGTGCTCAAGGCCGACGGCATTATTGCCGGAGTGCATTTTTTTTCCGACGATCCTCCCGAAACGGTCGGCAAGAAAGCGCTGCGCGTGAACCTTTCGGACCTTGCGGCGAAGTCCGCAAAGCCGCTCGGTTTTCTGCTGACCCTCGCGTTGCCAACGGAGATCGGGGAAGCGTGGCTTTCCCCATTCGCACGCGGGCTCGGTGCTGATGCCGAGCTGTTCGAGTGTCCGCTTCTGGGTGGCGATACCGACCGCACAGGAGGCCCCATCACGATTTCGATCGCTGCATTCGGCGCCGTGCCGCACGGCAGCATGGTCAGGCGCGCGGGCGCCCGGCCCGGAGACCGCGTCGTCGTCACCGGCACCATAGGCGATGCCACGCTGGGGCTTCTGCAGCGCGTGGATCCGCACGCGTCCGCCCGATGGTTGCTCGAAACCCACCAGCAAGACCACCTCCGCTCCCGGTATCTCGTCCCTCAGCCGCGCACGGCCCTAGCAGAACTGCTTCGCCAACATGCGTCCGCCGCAATGGATATTTCCGATGGGCTCGTTGGCGATCTCACGAAACTCTGCCGAGCCTCGGGCATGGACGCCGTGATCGAGGCGCAGCGCGTGCCGCTGTCGGATGCCGCACGCGCGGTGCTCGGGCACGATCCCGCTCGCATTGAAGCAATCCTCACCGGCGGCGATGATTATGAGATACTAATAACTGTCCCACCGGGAGAACTGGATGTTTTCCGCCGTGAGGCCGCGCGACGAGAGGTCGCCATCACGGAGATAGGGACGGTTTGCGCGGGAGAGGGCGAGGTGCGGGTGCTCGACAAAGACGGTGCCGCGCTTGCTTTTGCACGCCCTTCGTTTAGTCATTTCTAGACAGGAACAGAAAGCGGCATGCACGACACCACGGCACTCGTTCGCTCGGCCGGCGATGCCTACACCCCGGCCGATAATCCGCGCTTTCCAGGCCTGCACCGTCGATTTCCGACCACGGCTTATCTGCGCCGGCACGCGCGCGGACATATTCCCCGTTTCGCGTTTGAATATCTCGACGGAGGCGCAGGCGCTGACGGCGGCATTGCGCGCAATTGGCGCGCGTTCGATGCGTGGAGCTGGTGCCTCGCTATGGCGTGACCACGGCGTTGCCCCCGGTCGACATCGAATTGTTCGGAAGGCGCTATTGCGCCCCGATCGGGGTCGCCCCCATGGGTGGTCCTTCGCTGGTCTGGCCGGGCGCTGACGAGTATCTGGCCGCGGCGGCGCAACGCGCGCGCATACCCTACACGCTCGGTCTCGTGGGCAGCCTGACGGTCGAGAGGGCTGCGGAAATCGCTCCCGACGTGCTCTGGTTCCAACTCTATCGATGCTCGCGTAACGAGCACGCCATTGGCTTCGATCTCGTGCGCCGCGCGGACGCTGCCGGCGTGCATGTGCTGGTGCTGACGCTCGATGTGCCGGTGCGCACGACCCGAGCCCGCGAAGTGGCGGCCGGCGTGACCTCGCCCTTCCGGCCGGACTTGCGCATGCTGTGCGGAATTCTCACCTCACCCGGTTATCTCAAATCGCTGTGGAAGCACGGCCAGCCGCGCTTCGGCAATCTCAAGCCGTATACCCAGGCAACGGCGGACGTGAACGAGGTCGTGAGTTTCGTGCGGCGTGAAATGGGCGGCGCGTTTACCTGGGACGAGGTTGCCCGCTACCGCGACCTCTGGAAGCGTCCGCTGGTCGTCAAGGGAATCCTGCATCCGGCCGACGCTGAAAAATGCGTCTCCCTCGGAGTGGAGGGGATCGTCGTGTCGAACCATGGCGGACGGCAGGTGGAAGGCTTGCCCGCCTCGATTGATGCCCTGCCTGCAATTAATCGCGCTGTGGCCGGCCGGGCGACCGTCATGCTGGACAGCGGTGTTCGATCCGGACTCGACGTCGTGCGTGCATTCGCGCTTGGGGCGGATTTGGCTTTTGCGGGCAAGGCATTTTTGTGGGGGCTCGGCGCACTCGGCGCCGCGGGGCCCGCCCACGTGATTGATCTCTTTATCGATGAGATGAAATCCGCTTTCGGCCAAGTCGGCGCGCGCCGTCCGGCCGAAGCGCGCGCGGTGGTGACCCGCCATCCGGGCGCTCTGCAATTCTGATCGAAGCGGCCCCGGCGCGCTATTTCGAAAGTTGCGTGGCAAGTTCGTTTTTGGCAATGTCGCGCGGCTTCAGCCCAAGCCATCATCCTCATCCTTTGCTTCCCCGTGCGCGGGGGAGGGAGGGATGGGGGCGCTGCGGGTACGGCAGGCTTTGCCGGCCCCGGTCTCGGGTTTACCCGAGATCGGCAATTTAGATGCCCAGGTCGGCAACAGCCGACTTGGGTGCTCCATCACACGGGGGTTTTAATGACAGCTCTTTGGCTGATCGTCCTTTGTGGCGCGCTCGCTATTGTCTACGCCATCTGGGCGACCCGTTCGGTGCTTGCGGCCGACGCCGGCAGCGCCCGCATGCAGGAGATTTCAGCGGCCGTACGCGAAGGCGCTCAGGCCTATCTCAAGCGCCAATACACCACCATCGGCATCGTCGGCATCGTGATTTTTCTGATCCTTGGCTATTTCCTCGGCTGGCTGGTCGCGGTCGGGTTCCTGATTGGCGCGGTTCTCTCTGGAGCGACGGGCTTCATCGGCATGAATGTGTCGGTGCGGGCCAATGTGCGTACCGCCCAGGCTGCGATCCGATCGCTCGCCGACGGGCTCGAGCTCGCATTCAAATCCGGAGCCATTACAGGGCTCCTTGTGGCCGGTCTCGCGCTCCTCGGCGTGACGCTCTATTTCGGCTACCTGATCGGCACACGGCATCTCGCGCCTAATGACCGCACGGTGATCGACGCCCTGGTGGCGCTCGGATTTGGCGGCTCGCTCATTTCAATCTTCGCCCGTCTTGGAGGCGGGATTTTCACCAAAGGCGCCGACGTGGGCGGCGATCTGGTCGGCAAGGTTGAGGCCGGCATCCCCGAGGATGATCCGCGCAATCCTGCAACCATCGCCGACAATGTCGGTGATAATGTCGGTGACTGTGCGGGCATGGCCGCCGACCTGTTCGAAACCTACGCAGTGACGACCGTCGCCACCATGGTGCTCGCGGCAATCTTCTTTCGTACCGCCGGAGCCGACGTGCTCCTGCGGATGATGACCTATCCGCTGGCGATCGGCGGCATCTGCATCATCACCACGATTATCGGCACCTTTGCGGTAAAGCTCGGTCCGACCCAATCGATCATGGGCGCCCTCTATAAGGGCGTCCTGGTGACCGGCGCCCTCTCGCTCGTCGGCGTGGCTCTGGTGACTTGGCTTCTCGTCGGGTTCGGCACGGTTCTAGGGCAGTCCTATAGCGGCACATCGCTGTTCGTGTGCGGCATCGTCGGCCTGCTCGTGACCGGGCTGATCGTCTGGATCACCGAATACTATACCGGGACGAATTTCCGGCCCGTGCAGTCGATTGCCAAGGCTTCCTTGACGGGCCACGGCACCAACATCATTCAAGGACTGGCTGTTTCGCTGGAAGCGACAGCGCTGCCGACCGTCGTCATCATTGCAGGCATATTGATCACCTTTAAGCTTGCGGGCTTGTTCGGCATCGCAATCGCGGTGACCACCATGCTTTCGCTTGCAGGCATGATCGTCGCGCTCGACGCATTCGGCCCGGTGACCGACAATGCCGGCGGCATTGCCGAGATGTCGGGCCTGCCCAAGGAGGTGCGTAAATCCACTGACGCGCTTGACGCGGTCGGCAATACCACGAAAGCGGTGACCAAGGGCTACGCCATCGGCTCAGCTGGCCTCGGCGCCCTGGTGTTGTTCGCAGCCTACAATCAGGACCTGCAATTCTTCATTTCGGATGTTGCGCATCACCCCTACTTTCAGGGGGTCAACCTCGATTTCTCCCTGAGCAATCCGTATGTCGTCGTCGGCCTTCTGTTCGGAGGCCTGCTGCCCTATTTGTTCGCCGCGCTGGGAATGACCGCGGTTGGCCGGGCGGCCGCAGCCATTGTGGAGGAGGTGCGCCGGCAATTCCGTGAAAAGCCCGGGATCATGGCTGGAACCGAGAAGCCGGATTACGGCAAGGCCGTTGATCTCCTCACCGTCGCCGCGATCAAGCAAATGATCGTGCCTTCTTTGTTGCCCGTGCTTTCGCCGATCTTCGTGTATTTTCTGATCTATTGGATCGCCGGCGGCGGAGCGGCCGGCAAGTCGGCGGGCTTTTCCGCCGTGGGAGCCATGCTGCTCGGCGTCATCGTGACCGGTCTATTCGTTGCGATTTCCATGACATCAGGGGGCGGCGCCTGGGATAACGCAAAGAAATACATTGAGGACGGCCATTACGGCGGCAAAGGCTCCGAGCCTCACAAGGCGGCCGTGACCGGCGATACCGTGGGAGATCCGTACAAGGATACGGCCGGGCCAGCAGTCAATCCGATGATCAAGATCACCAATATCGTCGCGCTGCTTCTGCTCGCGGTGCTGGCGCGCTAGAAGATCTTGAACATTCCTGTGATGAAGCCGGTGTCCTTGCCGCCGGTGGGGGTTGTGCGGCTGATGAAATCGAACACTCGCCCATCTTTCAAGCCGTAGTCGGCAAGGCGTTCCACCCTCTTATGCTTGTCGAAATAGACCGCGACCACCCGTTGATCCGTCATCTGTGACGGCATGAAACCGATGGGCCGCACGGCACGCTGGGAGATGTAGTAAAACACCTCGCCATTGACCGTTGCGACGGTCGAGGGCGTGCCAAGCACGAGCAGAACCTGCTCCTGGGTTGAGCCAATTGGAATCTGCTCCAGCGCCCCATCGGGTACGATGTACCCTTTCTGATAAGTTTCGGAGAAGCAGCCGCCCAGCAAAAGGCCGAACGTCAACAATACGGCTGTGCTCAGCGCAGCGGCCAAACGCGGCGCTCGGGTCCATTTCGCTATCGGAACAGCCATCCCCATATCACTGATAACGCTGTCTGATTGTCTCCGTTTGAGCCCCCCCACCCTAACCCTCCCCCGCGCGGGGGAGGGCTAGGGTGGGGGCTTCCGGCCGGAGCTGCGAGCTAACCCAATGATATTCCGTAGATTTGCCCCTAGCCCCCAATCCGGCAGAATTGCTGCTCTCTATGGCGCCATCGTGGCGCAGGCTCGGGCGCCGGCATTTTACCGCAGCTACGGCGTCCCCGATACCGTGGGCGGCCGGCTGGAGATGCTCATGCTCCATATCGTGCTTGTTTTGCATCATCTGCAGGATGGGAAGGCAGAAAGCCTGCAATTGGGCCAGGAGCTGTTCGATCTTTTTTGCGGTGACATGGATGCTACCATGCGGGAGATGGGAATCGGCGATCTCGCGGTGCCCCGGAAGATGCGTCGAATAGGAGAGGCGTTTTATGGCCGGCAGGCGGTGTATCGGACGGCCCTTGCGGCCTCCGATCCGAACGAGCTGGTCTTTGCCCTTGGACGCAACGTCTTTGCGGAAGCGTTGCAACCGGACAATGCTGGGCGTTTGGCCCTCTACAGCCGACAGGTTGTGCGTGAGCTGGCGGGGCAGGGCGGATTTGAGCAGGGCGAGATCAGCTTCCCCGATCCGCAACGGCTGCTGAAAATGGCTGCCGACCATGAGTAAGCGCAGGACCAAGGGGGCAGCGGCAGCCCTCAACCGCTGGCACGTTCCACTCTCCGTCTCCGATGTGCCGGAGGCAGGATTGCACATCGATCTCACTCCCGATGAGCGGGAGCGTGAAGCCGTTGCCGCGCTGGCGGGCCTTGTGAGCCTGCGACGGCTTGAAGCGAGCTTCGATGTGACCCGCCATGGGCGCAGTGGCTTGCATGTCGTGGGCGGGGTCTCGGCGACGGTCGGTCAGACTTGCGTCGTCACCCTCGACCCCATGGAAAACGAAGTGGATGAAGCTGTCGATCTTGTGTTCGTTCCTTCGCCTCAAGCGGGGAAACACGAGGCGACAGAAATCGAAGTCCCCCTTGGGGATGCAGCCGAAGCCCTGGTCGAGGGCACGGTCGACCTTGCAGCCATCGCTGCCGAATATCTTATCCTGGGCATTGATCCCTATCCCCGGAAACCGGGAACCGTGTTCCAGGCGCCCAGCGCGGGTGACGATAATGCACATCCGTTCGCGGCGCTTGCCGCCTTGAGAAAGGATCGAGGCGGCGAGCGAAGCTGAATGGCGGCCCCCGTTGTGCGTTCAGCCGCCGACGCGGTATTGTTGCGCCATGCCCCGTAAAATCCGCATCGCGCTTGACGCCATGGGGGGGGACCATGGGGCTGCGGTGGTTGTTCCCGGAGCGGAATTGTGCCTTGCACGCTATCCCGACAGCGAATTTTTGCTGTTCGGCGATCGCGCGGTCCTTGCGCCTCTGCTCGATACCCGGCCGCAACTCAAAGCGAACTGCGAGATCGTCCATACGGACGTGGCCATCAAGATGAACGACAAACCCAGCCAGGCCTTGCGCAAGGGACGCTGGAAATCGTCGATGTGGCTGGCAATCGATGCAGTGAAGAAGGGCTCAGCCGATGTAGCGGTCTCGGCCGGCAACACCGGTGCGCTCATGGCAATGGCGAAGTTCGAGCTCAAAACCATGCCTGGAATTGAGCGCCCGGCCATTGCAGCAATCTGGCCCACGCTGCGCGGGGAATCCATCGTGCTCGATCTCGGGGCTTCGATCGGCGCCGACGCGCGCCACCTCGTCAACCTCGCGGCCATGGGGAGCGCCATGGCGCGGGTTCTCCTCGGCATCGAAAAACCAAGCGTTGGCCTGCTCAATATCGGGGTTGAAGAGGCGAAAGGACTGGAGGAGGTTCGCCGCGCCGGCCAGATGCTGCGCGAAGCGCAATGGCCGAAGCTCGCTTACGTCGGCTTCGTCGAGGGCGATGACATCGGCAAGGGGACGGCTGACGTGGTCGTGACCGAGGGCTTTACCGGCAATATTGCACTCAAAGCCGCCGAGGGTACCGCGCGCCAGCTTGCTCACCTCCTCAAACAGGAGCTCAACCGCACCATTGCGACCCGGCTAGGTTATTTGCTGGCGCGCCGCGCGTTTCGGGCGGTCAGCAACAAGATGGATCCGCGCAAGTCCAATGGCGGCGTGTTCCTTGGTCTCAACGGCATTGTCATCAAGAGCCACGGCGCAACCGATGCGGAAGGTTTTGCCTGCGCCATCGATATTGGGCATGAGATGGTGCAACACGAACTGCTTGCGAAAGTCGGGCAGACCCTGGCAAAGCCACCGGAGTCCCCAGCAACGCCGAATGTGCCGCGGAGTTGGGCATCGTGACAGTGACGCGTTCGGTCGTGCTTGGATGTGGCAGCTATCTCCCAAGCCGTGTTCTGACCAATTCCGAGCTCTCAAAGATGGTCGACACGTCGGACGAGTGGATCCGGCAGCGCACCGGTATTCGCGAACGCCACATTGCGGCCGAGGGCGAAACGACTTCCGAGATGGCGCTCAAGGCCGCGCGCGCGGCGCTTGCCGCAGCCGGCATCGATGCGCAATCCATCGATCTGATCGTGCTTGCAACCTCGACGCCGGACAATACGTTTCCGGCCAGCGCCGTTTCCGTCCAGGCGGGCCTCGGTATCACGCACGGCGCCGCTTTCGATCTGCAGGCGGTGTGCTCGGGATTTGTGTTTGGGCTTGCGACGGTCGATGGTCTGTTCAAATCGGGTGCATTTAAGCGCGCCCTGGTCATCGGCTCGGAGACGTTCTCCCGCATCCTCGATTGGAACGACCGCGCGACCTGCGTTCTGTTCGGCGACGGTGCCGGCGCCGTCGTGCTCGAGGCGCGGTCAGAGCCGGGCACACGGGAGGATCGCGGTATTCTGAGCGCGAGCTTGCGCTCTGACGGCCGTCACAAGTCCAAGCTCTACGTTGATGGCGGGCCATCTTCCACCCAGACCGTGGGCCATCTTCGCATGGAAGGACGGGCGGTGTTCAAGCACGCGGTCGCGATGATAACCGACGTCATTGAAGATACGTTCAAGGCGGCGGGCTATACGGCGGCCGACATCGATTGGTTCGTGCCGCATCAGGCGAACCAGCGGATCATCGACGATTCCGCAAAGAAGCTCGGCATACCCCCGGAAAAGGTGATCACCACGGTCGCCAAACATGGCAACACCTCGGCCGCCTCCATTCCTCTGGCTCTCACATGCGCTGTTGGTGATGGCCGGATCAATCGTGGCGATCTGGTCATGATGGAAGCCATGGGCGGCGGCTTTACCTGGGGCGCAGTGCTGGCGCGCTGGTGAGTGCGATTTCGGCCTTTCCCTGCGGGGAGAGCTAAAGCGCCCCGTTGACCGTCTCGCGCCAACCTAATATCGTTTGATAATTCAGAGAGATATATGGATCGCCAAAGGCGGGCTGGGCGATGGCAGGAAAAACGGTCACGCGGGCGGATTTGTGCGAGGCGGTCTACCAGAGTGTTGGATTGTCGCGCACCGAGTCGGCAACCCTGGTTGAGTTGGTGTTGAAGGAAATCACCGACTGCCTGGAGCGCGGCGAAACGGTCAAATTATCCTCGTTCGGGTCGTTTGTGGTGCGCAGCAAGGGCCAGCGCGTCGGACGCAATCCCAAGACCGGCAAGGAAGTGCCGATCTCGCCGCGTCGTGTGATGGTGTTCAAGCCTTCTGCAATTCTCAAGCAGCGCATCAATGTCGCGCCGGCGCCGGCCGAAGAGAAAAAATAATCGGCCCCACGGCGCAGGAGCATAATCGCGGTGGACAAGGCGCCGGAGGCATTCCGCACCATCAGCGAGGTCGCCGCGGAGCTTGAAATTCCCCAGCATGTGCTGCGGTTCTGGGAAAGCCGCTTCCATGAGATCAGGCCGATGAAGCGGGGCGGAGGACGGCGTTATTATCGCCCTTCGGACCTCGACCTTCTCCGCGGCATCCGGCATCTGCTTTACAGCGAGGGCTACACGGTTCGGGGCGTCCAGCGCATTTTGCGCGAGCAAGGCGAGCCTTTTGTGCGCACGGTCTGGCAGCCTGGCGCGCCGCAACCGCCGCGCGGATTCGTTGAGGAACCAGCGCCGGCAGCCGAGCGGAGCGAGAGCACAGACGCGCCGGGCGCGCTCGTGCGTGATCGCGACCATGTGCGCGTGCAAGACCCGCGAGCGCTTTCACCGCAACATCGGCGCCAATTACAGGAGGCGCTCAGCGAGCTTCTTGCATGCCGCCGGCTGCTCGATGACGCGGCCAAGGATTAGGCGGTGCAAAGCAGGATTCGCGCGCCTCACCACCTGCTGCTAGGCTGATCCGGGGAGTCGCGCCGGTCATGCTCAGCGCCATCACGCCCGTCCAGGTGGAGGAAGTCATCATTTTGCTGGATCGGCTGTCCGAGACACGCCAGGCAAGAGCTGCTCAAGGCAGCGCACAATCCGCCGAGGACGTCATCAATGATCCCGAGCGTCGTGCGCTCTCGGATTACCTCTACGGCTTGAGCGACGCGGCGCGCAGAGACCTGATCGCCCTCATGCTGCTCGGTCGCGGCGACTTTGAGCACTCTTATCCCAGGGCGCTCGAAACCTGCTCGAAATATGTCGATCCCGATGATCAGGTGATCTATCTGATGGGCAAGACGGTGCGGCTTGCGGAGTATCTGCGCATCGGTCTCGATTCCATCGCCCGCATGCCCTGATCTGGTGATTCGGATGTCCCAATCCCGCCGTGATCGAATGCCACAGAACGCCGGGGCTGGGGGGCATGAACCGACATTTCGTACGGCAAATTGTTGCCAGGCTGACGCGAGCGGCGGCGCTCGCATCCGCTGCCCTTGCGCTCGCCCAGTGCTCGCCTTTGGGCGCTAAATACGCCGACGGCGTGGGCGCCAGATACGCCGATGACGATGAGCAGGTTGCAGAAATCACGGCGAGCACGGGGAGATTCACCGTCGGCAAGCCCTACACCGTGCGTGGGCGCACCTATGTGCCGGCCGAGGATCCTTCCTATCGCGCGGAAGGCATCGCGTCCTGGTATGGACCGGACTTTCATGGCGGCCTGACCGCAAACGGTGAGCGCTACGACATGAACGGCATTTCAGCGGCGCATCCGACCATGCCGCTGCCGAGCTATGCGCGGGTGACCAATCTCGACAATGGCCGCTCCATCATTGTGCGGGTCAACAATCGCGGCCCGTTTGTACGCAACCGCCTGGTCGACCTATCAGTTGGTGCCGCAAGGGCACTCGACTTCTATCACCATGGTACGGCACGCGTGCGTGTGGAATATGTCGGGCGCGCGCCGCGCGAGGGCGGCGATGACCAGATGCTGCTTGCGACGTTGCGTGAAAGGACGCCCGCGCCCGCGCCGTCGAAGGTGATGGTCGCTGCGGCGAAGCCTTTCCTGCCGAAGGTTAGGGATGGAGGGCGCGAATAGCCTCTTGCCTTGATAGCGCGGAAGCGTGAACCTTCCCGATCAACCCGTTTGGGCATGCAGCAAGAGGGGCGCCATGGTATCGGATCAAAGTCTTCTCGTTATCCTCGTTGTCGGTCTCATCGCAGGATGGCTGGCCGGTCATCTCGTGCGTGGCACGGGTTACGGTCTTGTCGCCGATATCTGCCTCGGCATTGTCGGCGCCTTGCTCGGCGACTGGCTCTTTCCGCGGCTTGGACTGCATTTCGGCAGCAGCATTTTGGGCGATATCATTTCCGCCACGCTGGGCGCCGTCCTGCTGCTGATTGTTCTGCGGCTCGTCCGTCGCGGAGGCCGCTGGTAGCTGGACGCGTCGTAGGGCGGATTAGATTAGCGCTGATCCGCCGGAGGCGGATAGCGCGTAATCCGCCGCTTATCCACGTGCAACAGCTTCCACGTTGCGGATGTTTTTGAGCAACCTGAACGCACGTTGCGGGCCCTTCGGACCATCTCCGCCAACTGCCGAGATATACCACAACTGCTTCACCCCTCTCGACGGCGGCCCGGAAAGGGGGCAGTCTAGGCGGCGATCGCTGCATCCCCTTCTGGTGTGTTCGGGGGAATGCAGCAGATCGGAGCCCTGGTCGAGCTGATCCCCAGCCCCCAGGGCTCTTTTATGCGATCTCGTTTATTGCGCGGCCCCTCGACGGCGCTATCGAATCGGAGCAGTCTAAAAATCCGGCTGATCGCCGCCGCCCGTTCTGGCGTGTACGGGCCTGCGGCAAACTCGAGAGCCCTGGTTAGTTTGCAGCCAGGGCTCTTTTTTTGCGGCTTATCCCGGATCAGGCTTTAAGGGCGATGTACGCCGCACCGGCGCACAGAAACAATAAGCTGAACGCAGCGATCCAGATGGGATCGAGAAGATACGACATGCAAACATGATGCGCGAAAGATCAAAAATCGCCAGCGCAAAATTAACTTACGGTTAACTATGCCCCTCGACGGCGCCATTGGATTTCAAGGCACATGCGTTGACGATAGCCGTTGCTCCTGTTGCTTCCGATACAGGGCCTGTGGCGCTTCGATCCGAAGCCCCGGTCTCCTCAAAAAAGCCAGGGCTCTTTACCGTGACCCAGCATTTGTGGCACGGACGCTCGACCGCCCTGAGAAATTGGGGGCACTCTAAGCGAGATCGCCGCGCCCCTCCGATCCAAAGAAGGTGCTGGCAGATCGGAGCCCTGGCTGTTCGCAAAGGCCAGGGCTCTTTTTTGCTGGGCTCATCGCGCGTGCCACCTCCGTGCTGCCCTCAATGTCGCTGGCAGGTGCGTAGCACCGCGAACGTTCTTTGATGGATGATCTCGTTTGTGAGAAAAGAGGGGCTCATCCATTTCATCCTTTTTTGCTAAGCTTCTGGCAAACCGAATTTGGCAAACGAACCGAATCCAACAGCTGGCCGTCGCTTCAAGCCCCTGTCAGCGTTCCCGGAGCATCTCCTGCCGGTACCGGATGAGCGGCGACAAAAGATAGCTCAGAATGAGCCGGCTCCCGGTCTTGATCTCCACTGTCACGGCCATGCCTGGCGATAGATTGACCGTGCGCCCGTCAATGCGCATTGCGCTGCGATCGAGCGAGATACGCGCGCCGTAGTTCAGCTCCTGCCCCTTCGGCTCGCTGGTCTCATTCTGCGTCCTCGCATTGCGATCGCTGGACCGGTCCTGCTGCCGGTCGCGCACGATGGCGTCCTGGGAGACACTGAGAACCCAGCCGTGCAGGAGGATGTCACCGAGCCGCGAGACCGACAGGCGCGCCTGGTGAAAGTCCTGCCAGATCTGCGCGAGACGCAGCACCGGCGCGCTCACCCGGCCGGCCAGGATGTTGAAGGCCACCAGCTCGCCCACCGACAGGCTGCCGTCGATGACCAGCTTGGCGCCGAAATAGAGAAGGCCGGCGGTGACGATCTTGCTGACGAGCTGCACCACCTGGCTCGCGGTGTTGCCGAGGCTCAGCACCCGGAAGCTCGCAGCCACGTAACCGGCGAGCTGCTCTTCCCAGCGGCGCTGCATCTGCGGCTCGACCGCCATGGCCTTGAGCGTCTCGATCCCGGTCACGCTCTCGACCAGGAAGGCCTGGTTCTCGGCGCCGCGTCGGAATTTCTCGTCCAGCCGCCGCCGGAACAGCGGCGTCGCCCCCGCTGAGATCGCGATGTAGAACGGAAACGAGCCGAGCACGATCGCGGTCAGCAGCGGAGAGTAGAAGAACATCACCGCCAGGAACACGAAGGCGAAGAACAGGTCGATGACGAGGGTCAGCGCCGAGCTGGTGAGGAAATTGCGGATGTTCTCCAACTCGCGCACCCGCGCCACCGAATCGCCGACCCGCCGTGCCTGGAAATAGGCCATCGGCAGAGCGAGCAGGTGATGGAACAGGCGCGCGCCGAGCTCTACGTCGATGCGGTTGGTGGTGTGGGCGAACAGATAGGTCCGCAAGATGCCGAGAACCGTTTCGAAAGTCGTGATCGCGAGCAGCCCGACGGCCAGCACGTCGAGCGTGCTCAACGACCGGTGTACCAGCACCTTGTCGATGACTACCTGAAAGAACAGCGGTGAGATGAGACCGAACAGCTGCAGAAAGAACGACGCGATCAGCACCTCTCCCAGGAGATGTCGATATTTGTTAATCGCCCCCAGAAACCAGGTGATGTCGAAACGGCCGGTGATGTCTGACAATCCGGCGCGGCGGGTCATTACGATCAGCTGGCCGTCCCAGACCGCGATGAGCTCGGCTCGCGTCATCAGAGCGGGCCGCGCTGTCTGCGGCGACTGGACCAGAACTTTGTCCTCGGCGGCCTTGGCGACCACCATGAACCCGCCATCGCGCAGGGCCGCAATCGCAGGCAAGGGCGTGTTGGCAAGGCGCGACCAGTCGGTCCGGTAGGCGCGTGCCTTGAGTCCCAGGTCTTTGGCGCACCGGAGCATGTCCGGTGCGCCGATCTTGTCCGTTCCCAGCCGGTGCCTGAGCTGCCCGGCATCGGCTGTAACGCCCCGGAGACGCAGCATCGTCACGAGGGCTTCGAGACCAGGATCGGCTGGTCGTGCGCTGGCTGTTATCGTGCTTACTTGCGTTCTCCAGGGCATCGTCGTGTCAGGCGTGCGGCTGCGTCAGCAACGGCTGCTGGCTCGGAGGAGGATCAGCAAGCGGCATCGCACCGTGGCCATCGCCCGCCGGGACGAAGCTCGATGCCATAAACTGGCCGAGCAAGGCGGCGTTCGGGTTGGCGACGGCGCTGTTGATGACGATGTTGTTGCCGGTCCCGCCGTCGAGGGTGTCGATTCCCCCGCCGCCGATCAGCACGTCGTCGCCTGCGCCGCCGGTCAGGATGTCGTTGCCGGGGCTGCCTATCAGGACGTCGTCACCGTCGCCGCCGTTGGCGGTGAGCTGGATGCCCGACAGGCCGGACGCCGCGATCACGTCGTCACCGCCGAGCCCATTGATCACGATGCGATCGCTCGCATCGAAGCCGGAGATCGTCACCTCCGCGGCGAGGCCCGATATCGTGACCACGCCGTTGTTGTTGACCACCGTGATGGTGTCGTTGCCGTTGGTGCCGTTGATGACGATCGCGTCCGCCTGACCGTCACCCACGTTGGTGCCCGGCGTTCCGGCGAGATCGATGGCGACCTGCTTCACGTCGGTTCCGGTCAAATCGTTGACCGTTATGGTGTCCGCGCCGCCACGAGCATTGATGTCGATGGTCTCGACGCCGTTCATGTCCATGGTGACGAGGCCGATGTCGCGGGTGAGCGTCGCCCGCCCGCCATTGGCCGAGATGGCCATGTTCTCGTTGATGTTGGCGCCGTTGAATACGAGCGTGTCGGTGCCGGCCTGACCCTCGACCACGTCGCTGCCGTCGCCCGGGTTCCACACGAAGGTATCGTCGCCCGCCCCGAGCCGGGCCACGTCATTCCCGTGCCCGCCGTTGACGAGATCGTTGCCGGCGCTGCCGACGATCGTGTCATTGCCATCTCCGCCGTTGAGCGTGAGGTTGACCTGGCCGGCAGGGAGCCCCGAGGCGTTGATGGTGTCGTTGCCGGTGCCTCCGTTGATGACCAGCGAGTCGTTGCCGGCCTCGGCGCCATTGCGACCGCCCGGGAGCAAGGCTTGACAGAAGTGGCCATCGACGGCTGGAACGCTTTTTTCTTCCCAAAGGGAACGCCCGAGCCGATTGTCCGCCGGCTCAACCAAGCAACGTCTGAGGCACTTGACACACCGTCCGTGCGCGAGCGAATGCAAGACCTCGGAACGCGCGTGTCGGCGCCAGAGCACAGGAGCCCCGAATACCTGGCAAAATTGCTGCGGAGCGACATCGAAAGATGGGCTGACCGAATCAAGGCCGCCGGAATCGCCGGACAGTGAGACGCGACGACCTGCGGGCAAATCAGCCGCTTCCGTTTCACCGGCACCCCCCGGCTGCTGCGCGCGCGCCGTGAGCGGCCACGCAGCCGAGCCGCCGAGCGACGTTATGAACTCCCGTCGCTTCACGGCCTCGCCCTCATTGCTGGAGACTACACCCTACCACATCGTTGAATGGGTAGTATTTTGCATCACAGCAAATTTGACTCGTTGATGCCCGGTTAGGGTCTTGGCTGTGCGAAAACGAAATCTGATTTGGTCGTAATGTCGAGCGCAGGACGAATTTTTGCATTTTTTTGCTGTGAACCTGACCACGAGCCTCAAAATTCCGGGTGCAGTCATACCGCGCAACGTTTTCACACAGCCAGGGTCATAAGCCTCGGAGGCGATCGGGGCCGGGGGCCAGTCTATGTCCGCAGTACCTCCAATCGCGTCGGAATTTTGTGCACCGCAGCGAAAGACGCCAAGTGCCAAAAAGCCGACCTTCCGTGGGTCTCCCGGTACACTGCGAAATAGGTCACATACCCGCTGACGGGGAATGCCCTTTTGACTAGCTAGGATGCGATGCGGTCCTCAAACCGGTGGGGGCAAATGCGATCATGCAGACTAAGTTCATCCCCGATCCACCGCGTTACGTTGACAATGCCTGAACGAGCCCATCCCGCAGCACCATGTGCGGCAGAGTTTGGTTAACGTGACAATGCCCATCTGGGAAAGGCCGAGTAGAATGACGTGGCCAGCGAGCGGGTAACCGGGGAAGACGTCACCTTCTCCTTTCGCCCCATCATCGTCGAGCATTGAAAGCCATGGCCAAGTCCAAAGAGCCGATTGTCGTCAAGAAATACTCCAACCGACGCCTCTATCATGGGGGTACCTATCTAACGCTGAAAGACCTCGCCGGAATGGTCAAGTCCGACAAGGACTTTATCGTATCCGATGCGGAGACCGGCGAGGACATCACACGCTCAGTTTTAACCCAGATCGTCTTGGAACAGGCGAACAAGGGCGGGCAGAACCTGCTGCCGATAACGCTCCTGCGCCAACTCATCCGCTTCTACGGCGACAGCAAGCGGATGCTTGTGCCACGCTATCTCAAAGTCTCGATCGAAGCGCCCATCCGCAAGCGGGAGAAGTTTCCCAGGCAGTTGAGGGCCGACAGGATTAAGCGGCGCGACCGCAAGTTGTCGAAGGGCGGGTGAAGGTGGTTCGTTCGGAAAAGGCCGACGTTTCCGATCCGAGGCCGGCGCCGACCGGATCGGAGACGTCCACGAACACGACCTGCAAGGTGCGGGTGAGATGTTGCAACGCCGCCACGCTCAGGGTGCCAGCGGCCAGGATGGCGTCCGGCGCGAGCGCGACCAGTTCCGCCGCGTATCTGCGATCACGGTCGACGTCGTTCGCGCCCCAGCGGGGGTCGATCCGCACATTGCGGCCGTCGCTCCAGCCCAATTGTTGTAGGACTTGTTGGAACGCCGTCAGTCCGGCTTGAGCGCGTGGATCGTCCGCGGCCGTGTTCATGAGCACACCGATCCGGCGCATCTGCACGGCTTGCTGCGCGCGCGCCGTGTGCGACAACACCAATGCCACCGCAGGAATCAATTCGATGAACTTGCGCCGCTTCATCATTCAAACACCTCGTCGGCGCGACCGAGCAGCGTGATTGGGAAGGTTAGGCCAAGCGCCTTTGCCGTCTTCATGTTGATCACCAGCTCGACTTTCGTGGACTGCTGGACGGGTAGGTCGCCTGGTTTTTCACCTCTGAGAATGCGGCCGACATAGACGCCGGCCAGACGGTAGGTGTCCTTAGTACTGCCTCCGTAGCTCATCAGGCCACCGGCTGCGACAAACTCTCGATACGGGGAGATCGTAGGCACCGCGTGGCGTGCCGTCAGTGCAGCGAGCTGTTCGCTCCGGGTACCGAACAATGCATCGGGTTCGATCACGAGCGCGCCGGCTCGCAGTTGGGCCAAGGTTGCCGTCAGTCGGGTTGACGAGCAGGGCAAGGAGGGTCGCCGTGGGTACCAGCTCGTGCGCCAGCTCCAGCTGCTTCGGCCCTACCTCCACGCCTAACGTGGTTACGCCCGTGAGGTTGCCGCCCGGTCGGTTGAGGCTGGCGACGAGGCCGAGTTGGACCGGGTCGCTCGCAAGTGAAAAGACGATCGGTATCGTCGTGGTTGCCGCTTTGGCCTCAATTGCCGAGGGGGTGTCGGCCGTCGCAATCACTGCAACCTGACTCTGAACCAGATCGGCCGCCAACGCGGGCAGTCGATCGGAGTGACCCTCCGCCCAACGATGTTCGATCGCCACGTTCTGGCCCACAATGTAGCCGGCTTCGCTCAGGCCTTGGCGGAAGGCGTCTACCCGGTTTGCGAACTGGTCAGGCAATCCACTGCCGACAAATCCGATCACCGGCATCGCCGGCTGCTGCGCGCGCGCGGCGAGTGGCCATGCCGTTGCGCCGCCGAGCACACTGAGAAATTCGCGCCGCTTCATGTTCCAAACCCCAGGCCCAGGAGAGGGCATCGTAACGGTGAAGGCTGTTACTCTGGAAGAGGGGTACGGATGGTCGGACTTCCAATGGTCGAGAATGGTCCGCTTACCCTCCAAGACTTCTCCGTCAACGCGGACATTACCGCCCGGCAGGCTCGTGCCAGGAAGCGACATATGCGGTGCAGCAAATTTGCACCGGCTACTCGATCACCTCGTCAGCGCGGGCGAGCAGCATCGGCGGCACCTCGAGGCCGAGCGCCTTGGCAGTCTTGAGGTTGATCACCAGTTCGTATTTGGTCGGAGCCTGCACCGGCAGGTCGGCCGGCTTCTCGCCCTTGAGGATGCGATCGACGTAGCCGGCCGAACGTCTGTATTGATCGATGTCATCGTAGCCGTAGGAGATCAGGCCGCCGGCGTGACGAACTCGCGCCCGTAGATAGATCGCCGGCAGCTCGTGCCGGGCCGCCAGCGTGATGATCGAGTTCTCGGTGAACGACTGCCAACGCGCTGCCTGGCAGAATCAGGCCTCCATGGCCGGCGCGCGCCAATCCGCGATGTCGGCCCTCGATCTCGCCGGGGTCGCGCACGTCGATGGCGCTCATCTCCGACCCCGAGCGACGACGCCACCGACTGGATGACGGCGAACTGGCCGATCCCGGATGCCACGGTGGCATCCCGCAGAACCGCCACTCGCGTGAGGCGCGGCTCAATCTCTTTGAGGGTCACAGCCATTTCGCGCTCAAGCTGTATTCGAATTGAATGAAGCCGGTGGCATTGCCGCCCGGCCGCGCCATGCTCTTGACGTAGCCGGCGCCGACCGGGTCGGCAACACTGTTGAACACGATCGGTATGGTGGCACTCGCCTGCAGTAACGGCGGCATCCCGGCAGCGCCGGCCGCAACAATGACGTCCGGAGCCAGTGCGACCAACTCGCTCGCGTGTCTGCGAGTTTCGCCGGGGATCGCCTTCAGCCAAGCGGATATCCATCTGCACGTTGCGGCCGACGGTCCAGCCCAATTGCTGCAGCGTTTGCTGAAATGCGGCGAGGTTGGCCCGCTGTTCGGGAGTGGCAGTCGAATTTATCAGCACGCCCACCTTGCGCACCCGCTCCGCCTGCTGCGCACGCGCCGCAAGCGGCCACGCAGCCGCGCCGCCGAGCAGCGTGATGAACTCACGGCGCCTCATTATTCGATGACCTCGTCGGCCAGCGCGAGCAGCGTCGGGGGCACTTCGAGGCCGAGGGCCTTGGCGGTCGTCAGGTTCACAACGAAATCAAATTTGGTTGGCTGCTCGACCGGAATATCGCCCGGCTTCGCCCCGCGCAAAATCTTGTCGACAAAGTCGGCGGCGCGCCGGAACAGGTCCGGGGTGTTCGGTCCATAGGACATCAGACCTCCCGCTTCGACGTAATCCCGAGAGCCGTGCATCGTCGGCAGTCGCGCGCCCAGCGCCGAGGTGTTGATGCGAATCCGGCTGGCGTTTACGAGCGAGTTGATAACGACATAAAGTGCCTCCGCGCGGCCTTTGAGAGCCTCGAAGGCGGGCGCGATGTCTTCGCCTCGCCGGATTTCTAATGGGATGACTTCGAGGCCGAGCGTGCGGGCCGCTGCCTGGACCTCATTCATCTCCAGCGTGGCGGCAGGATTACCCACATTGGCCAGGATCGCCAGTCGGCGGAGGCCCGGCACAACCTCACGCAAAATTTCCAGCCGCTTGCCAGCAAGATCGGTCGACTGAGCCGATAGGCCGGTAGCGTTGCCGCCCGGTCGCGCCAAACTGGCGACCAGGCCGGTGCCGACCGGGTCCCCCGCGGCCGCGAAGACGATTGGGATGACTGATGTTGCCTGCTTTGCCGCGAGGACGTGTGGGGTTCCCGACGTGACGATGATATCGACCTTGAGCCCGACGAACTCGGCCGCGATCTCGGCGAAGCGCTCCTCGCGTCCCTCCGCCCAGCGATACTCGGTCGCGACGTTGCGACCCTCGATCCAACCGAGTTCGCGCAGTCGCTGCACAAAAGCGGCGACCCATTCGCTAGCGGCCGAACGCGTACTTTGGCCCAAGAACCCGATGGTCCGCAGCTTCCCCGCCTGCTGCGCGCGCGCCGCAAGCGGCCATACCACCGCTCCGCCGAGCAACGTGATGAACTCGCGCCGTTTCAAGTGATCGAATTGCATTCGGATCCCACTAGCCAAGGCCGGGACTACGCACAACCGGAGAGGATATCGAATTGGGAACGGAGAGTCTAGCGTGGTCAGAGGGCGACGGCCTGGCTCGGAGAGATGAAATCTCCACGCAATCTCGTCCGCAGTACCCTCGGAAGCAGTCGTAACCGAAACGAGGCAGCACTCACACTATGTGCCATGTATGGACGGCGCCCGCGGTGCAAGGGAAAAGAATCTGACCTTTCGCGAAACGATACGGGTGCAGCCATGTATCCGGCCTCTAGATGCAGCCGTTCTGGCTGCGGGCCCTGATGTGATCCGCTGATCGGTCCCAATCATAAGCACGCGTTCTTTCCTCGCGTGGCACATAGCGGGTTTTCCGATCGACGGTCTCGACCGTTTCGCATCAACGTCTTCATCACCCCTTGCAGTTCATGAAACGCGCAGACGCAACCTCATTTTCCCATCGGATAGCCTCTTCTTACGTCGTCGCAAGCCGTGGCCGGTAATGGCTGCCGTTGGCCAACAATGCCCAGGCGATGCGGGCCATCTTGTTCGCCAGCGCTATGGCCACCACCTTGAACGGTCGCCGCGCCAGAAGCTGCGTCAGCCACGGATATTTCTCCGGGTTTAGCTTGGCCCGCCGCAGCACGGAAATCGCCCCGACCACAAGAATACGCCGCAGGTAGCGGTCGCCTTGCTTCGAGATCGGACCAAGTTTCTGTTTACCCCCGGTCGAATCCTGCCGCGGGACGAGCCCAACCCAGGCGGCAAAATCACGACCCGACCGGAAGGCGCCCGGATCGTTGACTGTGGCGGTGATGGCGCTCGCGCCAATGACCCCGATCCCGTGGATGCACTCCAGTCGCTTGCTCGCCTCATTCGCACGATGCTGCACAACGATCCGCTTCTCGATCGAGCCAATCATCGTATGCAGTGCTTGGAGCTGAGCGGCCAACACGATCAGGCTCGCACGCGCGTCAATGGGCAGACGGGCATCCTTTTCGTCCGCAATGATCTTCAACAACTGCTTGAGCCCTTCGCGTCCTTGCGCTGCCACAATACCGAGCTCCGCCAGATGCGCCCGCAACGCATTGATCACTTGAGTTTGTTGCCGCAGCAGAAGATCGCGCGCGCGATGCTGCATCAGCCGACCCTGCTGCTCGGCCGACTTCACCCGCACAAATCGCATCGTCGGCCGGCGAACCGCCTCGCAGATCGCCTCGGCGTCGGCTGCGTCGTTTTTGTTGCGCTTGACATAGGCCTTCACGTCTTTCGCGGGCATCAGCCGAACCTCGTGGCCGAACTGCGTCAACTCACGGGCCCAGTGGTGCGCCGTGGCACAGGCCTCCATGCCGACCAGGCAAGGCTGCAGTGACGCAAAAAACTTCAGTACCTGGCCGCGGCGAAGCTGCTTCCTGACGACGACCTTCTCGGCGGCATCGATGCCGTGGACCTGAAACACGTTCTTGGCGATATCCAAACCGATTGTGGTAATGTGCATGTGGACGGCTCCCTGATGTGGTTTGTAGCAACGATCACCTTACGGCGATTCGTCGCCGGGAGCGGGCGCCGTCCACCACATCATAAGCGGACAAAGTGCAGTGCAGCAAAAAAGACTCAGTCAATCACCTCGTTAAAGCACGCCCAGCCAGTGCAGGCGGTACGCGAGGCCGGTCACGTCCGTGGGGGCCCCTTCCGCCTCCCTCACGGGAAAAGCGTCCTGGGCGAATATCTTACAAATTGCCGATGCTCCACAGTCGGATTGTGTCATCCCAACTGCCGGAGATAACCTGTTGACCGTCTGGCGTGATCGCGAGCGATGACACTCCTCTTGAATGGCCCTTTAACGTGCGCAGTTCGCGCCCGCTCGCCAAATCCCATACCCTGATTGTTAGATCATCGCTGCCTGATACCACCTTGCTGCCGTCGCGTGTCACAGCGATCGAGTGTACCGGTCCGGTGTGTCCGGTCAAGGTTCGCAGCTCACGGCCGCTGGCCATTTCCCATACCTTGATTGTCTTATCGTAGCAGTTTGAGACGATTTTTTGATCGCGCGTCACTGCGACCGAATACACGTCCCCCGAATGTCCGAGAAGGGTCCGTAATTCACGACCGCTTGAGAGATCCCATACCTTGACGGTTCCTTGATAACTCCCGGATATAACCCTTTTGCCGTCAGACGTGATGGCAAGCGAGCGGATGTCCTCCTTCGAAAAAACGTGCAAGTCTCGCCCGCTTAAGCAAGCGTATCGACGGATTGAATGGCGCAACCTCCCCACGACGTGACGCAACGCAGAGCGTGATTCGCGTAGAAGTAGTAAGACGCCCGACGCCGTCAGTCCGTTCGTCTAAGACTGCCTAATGTCTCAGTTGGGTCTTGGTCGTGTGAAAACTCGCTGAAAACCGCTTGAGTATGGAAATTTCAGGCAGTGTGGCGGGGGTTTTCTCGTTTCGCGTGTTTGGGAGTTTTTTGCTTTCCGGGCGGCTGCTAAGAGGGTGCTAGCCTATCCTCCGCGCTTTGCAAGACGCAACGGGGCGATTACGCCCTCATCGCCTCCAGAAACGGCTGAACCCCCATGATGTTCATGACCCGCATGAGATTGTAGGCGAGTACGTGCAGGGCCATCTCGGTACTAACTTTCGGCAGGCGCTTCATTAGAAAGTGGGTCGCGCCCATGCGCATCTTGTTTGACCTCGCGATGATGCGCGGCAAATCGGCCCGTTTCGGCGTGGAAGCAAGCTTCCAACAGCCGCCGCCAACCTCCATCGCGACCAGCAACCTCAGCTGCTGCTCGCTGTCGGCCGCTTCATTCATAGCCGCGACGTACATCGCGCTCGCCCGCACACATAGCGTGTGCGGCGCTCGCTCGCCCAATCAACCCGCGGGTTCGTTCTTCGGCGGCTTCCGGACGCCGGCCCCGGTGTACCCTCGCAGCATCTCGAACGGCCGGCGTCCGAAACCCTGCACATAGCACATAAGCAGACTCAAAGCTCGATATCCTAACGGTTCGATTGGGCCAGCAGCACGGTGTCCGAGATCGTGCTAGAATTCGCGACCTAATAAGCCGGCTGCGAAGGTCCCCCGTCCCTGCTGAGAGTCATTCCAGATTACCCCGGCAATCTACTCTCATCAGGCGGAAATAGGTGATTGAGCGTGACCAATCCCATGATCGTGAGCGGAACGGCAAGAAATGTGCCCATCGGCCCCCATATCCAGGACCAGAACGCGAGCGCCAAGAGCACGGCAAGCGGATTGAGCGTTAATCGACGACCCAGGACGGTCGGCGTGATGAACTGGCCCTCGATTGTGGCGAGTGCCACGAAGGCAGCCGGCGGCGCCAACGCAAAGGCCAATGAGGGAAAGCTCACGAGGCCCACTCCAAACAGGATGACCGTCATGCAGGCGGCGCCGATATACGGGATGTAATTGAGCACCGTGGCCAGAATGCCGAACAGGATGGGGCTCGGAAATCCGAATAGCCATGCGCCGACGGCCACTGCCGCGCCGAGGCAGACGTTGATGACCGTCACGGTGACCAAATAAGACACGAGATTCTGCTCGATGTCGCTTGTAATGCGAATGAAACGAAGCTTGGCATCCCTCGTTGTGAAGAATGAAACCATGTATCTGCGGAAATCCATTTGCGTTGCGAGGAAAAAGATCAATGTCACGAAGAAGAGCACCAGCTCGATCACTGCCGGCGTAACGAAGGTGAGCACCGGCGTGACAATGCCCAATTGCGATGGCTCAACCGCCAGCGCGTTCCCGCCCGATGGCAGGAGGACCTCCTGGAGCTCGCGCATCGCGGCGAGCGGCCGATCCAAAACGTAAAGCTTCTGCTTGATGGTTGCGCCAATTTCCGGCGCCCTCGCGATCCAATCCGTGACCGGCTTGGCGAGAAATGTTGCCGCCGTCCCTGTACCCGCGACGAGTGCCAGCGCGAGAGCACCCGCCGTCAGCCAGGGTGAGGCCCGGCAGCGCGCTGCGGCCTTGACGAGGGGAGCGAGCGTCGTGCCGATCACGACCGCCGCCACGACGGGAAGCAGAATTGCGCGACCGACGTAAAGGCAAGTCACCAGCAATATGACAAAAATGCCAACCGTCGCCATCTGGGCAGCTGATGCCCAGATATCCTCGACCGATTCCGGCGAATCTTCATCCTTTATGGTGGGCACTTGGTCCTATACGATGCAACGCAAAGAAATTCTTCGGTCGAGCAATGCCTCGTCGTCCTTTTGACGATGAGCCTTGCGCATTTTTTAGAGCTGCTCCGACATAGGCAATATCATTTTTGCGCGCCTTTAACTGCGAAGATCAACTTGGACATGGGACCGAACTTTTTGCCTGCACATCGAGCAGCGACGCGACCATCGTTGTCGGTCTTCGTAGTCGCGCTTAATGCGCTTGGTAAAGCGATAAGGGACGACCCGAGTTCAGCGTGCCGGTAGAATTTTTGCATTCGTAGTGCCGTTCTTTTTCTGAGCGCCGTCAGGACTCTGGGCCTTTAGGCGATACCCCTCTTGCAACTCCTTTAACTCCTCTTCCGAAAGCTCTTCGACTGCGGCCAATCGGTTCTCGGCTCCTTTAATAGCCATGATCAGCTCGGCGAGCTTCAGCTGAATAGCCACCGAATCTCGGTTCTGCGTGTTTTGAATGAGGAAGACCATGAGAAAGGTGATGACCGTGGTGCCGGTGTTGATGACCAGTTGCCAAGTGTCGCTGAAATTAAAAATTGGGCCGGTGACCGCCCAAATCACGACCACGGCGGTCGCCAGAAAGAAAATGGCAGGTTTCCCACAGAAGAGCGAGGCTTGGCGGGCGAAACGACCAAACCATCCCGCGTGCTGGGATACACGAATCTTTGCAGAATTTGTTTTGTTCTTCTTCATGCACAGACAAAACCGTGAGCGGCCCTGTCAAAGCTTGCCCAGCAAAACCAGGATCAAAAGGATGACTACGACCAGCCCGAGGCCGCCACCACCGTAGTAGCCGGTCCCATAGAAGGGACCGCCCCCAACCCCGCTAAAACCGCCAAGCAGGATGATGATCAAGACAATGAGCAGGATCGTTCCGAGGGACATGGCTTAATCTCCTTCGTGAATAAAATGGGCAATGCACCTACCAATCGTGTCGTCCCATCCGACCAATAAACCAACCAGCACAAAGCGCTACGAATGCTGTGGTGTAAGGGCGTTTCTCGATGGTATGGCGGATATAATCCTCAGCACCCATCGCGCCTTGGCGAACCACTTGGGCCGCATCTGCGGCAGTCTCTTTCGCCTGGCCATAGAGATCCTGAGCCGCACCTGCTGCCTGATTAATGACCCCTTCAACCTGGCCTTTGGTATCGCCGGTGACGCGGCCAAAACCTTCTTGTGCTTTGCCACCGAGATTTTTTGCAGTGCCGATTACGCGATCTTCATTCATTCGAATACCTCGCTGTGTGTTGTCCTAAGTGGTTCCCATCAACCCCGGGATTAGAGATTCGTTTTCGACCAGAAGGTCATCGTTAATGGCGGCCGCGCGCCAGACCCAGAAGAATTTCCACACCGACAGCCACTACGAGGGTGACAAGCGGGCGGTGCTCTACTTCATTGGAAAGGCCGTGTAATGCATGGTTGCCCAGCTTCGCGGCCTCGCTACCGAACTTCGCCGCATCGTCGCTCACGGAATTGGCGCCTCTGCGAAACCGGTCGGCGATACTGCTCAGCGCTGCAGCAACTGTCTCACCGACATGGTCGGCCGTCTGCAAAGTACTTGCGGACGCGCGCCCCCCGACGCGCTCCAGGCGCTGCTCGACCGACCGCAATCGCCGTTCGATTTCACCGACATTGGCGGACATCGCGCGCGAATGTCCGGACTGACCGAGCATCACGAGCCTCCTTGGAGTAATGAAAAACGGGCGGCAGGATTGGCGAACTAAACCGTATTCCTCAGCCACGTATCAATTTCGCGCTCGGCCTGGTCCTTCGCGTAGCCATATCGCTGCTGGAGTTGTCCAGAAAGCTCATTGCGCTTACCTTTGACGACTTCCAGGTCATCGTTCGTGAGCTTACCCCACTTCTGCTGCACCTTGCCTTTGAATTCCGTCCAGTTGCCTTCTACCCGATCCCAATTCATTGATCACTCCTGATGTTGAGTTGAGTAAGTTTTAAGAAGCTGGTACGTAAACGCACTATAAGAAACAAGGTTCCGCTCGCGACATTTCTTACTATCTTGGCTATTTGCGAATCCATCACGTACAATCCCTGCGTCCCAAATAAACCAAGCCCCGCAGCGAACGGGGCTTGGGAGTAAAACCACATTCAATTCCTTAGATCACATGCGTGCCCATCACGATGACGATCGGCACTCCGAGCAACCAAAGAATAACTCGCATTGCTGCCACTATCTTCGCTCGCAATTGCATGCGTCTGTTAGCTGTCATTTTGAACCAAAATCATCCATGTAGCCCGCCGAGAAGCCAAACGATCAGGATGATCGGAATCGGAATGCCGATCAGCCATAAGAGCAGACCACGACCCATGTGCGCCTCCTATTTAATGTTGAGTCACGTTGAAAACGTCCAACGAAGTGATCAGTTCCATTTGAGGAAGTCACTTCAACAATAATGCGGTGGCAGGCGGCCAGTCCTCGCGATACTGACATTAACGGCGCTGGCAAAGGCAAACGAGCCGCGGAAAAAAGGGGAGCCGCCGAAGGAAGCTTCGGCGGCTCGTGCCGAGGAAAATGAATGCCTTTTCCTACCTGTTTGGCCTCGGGGCGGATGTTCTGGGGCTGCCCGTGGTCGCCGGGGTTTCCTCCGGTATCCATGTCATGTTGGTCCGATCGTATTTGAATCCCTTCGCATTCCTCAGAGCATCTTTGGTGGAATTCATCACGAGGTACCATTTGTTGTTGTCTTTAGTCGTTGCGTGGACGGCGTCGAAGGGAACCGCAACATCCTTCTCACCCATTCCAAGAAACCCGCCGACCCCGATGATGAGTGCGGTCGCTTTGCCTTCACCATCGACGAGGACGTCCATGATCTCGCCGATCTTGTTATCTCCCGAATCGTAGATGTTCTGCTTGTACCAGTGGGTGATCGTCACGCTGTTAGCCGGCACGGTCGTAAGAATCTGAGCGGCTGGCACGGCTTGCCGCGGCACACTCTGGGGAGCTTGAGCGTTCGCGGCTGTGGTTGCGAGCGCGAAAAGCACTAATGTAGACGCTAGTTTTGCCATTCTGGGCATCCTCCAATGATTGGGCGATGATGTAGTCATCCCACGCAAGAACGTATTATTTGCCGACAAGTTCCAGTTGTTCCAATTGCAGAGACAGAAAACTTCGTCGAGGACGCAACGAAATTCCAGATCGTAAAAGATACATTGCGCGGTAGTAAGCGCCCACGACTAGGTTGATTTTATTCAGCTCGCAGCCTTTTCGTTCACGCCCTTTCGTAGCGCGACCGTCGACAGTTTTTTGTCAACGGCCTTTTTCTTGTTGAGATTGGTCGTGAGCAACCACACGACCGTCATCGCGCTGTGGGCAACAATTTCAACGCAGTATCTTTGCATAGCGCGGGGAAGATTTGAAAGGAGTGCATAATTATCCGATCTGTCATTAGGAGGACCAATGAAACGAATGGGCCGGATGGAGGCGTTGGATGAAACGGTGTGACATGTGCGGAGGTCGCTTTGGCCTGATTATCTACCGGCATTTCGTCCGTCGCTTTTGCAGGAAGCGCTGTAAGGACCTCCATCTGGCGCGGCTACGACAGCAGACGCAGGAATCCAAAGACCGTTGGCTCGCCTATCTCTTCGGATTTACGTGAGCGCTCCCGAGCGGCGCGCACTGTGCCGGTTGGAAATATTCCCCAACTTCCGCCGAGTCGTCGTGCACCGTGACGGCGGTTAGGACGGGCTGGTTTGGATCTACCTCGCGGGGTCTTCTCGGCAACGCAGTAGAAGTCGAAATGATTCTAGAGGTCGTATGACCGATTTGCGTGGTCCGGTTGACCGTGAGATGTTGAGTAGTGTCACAACCGCTTCCTATTGGAACCGGAGGGAACAGGGCATCATTGAGAGAGCATGAGCGCTCCATCAAATTGGCCCCGCAAACTGAGCGAGCTCGGTCTACCACAATAACCTGAAAAGCGGTGAAGATAGAGCGACTTATCGAAAATGCCTCTGTTGAACCCCGGTCCTACGTTTGCCCAATTCCCCGCAGCGACGGTGCTCACCTGCGTGTGCAGTCCTGAGCTATCCAGTTTTGCCAGAACGAGTAGTCCCGACCGCATTGCGACTTAGCCTGACCACTAACTCGTAAGAGCAGGGTATTTTTGCTAGCCGAAGGAACGCGGGAAACGAGACGACGTTTAGGGTAGGTTCGTGAGGAGTTCCGCGATGACCACCGGGACTGAGTTGCTCGAGGCATTGCCTGTCGCCGTCTACACGACTGATGCCGAGGGCCGCATTACCTTTTATAACCAGGCTGCCGCCGATCTGTGGGGCCACCATCCCGAGCTTGGAAGTAGTCAATGGTGCGGGTCATGGCGCCTTTACTGGCCCGACGGTCGACCCCTGCCGCACGGTGAGTGCCCGATGGCGGTGGCGCTGAAAGAGGGGCGGCAGGTCCGGGGGCTGGAAGCAATTGCCGAACGACCTGATGGAACGAGAGTGCGGTTCCTTCCCTACCCGACGCCGCTACGCGACTCCTCCGGGCGGCTCGTTGGCGCTATCAACCTGTTGATGGATATAACCGAGCGGCACGAAGCGAACATGGAATTGGCGCGACTGGCGTCGATTGTTGCCTCATCCGACGACGCGATTATCAGCAAGACGCTCGATGGCCACATCACGTCATGGAACGCCAGCGCAACGCGCATCTTTGGTTACCATGCAAACGAGATGATCGGCCAGCCGATCACTCGGATTATCCCGCCCGAGTTGCTCGCAGAAGAGAACGAGATTATCGCACGACTCAAACGAGGAGAACGCATTGACCATTACGAGACCGTGCGCGTCGCAAAGGATGGCCGCCGCATCGATATGTCTCTTACCACGTCTCCCCTACGCGACAAATCGGGACGGGTGATCGGCGCATCAAAGGTCGGCCGCGACATCACGGAACGTAAACAGGCCGAGCAATTGCAGCGTACCCTTACCAACGAGCTGATTCATCGCATTAAAAATACGCTGGCGACAGTACAGGCGATCGCAAGCCAGTCGCTGCTTCGTGCCAAGAGCCCGAGCGATTTTGTCTCCAGCTTCAGCGGCCGTATTCAGGCAATGGCAAAAGCCCACACTCTCCTCACCAAGACTATGATGCAAGGCACGGACGTGACGGAGCTCGTCAGCGAGCAGGTCTTGCTCGGCGTCTCCAATGATGATCGTATCTCGTGTTCGGGGCCGCTGCTCGTGCTCGACGCACAACAGGCGTTGCACTTGGCTCTGATCCTGCACGAGCTAACCACGAACGCGCGCAAATATGGCGCGTTATCCGTGCCGCACGGACACCTATCGGTAAGCTGGCAGATGCGGACAAACGGGGGACGCAACTTGCTCTTGTTATGGAAGGAGAGCAGTGGTCCAAAGGTCACTGCCCCGAGTGAGCGCGGATTCGGCAGCACGCTGATTGAGCAAACCCTACGAGCGCACGGCGGCGAAGCTTCCGTTCATTACAACACTGACGGCGTGACTTGGGAGATCAAATTACCAATTACGGAAAATACTCGTCCGAGCATTGGCACCGATGCAGCGGCACCGAAAATTACCAGCGGACCTTCGGTGCTCCAACCGCAAGACAATCAGCCCAGTCTTAAGGGCAAGCGGATCCTCCTCATTGAGGACGAACCGCTCGTATCGATGGATATGGAGTCGAGTTTGACGGCGGCGGGATGCAAGGTTATTGGGCCAGCTGGAACCATTGAAGACGCAAAACTGCTTGTCGAGGATGCGGATTACGATGCGGCTCTCGTTGACGCCAATCTCGCGGGTCACCCGGTTGATGAGCTTGCAGCCGTACTGACACGGAAAAATTGTCCGTTTGCATTCGTTACAGGATACGGACGAGAGGCTTTACCGCTTGGGTTCCGAGAGGGGGTGATGCTCGGCAAGCCATTCAGCCAGGATCAGCTACTTACGATAGTAGAGGTATTGCTCTATCAAACCGCTGGTGTCGTTCAGTTGAGGCAGAAAAACGTCTAGTAGCTCTCCGCCACTCGTTGCTCATAACATCGCAGGAATTTTCAATCAACCTTAAACCCGCTAAGGCGCGCGCAGCTTTGCCATATCACCTACGCTCATTGCCCGCACCCGGACCGAGTGAGGCGGGGTGGGTTACCTTGCTGCGACGCAGCTATGCCTGCTTTGGGTCAAAACCTGAGATTACCGCACCGCAACACTGATGGCCGCTTCTCCTCAATGAACGGACATAAGGCAGTAACTTGGCGCCTCTAAGCGGTGTTCCTCATGCGCGCGGTCCCAGTCGGGGGATGCATCGCCGGCTGCTGCGCACGCGCGCGGAGCGGCCACGTTGCCGCGCCGCCAAGCGTGGCTATGAATTCTCGCCGACCGATATGGATTGCAATGTGACCCTCCCGTAGGTCATGCCCTTGAGTTATTATTGGGAACCGATGCCGTTGATGTGGTTGTAATAAGCGACCGTGGCCCGCGCGGGTTAGATCGCTGTCGCAACCGAATTCACTTCCATATCAGAGTGATCTGACGGTGTAGGGGGGAAGATGTGATGGACTTAACGGTTTCGGGATTGCGCTCGCTATAGAGGTTAATGCTACTGCGTCACAACCTGAGACGCATGTTCCTTCTGTATCGGGTTGCACAATAGGGGCATCTTGGCAGCATCCTTGCGATTGCGACGATCAGCTGATGATGGAGCGTAGCGATCGAGTTGGGAACGTGGCGTTGGGGCCGGATTGGCGGCGCCGCGGGGTCGGTAACTATCGGGAATGGCAAGTTTTTTGACTCTCCGGGCGCAATGAGGTCCTGAGGGGGGAATTGTCTCCCTTTCGGAGATCAGGAAGCCGTAAACGGCGATGCAAAGCGTCGCGTGATGGTGGAAGCCCGGCCATCCCCGCCCCTCGTAGTGCCCGAGCCCGATCTCTTGTTTGAGCTCCAGGTAGTCGCGCTCGATCCGCCACCGCATTTTTGCGCGATCGACCAGCGCATGAAATGAAATGTTCTTATCGAGGGTGGCAAGCCAATATTTGGTGGGCTCACGCTCACTCTTGGGCCATTCGATGAGAAGCGTTTCTTCACCTCGTGCCGCGGCACCCCTGATCGGCGCCGTTCGCACTTGAACGCGGGCGAAGCGCGAGCGCAGCTTTTTGTTAGTTCCCTCCCGCCAGGTGATCGTGCACCAAGCTTTTTCTGGCAGCCTGAGTGCCAACTTCTTCACGCTCAAGCGCGGCCCCATCCCGCCATCATCGGTTACTCTACGCACCATAATTGTCGGTATGATGGCTGCCACGTATTCGAGCCCCAGCGCACTGAGGCCCGTGCGAAACCCTGAGTTCGATCCGTAGCTCGCATCTGTGAGCACCACCCCGCGCGGTACCCCCGCCGCTAAGGCTTTCGCAATCTGCTCCAGGGCGATCTGCGGTTTGGTCTTGAACGAGATCTCCTTGGGAATACGCGCTTTCTTGCGGCGCGCAGCGTTTTTAGCCCATTGCTGCGGCAGATAAAGCCGATACGCGATCGGCAGGCTGGCGTGATGATTGGCGATCGACAACGTCACTGCCACCTGACAATTCGCTTGCTTGCCAAGCTGGCCGCAATATTGATGCTGCACGCCGACCGATTTGGAGCCGCACTTTGGAAAAGACGTATCGTCGACAATCCAGGCTTCAATCGGTCCATGCCGCTCGATCACCGGCAAGATCAGCTCGCGCACTTTGGCCAACATTGACGCGTCCGACCACGGCGCATTGGCAACAAAGTGCAGCAATCTTTGATGCTGCACCGGAGTCTCGTGCGGCGCCGTCACCGCCGCGATCGGCTCCACGCTCCTGCGGCCTTCTGAGACCAAAAGGCCGGCACAGTAATCATTCAGCGGCCGCTCCCGGTCGGCGTGACCGATCACGCTCGTCAGCTGTTCCACAAAACGCGCAAATCGAGATGCACTATCCTCCGTTCTTTCGAAATTCATCGCAGCCCTCCGCCAGCCAGTGAACCTCGACAAATATCTGATTCTCATGCACTATCGACGGAAAATCTTCTGACTCAGTGCGATTAATCATCTTGTCGGGAAAGCAATGGAAGGGGAAGGTTCCGCGTAGGCTGCAGGTGGCGACGGGACAAGCTTCTCGATTTCAGCGATCGTTCTTTGGTGCAGACTTTCGTCGAATTGGACTGCCACGTGCTGCTGAAATATAGGGACAGTTTCGACCGATTGACCGCGCAGCTGCGCGCCACCTAAACCCAGCATGAGTGGCATGCTGTTGCAGTAGCAGATCGCCTTGGCGACGTTCTTGCCCAGAGATCTCATGCTCGAAGCGGGCGAGGGGTCGTACGCGACAAGGAGGTCGATCTTGTGAGGATGGGTTCCGTTTAGCTCGTCTGCGATGTGGGTGATGGCGAAGCCTCCACCTGAATAACCGATGAGTACTACCTTGTCGTTTGGGTTGAGCGCTGCGATTCGCTGAGTTACGTCGCGGTGCGCTGACCAAGTGCGGATCGTTACGTCACCGAGTGCATCGAGCCGGTGCGCGAGGATAAGCATGCCTGGCGAGACTGCGTAGCCGTCAACTCCAATCAAGCCTCCGAGGAGAATGAAGATGAAGAGGTTTGTCATTATAGAATTGATCCGGGGAAAACAGAATTGGACTACCTAGAAAGCACCGGAAGTCTGTCATTGCGCGAGGCAAGAGTCCAACCGAATTCAGACGAAAATAGGACTGGTGCTCAATAGGACGGAACCCATTAGCCATAAATGCACAATGGAAAATGTACTATCCTTAGGGCTGAGTTAATCAATGAAGGCAGTCGTCTCAAATCGATGAGCTGTGGCCTTTTCGCGATTGTGCCGCGCCGCTCTGTTCTGGTTAGCGGTGCCAGCCTTGCCGCCAATGTTTCGCCGATCATTGAGGACGAAGCAGCGTTCGCATTTGCCCCCGCGTGTGGCCGAGCGCGCGCTGGATCACACCCTACCACATCATTGGAAAGGCCGTTTTGTGCATTACAGCATTTTGGCCCACCCGACTTCCGCAACGGGTCAATAGTTAGCATTACCGCACCGCAACATTGCTGTCTGCTTTACCCCCGTTAGCGGAATCAATTCGCGCAGCCAAGCGCTTCCGGGTCGTGCCAATTCCGGACTAATGCAGTGCAGTGCAGCAAATCACGCACGCGGTTGCACGGCTTATTTTATTCAACCACCTCGTCGGCGCGTCCGAGCAGCGTGACCGGAAAGGTGAGACCAAGCATCTTGGCTGTTTTGAGATTGATTACGAATTCGACTTTCGTGGATTGCTGGACCGGCAGGTCTGCAGGCTTCTCGCCCTTGAGAACACGGCCGGTATATAGGCCAGCTTGACGATAGGTATCCGAGGCACTGCCTCCGTAGCTCATTAGACCGCCGGCCACGACGGATTCGCGTGATTGGAAGATCGTCGGCAGCTTGTGGCGAAGCGCCAGGGCGGCGAGTTGTTCCTCGCGTGTAATGAGGAAGACATCGTTGACTATGACGAGCCCGCCAACCTGCAGCGGGTTTAGGGTTGCGAAAGCCTTATCAATATCGCGCTCGGTGCTTGCCCTCAGGACGTTGAGTTCGAGCCCTAGCGTGCGCGCAGCGACCTGCAGACCTGTAGACCAGGTATCGGCATTGGGATTCGTCGGGTTGACGAGTGCAGCCATTGTGTTAGCCGTAGGGACTACCTCATGCAGTAGCTCTAACATCTTCGGCACAATCTCGACGTTTAGGATCGTCGCACCTGTGAGATTGCCGCCTGGGCGGTTCAGGCTCGCGACAAGACCGATCTGCACCGGGTCCGCGATGGTAGTGAAGACAATAGGTATGATTGCGGTGGCTGCCTTTGCTGCCATTGCAGAAGGGGTGGTCAAGGCGACGATCACGGACACTTGTTGGTGAATCAACTCAGCCGCCAGCGACGGCAACCGATCGTATTGATTTTCGGCCCAACGGTATTCGATTGCGACGTCCCGGCCCTCGGCAAAGCCGGCCTCGCTCAAGCCTCGAAGGAATGCGGCTACCAACGGCGCCCACTCTCTAGCCGTTGCACTACCAAGGAGCCCGATCACCGGCATCGTTGGCTGTTGTGCGCGCGCCTTAAGCGGCCACGCGGCTGCCGCACCGCCGAGCAGCGTGATAAACCCGCGCTTGTTCACTCGATCACCTCGTCGGCGGCCACTTGCAGCGTGAGCGGGACGGTGAGGCCAAGCTCCTTGGCGGCTTTCGAATTGATGACCAGTTCAAATTTCGTCGGTTGTACGACAGGCAGGTCACTCGGCTGAGCTCCTTTGAGAATTCGAGCGATGTAGTTGCCGGCCTGGTGATAGCCTTCGGTGATGCTCGTTCCATAGCTCATCAGCCCTCCAGCCATGACGTAATCGCGCCAGGGATAGATCGCTGGAATGGTGTGGCGAGCAGCAAGGGTGGCCAGATGATCACGACGGCTGTCGAAGAAGATGTCTGATACCACCACAAGCGCGTCGATCTGCCGTTTTCTCATGTCCGCGAATGCTGCCAGCAACTCGTCGTCGTTGCTGGCATGGAGGATTAGCGGTTCCAGCCCTTGGGCACGCGCAGCCGCTTGCCCATCTGCCACTGTAGTTGCCGCGTCTGGAAGTTTTGGATTGACAAGCATTCCAATCGTGATGGCATTGGGAACAAGTTCACGTAGCAATCCGAACTGCTTTGCCCCGAGTGACAGCACAAAAAAAGCTACACCGGTCAGGTTGCCGCCGGGTCGGTTTAAGCTGGCCACAAGGCCGGACTTCACCGGGTCGGTACTTGTAAAAACGATCGGTATCGTCGTCGTTGCTGCCTTGGCCGCCTGCGCTGCGGGCGGGCCACCTGCGAAGATCGCGGCGACGTGATTACTAATCAGATCAGCCGCAAGTGCCGGTAAGCGATCATATTGACTATCAGCATAACGATATACGATCCCGACGTTCTCGCCCTCGACATATCCGGCTTCTCTTAGTCCACTGTGAAAGGCTGCCCTTGTGTGCGCCGTCGCCGTGGGCGAACCGCTTTGGAGGAACCCGATCACCGGAATCGCCGGCTGCTGCGCGCGCGCCGCCAGCGGCCACGTCGCCGCACCGCCGAGCAGCGTGATGAGTTCGCGCCGGGCTATCATTCGATCACCTCGTCGGCGCGGGCGAGCAGCAGCGGCGGCACTTCGATGCCGAGCGCCTTGGCGGTCCCAAGATTGATGATTAGCTCGACCTTCGTCGATTGCTGGACCGGCAGGTCCGCGGGCTTCTCACCTGTCAGAATCCGGCCAGTATAGACGCCAGCGACGCGTAACGCATCCGTACGACTGGCTCCATAGCTCATTAGACCGCCGGCGTCGGGAAACTCGCGACCCTGGTATATGGCGGGCAGTCCATGGCGGGCTGTCAGCACCACAAGTTGTTTCAGCCGAGAAACACCAAAGAACGGGTCACCTTCGATGAGCAGCCCCCCGGCATTCCGTTGAACCAGAGTTTCGAAGGCTTTGTTGATGTCGCCCTCAGTGCGGGCGCTTCGGACCTGGAGCTGCATCCCAAGGATACGCGCCGCGTCCTGCGCGTCTCGCGTATCCGCCTCGGATTGCGGATTGTCAGGATTCACGAGCGCGGCAATGACGGCCTCCTCGCTGGCCCCCGCTTGCGGCACGGGCAAGTCTTCAAGACGAGATCATGCTGGGGGCAATAATGCAGGCTTGTCAAATCTGCTGATGGGGCGCATTTATCGCGCAGTCGCGCTGTGTACTCGGGGAGTGTCGCACGAGGGCTATCGAGCCAGAAAGCTGTCAACTGAAAAGGAGACCGGCCGTGACCGTTCAGGCAATGGGCTATTTATGGGTTGGCACTTCCAAGCTCGATGACTGGACCAGTTTTGCTACCGGCCAGCTTGGGCTACAGCCGGTCGATCGCGGCGGTGCCATGCGTGCCTTCCGCATGGATGACCGCAAGCAGCGCCTCATCGCCGATGGCGGCTTGCCGGATGGGGAGCGTTTTTTCGGCTGGGAGGTCGCGGACGCTGCGGCCCTCACGGCGCTGGCGGCGCGCCTGGAAAATGCCCGCGTCGCTGTGCGCCGGGAAATCGCGGCCGTTGCCGACCAACGTTGTGCCGCGGAGGTGATTTCCTTCCGCGATCCCGCCGGCAATCGTGTGGAGGCATTCCACGGTGCTCAGGTCGCCGATGAGCCATTTCGTCCGACAAGGCATATCGGGGGGTTCCGCACTGGGACCGAGGGCGTGGGACATGCAGTGCTGATGGTGCCCGACATAGGCGCGTTTCTATCGTGACCTGCTCGGCTTCCGGATTACTGACTTCATGGGGCCGCCGGTGTCGCTATATTTCATGCACGTCAACACCCGCCATCATAGCCTCGCCATTGCCCAGGGATCACGCAGCCGCATGCACCATCTCATGATGGAATTTTACTCTCTCGATGATGTTGGCCAGAGCTACGATATTGCCCAGCGCGAAGACCGTGTCGCTGTGAAGTTCGGTCGGCATCCGAACGACTTCATGACGTCATTCTACATGCGGACGCCTTCGGAGTTCCTGATCGAACACGGATGGGGAGGCCGCGAGGTCAGCCCCGGCTGGCAGCCGGTCGAATTGAAATCCGTCGGCAGTTTTTGGGGGCACCAGGGACTGTTCGAATCGCTGGGTGAAGGACCACCGCCGCCAGACGCGCCACCGATGCCGGCTCCCGAACCGAACCACGCACCGCTGCAGGTGATCGAGGGTAATTACGAGCGTATGAGCGGCGTTTGCCCCTGGTGGGATGCGGTGAAGCGCAACAGTAGATCGGTCCCAGCTTAAAGGTTGCTATCCAAATTCTTGATCGTTGGCAGAACCAGCCGATCTTTTGTCGCCGCCGCGGGCGCGCTAGGTTTGCGCGGGCTCGACCGTGACATAAAAGGCCGGCGCTATTTTGAGTCGCACCGGACTTGGTGCATCGCGGTTAGCGGCCGGGAAGTGCCAGCAACAGACAGACATAAGCTCCAGCATCGTCGGCTATTCGAGCGCTCCTCTCGCAAACGCGGGACTTTTTGTAGGAGGCGTGTAGGCGCTGACAGAAGCGCTCCGATGAACGAGTGGGAAGCGTGAGTCCTCACGGACCGGCCCAGTCAAATGGGATGTGCTTGCTTGAATTCGTCATCCACTGGAATTTGAATCCGAACGCATCGACGGAACAGACCACCGATTTGCCCCACGTCACGAGCTGTCCGGGACCGGTCTCGGAGCCAGGCGGGTTCATGAGCTGAGGATATTTTCCGGATAGGCTCGTCGGGCCGGTCAGGGCCCTGGCCCAGGCTTTGACTTTGCCTGCGATCTCGGTTCCCCACTGAGCGCGGTCAGGTGCAATCTCGAAGGTGATCCGCGCACGCTCTACGCCGCGAATTTGCCGGCCTTCGGCAAACAGTGCCGCGACGACCGCCGGAAATCCTCCGACTTGGCCACCGAAAATGCGAGGAAGCACTTCGGCCTGGCGCTCGTCGGCGCGCTCGTCGATGAAAATGCCGGCAGTCCCCTTTGCCTTCCCCGCCCAGAGATCGCCTTCCCATCTTCCCACGCGCACGAAACTCAGATCATCGAGATTGATATCGCCGTAACGGCCATTGCGGATGTGCCAAAACAGAACCGATTCGCAAAAGCCGTTGTCCGGCGCTTGGGCGAAAGTACAGGGGCACGCGACGGCGCAGCTACAGTTGTCGAACCAATCTCCGGTGATGTGCCAGCTTGGAATCTCGGTCATCAGGACCTCCACCCGACATGAACGACAAGACTACACAGACGCGGTAATGCCGCTGGCCGCGCGACGATATCACGCTTTGATTGTGCGGTCTGCGGCCCCTTCACGCTCGGGGGCGGCCCGTCAGGGTCGGTTTTGATGTCCGAGGATCGTCCGCTTACCCTCCATTACTCTCCGTGAATGCAGACATCCCCGCACGGCGGCCCAGTGCCAACTGCGGACTCATGCACTGCAACAAAGTCGGGGAGATTTATGGGGCAAGTCTGCCGACTAAACGCTGCGCGGTAGAGCGCATAGGCGATGATCCCCTATTGTCCGAGCCAGCGGTCGTTGATTTGTTTCCAGGTGCCGTCGGCACGAATGGCCGCAAGTCCAGCATCGAGCTGGGCGATGATCTTCGCGCTCTGGCCCTTGGGCACGCCGAGCGCAATTGGCTGCTCGTAGAACATGATCTTGGGGATGGTGAATTGGTTCGGATATAGCCGGGCCGCAATGCGGCCGCCGGCCAAGGCATTCAAAGCCGCCGCAGCGGCCTGCCCGGTCCTGACGCGGGCAAGGCTTTCCTCATAATCCTCGGTGACCACGAGGTTCACGGCCGGCGCGTTTTTCCGGATGAAGTCGGCAAGCGGGCCGGCCCGCGGCGTGACGACGACCAGTCCGGACAATGCCCCAAGGGTTTCAGGCGTTGGATTTGGCGCGCGCACGAAAAAGGCTCCCCCGGTCATCACGACCGGCGCACCATAATCGAGTATTTGCCGACGCTCCGGCGTATCCGCTGATAGAAGCGCATCCGCGCGGCCGTCCTTGAGTGACGGCAATTGATGCTCGATCGTCACCGGGACGAAAACTAGTTCGATGCCCGCACGCACGGTCGCCGCGCGCAGGACATCGACGCCCAGTCCCACCGACTTGCCATCCTGGACCATCATGAAGGGGGGAAGGTTTTGATTGTGCGCTATCCGAAACGGCTCGGACGCGCCCAGCGCCGCCGAAAACCAAAGACACGCCAGCGCCGCCCCAGCCACACGCCCAATCATATTGGACTCCGCGCGTTCTGTGTTCATGGAATTTTCTCGATTAATTGTGGAACATTACCGCCTATTGCCAGTGACGAAATTCCGGGTTGTCCGCAGCCACGGGTAGGAGCACGCCGATGTGCCGTATGCGGCCGGTTTCCTGCGCGCGCGCTGCGAGCGGCCACGCCATCGCGCCACCGAGCAGTATGATAAAGTTGCGCCGTCGCATGAGTTGCCCTCGGAGGAAGCGCAATCTAGCACATCATTTCGGAGTAGGGCGGGCGCTGTGCACTGCAGCGAAATCCTCCTGCTTATGTCGGTTCAGGGTCATTTCCCGGCATTACCGCAGTGCAACAGCAGTGACCGGTTCACCTCGGATAACGGACATTACATGGCAGACCTACCTGTGCTACCGGCGTGAGGGTTTGGCCGTTATGGAGCGGCGACGCTTGCGTCGCCGAAGGGGCTGCCGGCCGTCCCCAACATGCGCCCGATGGTCGCCGGATGAACAGCATAGGTACGCGCGATATCCGCTTGAGTCTCGTCATTAGCAAGCCGCTGGAATGCTTCCTGGCGCTGGTTAGCTTAGATTAGGCGGACGGCCGAAACGGACTCCGCGGGCCTTTGCACGACTTCTGCCCTCGCACGAAGCTCTTGTAGCACGTGAGCCTGGCGTCCGGGTCACGCTTTATGATGTAGCCCGCCTTGAGGCAGGGCCGGCCGTTTGCGTCGATTCTGAATTCAGAACCCATGCCGCAGTTTAAATCTGCGTGTGGCGTTTCCGCCACGGCAACCTCCGTCAAACAGCAGTGCAAGTCCTCGTACGGAGATAATCCGCCGAATTGAACTGTATGACGGCCTGTATGGCTGCGTGTTTAGGTGAGTACGCCCGCACAAAGGAGAACTGAGATGCGTAAGCCAGCCAAGCGTAGACGGCGCAAGTCCCAGCTCGCACCTGTTGTCTGGCCCCAGGCTGCTCAATCAATTCTTCGGCCGGCGCCGGAGGACGTTGCGGATGCCGTGGAAGCTTTTGTCAAGAGCGACTCCTGGGGCCGGGAATTCATGACCGAGGTCGAGGACAGGAGGACTGGCCGTGACTGACCTCCTGAAGGACACACTTGCCATTCTCGCTGCCGCCGGTGTCGAGCCCGAGGTTCAGCAGTCCAAGCACGTGAAAATCCGTTGGCAGGATTCCGCAGGCAATCGGCGCCTGCTGGTGATCAGCCGTTCGCCCAGTAGTCGCTCCGCTCTCTATCGAAACCGCCGCATCCTGCGGCGTCTGCTCAATCAATCAAGCAGACCGGAGGCATGACAATGCACGCTCCCCACACGCGCACTTTTCCAAAAGAGATTCTCCTGGAAGCAGTGCGACACCTGGCTGACAAATATCCAGCCTGCTTCTTTGAAGACCCGCGGCAGCGGCGGCCACTGAAGAGCTCAATTATTTCCGACCTTGAGGGAGACGGGGCCACCGACGAGCTAATCGCCGGCGCAGATTTCTATACCCGTGACTGGGACTACCAACGTTGCTTGCAGGCCGGCGCCGAGCGTGTGGACTTGAACGGCAAGAAGGCCGGGGTCGTAACCGAGCAGGAGCAGCGGAACGCACGGAGACGGGTTCGAGAAGAAAAGGCGGCGCTCAGCAGCAAAATTAGTCCCGTTTCGGCCCTCAAGTCCTTATCGCGCGCAGCCGATGACACGCTCAATAAGGTTGCATCCCTGCAACCGCCGTCCGAGCCGAGGGATGGTCCTGCCCCGTCCAAGCCTGATCCCGAATTATTGCCGGCCAGTCCTGCGGTGCAGACCGCTGAATCGACAAGCTCGTCGCCGCTGGCGCGGCTGCAGAAATTAGCGAGCACTGCGGCTCATCTCCACGCTGACACGGAAGACGAGACGCTGCGGTCGGCTTTGACGGTTGCAACACTGAAGCTGCTCGCCGACGAGGCTAGGAAGGTCATCACGTCATTGGAGGGGAACGGGGAGATACGATAATGAGCAGGGGGAGGAGGTTTACACCGAGAGACAACGTACGAATCAGCGAGTGGTACGCGGCCTACATGCCCGTCCCCAAGATTGCTGACCGGTTGGGGCGTAGCGTCGGCGCCATCAGGCAAAGAGTGCTCGCTCTGAAACTTTACCGGGACCATGGCGTCTCCAGCTGTTTGAAGTGGGCGCCGGATCATCTGAGAGCCCGGGTGTTGGAGATGGACCCAAAGGCGTTCCGTGACATGTGCTTTGCGTGGCGGAGGGAGCAGTGGGACATGCAGCGCGCGGACCGAGCGGCCGAAAAGGAAAGGCGGGTAGCGCAGGCATGTGCCGCCATCGACCGCTCCTTGGACCGGGACGCCAAGATATGTGCCATGCGTCAGGCAGGAATGACACTGGAGGCTATAGGCCAGCGGTGCGGCCTCACTCGTGAACGCGTGCGTCAGCTGACCACGCCCGGCTGGCCGCCCGCAACCCTCGCCAACCGCAACAGAAAACTCCGCGCCCGCCGCAACAAAGAAATCCGCGCCAAGTGGCTGGCGGGAGTTTCGCGGCAGAACATAGCCAAGCAGCATGGCCTCACGGTTTCGCGGGTGTACCAGCTGACCGTGTCAGAGGAGGGGGAGTGACATGGAATCCGAGTACGCCGACTTGGTTTTGACCGCAAAGGATATGCAAGGTGTCCTTTCTACCGCGCGCCGGAAGATACGCCGGCACCTGAAATGTCGGCAGCGCGTCGCAGACCCGGAAGGGTGCAAGGCCTTTCTCTGGTGGCTCACAGCCTGCTGGAACGAGCTCGAAGGTGCCCTTGCAATGGAGGACCGCGACCTTCTCAGGCATACGATCGGTCATATCCTAGAGGGCGTGGCGCGGTTCCCGAACTGACGCGGGGCGGCCTGGGGCGCGCTTTCGCGGCTCTGGGCCATCCAACTATCTACAGCGTATGGAATCGCACCGGCGGCCTTCCCCGGGCGCCCTGAACACGGATAGGACGCAGGGGCTACCCCGGAAAATCCAATAAAGTCCTGCGATTTCAATGGCACGCACGGGAGAGCCAATCCCTACGCTGTGCCCTTGCCCGGCATTGCGATCCGGCGCCCGGCGGGCTGCGGACGCGGCAGCCTGGAATGGGCGCTCTGCATGCGCCCGAGCGCGGCGGCAACGGAATCGGGAAACGGCACGCTGCGTTTCGCCGTCATGTCGACGTGCAACGACATGTTTTCAGAGCTGGCCGACACCCATCCCTCGCCGGCGTGAAACAGCTGCTCGAAATAATGCATGCGTTTCTGATCGTAGTCCAGGAGCTGAAATGTCACGCGTACCGGATCCTCCGCATGCAACTCGCGCAGGTAACGCACATGCGCTTCGGCCGTGAAACAGGAAAGCTTGCGTTCCCTGACGTAATCGAGACCGCACCCTAACAACTCGAAAACTTCGTCGACTGCACGGTCGAACAGCACGTTGTAGTAGGCCATGTTCAGATGGCCGTTATAGTCGATCCATGCCGGCTCCACCCGCATGAGCGAGGAGACGAACGGGGCAAAGAACAAGGGTTCGAGGTCGAGCCGGTCGAGCATAATAAGGTGGGCAAAATCGCTCGCTGTGGCGCCTGCGCGTTACGCGCAAAGGACGCGCGCCTTGGCCCACCCTAGCACCTGATCGCGCCTGTCCACCACTTGCGCCCGCCCTAATCTACGACCATGTCGATGGCGCCGCACGTGGGACAATCCGATGATCAATTTGAGCTGGCTGCCGCCGATCGTTGTGCAAGCCTCCGAGCGTCTGGCCAGCAATCTCGGGGAATTGGCAGGGGGCGCGACCGTCTGGCTTGCGGTAACCGGAATGAGCCGCTCCGGCAAGACCGTCTTTATCACGAGCCTCATCCATAATCTCCTTAGCGCGCCCCACAATCCCTACCGCATGCCGCTCCTTGGGGTTGTGGGAGAGCGCCGGCTGTTATCCAGCTCGCTCGAAAGCGAGAGCGCGCCCCGGCTGCCGAGATTTCCGTATCTGCGTAACATCGAGAAGATGGCCGGGCAATTTCCGGACTGGCCGGCGCGCACCGCCGATATCAGCGAGATCGGGCTCAAGCTCCGCTTCACGCCTGCAAACACCATCGGAAGACTTGTCAGCGAGGTTACCGGTGCTCCGGCAACGGTAACGCTGCGCGTCGTGGACTATCCCGGCGAATGGCTGCTCGATCTTCCGCTGCTCGATCAGAGTTTCGCCGATTGGTCGCGCGCGACGTTGAGCCTGTTTCGCAGCGGTGCGCGCGCCGAAATAGGCCGCGACTTTCTTGGCTTCATTGCCCAGCATCGATCGCGCGAACCTGCGAGCGATGAAATCGCCAAACAGGCCCATGATCTCTATTGCGCCTGTCTCATCAAAGCGCGCGATGAACATGCCTTGGCCTATCTGCAGCCGGGCAGGTTCCTGTGCCGAGGGACGTTGCCGGACGGGCCCTATCTTTGGTTTGCGCCGCTCGAGGTTGGAGAGGAAAATCCCGCGGCGAGTGCGCAGAGCCTGCCCCCGCACAGCCTCGGCGCTCTCATGGCGGAGCGCTTCGAGAGCTACAAACGCGAAGTGGTGAGCCGGTTTTACCAGGATCATTTCCGGCATTACTCGCGACAGATCGTTCTGGTCGATGTTCTGCGCGCGCTGCTGGCGGGCCGCGAGGCGTTCGAAGATACCCGGCGCGCAATCGCCACCATGGTGGAGAGCTTTCGCTACGGCCACGGTGGTATTCTCTCGAAGCTGCTGCTTGGGCCCCATATCGACAGGACCTTGTTTGCCGCGACCAAGGCCGACCACGTGCCGGACATCCAGCGCGATCACCTCGCCGCTTTGCTGCGGAACATGGCTGCGCTGCCGGCGCTCGACGTGATGAGCAGCCACGCGAAGTTGGATGTGACTGCCATTGCCTCCGTCATTTGCACCGCGGAGGATTCCCAGGTGATTGACGGTCATCGCGTGCAGGTGGTCGTGGGGCGGCCGGTTGGAGCGAAGAGCCAGTCGAAATTTTTCGTCGGCAATGTGCCGATCCGCCCGCCGCGCGCGGATGCCTGGGCCTCCCCCTTTCTCAACGTGCCGGTGTTCGAACCCCCCGCCCTGGATCCCGCCCCGATCGAGGGCATCGCTCACATCAATCTCGACCTTGCGCTCGAGTTTCTGTTGGGAGACCGCTTGCGATGAGTACTGCACCACAGACGAAGGAACAGGAGTTGGCTCCGCGGATCATTGAGGTCGGGCTTGCGGATGAAGCAACGTCCATCCCGGCGCTCGGCCCGCGCGTGATCGCGACCGAGCGCAACGAGCCGATCGTTCCGGCGGAGCGCCCCACCACAGCTGCTGTGCCGGCGCCAACTCCCCGGCGGGATCGCGTGGTGACCCTTGGTCTTACCGGGATAGCGGTGTTAATGGTGGGGTGGGCGGCCGTGGACGCGGCGGCCTGGATTACCGCCGCGTTTGACCGCAGCGCCACTTTGGGCGTGCTCGCGGCATTTGCCATGACTGCTGGGGTCACCGGGGCAGGCGCCGTTATCGTTCGCGAGACGGTGAGCCTGCTGCGCCTCAAGAACGTCGAGGAGGTACGCCGGCGTCTGTCCGACAGCGAGCTTGCGCCGGCGCAGATCCGCAACGCCGTGGCCGAGGTGCTCGCCGTGCTGCCGCGCGATCGCGAGACCGAACGCGCCATCGCGGCGTTCCAGCGCGAGATACAACCCCATCACAGCCGGCCGCAGCAGATCGATCTCCTCTCGCGCGGCGTGATGAGAAAGCTCGACGACCGCGCACAGGCGCATGTGCGCACCGCGGTGTTGCGAGCCTTTGGCATCACCGCGATCAGCCCCACCGCCCTGACGGATGCCGCCTTTTTCCTTGCCTGCGGCGTGCGCATGGTGCGCGGGATTGCCGGTGCCTACGGCCATCGACCGACCGCTGCGACGACCGTGCACCTTCTGCGGCGCCTGGTTTTCGAAGCCGGGAAGCTCGGCGCGGTCGATCTCGCCAGCGCTTCCCTCGTCCAGCATCTCGGCGGCGCGGTCACCGAGCGGTTTGCAACCATGACCGCGGACGCGCTCTATGCCGCTTACCGCATGGCGCGGCTTGGAATAATCGTAATGGATCTATGCCGGCCCGTTGCATTTGCCGAAAATGAAGTGCCCAGCGTCGGCTCGCTGGTAAGTGGGGTGCTGCGCCGGCGCACGGAGGGGCAGCTTCCGGCTCACCCGTGATCACCCCATCATCGGCTCCGGTGCCACGAAGCCTGCTTTCCCGAGCATGCGCAGTCGTGCTGGTTTGAGCGCGATCAATGCCAAGATTGCTGCCGCAAAGTTCAGCGCCGAGGCGAGTGCAAAAACCACCGTCCAGCTCCCGGTTGCGCTCATCAGCACGTTCCCGAATGGAACGAGCAGAGCGGCCGTGCCCTTGGCGGTATAGAGCATGCCGTAATTGGTATTGATGAATCTGCGTCCATAGGTGTCGGCGCAGGTGGCCGGGAAGAGCGCAAAAATCTCGCCCCATGCGAAAAAGACCAGCCCGGACAGCAAGACAAAATGATACGGGCTGTTTGCAAATAGCAAAAGCGCCAGGATGCTGAAGCCTTCCAGCAGAAAGGCGATGAACATCGTGTTCTCGCGATTGGCGAAGTCGGATAGCCAACCGAAGAACGGCCGCGACAAGCCGTTGCCCACAAGGCCCATTGCCAGCGCGAAGCTCAGGGCGGGCATGGTCACCCCGAGCATCGATACTTCGGCCGTATCGATCGCAAAATCGCGCGCCACTGGTGCAAGCTGCGCCGTCACCATCAATCCGCCGGTTCCGACCATGACGAACATCGCGTACATGAACCAGAACGGCGACGATCGCAGTGTCTCGGAAGGCGAGTAGTCGCGCCGGTGTTGGGCGCAAGAGGAAGTTGCCGGCAGCTTTACCTCGGTTGGCTGCGGCGCACGCAGCAGCAGCGCTGCGAGCATGATAACGAGGCCCTGTGCAAGCCCGAACCAGAGGTACGCCGCCTCGTAACCGCGCGCGTGAATCATGTTGGCAAGCGGCACGACCGTGAGCGCGGACCCCGCGCCGAAACCGGCGGACGTGAGCCCGGCAGCAAGCCCGCGCCGCTCGGGAAACCACTTCAGCGCGTTGCCAATCGTTGCGCCGAAGATGGGGCCCGCTCCGAAGCCGGCGATGAGTGCGCCGAGATAGAGGAGGGCAAGGGAATCGGCCACGGAATTGATCGCCCAGGCAAGCGCGACCATCGCTCCGCTGGTGCAGACCATCACTCGCGGACCAAGCCGATCGATCAAATAGCCGCCGAGCGGCTGCAGATAAGTCTCTGTCATCACAAAGATCGTAAACGCCACCTGGATTGCCGCTCTGCCCCAGTGATGCTTCTGGTCGATAGGATCGATGAAAAGCGTCCAGCCGTATTGCAAGTTGGCGATCATCACCAGGCAGATGACGCCGAGCGCGAGCTGACCCCAGCGCGTCCAGCGGGGTGCGCCGGCGCGGGCCTCCAGCGCACGGGGGGTCATATTTCGAGTTCCCACATCGGGAAGCACTTTCGATGGAGTGAACCAGCCGATCCGGTTGATAGTGCCCCAGCGGGCGCGCGACGAGCAACCGATACCGGCCCGCGCAGTCACCCTGCGTCGCGGGCGAGGTGGGCGAGGTGGGCGAGGATCTGCGCTCCCGGCACCGGCTGCTTGAGGTCGAGTGCTGCGAAATCAGCCTCGCCCGACTGCGCGGCTTCGAGCAATTTGTGATATTGCCGCCGCGGCACCTCGATCGCTCCGAATATCCGCAAGTGATCGGTGACAAACTGGGTATCGAGCAGCTTGAAACCGCCGGCCTTGAGCCGTGCCACCAGATGCACGAGCGCGACCTTGGATGCATCGCGCGCACGATGGAACATGCTCTCGCCGAAGAACGCGCGCCCCAGCGTGACGCCATAGAGCCCGCCGACCAGCGCCGTGCCCTCGTAGACCTCGAGGCTGTGGCAGTGCCGGCGCTCGTAGAGCTTGCGGTAAAGCGTGCGGATGCGCGTGTTGATCCAGGTGCGCGGGCGTCCCTGCCAAGGTTGCGCACACCCGTCAAGCACGCCGTCGAAATCGCGATCGACTGTTACGGTGAAACGATCCGAGCGTACGGTACGCACAAGCCGGGCCGGGATATGGAAGCGGTCGAGCGGAATGACGCCGCGTTTCTCGGGCTCGATCCAGAACAGCGCCGGATCGTCAGCGCTCTCGGCCATCGGAAATATTCCGCAGGCATAGGCCTTGAGCAGCACTTCGGGGGTGATCTCGATCAGCGCCGTTTCGCGATTTGCCATTGGCCTCCATCCGAGCCCTGACAACTCCACCACATAGCATGCGTTAACGATTCAGCAATCCTTGGCTGCTTCTTAACCCGATTTTAGCCGACTTCTCTGCATATTTTCGTAACTTGTGCGCCATTATCATTGCTGTGCATTTACGATGAGAGTGCAAGCAGGCGAGGGGCCGGGGGATGCGAGATCGCGGAGTACCACGTGGCCGTGGCCGCGTGCTGCTGGTCGAAGACGAGCCTCTGATCAGCGACATCGCCGCCGAGGCGCTGCAAGAACAGGGGTTTGAGGTCGAGACGGCCGCGAATGCGGGGGATGCGCTACGCCGGCTTGCCGCCGAGTCTCCCGTCGACATTCTATTCACCGACATTGACCTGCCCGGCGGGATGGACGGCACGGCGCTCGCGCGCTGCGCGCGACGACTGCGTTCCGATCTGCCGGTGATTTTTACGTCGGGGCGCTACCGGCTGGATGCGAGCGAGGCTGTTGCTGGCGCGATGTTTCTTCCCAAGCCCTATGATCTCAACACGCTGGGGCGGATTGTGGGAGATATGGTCTTCAAGCACGAGATCGCGTCCGCGGTCGCGTAGGTCGGACGGGCCGAGTCGCTACCCCAACCTACCCGTTCATGCGTCCGCTGCGCAGAAACTCTTCCAGCCAGTGGATGTGATAGTCCCCGTCGATGATATCCTTTTCCCGCACGAGCGCGCGGAACAGCGGCATAGTTGTCTCGATCCCGTCGATGACGAATTCGTCGAGCGCGCGTTTGAGCCGCATCAGGCACTCGCCGCGAGTCTTTCCGTGCACGATGAGCTTGCCCACAAGCGAGTCGTAGTAGGGTGGGATGGAATAGCCATGATAGACCGCCGAATCCACGCGCACCCCAAGGCCGCCGGGGGGATGATAGTGCACGATCTTGCCCGGTGAAGCCCGAAACGAGACCGGGTTTTCCGCATTGATACGGCATTCGACAGCATGGCCGTGAAACTTCACGTCCGACTGGGATATTTCGAGATCGCCGCCCGCGGCGACACGGATCTGCTCCAGCACAAGATCGATGTCGGTGATCATCTCCGTGACGGGATGCTCGACCTGGATTCGCGTGTTCATCTCGATGAAATAAAAATTCCCGTTATCGTAAAGAAACTCGACCGTTCCGGCGCCGAGATATTCCAGCTCCCGCATTGCTTTGGCGACAGTCTCGCCGATTGACTCGCGCATCGGCTCATTGAGAGCAGGGGAAGGGCCTTCCTCCCAGAGCTTCTGGTAGCGCCGTTGCAGCGAGCAATCGCGTTCGCCCAGGTGAATAGCGCGGCCATGACCGTCACCGAGCACCTGGAATTCGATGTGGCGGGGCTCAGCCAGATATTTTTCGATGTAGACCGAATCTTCCGCAAACGCGGCCTTGGCCTCGGCACGCGCGGTGGCAAGCATCGTTTCGAAATCTTCCGGTTTCTGCACGATCTTGATCCCGCGTCCGCCGCCGCCTGCGGCTGCCTTGACCAGCACCGGAAAACCAATCGAGCTCGCAACCGAAATCGCCTCCTGCGATGTGGAGATCGGTCCATCCGATCCCGGCACCACCGGGATGCCAAGCCGCTTGGCCGTGCGCTTGGCCTCGATCTTGTCGCCCATGAGCCGGATATGCGCAGGCTTGGGACCGATGAAATGGATGTTGTGCTCCTGGAGAATTTCGGCAAAGCGCGCGTTCTCGGAAAGAAAGCCGTAGCCGGGATGGACAGCGTCCGCTCCCGTAATCTCGCAGGCCGCGAGCAGCGCCGGTATATTGAGATAGCTGTCGCGCGCGGGCGGCGGCCCGATGCACACGCTCTCATCGGCAAGCCGCACATGCATCGCATCCTCGTCCGCCGTGGAATGCACGGCGACCGAGGCAATGCCGAGTTCCTTGCATGCGCGCAGAATGCGAAGCGCGATTTCGCCGCGATTTGCAATCAGGATTTTATCGAACATCGCTTCATTCGACGATCATCAGCGGCTCGCCGAATTCGACCGGCTGTCCGTCCTCGATGAGAATCTGCATGACGGTCCCCGCGCGCGGCGACGGAATTTGGTTCATTGTCTTCATCGCTTCGACGATCAGAAGCGTATCCCCGATTCGCACGCTGGTGCCGACTTCGACGAACGGACGAGCGCCCGGTTCCGGACCGAGGTAAGCGGTCCCCACCATGGGTGAGGTGATTACGCCGGGATGCTTGGTCGGATCGAGTAACGCCCCTTCGGCGCTTTGGACCGCCGCTTCGATTGGGGTGGCCGGCACCGGTAAGGCCGCGAATGACGGCTGTAGCTGCCGCGCGACCCGCACGCGCAGGCCAGTGCGCTCGAACTCGATTTCAGTGAGGCCGGTTTCCTCCAGTAGGCGCGCCAGTTCGCGGATGAGCTCGCGGTCCACGGTGGGAGCGTGTTTGGTGCGCTCGCCACTCATGCTATTCGCTCTTTCATCTGCGCCAGCTTCGCCAATCCGTCGATTGCCAGGGCATAACCGTGAACCCCGAAGCCGCACAGGCTGGCTTTGGCTACGGGCGCGATGTGCGATCTGCGTCGGAAGCTCTCGCGCGCGAAAATATTGCTGATGTGAACCTCGATCACCGGTAAATCCACCGCGGCGACCGCGTCTCGAAGGGCAATGGAAGTGTGGGTATAGGCACCCGGATTGATGATAATGCCGGCGGCTCCCTGAGCGGCGGCCTCATGGATCCAGTCGACGATCTCTCCCTCGTGGTTGGTCTGCCGGAACTCAACCTCGAAGCGGTGATGCTTTGCGGTTTCCCGGCAAAGCTTTTGCACGTCGACCAGGGTTGCGCGGCCGTACACCTCGGGCTCGCGCGTGCCGAGGAGATTGAGATTAGGTCCATTGAGGATGTAAACGGTGCTCGTCATCAAGCGCGTCCGCTCCCCGCGGAGTAGCCCGGGTGAGCGCAGCGAAACCCGGGGGCGCCGTAGTCGGCATAGTTTGCCCCGGATTTCGCTTCGCTCAGTCCGGCCTACTGAGAAGGAGACTTATAAGGACGTTGGCTGGGAAGGGAAAGCCGATGCGCAATCGAAAGGCAGCGCACTTTCAGATCGGCTGCTCTGCAAGGAGGCCTGAGCGGAGCGAAAGGCGGGGACCGTCCTCGCCACCATGGCCATCCCGGATTTCGCTACGCTCATCCGGACTGCGGGCTATTGACGATCAGCACGTGGTCTTGCCGCAACGCGCGGTGTTTACCTTCTCCCGCAGCGCATTGAGGCCGACAGCTCCGATGACCACTTCGCTGCCCACCACATAGCTCGGCGTGCCGTTGAGACCAAGCGCCTCGGCGAGCTTGAAGCTCTCCTCCAGCTGCGTCTTGACCTCGGGGCCCGACATGTCTTTTTCGATGCGGGCCATATCGAAGCCAACCTCCTTGGCCACCGCGAGCGCGCGCGCCTTGTCGGCCGGACCGCGGCCGCTCAGGAGCTTGACATGGAACTCGAGATATTTCTTGCCGGTCTTGTCCTGCATCCGCGCGGCAGCGGCCACATGGGCCGCTTGCACCGAGCCATCCCCCAGGACAGGAAACTCCTTGAGCACGAAGCGCAGCTTCGGATCAGTGTTGAGCAGTTCCATCATGTCGCTCATGGCGCGCTTGCAGTAACCGCAGTTGTAATCGAAGAACTCGACCAGGGTGACATCGCCCTGAGCGTTCCCCAGCGTAACCTGGCGCGGGGAGCTGAAAATTGCGGCGCTGTATTCCTTCAGGGCCGCGCTGTGCTTTTCCGCATCAGCCGCGGATTGGCGTTTCTCCAACTCGGCCAGCACGTCCTGCAGCAGCTCAGGATGGCTCATCAGATAATCTTTGATGATTCCTTCAATTTCGCTGCGCTGTTCGCTGCTGAACGATTGCGCGTGCGCCGGCGCGCAAAGCGGGGCAGCAAGCAATGCCGCGAGCGAGCCGGCTGCGATCGCGCGAATACAGGATTGCATTGTCATCGATCCTTTCATCATTGGGGGTGCAGCGCGCTCTGCTGCGGTGGTTTGTAGCTCGCGATGTCGTCAGCCTTGACCCACCCCGGCGAGCCGACCGGGAAGCGTGTCTTGGCGCGGGCGGCGATCTCGCGCGCCGTCTTGATATCGCCGCGCATGAAGGCGGCCTGGGCGGAGGCGAGGTCCGCCCGCGCAAGATCATTCTTCTGCGCGTATGCCATGGCAAGCTGCGTATAGCCGTCGGACGATTCCGGCTCGCGCAGCAGCGCCGCCTGCAGAATCGAGACTGCCTCCTCATTGTGCGCGCGATCGTGTGAGGCGATGAGAGCCTGGCCGAGCATGATCTGGATCAGCGCGGGATTGGTCGCCAGTTGAGCTGCATGGCGCAGCGGGCCGATCGCCTCCGCCGGCCTGCCCGATTCCAGCAGCATCTGGCCCTTAAGCTCATGGAAGTACGGATTTTGCGGCTGTATGGCGATGAGTGCATCGATCTGCGCCGCTGCGGCGCGGGAATTGGCGAAGCGATACGTGGCGATTGCGCGCGCGTAACGCGCCGCGAGGCTGCCGTCGCTAGACGGATACCGGCGCGCGACTGCCTCCGGCCGTTCCAGGAAGGCAAACAGCTTGGCGCGCATGAGGTCATGGCGCGCCTGCAAGGCGGGCGGATCCTTGACGTTCCAGTACGGGCTGGCCTTGGCCATGCCTTCGAGCGCCGCGACGCGCTCGCTCGGCAGCGGATGCGACTGCATATAAGGATTCATGTACTGTGTCTGGTACAGCATCTGGTCCGCAAGCCGCTTGAACGTGTCATACATGCCCTTTGGCGATTGCCCAGTCGCTGTGAGAAATTTTACACCGGCGCGATCGGCCTGCTCTTCCTGGGCGCGCAGATAGGCGAACAGCGAGTTCTGGATGGCGGCACTTGGAGCCGTCAACGCACCGACGCCCCCCTGGGTTAATCCCGAATTGCCGCTGCGGCTGCCGGCAACCATTGCGCCGACCCCCAGAATCATCGCGAGGATGGATTGCGTCGAGGCAGCAGCCAGCTGTTCGCGCAGCCGCGCAAGATGTCCGCCCGCAATGTGGCCGGACTCATGCGCCAGCACCCCGATGATCTCGTTGGGCGTCTTCGAGTTCAATAACGCACCGCCGTTCACAAAGATGCGACGTCCGTCCGCCACGAAAGCGTTGAACGAGCGCTCGTTGATGATGACGACCTGGATATTCTGCTGGGAAAGCCCTGCTGCTTTGAGGATCGGCTGTGTATACTCTTTGAGCAGTTGCTCGATTTCCGTATCGCGGATGATCGGCGGCCCTTTTTCTGCCTGCGCGGGCAGGCTCATGCTGACAAGCGCGCTCGCCGTTATGAGCGCCACCGCTCGCGCCGCTGGCGCGCTGCGGCGGGTGCTGATAGGTGTGGCTGATCCGGTCATGTCCGCCTAGCTTCTCAGCAGTTTCGCGCGCACCCTAGTGGCGGCCTCGAACATGTCAACGCGGCCACGACGAGCGTGTCTCTTTGCGGGATGTCCGGGGCAAAATGTCTGCACAAATACGGCGACAGCGGGGCGGGCGGCAGCTATGATCGAAGGTCCATAGACATGCTCGATGCGGCACGACGGCTGATCACGCCTTCCCGGCGCAGCGATGTTCCCGCCTTCATGGTCATGGACGTGATGGCGGCCGCCGCGCGTATTGAAGAGCAGGGCGGCCGTGTCATTCATATGGAGGTCGGCCAGCCGGCCGCGCCGGCGCCGAAGAGCGCACTTGCGGCTGCGCGCCACGCGCTTGCCTCATCGCGACTTGGCTATACCGAGACGCTCGGCATGGCTGCGCTGCGCGCGCGTGTCGCGCGGCATTATCGCGAGATGTACGGGATCGAGATCGATCCCCAGCGCGTTGCCATCACCACCGGATCGTCGGGCGGATTTACGCTCGCATTCCTCGCATTGTTTGAGGCCGGAGATCGCGTGGCGGTCGCGCTGCCCGGCTACCCGCCGTACCGGCACATCCTCACCGCGCTCGGGTGCAAGCCGGTGTTGATGGAGACCACGCCGGCGACACGCTGGGCGATCACGCCCGAGATGCTGATTGCCGAACACCGTAAGGCGCCGCTCAAGGGCGTGCTGGTTGCGAGTCCTGCCAATCCGACCGGCACCATGGTGGCCTCGCAAGTGCTGCGTGATCTGATCGCCGCTGCCGACAGCGAGGGCATCAGGTTCATTTCCGACGAGATCTATCACGGCCTCGATTACGCGTTTGCCGCCGAAACCGCTGCCAAGCTCTCCGGCAGCGCCATCATCATCAACTCGTTCTCGAAATATTTCTGCATGACCGGCTGGCGTGTCGGCTGGATGGTCGTTCCGCCCGCGTTGATCCGGCCCATTGAACGATTGCAAGGCAATCTTGCGATTTCAGTTCCGACGCTCTCGCAGATTGCCGCTTTGGCGGCTTTCGATGGGCGCGCGGAAATGGAGGCGGTCAAGCATGGCTATGAGGACAATCGGAGAATTCTGCTCGCAGGCCTGCCGAAGATCGGGATCGATAAAATTCTACCGGTGGACGGCGCGTTCTACCTTTATGCGGATGTCTCTCGCTTTTCCAACGACAGCTTTGAATTTGCAAAGCGCATGCTGGCGGAAACGCACGTGGCGGTCACGCCAGGTGTCGATTTTGATCCCATCGAGGGCAGACGCTTCGTGCGGCTCTGCTATGCCGGCGCGAGCGAAGAGATGCGGGAGGCGGTGGAGCGGATGGGGATGTGGTTGAAATAATCTGTTTGTCAGAATCCAACTGCTCCAAAGGAGGAGTGACCGTGACAAGACACACATATGACAAGGAGATTACTGCGATTGGACGGTGAACAACGAAAGCGCCGCCGGGTGCGTTCAGCTCTTTGGCCCACGGATCAATTAAGGAGGTTGCCCAATGGATAAGATCGTGGACAAAATCAACGAAGGGCGACGCCGCTTCTTTGGCACTGCCGCTATAGCTGTGGCCGCCACTCAGCTCGGGATGATCGGTCTTGCGGCAGCACAAGCGGTGGGGTCAACAACAGTGCCTGCGATCAAGCCAGGAACGAATACTTCGTTTGGACCGCTCAAACAGATCGATGCCGGCGTGCTCAATGTCGGTTACGCCGAAGCAGGCCCGGTCGATGGTGTTCCCGTGATCCTTCTGCACGGCTGGCCCTACGACATCCACAGCTTTGTCGACGTCGCCCCCATGCTCGCATCGGCGGGCTACCGGGTGATCGTGCCGTATCTGCGCGGCTATGGCAGCACGCGGTTTCTGTCGGATGACACGGTCCGCAACGGTCAGCCATCGGCGCTTGCCGTTGATGTCATCGCCTTGATGGATGCTCTCAGGATCGAGAAGGCAACGCTTGCCGGTTTTGACTGGGGAGCACGGACGGCCAACATCGCCGCGGCGCTCTGGCCGGAGCGCTGCGCGGCCATGGTTTCCGTGAGCGGTTATCTGATCGGCAGCCAGGATGCCGGCAAGATGCCCTTGCCGCCAAAGGCGGAGCTGGAATGGTGGTACCAATTCTATTTTGCCACTGAACGCGGCCGTGCCGGCTACGACAAATACCGGCGCGAGTTTTCGAAGCTCATCTGGAAACTCGCTTCCCCAAAGTGGGACTTCGACGATGCCACGTTCGATCGCAGCGCCGCGGCCTTCGATAATCCGAACCACGTCGCCATTGTGATTTATAATTACCGCTGGCGGCTCGGCCTCGCCGAAGGCGAGACAAAATATGACGAGCTGGAAAAACGGCTGGCGCGATCCCCGGTGATCGGCGTGCCTACCATCACGCTGGAAGGTGATGCCAACGGCGCGCCGCACCCGGACCTGAGCTCCTACGCCAAAAAGTTCTCCGGCAAGTATGCGCACCGGCTCGTCGAAGGCGGCATCGGGCACAACCTGCCGCAGGAAGCCCCGCAGGCCTTTGCCCAGGCTGTCGTCGATATCACCCGAGGATGATGGTAATAGCCGGCATTCACCCAGCCGACCCATCGCTGCTAGCCTCTTCAAAGGCCCAAAACGGGCGCTACATGCAAGGACGCGATGGATACGCAGGTTCTCATTGTCGGCGCGGGGCCGGTCGGACTGACGCTCGCCATCGACCTTGGCAAGCGCGGCGTGCGCTGCACGCTGATCGAGAAAAACGCAGCACCCCTCGGCTATCCGAAGATGGAGCGCTGCAATCCGCGTACCATGGAGATTTTCCGGCGTCTCGGGATTGCCGAGCAGGTGCGCGCCGCGGGTTACCCCGAAGACTGGCCGATGGACGTCTATCTCATCTTCGACCTGATGCGCCCGCCGCTTTGGAAGATGAGCTATCCGACCGTCGCCCAGGCGAAAGCGAAACGTGACCGAACCGACGATGGCTCGATGCCGCTCGAGCCATATCAGATCATCTCGCAATACACCCTCGAACCGCTGTTGAAATCGATTGCGCAGGGCATTGCGAACGTCGACATCAGATTCGGACATGAGTTCGAGTTGTTTGAAGAGATCACTGGCGGCGTGCGGGTCACTGTCCGCAAACTGGACGGTTCACCCGTTGCAATCGACGCCGAATACCTGGTCGGCTGTGATGGCGCATCCAGCCCGGTGCGCAAGCAGTTGGGCTTCCAGATGGAAGGCGAGCCGCACATTCGCGAATTGCGCCAAGCGCTGTTCTATTGTCCCGAGCTGTACGACAAGGTACGCGCGCCCCCCGCCCGTCACTACCATCGCATCGACGGCCACTGGACGTTGTTGATCGTCCAGGACTCGCGCAAGCATTTCACGATCCACGCCATCGTCGACAGCGATGCAGACATGGCCAAACTGTTCGAGGAGACGGTTGGCACGCCCGTCGAATACGAGATGCTCTACTGCGCCAAATGGACCCAGCGATTGCTGCTCGCCGAGCACTATTCACGGGATCACGTGTTCCTCGCCGGCGATGCCTGTCATCTCGTGATCCCGACCGGCGGGCTCGGCATGAATACCGGCGTGGGTGACGCGTCCGATCTTTCCTGGAAGCTCGCCGCCACACTGCAGGGCTGGGGCGGGCCTAATCTCCTCGCCGCGTATGAAGCCGAACGCCGGCCCGTTGGCGCGCAGAACATCAAGGCGTCCGGGCAGGGAGCCAGCGGACGTGCAACCTGGCGCGCCGCCTACGAGCCAGGCATCGACCAGGACACACCCGAGGCGAAGGCGGCACTGGCCCATCTCCTCGCTATCGCGAAGGTGGAGGCGCCCAAAACTTTCCGCGTGGTCGGAGCGGAGCTTGGGTATCGCTATGCCAACTCGCCCACCATTTTCGACGAGCCCGGTGGGCCGGAGCCCAATGTTGCTGAGTACATCCCGACGTCTTGGCCTGGTGCGAGATTGCCGCATGTCTGGATCGAGCCTGGGAAGGTCTCCGTGCACGATCGCATCAGGAACGACTGCTTTACGCTCCTCTGTCTGGGACAGCTTCCAGCGCAAGCTCAGGCGTTGGTATCCGCCTTCGAGGCCCGTCACATGCCGATTGATGTGGTCAGCCTGGATGTGCAGCCCGCCAAGCAAGTGTACGGCTTTCCCTATTTCCTGCTCCGGCCCGATCTCCACGTCGCCTGGCGCGGTCATCAACTACCGGCCCACCCCGACGAGATCGCGGCGAGAGTGAGCGGCCATTGAGCATCCGTCGCGCTTGCAATTGGCAAACCGCGTTCGGCTGGCGCCCAGCGAGTGGACAAAGCGCGCAGCCCTGGTCGCGTCGTTGTTCGAGGAGCGCAATGATACGCCGAGCTGACGGTATTCGTCCCGGATAACGGTGCTCGATGCGGCAAAAGTATCCAATCGTGATCGTGGGCGGAGGGCCCGTCGGGCTTGGGCTGGCAATCACGCTCGGGCTGCGCGGCATTGCTTGCGCAATCGTTGAGCCGCGCACGACGCTGAGCCGAATTCCAAAAGGGCAGAATCTTACGCAACGAACGCTCGAACACTTTGCCAACTGGGGTATCGAAAAGGAGCTCCGGGCGGCGAGGTTGATGCCCAAGGGATATCCGATCGGAGAGCTCACTGCCTATGGCAGTCTGATGAGCAAATATTGGCATGCACCCGCCGGGCGAGAGGTCGTGCGGCCTTTTTATTCCCAGGACAACGAGCGCCTGCCGCAATATCAGATGGAAAGGGTGTTGCGGGAAAAGCTCGCTACATTGCCCGTGGTGCATGCGCTGTTTGGCTGGCAAGTCGAACGGATAGAGCAGGAGAAGGAAACAGTTCGTGTGTCGATCCGCAGCGAGGATGGCTCCGCGGTAAGGACGCTCACTTGTAATTATCTCGTCGGGTGCGACGGCGCGCACTCCTTGGTCCGTGCGCAGATCGGGATCGAGCGCAGCAAGCAGGACTATGAGCAGACGATGCTGCTCGCTGTTTTCCGCTCAAGCGAGCTTGAGGAAAGGCTCAAACGCTTTCCCATGCGATCGACCTACCGTGTGTTGCGTCCCGAGCTGAAGGGATTTTGGCAGTTTTTCGGCCGCATATCGGTTCCGGACCACTGGTTTTTTCATGCGCCGGTGCCGTCTGATGCGAAAATCGAGACCTTCGACTCTCTCGGCCTCATTGCGCAGGCCGCCGGCTTCCCGTGTGCCTGCGAGTTCGAGCATCTGTCATTCTGGAACATGCGGGTCGCAGTCGCGCAAGATTACCAGAATGGCCGCGTGTTCATCGCGGGCGATGCAGCCCACAGTCATCCGCCCTATGGCGGCTTCGGGCTCAATAATGGGCTTGAGGATATCGTCAACCTGGGATGGAAATTGGCGGCGCGGTTGCAAGGCTGGGGCAGGGACGCTTTGCTGCAAAGCTACAGCCTTGAGCGGCGCCCCGTCTTTTGGGAGACGGCCGACGATTTCATCACCTCGCGGATCAAGCGCGATGCCGATTTTCTGGAACGATACAATCCAGAGCGCGACTTGCAGGAATTTGAAGCTGCGTGGCAGGCGCGCGAAAGGGACATTGGCTCCCGCTTCCAACAATACGAGCCCAATTATGAAGGATCGCCCGTGGTGTTCGGTCCGCCCGGAGGCGTCAACAGCGCGCACGGCGTGCATTCCTTCAAAGCACGGCCGGGACACCATCTCGCCCCGGCGCCGCGGTCGCAGGGCAAAAGCACATTCGAGGCGCTGGGAAGCGGGTTTACTCTTCTGGCCTTCGATGCGGCCGAACAATCAGTAGCCGAATTCAAGCATGGTGCACAGACACTCGGAATTCCGCTTGCGGTGGTTTGCGATTCCAGAGGCGGCGGCCGGGAGGTATACGAATCCGGCCTGATCCTCGTTCGGCCAGATCAATACGTCGTGTGGGTTGGCGAGAATGCAGGCGCGCAGGCCGAGGCAATTTTTCGCCGCGTGATCGGCGTCGGCTGTACCGGAGAAACGCTCAGCCCAGAGGGCAAGACTTGAAACAGGCGCTTGTCAGACCGTCCTTATGATTTGCATCAATCTGCGAGCTTGTTCCTTATTTGAATTTCCGGAATTAAAGGATTAACCCAGGAGAAGCATGGCGAACGCATCGAGCAGCAGCGTTGCATTGACCGCGGTGAATGAAGCCGAGGAAGCGCAATGAGTAACGCAGCCCCGCAATCCTCAAGCGAGCCACGACACCCCAGCTTGTGGGTGAGGGAGCTGCCATTCACCGTCGTGTTGGCTCTGACAATACTGGGCGTCGCTTATACCAGCGTTTCAAAGCAGCCGATCATCGTTTATTGGGAAATTCTGGCGCCGATCATTGGCGTGGTGTGTGTCACATACGGGTGGCATTCCACAAACGATAAAACCGGCCGAGTCCGGCTGATAAGCACCCAGTTGCTTCACTGGTTGGCGTTCTTGGTGGTGATCAATCTCGTGTTGTTGCCGAGTGTTCAGAGAGTTTTGACGGCCAATGCGACCGGGATTGCAATTTTTACGCTGCTGACGCTTGGCACGTTTACCGCCGGCGTGCATGTCCTTTCCTGGCAGGTCTGTCTGCTCGGTACGATCATGGCGCTCGGCATCCCGGCAATTGCGTGGATCGAGAATTCGGCGTTGATTTTCGTGCTCATCGCTGCCGGCGTTTTTGGAATTGTGGCCGTGTTTTGGTGGCATCGGCGCGAGAGGCTCAGCGCTGAAAGCGCTCGTTGACCCCGCGGACCCAACAAACGCCTCAACGCAGCGCCGCTGCAATATTGCCGCCATCCACAGTCGTGATGTCCGCGGTTGTCTTCAATTGCAGCGCCTGATGCAGAAAGGCCTGGGCGACATCCTCCGCGGTCACCTCACGGCCCAGCAAATTGCCGCGCATGTAATCCGTTTCGCTGACGCCGCGGGCTCTTGATCGATCGACGATAAAGTCCTCAGTCAACAGCCCGGAGCGAATCCGGTCGGCATTGACGGCATTGGCGCGGATGCCGTCGCGGCCATGATCGAGCGCATATTGGCGCACCAGAAAGAGGGTAGCCGCCTTCGGCAGTCCGTAGGGACCAAAGTCAGGACCCGGGCTGACCGCCTGCTTGGAGACATTAAACAGCAGACAACCGCCGGTTGCCTGCGCCAGCATGATCTTCACGGCGGCCTGCGCCACGCGCTGGTGAGCAAAAAAATTCAGCTCGAAGCTCCGGCGCAATACGGCCTCATCGACCTCGCCGATGCGGCCCTGCCATGCGGCGCCCGCGTTCGACACCACGATATCAACGCCTCCGAACGTCTCCGCCACCTTGTCGAAAGCAGCGCTGACCGAACTGCCGTCCGTGACGTCGCAGTGTAATGGGAGGCTCGCGCCGCCAACGGCCATTGCAGCTTCTTTTGCCGCGTCACTATCGATGTCGAGCAGTGCCAGTTCGGCGCCGGCCGCTGCGAACGCGCGGGCCGTTGCCGCCCCGATCGTGCCGCCGGCGCCGGTGATGACCGCGATCTGCCCCGCCAAAGGCAATTCCTTCATGTTCCCAAGCTTTGCCTGCTCGAGCGACCAATACTCCACATCGAACATGTCGGCTTCCGAAATCGATTCGAACCGGCCGATCGCTTCGGCATTCGTGATGGTCGCAACGGCGCTCTCGGCAAGATCCGCGGCAATCCTGGCGTCTTTCTTGGATCGGCCAAGACCGAACAGGCCGAGCCCCGGGACCAGTGCAACGCGCGGAAGCGGATCCAGCATCTTCTTGATTCCGCCCATGCGCGCGGTGTGGCGCGCGAAATAGGCGCGATAACGCTCCATGAACGTGTCCGCAGCCGCGCGCGCCGCAGTCTTGAATTCCGTTGGCTTGCCGTCCTGCGGCGCAGGGACGATCAGCGGCCAATTCTTGGTGCGAATGGTGTGGTCCGGCGTAATGACGCCGGCCTGGCTGTAACGCGCGAGATCCGCGCCATTGACGAAATTAAGGATCGCCGCGTCACTGCGGAAATCGAGGATGAGGCGGCGCCATGCGCCTTCGATGTGTTCGTTCTTGAGACTGCAGGCTCCGCGCAGGATTGGCGCAACCGATTTGAGCGGCGCGATCGCCTGGGGCAGTTGCGCCGTGACGAACACCGATTTGCGGTTCCCGCGTAGATGGTCTTCGGCGCGGGTAACGAGTGCAATCATGCGCTCGTAGGCTTCGCGCGCACTGTCCCCGAAGGTAACGATGCCGTGCTTGTGGAGGACAAGGCCTGCTACATCGGGGGCGGCCTCGAACGCGTCCGCCGCCATCTTGGCGAGTGAAAAACCGGGCATGACGTAACCCACCGTGCTGGCGCAGCCATTGTAGACGTCGCTACAAATGGCCTCGCCAGCGGGCTGGTCGACGAGGCTCAGTACGGCATTGGCATGGGTGTGATCGACATATCGATGCGGTAGGAACGCATGCAGGAGCATCTCGACCGACGGGTTGGGGGCCATTGGATCAAGCAGGTTCTCACGCTGGAGGCGAACCATTTCCTCATCGCTGACGGTTTTCCGCGTGCGCAGCTTACGCAGGCGATCGAGCCGCAGCGCCGGCAGGCTGGCGGGCTCGATGGTCGCCATATCGGCGCCGGACCCCTTCACACAAATCGCCTCGACGGCTTCGCCGAGGAGGTCGGGCATGGTCGTCTTGACAGACGTGTTCCCGCCACCGTGCAACACGAGGTGCGGATCGCGGCCGAGCAAGCGCGTGGTGTAGACGCGAAGTGCAAGATCGCGACCGATCCGCATGCGTGCATATTGGTCGACAAGTGCTTGCGCGTCGGCCTCGACCCAGCCGCTTTTCATTGAGCGCTTCCTGTGAACCGTGCTGCGCGACCTTTGCTCGCGCCCGCAGGGCGCTCACGTATGCCTGAGCGGTGCAGCAGCGAAGCCTCCCCCCTGAAAGGGCGGATCAATGTCTGCCGAGAACGCGCCTGCTCCACCAGCCGGAACGACGGGGCTGGTCCTCGTTCTCGCTCTCCGCGGGAAGTGAAACGACCGGCTGTGCGGATGGGGACGGCGCGGCATCGTGCGCATGTTCCTCGCCGGACGACCCCATGGGCGCGGGCTCCCGCACGGTCGAGCGCCGCGGCAGGGGGGCAGCTTCTGCTGTTTCAATCACCTGCTCCGCGCTTGCTGGCGTGGGCTGCTCCTGTGCGGGGGTCTGCGCCTCTCTCGCGCGAACTTGAACCTCAGAGTCCGGCGCAGGTTCGAAAGCAGGCTGCGGCGCGAAATCAAGATCGGAAACGGCGTTGGTGAGTTCGGGTTCGTACACGCCGAGTTCAGCTGCGGGTGCCTGCTCCGGCCGTTCGCGACGGTTTCGGCGTCCGCCGCGCCGGCCCCGTCGCCGTCGCCGTCGCTCGCCATTTGACTCACTGATCATCTCGGTGGTTGCGGGCGTCATATCGTTCTCCGCCGATGCTTCCACGAGTTCATCCTCCGGGGCGCTGTCGCCTGACTGTTCCGGGGAGATCGGGATGGGCTCACGCGGGGAGGACGCCTCAAGGTGACTTTCGCCGCCACGGCCACCCCCCTTGCGCCGGCGGCGCTTGCGGCCCGGACGTTCCTCCGAAGCCTGCACCTTGAGAAGCTCCTCCTCTTGATCCTCATCCTCAGTCTCAATGTCCTCCTCATCGGACGGCACCGCTTGTTCCAATTCCGGCTCACCCTCCTTGGGCTCGAGCGGCCCTTCGTCCGCAGCCATGGGGATTACGGGTGCCGCCTGCGCGGCCAATGCCTTGGCCTCATCGAGGTTATGCACCTGCTCGCCTTTTTCGATCAGGAACGGAATCTGGCCGCCCATTGCAGGATCAGCGTTGACCACAATGGTGATGCGGAATCGTTCCTCCAGTCCCCGCAGATGGGCACGTTTTTGATTGAGGAGGTAGAGCGCGACCTCAACCCGCGTGCGCACAGTCAGGTTGTGGGTCGCGCCCTTGAGCAGATTTTCCTCGAGCGAACGCAAGAGTTGCAGCGCCACCGAAGCGACCGATCGTACATGTCCCGTCCCGCCGCAGTGCGGACACTTCTCGGTCGAGCTCTCCAGCACGCTTGAGCGAATGCGCTGGCGCGACATTTCGAGCAATCCGAAATGGGAGATGTGACCGACCTGGATGCGCGCCCGGTCGTGGCGTAGGCACTCCTTCAAGCGTCGTTCGACTGCGCGGTTGTTGCGCTTCTCGTCCATGTCGATGAAGTCGATGACGATGAGCCCAGCAAGGTCGCGCAGCCGCAGTTGCCGCGCGATCTCCTCGGCGGCCTCCAGATTGGTCTTGAGCGCGGTATCCTCGATGTGGTGCTCGCGCGTCGCGCGGCCCGAGTTTACGTCAATGGCGACCAGCGCTTCCGCCTGGTTGAGCACGATGTAGCCGCCCGAGCGCAGCTGCATGACCGGAGTAAACATCGCATCGAGCTGGCTCTCGATGCCGTAGCGCGTGAAGATGGGAAGGGCATCGCGGTAAAGGTTCACGTTTTTGGCATGGCTCGGCATGAGCATGCGCATGAAGTCTTTGGCCTCGCGATATGCGCCCTCGCCCGCCACGACGATCTCGTCGATCTCCTTGGTGTAGAGATCGCGGATGGATCGCTTCACCAGCGAGCCTTCCTCGTAGACGAGCTTTGGTGCGGTCGATTTGAGCGTGATGTCGCGCACGGTTTCCCATAGTCGCAACAGATATTCGAAATCGCGCTTGACCTCGGTCTTGGTGCGGCTCGCGCCCGCCGTGCGCAGAATGACGCCCATGCCTTCCGGGACGTCCAGCTCCTGTGCAATCTCTTTCAGCCGCCGGCGATCATCGACACTCGTTATTTTGCGGCTGATGCCTCCCCCGCGCGCGGTGTTCGGCATCAGCACCGAATAACGCCCTGCGAGCGACAGGTATGTGGTGAGCGCGGCGCCTTTGGTGCCGCGCTCCTCCTTGACGACCTGCACCAGCATAACCTGGCGCCGCTTGATCACTTCTTGAATCTTGTACTGGCGACGCAAGCGCGGCATGCGCTCCGGCACCTCTTCCATCGCGTCGGCGCCGCCGACCGATTCCACCAGTTCATCTTCTCCCTCGCCGCCGTTCACCTCGGTGATGTCGGCAGCACGGCCGACGGAAGAACTTTCGTTGCTCTCGCCCTCGTGGTGGTATTGCGCAGCCGTGGCGGGCTGCGTTGCTTCCTTAACGTCGGTAATGTCTGCGTGGGTGCGATGGTTGTCGCCCGGAATAGGTTCTGCCGCACTGCTTGATTCGAGTTGGGCAAGTTCGATCGGAATCTCGTTCATACTCGCGGACGGCGTTTCATCAGTGGCGGCTTCGGCTCGCTCCCGGGCAGTCCCCTCGGTGGCGGTCGAGTGAGGCGGCATATCCTCGGCCACGTCCTCGGCGCTGTCGGCTTGCGGCGCCACCCGATCCGAGCAGGCCACCATGGCAAAAACGTTCTCGTCCTCGGCGTCGCTCTCGACCGGCGCGCTCCTGATCTCGTCGTGCGCTTGCGCGCTCATACGCTGGCGCTGCGCTGCCCGGCGTTCCGCTTCCGCCTCGGCCGCGCGCTGAGCGCGCTCTTCCTCGGCGATCAGCGCCTGGCGGTCTGCAACAGGGATCTGATAGTAGTCCGGATGGATTTCGCTGAAGGCCAGAAAGCCGTGGCGATTGCCGCCGTAATCGACGAAGGCGGCTTGCAGCGAAGGCTCGACGCGAGTGACCTTGGCGAGATAAATATTGCCGCGCAGTTGCCTACGGCTCGCGGACTCGAAGTCGAATTCCTCCACGCGTTGACCGCGTAGCACAACCACCCGGGTCTCCTCCGGATGGGTCGCATCGATAAGCATTTTGTTGGGCATTGACCAATCTCTTGCTCGCCGGCGGGCGCGCGGCCGTTCTTCCTTGCGAACGGCGCGACCGGACACCGGGTTGACTGTGGTTGAGGGTGCGGGCCCATGGAACACGGCGGATCTGTATCTGCGCCGGGGCAGCGTCGCCGCGCGGCGCAATTTCAAGCTGGCAGGAATTGATCTCGACGTGAGGTCGCAGCATGACCATTTGGCCCGTAACGGGGCGGCAACGCTCCGCGCGCAGCCGCGAGTTCTTGGCTGACGAACTTTCGACTCGGAGCGGGCAACGAAGGATAAGCCGCCCGTCGCCGCACCGGACACTTGCCGGATGCAAGACCGGCTGTCGTCCACAGGAACATCGGTTTACCGGTCCGCCATCAGCATGATGCAGAATGGCAACGCCGTTTGCCCGCAAAATCCCCCCTCAGTTTTGACTTGTGGTGGAACTCTTTTGCGGGGCTGCCCGATGTCCAAACATGGGACAACCGAAAGATTGGAGTCGTCAGCACCCTTCTATTAAGGCGCACGGCGGCTCATGGCAAGAGGCGCATCGGGCTAAAAAGGCGAGCCGAGTTCGAGGGGTTACTTGGCTCCGAGGCAACCGCTTGCGTGCGTTGCTTGCGCCGCTTTCTTAACAACCGATTAACCATCGCTGCCTAATGGAGTAAGAGGGAGCTGGAGGGGGAACTCATGGCCGTGCGCGCGACCAGCTTGGCTCTTTTCCTCTGCGCGATCGTTCTCGGCGCCGTGGCTGCGGCGGAGCGTCCTGGCGCGCCGGCACGAGCAGCGAGCGATTTTCCCGCAGCGACCGACGTTCGCGTCGGCGGTGACGAAAGCCAGACCCGGATGGTGCTCGACTTCACCCAGAAGATCGACATCCGCGCCTTCACGCTTGCCGATCCCTATCGGGTGGTCATCGACATGCCCCAGGTGGCGTTTCAGTTCCGCCCCAAGACCGGCGAGAAGGGCCGCGGCCTCATCAAGGCATTCCGATTCGGGCTGGTGATGGCGGGCGGTTCCCGCATCGTTATTGATCTTGTTCGCCCGGCCCGGGTCGAGAAGGCGCTCGTGCTGGATGCCGCCAACGAGCAGCCCGCACGTCTGGTTCTCGACCTTGCTGCGGTCGACCGCGAGGCGTTCATGCGCACGGCAGCTTTGGAACGCGCGCCCGAAATGCGCAAGCCCGAGCCGCTCGTAGAGGACAAGCCGGGCGCCGATCCGCGTCCGCTGATTGTCATCGATCCCGGCCATGGGGGCATCGATAACGGGACCAGAGCAGCAACCGGGGAAATGGAGAAGAACATCGTCCTCGAATTCTCGCTGCTGTTGCGGGACAAGATCGAGAGAACCGGGAAATACCGGGTCGCGATGACCCGCGCCGATGACACCTTCGTGCCCTTGGGCAATCGTGTCGCGTTCGCGCGTGCTCGCCAGGCCGCGCTGTTCATCTCCATTCATGCCGACGCGCTGCGCCGTGGAGAAGGCGAGGCGCAGGGGGCGACCATTTACACGCTGTCGGAGCGCGCGACGGATGCGCGCGCGGCCCGCCTGGCCGAGGCGGAGAATCAGGCGGATGTGATTGCGGGCCTCGATTTGTCTTCCGAGCCTAAAGACGTTGCGGGGATTCTCATCGATTTGGTCCGGCGCGAGACCAAGACTTTCTCGCTGCAATTTGCCGAAACGCTCATCGGTGCGATGAAGCCGTCGGCGCGCTTGCACCAGAACCCCTTGAAGTCCGCGAGCTTTGTCGTGCTCAAGGCGCCCGACGTTCCGTCCGTTCTCGTCGAGCTCGGCTACGTCACCACCAAGTCGGACCTCCAATCGTTGATGGCACAGGAATGGCGGGAGCGAACGACTGATTCCATCGCCCACGCGATCGACACATTTTTTACCACCCGCCTGGCGGGGAAAGGCCACAATTAAGGTGCAACTGAAGGGTTAATCAGCCTCAGTTTCAACATAAAACAGCGCGACTTAGTGCGCTGCGGGCGGGGCCAGCTGTGTTGCGGTAATCGAGCCGCTTCCGGGTCGAGGTAGGCCGGTGGGGACCGGTCGAATGGCTGGCACTCAGGGGGACATCGGCCATGCGACTGATGCTGCGATTCTTCGGCTTGTTGTTCGCGGCCGGGACCATCCTCTTCATTGTCGCGGTTGCGGCGGCCGCCGGCCTGCTGTGGCACTATTCGAAGTCGCTCCCGGACTACTCCCAGCTGCAGGACTATGAGCCCGCGGTCATGACGCGGGTGCACGCCTCGGACGGCTCGCTGCTGGCGGAGTACGCGCGCGAGCGGCGTCTCTATGTTCCCATTCAGGCAATTCCCAAGCTCGTCATCAATGCATTCATCGCCGCCGAGGACAAGAACTTTTACGAGCACGGCGGAATCGATTTCTCCGGCATTGCGCGCGCGACCATGCTCTACATCCAGCAATACGGCAGCGGCCGCCGGCCGCAGGGCGCTTCCACCATCACCCAACAGGTGGCAAAGAATTTTCTGCTCACCAACGAAGTTTCCTTCGCGCGCAAGATCAAGGAAGCGCTGTTGTCGATGAAAATCGAGCGCGCCTTCTCGAAGGAAAAGATTCTCGAACTCTACCTCAACGAAATCTATCTCGGCATGGGCGCTTATGGGGTGGCAGCCGCTTCGCTGCTTTATTTCGACAAGTCCGTCCACGAATTGACGGTTGCCGAAGCCGCCTATCTCGCGGCGCTGCCCAAGGCCCCGAACAACTATCATCCCTTCCGGCAGCGCGAGCGCGCATTGGAACGGCGCAACTACGTGATCGAGCGGATGGTCGAAGACCGTTACATCACGGCTCAGGACGCGGAAAAGGCGAGAAAGGATCCGCTCAAGGTCACCCAGCGCCCGACCGGCGCTCACATCTTTGCCGCGGAATATTTTGCCGAGGAGGTCCGCCGCTACATCGCCGAGAACTACACCGAGAAGAAGCTTTATGAAGGCGGGCTCTCGGTGCGCACCACGCTCGATCCCAAGATGCAGGTCTTGGCGCGTAATGTCCTGGTCGATGGCTTTGTGCGCTTCGATGAGCAGCAGGGCTATCGCGGACCGGTGAGCAAGGTCGATCTTGCCGGTGACTGGGGAGCAAAGCTGGCCGAGGTCAAAGCGCTTTCGGACGTGGCGCAATGGCGCCTTGCCGTGGTGCTGGAAACGGGTGATGCCTCGGCGCGGATTGGCTTCCAGCCGCCGCGCGAGCCGAGCGGGGCAATATCCAAAACGCGCGCGACCGCAACCGTTCCGCTCGAAGGCGTGAAATGGGCAAAGCCGACAAGCGGTCCGTATAAGGGCAAGGTCCCCGCCAAGGTCTCACAGGTTCTGGAGCCCGGCGACATCATCTATGTCGAGCCCATTGCCGGAAAGGACGATCAGTTCCGATTGCATCAGATACCGGAGGTCTCGGGCGCCATGGTCGTCATGGAGCCGCAGACCGGTCGCGTGCTGGCCATGGCCGGCGGCTTTTCCTACGACCAGAGCCAGTTCAATCGCGCGACGCAGGCGCTCCGTCAACCTGGCTCGTCCTTCAAGCCCCTGGTTTATGCCGCCGCCCTCGACAACGGCTACACGCCTTCGACAGTCGTGCTCGATGCCCCGATCGAGATCGACACGGGAACCGGCATCTGGGCGCCGGAAAACTATACGCGCAAGTATTACGGGCCATCGACGTTACGCTTCGGGATCGAGCAATCTCGTAACGTCATGACGGTGCGTCTTGCGCAGGATATCGGCATGCCGCTGATTGCCGAGTACGCGAGACGGTTCGGGATCTACGACACTATGCCAGCCTATCTCTCGTTCGCGCTGGGCGCCGGTGAGACGACGCTGCTGCGCATGGTGGGCGCGTACGCCATGTTCGACAACGGCGGCAGGAAGGTCCAGCCTACTCTCATCGATCGCATTCAGGACCGTTACGGCCACACGATCTACAAACATGACACGCGGGAGTGTCAGGGTTGCGACGCGGCGAAATGGGCCAAGCAGGATGAGCCGGTTCTGCTCGACAAACGCGAGCGCGTGCTTGACCCCATGACCGCCTACCAGATTACATCCATGATGGAAGGTGTCGTGCAGCGCGGCACCGCGACCGTGGTCAAGGAAGTGGGCAAACCGATCGCGGGCAAGACCGGCACCACCAACGACGAGAAGGATGCCTGGTTTATCGGCTTCTCGCCTGACCTCGTGGTCGGAGTTTATCTTGGCTACGACAAGCCGCGCCATCTTGGTAATACGGCGACGGGCGGCGTGCTCGCCGCTCCGATCGTTCGCGATTTCATGAAGGTTGCGCTCGCGGACAAGCCGGCATTGCCGTTCCGGGTGCCAGCCGGAATCAAGCTCATCCGCATCGATCCCAAGACCGGAATGCGCGCGGGTCCCGGCGACCAGCGCGTCATTCTGGAGGCTTTCAAGCCCGGCACCGCGCCACCCGACAATTATTCCGTCATTGGCGTGAGTGACGCCGAGGGCCGGATGCTGGTGTCGCCCGAAGCCGATCGCGCCGTGCGCACCGGGACGGGCGGATTGTATTAACGTCAAACAGGGTGGGCAAAATCGTTGACGTGTCGTTGACGCGTGGGCACGGCGCACAGACGATTTTCCCCACGTGTGCAAGCTACACGATGCGCGCCTTTGTCCACCCTACAAGCTATCTCGGCGTGTACAAACCAAACAAATACGGCACGAGGTACACGAGCCACGGCAAGAACGCGATCACGGTTGCAACGGCGGTCATGGTCGCGAGATAGGGCAGCAGATACCGGCTCGTCTCGCCAAGCGTTGCCCCTGACAAGCCGAGCACGATGTAAAGGCCCACTCCGACCGGCGGCAGGAACAGCGACACGCCCATTACCGTCGTCATGACGATCCCGTAATGGACGAGGTCTACGCCGAGCTGCTGTGCGATAGGCACGAAGACCGGCATGATCATCAGCATGCCGGGCAATCCGTCGAGCAGCGCGAATAGTGGCAGAAACACCAGGATCGACAGCATCATGAACAGGGTTTTGCCGGCGCCGGTTGCCGCGATGGCGGCCGCCAGCGCGGCCGGCACGCCGCTCACCGTCATCAGCCAGGCGAAAATATTTGCACTGCCGATCAGCAACATGACGACGCCAGAGGTAACACCGGTACGAACGAAGGCGCGCAAAAGATAGCTGGGCGTGATCTCGCGATAGATCATCATGCCGATAATGATGGCATAGACGACCGCGACCACGGCGGCCTCAGTCGGCGTGAATACGCCGCCGAGAATGCCGCCGAAAATGATGACGGGCAGCAGCAGCGCCCAAAACGCGGCGAGGACCGCCTTGCCTCGTTCGCGCCAGGCCACACGCGGCTCGGATTTAAGTCCGAGGCGCAGGGCGTCGAAGCGCAAATGCAACATGAGGGCTCCGGTCATCACCAGAGCGGGAAGAAAGCCGGCGGCGAATAAGGTGGCGATCGAGGTATTTGTGATGCTGCCGTAGACCACCATGGTCAGGCAGGGCGGCACCAGGATGCCCATTCCGGCGGCGGCGGCCACAATGGCACCGGCATGGCCTGCGTTATAACCCTCGCGTTTCATGGCCGGGATCATTACCGACCCGACAGCTGCCGCGTCGGCGTTGGTCGACCCCGATATGCCGGAAAAGAACAGCATTGCGATCAGCACCACGTTACCGAGGCCGCCGCGGACATGGCCGACCAGGACGCGAGCGAGCGTCACCAGCCGGTGCGAGATGCCGCCGGTTTCCATCAGTTCGCCGGCGAGAATAAAAAACGGAATGGCGAGCAGTGAAAAATTGTCGATCCCACCGAACGTGCGGCTGGCCACGATACGCAGCGGCGCGCCTTCGAGCAGCCACAAGCCGACGAGCGCCGCTGCCCCGAGCGCAAAGGCGATCGGCATGCCGGCAATCACGAAGGCGAGAAAAAGCGCGAGTGACGCCGTCACTTTGTGGGCGGGTTGAGGATATGCATCCCCGGAGAGCGGATGACGTGGATCGCGAGATGAAACAACATGAGGCCGGCGCCGACGGGCAGCGCCAGGTAGGTCCACTGCATGCGCATGGGCAAGGTCATGGCGAATTGATTCGATGCCAGGACGGTTTCATCGATCCCGCTTTTCAACAGGACGAGCAGGAAGAGGGCGGTTACGATCGTCACCGCGGGTCCGAGCGCCGGGCGCAGGTCAGGCATCCGGCGGAGCATGAGGTCGAGACCGAAATGCCCGCCATTGCGGACTGCGAGCGCCGCCCCAATCATGGAAACCCATACGAACAGATAGCGAGCCAGCTCCTCTGACCAGATCAGCGGATCGTTGAGCACGTAGCGCGTGACCACCTGGGCGAAGGTGACCGCCGTCAGCGCCAAGACCAGCAGGATGATCGCGCCGGCTTCGATCTTCGCAATGCAATCATCCAGGCCAAGCGCCGCTGTGCGCAGCCGGATCATTTCGTCGCCTCGACAATGCGTTCGACGAGGTCCGGACCCAGGCGCTGGGCCAGCTCCTGGTAGGTCTGCTGACCGACCGCAATGAACGGGGCCAGATCCGGTTGCGTGATGGTTGCGCGGGCGGCGCGGATTTCGTCTATCGCCTTGGCGTTGCGCGCGTTGCGCTCCGCGATGACCGTCTTGCGACCTTCGACGGACGCTCTCCTGATGATCTCCTTCAAATCATCGGGCAGGCGCTGCCAAAGCCGCTCGCTTAGAAACAGTGTGTTGGCCAGCATCATATGCTGCGTGATCGCGATGTGGGGCGCGACTTCGATGTGCTTGGTCGTGATGTAGGTCACGGAATCGTTCTCGGCGCCGTCAATCACGCCTTGCTGCAGAGCGGTGTAGATCTCGCCAAACGCCATCGGCGTGGGCGCCGCGCCGAGCGCGCGGAAGAGCGCGATATAAGAAGGGCTGGGAATGACCCGGAGCTTCAGCCCCTTGAGATCCGCAATGGCGTTGATCGGCCTTGTCCGCGTATAGACGTTGCGAAAGGTGACTTCCCAGACCTGAACGAGATGAAAGCCGGCCGCCGACGCCGGCCCGCCGAGCTGCTGCTCGAATACCGGGCTGTCGAACATGCGATAAGCGGTCGCTTCGTCTTTGGCGAGATAGGGCAGATCTACCACCCCGAGCTGCGGCACGAAATTGGTCAGCGTGGCGGTTGCCTCGACAACCCCGTCGACCACGCCGGCCTGCACGTTCTGGAGGACCTCGCGTTGGCCGCCGAGCTGGCTCGACGGATAGATGTTGAGCTTGAGCCGTCCACCGCTTTGCTGCTCGGCAACCTCCGCCAGCCGGCGCAACCCGAACAGCACCGGATGCTGCGCATCGAGCACGCAGCCGATCTTGAGCGTGAAACTTTCCTGCGCGCAGACGCAACCGGCGAATGCGGCGATGAGCGTGAACGCAACAACGACGCTTGCGACTTTTTTCATGTTTGACTTTCCCGTTCCATCTCCAGTCGAATTGATCAAACCCGTCACAGGTTCGCGTGGGCACGGGTGCAGGACGCTTCAATCATCCGCGTTTCCCACATAGCGGTTGACCCCGATATCCACCTCCCAGGTCTTGCGCTGGGCGGCCGTCAGATAGGGTAGCATTGCGTCATTGCGCCGGATCACGGCCGCAATGTCCTTGCGCAAGACTTTCATCAGGCCTGCCACTTCCTCGCGCAGCGCACGCTCGTCGATGGTCGTGAACCTGCGATCCGCAACAACCACCCGTCCGTCGACAATGACGGTTTCCACCCCTCGCCCGCTTTCGGTGAACACCACCTGGCGCGCGACGCTGTTGAGCGGCACGAATGAGGGATCAGCGAGATCGAGGATGAACAGATCAGCGGCCATGTCAGGCCGCAACACTCCGACGCGATCGTCCAATCCTGCTGTGCGCGCGCCTGCGATTGTCGCACACCGGATCGCCTCCGCCGCAGTCGGGGGGCCCGGTTCCGGCTGAGTGACCGCGGCCAGTCCTGCGAACAGTTTCATGGATTGAAACATGTTCTGGGAATCGCTGCAGCTGCAGTTGTCGCAGCCGAGCGCCACCTGCACGCCCTTTCTCAGATAACCGCGGATTGGCGCCACGCCGCTGCGGGTCTTGAGGTTGCCCACCGGATTGAGGACGACGTTCGTTCCGGCTTGAGCGATCGCGTCGATCTCGGCGCGCGTCATCCAGACGCTGTGCGCGAGGTTTGTGCGCGGAGTAAGCAGGCCGACACGCTGGAGATAATTGATGAGTGAGCCGCCGTCCTCAAGGTTATGAGTTTGACGCGCAATCAGCGTCATCGCGCGTGACTCATATACGTGAGTGTAGACCGGAATCTTTTCGGAGTGCGAGAGCTCGGCGAGTTTGGCCAGGATACCCGGCGTGCACCGTTCCGGGCTGGTCGGTCCAAGCGCGAACGTAAGCCGCGGGTGCCGTTTGCGGTGCGATGCCAGGATGTCGCGCAGCAGCTTCGCCAGATCGATGCCCTGGAACGGCTCAACGGCACCGGCGAGCGCCGCGCGCTGCTGCGGCGGCACCACCTCCTCCCAGAATGGGATCGACTTGGCGCCTGCCATATCCGCGAATTGCAAAGCGAACACGCAGCGAATCCCGATGTCCTCGTAGGCTTGCAGCACCGCTTCGAGGTGCTCCTCGTCGAACGGGTAGATGGTGCACAAGTCCTGAACCGTGGTGATTCCGCCGCGCAGGCACTCCAATGCCCCAACCAGCGTGCGCGCCCTGATCTCCGCGGTGCTGCGCTTGGGATAGGCCGGCGGGAGCGCGCTCAGGAGCCACAGCTCGAGCGGAATGGTCTCGAAGCAGCCTTTGAGCAGAACGTCGTGGGAGTGGTAATGCGCGTTGACGAAGCCGGGCATCACCAGCTTCTCGGTGGCGTCGATGGTTTTTTCGATCGCGCGGCTGCCAAGCTCGGGGATCGCCTGGCGCTGTTCGAGCTCGGTGGCCATCCCCGGGCGGACTGCTCTGATGATGCCGTCCACAATCAAGACATCCGCGACGGGCGGCATGTCCACGTCGCCGTCGTGGTCGTAGACACGACCATTCTTGATGAGAATGACGCCGCCAGTCTCGGTGCCGATCATTCAGAGCGATGCTTCTGTAGTGCGCAATCCAAGGGGTTGCTCCCATTGAGCCAGATTTGACGCGCGCGTGCAAATTCCTGGAGGGATCGGCGCGATGCTCAACTTTTGCCCTAACCCTGTCCACATATTCAGCAGTTCTTGTCGTACGTTCTTCACCATCATGTCGCAATCTGCGGCTACCCCCTGCGTGCGCCGGCGTGCAGAAAAATATGATGCGTTAGGAGTGTGAGCTTCGTCACACTCGGGAGATTCGCTCAGGGTTATCTACTCGGTGAGGCTGCCGATGGAGGCCTTTATGAATCGCGCATCATACCCGTACCGACTGACGCTCGAGGAACGTCTCATCATCAGCAAATAGAAATGGCGCGTGGGCATTGCCTATGGCGCAATCCTGCTCGTGCTGCTGCTGGTGATGGTCGCAAATCCGAGCCGCGACAGAAGCGACATTGCCAAGAACCCGGATGACCATGGCTTCTCCTCCGCTGCGGTGGCAGGTGAAAATCGCTCCCGCTGACCGCAGCGGGGGGTTGATCTTGCGGCTCGTCGCGTAGCGAAGGAGCAGCGCAATGCCGTGGGCCGATGTGGTGGGATATGCGGCCGGGCCTGCCGTGCTCGGCTGCTTTTGCATGACCACGATCGTGCCGCTGCGCATCCTTTGCAGTCGTAAGCAACCTGCTCTTCGGGGTTTACGGCGTGATGGCGCACCTCTACGCGGTATTCGTTCTTCACTCCATGCTGTTGCCGATCAACCTGTTCAAGCTTGCGCGGCTCCAGCTTTTTGCCGGCGCCGATGCGCAAGCGGATAGTAACGGCGCGTAAGGTGTAAGCCTGCCGTCGAGTCGTTTACCCCGTCTACGATGTTTTTACGGCAGCGTTCTGCTGCGCAAAAGCGCGCAGGCTCTCCGTTCGGATAAGTCCCGCGCAGTGACGCTTGAGGCGAACGAACTCGGGCGCGTATACGATGTCGGAATGGCGAGGGCGCGGCAACGTCACTTTGATTTCGTCAATGATCCGACCCGGACCGGTGCTCATGATCGCGACGCGATCGGCGAGGAAGATCGCCTCTTCGATATCGTGGGTCACGAACAGCACGGTTGTGCGCAGCTCCTCCCAGATTCCGAGCAGCGCTTCCTGCATCATGGTGCGCGTTTGCGCGTCGAGCGAGCCGAACGGCTCGTCCATCAACAGGACATTGGGGGAATTGGCGAGCGCGCGCGCGATGCCGACGCGCTGCTGCATTCCTCCGGACAAGGCTTGCGGGTAATAGCCGGCGAATGCATTGAGGCCGACCATGCGCATAAAGTGACGCGCCGTGCGCTCCGCTTGCTTGCGGCCATGGCCCGCAACACGCGGTCCGTAAGCGATATTTTCAAGGACGGTTTTCCAGGGAAACAGAGTGGGCTGCTGGAACACAACGCCGCGGTCGGCTCCGGGTTTGCGTACCTCGATGCCATCGACGCTTACATTACCGCTATGCGGCGTGAGGAATCCGGCGATGGTGTTGAGCACCGTCGATTTGCCGCAACCGGAGGGGCCGAGCAAGCAGAGGAATTGGCCCGGTGCGAGATCGATGCTGATGTGATCGACCGCCAGAGTACGCGTTTTGTCCTGACCGAATGCAATGACCAGATCATCGACTTTGACGTGGCCGCGCGCTGCCTGCGGCGGATGTGGAGCTTGAACCTGGTCGCGGATCGGCCGTAATCGGCCCATCGGTCAGCTCCACCACACAAACCGGTGCGAGAGCGCTGCAAATCCCCGGTCGGCGATCGCGGACACGATGCCGAGCATGACGAGGCCGCCGAGCATCTGGCCGGTCTGCATGTTCTGGTGCGCGAGATCAATGCGATAGGCGAGGCCGGCAAAGGCGCCGGCAAGCTCGGCGGCGACCAGCGTGTAGAACGAGATGCTCACTGCGGTGCGAAGACCGACGAAAATGGTCGGCAATGCCGAGGGCAGAATCACATCGCGGATGAGCAGCCGATCGGGTGTCCCCAGCGATCGTGCCGCGCGGATGAGCGCGGGATCAGCGCGCTGCACGCCAAGATGGGTCGCAACCCAGACGGTGAAGAACACGCCCCAGAACACAAGAAACCACTTGCCCCATTCCGAGAGACCGAACCAGAGAATGACAATGGGCACGAATGCAATCGGCGGAATGGGCCGCAGCAGCTGAAAGATCGGCGCAAGCAGATTCGAAATCACCTGATAGCGCCCGGTGAGCAGGCCGACCACGATCGCAACCGCTGCCCCGCTGGCAAATCCGATCACCACGCGCATGACGCTCATGCCAAGATCCATGAGCAATGTTCCGTTCATCAGCTCGCCCCAGAGCGCCACCGCGACCTTCGTCGGCGGGGGAAACAGGAGCTCGTTGACGAAGCCGGAGGTGGAGGAGATCTGCCACACTCCCAGAAACAACGGGATTGAGACCCAAAGCGCGAGGCGCTCGATCCACCAGGTTCCTGAGCGCTGCCCGGCGTTCATCGCCTGACCGCAATCAGTACGTCAAAACGACAGCGTCACTTTGTCGGGAGCGACGCTCCGCAGCGGTGCCGTGAAGATCACCGTGCGCCAGTCCGGCATGACAGCGCCGGGCGGGTGATTGCCGGTTGCGAGCCGCCAATTTGCATGGGTGTTGAGCACATCGAGCGTCTTGTCGTCGAGCGCGACCTGAAAAATGAATTCATCCCATAGCGGAGTGAGATCTCCGATCGGCATATTCGCAAATTCTGCGACCAGCTTGATCGCTCCATCGCGATTGGCCTTCATCCACGACTCCGCCTCAACCAGGGCTTTCAGGAAACCTGTAACGACCTTTGGCTTCCTCTGCAGATAATCCTGCATCACCACGATGTTGAACGTTTCCGCGTAGATGCCTTTGGTATCTAGCAGCTTGGCCTTGTTACCCAGCGCTTTGAGGCCGTTGGTAATGTGCGGCTCCCAGGTGTTGTAAGCGTCGATGCTGCCGCTGGAGAGCGCTGCCACCATGTCCTGCGGACGCAGGTTGACGAAGATCACGTCGTCCTTGCCGAGATTCGCGGCCCTGAGCAGCTGCATGGTGTAGACCTCGCCGCCGGTGCCGGCGGTGTAGGCGACCCGCTTTCCCTTGAGGTCACCGAATTTGCCGATGCCGGCCGCGGTCGCCGTGAGCGTCTTGATGTAGGAATATTCGGTGCGCGCGAGGAACGCGATCTTCTGTCCCGACATGGCCGCCGCCGTTGTCGGCGCTTCGGCGGTGGTTGCGATATCGGCAGCGCCGCCCATCACCGTGTCAAGGCATTGCTTGCCGGTCGTGAAATTGCTCACCTCGACATCAAGACCGTTCTTGGCAAAGAAGCCGTTGCGGAGCGCAACAATCGAGACCCCCGAGATAGGCGACTGATTCTGCGCCAGATGAACCCTTTCGCCGGCTTGCGCAGCGATCGTGCTGGCAAGTGCTGACGCTCCTGCCAGGGTGAGCAGCGCCCATCTTCTCATCTCGTGTGACAAAGCCGCTCGCATAACTCTTGCTCTCCTGATCAGAGGTGAATTTTTCGGACCTCACGCCAACTGCCGTTGTGCAAAGGCCCTCGTGCTCTCGCGCCGGATATGCTCGAAGCAGCGAATGCCTATGCGATAGCGCCCATTCGCGAATACGCACCGACTCGCAAATGGCGTGCCATCGCCGACCCGCCGCGTGAGCTCCTTGTTTATTTTCCAAGCAGTTCGCCGCCGTGAGGCAATTAATTGCCAAAAGCTCAATCTGCGGGCCTATCGACCGTTGACATCGAGCTCATGACCCACGCTCCATCATGGTCATGCGTGAACAGAACGTGGAGGGATCACCGGATTTCAGCGATCTTTCGTTGACAACGCTCGATCGACTTTATGCATTGGGCCGCGCGCGCCCGCGCGATGTGATCGCCACGATCTACGATCGCATCGGTAACGCCGTCCGGCCCGGCTGGATCTTTCTCCGAGCGCGCGAGGAGGCTCTGCGTGCGTGTGCCGAGGTCGAGGCGCGGCAGGCGGCGGGAGAGAGCTTTGCGTTTTACGGCATTCCGTTTGGCGTCAAGGACAACATCGATGTGGCGGGCATGCCGACCACGGCGGCGTGTCCGGCGCTCGAGCGCGTCCCGGCACGCTCGGCGCGCAGCGTCGAGGCGCTCCTGAAAGCCGGAGCGATCTGCCTCGGCAAGACCAATCTCGACCAGCTCGCGACGGGCCTTTCGGGGGCGCGCTCACCCTATGGCGCGTGCAGCTCCATTGGGAATACGCTCTATATCTCGGGTGGATCGAGTTCGGGCTCAGCGGTGACTGTCGCCGCCGGCCATGTCTCCTTCACGCTCGGAACGGATACCGGCGGATCGGGCCGCATCCCGGCCGGTTTCAACGGCATCGTCGGCATCAAGCCCACGGTTGGGCGCGTCTCGACGCGCGGCCTGGTACCGAATTGCCCTACGCTAGACTGCGTTTCGATCTTCGCATTGACGGTCGATGACGGCGTGCGGGTCCTTAAGCTCATCGAGGGTTTCGATGCCGAAGATCCGTTTTCGCGTCAGCGTCCATCGTCCCCTCGATACGACCACCGGGTTGCACCGCGAATTCATTCCGCGTTGGCGTGCTCGCGTCCAAGGATCAAGAGTGGTTCGGCATGCTGAATGCGCGAACCTCTATCATCACGCCTGCGAGCGGCTGGCTCGGCTCGGCGCTACCGCGGTCGAGGTCGATTTCACGCCTTTCAAGGAAGCCGGCCGGATGCTGTTCGACGGCCCCTGGATCGCGGAGCGCCGCGCGGCGGTTGAACCCCTTATCAATGGTCTCGAAGATGCGCTTCTCAACGTGACCCGGACGGTGTTGCGGACCGGCAGCCAGTACACTGGGATCACCGTATTCGCAGGGATGCATCGTCTTGCTGCTCTTCGGCGTTCCGCCGATCGGCAGTTTGCATCGATCGAGGCGCTTATGGTGCCGACCGCGCCGCGGCCGTTCACGCTAGAGGCGATGAATGCCGATCCGATCCGCCTGAACAATCAGCTCGGATACTATTCTTATTTTGCCAACCTTCTCGACCTTTGCGCCATCGCCGTTCCAAACGGCGTACTCGAATGTGGCGTTCCGATGGGCGTAACGTTGCTCAGCCCTGCGTGGGCCGACGAACGGCTGACCGACATCGCCCGCTTATTGGAAGGGAGCCAAGCTTCGTCCGGCGGCCGTCTTGCCGCACCGGTCGTCTGAACCGTTAGCCTAACGCGTTGTTTGAGCCATGTGAGCGTGCCACGCGCACGACGCAGCGAAAACCAATGTGGCAGGTCGAAGTGTCGATCGCCTCGCCTTGGCGCGCCGCCGGCCGGTAGCGCAGGCAATAATTGGGCGCGCACAGATGCGAGCCGCCCTTCACCACGCGGCGCTCGATATGGCTCCCCGGCTCGCTGGCCGCGCAGCAGGACGTTTTCACTTTTTCTGCGCCGGGCGACATGAACGGGCTCGCGGTCCATTCCCACACGTTACCGATCATGTCGTGGAGTCCGTAGCCGTTGGCGGGAAAGGCGTCGACTGGTGAGGTGCCCTCGTATCCATCGAGCTTGAGGTTCTCCCAGGGAAACTGCCCCTGCCAGGTGTTCGCCATGGCACGGCCCTGCGGAGCAAATTCGTCGCCCCAGGCGTATGTCGCGGCGTCGAGGCCGCCGCGGGCCGCGAATTCCCATTCGTGTTCACTCGGCAAGTCTTTGCCAGCCCAAGCCGAGTAAGCGCAGGCATCCTCGTAGGCTACGTGAACCACCGGATGGTCGTCGCGGCCATCGACACTGCTATCCGGCCCCTCGGGATGTTGCCAATCAGCCGCGGGCACGTATTCCCACCATGCGCGAGCATCGCGCAGATTTACGGGACCGTGCGGTTTTCGAAAAACTGCCGAGCCGGGCACCAGGAGCGAGGGATCGGCGTCCGGGTACATCTCCGGATCGGGTACGCGCTCGCAAGATGTGACGTACCCCGTCGCAGTGACGAATTTCCGAAACTCGGCATTGGTCACGGGGTACCGATCGACCCAGAATCCCTGGAGGGTTTCCCGGCGCATCGGGCGCTCCTCGCGATAGAATTCGTTTGAGCCCATGAGGAACGTGCCGCCGGGAATCCAGATCATCCCACTGGTATTGCTTGCAGCTGCGACGTGCGACGTCACAGCGTTCCCTCCCCCGCGAGCGGGGGAGGGAGCCAGCCCATTTTGCGGCCCGATCTGTGTCAGTTCGAAACTTGCTTGCGCCTCTGCATTCCCGACAGACATGCGCCTCAGGACCTTGCGTAGGGCCGTGGCACGAAGTCGAGCGGCGACCCCGATGGGATGAGGTCTTCCCTCTGCTTGCTCTGCTCGAACTCGCGCACGATTCGATGGGCGTGCTGCATGACCCACCAGCGCACGTAGCGTTGGTTGACCGGCTCACGTTCTTTCGGGTCCTCCATGAGGTGTGTGATACGAGCAAACCCCAGCGGCAGCTCCGGATCGTGAAAGTGCTGCTGGCGCTTGAAGTTGATCTTGAAATCTTTCCATTTGACGGCGTGCAGCTCTTCGTTGAGCCAGACGATGCAGGCGTCCCGATTGGAGCTCTCCTGCCGGCCCAGAAAGAAGGGAGTTTGATCGACACCGTCGATGAGGCGGTCACGCGGCGGTTCGCAGCCCACGAATTGCAAGAGAGTGGTGAACATGTCGGTGACGTGCACCATCTCGTTGCTCTCAACCCCCGGCCTGATCCTCCCGGGCCAGCGAATCATAAGCGGCGTGCGAATGCCGCCTTCCGCCGAGCTGAAATAGGAACCATCAAAGAAACCGGCGGTCCCCCGTCCGGCGAGGTGATCCTCGGCGCCGTTGTCGCCGCAATAAACGACGATGGTGTTGTCGGTGACGCCGAGCTCATCGAGCTTGTCGAGCAAGACGCCGAAGTCATGGTCGAGCATCAACAGGCAATCGCCCCAATCGCCGTTGGTGCTTTTCCCCTTGAACTCGTCGCGCGGGATCATCGGGAAGTGCATGAGCGAATGATTGAAATAAAGGAAGAACGGCTTGCCCGCGGAGACGCTGCGGTGCATGAAATCGGTGCCGCGCTTGAGATATTCGAGATCGCAGTTTTTTTTCATTTCCAGGCTGAGCTGCTGGGAAAGGATCGGCCGCACCCCTTCGCCCTTGCGGCCTTCGTGCATGTAGGAGTAGCCGTCGCGCTCCGGAACGTAATGCGGGTCTTCGAGCCACATGCATTCGTCGTAGGTGCGCAACGGCCCGTACCATTCGTCGAAGCCGTGATCCGTCGGCCAGCGCCCGTCCTCGGCGCCGACGTGCCACTTGCCGAGGCACGACGAAACGTATCCGGCCTCGGCGAGAATTTCCGCGATGGTCCTCTCCCAGCGCACAATGCCGCCGGCATTGCCACCCAGGGCGATGGTATGGTTGCCGGAGCGGATTGGGTAGCGACCGGTCATCAAGGCTGAACGCGTGGGCGTGCACTGCGGCTCAACGACATAGTGCGTGAGCTTCATGCCCTCGGCGGCGAACTTATCTGCGCGCTTGCTATCGGCGCCTCGCAGAATCCCGCCGCCGTAGCACCCAAGCTCACCCATGCCCAGATTGTCGACGTGAAAGAAGAGTATGTTTGGTTTTTCAGACGGCATCGCTTGCTCCCGGCCGGTGCAGTTTGATCAGGCTCGGGACCGAGAGTGCGGCTCCGTGCCCGATCGAAAGCGCTCACGCGCGTGCTCTCATGATGATGAGCGCGACATCACTACCAGAGACGGATGCGGTGAAAACCGCGGAGGCGGATTCGCGGTCGATTAGTTGCAAATGCGCGGCAATTAATTGCTTCCCGGCACAAGCTGCTTCCGTGCGATGGAACGAGATCATGAATGACGAAACGCTGTCGGCGGGAGGGGACCGCTCAAGGAATGGACTCAGCGCTGAGTTCAAACGAATTTTCAGGTAATCCGTTGGCATAAGTCTTGCTGCTCTCGGCACCACAAGCCCGGAGGCCATATGCAAGTCTTTTCCGCAGCGGCGGAAATTCGAGAACGGCTCTGCCTGCGGCGCACCGAAGCCGGCAGCGGGCGCTCGCTGCTGCTCACTGAGAACATCCGTACCATCGGTGGCGCTCCCTCGCTGTTCGATACGCTGACCTCTGCGGAACAGGAGACCCTCGTCCGCTGGGGGCGCCGCCGCGTCCTCTATCGCGGCCAGACGCTGTTCAGCCAGGGCTCCCGCCACGACGGCATCTTCCTGATCGAGACCGGACGCATTCGCGTCTACTACACCGCACCTTCGCAGCGCGAAATCACGCTGGCCTATTGGAATCCCGGTAATTTCGTCGGCGGTCCCGAGCTGTTCGGCGAGGGCGTGCATCAATGGTCGGGGGTGACGACCAGCAACAGCAGCGTGGTGCACCTGCCCGGCAAGGAGCTGCGCAGACTGGTCGTCCAAATGCCGAATCTGGCCATCGGGTTGATCGAAGGGCTGACCTTCAAAGGGAAATGCTACTCCGCACTGGTCCAAATGCTCGGCACCCGCTCGATCACCGAACGGCTGGCTCACCTGCTGTTGCACCTTGTCGAGCTTTACGGGACCAAGGACCCCGAAGGCATCCTGATCAGCGCTGCCTTTACCCACGCAGATCTCGCTCACATGGTGGGAGCGACCCGGCAATGGGTGACCATCAGCCTCAAACGGCTCCACGACAAAAATGTCCTGATTGTCCGCAAGTCGAAGATCATCGTGCGGCGGCCTGACGTCCTGCAGAGTATGCAGGGCAGGACGGCCGATCTGCCTAAAGAAGCGGCGCTTGCTGATAAAATCTGGGCAGGAACAGGGCGGCGGGGCTTTGAGAGCAACTAATCGACGCTAGTTCAAACGAGAATTGCCCGAGTTCTTTCTTGCCCCAAAGAGGCCCAGTGGGGAGCAAACCGGCCGAGTCTGCCAACAACGCAGAGGTTGCTTATAAGACTGCCTGCTCCCTCAGCGCCCCGTCCTCCAAGGTCGCCCAAGTCCTGAGCAGCGTCCTGCCCCTGCAGATCAGGGAGGGCCGAGGTCGAATAGAAAATATTGATTTAAAACAAGCGATTAAGACGAACGCAAAAACGCCCACAAAACTGGCACGGCGTTTGCGGTCCGACGTGGAGAGCCAGGAACAAATTCAAGCTCGAAACAAGAGGATTTGGACATGACCCCCGCGTCGAGATTCTTGCTCGCAGCAGCCACCACTTTTGTGTTCGCCGCGTCGGCCGAGGCCAAGACGATCCAGATCGGCATCGGCCACCAGAGCATGTGCACCGACACCTACACCGGCGGGATTGTGATCAAGGAACTCAAACTCCTGGAGAAACATCTGCCGAAGACCGGCAAGTACCAGGACGCCCAATATGAAATCAGTTGGAGCGACTATTCCTCCGGCGGACCGATCACCAATCAGATGCTCGCCAACAAGCTCAGCATCGGGGTGATGGGCGACTATCCGCTGATCGTCAATGGCGCAAAATTCCAGGCCACCAATAGCCTGCGCAGCCTCTACGTCGCCGGCACCGGCTACAATCTCAAAGGCTCCGGCAACGGCATCGTCGTGCCGGTCAAGTCCGACATCTATTCGCTCGACGACCTCAAGGGAAAATCGGTGTCGACGCCGGTCGGCTCGGCGTCCTGGGGCATGCTGTACAAGGCGATGCAGGACGCCAACATCCCGGCCAGCGCGTATCAAATGAAAAATCAGGCCCCGGCGGTCGGCGCTGCCAACATCGCCACAGGCAAGATCGATGCGCACGCCGATTTCTGTCCGTGGTCGGAGATCATGGAATTCCGCGGCACGGGCCGCAAGATTTACGACGGATCCGAGACTGGCATTCCCTACCTGCACGGCGTCGTGGTGCGCGAAGACTTCGCCAAGGAATATCCCGAGCTGGTCGTGGCCTTCATCGAAGCGGTCTACGACGCCGGCAAATGGATCAAGGCCGATCCGATGCAGGCGGTCGAGATGATGGAGAAGTGGACCGGAGTCGAAAAGGAAGTGCTTTATCTCTACTTCTCCAATGGCGGCTTCCTGACGCTCGACCCGACCATCAAGCCGGGCTGGATCGAGGCGTTGAAACTAGACCACGGCGTGCTGGCCAAGGAGCAGCAGATACCGCCGCTCGACTTCGACTCATGGGTCACCGAAACCTATGTCAAAGCCGCCTACAAAGAGCTCGGCGCGGACTACGAGGCTGACAAGGCGAAGATCGTCGATCCACTGAAGGCCAATGTCGGGCTGCCGATGGAAATCTGGCATTCCCGCGAGGGCATCAAGACCTATCCGTCTATGACAGAGTTTCTCAAGGCGGTCGCCAAATACAACGCCGAAGGCTCCAAGCTCAACGCCACCTACGTCTATGACAAGGAGACCGGACTCAAGCTGTTCGGCAAGACGGCTTTTTACGTGAAGGGAAGCGATGGCGAGTTCTCGACCTTCCTGCGCAAGCGCGAGGCGGAGGCCTATGCCAAGAAGGTCGGCGGGAGCGTCGTGACCTTCGACCAGGCCTGGGGGTCGTTCTCCTCCTAACTGAGGTTGAGGACCCGCGGCTGCGGCTGTGGGCCCGCTCATTGTCGTTCATGGGAACGCACGCGACAGGAATTCAAGGATGTCGCTGATGAAGAATTCGACGCTGGCTCTTGCAACCGACATCAACATCGAGTCTACCGCAATGCCCGGCGGCGTCAGCGACGTTGCGCCGGACGACGAACTTGGCGCTTGGCCAATCGCGAGAAAGGTGCAAACTCCAGCCGCTGTGGCGGGCGATTTCATTCGCCGGATCGGTGAGATCGACTGGCGGGGGCTGGCGCAAAGCTGGACGGTGCGGCTCATGTCGCTCGCCGTCGGCGTCCTGCTGTGGCACCTCGCCTGCAGTTACAAGCTCAACGTCTTCATCAGGTTCGACAATGTGCCGGCGCCGCTGCAGGTCGCCACGTCTTTTATCAAGCACGCGCACGAGACCAAGTTCTACATCCACATCCTGGTCAGCGTTGAACGCATCATGGTCGGCTTTGCGCTCGCGACCGTGCTCGGTATTTGCCTCGGCGTCTTGATGGGGCGATCGAAGATCATACGCAACCTGGTGATCCCCTATATCGAGATCGTACGACCGATTCCAGCGGTAGCCTGGATTCCGCTGTCCATCCTGATGTGGCCGACGGAGGAGTTGTCCATCATCTATATTACGTTCCTTGGGGCGCTGTTTCCCATTGTGCTGAACACGATTCAAGGGGTCGAGCAAACCCCGGAAGTTCTAGTGCGCGCGGCGCAGTCGCTGGGTGCCTCGCCGCTGCACATCTTCTGGCATGTGGTGATGCCGGCGGCGCTGCCTTCGATCGCAACAGGGCTCGCGATCGGGATGGGCGTGTCGTGGTTCTCGCTGCTCGCCGGCGAGGTCATCTCCGGCCAGTATGGCATCGGCTATTTCACCTGGAACGCCTATTCCCTGATCAATTATCCGGACATCGTGGTGGGCATGCTGGTGATCGGCGGACTCGGCACGTTGTCGACGCTTCTGCTGCGCAATATCACTCGGCCGCTGCTCGCCTGGCAGAGGAAATCGCGATGAGCACCCTGGCGCTCCAGGCCGAGCGCAGTGCCGACTTTGATGGCCGCGTCGTCAAAGGACAGGCTCCATTGCGGACTTATATCGTCATATTCGCACTTGGCTTTCCCATCGCGTTCTACCTGCTGTTGCTGACCGCGGTCGTCGTCCAATATGGCCATCAGCCGAATTACTTGACCCCTTACAACTGGATTTCGAACGTGCTGCGCATTGTCGCCGGCACGCCCTCGCTCGCTGACATGGTGGCAATCAGCCTGGACGAATGGCTGATCGAGACTGGATACATGGATTTCGACTATGGCCACGGCATCGCCGATTGGAGCCTGTCGATCATCCCGCACAAGCTGGTCATCCTGTCGCTCGCAGGCGCACTGGTCGGACTCAATTTCGGATTGCTGCTGAGCCAGCGGACGGTCGGGTCTTGGTGGCTGCAAGGCGTACAGGCGTGCCGCTTCGGGCTTCTGACCGGCGCTGGCGCCCTCTGCGCCAGCGTGACGAATGCCACCGTGTTCTCGGTGGTGCATTGCGCCACGCCCTCATGGGTGGGGAGCTTGGCCGTTCTTGGATTCGACTCCTATGATGTTTTTGCGATCGAACCCTATGGCCCGATCATCTGTCTGTTCGGACTTGCGGTGCTGGCTTCGTCGGCCCTGTTGATCGTCCGCGATGGCCGCACAGCCGGCTCTGTCGAACGCCTGCGGCGGGCGGGGTGGGCCGCGCCATGCTGAGCCGCGTGGTCGCCCTATCAGCCAGCAAGCCCGGTCTGCATCCGGTTGGCCGCGCTGCGCGAAAGGGTGTGGACACTGGACTGGTCGAGATCGACCGGGTGTCCATCATTTTCGGCAAGGGGCGCCAGGCACACAAGGCCGTCGAGGAAATCTCGATCCGCGTCGAGCCCGGCGAGTTCGTCTGTATTCTGGGTCCTTCGGGCTGCGGCAAGTCCACCCTGTTGAACGCGGTTGCCGGTTACGTCAAGCCGGACCGGGGCGAGATCCGCGTCGACGGCGAGCTGATCACGAAGCCCGGACCTGATCGCGGCATGGTGTTTCAGCAGTACTCGCTGTTTCCGTGGAAAACGGTGAAGGAGAACGTCGCCTTCGGTCCTAAGATCGCGGGCGAAGACGGGGATGCGATCGCCAATACGTTTCTCGATATGGTCGGGCTATCGCGCTTCGCCAACCGCTATCCGGCGGAACTGTCCGGCGGCATGCAGCAGCGGGTCGGCATCGCGCGCGCGCTCGCCAACTACCCGCGCGTGCTGCTAATGGACGAGCCGTTCGGCGCACTCGACGCCCAGACCCGCGTGATGATGCAGGAGAACCTGCTGAAGATCTGGAACGACTTCAGCACCACCGTTCTGTTTGTGACCCACGACATCGACGAGGCGATCTTCCTTGCCGACCGGGTGTTGATTATGAGCGCGAGCCCCGGCCGCATCATCGCCGACCTTCAGGTTGAACTGCCGCGTCCGCGCCTGCCGGAGGTCACCGCCGAGCCGGCATTCGTCGAACTGAAGAGAAGATGCATCTCGCGAATCAGAACCGAAAGCGTGAAAGCCTTCGAGCAACAGAACCGCTGAGGCCGTGAGGCGACGTGCATCCAGGCGATACTATTTCGCGGCGATGGGCGCCATCGCGCTCGCGTGCGGACCTTGGGGCATACAGGCTTCTGCCGACATGATGGACATGACCGGTGTCGAGCCGCAGGACATGTGTGCCGAGTGTCATGGTCTCGACGGTGCCGGCAACCGCATCAAGTTCCCCCGCTTGGCCGGCCAGAAGCCGAAATACATCATCAAGCAGCTCAGCGACTTCCGCGACGGCCATCGCAAGAACGACGGCGGCCAGATGCAGAAGATGGTGACCGAACTCGATCCAAAGGACGTCCCCCGCGTCGCCGACTGGTTCTCCACGCAGGAACCGGCCTGGCCCAAGCGAACTATCGAGGGCGAGCTCGATCTTGCCCGCGCACAGCGGCTGGCGATCTCCGGCGCGGCGGACGCGCCGGGCTGCCTGTCCTGTCACAGCGCACGGTCGCCGTATCTGTACGATCGCCCTACGATCGTCGCGCCACGGCTGGCCGGACAGCGCGACTTCTACATCGCCAAGGAACTGAAGGATTTTCGCGATGGACGCCGTAGCAATGACCCGGACGAGATGATGCGCAAGGTTGCCCGTCACCTGACCGACGCCGAGATCGAGGCCCTTGCAGTTTACATCTCGCAGAATCCCGATTTGCACGAGGCGAGGCCGTGATCGCCGGCGGCCGCAGCACACGGCCATTCCGAAACATTACCGCATCAAGGTCCATCGAGAGGCTTCTTTCCGGCCCATTTATCCACTGACAGGAGCGTGCCCATGAAACGAACATCCCTGCTTGCGCTCAACGCGGCGCTGGCGCTTGCGCTGGTGGCTGGTCTCGCTGCGCCGGCCGCCGCCCAGACCAAACTCAAATTCGTGCTGAACTGGAAATACCAGGGACCGCAGGGAATCTTTTTCCTTCCCGAGGATCGCGGGTATTACAAGGCCGAAGGGCTCGAGCTTACCATCGATCAGGGCAACGGATCGGGTGCCGCGGTGCCGCTGGTTGCGAACGGCTCCTATGACGTCGGCTTCGGCGACATCAACGCGCTCATCGAGCTTGCGGGACGCAAGCCCGAGGACGCTCCCATTGCGGTTTACGTCATCTACAATCAGCCGCCGTTCACGGTGGCGGTGAAAACGGGCAGCCCGATCAAGTCCCCGAAGGATTTTGAAGGCAAGACGCTGGGGGGCGCGGCGAACGACGGTGCGCTCAAACTGTTTCCCGCCTTCTGCAAGATCGCGAAGATCGACTGCACGAAAGTGAAGATCACAAACATGCAACCCAATCTGCGCGAGCAGATGCTCATGCAGGGCCAGGTCGACGGCGTGTTCGGCTATGTCAACACCATCCGCTTCTCCGCCAAGCTGATGGGGGTCGAGGAAAATCAGCTGCGCTACATCAACTACGGCGATTACGGCATGGACCTCTATTCCAATGGCATCATCGTATCTAAGAAGCTCACCCAGGAGAAACCGGAAGCGGTGCGCGGGCTTGTGCGCGCAATCAACATGGGCATTCTCGACACGCTCAAGGATCCCGATGCCGCGGTCGCCGCGGTCGCCAAGCGCGAGGCATTGATAAAGTTTCCGGTCGAACGCGAGCGGCTCGATGCGACCTTGCGGGAGGAGATGAATCATCCCGAGATCGCCAAGATCGGGCTTGGCAATGTCGATCTGGACCGGCTGAAGAAATCGATCGATATTCTGGTCGAGGCGGACGGGCTTCCCCGCGCGCCGACGGTGGCCGAGATCTTCACACCGGCCTTCCTGCCGCCGCTCGCCGACTTGCCGAAGAAGCTGTTCTAGGGCACCGATTGCGAGCAATTGGTTACGTCATTGCGGGGGGTCGGCGATCTCGGCTAAGCCGAGATCGGCGGCTAGCCCGCAATCCAGTAATCGCGGTCCTTGCATCAAAGCGCCGTGCTTATTGGTTTGCGGGCACCCTTGCTGCGCTCGGGCCCCGCAATGACGCGGCGTGGTATTGCCATGGACCTCCATCTCGCAGGGCGCATCGCGATGATTACCGGGCCTGCCAAGGGAATGGGGGCGGCAATCACGCGCGCGTTCGCGGCGGAAGGCGCATCTGTCGCGCTCGTTGGACGCGATATTGGCGCGATCGAGCCAGTCGCCGGCGAGCTGAATTCCAAAGGAGCAAAGGCGATCATTACAAAGTGCGATCTCACCGATCCCGCACAGTGCCAGCATGCCGCGAATGAAACCAAAAAGGCTTATGGCCGCATCGACATTCTCGTAAATGTCGCCGGAGGATCGGGGCCGATCGGCAAGAGCGGAGTTGAGACCACGCCCGAAGAGTTCGATGACATCGTCACGCTCAACATGAATGGCTGTTTCCACACCATGCGCGCCGTGCTGCCCACCATGATGGCGCAACGCTACGGCAAGGTCGTCAATGTCGGAGGAACCTTCGGCATGCGCGGCCGCGCCGGCCGCATGGCCTATTCAGCGTCGAAATGGGGGCTGCGCGGGATCACCAAGAGCTTTGCGCTCGAGGCCGGGCCCTACAACATCAACGTCAACTGCGTGGCGCCGGGCATGGTCGACGGCCCGCGCTTTCGCGAGAAGGTCTGCGCCGAGATGGCCACGCGCCTCGGCATCTCCAGGCAAGAGGCAGCCGAGCGCCATGCTGCGGAATACGCACTGCGGCGTCTGACCACGGATGCGGATGTGGCGAATGCCTGCCTGTTCCTGGCGAGCGACGCCTCCCGCCAGATTACCGGCATAGATCTGCCCGTCGATGGCGGTTGGGCGATGTTGTGAGTGGGCACGTAATGACAAGCGCCGATCTTCTCATTCGCGGCGGCAAGGTGGTGACGCCGCAATCCGTCGTCGAGGCCAATGTCGCGATCAGGGATGGCACCATCATCGCGGTCGGCGACGACGGAGCGATGCCGCAAGCGCGCGAGAGGCTTGACGCTACCGGGCTATACGTTCTTCCCGGCGCCATTGACGTGCACGTGCATTTCCGCGATCCCGGCTATCCCCACAAGGAAGATTTCGCAAGCGGGACGGCGGCGGCGGCGTTTGGTGGCGTCACCACGGTCTTCGACATGCCCAACACCATTCCGCCTGCCGGCACCGCCGAAGCGCTCGCCGCAAAGCACCGCATCGCCGCCGAGAAGGCGCATGTCGATTTCGGGCTTTACGGGTTGCTCGGCGAGGACACCATCGAGCACGTCCCCGCGCTGGTCGCGGGCGGCGTGATCGGATTCAAGCTCTACATGGGAAACACCTTCGGCAGGATCCCATGCCCTTCGACCGGCGCAATGCTGGAAGCATTCGAGGTTGTGGCGCCCACCGGCAAGCGCATTTCGCTCCATGCCGAGACGAACTCCATCATGGAGCGGCGCGAGGCGCGGTTGCGCGGGGCAGGGCGCCTCGATCCGCTTGCCCATCTTGCCTCGCGTCCGGCGGTCGTTGCAGTCGAAGCGGTAAGCCGCGCCGCCCTGCTTGCGGAATGGACGGGAGCGCGCATCCACATCCTGCACATATCGTCGGCGGAAGAGCTTCGTCCGCTGCGCGAAGCCAAGGCGCGCGGTGTCGACATCACCGGCGAGACATGCCCGCATTACATCATGCTGTCGAGCGAGGATTATGCGCGGTTCGCCGGCACCATTCGGGTCAATCCGCCGGTGCGTGAGAAGCGCAATCAGGAGCCGCTATGGCAGGCGCTCGCCGACGGCACCATTGATCTGATAGCAACCGATCACGCGCCCCATTCCCCTGAGGAGAAAACGCGCAACGATATCTGGACGGTCGATTGCGGCTTCCCCGGCGTCGAGACCCAGATGCCGCTCATGCTGACTGAGGCCAATGCCGGGCGCTTCGGTATCTGCGACTACGTGCGCTGGAGCGCGGCCAACCCAGCGAGAATTTTTGGGGTCTACCCGCGCAAGGGTGCGGTTGCGCCGGGCTCCGACGCCGACGTTACGGTCGTCGATCTTGCTCGCGAATCGACCATCGATGACGCCGCGCTGCAATCGCGCTCGAAAATCACACCCTGGAACGGAAGACGTGTGAAGGGTCTGCCCATCCACACCCTGGTGCGCGGACGTTTCGTGATGCGCAATCGCGCGCTTCTCCCGCACACGCGGGGGTGGGGCCGCTCCGTTCACGTCCTTCAGGAAATGCCTCCCGCCAAGGTGCGCAACGCGGATCACACCATGCAGGCTATCGTACGCTTGCGCGAGCACGCAGCATGATGCTGATGGCTTCTCCCGCGCATGTTATGGCGAGTGAGGCAGCGCACGGGGAACATTTCGTCAAGCTCGAGAAAGTCACGCTCACCTATGGCCAGGGCGAGCGTTCGGTGCATGCTCTCGATGAGACCGACCTCGCCATCGACAAGGGCGATTTCATCGCGCTGGTGGGCCCGTCCGGCTGCGGCAAGTCCACCATTCTCAAGCTGGTCACCGGCCTCATTCGCGCTACCAGTGGATATGTCTTCGTAGCCGGCCGCGAAGTCGGCGCCGAGCCGGTTCGCGTCGGCATGGCGTTTCAGAACCCGACCTTGCTGCCATGGCTCAAGCTGCGGGAGAACGTCATGCTCCCACTCAAGATCGTTCCGCCGTTCCGGCAGAAATACCGGGCAAAGCGCAAGAGCGAGTTCACTGATCGCATCGAGACCCTGCTCGCACAGGTCGGGCTCAAAGGCTTCAGCGACAAATATCCCTGGCAACTCTCCGGCGGCATGCTCCAGCGCGCCTCGCTCTGCCGCGCGCTTGTTCACGAGCCGCAGCTCCTCATGCTGGACGAGCCCTTCGGTGCGCTCGATCAGTTCACGCGTGAGGAGCTTTGGGCGATCATGCAGGAGCTGTGGATGACGCACCGGCCGACCGTCGTGCTTGTCACCCATGATCTCAAAGAGGCTGCCTATCTCGCCAACCGCATCTGCGTCATGCAGGCGCGTCCCGGCCGAATCATCGATGAGAGCGTCGTGGCGTTCCCGCGCCCGCGCACCATCGCGATGTCTTATGATTCGGAATTTGTCGCTCTCACTCAGCGCCTGCGCGAGCTCATCGTCGGCGCACGCCCGGAGAAGGAGATCGTCCAGTGAACCCGCAACTGCGCCGGCGGATGGCCTCGGCTGCGCTCATCATCGGCTTTTTCGTTGCCTGGGAGCTGCTTTGCCTCATGTTCGGAGTCAAAGACATCGTGCTCCCGCGCCCGACGCAAATCCTGGAAACGCTATGGACGCGGCTACCCGCCATCATGCCGCACGCAGCGCAGACGCTTTACACGACACTGGTCGGCTTCGGTCTCGGCATTGTGTGGGGCGTGCTTCTGGGCGCATTCATTGGCTCCTCGCGGCTTGCCTATGATGTCGCTTATCCGCTCCTCATCGGGTTTTCCAGCATTCCCAAGGTCGCGGTGGTGCCGATCTTTGTGCTGTGGTTCGGTGCGGGCACGGTGCCCGCGGTGCTCACAGCCATGATCCTTTGCATCTTTCCGATTGTCGTGAACGTCGCCACTGGCCTCGCGACCACCGAGCCGGAACTGGAAGACGTGATGCGCGCGCTCAAGGCCAGCCGGCTCGATATTCTCGTCAATGTGGGGCTGCCTCGCGCGATGCCGTATTTCTTTGCGTCGTTGAAAGTGGCGGTGACGCAGGCTTTCGTCGGCACCGTGATCGCCGAGACCGTGGCTTCCAATCGGGGGATCGGCAATCTGATGATGATTGCGAGTTCGAGCTTTGACGTGCCGCTTGTGTTCGCGGGTCTGCTCGTGCTCGCCGTCCTCGGCGTTGGACTCTACGTCATCTTCTCTTTTATCGAAGTGCGCGTGACCGGCTGGGCGCTGCGCAAGGACGAATTCGCGATGGGATGATTCGACCCACGTATCGCGGTCGCAGCGTCAAGCGCTGCGCCGCAGCCGCCGACACGCGAACTCATGATCACCAAAGGAGTTCTGATATGACCTTAACCCGCAGCCTTGCTGCTCTCGTGCTTGGCATCACGATTTCAATCAGCGCCGCCTGCGCGCAAGAGTCGACCAGGATACGGTTCACGCTGGATTGGAAACTCCAGGGCGTCCACGCCTGGTATTTCTGGGCGCAAGAGAAGGGCTATTTCGCTGCCGAGAAGCTTGCTGTCGCCATCGATCAGGGGGAGGGTTCGGCCGCGACCGTCACCCGCATAATGTCGGGTGCCTACGATGCGGGTTTCGGCGACATGAACGCCATTATTCAGAACGCGGCCGCCAAGCCGGGCGAAGCGCCCGTGATGGTTTACATGATCTATAACAAGGCGCCGTTTGCGCTGCTCACCAAGGCGGCAAGCCCGATCATGTCGTTCAAGGATCTGGCCGGCAAGACGCTCGGCACGCCGCCGGGCGGCGCGTCGTTCAAACTCCTGCCGCTGCTCGCAAAGAAGAACGGTATCGCCTATGACGCGATCAAGATCCTCAACGTCGCGCCCAATCTGCAGGAGCAGATGCTGTTGCAGGGCCAGGTCGACGTGATCGCGATTTTCACCGTGACGAGCTACATGAACCTGGTCGCGCTTAAGCTCGATCCGGAGAAGGATTTTCGCTGGATCAGCTATTCCGATTCGGGCGTCGATCTCTATTCCAACGGCGTCATGGTCTCGCGCAGGCTTGCAACAGAGAAGCCGGAGGCGGTGAAAGGCCTTGTTCGCGCCATTAACAAGGCAATGCGCGAAGTGCTTGCCAGTCCCGACGCGGCGATTGAATTGCTGGCAAAACAGGAGCCGCTTCTCAACGCGGCAATCGAAAAGCAGCGCCTGATCTATGCGGCCAGGACTTCTCATCGCCACGCCGGAAACGGCCGCGCTTGGAATCGGCGACGTGAACGAGCAGCGCATGGCGCAATCCGTCGACACCATCGTCACGGCATTCGAGTTGCCGCGCGCGCCGACGGTGACGAATGTGTTCAGCCGGTCATTTCTGCCGCCGAAGGCGGAGCGTGTCATGCCTGACCTCGGCAACTGACACTCATGCCGGTTGCCAAGCTGCACCGCATCTCGGCCTCCGCGCCGGATGACGCGTCAGGCATCGAGGCCGCGATTGCTGGCAAGCGCATCAATCCGCAAGACGTGATCGCGGTTCTTGGCAAGACCGAGGGCAATGGCCTCGTCAACGATTTCAGCCGAGGGTTGGCGACGCTCACGCTGAGACTTTTGTTTGGGCGCTATCTCGCGGTGGAGGAGGCCGAGCAAATCTGTCTTGTCATGTCGGGCGGCACCGAGGGTGGCATGGCACCGCACTGGATTGTGTTCGAGCGCGGCGAAGGTGCCGATGGCGAACGGCCGGCTTTGGCGATCGGCCGCGCTCACACGGCGCAGCTTCCATTCGAGCATCTCGGCCGCCTGCAACAGGTCGATCAGGTCGCGGCCGGCGTGCAGGCGGCCCTGCGGGATGCCGGCATTGTTGATGCCGGTGACGTCCATTTCGTGCAGATCAAATGCCCGCTGCTCACGGTTGCGCGCATCGGCGACGCCGCGCGTCGCAGTGCGACTGTGGCTGCCCCCGACACACTCAAGTCCATGGGGCTCTCGCGTGCTGCGAGCGCGCTCGGCGCCGCGGTTGCGCTCGGCGAGATCAATCGGGCAGAGCTTAAAGATGCCGACATCGGCACGTGCTGGGACCTGTGGTCCGCACGCGCGAGCAGCTCCGCCGGCATCGAGCTCCTCGGGCACGAAATCATTGTGCTTGGCATGTCGGCGACATGGTCCGGTCCGCTCGCCATTGATCACGCCGTCATGAGCGACGCAATCGACGTCGAGCCGGTGCGGGCGGCGCTTGGCCGGCTGGGGCTCGCGACTGCCGGGCAACTTTCGTCAAGCGAACGCGAGCGGCTCATTGTGCTTGCCAAGGCGGAGGCCAGTCATGACGGCCGGCTGCGCGGTTATCGCCACGCCATGCTCGATGATTCCGATGTGGCGGCCACGCGTCAGGCGCGGGCCTTTGTCTGCGGCGCGCTTGCAGGACTCGTGGGGCACGCCGAGATTTACGTTTCTGGCGGCGCCGAGCACCAGGGCCCGGACGGGGGAGGACCGGTGGCACTGATTGTCGATCGCACAACCTCGTAGGGCGGGCCAACCTAATCCTCCCCACGTGGTTGCCATTGCGCCGAACGCGCCCAGCCGTTACATGCGTCTGGAACAACCGCAATCGTAAAGAATGACCCATGCGCGCTGAAATCCAGAATCTTGTCGATGAGATCAAGCAGTCGATCGCGCTGCTGAGGAGGCATCTTTGACGTCGACAAGGCGCGTGCGCGCCTTGCCGAGCTCAACCGGCAGGCCGAGGATCCCAATCTTTGGAACGATCAGCAGCGCGCCCAACGCGTAATGCAGGAGCGCAACGCGCTCGAGGATCAGCTGGGCTCAATCGCGCGCATCGAGCAGGAGCTCGATGACCACCTGACCATGATCGAGCTCGGCGAAGCCGAGAACGACCACAAGACCATCGCCGACGCGGAGGCAGCGCTGCAAAAGCTCAGAGCCGAGGTGGCGCGGCGTGAGCTCGAGGCGCTGCTCTCGGGCGAGGCCGATGCCAATGACAGCTACCTTGAAGTTCACGCCGGCGCCGGCGGCACCGAGAGCCAGGACTGGGCCAACATGCTGCTTCGCATGTATACGCGTTGGGCGGAGCAGCGCGGTTACAAGACCGAATATCTGGAAGAGACCGAGGGCGAGGAAGCCGGCGTCAAGTCTGCGACCATTCAGATCAAGGGCCGCAACGCCTATGGCTGGCTCAAGACCGAGAACGGCGTGCACCGCCTCGTTCGCATCTCCCCGTTCGATTCCAATGCGCGCCGCCACACCTCATTTGCCAGTGTGAACGTTTATCCGGTGATCGATGATCGCATCCAGGTCGACATCAAGGAAACGGATGTGCGTGTCGATACGCTGCGGGCGAGCGGTGCCGGCGGACAGCACGTCAACAAGACCGAGTTGGCGATCCGGCTCACCCATATCCCGACCAATATCGTGGTCTATTGTCAGAACGATCGCTCGCAGCATCGTAACCGCGCGCAGGCGTGGCAGATGCTCCGCGCGCGGCTTTACGAGATGGAGCTCAAAAAGCGCGAGGCGCGGGCCGCTGCCGAGCAGGCCGCCAAGACCGACATCGGCTGGGGGCATCAGATCCGCTCCTACGTGCTGCAGCCCTACCAGATGGTGAAAGATCTGCGCACCGGCGTGGCCACGTCGAATACCGGCGCGGTGCTCGATGGCGATCTCGACCAGTTCATGGAGGCGGCGCTGTCGCAAAAGGCGTTCGGCAACGAGCCGGTTTCAGTGGATGATGTAGAGTAGGCGGTGTAACGCACCGCCGTCGTAACGCGACAAGCTGCTTCAGTGTCGTGTGGGCCAGCCTTAGAGACTCTCGCCCAATCGCTGCCCTGCGCGTAAAAATTTCTGCGGATCGACAGCTTCACCTTTCACCCGCGTCTCGTAGTGCAGATGGGAGCCGGTCGATCGCCCTGTCGAGCCCACCTTGCCGACAATTTGTCCTGCCTTGATCGATTGTCCGACCTGGACATCAATGGAGGAGAGGTGCGCATAGCGGGTCGAGAGCCCGTTGCCGTGATCGATGTCGACCGTCCTGCCGTATCCTCCACTCCAGCCCGCTGCACTCACAGTCCCGTCGGCGGTGGCGCGCACCGGGTCTCCGACCTCGCCATGAATATCAAGCCCTGTGTGCATCGCCGGCGCGCCGGTAAAGGGGTCGGCTCGCACGCCGAAGCTGGACACAAGCTCGATTTCGCCGCCGACCGGCCTGCGCACCGGCAAATTATTGAGCGTGCGCGCAAGTTGATGGAACTGAACCCGCGCCACGCTGATGCGGTAGACTTGGCGCTCGTATCCTCCTGCATCCTTCGGCGCGCGCGGCGGGACGAAGGGGCCGCCCATCCCTCTCGCCTTGTCAATGTTTGCCGTTTTCACTCCGCCGACCCCAAGGTCTGAAAGCACGCCGCGGATTCGCTGCGCGCGGAGCTGATAATTCTCCTCGATGGAATCGAGCGTGGCGGCCTGCCGCTGCTCCGCGCGATCGAGCGAAGCCTCAAGCTTCGCCATTGCCGCGCTCACCCCGCCGTTCCTGGCGATGTTGGCGCGGTAATCCGATGGCAGATCGCGATCGCGCGGGACGAGAAAAGCTCCCTTGCCATTGATGGGCGAGGGCTTGGAAGGGTGGCCGGTCGCTGGTCCGATTGCGCCCGTTCGAGGTGCCGGCCTGATCGATGAGGTCACATCGCCAAAGCCACTGAGCGCGTTGGCACGGGATTCCAGGGCTGATTGCCGCCGCAGCATTTGATCGAGCTTCTGCTCGTATTGCTCCTGATCGAGCAGCTGGCGGCTCGAAATGCGATCGACCTGGGCGCGCAGCTCGGCAATGCGATCTTCGTAGCCGAATTGCATGTCGGCCTGCCGGGCGATGAGTCTTGTGAGCACGTCCTCGCGGAAAGCAAAGTAGGTCGCGGTTGCGACCGTCCAGACGGCCATCAGCGCGAGGGTGCCGAGAACGAGCCAGAAAGCCAGCGGGCCAAGCCGAAACTGCCGCCCGCCGTGCGCCAGCGTGTAACCCGCCAGCCGGCGCTCCCGCAGCGCATAGAACCGGTCGGTGTCGCCGGACTGGACGTGGTGGTACGATGATAATGACCGCGAAGACATTCACGCATCCCCGCCGGGTCCTTACGTCAGGCGACGTTACGCCGGCGCTAATTGCCGCCAATTCGAACCAATTATGGTTAATTTTCCGGAAATGTGCCCCGGCGCGCTTGTAGGGGCGGGATTAGCGGCCAAAATCGCCAAGAGCCGATTTCAGCACCCAAGCCTCCATACGGCCGGGAGGGATAAGCCCCTGATGCGCCTTCCTTTCGTCCCTTTTGCGCGTCAAAACGGATTCGCAGCTACGGGCAAAATTGCTGCCAGGTCGATGATTTAGGGGAGTTGACCGGCGGCGAGGGGAGGGTGGTCCGCTACGCGGGCCATCGCTGTCGAGGGGACGCCAAGTCGGGGCATGGCGGCGCAGCCATCTTATCCTACGCTCGAGACGCTCCGAAAGCTGGAGGCTTGTCTCTGCGATGAAGTGCGCCGACACGTTCCGCGCCGCCCGCAATCCGACGAAACTCAAACCGCCGCATCGTTTTTAGGCACGTCCGCGCTTGGCTCATCCGCCTTGCGAAGGCGGTTCGTATTGTGGTGGCCACGTTTGCGCAGGCTCGCTCTGGTCGGCGGCGCACTTAAAGCCGTTATGTTGATTGCGATGGCCGCTCTCTGGTGGCGGTTGTCCAGTGGTCCGATCGAGCTTGATGTTGCGACGCCCTGGCTCGCCGCCGCGGTCAAGGAGAATTTCGGGGAAGGTCACGACGTCGAGATTGGCGGCACTCAGATCGAGCGCGGCGCTCACGGACGGCCATCGCTGCGCATTCGCGACATTATCGTGCGCGATGCGGACGGCATGGTCGTGGCGAGCGCACCGAAGGCCGAGGTCGGCATCTCCGGCTGGAGTCTTGCTCACCGGCCATCCCCGTGCGGAACGCTTGAGCCTCGTCGGGGCTGAGATGGCGCTGCGCATCGAGCACGACAGCAAGGTGACCGTGTTCGCAGGCGGCAACAAGCGCGCTTTCGTCACTGCGTCGGCGGTGTCCACTTCGCTCGCGACCGGCTCGACGCCGCTTCCGGTGAAGCCTGCGCCAATTGCCACCCTCGCCGTGGGCGCACCTCCTGCGGTCTCCACCGTTCGAGCCGGCGTTCCGGATTTCGCCGCGCTGCTGACCTGGATCGAGAGTCTCGATGCCGCCGCTCTGGATGGTCGTGATCTCACCGAGATCGGGCTCAAGGGGGGAAATCTCACCGTCGATGACGAGCGCACGGGCAAGCAGTGGACATTCACAAACATTGATCTGAGCGTCATGCGGCCCAAGGATGGCGGTATCGCCGTGACACTCGGGTCGCAGGCCGCGGAACGGCCCTGGCAGATGCGCGCTGCGATCACGCCGGGAGAGCGCGGCCATCGCCTGGTGGACATCGAGACGCAAAAAGTCTCGGCCAAGGATCTGATGTTCGCAATGCGCTGGGGCGGGGCCTTGTACGAGCCCGATCTGCCGCTTTCGGCGCGCATCAAGGCCGATCTGGGGCCGGACGGAATTCCCCGCACGCTTGACGGCCGGGTCGTGGTCGAGAAGGGCTTCATCATTGATGCCGATGACCCGTTAGTGCGTATCCCTATTGATCGCGCCGAGGTCAGCCTCGATTGGGACGGCGCGCATCAGGCTCTCCTGATGCCGTTCCAGGTCGTTTCCGGCGCTAATCGATTTAACTTGATGGCGCAGTTCGTGGCGCCGCGCGAGGAAGGCGGCCCCTGGGGTCTGAAAGTGTCGGGCGGCTCCGTTGTTCTGGCCTCGGCCACAACTTCCGACTCGCTCGTGCTCAATCGCTTCCTAATACAGCTGCGCATCGATCCGAACAGCCGGCGCGTCGACATCGAGCAGGGTGAGATCGGCAACGGTGAAATCGGTGTTGCGCTTTCCGGCGGCATGGACTGCTCCGAGGACGACCCGCAGCTGGCGGTCGGCGTTGTCGGCACACGCATGTCGGTCTCCGCCATGAAGCGGCTGTGGCCGATCTTCGCGGCGCCCAAAGTGCGCGCCTGGGTCGAGGACCACATCCAAGGTGGCACTGTCGAACGGTTGGAGATTGCAACCAATGCTCCCATGTCCACGCTCAAATCGAGCGGGCCGCCGGTGCCGGATGACGGGCTGGCGATCAAGATCGTGGGGCATGGAGCCGAGCTCAGGCCGATCGAAGGCCTGCCCGCGATCCGGGATGCCGATGTTGACGTCCGTATTACCGGCCGCACGGCAGTCATCAATCTGGGGCGCGGAAATGTCGACGTCTCCCCGGGCCGCAAGCTCGCGATCACGAATGGCGTGTTTGAAGTCCCGGATACATTTCCCAAAGCGCCGCCCGCCAAGGCGCGTTTTCGCCTGGATGGCTCGGTGCAGGCAGCGTTGGAATTGTTGGCGAGCGCACGATTGCGCAATTATTCCGGCGCGCCGCTCGATCCTGCGACCAGCCGCGGCACCCTGACCGCCCAGGTCGCTCTCGGGTTGCCGCTGAAGGAGGATCTTGCCGAGGGCTCGTCGAGCTACACCATCAACATTGATGTCGCGAACTTTGCCGCCGAACGCATGGTCATGGGCCAGAAGGTCGAAGCGGCCGCGCTCAAGGTGAGCGCGAATAACCAGGGCCACTGGATCAGAGGAGACGTGAAGATCAACGGCGTGCCTGCGGCCCTCGATTTCCGCAAGCCCCGCGATGCCGATCCGGAAATCCGCCTGCAAGCAACGCTCGATGAGAGTGCGCGCACCAAATTCGGTTGTGACCTCAACGGATATGTCTTCGGTCCCGTCCCGATCAAGCTCACCGGCCGCCTGCCCCAGGAAGGCGATCCACGCTTGGCGATCGAAGCCGACCTCACCCAGGCCAAGGTCGATAACCTGCTTCCGGGATGGTCGAAGAGTCCGGGCGAAAGCGCGCGTGCCAGCTTCACCATGATCAAGCAGTCGCAAGGCGCCCGCTTCGAGGATTTGGTCATTGAGTCGCCGAGCGCTTCCGTCAAAGGAATGGTCGAGGTCGATTCCGGGGGTGAAGTCGTTCTTGCAAACTTTCCCGTCTTCAGTCTCTCCAGCCGGGATAAATCAACGCTCAAGGCAGAGCGAGGTCCCGACGGCACCTTGCGCGTGAGCTTGCGGGGCGATGTCTATGATGGGCGCGGCTTTATCAAATCGACGATGTCCGGGCCCGCCAACGGCAAGCCGAAGCCGGACAAGGACATCGATCTTGAAGTCAAGCTTGCTACCGTGCTCGGATTTCACGGCGAGACATTACGCGCCCTCGACGTGCGCGTATCCCGCCGCACCGGTGTGATCACAAGCTTCGCGCTGAGCGGCAAGCTCGGCCGCGATACACCGCTGCTTGGCGATCTGCGCGGCAGCGGCACCAATGGGCGGCCCGTCGTCTTCGTGGAAACGAACGAAGCTGGAGCGTTTTTCCGTTTCACCGACATCTATCCCAAAGTTTTCGGAGGCGAGATGTGGGTGGCGATCGATCCCCAGAGCGCCGATAAGGCTCCGCAGGAAGGTGTGCTGAGCGTTCGCGATTTTGTCGTGCGGGGAGAAGCAACGCTGGAGCGGGTGGCCGCGGCACCGCCGCCTGACCGTCCGAATGCCCCTTCGCCGGGCGTGGAATTCTCGCGCCTGCGCGTGGACTTCAGCCGCTCGCTCGGCCGTTTCACCGTTCACGACGGGGTCGTGAAGGGTCCTGCGATCGGCGCCACTGTCGATGGCTATATCGATTACATGCACAACGACGTGCGCATGCGCGGCACCTTCGTGCCGCTCTATGGCCTCAACAATATGTTCGGACAGATTCCCATTGTCGGGCTTTTCCTCGGCGGCGGCAGCAACGAGGGTCTCATCGGCCTCACTTACGAGGTCGTGGGCCCGCCGAGCGCGCCGGTCCTGAGGGTCAATCCCATCTCTGCGGTTGCGCCGGGCCTGTTGCGCAAGTTCTTCGAGTTCCCCGGCGCAAACAATATGAGCATGCCGCAGAGCTACGCTGATCCAGGCATCAGGTAACTGGTATCAGGTATCAGGTATCAGGTATCTTCCTGATCCCTGATATCTGATCCCTGATCCCTGATCCCTGTTAAACCGGCTTCAGCAGCACGTGCCGCTTCCTCCCCAGCGAGAGCTTGATCACGCCTTGTGGGGTCAAGTCCTTCGGCGTGAGCACCATCCTTTCATCGGACACCGCGACGTCGTTCACTTTGAGCCCGCCGCCCTTGATCTGACGCCGCGCCTCGCTGTTCGATGACACGAGCCCTGCTTCCACATTCGCCGCCAGCACGCCGAGCCCTGCCTCGAGCCTTGCGCGCGGTATCTCAATCGTCGGCAGCGTCTCGGCAACGGCGCCCTCCTCGAATGTGCGCCGCGCGGTCTCTGCGGCCTCTGCGGCGGCCGCGCGGCCGTGCAGCACGGCGGCCGCCTCGGTTGCGAGAATTTTCTTTGCTTCGTTGAGCTCCTGCCCCCGCAGTGCGATGAGCCGCCCGATCTCGGCGAGGGGAAGCTCGGTGAACAGCTTGAGCAGCCGTCCGACATCGCCGTCCTCGCAATTGCGCCAGAACTGCCAATAATCGTACGGCCGCATCATCTCGGCATTGAGCCACACCGCCCCGGTTTCGGTTTTGCCCATCTTGGCGCCGGATGACGTCGTCAATAGCGGCGTGGTCAATGCAAACAGCTCCGCGTTGAGCAGCCGGCGGCCGAGATCAATGCCGCTGACGATATTGCCCCACTGATCCGAGCCGCCCATCTGCAGAATGCAGCCATGGCGCTTGTTCAGCTCCACGAAGTCATAGGCCTGCAGGATCATGTAGTTGAATTCAAGAAACGTCAGCGGCTGCTCGCGGTCAAGCCGCAGCTTGACGGAGTCGAACGTGAGCATCCTGTTAATGGTGAAGTGACGGCCGACGTCGCGCAGAAACGGGATATAGTGCAGCCGGTCGAGCCAGTCGGCATTGTTGGCCATCATGGCGCCGGCGTCGAAATCGAGAAAGCGCGCGAACACGCTGCGGATCGAGGCGATATTCTGCTCGATTTCCGCCTCGCTGAGCAGCATGCGGCTTGTATCCTTGCCGGACGGATCGCCGATCTTGCTCGTGCCGCCGCCCATGAGCGCGATCGGACGATGGCCGGTCTTTTGCAGCCAGCGCAACATCATGATGGTGAGAAGATTGCCGATATGCAGGCTCGGCGCGGTGGCATCGAAGCCCACATAGGCGGTAACCGGGCCGGCTGAGGCCCGCGCATCGAGCCCCTCGGCGTCCGATACCTGATGAATGAAGCCCCGCTCCGCCAGAACGCGCAGGAAATCGGACTTGTAGGTGCTCATGAGTTCTCGTCTCTTTCGCGGGCGTGGTGTAACAAATCCGCAGCAGGATTGAAACCGAGGGCTCCCGGATGGCCTCTCTCGCTGCCGTCGGCCTGATGAGCGGCACGTCCTATGACGGCATCGACGTTGCGCTGATCGAGACCGACGGCGAAAAAATCGGCCGTCTCGGGCCGACCGGCTACCGGCCTTACAGCGATCGCGAACGCGATCGGCTGCGCCATGCCATGGCGGCTGCGTCCCACCTGACTGATCGCAACGAGCGGCCGAAGCTCCTCGCCGAAGTCGAAGAGCTCGTCACCGACATGCACGCGGAGGCGGTTGAGGCATTCCTTGCTGCCAACGGCATGACCCCGGACGAGGTCGGGGTGGTGGGCTTTCACGGCCAGACCGTGTTGCACCGCCCGGACCGGGCGTTCAGCCTTCAGCTCGGCAACGGACCGGCGCTTGCCGCGCGGCTCGGCATTGCCGTCGTCTACGATTTTCGCGCCGCCGACATCGCGGCGGGAGGGCAGGGTGCGCCCATGGTCCCGATCTTTCATCGGGCCATGGTGCGCATGCTGCGCCGTCCGCATCCCGTGGCCGTGCTCAACCTGGGCGGCGTCGCAAACATCACCTTCATCGACGGCGACACGCTCATTGCGTTTGACACCGGCCCGGGCAACGCGCTGCTTGACGATTTTGTCCGGCTGCGCTCGGGCCAGCCCCAGGACGACGAGGGGCGTGCCGCGGCGGCAGGCCGCGTCGATGCAGACGCGGTCACGCGCGTTCTTGCCCATGAATTCTTTTCCCGACCGCCGCCGAAGTCGCTCGACCGCAACGCCTTCCGCCATTGGGTCGCGGAAGAAGGAAAGCTCGTCGACAAGAGTACGCAAGATGGCGCCGCAACGCTGACCGCCATTACCGCTGCCGCCGTCGCGCACGCGATGAAGATTCTCCCGCACGCTCCACTGAGTTTCATTATGGCCGGGGGCGGCACGCGCAATCCGACCTTGATGCGAATGCTCGTTGAGCGTCTTGCGCCTGCCCGCGTTGATACCGCGCACGCGGTCGGATGGTCGGCCGATTCGCTCGAGGCGCAGGCCTTCGCTTATCTCGCCGTGCGCACGCTGCGCAATCTGCCCATTACCTTCCCCAGCACCACTGGCGTGCCACAACCGCGGACAGGCGGCGTGATCGCACGGTAAGCATTGCAGCCCGAGTGAAGGGGGCATAGCCAAGCGCTTGGGTTTAAGAATGGTTATCCGTGACGAATATGCCGCCGCGACCGCCGAGGGCAAGCGCATGCTCGCGACAACCCCGCACGCCATCGCTGCCCGCTATGATCGGAAAGCGGATCGGGTCGTGGTGAGCTTGAACACCGGCATCGACGTGAGCTTCTCGCCACGCGATGCACAGGGGCTTGAAGACGCCAGCGGCGAGGAGCTTGCTGCGATCGAAATCACGCCGCCCGGTTTCGGCCTGCATTGGCCGAAGCTTGATGCCGACCTCTACGTGCCCGCGATACTTGAGGGCATTCTTGGCTCGCGTCGCTGGATGGCAGCGCGGCTCGGCGCAGCTGGCGGGCGATCGCGCAGCAAAGCCAAGATCGCAGCGAGCCGTGAGAACGGCAAGCTGGGCGGCCGGCCTGCAAAGAAAATCCGGCAGTCTTATTCCGCTTCCGCGCGCGGGCGGCGGAAGAAGAAAGCACCGCGGGCGGTAAACCGGGCGCGGAAGCGAGCTTGAAGGGTAGAGGAAAAGTCCTGGAAGCGGGCCGTTGGCTACTCGTGCAGCCTATCAGCGCGCGCTGGATACCGTACCCGCCGACGCAAGCGATCGAAAATTTCAATGCATCGGGCTGGTGAGGCTCGCGTGCAGCCGGCCGATCGTTTCGGCCTCGCTGGCAAAATCAGCGTCGCTCAGGAACGGGCGCTTATGAGCCAGAGAAATCCAGAACTCGCGAATGTTCGTCAGATTCGCGCGGTAGATCGGATCAAGCGTAAGCATAAGCGCCCGTTCACAGTCCGCCGCCTTCTCCCATGGGTCCACGTGGGCCATGACGTTCTCCCCGGCGAGCCGCCCCCTCGCTCGCCACGCTCCAGAAAAAACCAAACCCGGTGCCGTTGCAAGCGTTCTGTTGCCGGGGCGGTGCCACGTCCCCAGCATCCACAGTGAGGACGCGTGCGCCGAAAGCGATGTATGATATGGCACACCGCCCGGGAGTTGCCGATGAAACGCACATGCTTAGCCGGCCTCGCGATAATTGCATTGATCCCTTGGACTGCTGCCGGTGCTGCGCTTGGGCAGACGGCAAAGAGCATCAGCGTCGGCGACGTTGCGCCGATTGCGGCGGATTGGCCGCACTTCGTCGCAACCGAGAAGAAATTATACGCACGCGAAGGGATCGATCCGCAGGTCACCTATGTGGGCAATGTTGCCGACACCGTTCGACAGATGGTCGGCGGCTCATTCGAGGTTGCCGTTTCGACCTTCGACACCGCGTTGCGGGCAATCGGAAACGGCGCCGATGCCGTGCTGATTGCAGGCGTGGTGATCAAGTATCCATATTCGATCATGACCGCCCCCAACGTGACGTCCGTTGCAGACCTTGCGGGCAAGCACATCGTGCTTCCGTTCAAGAAGGATCTTCTAACCGTCGTGTGGGACCGCTGGGTGCGCGAGCAGGGAATGCGTCCGCAAGACATCGACCAGGTCTATGACGGCGCAACGCCGAACCGGTTTGCGGCGTTGAGCAGCGGCGCGGTTCAGGCGGCCCTCCTCGGTCAGCCATTCGATTTCAGGGCGGCTCAGCAGGGTTACAAAAAGCTCCTCGACATCGGGAGCTACGCCAAGGACTATGGTTTCCTGACCTTGATCGCGCGTCCGAAATGGCTCGCGGAAAATTCCGTCACCGCACGCGCCTATCTTCGCGCCTTGGCGGCGGCGGTCGACTGGATTTACGATCCTGCCAACCGCGAAGAGGCGGTGGCCATTCTCGCGCGCGGAACAAAGCTCGATCCGGCCTTCGCCGCGCTCACCTATGACTACTATGTCAACGACCTGCATCCATTCAGCAGGAAGCTCGCAATTCCGGACACCATCGTGCAACGCACCGTCAGCACGCTGGTTGAGCTCGGCGACATCAAACCGCCGGCAAAGAATCTCGTGGATGCGAGCTACCTGCCGAATTGAGGACGCGCGACGGACAAGGGTGACGACAGATGAGTGACACACATCCGGCGTCATGCCCGCGAAGGCAGGCACCCAGTTAACACCTGCCGGTCTGATTCAGGTGTTGGATGGCCAGGATGCAGCGTATTTGCCAGCGCGGCGGTTACTCGGTCGCCCGCTTGCCGCGGGCGATGACGTCCAGATTTTTCATTCATGCGCGGATCTATATCCGCGCACCATTCTTCCCTCCGTCCTCCGTCCTCCGTCGTCCGTCGTCCGTCCTCTATTCCAGGACCTTCCTTACCGCTGCGGCAATCTTTTCCGCGTCAGGTGTTAACGCGGCTTCGAGTGGGGGGCTGTACGGCACCGGAACCTGCGCGCGGGTGACACGCCGGATCGGTGCCTTCAACAGGTCAAATCCCTGCTCGACCACGCTCGCAGAAACCTCGGACGCGAAGCCGCATCGCAGAGGGCATTCATCCACCACGACAAGCCGCCCGGTTCGCCCGACGGATTCGAGAATGGTGGTCTCATCGAGTGGCGCCAGCGTACGCACATCAACCACTTCCGCTGCAATGCCCTCGCGCGCAAGCGTCTCGGCTGCGGCCAGGCTCAAGTGGACCATCAGCGAGTTCGCCACGATAGTGATGTCGCGGCCGCGCCGCTTGATGTCGGCGCGCCCGAATGGGATCGGCGCCTTGGGATCAGCTGCCGGCGTTGCAATGGGAAGCAGCTTGGCGTGGCTGACAATGACGGTGGGATTTGAGCTCATGAACGCCGTTCGAACGAGGCCGTAGACATCGGCCGCGGTCGAAGGGGCCGCGATTTCGAGCCCGGGCACATTGCACAGCATGGATTGCGGGCTGTGGCTGTGCTGCGCGGCACCGCCGCCGCGAACCCCATGCAGGAGATGAAACGTGACCGGCACCGGAATTTTGCCGCCCGACATGTAATAGCTCACGGGCGCCTCGTTGGTGAGCTGCGACCACGCGAGATAGCTGAAACTGCCGGTGCCGAGATCGACGAACGGCCGCATCCCCGCCATAGCGGCGCCAATTCCTGTTGCCGCGGCGCCCGCTTCCGATGTCGGAGGATCATCGATGCGGTCGCGAAAATCCTTGCGCACACGGTCCATGAGGTGGCGCTGCGGTCCCAGCCCGAGCACGTAGCTTCCGATCAGGCTTACCCGCGCATCCGCCGCGAGACTGTCGTAAAGCGCATCGACCAGTGCCTCGGCATAGCTCTGCATGACCATGTTATGTTTCCTCAGGCGAAGACGTGCTCGAATGCACTTTCCGCGCCCGGCAGCGGCGCCTCGCGCGCAAACTGCACGGCATTCTCGATGCGCGCGCGCATCGCGGCATCAAGGGCGTGGAGGCGCGTCTTTGCCGCCACGCCCGCGCCCGCAAGCTGGCGCGCAAACCGAAGCACCGGATCGAGATCCTCCAACCAGGCGCGGTGCTCGCCCTCGACCGCGCGCTCGCCGGTGGCCATTCTTATATCGGTCACCCCCGTCACAGCTTCCGGCCACAGCGGATTGCTGCCCGGCCATCGCGTGGTCACCGCCTCCACGAAAAGCGGGCCTTCGCCACGCCGGCATTGCGCGGCGGCGTCGCTCGCTGCTGCATGCACGGCGGCCAGGTCGGCGCCGTCGACACGCACGGTCTTGATGCCGAGCGATTGCGCGATGCTGCGCAGATCACTGCTCGCGTGCACAAGGGTGGGATAGCCTTCGCCGGGCGCCCATGACCCGCTGCTGTTGTTCTCGCACAGGAAGAGGACCGGCAGTTTCCACAGCGAGGCGATGTTGAGGGCTTCGAAACTCACCCCCTCCTCAAGCGCGCCGTCGCCGAAAAACGCAACGGCGATGGAGCCGTCCGCTTTGCGCTTGCACGCATAGCCGGCGCCCACGCCAAGGCTGATACAGCCTCCGACGATTCCCGATGTGGAGATAAAGCCGAGCTTGGGATCGCTCAGATGCAGCGTTCCTCCACGCCCGCCGTTGAGCCCGCTTGCCCGCCCGAGGATCTCCGCCATGGCGCGGCCGGGATCGGCGCCGCGGGCGAGAACGTGGCCGTGATTGCGGTGCGTGGTGCTGATGCGATCGCGCGGCTCGAGCACGGCCATCACAGCCGCCCCGGTCGCCTCCTGCCCGATATAGAGATGATAATGGCCGCGGAACTCTCCCGCCTTGGAGAGCCGCAGCACGGCTTCCTCGAAACGGCGGATGGTCAGCATCGTCTCCATGAGACGCCAGCTCAGATCGTCGGGCAGTGATTGCGTCATGAGCGATCCCTGATGTTGCTGCTGTTCGTTGCAAGTAGGCAATCACATAACGCGCGCGCAACCAAGTAGTGAGCCGCCATCGACAGCACAGAAAATCAGGCGAGTGCTGCCGGTGCTTGAACATCACAATGAGGGCATTCGATTGTTCTTTTTGCCGGCTTGCTCTTTTGCGGCTCGGCCTGTACTCCCAATCGTCCCGCCATGACTTCCGACAGGGAGAGCTTCCGTCGTTGATTAATAATTTCGCGACGCGACGGCGGAAATTTATCGACCGGTTGAGCATTCCAGCCGGGACCAGAATTGCCGCTTTCTTGCTTGCCGCATCGATCGCGGGGCCATCGGCTGCAAACGCGCAGACCTACCCCGCGGGTCCAGTGAAGTTCATCAGCCAGTTTCCGGCCGGCGGTGGCACTGATCCGGCGATGCGGATCGTGGCCGAGCATCGTCGAGGCCGTGCGGGCACTCGACCCCAATTGCCGCGCGTTGACGCAGCTGAGAAGCTCATCCCGGACACTCGCGCGCGCATCGCGCGCCCCTCCATCGTCATGCCCGCGAACGCGGGCATCGAGTAAACACTGGCCGGCGGTCTAGCGGCGCGTACTCATAAATCGAGCTTGATCGGTGCGGCTTGATCGATGTCCGTTATGCCCCGATAGCGAGCAAATTCCGCAGCGCAGCGCGTGTCGAGGGTATGTCGAGGCCGCGCAGTCACGGATGTGGACCCCACGGCGCGGCCGTCAGCAGCTTGACCTCCTGTGTCATGACAAGCGGCCGGAACTTCGAAGCAAAGCCTTCCACGAAGTCCTTGTTGGCGAAGACCCCTGCCCAGTGCTTCCGCCGGTCGGCGTCGTCATCAAACTTCCAGAGATGGACGAGTTGGTTGATCGTGCCAGTGTCGGCCTGGAAGTAGCCCACGAGCTTCTTGTCATGGCTGCCCTTCTTGAGCGCAGGGAAGCCGAGCTCCTGGTAGAGCTTCGTCGCTTCCGCCATCTTGCCGACGTAGAGGGTGTATGTTCGCAATTCGTACAGCGCCATCAGGGATTTTCCTTCATCGATCTTTAATTTGCGCCAGCAGCGTAGTCGGCGCTCAGTTGACCAGCAAGTAATTGCGGCCGCGACAACCGGACGGGAGGTCTACCGCGGGTCCGCAGCGGCTCGCCTCTTCCTGCGAGGTAGCTTTGCGGATAGTCCGCTTACCCTCCAAAACTCTCCGTGAATGCGGACGTCTCGGCTAGTCAGCCGAGTGCCGATTTTGTTGCAAAAGCCGTTTGCGCCCGTCGCCAGGGCTTTCGTCCGGTTCGAATTCTGCCGCACGCCTCTTGCCCGCAAAATTGGACCGCGTCATCCTGCGAAGCGATGACAAGCGTGGGATCGCGATGAAGATTACGCGGGTTGAGCCAATCCTCATCGCCGTGCCCTACGAACATGGCGGACCCAAGCCGATGCGACCGCTCGGCCCGTGGACGCACATGGAGACGCTGTTTGTTCGGATCGACACCGACGCAGGATTGATCGGATGGGGCGAGGCCTTTGGCTTTGCAGCTTCGCCGCTGACGCGCGAAGCTCTCGCGCGCATGGTGGCGCCGCTGTGCGTCGGGCGAGAGGTCGCCGACGTGCCGTCGTTCATAACGGATTTGCAGCGCAAGCTTCACGCCATGGGGCGGCACGGACCGGTCAGCTTCGCGCTCGGCGGCATCGACATCGCGCTGTGGGACCTGGTTGGCAAGGCGCAGGGCGTGCCGCTTCACCGCTTGCTCGGCGGGGCAAGCAGGGAGCGCATTCCAACCTATGCCAGCTTGCTGCGCTACGGCAATCCCGATCTCGTCGCACGCTTCACACAGGAGGCGGTCGGGCGCGGCTACACCGCCGTCAAGCTGCATGAACATCTGGTCGAGACGGTGGCCCCCGGCCGAAAGGCCGCCGGACCGGATATCGCGCTCATGGTCGATACCAACTGCGCCTGGACGCCGGACGAGGCCCTTGCCATGGCGCACAAGCTCAAGGAGTACAATCTCGCCTGGCTCGAGGAGCCGGTTTATCCGGTCGACGATTACGATGCGATGGCTCGCATCCGCGGCGAAACCGGCGTCGCCGTCGCGGCCGGCGAGAATATCGGCAATGCCGGCGAAGCGCGGCGCGCAATCGAACTCGGCGCGCTCGATATTTTCCAGCCGAGCGTTACCAAGATTGGCGGCATCGCGGCAATGCGCGAGGCGATCGCCATCGCGCGACAACACGGCGTGCGCGTCATGCCACACTCGCCCTATTTCGGGCCGAGATTGATTGCGACGCTGCACGTTATTGCCGCGTGTCTGCCTGACTCGATGTGCGAGCGGTTCTATTGTGAGCTGGAGGCGACCCCGTTGGGCGCGGCGATCGACGCGCGCGACGGCCACATGCAGGTCCCGCACCGACCGGGGCTTGGGATCGACGTCGATGAAGCCGTCATCGAACGGTATCGCGTTATCTGATAATGAGGCCGTCATTCGAATAGACGAAAGTACCGGTACAGCAATCCTTCCACCTTATCGATCGTTTCGCCGATCTCACTGTGTGGCTGACCGGCCTGCGTCTGCCTCTTCAGTTCAATGAGGGCTTGACTGGCGGCGTCAAAACGACGTGCAAGAACCGTGGCCACGTACAGAAGCACAAGCGGATCTTGCAGAAGGAGAGCAGCCGCATCGGCGACGTGAAACTGTGAAGTCTCCAAGGCCCGCACGTCCGCGGTATGCGGCTGATCTAGCAACGCAGAAAGCTCACCGAAGACGGCGCCAGGCTCCGACACCTTGGCGATCTCGATGGTCTCTTTGACAATCGCGACCGCGCCCTCCTTCAGGATAAGTAACCGGCCCGTTTTCGAACCAGCGGTGAGCACGTTTTCGCCCGGCTGATAGGTAACAACCGGAAGGGCTCTGAGCCTGTCCTCGACGACGGCAATATCGGGAATCAGGGGAATGCCATGTTCACTGACCATTTCTGCATCATTCTTTCATCAAGCCCGATGACATGAAGCGGCGCCTCGCTGGTCAATGCCCGGCGACAGTTCGTCGGCTTGCAGCTATGCTGATTACAGCAGGTAAATGCGACCGGCGAAATAGGGCCCGATGGTCTATTTGCCCAGCAGCAATTCCGAGGCGCGCATGTCTCTTGAGGGTCAAATGCACGCATTATAGCGTCACGATCTCGGGCTCAATGCGCTTGCCGGCAATACGGACGCGCGCGACGCAAGTCGGCAACCTGAACCGCCGCGGGCCGGCGCTGCCCGGGTTGAGATGAATAAGCTCCGTGCCGGCAAGCGCGTGCAAAGCCTCCGCGCGCAGCAGGCCGTGAGTATCCGAGAGAATACCGACGACGGTTGCTTTGGCTTGCCGGGTTTGCATGCGTGGCCTCTCGCTATGGCACGCCTCGGACGGGCCACGGCTTCGCGCAAGCGCGCTACGGTGCCGAGAGCACCTGGCGGCAGGCGGCGGGGAGGTCGGCCATTCGAAGGGGAGGCTTTTCCTTGGGCGTGGCCGACGGCTTGGGGTGCAGGACGGCGTCGGTGAACCAGTGGTCGAGGTCCTTCGCGCCGCAACCCTCACCCGCAACAATCGGCGGCTCCGGCAGGCAACCGGGACTGTCCCCCGGGCAGTAAATCCGCACATGGAAGTGGTAATCGTGCCCATACCACGGCCGCACTTTTCGAAGCCACCCGCGGTCGCGGCCGGCCTCCCGGCGCCTTATTTCCATCGACGAATGCGAACTCTGCCGGTTACGCTACAAGTGATGAAAGCAAGGCATCACGCCCGGCCAGGGCGGACCGACAAGAATAATTCGTATGTTGAAATCCAGACCTTTTCGCGACCGCAGCAGCCCCTATTGTGCCGCCGTGACGCCCAGTGTCTTGGCGAGCGCGGCGAGCCTGTCGCGCTGCTCTTGCACGCGGGCGGCGAATTGAGCAGGTCCGAGCACCGATATGATTTGACCGGTATCGCCGAGGCGCTTGGCGATGATCGGATCCTCGGCGACTTTCTGGAAATCCGCGGCAATGCTCTCGCGCGATTTGTCGGCCATGTCGCGCGGCCCGAACAGCCCGCCAATGCTCTCGAATGTCAGCGCTGGATAGCCGGCTTCCGCCGCTGTCGGAACCTCGGGCGCGCTGGGCGCGCGCTGCCGGCTGGTGACCGCCAGCACCTTGATACGGCCAGCCTTGCTCAACGGCTGCACCACCGCAAGCGACGTCGCCAGAACATGGATGCGACTCTGCGCGAGGTCGCCCGGCGCCTGCATGATGTCGCGATAGGGCACCTTGACGATCTCCAACCCCATGCTCTTCAAGAAGCCGAACAACAAAAAGTCCGAAACGCCGTTGGCGGCTGCGGCATTGAGTTTTCCTGGCTGCGCGCGCGCTATCGCCACGAGTTCATCCATCACGTTGACGTTCATGGATGCCGGCGTCGAGACGGCAAGCACCACCTCAGACACGCTCGCGATGGGATTGATGTCGCGTTTGAGGTCGAATGGCAGCTTGTCGTGTTGATAGGGAAGCACATTGAAGACACCGGCCGGTCCGAACCACATGGTGTGATCGTCATGGGCGCCGACGAAAGCATCGAGCGAGACCAGGCCGTCACCGCCGGGACAATTCTCGACCACGACCGGCCTGCCCCAGCGCGCGGACAGCCGCTCGGCGAACAGACGGGCTGTGGTGTCGCTGGCGCTGCCGGCGCCATATGGCAGGATGAAGTGCACGGTTCGCGCCGGAAACATCGGCTGCGCGTCCGCGCCGCTGATGATGTGTAAGCTGGCGGCGAGGGAAAGGGCGGCAAGCGCGATGACTTGAAGCATCGAAGGCGCTCTCAAGCTACCGCCACGGTGGTCTGACGGTATTTCAGATCCCGATACTCACCCGACCGTACCGGAGGATATTTGGCCTTGCCCGGCGGGGCAATGCATTCGATGAGCGCGTCGTAATTGGGTTGCTGAAAGAAGGCGATAGACAAGCGCTTTGCTCGCGCGGCGATCGATGCCGGCGGATTTACCACCCGGTGAGTGTTGGAAACCCAGCGATCGTTGGTCCATCGCATGAGAAGGTCGCCGATATTGACGACAAAGGTTTCGGGATCGGTCTCGACGTCGATCCAATGCCCATCCTTGGCAAGCACCTGCAGGCCGCCTGGTACATTCTCTCCGTTGAGAATAGTGAACGCCCCGTAATCGCTGTGCGCTCCGGCCCGTAGCTGACCCGCATGGGGCGTCGTCGTCTGCTCGGGATAAAAGTTCAAGCGCATCGCGCTGACATGCCTGTCGATCTTGTCCGCAAAGAAATGCTCGTCGAGATCAAGCGCAAGCGCGGCGAGGCGCAACATAAACGCAGCGAGCTTTTCCATTTCGGCATAGTAAGCCAAGGCACAAGCTGCAAAGCCCTTCGGCTCGCAAGGCCACAAATTGGCTATGAAATAACGTCCGCCCTCGACACCCGTGTAATAGGGCTCGTCCGGCCAGCTTTCCTGACGGCTGAAATGATAGAATTCCTTGAGGTCGGGCGGGGCCGCACTCGCATTCGCCTGGGCCAGCGCTTCGATCCCTTGCGCGCGGTAGCCGCGCGGCGTTCCCGCAATCGGATGAACCGCTTTGCGCTTCTCTTCCAACGGGAGAGCGAAGAAGGCATGCGCCTTCGAGCGCAGTGCATCCATGACGGTGACCGGCACGCCGTGACCGGCAATGGTGAAAAATCCGATCTCGCGACAGGTTCTGTCAATCTGCTGCGCGGCGGCCTGCCTCGACGCAAGTCCGCCGGCAAGCGCCTCAGAGAGGTCAATGATTGGTATCTGGCGCATCTTGTTTCCTTATTGATCGACGCGTTGCTTGTTCGCACCTCTTCCCCGGCAGGGCCAATTTTGTCACCGAAGTGGTAGCAAGGTTACTGGGGTGGCACGCCTTCGGCGATGAAGGCGATAGTCCTTGCCGGACGCCGGACTAAGTCGCAGCGCAAGAATAGCCTGATCGGCCGGCGAGTTGTACCCCGGACGCCTCCGAGTAGAGCGATTCCTCGAAAGTGATCAGATCATCAAACGGGCTCGTCATTCCGGGGCGCTGCCGATCTCGGGTTCGCCCGAGATCGGCCAGCGAGCCCGGAATCCAGTAACCAGCGCCGCTTTTTATTAGCCGTGGTGGCGATTACTGGGGATTCCCGGCTCCCTCGCTGCGCTCGGTCCCGGGAATGACGTGACATATAATTCGAACTTTGGAAACGCTGCACTCTAGTAGGGCGTGGCGACCGGCAGATGCTCGATCGCCTTCATGCCTGGGCGCTTGCGCCATTTGATTTGAGATTCATCAACCGCCAGCTCAAGTTTCGGCCAGCGCCGGAACAAGGCCTTGAGCGCGCTCGCTCCCTCGATACGCGCGAGCTGATGGCCGAGGCAAAAGTGAATTCCGGTGCCGAAGGCCAGATGCCGGTTCGGCCTGCGCTCGAGATCGAGTTTCTCGGGAGTTTCGTTTGCTTGCGGATCGAGGTTTGCGGCCGCCAGCATGGGCATGATCTTGTCACCCTTTTTCAGCCCGACGCCGCCAAGCTCGATGTCCTTGCGGACCAGGCGCGGTTTGGTGAATTGTACGGGCGAGATGAACCGCAAAAATTCCTCTACCGCCAAACCAACCCGCGTCGAATCTTCTTCGAGCCAATCGCGCAGAGAAGGATTTTTCAAAAGCTCATAGACCGAGCCGCTAATGAGGTGAGTGGTGGTCTCGTGCCCCGCGAACAATAGCAGGAAGAGCATCGCCACCATTTCGTTACGGCTGATCTTTCCGCCTTCCTTTTCGACGCGCACCAGCTCGGCGATCAGACCCTCGCCGCCTTGCTCGCGTACGGTTTCCAACTGCCTTTCCATATAGCGCTTCATCGCAAAGACGTTCGGGATCATGCTCAGGAAGCCGATGGCGCCCGTGAAGCGCGTGAAGCCGCTTGCCCAGGCAGTAAACTTTGGCCTGTCGGCAAGTGGCAGGCCGAGCAGCTCGCAAATCACCGAAAGCGGGAGCTTGCGCGCATAACGGTCGACGAGGTCGGCTGGACTGCCTTCTCTGAACAGCTCCTCGGCGAGCTCGTCGGCGATCGCCAGGATGCGGGGCTCCATTTCGAGGATGGCGCGGCGGCGAAAAGCCTCGTCGACAATGTCTCGCAGCCGTCTATGATCCGGCTCGTCCATCGACAACATATTGTTGGCGAGCGTGCGCAGAACGCCCGGCATCCACCATTGCAATCCGGCGACGTTGCCATCGTCCCGGCGCAGGGTAAAAGTATCGCTGTCCTTCAATACCCGATCGGCCAGATCCTGCGTCGTCGTGGTCCACACTTTCCCGACGATCGGGAATTGCACTTCAACCACGGGACCCGCTGATCTCAGCCTCGCGATTTCCGCGGCGGGATTGCGAAAATAATTCTGACTGGAAAAGTCCGCACGCATGTCTGGTCTTCCGTCTGGCAAGGGCTGCCTGCTCAGGTGTCATAGGATGTAGCCCGGGTTGAGCGGTAGCGAAACCCGGGGGAGCCCCGCGTTTCGCTTTGCTCAACGCGGGCTACGAGCGGTCGCACTGGGGCGCGAGAACTACGAGTTCGCGCAACGCGAGCGGTTCGTGCTGCGCGAGGATCGCACTTTCCTCAAACTCGCCTCTTCACCCCATGCTTCGCTGGTGAGGGCGTGAAAGGCCGGCCCTTTCCAGGGCGCGCCCGATCAAAGTATCTGGCTCAGGAATTGGCGCGTGCGTGGGTCGCGACAATGGGCGAAGAATTCTGCCGGCGGTCCCTGCTCGACAATCACGCCCCGATCCGTGAAATAGATGCGATCGGCAACCTCGCGGGCGAAACCCATCTCATGAGTCACGATGACGCAGGTCATGCCATCCCTCGCCAACTCGCGGATGGTGGCGAGGACCTCCTTGACGGTCTCGGGATCGAGCGCGGCGGTCACTTCATCGAACAGCATGACATCGGGCTGCATGGCGAGGCTGCGCGCAATCGCCACGCGCTGCTGCTGCCCGCCGGATAGCTCACCCGGGTAGAATTTTTCCTTGCCTTCGAGGCCCACCTTGCGCAGCAGCGCGCGCGCCTGCGCCTCGACGCTTGCGCGCTCGCGGCGGAGTACATGAATGGGCGCCATCATGATGTTGTCGAGTGCCGTGCGATGGGGAAACAAATTGTATTGCTGGAAAACCATCCCGACCTTGCGGCGGAGCGTAAGCTTGTCCAGCCTGGGATCGTGCAGTTCGCGGCCTTCCACCAGAATGGAGCCGCTATCGATGGCTACCAGCGCATTGATGCAGCGAATGAGCGTTGACTTTCCCGCTCCGGATGGCCCGATGATGCAGATCACCTCGCCCTTCATCACTTCGAGCGAGATGCCGTTGAGCACCGGCACGGCGCCAAAGCTCTTGTGCACGTCGCGCATGCGAATGAGTGGCTGATCCGGCGTCCAGGTCATCGGAGAGTCAGCGCACGGCAAACCGTCGTTCCAGCGCCGCCGTCGCGCGTGCAATCGGGTAGCAGTAAACGAAGAACCACATCAGCAGGTAGAGATACATCGGCACCAGCAGCTCGGTCCTGCCTTCCGAAGACAAGATATCGCCGGTGAGCGTCATCGCTTCGCTCACGCCCACGACTGACGTCAGCGGAGTTGCCACGGTGAGGATCGCATAGAGATTCATCCAGGGCGGCGTCATGCGCTTGATGCATTGCGGCAGGATGATCATGCGCAGCGTCGCCAGCCTGGTGAACGCGAGGGACTCGGCCGCTTCCCACTGGCCGGAGGGAATCGATTGCACCGCGCCGCGCACCAGCTCCGACACGTTCGCCATGACCGGAAGGGCCAATCCGAACGTCGCTTTGGCCCAGCCGGGCAGCGCAATGATGGAGTTGCCGATGCGAACCTCAAACGGCAGCAACAGCATGCAATAGAACAGGAGCACCAGCCAGGGAGAGTTGCGAAAGAATTGCGTGATCAGGCGCGCGCCGGCGCGCAGCGGCGCAAGCAGCGAGGTCTGTCCTAGTCCGAGCGCGAAGCCGAATACGGTTCCGATCGCCATGGCCAGAAAGCTCATCGTGATATTGAGGGCAAATCCCTGCGCCAGGAGCGGGGTCCATTTCAGCATGGTCAAAATGATCGAGGGCGCAGCCGGCCCGGCCTGCGCCTGCGCCACTCCGACCGACATGGCGAGGAAGACCGCAAGCATGACCCCGTGCCGGCGCGCGAGCGGCAGCGCCTGAGCACCCGTCGGCGGCATGCGAAGCGGAGAAAGCGCATCGCGGGCCTCGCGGGCCATTGAATACGCGCTCGTCCTCATGCCGGCGTGTATCCGGGAATGCGCATTCTGCGTTCCCAACGGCCCATTGCGTAGACCAGAATGCCGACAAGGCTCACATAAACCACAAGCAGCACGTTCATCATCTCGGCGACATTGAGCTCGTCCGACCAGATCTGATTGGCGACGTAGAGCATTTCGGGCACCGCGATCGCGTAGGCGATGGTGGTGGTCTTCACCAGATTCACCAGGTTGTTGTTCAGCGCCGGCAGGCTGATGCGCAACGCGAGCGGCAGGACCACATGCAGGTAGGCCTTTAGTCGGCTGTAGCCGAGCGCTTCCGCCGCTTCGAGGGTTTCCCTCGGCACCGCCTCGATACCGGCGCGGAAGATCTCGACGTTGAAAGCGCCCGCATAGAGCGACAGGCAGATCACCGCCCAGACGAAATTGGAGACAATGGGAACCTCCAGCCCGGCCGCATTGGTGTGCCGCAGATAGGCGCCGAGCGCGAAATAGAAGAAATAGAGCTGCACCAGCGGTGGCGTGTTGCGAACGAATTGGATGTAGGCCTGTGTCGTTGCGCGCACGAGCCTGCTGCGCGCGCCCTGCAGCCAGGCGCCGATTATCCCGATGACGACGCTGCAGAGGAGGCAGAGCGCCATCAGGCGCAGTGACGTCAGAAATCCGTTGAAGAACCGCGCACGGTCGAATGCGTCGTAGAAAATGGTGAGCTTGATGCCGGTCGTGGCATGCAGGACGCGGAACCACTCCCATACCGCGTCCATCGTTGCGCGCCGTCAGTGCGATGGGCGTGCCGTGCTCACTTCGTCTCGTCGTGCATCTTCTTGAGGAAAGCGGAGGGCGGAATCTTCCACTTCGCCTCAAGCTCGATCAGTTTCCCGCCGCGGTGCCAATCCGTGATTGTCTTGGACATGAATTGACCCCATGGGCCGTCGCGCTCCTCGATCTTCACCGCAATCCCCCAGGGCTCGACGAGGATGGTCTCAAGCGGCATTTCGAAGCTTGCCCATTTCGAATCGCCGAGGCGCTCAATGAAGGCGGTATCGTCATAGAGCCAGCCAACGCAGTTGCCCTGCAAAAGTGCGGTTTCTGCCTCGGTCTGACCCTTGAAAGCGACAATCTCGGCACCGTATTTTTCCGCCACTGTCTTGTTGTACCAGGCGCCCTGAATGGCGCAGATCTTCTGGTCCTTGAGCTCTTCCCATTTCTTGAACGCCGCCTTCCTGATCGCGAGCACATTGACGCCGGAGGCGTAATAGCTCGGATCAACGATGCCGACGGTCTGGCGGCGCTCGGGCGTGACATTCATTGTTGCAATCATCAGGTCGATCTTGCCCTGCTGGAGAAACTGCATGCGGTTGGACGAGACCACAGGTTCGAGCTCCAGCCTGGCGCCCAGCCGCCCGGCGACATCGCGGGCGAGATCGGGCTCGAAACCCACAATGTTGCCTGCCGGATCGCGAAAACCGAACGGCTTGTAATCGGCCTTGCTGCCCACGACGAGCACGCCGCGCTGCTTGATCTTGTCGAGGGTCTGCCCTGCCGCCGGCGCCGCCGCCACGAGAATGCCGGCCAAAAGACCCACGCCGGTGGTGATCAGCCTTTGCAGCATTGGCGCTCTCCCTCATTGAGCCCCAGCAGATTAGACGAGTAGGGGCGGGTTTCAAACCCGCCCTGCAAGTGTCCAGATCGTCCTCCTGATGCGGGTCACGCTCCTCAGATTAAGGATTGCGATGAACTCAATCCGCGCTCACGCCACTCGCCTTGATCGGCACGGCCCATCGTTCGAGCTCGGATCGCACGAATTCTACAAGATATTCCGGCGTGCGGCGCTTCGCATTTGGCACAACCACCCCGAGCGACTCGAGCCGTTCGCGCACGGCGGGCGTCTCGACTGCCTCGTTCGACGCCTTGGCGAGACGAAGGACGATGTCGCGTGGCGTTCCTTTCGGAAACGAAAAGGAGCCCCACGAGCCGCAGTCGAGCCCCTTGATTCCCTGTTCGTCGGCGGTCGCAAGCTCCTCCAGTCCTGGCGCACGTTCGAGCCCCAACGTTGCGATCGCCTTCACGCTGCCCCCGCGAATTTGCGGGAGCGCGGTAGAGATCTGGTCGGCCATGAAATCGATGCGGCCGGCGATCAGGTCCTGCACCGCGAGTGCCGAGCCGCGATAGGGCACGTGCGTCATCTTGGTGCCCATCGCCTCGTTGAGAAGAACGGCACAGATATGCAGCCCCGAGCCGGCACCGGCCGAGCCGTATTGCATGTGGTCCTGATTGGCCTTCGCATAGGCAATGAATTCGGCGAGCGTGTTGGCCGGGAAATTGGCGCGAGCGATCAGGATCCGCGCCGAATCCGAATGCAGCACGACATGCTCAAAATCTGTGAGCGGATTGTAGAGCGGCTTTTTGTAGAGATTGGGAACCTGCGCCAGCGTGGCGCTGCCAGAGAGTAAGAGCATGTAACCGTCGGGCGTTGCTTTTGCCACCCGCGCGGAGCCGGACATGCCGCCTGCCCCGGGCACATTCTCGATTACGATCTGCTGCCCCAGAGTCGCGGACATTCGTGACGACACGATGCGTGCGATGGTGTCGACCGGTCCGCCCGCTGCATAGGGCACGACCAGGGTGATCGGCCGGGACGGCCAGTTTTGCGCAGGCGCGTCTGCGGGATTTTGCAGGATTGCCGCAAGGGCAAGCGCCGCGAGATTTTTTCTCATCTGTTTCCTTCGGTGCCGAACGCCAGCCAGTCTAGCCCTTTGCGACCGATCCATGTAGGGGGGCGGGTTTCAAACCCGCCCCTGCACGTATACAAACATCTGTTGGTCCGGAATGCCGAACACCGGGCTTGTCACGAACACAAAAACACTGGAGCGCAATGCATGCGCCTGGGAATATGGACGCCGCTGCCGCATACCATCCGCGCCGAGCCCGCCATGGAGGCTGGGATCCATCAGGTCATGACGCGCGGGGCGGAGGGTGCGTCCGACAAGTCGTTTCAATTTGCCCTCGACGTGGTGTCGCGTGCGGAGGCGCTCGGTTTCGATATCACGCTCATTGCCGAGCGCCTGCATGGTTCCGATCTCGAAGCCTGGATGCTGGCGGCGGCGCTGGCAGCCCGCACGAAGAAGATTCAGATTATGCCGGCGGTCTACCCCGGCATGATGACACCGCAGCTGGTGGCGAAGATGGGCGCCACGCTCGACCGCATCACGGGAGGCCGTTTCGCGATCAACGTCGTCAACGGCTGGTTTCAGAAGGAATTCGAGCTGTTCAGCAATGGCGCATGGATCGAATCGTCGGCTGCGCGCTATCGCCGCATGGACGAATTCGTCCTCATGCTCAAAGGCCTCTGGAGCGACGAGCATTTCACCATGCGCGGGGAGTTCTACCAGGCCGACGATGCCACCTTGGCGGTGAAGCCCGTGCGCGCTCCCCATCCGCCGATCTACACTGCAAGCCGCGCCGATTCCGGCAAGGACGTGATCGCCGAGCACTGCGACCTGTGGTTTGTGAACTACGCGGCGGACCATCGGCGCTATGAGGAGAATTTCCTCGCCATCAAGGCGGATGTTTCAGATCTCGCCGAACGCGCGCGACATTTCGGCCGCAAGCTTGCCTTCGGGATGAGCGCGCATGTCATCTGCGCGGAGACGCTCGGCGAGGCGCAGGTCCAGGCCGAGGAGCTCGAAGCCTATGGGCAACGCGATCGCATCTCCTCGACCGCGGCGCGCGCGCTCGGCGCGTGCCTGGTGGGGACGCCGGAATTGATCGCGCAGCGCATGCGCCGATATGAGGAGATCGGGGTGGAACTGTTCCTCCTGCATTTCCACCCCATGCTCGCTGGACTGGAAACGTTCGCAAGAAATGTGCTGCCGCTACTGGCTGAGATGCCCAGCCGCGCGCGCGTTGCACGGCCCGCCTGACAGGCATCGGAAGAGAGACACCGTGAACGGGAATGCGATCGGCCGCTTCGTCGGGATGCTCGCGTCCCTCATGGTCGCGGCAGGCATGCCGAATGCGCGCGCCGCCGAGACGCTCACCATGGTGACGACCGGAAAGGGCTCGGCGCAGCAATGGCCCATCTTCATCGCCATCGCGCAGGGCTACATGGCGCAACAAGGCGTGACGCTCGATCTGGTCGCGGCTTCCTCGACCGCCGCGGCCATGCAACAGCTGGCAGCGGGCTCGGCCAATATCGGCTCCGGCGGGCTCACCGATCCGCTGCGCGCAATCGACAAGGGCGCGCCGATCTCGCTCTTGCGGGTGGAAACCCAGGTGCCGCCGTATTCGCTCTGGGCAAAGCCCGCGATCAAGTCAGTTGCGGATCTGCGCGGCAAACTCATCAGCATCGGCGGTGCCAAGGACATCACGCGCATCTATCTCGAACGCACGCTGATCCCGAACGGCGTGAGCCCCGGCCAATACGACATGATTTTCGCGGGCACGACCGCGGCGCGCTTTGCTGCATTGTCGTCCGGCGCGATCGACGCGGCGATCCTGGTGCCGCCGGCGAGCTTCAAGGCGAGGAGCGGCGGATTTTCGCTCGTGGCCGACGTGGCGGATTACGTCCGCGATCTCCCCTTTACCGGCTATGCGGCGAACACGGACTGGGCGAGGACGCACAAGGGGCTTCTCTCAGGCTTTCTTGTCGCGACCGCGAGCGGCGTCGATTGGTTCTACAAGGACGAGAACCGCGCGGGCGCGATTGACATTCTGGTCAAGGAGTCCCGCTCGAGCCGGCAGGACGTGGAGATGACCTACGACTACTATCGTGCGCTGCGCATCTTCGACCGGCGCGGGCTGATCGAGGCAAGCAGCATCGGCAATCTCATCAAGGCAATGAAGGACATCGGAGATCTCGACGGCTCGCTGGATGTGGCTCGTTTCATCGATCCCGACCTGACTTCGCTCGCCACGCAGGTGAAATAGGCCAGCCTGTTGAAGGTCTCGCCGGTGTGGCCCTTCATGACCGCTTCACCAGCTAATTCGGCGAGCGGCCGGCGATTGCAGGCGGGAAAATTGCCGGCAAGAAACGCTTCAGACAATGGCATGTACCTGCGATGCGACGCGCTTTAGCCACGGCCACGAGCGCCGACGACGCTGAGGATGGCGGCGAGCACGAACCCGGCGATGATCGCCAGATGCTCGAGGAACGTATTGAGCTCCCGCACGCGCTCGATCCCGTCGAGCGTCCTGAACCGATGCGCCATCACGGTCGCGAGCGCCGTGAACACGCCGAGTGCGCCGGCGCCGAGCCATGTCCGCAGGTTCAGGATCACCAGCAACGATCCGCCGAGCTGGACGAGGATCGTGAGTGCATTGAACAGCCACGCCGGCTCCAGCCCGAGGGCGGCCATTTCCGCCGTGCCGCCGGAGAAGTCGAGCAGCTTGCTCAGCCCACTCCACCAGAACGGCAGACACAGCACGATGCGCGCCGCCGCCGCGGTCGCCGGCGCCCGCAAGATCAGGCCGATGGGACGGTCCGCCGGCTCGAGAGTCGCGGGGTGCGCCGGGGGGGCATCGCGCAGGTCTCAGAATGCGAAGCAGGAGCAGCCGAGCGCGCCCCAGAAGCTCTTGAGGTCGTAGGCCGGCACCGTGCCGGTCCAGGCGCGGCTGTGATTATGGCCGTGGACGCTGCAGGCGCTGGCGCAGCCGCACATCTCATCGAGCTGCGGGTGGTGCATCCGCTCGCGGCCCTGCTCGCCCCAGGCGGCGTAGCCGCCGAAGCGGCGCACCGGCGACCAATCCGGCATAGCCGGCGGCGGCGGGACGTCGAGGCTCGCGAAGATGCCGGCCGCATAGACGATCCTGCCGCCGACGATCGTCAGCTCGGAGACAGTGTCGGCAATTTCGCTCTCGGCGCACGTGAAATAGTCGCGGTCGGGAACGATCAGGTCCGCGAGCTGGCCGGCCTCGATCCGTCCCTTGTTACCCTCTTCGTTGGAGAACCAGGTGACGTTTTCGGTCCATAGACGCAGCGCTGTCTCGCGGTCGAGGCAGTTGCGCTGCGGATAGATGCGCAAGCCCCCGACCGTGCGTCCGGTGACCAGCCAGGCGAGCGCCACCCACGGATTGTAGGACGCAACCCGCGTCGCATCGGTGCCGGCGGAGACCTTGACGCCCTTCTCCAGCATGCGCGCGACCGGCGGCGTGGCTTCGGCCGCACCCGGACCGTAGCGTTCAACGAAGTATTCGCCCTGATAGGCCATGCGGTGCTGCACAGCGATGCCGCCGCCCAGCGCCGCGATCCGGTCGATGGACTGCTCCGAGATGGTCTCGGCGTGATCGAAGAACCAATGCAGGCCGTCGAGCGGCATGTCCTGGTTGACGCGCTCGTATACGTCGAGGGACCGGCTGATCGTCTCGTCGTAGGTGGCGTGCAGCCGCCACGGCCAGCGGTTCTGGACCAGGATGCGCACCACCGCATCGAGCTCAGGCTCCATCTCCGGCGGCATGTCGGGGCGCGGCTGGCGGAAATCCTCGAAATCGGCAGCCGAGAACACCAGCATCTCGCCCGCCCCGTTGTGGCGGAAATAGTCATCGCCCTGCTGGTACTTCGACGATCCGGTCCAGCGCAGGAAGTCGTCCTTCTCGCCCTTCGGCTTCTGGGTGAAGAGATTGTAGGCGAGGCGGATGGTGAGCTCTCCGTCGGCGGCCAGCTTCTCGATCACCGCGTAGTCCTCGGGATAGTTCTGGAACCCGCCGCCGGCGTCGATCGCGCCGGTGACGCCGAGCCGGTTGAGTTCGCGCATGAAGTGGCGCGTCGAGTTGAGCTGATAGTCGAACGGCAGCTTGGGACCCTTGGCGAGCGTCGCATAGAGGATGCCGGCATTGGGCTTGGCGAGCAGCAGTCCGGTCGGCGTGCCATCCGCGCCGCGCACGATCTCGCCGCCGGGAGGGTTGGGCGTGTCCTTGGTATAGCCCACGGCACGCAGCGCAGCGGCGTTGAGGATCGCGCGGTCGTAGAGGTGCAGCAGGAAAACCGGCGTCTCGGGGGCGACGGCGTTGAGCTCGGCGATGGTCGGCAGCCGCTTTTCAGCGAACTGGTGCTCGCTGAAGCCGCCGACCACCCGCACCCATTGCGGCGGCGGCGTGACGGCGACCTGACGCTTCAGCATGCCCATGGCGTCGGCGAGGCTGCGCACGCCGTCCCAGCGCAGCTCCATGTTGAAGTTGAGCCCGCCGCGGATGATGTGGAGATGGTTGTCGATCAGCCCAGGCAGGACGCGCCGGCCTTTGAGGTCGACGACCTTGGTCTTCGGACCCGCCAGCGCCATCACTTCCTTGTCGGCGCCGACGGCGAGGAAGCGGCCGTCCCGGATCGCGACGGCGGTCGCGGTCGGGTGCGAGCGCGCGAGCGTCGTGAACAGGCCGTGATGCAGGACCAGATCAGCTGCTGGTGTAGGTTTGGTCATGTGCGCACCTGCGGTTCGGAGTTAATGTCGGGTTGCGTTGCCCGCTCGTGACGCCCGGGCAGGAGGCCGAAGATGTGCGGCGTGCTGTGCGACTGGCGCCACGCGGCGGCGAGATGCGAGCCATCCAGCATGTGCTTGGCGACCGGGATGATCTGCTCGCCTACGAGGATGCCGAACAGCCCCACCAGCGCCACCACGGGCGGTGCCGGTGATCGCACGTTGAGCAGGCTGTAGATCATGCCGACCAGGAGACCGGCGCTGAGCGAGAGAAGATAGACGCGCATATCGGCCATCCCACGTGGGCCGTGTCACGCCGCCACCGGCGGCAACACTTCGTGGACTTTAGAGATGCGCTGCGGCGCCTTGTGCACCATGGTGTAGGCGTAGTCGACGCCCATGCCGTAAGCGCCGGAGTGCTCGCGCACGATCGTCATCACCGCGTCGTAGGTCTCCTTGCGCGCCCAGTCGCGCTGCCATTCGAGCAGCACCTGCTGCCAGGTCACCGGCACGACGCCGGCCTGGATCATGCGCTGCATCGAATAGTCGTGCGCCTCCTTGGACGTGCCGCCGGAGGCGTCGGCGACCATGTAGATCTCGTAGCCGCCCTCGAGCATGGCCGACAGCGCGAAGGTGTTGTTGCACACCTCGACCCATAGGCCCGAAACGACGACTTTGTTGCGGCCGTTGGCCTTGAGCGCGTCGCGCACCTTCTTGTCGTCCCACGAGTTCATTGACGTGCGCTCGAGCACTGGCTTGTCGGGGAATACGTCGAGCAGCTCGGGATAGGTGTAGCCGGAGAAACTCTGCGTCTCGACCGTGGTGATGGTGGTCGGGATCTTGAACACCTTCGCTGCCTTGGCGAGGGCGACCACGTTGTTCTTCAGCGTCTGGCGGTCGATCGACTGCACGCCGAACGCCATCTGCGGCTGCTGGTCGATGAAAAGGACCTGCGAGTTCTGCGGCGTGAGGACTTCGAGCTTCGGATTGGCCATGGGTGATCTCCTGAGGTTGTGGCCTCGACTTAGGGCAGCTGTCGCGCTGGAATGTGTGTTGAAGGCACAGCTCGACCTATCCCCCCGATGGGGGACATGGTGTCTTGATTTCGGGGGAGCCGTGGGCGTGCAGCATGGCTTCCGAATATCACAACAGCTCATGCGACACAGCCCGAAATACCGCCTCGGTGCGGGTGCTCACGGCCAGCTTCAGAAAGATACGTTTGACGTGCGATTTCACTGTCTCCGGCGAGATCTCAAGACTCCGAGCGATGCGCTTATTGGAGCAGCCTTGGCTGATCATCGCCAGGACATCGCGCTCCCGTGTTGTTAGTCTACCGCTGGCGTGGCTGCTGAGTTGCGCGGACTGGTCACCCGCAGAGCGCGCATGCCACTGCAACAGCAGGCTGGCCGGAAAAGGTGGAACTTCGCGATCCTTTGACCCGAGCGCCTCTGTTCTCGGAATCAAGGCGGCAAGTTTCGAAGCGGGACTCATGGACTTTGTTCCTCTCGTGTATCTGTAGCTGCCCCATTACCGCGCACACCGCCCGAAAACGCCGCCGATTTATGTTTTGCGCATGAGCTGCACTACGCCGAACAACCGAGCAATCGCAGCTCGATCGAGCGCAACCTCATGCTTCTCCCCAATCGGCTCGCAACACCATGCACAGAAGGATTGCGGGCGGGCTGTTCTGCCGTTGACCAGGACGAATCTCATGTGCCGCCTTCCAATGAGAAGAGAGTAGGCCACCACTTCGATTAGCCATGCAATTTGTTTGCGGTCTCCGCGATCTTGCGGCCCTGGTAGCGCGCGCCCTCGAGCTCGTTCGCGGTCGGCAGGCGCGAGCCATCGCCGCCTGCGATCGTTGTGGCGCCGTAGGGTGAGCCGCCGGTAATCTCGTCAAGCGTCATCTGCCCGGCATGGCCGTAATCAAGGCCGACAACCACCATGCCGAAGTGCAGAAGATTGGTGATGATCGAGAACAGCGTCGTCTCCTGCCCGCCATGTTGGGTCGCAGTCGACGTAAACGCGCCGCCGACTTTGCCGTGCAATGCGCCGCGCGCCCAAAGCCCGCCGGCCTGGTCGAGGAAATTGGCCATTTGGGAAGATAGCCGGCCAAAGCGGGTGCCGGCACCGATGACGATCGCGTCGTAGGCAGCGAGGTCCTCGACCTTCGCGATCGGCGCGGGCTGATCATACTTGTAGTGTGACTTGCGCGCGATCTCCTCGGGGACCAACTCGGGCACACGCTTGACGTCAACATGCGCACCGGCCTGCCGCACCCCTTCGGCGACCGCATTCGCCATCGCTTCGATATGGCCGTAGGAAGAGTAGTAGAGAACCAGAACCTTCGACATGACTTTTCTCCTTGATGTTTTTCTGCCTGGCGCGCCGCGCTGCCCCCTATGGCGCGTCGACCATTACGACCTCTGAATCCGCGATTGCCGTGATCCTGACGACGGCGATATCTTTGATGGCGGCGCCGTCGCGCGCATTGATCCTCAGGCCGTTGACCTCGACCGCGCCCGACGCAGGCACCAGGTAGCCGTAACGCCCTTCACCAAGCGCATATTCGACGGTTTCGCCGACCTTCAGCATGGCGCCCAACACGCGAGCGCGAGCGCGAATGGGCAGTGCGTCCTTGTCGTTGTCGAAGCCGCTCGCGAGCGTCACGAGGCGCCCGGAACGATCGGCCTTGGGGAACGGTTGCGACCCCCAGGCGGGTGACCCGCCCTTGGAGCTGGGAATGATCCAGATCTGGAAAATCCGGGTTGGCCGTTGTTCCAAGTTGTATTCGGCGTGCCGGATACCGGCGCCGGCGCTCATCACCTGCACGTCCCCGGCTTCGGTTCGGCCTTCGTTACCGAGACTGTCCTTGTGCGTTACCGCGCCCTCACGGACATAGGTGATGATTTCCATGTTCGCGTGCTGGTGGGGCGGGAAGCCCGTGTCGGGCGCGATCTCATCGTCGTTCCAGACGCGCAGTGAGCCCCAACCCGTTCGCGCGGGGTCGACATAGTCTGCGAAGGAGAAATGGTGCTTGGCCTTCAGCCAGCCGTGATCTTCTCCTCCGAGTTTGTTGAATGGTCTGTGCTCGATCATCGGCGCTCTCCTAGGCAATGGCGCGTCCTGCTTCGCCAACAAACCTATGGACAGAACCATGCATTAGAAATAGAAACTATCGAAACTCATTGTTTCCAATCTTGACATGGCCGAACTGCCGGACTTCGAAGGCCTGGCGATCTTCGCCAGGGTCGTGGAGCTTCGCTCCTTCGCCGGGGCGGCGGCGGAGCTGAAACTTTCCAAAGCCACTGTCTCGAAAGCCGTCAGCAGGATCGAGGCGAGGCTGGGCGCGCGCCTCATCAACCGGACGTCGCGGCGGCTCGCACTCACCGACGCCGGACGGCAGCTCGCAGGTCGCGCTGCGCAGATCCTGGCCGACGGCGAAGCCGCCGAGGACGCCACGCTGGCGCAAGCAACGGCACCGCGCGGGCTGGTGCGGCTAGCCGCACCCATCTCCTTCGGCGTGCTGCACCTCGCGCCCCTGCTGCCGGAATTCCTTGCCACCTATCCTGAGGTGTCGGTCGATCTCCACCTCAGCGATGCGATGGTGGACCTCATCGGCGAGGGGTTCGACGCGGCAATCCGCCTCGCCGTCTTGCCCGACTCATCGCTCGTTGCACGGCGGCTTTGCGAGATGCCTCGCTATCTCGTCGGCTCACACACCTACTTGGAAAAGCATGGCAGACCGGGGCATCCTCTCCACCTCGCGCAGCACCGCTGCATTGTCTACAGCCATGGCATGACGGCCGAGACATGGCGCTTTACCAAGGACGGCAGATCCGCGACCGTGCGGCCGTCGGGTCCGCTGCGTGTGAATAATGGTGACGCGATGATGCCGGCCCTGATCGCGGGGTCCGGCCTCGGCATCCTGCCCGAATTCATTTTGCGCGACGCACTTGCCGCCAGCCGGCTGGAGAGATTGCTGCCCGACTGGTCTATTCCTCTAGGTGCTGTTTACTGGCTAACGCCTCCCGCGGGACCGCGGCCCAAACGAGTCGAGATCCTCGGCGATTTTCTGGTCGAGAAGCTCGCCGGGCATGCGAAGCGCAGAGCGAGAGCAGCACCTGCAAGCACGCTGCGGCCGGCAGGCAAAGCCAAGCGGGCATGAAGTCTCGGTACTCGCCGCCATCGACGTAGCCTAATCGCCTGCCGGGTCCATTTTATCGGCGCAGCGACGATGCAAAGCAACGTCCGAACCGAAGATCCGCTCGAAGTCCGCGTCGATGCGCACTTCAATGTCGCGTGCGATCTCGGGATGGGTGATGGCAGTGTGGCCGAAGATGAACGAGCGCCGGTGAGCACGGCGCGCTGCCGCCGGCGCGTTCGCCGTGTCGCTGGTGCTTCCGATCATCTCGTCTTTCGTCTTGCGATCGTGAACCACTTTACTCTCCTGCCTGTTCCAAATTGTCGTGTCTCTGCGCCGCGCGCAGCGGGGAGGGGGCCGCTGAGCAAACTGCTCAACCGCCCCGGCATCTCCTACTTCTGTGCGCTCACCACGGCGAAGCCGGCGCCTTGCGGGTCACGCGCCTGGACGATCCAGGCCCCGCCGGGCACTTCGACCGGTTCGTGCAGAAGCTGCGCCCCGCGAGCCTGTGCGCGATCGGCCGCTTTGGTCGCGCTCTCGACCGCGATGTAGTAGTTCCAGACGGGAGCGGGCACTTGAGCGCAGCTCTTCATCATGCCGCCACACGGCTCGCCGCCGGTGGCAAAGGTCTGGTATGTGCCCATCGCGCCCATGTCGATCGCACGGTCCTTGGTCCAACCGAAGAGCCGTGAGTAGAAGGCGAACTCGCGATCGAGATCGCCGGCATAGAGCTCGTGCCAGCCAATGTGGCCAGGGGTCATGGGCGCGACCAGCGTCGGCTCCTCCGTCGTGTTCGGCTTGAACAGCAGGAACACAGCCCCGCCGGGATCGGCCGCGACGGCGAAACGGCCAACGTTCGGGATGTCCTGGGGCGCGCGTCTGATTGCACCACCCTGCGTGAGCACACGTGCGGCATCGGCGTCGACGTCATCACTGGCGATATAGCCGGACCAGCATGGCTTGACGCCTTCCGCGCACAGTTCTCCAGGGAGTGCCATCAGCCCAGCAACCATCCGCTCGCCTTTGCTGAAAACCGTGTAGCTGCCGTTGTCCGCCATCGCATGTTCCTGCGCCTGCCAGCCGATGACGTCGGTGTAGAACGCCGTCGCTGCCTTGGTGTCGCTCGTCATCACGTCGTACCAGATGAACTTCCCACGCGGTGCAGGCATTGTCGTCACTCCTCTTTGCTGGTGGGCCGATGGAACAGTTGGACAAGATAGCGGCGCAGATGCGCGAGGCAGTCGCGCGCGACGTCGGGTCCGCCTCTCGCCTTGGCGAGCACAAACGCGCCTTGCAGCACGGCCTGCGTGTAGAGCGCGAGACTCTCCGCGCTCCACTGCGCAGACGGCGCGTAGAGCGCTTTGGCCGCGGCAATGTCTTTGGCGACCTCTGCGGCGTGCGCGCCGATATAGGTGTCACACGCGCGGCGAATGGCCGGATGCGTGTCGTAGGCCTCCTGCACCATGGTGCCGAGGAGACACGTGAATTGCGGGAGGGGCCCCGACAGGATGCCGGCGCGAAAATCGATGTAGCCGAGCAAGCGGTCCAAAGGATCGGCGAGCTCGCGATAAGGCGCTGCGCCAAAGAGCCGCCCGGCCATTTGGGAAAAATGCTCGGCCGCCGCGACCGCGAGGTCTTCCTTGCTCTCGAAGTGATGGAAGAACGCGCCCTTGGTCAGGCCGGCTGCGGAGCAGATGTCGTCCACGGTGGTCCCCGAATAGCCCTTCGCGCGGATCACCTGCATTGCCGCGTCGAGGAGACGAGTCCGCGAATTGGAAGGGGTGGTCGTTGCGTTCATGCTCCTTCGTACCAACCGGTTGGTATGAATGTCAACGGGAATTTTGAGAGTTGTGATCCGACATATATGAAAAGTTGTAATGTTCCCGCTTTTTTTGCTACTTAAAGATGTATTTTTTCGGAAGCTGGCCCGAAAACCCAATGGAATCAAGGTCCGAAAATCGGTAATCGGTACACTGCACCGCGGCGTATTGGCAGGCCTAGAATGCCTGCGTCGGTCGCGCGCAGATACACCACCACACAGCCACACGGTGATTCATGGGCAACGGATTGGCGGATGTCATTGCGGCAACGACGGTGCTCAGCCATGCCGACGCAGAGAATGGCACCGTCTGGGTGCGCGGCCATCGGATCGGCGAGCTCGTTGCGCGCTACGGCTACGAAGGAACGATTGCGCTTCTGTGGGAGGGGTTTGCGGGCGGCGATCTCACCCGCGAGGGGGTGCTCGCGCAACTCGGTCTCGCCCGCAAGCTTGCCTTCTCACGCCTTGATGACTGGCTACCGGCGGCAAAGCGCCGGCCCCTGATCGAGGCCGTGCGCATGGCGCTTGCCGCGTTGCCCGAGGACAGCAACGCGGCGACCATTGCCGCAACGCTGCCGGTCGGCATCGCCGCCGTTCTCCGCGTGCGGCAAGGCAATGCACCGGTTGCGCCGGACGACACGCTCACAACTGCGGCCGACTTTCTGCGCATGCTGCGCGGCACGCCGGCCGAGAAAAAATTTGTTCAAGCGCTCGATAACTATCTCACAACCGTCATCGACAACGGGCTCGGCACATCAACCTTCGCGGCGCGCGTCATCATCTCGACCCGCGCCTCCCTCGTCTCCGCGATCCTGGGCGCCTATGGCGCATTTACGGGAAGCCTGCACGGCGGGGCGCCTGCGCTCGCGCTCGACATGCTCGATGCAATTTCCAAAGCCGGCGACATCGATGCCTGGCTCGATCGCACACTGGCGAGCGGGGGACGGCTGATGGGATTCGGCCATCGCGTGTTCCGAATTCGCGATCCGCGTGCGGATATCTTGCGCGCGGCCTTGCAGCAACTCGATCCGCAATCGGCGCGGCTTTCCCTTGCGCTCGAAGTCGAACGCCGGGCGGTCGCGGCGTTGGCGCGCCACAAGCCCGGACGCCGGCTCGAAGCCAACATCGAGATGGATGCAGCGCTCCTGCTCGATGCGATCGGTCTGCCACGCGAGGCTTTCACGCCGGTGTTTTCCATCGCCCGCGCACCGGGCTGGATCGCGCACGCCCTCGAGCAGCAGAAAACCGGCCGGATGCTCCGCCCGCGCTCGAGCTATGTGGGCCGTTTGCGTGAGGAGTAGTCCAGTCGTTCCGGGGCGCCAGCCGATCTCGGGTTTACCCGAGATCGGCAACTTCAAGTGCCCAATTCGGCGGCAGCTGACTTACGATGCGCCGAACCGCAATCCGCAGCCATGGGATTATCTATGCCGGCGGAGATGAACCCACAGGTGACCCACTGCGGGGGATCGGTTCAGTTGGCCACCTTGACGGGCTCCTTGGCCTCGATGGCAGCAATCTCTGCATCGAACCGGCTCAACACCTTGGATCGCTGCGCAAAATCGGGAGGAAGTTTCCAGCACGATGTCTCTTCCTTTCTGCAACGCGGCGAGTGCATCAGCGACATTGCCCAGGTTTTGATCCGCCTGTGCAAGCCGCCCGTAGGCCAGGGCCAAGTCGTACTGCCAGCCGATGTTGTCCCGCGGAAGGTCTTGCATAATGCTGAGCCCTTCGCGATAGCTCGCATGTGCTTGCGCAAACTGCTGTTGAAAGCTGAGCAAATTACCAATGCAGATGATCGCTGCCGCAAGATCGTGCTTGAAGAACGGCACTCCCGGCTCTTGCGTGGAAACGCGCTGGAACGTCTGCTTTGCAAGCTCAAGCTCGTTGCGTGCATCCAGATCATTCAGGAGAAAAGCAAGATTGGCATGGCTTGCGCCGAGCTTGTATTGCCAGGTCAGGTTTTCCGGATCTTTGTCGGCCAGGCTTTGCCGGATGGCGAGACTCCTCTGATAATATTGCAGCGCCTCGATACGCGCCTGAGTGCCCAGCATGGCAGCGACACGATCGTAGACCAGCGCAAGATCGTCCTGCCACTCCGTGTTGGTGGGATCGGATCGCGCCAGGTCTTCGAGGATGTCGATCCCTAAGCGGAAATTCCGTTCCGCTTCGCCAAGCTGACCCTGGTCACCCAGCAGACCGCCAATGCCGACATATGAGGCCGCGAGATCACGCCGCCACACCGTATTCTTCGGATCCTGCGTGTTCAACTGTTTGGTGATATCGAGGCTTTCGCGATAACTGTTGAACGCCACCGAGAGCTGTCCCATATCGTGATGGATATCGGCGAGCTTGCGATCATCGAGCGCGAGATTTCTCCGCCAATCATTGTTTGCATCTGTTGCCAAGAAGTCGGCCACAATGCTGCGCGACCTCTCTTCAGTCTCAAGCGCCTGAACCAGCTTGCCTTCGAGGCGAAGAATGTCCGCAATGCGATCATAAACCGAGGCCAAATCGCGCTTCACCTGGGCATTGTCAGGATCGCCTTCAGCGAGGTTGGCTCGGATCGCAAGGCTTTTCTCGTAGCTCGTGCGCGCGTCTGCGAGATAACCAAGCTGCTTCGACACGTCGCCGATCTTGTCGTAGGCACGCGACAGGCCGCTCCGCCAGTCGACCCTGCTCGGTTCGGCGTTGTGCACAAGCAGCGCTTTCTGCAAGCTCTGGTCGTACCAATCGCGCGCAACCGCGAGGCGGTCGCGGTAAAACAAGCTGTCGCCAATCTTCTGGTACGCGATTGACAGCTGGTTCTGCAGATCAAGCCCACTCGGCTGAACGACGCCAGTCAGCTTCTCATAGTAAACCCTGAGAAATCGTCGCCACCGGGGCTCCGACGCCTCGCTCGCAATGAGGCCGTTCAATATCTCACTGGCGTTTTTGGCGAGCTCTAGCGATTTCTCGCTGTTCCCAAGCGTCTGGTAGGCGGAGGCCAAGACGATGAATATCTGTGCCTTGACGGATTGGCCTTTCGGAGTATCGAGGCCGTTCTGGGTGATACGTTGTTCCCGGCTGCTAAGCTTCGCAAGCAACGTCTCGATTTTTGCCTCGCCCCGCAGCTTCTCGATCTCGATTTCCTTGGTGTCGTCATTGACCGCTTTGAGCTGCTTATCCTCACTTTGCTCTTTGCCGACCCAGCCCAGATAGGCCATCGGGCTAGCCACGGCGGCGACGAGGAACAGAAGCACCACCGCGGCCGCAAAACTCAACCACACTTTGTTGCGGTGCCGGCGGTCGATCTCCGCCCGGCGCACGACCTCGTCGAGCCCGAGCCCAAGGAGGCCGGCCACGACCTTGCGCAGCGCAAGCTCCTTGCCGTCGCCTTTCCAGCGCGCATCGGCGGCGATCGGCTCCTCCGGAATATCGGTCAGCGCGCCGTCACTGCCGGCCTTGAAGCGCAGCGCCGGCGGAAAGCATTCGCGCTCGGGATGGTTCGGTTCACCATCAACGATGATCGGAATGATCCGCTGCCCGCCGCCAAGCGCCTTGAATTGCCGGATTTCCGCGTTGACGTATTTGCTCGCAACCGCGTGCGGCGAGCCGATCACCACCAAACAGCGAGATGCCGCGAGCGCCGCCAGAGTCTGGTCTGAGAGTGAGTGACCGGCGGAGAAGTCATCGCGGTCGCAAAAGATCGGACGTAGCGTGCTGGGCACCGGCCCTAAAGCGGTGTCGCGCCCGACGAGGTCTCTGTCGATCCGATAGGATTCAAGCGCGGCGTGCAGCCATTTCGCCCACGCTCTGTCGTGATGGCTGTAGCTCAGAAAAGCCCGGTATCTGATGGCGACAATATCCGCCACGCTCTCCCCCTCCCGCGAGGGAAGTCGAATAACCAGAGCGGGAAACTTAAAGCTGGGGCAGCCGTTTTACCAGCCGCCGCCGGAGGCCTTGGTGCATGAAATGTTAGGCGGCACCGAGGCGATTCGGCTCAATTTGAGGCACCCTCGACCCTCAGTTAGAAGCCGAAGCCAATCCCGAACCGGACCGTGTGAAAATAGGCCCGCATGTCGATGTGGGCATTGCCGGCTGCCAGACAGCCCGCGGCAGTACAGCCGCCTGCGGTGACCGCCAGCGGAACGTCCTTGGAAAAACTGCCGAAGTCCGTGTAGCGGTATTCGACGCGCAGCTTGATATTGCGCGTGTACCCCCACTCGGCGCCCGCGCCGACTGTGTATCCGACCCGGGTGTCGCTCCAGCTTCCGGCCCCCCCACCGGCGGTCGGGCAAACGCCGGGTGCTAGGATCGCCACGCCACCGGGACCCGCCGCACCCGTGGGCACCGCAGGGCATGGCCGCGAAGGCCGCCGCATAGCTCAATGAGCCGCTGACATTTCCGAACGCCACGCCGCCGGTCGCGTACAGGAGCGTGCGGGAATAGTTGACCGGGAGGCCGACGCGGGCGCGGATCGAGGCGTCCCACCTCTGGGTCAGGCTGCCGGTGAAGGCTTCGGTCGTGACCCCGCCGGGAGCAGGCGGTGCAGGATGGGCATTGGCCTGCGCGCTCGACGTGCTGGCGTGCTTGTAGGCGATGTCCGCTTCAATCCCGACAACGGAGAGGCCCCAGGGAATGTTATAGCCGGCGAAAACACCTCCGGTCGCGCTCGTCGGGCTGCCTCCGCCGAACGAGAACGGCACTTCGGGGCAAACGGCCGCAAAGCCGAAGCCACAGAAATGCGCGCCCGGCTCTGCAAAGTTGCCGCCCAGAGTGCTGACGCCCCCGAAGCCGCCGACCTGGCCGCCGGACCAGCTCGCCGGCTGCGCGGTCTGCCGCTGCTGCTGCTGCGCGTCGGCAGGCGCGGCCAAGCTCGTCAAGCTGCCATTGCGATAGCAGCTACAAGCAGTCCCCGCATGATGTGCGCCCCCCGCACCAGCAAAGCCGATTCCATTGGCATCTAAGCTGAACGGACGATACCACCATTTGCAACAAGTCTTCGACGAAGAGGCACCACTCTCGCAGGAATTCAAAACCCTGTTGCTTTTGAGAGACGCGCACCCGTTATTAGCAGGGACAACGCGAAGAAAGGCGGGGGCGCAAGCCTCGTTCGAGCGCTGAATTGGCCCATGCGCATTGCGGTTCTCGGTGGCGGCAACGGATCGTTCGCGGCGGCGGGCGATCTTGCGCTTGCCGGACACGAAGTGCGCATGTGGCGGCGCGATAAAGCGGCGGTCGCGGCGCACTGCAAGGCAGGCGGCAGCATCCTGGTGAAGGATTTTGCCGGCCGCCACGAAGCAAAGCCTGCTCTCGTCACCGGCGACATCGAAGCAGCGGTCCACCAAGCCGAGCTGATTCTTTGTCCTGTACCCGCGACCGCGCAGGCCGACATCGCGACATTGCTTGCGCCGCATCTCGCCGACGGTCAGGTCGTCTTTCTGCCGCCGGGCACCTTCGGCTCGGTGCTGTTTGCGAAAACGGCGCACGCGGCGGGCAACCGCGCCGCCGTGGCTTACGCCGAGACGGGCACCTTGCCGTGGCTCACCCGCAAACACGGGGCGTTCGAAACGGCAATCACGGTGCGGGCGAAACGCCTGCCCACGGGTGTATTTCCGCTTGCTCGCAAGGAGCATGCGCTCGCGCTGCTGAGTGCCGTCTTCCCCGGGGTCATCGAGGATTGCGGTGATGCGCTCTCCGGGGCGCTGATGAATGCGGGTCCCATCATCCACCCGCCGCTGATCATCATGAATGCGGGGCCGCTGCAGCATTTCGAGCGCTGGGACATTCACAAGGAAGGCACTCAGCCCGCGATCCGGCGGGTGACCGATGCGCTGGACAAGGAGCGCATCGCGGTGCGTGAGGCGCTCGGCTATGCTCCCCCGCACTTTCCGCTTGCCAATCATTATGCGGCGGCAGGTGAGGATTGGATGTATGGGCGCGGCTCGCACGACCGTCTGACCGATTCCGGCGACTGGCGCGAGCACATCGTGCTCACAGAGCACCGCTACATGGTTGAGGATACCCGTTTCGGCCTCTCATTTCTGATATCCGTCGCGTCGCTCGTGGGTGTTGCAACGCCGCTCGCGCGAGCCTTTCTCTCCATTGGCTCGGCCGTTTGCGGGGAGGACTTTTTGATGAGCGGCCGCACGCTCGGTTCGCTTGGTCTCGGCCATCTCGATCGGCGCGCCTTGACGCAATTTCTGCGCGTGGGATTTGCGTGAAAGCGCGCGAGCCCATTGCCTGCCTCGGCGCCGGCCGTATGGGACGCGGCATTGCGGTCGTGTTCGCCTATGCCGGGCACGAGGTGTCGCTCATTGATTTCAAGCCGCGCGCTGGTGCTGAGTTCGAAGGCCTTGCTGCCCGCGCGCAGGAGGAGATGCGCGCCACGCTGCGCGATCTCGCCAGCTTTGGGCTGTTCGATGCGGCTCATCTGGATGCAATTGCCGACCGGGTGTGCGTGGTTGCGGAGAGCGGCGCGCCCGCCGCATTCGCAAGATCTGACGTAATCTTCGAAGGCGTGCCGGAGGTGATCGAGATCAAACGCGAGGTGCTGGCGCGCGCCTCAGCCCTGGCAGGGCAGGGGGCGATCATCGCCTCGACCACATCGACCATTCTTGCCGACGATCTTTCGGATGCGGTCATGCATCCGGAGCGGTTTCTCAACGCCCATTGGCTCAATCCCGCCTATCTTGTCCCGCTGGTCGAGCTTTCTCCAGCGGCTCAAACCGATCCCGCCACGGTTTCCCGGATGCGATCGCTCCTGGAACGCATTGGCAAGGTGCCCGTCGTCTGCGCGGCGCGTCCTGGCTATATCGTGCCACGAATCCAGGCGCTCGCCATGAACGAGGCTGCGCGCATGGTCGAGGAGGGCGTGGCAAGCGCAGACGACATCGATAGAGCGATTAAATACGGCTTCGGATTCCGCTTTGCCGTGCTTGGCATGCTCGAATTCATCGATTGGGGCGGCGGCGACATTCTCTATTATGCGAGCCGGTACCTCACCCAGGCGCTGGGCAACGAGCGCTATGCCGCGCCCGCAATCATCGAGCGCAACATGCGCGAGGGCCGCATCGGGCTTGGCACGCGCAAGGGCTTTCTCGACTACGAGAAACTTGACCTTGAGGCTTACCGCACAGAGCGCCTCAAAGCGTTTGTGGCCATGCTCGGCTTTCTCGGTCTTACGCGCCCTCCGGTGTTGTAGGTCGGGATCGTAGCGACCCACCCAAAGAATTTGCCCAAAAATTTGCTTGACTTTCCGAAACATTTTTGGTAGAGAAATTGGCATACTCGAGAGGTGAGACCCGGACGCGCAGCGTGCCGGGTTTTTTCATGCCTGCGCGTCCGCAACACGAGCTCCGGCCGCATCGCAGCCGCAATCTGCATCCGCCATTACCAAACAAAGCCAACGGACGAAAAGCTTTATCGACGAAGGAGTTATCTGTGAGGGCTGCTTCACACAGCGCTTGTGGTGCCGATGGTTGTAGGCCGCATGACAACTCGCGCAAATCGCAACAGGATTACACGCAGCGCTTCATGACGATACCTCGCAGCCTCCAAGTACTCAAAGGAAGCCATGCAATTTTGCCGATCCAAACGGCAGCAGGCGAGTTTGCAATCTCCGACCGGCTTGCCTGCTATCTCTCTGTTATTGCCGCAATCACCCTGTTCCCGCCTCTGTTCTTTTTTTGGCAAGTCCGCATTTTACAGGCGCTTCTTGCACGCCGGCCTGTATTTTTCCTGTTATTTACAGTGAATACAGACGCGGCGCGGTGAAAGCAGCCGTTTCGGCGCTGCATTTGAGTCATAGCTCACGAATCCTCGCAGTTGTCGAGCCTGTCACGTGTCGCCGAGAATGGAGCCGGGAACAGAAGCTTAGGATCGTTGTCTCATCGGCGCGACCCGACCGCAGCGCTCGCAAGTGGCTCGCGCGCACGGAATTCCTCCGAGCCAGTAGGTTGTTGGGTCTCGCAAAGCGCTCGACCCAAACCTACTCTGCCTACCCTGTCCCTGTGGATTGATGTGCAGAACCGGGCGGCCCCGACGACACATACATGGAATTGCCTCGCTGTTCTGTCATCCTTTCGCCGCAGCTGCGATAAGCATTAAGGCGCTATGTAATTCGGGGGACAGCCAATGGCGAAGCCATCAGTCATCATCGTCGGGGCGGACAAGGGCGGGGTGGGTAAGACGACCGTCGCGCGCACCCTCCTCGATTATTTCACCGCCCACCAGGTTCCGGTGCGTGCCTTCGACACCGAGGCACCCCGTGGCACGCTTAAGCGCTTTCACCCCGAGCTGACTGAAGTCGTCGATGTTGCGCTCGTCGCCGACCAGATGAAGATTTTCGACACGCTCAATTCGGCCGAGGCCGCCGTGACGCTCATCGACGTGCGTGCCGGTCTCATGTCGCCCACGTTGAAGGCGCTGCGCGACATCGGCTTCATTGACGCCGCCAAAAAGGGACAGATCACCTTTGCGGTCTTCCACATTCTTGGGCCCACGATCGCGTCTCTCGACGAGATCACCGAGACCGCCGCGTATCTCGGCGATGCGCGCTATTTCATGGTGAAGAACTTTATCAACAATACGCATTTCTTCGAATGGGACGAGGCCACCCACGCATCCTATTTCAAGCAGATCAAGGATTCGGTTGAGCTCGTCATCCCCAAGCTCAACGAGATGGCGAGCGAGCAGGTGGAATTAGCCTCGGTGCCATATATCACCTTCATCGCGAACAAGAAGCAGAGCGGCGAGCCCGCCTCCTACTCCTTCGTTTTGCGCGGTTACGTCCGCCACTGGCTGGGCAACGTGTGGGCCGAGTACGACCGCATCAACCTGACCGACATCGTTGCGGCCCGGGCGCCCACCGCCGCGGTGGCAAAGGTGCAGGCACACGGCTAGCGCAAGCTCGCCCCGTGGCGGCAAGCCAAGCTCACAAACCGGTCCCTGAGCACGCAAACGAGGACCCTGGCGGCCGCGGCCGTCCGCCGGCAGCGGAAAAAAAGCACACATCGATCTTCATCATTGCGTGCCCGCGTCCGCAGGTGGGGAAGACCTTTGTCGCGCGGCTGTTGATCGATTTTCTGCGGCTCAAAGGCACCGATCCTGTCGTCTTCGATCTCAACCCGAGCGGAGACGCGCTCTGCGATTACCTGCCCGGCCTTGCGCAGGTCGCGGATCTCGGCGAGATCAGGAATCAGATGGCGATGTTCGACCGCCTCATTGTCGACGACGCGATCGCGAAGGTTGTCGATCTCAGCCACACGTCGTTCGAGCGTTTCTTCACGATCGCGCAGGAGATCGCGTTCTTTAAGGAAGCGCAAGCGCGGTCGATCGAACCCGTCGTGCTGTTTGTTGCCGATCCCCACAGCGTTGCGATCAATGCGTATGCCGATCTATGCGGTCGCTTGCTGGAGGGCATTACGATTCCGGTCTTCAATGACGGCACTCTGAAGGGGCAAAAGCTGCGCAAGGAGTTTCCGTTTGCGCGCGCGGCCGCCGTCCCGCTCTACATCTCCGCCCTTTCGCCCATGCTCAAGGCGCAGATGGAAAAATCGCGCTACTCCTTCGCCGATGTCCACGAGCGGCTTCCGGCCGGCATCCCGATCGGGCTTGCTTTCGAGCTTCGTTCCTGGACCCGGCGCACCTTTCTCGAATTCCGCGAGCTCGAATTGCGGCTGTTGCTCGAGGAATTGCGCGCATCCCTGCCGGGCCTGAGGCTGTAGCCCGTGATCCCCCGCTTGCGGGGCTCTTAATGCCCCTCGAACGAAATCAGCGTGCGCACCGGCACGTCAAGTTTGCGCAGCTTTTCGGCGCCGCCGAGATCGGGGAGATCGATGATGAAACAGGCCGCAAGCACCTGCGCGCCCATTTGCCGGATCAGCTTCACCGCCCCCTCGGCGGTTCCGCCGGTGGCAATGAGATCATCCACCAGAACGACGCGATCGCCGTTTGATACCGCGTCCTCGTGCATCTCCATCTCGTCGAGGCCGTATTCCAACGAGTAGGCGATGGATACCCGCTTGTGTGGAAGCTTGCCCTTTTTGCGGATCGGCACAAACCCGGCGGAAACCTGGTGCGCGACCGCGCCACCGATTATGAAGCCGCGCGCCTCGATGCCTGCGACCTTGTCGATCTTGGAGCCGGCCCACGGCTGCACCAACTCGTCGATGGCGCGACGGAACGCGCGCGGGTCGCCGAGCAGCGTGGTAATGTCCCGGAAGATAATGCCGGGCTTTGGATAATCCGGAATAGATCGGACCGATTCCTTGAGATCGTGCTCGAACTGAATGCTGACCATGAGGGACTCACACCGGGTATTTCAGATGCACACGCGCGGTATATATCGCAAATGCGCGTTCGGGACAGCCTCAACGCCGGCAAGTCATCCGACAAGCGCGATAGCGGCGCCTTCCATGCGGACTGCCTCTGAATGCCTCAGGCCCGGATCGTTCCCATAATCGGAGGCGGGCCGGCGGGCATGTCATGCGCGCTCTGGCTCAAGAACTACGGCCTCTCCCCGACCATCATCGAGCGCGAGAATGCGCTGGGGGGAATGGCACGATTGAGCCCCTATCCCAATGATGGCTTGCTGGGGCGGCCGGGCGAGAGTGCGCAGCAGAATGCCGAGGCATTCGCCCGCCATATAACGCAAGCCGGTATCGAGACGTGGCTTGGAGCACGGCCTCGGCAGCTATGCCGCGGCAACGACGGTCATTTCACGCTCCTCGTTGAAGGAGACAGTCCGCGCCCGGCGCAGTTTTTATCATCTGCGGCGATCGTCATCGCGGTCGGGACAAGGTTTGCGGGCGAGGAATGGCTGGACAGCGTCGAAAACGCCAAGTCCATGGCCGCGCGCGGCTTCGTGCACGTTGGCGCGCCCTGGGCCGCGGAGCCCGGCCCAGAGCCCGTATCGCACGTGGCCGTGATCGGGGGCGGCGACAACGCCTTCGATGTCGCGCGCATGCTGGCGGAAAAGAAGGTGCGCGTGACAATCGTCATGCGAAGTGAAAGGCCGCGCGCGCTGCCGCTGATGGTGCATCGCCTGCACAGCTTCGAGCGCGTCGGAATGGCGCAGGTTTTGACCGGCCGGAAAGTGCGCGCTCTCGAGGATTGCGATCACAGGGTGCGGATGCGCCTGGACGACGGCAGCAAGCTCGATGCCGATCATGTTGTTCTTCTCTGCGGGTACCTTCCCAATGGCGATGAGGCCTTTTTGGCCGCGCTTGCTCTCGCGCAGGACAAGCGTGGTTATCTTGTGGTGAACGGGAATGCGGAAACCTCCTGCCCCGGCGTGTTCGCGATAGGCGACATCGCCAATCCACTGCATCCGTCTATCGCGAGCGCGATTGCAAGCGGTGCGATCGCCGCGCGCGAAATCGCGAAGCGGATTTCAGACAGCCTGGGGTGATTTGACGCTTCGCCGCAGCACGCGTCCCGCTACCGCATCGAGCTTTTTCAGCAAGGTCTTGTCGCGCGACTGCGGCGCCGTAATCAGGGCGGTATCGAGCGCGCGATCCGAGCCGATGGGACAAGGCTCGTGCTCTGCGGGAAAGTCCCGCGCAAGCCGCGCCACAAGCGCCTTTGCCTTTTCTGCATTGGCGGTGAGAACGGAGATGATGTCCTGCACCGTTACGGCGTCGTGGTCGGGATGCCAGCAGTCGAAGTCCGTGACCATGGCGACGGTCGCGTAGCAGAGCTCCGCCTCGCGCGCGAGCTTAGCCTCCGGCAGGTTGGTCATGCCGATGACGGAATAACCGAGACCCTTATAGGTCATGCTCTCCGCATAGGTTGAGAACTGCGGTCCTTCGATGCAGACATAGGTGCCCCCGCGCACCAGCTTTATTCCCTCGGCCGCGGCGGCTGCGGCGATCCGCTCTTGCAGCTGGGGAGAAACCGGATGCGCCATGGAGACATGCGCGACGCAGCCCTTGCCGAAGAAGGATCCTTGCCGGTTGAACGTGCGGTCAATGAACTGGTCGACAAGCACGAACGTTCCGGGCGGCAACTCCGGCTTGAACGAGCCGCAGGCCGAGAGCGAGACGAGATCGGTCACGCCTGCGCGTTTGAGCACGTCTATATTGGCGCGGTAGTTGATGTCTGACGGCGAGAGGCGGTGGCCCTCGTCGTGGCGCGCGAGAAACACCACGGATGTGCCGCCGATTTCTCCGATACGCAACGGCGCTGACGGCTCTCCCCACGGACTCTTGATTGTCTTGCGCCGCGCCTTGCGCAGACCGGGCAGATCGTAGATGCCCGATCCGCCGATGACCCCTAGCACCGCCTTGGTCATAGCGCGGTCACGGGGGCGGGTATTCCACCGGCGGCTGCGGCTTGAGCGCTTCCGGATGCAGCTCGATCGCGTGCCAGACCTTCTTCTTGGTGAAATAGAGCAGCCCAGCAAGTACGATCAGAAAGATGAAGACCTGCAATCCGACCCGCTTTCGCTGCATGAGATGGGGTTCTGCCGCCCACATCAGGAAAGCGGATATGTCCTTCGCATACTGCTCGATCGTCGCAGGGGTGCCGTCGGTGTACTCGACCTGCCCATCGGTCCGCAGCGGAGGCGGCATCCGCATGATGTGGGCCGGAAAGATCTTGTTGTAATAGTTGCCGGGCAGCAACGTGACCCCGGCCGGTGGATTGTCTTGATACCCCCGCAGCAGCGCTGTGATGTAATCAACACCATGCTCCTGATACTGCAGGAGCATGTCGAGCACCCAGTACGGAAATCCGCGCTCATAGCCGCGCGCCTTCGCGATCACAGACATATCGGGCGGCACCGCACCGTAGCGGGCACGCGCGGCTTCTTCGTTCGGGAACGGTGCGGGGAAATGGTCCGCCAGCCGCCCGGGGCGTTCGAACATCTCGCCCTGGTCGTTGGGCCCGTCCTGAATCTTGTACTCGGCGGCGATCGCCTCGGCCTGCGCCGTGGTGAAGCCCGGTCCGTCGGGATCCGCAAGATTGCGAAAAGCGATCATGCTCAGCCCGTGACAGACCGAGCAAACCTCACGGTAGACTTTGAGCCCGCGCTGAAGCTGCGCGCGGTCATATTTGCCGAACGGGCCGGCGAACGACCAGCGGTTCTTCTCCGGGATTGCCTCGCCCGCGTGCTCTTGCGCGCATGTGGGCGCAACGAGCGCAATGAGCCACGCGGCAGCGGCAATGATGGAGCGCGGCGCGATCATTCCCTTGCCTCTAGGCGGCTTTTGTCCCGGAGGGAGCGGGCGCCGGAGCCCCGATGGCCGTTCCCTCGCGCAGGACTGCTTGCGCGATTGAGCTCGGGAGCGGCTTGGTTCTTTCCACTTTCCCGAGCACCGGCAGAATGATGAAAAAGAAGGCAAAGTAGTAGATTGTGAAAATGCGCGCGAACAGGACGTAGTTGCCTTCCGGCGGCTTGGAGCCGAGCCAGCCGAGACCGACACAGACGACCACGAACACCCAGAAGAACTGGCGGTAGAGCGGCCGATAACGCGCTGATCGCACGTTCGAAGTATCAAGCCACGGGACGAAAGCGAGCACCGCGATCGAGGCGGCAAGCGCCGTGACACCGAGCAGCTTGTTCGGGATCGCGCGCAGGATCGCGTAGAACGGCAGGTAATACCATTCCGGCACGATATGCGTCGGGGTGACGGCGGGATTGGCGGGAATGTAGTTATCGGGGTGACCGAGGAAGTTTGGGAGATAGAACACGAACCAAGCGAGGAGAACGCAGAATACCACCATCAGAAACGAATCCTTGATGGTGGCATAAGGGGTGAATGCGACTGTGTCGTGCTCCGTCACGGGCTCGATCCCGTCGGGATTGTTCTGTCCGGCGACGTGGAGGGCCCAAATGTGCAGAACGACCACGCCTGCAATGACGAACGGAAGGAGATAATGGAGTGCGTAGAACCGGTTGAGGGTGGGATTGCCCACGGCATATCCGCCCCACAGCCAGCTTACGATCAATTCGCCGACGAGCGGAATTGCCGAGAACAGGTTGGTGATGACGGTTGCCGCCCAGTAGCTCATCTGGCCCCAGGGCAGCACATAACCCATGAAGCCGGTCATGATCATGAGCAGGAGGAGGATCACGCCGAGGATCCAGAGCACCTCGCGCGGCTCCTTGTACGAGCCATAATACAAGCCGCGAAACATATGGATGTAGGCGGCCAGAAAGAACATGGAAGCGCCGTTGGCATGCACGTAGCGCAAAAGCCAACCGTAGTTTACGTCGCGCATGATCTGCTCGACGGAATTGAAGGCAAAATCGACGTGCGGCGTGTAGTGCATCGCGAGCACGATGCCGGTCACGATCTGCACGCCCAGCATGAAGGCGAGAATGCCCCCGAACGTCCACCAGTAATTGAGATTGCGCGGGGTCGGGTAAACGATAAAGGAGGAGTAGATGAGCCCGCCGATGGGCAGCCGCCGCTCGATCCACTGCAGGAATGGGCTCTTCGGCTGGTAGCTCAACGTTCCGCTCATCTTGGAGACCCCGAAGGATGAACTGAAAGAAGCAATCAACCGATCCGGATCTTGGTATCGGAGACGAATTCGTACGGCGGCAGTGCAAGATTGAGCGGCGCGGGCCCTTGCCGGATGCGGCCTGACGTGTCGTAGACCGAGCCATGGCAGGGACAGAAGTAGCCGTCATACGGGCCCTGATCGGCAAGCGGGATGCACCCCAAATGGGTGCAGATGGCAATGAGCACCTGCCATTGGTCGTGGCCCGCTTTAACGCGCGCCGAATCCGGCTGCGGATCGGGCAGTTTCGAGACATCCACGGTCTGGGCGTCCTCGATCTGCTTTTTGGTGCGATGGTTGATGAAGATCGGCTTGCTGCGCCAGAATACCTTGATGACCTGACCTTCCGCCACGGGCGTAAGGTCGACCTCGATCGGCGCTCCTGCTGCAATGGTCGAGGCGTCCGGATTCATCTGGCTGATGAGAGGCCACAGGGCGCCGGCTACGCCGACCGCACCGACTGCGCCAGTCGCAATATAGAGGAAATCGCGGCGGCTATGCCCGGGCGAAGGCTCTGCTGAAGACATGGCGGTCACGTGCGCAAGCCCTTTCCTGTCCGCTTCGCTCGCGGCCAATGCCGCAAGCCTGCCCCCCATTTCGGATGCGACTGGATGTGCCCCCGACATGACGCCGCTTGGCGGCGGCGCACAACCTGCCGCTCCCCGCTTGGCAAGCAAGCGGCTAAGCGGCCCTCCAGCCGGGTTTTATTGACACCCTTGTCAGGGGAGCGCAAGTGGGCCGATGCCGCATTCGGGCCGACCCTCTGACACCTCGGGGCATCACAATTTTAGGGGCCGATGGCAACAGCAGATCACGGCCGTGGGCAGGCGGGGAGCGTGCGCATCGGTCTTTACCAGCCCGACATTCCTCAGAATACCGGGACCATTATTCGCCTCGCCGCGTGCCTTGGGATCGAGATGCACATTATCGAGCCCGCCGGCTTCCCGACCTCTGATCGCTCATTCCGTCGCGCAGGCATGGATTATCTCGACCATGTCACAATTCTGCGGCATGCGAGTTGGGAAGCGTTCAAGGCCTGGAGAAGCCGCGAACGAGCGCGGACTGTTCTGTTTACGACACACGCGACGCAGTCCTACCTCGACCACGCGTTTTATCCGGCCGACATTCTTTTGTTCGGCCGCGAATTCAGCGGGTGTGCCACGGAAGGTGCACGAGGCCGCTGACGCGCGGCTCGTCATTCCAATGCAGAGCGGCATGCGTTCGCTCAATGTCGCGCTCGCCGCTGCGCTGGCAGCGGGCGAAGCATTGCGGCAGTTACGGAAAAGACAAACACGAGGCGGGTGAAGGACATTCTCACGCCCCGGGGCGCTATCCCTCACCCGCCTCGCTCGCTGGCGCTGGCCGCCTGAGCCCGTATGCCAAATCCCCCAGGCAAACGGAAGGCGACCTCACACTCCCCAGTCCCCCACAGCCGCAAGCTTTACCGAAAGAATGGCAAAATATTGCCTCGCGTGTGGAATCTTTGGTCTGTCCGCATGAAATTAAATCTGCGCAGGCTCTCGCGAATACAACTGGCGCGGGCGTGCGAAAGCGTTGGCATACGATTGCTGGGTTGCCTTGACCACTTACGTCGCCAGAGAGCAAGCGTTTACAACTCACGCTACGCTTGAATGACCGCGGACACCCGGATGAATCCCGCCCTCGACCCTCGCAAGCAGCGCGCGCGCACCTGGTTTGAAACGCTGCGCGAAGACATTTGCAGGCGTTTCGAATCACTTGAGGCTTGTTTGCCCGCGGACGCGATGGGCGCCGAGGGGCCTGCGGGCAAATTCATACGCACGGCCTGGAGCCGCACCGACCACAGTGGTGCGCCCGGCGGAGGTGGCGAAATGGCCATGCTCAAAGGCCGCGTGTTCGAAAAGGCGGGCGTTCATGTTTCGACCGTCTTCGGTGAATTTGCGAAAGAATTCCGCGCCGAGATTCCGGGGGCCGGGAACGACCCCCAATTCTGGGCCTCGGGCATTTCGCTTATCGCTCATCCGCGCAATCCGCACGTGCCCGCCGTGCATATGAACACGCGCTTTGTCGTTACCACCAAGGCGTGGTTTGGCGGAGGCGCCGACCTCACGCCCGTATTGGAGCAGCGCCGACGGCAGGAAGATCCCGACACGATTGCTTTTCACGCTGCCATGAAGGCGGCCTGCGACGCTCATGCGGCGGTCGCTCCCTACGATAAGTACAAGAAATGGTGCGACGAGTATTTCTACTTGAAGCATCGAAATGAGATGCGAGGCATTGGCGGCATTTTCTATGACTATCTCGACAGCGGCGACTGGGAGGCCGATTTCGTATTTACCCAGGAGGTCGGCCGTGCCTTTGCCAGCATTTACCCGGAGCTGGTGAGGCGGAATTTCGCCTTGCGCTGGAGCGATCGCGAGCGCGAAGAGCAGCTGGTCCGGCGAGGGCGCTATGTGGAATTCAATCTGCTCTACGATCGAGGCACCATCTTCGGGCTGCGCACGGGGGGCAATATCGAGTCAATTCTCTCCTCCTTGCCGCCAGTGGTGAAATGGCCGTAGCAGGCAAAAGCGCATCCGCGACCTTCAATTCGCGACTGCATTGACGATCATCACCGTGCCGCCGCCGATCACGACCGCGTCGAGCATTACCGTGTGAACATGGAGCGGCAAGCGGTCAACGAGCCTCTTGGCAAGAAACGCGCCCGGGAATGCCATGACGCCGATCAGCAAGCCGACCGTGATCACCTGCGCTGTAACCGCCCCGGCGAGTCCGAAAGTCGCGAACTTGGCAAGCCCGATCCCGATGGAAACAACGGCGTCAGTCGCAACGACGGCGGCGCCCTCAAGACCGGCGGCCATCAGCAGCGAGAGCAGGATAATTCCGGCGCCGACAGTGCCGCCCGCGAGTGGTCCCCAGCCGAATGCAGCGGCCGCGAGCCCACGGTTCGAGAGCGCAAGGCCGCGCCGTCGCATCAGACGACGCAGCGGTACAGTGGCAATCAGCATGGTGCCAATGACGATGAGAGCTCCTCTGCCGCTGAGCCTGGTATATCCCCAGGCGCCGATCACGCAGGTCGGCACCGCGCTGATGAGGACGATGCTTGCCCGGCGCAAATCGACCAAATGACGAAAGGCCGCAACCCGGCCGGTGTTGGTGAGCAGTGCGGAGAGCGAAATGATCGGCACGACGGGTTCGGCGCCGACAATCGGCACGAGTACCAACGGCATCAGTGCCCCGGTCCCATAGCCGGCCACCCCGCCCACCACCGAAGTCAGGAGCGCAGTCGCCGCGATCAGCGCGAGCTGTGCAAGCGAAAGCTCGTCAATACCTGAGGTTACTTCGGTGCTCCTTTGCCAGCGAGTTTCTCGACTTCGGCAATTGTCCGCTTGTGCAGACTTGCATCGAATTGAACGGCCAGGTGCTGTTCCGATATGGGAACGGTTTCGACGGATTGACCGCGCAGCTGCGCGCCGCCGAGTCCTAACATGAGCGGGCGGCTGGTGCAGTAGCAGATTGCCTTCGCTTCATAACCATAACAAGTGCTGAAGCGCTGACATTTGTCGGCCCGGAGCGCCCGAGGCGGCATTGGGGAGCCATTGAACCAGCCGGCCCGGGGGCGCGACTAATGATTGGTCGCCTGGCAAAGGGGGCATCCGCTTGCGTTCGCGCACGTCCCGGTTTGAGGATTTTAATGTGGCGGCTGCTTTTGCAGTCTCGCTAGGCGTCTGTGCCGTGCTTGCCTTCGGCTATTACTGGCTCTTGCGGCCAACGGTTTTCCCGAACCAGGGGCTCGCGGCCTATAAACCACCGCCAAAAACGATCGTGAGTGCTGTGCCCTGGGTTCCCCCTGAGCCGGGCTCGGAGGTTTATACCTCGTACGGCCGGGCAGAGCCGGCGCCGGAAGCAAAAACAGTAGCGCCGAAAGACGAGAAAAAGGCGCGCGAGGCCCCGCCAGCTCCGCGGCGCGAGCGTGCGGTGCGGGCGCGGCCGGCCCCCACCTGGAACAACTATACGGCAGGCCGTTCCTGGGGCTGGCGTCCCTGGTTCTGATTGGACGGCCGCTAGCGGCTAGCCCGGTTTGCGCGAGAGCAGGCGCGCCGGATATCCCGTAAAGCGCCGCACCGGGCGCAACGCCACGTGGCTGACAATGCGAGCAACGCCGAGTGCCTCGTCGTCGATAAGCTCGTTGGTCAGTTCCTGATACTCGGCAAGGTCCGGACATACGATGCGAGCGATATAGTCGACCTCGCCGCTCACCTCCCAGCATTCGACCACGAAATCGATCGCACTGATGCGCTTTTCGAAACGGCCGTGATTGGCCTGCTTCTCCAGGATGATCTCGGCGAATATATTGATCGGCCGCGACAGCTGGCGAAGCTCGATCACGGCCTGATATCCCGCAATAACCCCCGCCTGCTCGAGCCGGCGCACGCGTTCCAGACACGCGCGCGCAGACAATCCAACCCGCGCCGCCAATTTCTGAATCGTCGAGCGGCCGTCCTCTTGCAGCGCGGCGAGAATTTTTACATCAATTGCATCGAGAGCCGGCGCTCGTTTTGTTACCATTGATTTTCGAGCCCGCGCATTGATTGCTTCGTCCGCAACCCGCTCTGTTGGGTATCAACGCCGCCCAAACAGTCGATCGAGAAACCAGCCGTCAAGACCGCGTGAGGCAGGCGCAGCCGCAACCGTCCCCGGCGGCTCGGGCGCCGGCAACCCGGGCAATGCCGAGGCGACCGTCGCCCCGACTGCAAGGCCCGGCAGGCCTGCGACCGCTATCCCTTGGTGCCCGGCTCTCATGACCCGACTCCAGATTTGGACCGGGAGTCCACCGCCCGTGGCCTTCCTGGTGGGAGATGAATCGTCATTGCCGAGCCAGACGCCGGTCACGAGATGGCTGGTGTAGCCGACAAACCAAGCGTCCCGGAAGTCCTGACTGGTACCGGTTTTGCCGGCTGCCGGCCAGCCCGGCAGCTGCGCCTTCTGCGCTGTACCCATCGTGAGCGTTTCCCGCATCATCGAATTCATCATTGCGACGTAGCGTCCCTCAATGATGCGGCCCAGACTTTGTGGCGCATGGGCAAACAGAATCTTGTTCCCGGTGCGCGTTCGTACCCGCTCGATCACATGTGCAGCCGCCGCATTACCGCCATTCGCGAACGGCGCATAGGCAGAGACGAGCTCGATCAGCGAGACTTCCGATGTGCCAAGCGCGAGTGAGGGATTGGGCTCGAGCTTCGATGAGATGCCAAGCCGGTAGGCGGTCCGTGCCACTGCGACCGGTCCGAACTCGAGCGTGAGCCGTACGGACACCGTGTTGAGCGAGAGCGCCAGCGCTTGGGTGAGTGTAACCGGTCCATGATATTCGTGGCTGTAATTCTCGGGTTTCCAGCCCTTGAGCGCAATCGGTTTGTCCTCGCGTACGCTTTCCGGCGAGAGGCCGCGCTCAAGTGCGGTAAGATAAACGAAGGGCTTGAATGCCGAGCCGGGCTGACGCTTGGCCGCGACGGCGCGGTTGTATTGGCTTTCAGCATAGTTCCTGCCGCCGACCATGGCGCGCACAGCGCCCTCGGGCGTCATGGCGATAATCGCGCCTTGGGAAACTTCGTACCTTTGTCCCCTCAGCGCGAGTTCCTCGTTGAGGGCATTTTCTGCCGCGGCCTGCAGAACCGGATCAATTGCAGTTTCCACAACCAGATCCTGCTCGACGCGTCCGACCAAATCATCGAGCACGTCCATAATCCAGTCCGCGACATAATTGATGGAGCCGCCGGCAATGGATTTGATCGCATGCGCGGGTTGCGCGAGCGCAGTCTTCGCTGCGGCTTCGGTGATGAAGCCGAGCTCGGACATGGCCGTGAGCACGGTCTGGGCGCGATGCTCGGCGCCGGCCGGATTACGGTTCGGCGCAAGTCGTGACGGCGATTTTACCAGGCCCGCGAGCATGGCGGCTTCGGCGATTTTCACTTGCCGCGCGGATTTTCCGAAATAGCGCTGGGCAGCCGCTTCGACGCCATAAGCACCGGAGCCGAAATACACCCGATTGAGATAGAGTTCGAGTATTTGTGACTTGCTGAGCTTGTGCTCCAGCCAGAGCGCCAGCACCAGCTCCTGCAACTTGCGCCGGAGCGTGCGTTCTTGCGTGAGGAACAGGTTTTTCGCGAGTTGCTGGGTTATGGTCGATCCGCCCTGCGCCACCTGCCGATGAAGCAGGTTGGCGAGGATCGCGCGACCAAGGCCGGTCGGATCGATACCGAAATGGCTGTAGAACCGGCGATCTTCGATCGCGACGAAAGCCTTCGGCAGATAGGGTGGAAGCTCCCTCAGCGAGACGTCGGTTCCGCTCATCTCGCCACGGCTTGCAAGGAGACGTCCGTCAATCCCGACAATCTCGACGGTTGGCGGGCGTTTTGGCACTTCGAGCGACTGGATGGGCGGAAGCGTCGCGGCGACGAAGGCAAGAGCGCCGACCCCCATGATGAGCGCCCAGACGCTCAGTACCAGTGTCCAGTAGGCGAGGCGCGCAAGCGCGCCCTTGCGGGAGCGTTTACGTCTGCTCGCGAGCGTCGACGAGCCGCTGCCCACGGGCAATTTCTGGCCCTTCGAACCAGCGGCCCGCTTCGACTGTCTCCCTTCCCGCTTCCCCATTTTTGCCCGTCCCCCCGCCTGCCGTCATGCCCCCGTCTTCTGAGGATTCTTGCGGATTGGGTCGAGCGCTTCGCGCGACCCAACGCGACGCAAGGTGCTCGATCCAACATGCGTCTTCATCGTCCGCATGCGCGCACGATGAAGACGCAGAATATGGGCACGTGATTTAAGAGGCGGTTACCGGTTTTACCCCGCCGCCGCTTTGGCCGGGGCCGATTTTGTGGGTTGGGCCGGGCTCTCGGGCTCTGGCGAGAACAGGCTGATGAGCGCTCGCTTGATTGCCACCTGGCGCGTTGCCGACGTGATCTTCGCGCCAAACAGATCAGTAACGTAGAACACGTCGACGACACGCTCGCCGAAGGTGGCGACGTGCGCCGAGGCAATATTGAGATTGAGCTTGGACAGCGTGCGGGTGAGCTCGAACAGCAGACCCGGCCGGTCAAGCCCCGCCACCTCGACCATGGTGTAACGGTTCGACCAGCCATTATTGACCGTCACCTCGGGCAGTAGAGCAAAGGCGCGCAACCGGCTCCTGCCGCTGGCCCGTTTGGCGACAACCTCCGGCAGGCGCAGGTCCCCGTGCAGCGCCTTTTCGATCATATCCGTGATGCGCTGGGCGCGGCGCTCCTCGTCGTCGTCGCGCTCGAACTCGCGCGAGACCGCAATGGTGTCGAGCGCGCGGCCGTCAGTGGTCGTAAAGATCTGCGCATCGACGATGTTGGCGCCGGCCACGGCGCAAGCTCCGGCGATGGCCGAAAGCAGCCAGGGATGATCGGGCGCAAGCACGGTAAGCTCGGTGACGCCGCGCGCGGCCGGAAACGAGACGCTGGTCGCAAGGGATTTGTGAGCTTGTGCGGCCGAGCGCAGGAAGTTCGCGTGCGCGATCTTGTACGGGAGGTCGACCTTGAGCCAATAGGCGGGATAATGAATCGCGATATAGGCTTGGCTCTCGACCGCCGACCAATCCTTCATCTCGGCCACGAACTCGGCCTGTGCCGCGGCGACGCGCTGGGCGCGGTTCACTTCGGAGAAGCCGCCCGTGAGCACGGGTTCGGTCTCGTAATACAGCGAGCGAATGAGCTGCGCCTTCCAACTGTTCCACACACCGGGTCCGACCGCCTTGATATCAGCCGCTGTGAGGATCGTGAGCAGTTTCATGCGTTCAACCGATTGCATGACTGCGCTGAAATTCTCGATCGTCATGCGATCGGAAAGATCGCGCGACTGGGCAACCGTCGACATCAGCAGATGGACTTCGATCAGCCATGCGACCAACTCGGTTTCTGCGGGCGAGAAGCTGAGCCGCGGACAGAGATTGCGTGCAACCCGGGCGCCTGCAATCGAGTGATCCTCGACTCGGCCCTTGGCGATGTCGTGCAGGAACAGCGCGACGTAGAGCAGATCGCGATGCCGCGGCTGGATCACGCGCATGAGCTCGCTTGCGAATTTGGTGTCTTCGCTACGGTCCGCCTCGATATCGGAAAGAGCCCCGATGCAGCGCAGGAGATGCTCGTCGACCGTATAGTGGTGATACATATTGAACTGCATCATCGCCACAATGTGCCCGAAGGCGGGAATGAACCGCCCCAGAACGCCCGCTTCGTTCATGCGCCGCAGAACGGTTTCAGCGTCGTTCTTTGACGTCAGAATTTCGAGAAAGAGCCGGTTTGCCTCTTTGTTTTCCCGCAGTGCCTCGTCGATCAACTTGAGCGAGCGGGTGGCGAGATGCATGGCGTCGGGATGAAACGCCAGATTGTACTTTTGAGCGAGGTGAAAAATGCGGATCAGATTAACGGGGTCGTGCCTGAACGCGTTGTCGTCGGCGACATTGATGCGGTTGTAATCGACAATGAAGTCATCGCTCTCCGTAAGGGGTTGGCGTGGGCGCGGCCGAAAGCGCGCCATCATCCGGCTGAGCACCGGCATCGGCTTGGCTTGGCGCTCTTCCAGCTTGGCGCAGAAGATGGCGGTGAGATCGCCCACATCCTTGGCGACCAGAAAATAATGCTTCATGAACCGCTCGACCTCGCGCAGACCGGGGTGGGCGGTGTAGCCGAGCCGCACCGCGATCTCGCGCTGGATATCGAAGGAGAGCCGCTCTTCCGCGCGCCCAGTGAGAAAATGCATGTGACAACGCACCGCCCAGAGAAAATCGCCGCAGCGGCGGAAGCGGCGATATTCGTGCGGATCGTACACGCCGTGATCGATGAGTTGCTCGCGCTCGCGTACCCGATAGACGTATTTTGCTATCCAATAGAGGGTGTGCAGATCGCGCAGCCCGCCCTTGCCGTCCTTCACATTGGGCTCGACCAGATAGCGGGATTGTCCCGCGCGGCGGTGGCGCTCCTCGCGTTCGGCGAGCTTGGCAGCGACAAATTCGGCGGCGGTTCCCTGTACGATCTCCTTGTTGAAACGTGTCATGAGATCGTCGTAAAGCGTACGGTCGCCGAGGAGATAGCGCGCTTCGAGGAGAGCAGTACGCACCGTCATATCGGTCTTGGCTTGCCGGATACATTCCGTCACGGATCGCGTGGCATGACCGACCTTCAGACCCATATCCCACAAACAATAGAGCAGCGCCTCCGCCACGGATTCGCCCCAGGCCGTCTGCTTGTACGGAAGGAGAAACAGGAGATCGATGTCGGAACCCGCCGCGAGCACGCCGCGGCCATAACCGCCGGTCGCGACGATGGCCATGCGCTCGGCTTCCGAGGGGTTCTGCGCCGGATAGAGATGTTTCCCCGCGAATTCGTAGAGCACGTCGATAATTTCATCCTGCATCAGGGACAATCGCTCGGCGCAATGCCTGCCGCCGCGGTCCTTGAGGAGTAAGGCCTCGATTGCGGCATGTCCGGCAGTCAATGCCGCCTTGAGCCGGCGGGATACGGCGAGCCGGAGATCATGCTCGCTGCCCGAATGTGCCCTCGCCAGCGCTTCAAGCTCGGCACGGATTGCAGCCGAGTTCGAAGATTTCGACCTCGCGCCCGGCTTGTTCGTAAGGAGTCAGCATGACGGCTTCATATAGAAAAGTGGAGGTTGCGCGTCATATGCGACGACTGCCCCAAAACGCGCCCGGCAGAATCGACTTTTTTCCTCATTGACCTCTAACCATTCCTCTTTATATAGCATGTCCATAGCGCCGATTTGAGCAAGCAGCTTGCGGGCGCTTAACAAATGCAGCTAAAGCGCGGGGCCTGCCCCCTCGCCAAGCTGACGGCGGGCCCAAAACCCGCCATCGTCAACCGGCCGTTCCGCGCAGCAAGGCAGCGCGGGCAGTGTCCTTGCATGGAGGGTCATCATGACCGTAATTGATCGCCGTCTGCTTCTGGGCGCCGCTTTGGCGCTCACGTTTCTTCCCGGTTCCAGCCTCTCGGCCGCCGACAAGCCCAAGGAGATTCGCGTCGATTGGGCGACCTATAACCCGGTCTCGATGCTTTTGAAGCAGAAGGGTTATCTGGAAAAGGAATTTGCAAAGGACGCAATAGCGGTTCGCTGGGTGCAGACCAACAGCTCGGCCAATGCGCTGCAATTTCTCAATGCCGGCTCCATTGATTTCGGCTCGACGGCGGGTTCTGCGGCTCTCGTCGCTCGCATCAACGGCAATCCAATCAAGTCGGTCTACGTCTACTCGCGGCCGGAATGGACGGCGCTCGTCACCACCAAGGACAGCAAGATCAACAAGGTCGAGGACCTCAAGGGCAAGAAAGTCGCTATGGTGCGCGGCACCGATCCGCACATCTTTCTCGTCCGCGCGCTGTTCTCGGTTGGCCTCACCGACAAGGACATCACGCCGGTGCTTGTTCAGCAGCACGCGGATGGCGGCAATCTCTTGATTCGTGGTGACGTGGATGCCTGGGCAGGGCTCGATCCCATGATGGCGCAGCACGAGATTAAGGACGGTGCGCGGCTGTTCTATCGAAATGCCGCGGCCAATACCTGGGGTATCCTCAATGTGCGCGAAGAATTCGCCAAGGATCACGCCGACATCATTCCGCGCGTGCTTGCCGCCTACGAGGAGGCGCGCAAATATGCGCTCGCCCATTACGACGAGCTCAAGCAGACCTTCATCGGCGTGACCAAGCTCGACGGCGACGTGGTGGACAAGCAGCTCAAGGAGCGCACGGAGCTCACGCACAACAAGATCGGCGCACCGCAGCGCGAATCCATTCTCGAAGCCGGCATTGCTTTGCAGAAGGCGGGTGTGATTGGTCTGTCGGTCGATGTTAAAAAGGCCGTCGATGACCTCATCGACGATCATTATGTGACCGCTAGCAATTGACCAGTCTGAAGTTCGGAGACTGTTGAAACGGCATTGCGGTCGGTGGCCCGTTTATGTCTGTTGTCTCCATGGCGGTAACGGTCGAACCAGCGGCGGCTGAGCAGCAGCCGGCGGGTGCAAGTCTTGCCCGTTGGCTGCGGCCTGTCCTCGGTTTGCTGCTTCCCGTCGTTCTTGCCGCCTTCTGGGAGATCGCAGTGCGAATGGGCTGGTCGAATGGCCGGCTCGTGCCGCCGCCGTCGGTGATCTGGAATACCTTCGCCGATCTTGCTGCGAGCGGAGAGCTTGCCCAACACGCCTTCGCCACGCTCTGGCGGGTTGCATGCGGGTTTGTGCTTGGCGTTATTGCCGGAACCATTGTCGGCGCCATCACTGGTTATTCTATCCTGACATTTCGCCTGCTCGACCCTACGCTGCAAGGGTTGCGCGCCGTCCCATCGATTGCCTGGGTGCCGCTGTTCATCCTGTGGTTCGGTATATTCGAAGCCTCCAAGATTACTCTGATCGCAGTGGGGGTGTTCTTTCCGGTCTATCTCGGCGTCATGGGGGCCGTGCTCTCCGTCGATCGAAAGATCGTGGAAGTGGGACGCGTATTTCGCCTGTCCGGATTCGCGATGGTGCTCCGCATCTTGCTGCCAGCAGTGATGCCGGCTTATGTGATTTCGCTGCGAGCGGGACTGGGACTTGGATGGATGTTCGTGGTCGCCGCCGAATTTCTCGGTGCATCAACCGGGCTTGGCTTTCTTCTCATCGACGGGCAGCAACTGGGCAAACCGGCGCAGATCGTGGCCGCGATCGTGGCCTTCGCCATTCTCGGCAAGGCAAGCGACTGGCTGATTGTTCTCGTCGCCTCACCATTCCTGCGCTGGCAGGATGTGGTCGCGCGCAGATAATACGGGGACGCCATGCTCGTTCTCGATCGTGTCGGCAAGACCTATCCAAACGGGGTGCATGCGCTTGACGGCATCTCGCTCGAGGTCGCGCTCGGTGAAATTGTCGTCGTCATCGGAGGCTCCGGTTGCGGCAAATCGACGATGCTGCGCGCGATTTCAGGCCTCGATACCCCCACGCAAGGCAAAGTCGTGCTGGACGGGACCGTCATTACCGCGCCGCACGAGCAAATCGGCATGGTGTTCCAGGAGCCGCGGCTTCTGCCCTGGCTGTACGTCGCTGACAACGTCGGCTTCGGACTCGGTCATTATCCCGTCGAGGAGCGCACGGAACGCGTTGCAAGCGCACTCGATCGCGTGGGCTTGAGCGAAAAGGCGCGCATGTGGCCGCGCGAGCTCTCTGGCGGCCAGGCGCAACGCGTCGCCATTGCACGCGCATTGGTGCCCCGGCCCGAAGTCCTGCTGCTCGACGAGCCGTTCTCCGCGCTTGATGCCTTCACCCGCGCTGATCTGCAGGATCATTTGCTCGATCTGTGGGCGGATGCAAAGCCGACGCTGGTCATGGTGACTCACGATGTCGAGGAAGCGATCGTTCTTGCCGATCGCATCGTGGTCATGCGTCCGCATCCCGGGCGGATATACGAAGAGATTGGGTGCGATCTGCCGCGCCCGCGCGACCGTCAGTCGGCCGCCTTTGATTTCGTCAAACGTCGCGTGTTGGCGGCCCTTGACCGCTCGCTCGAACGGACCGTCGTTACCGATGACGGAGAGACCAAGGCGGCTGCCGGCGGCGGGATGTGGTGGTAAACAGGTATCAGATGCCAGAGATCAGAGATCAGAAGAAGGAGTGAACAAGCATGATTGGAATGTTGGTCTGTTGCCCTCCTGCCGTATCTGACATCTGACCTCTGATATTTAGGATCCGACATGGACTCTACAGCACTGCGTGCGATTCAGGCCCCTCTCAAGGACCGCTACAAAAGCGATCCCAAGTCTGCCTACATCACCTTGAAAGCGAAGGGTACACTCGATGATGCCCACATCGCCTGCAAGGTGGAAACCGGTCGGGCGCTCGCGACCGCGGGTCTGCATCCTGCGACCGGAGGCTCGGGTCTCGAATTGTGCTCAGGCGATATGCTGCTCGAAGCGCTGGTCGCCTGCGCCGGCGTGACGCTTAAGGCGGTTTCCACTGCGCTCGATATTCCCCTCAAGTCGGGGATGGTGTCCGCCGAAGGCGACCTCGATTTTCGCGGTACGCTCGGCGTGGCCAAAGATGCGCCGGTTGGATTTGCGAAGATCCGTTTACGGTTCGACGTGGATACCGATGCGCCCCAGGACAAGCTCGATCAGCTGCTCAAGCTTACCGAGCGCTATTGCGTGGTGTACCAGACCATCAAGAGCGGCCCGCCCGTTGAGGTGAAACTCACGCGCGCATGAGCCTGCTGGCCGATGCCGCCGGACCTGCTGTTCTGGTGCGAGCTCGCACTCAAGATGGCGATGACTGCGACGATTGTCGTCGCCGCCTCGGTAGCGCTCGAGCACGTCGGCCCCTTCCTTGGCGCACTGATCGCGACGCTGCCCACGGCCGCCGGTGCGGCCTATATCATGGCTCATATGCTACGCCGCCGTTACCTTTCGATTGAAAGCTTACGCTCGTGGATGAGCTTGCCCCATTTCTGCGTTTCCAGCCTGATATAGTCCGCGAACTCTTCCGGCGAGCTCGCCATCGACTCGAACATTTGCGGCGCCAGGAATCTCTCGCGGAATTGTGTATCGGCCAGGAGCTTCGCAACCTCGCCGTTGATTTTCATGACGATATCGCGCGGCGTACCCGCGGTCGTGAACAAGCCGAACCAGGCATTCGCTTCGAAGCCCGGCAGTCCGCTCTCGGCCACTGTCGGTATATCGGAGGCGCCGTCGAGGCGTTCGCGACTTCCAATCCCGAAGATCTTCACTTGGCCTGCACGAAACGGCGGCACAGCGAGGCTGACGCTCACGCAAAGAAGATTGACGTGGCCAGCGATCACATCAGCAAGTGCCGGTGTCGCGCCGCGATAATGCACAGGCAAGAGCTTCAATCCGGCCATGCTCTCGAACAGCAGCATGTTCATGTGCAGGGCGGAGCCGATGCCCGCGGTTGCGTAGGTGAGCTCGCCCGGTTTGCTTTTGGCGAGCGCAATCAGCTCGCGCACATTGTTAGCGGGCACCGAGGGATGAGCCACCAGCGCCTGATGAATGCGCACCAGGCCTGTGATGGGGGCAAAATCCTTCTCCGCGTCGTAGGGGAGCTTGCCCGCCCCGTATAGCGTCGGATTGATGACGAAGGTGCCGCTGTCTGCCGCCAGGAGCGAATAGCCGTCGGGCGCGGCCTTAGCCACCGCCTGGGCACCGGGTACGTGGGCTGCGCCCCCCTTGTTCTCGATGATCACCTGCTGCCCCCAGCTTTCGGAGAGTCGCTGGCCGACCGCACGCGCTACCACGTCGGTCACGCCGCCCGGTGCAGCCGTGACGGTGATGGTGATGGGACGCGCGGGATAGGATTGTGCACCGGCGACATCTGAGCCACACACCCAGGCAAGGACGATGAGCGCCAGCTCTTTCCTGATCATGACTTTGCTCCCGCTTTCGCCTTGAGGGCATAGAGCGCTTCGATCGCGTCACGCGGCGACATCTCGTCGGGATCAAGCGCCGCGAGCTCGGCCATGATGCTATCGGCAATAGTGGCTTGCGGCATTGTCGCGGCAGGACGCGGTGCTGCGGCAAAAAGCGGCAGATCATCGAAAGCGCTCGGGGACGCACGGTCCTCAGCTTCGAGCTTGGCGAGCACGGTCCTGGCACGCTCGATTACTGCCCCGGGAAGTCCTGCAAGCTTTGCGACCTGGATGCCGTAGCTGCGGTCGGCCGCTCCCGGCATTACCTCATGCAGAAAAACAACCTCGCCTTGCCATTCCTTCACGCGCATGGTGGCATTGAACAGGCGCGGAAGCCTCGCAGAAAGCGCCGTGAGCTCGTGAAAGTGCGTGGCAAAGAGCGCGCGGCAGCAATTGCGCTCGTGCAGATGTTCGATGGTGGCCCAGGCAATCGACAGGCCATCGAAGGTCGCAGTGCCCCGACCGATTTCGTCAAGAATAACGAGCGACCGCGTAGCCGCCTGATTGAGGATCGCGGCGGTCTCCACCATTTCCACCATGAAGGTTGAGCGACCTCGCGCGATGTCATCGGCTGCCCCTACACGTGAAAAAAGCCGATCAATAGCTCCGATTCTGGCGCGCCGTGCCGGGACGAAACTTCCCATCTGCGCGAGAACGGCAATCAACGCATTCTGGCGCAGATACGTGGACTTGCCTGCCATATTCGGGCCGGTCAGAAGATAGATCCGGCCCGCCTCCTGGCCGGACGCAGGGGAGAGATCACAGTCGTTGGCAATGAAGGGCCCGCCGCCGGCCGCGAGCATCTGCTCGACGACCGGATGGCGCCCGCCCTCAACGACGAAGTCCAACGACTGGTCGACCATCGGGCGCACATATTGCCGCTCGGCCGCCAGCTCGGCTAAACCAGCCGCCACATCGAGCGTGGCGAGCGCGTCGCCTGCATCCTTGATCGCGCAAGCGCTTGCGGTCACGGTGCCCGCAAGCTCCTCGAAGGTTGCAAGCTCGATCGACAGCGCGCGCTCAGCGGCGCTTGCAATTTTGGCCTCGAGCGCTCCAAGCTCGGTCGTGGTGAAGCGCACCTGGCCCGCGAGCGTCTGCCGGTGGATGAAGGTGGCGTTGAGCGGGGGTGCCAGCAGCTTCTCCCCGTGCTGCGTCGTCACCTCCACGAAATAGCCGAGCACATTGTTGTGCCTGATTTTCAAGGCGCGCACGCCCGTCACCTCGGCATAGCGGGCCTGGAGAGCTGCAATGACCCGGCGCGCTTCATCGCGCAAGGCGCGCGCTTCATCGAGCGCGCTGTCGTGCCCCGCCCGCACAAACCCGCCATCCCGCTTGAGATGCGGCAGATCGTCGGCGAGCGCGGCGGTGAGCTTTTCCGCGAGCGCCGGATCAGGGCGGCCCAGCGCGCTGACACTATCGGTTAGCCCCGCCGGGAGCGTTGGGAATTTCGCAAGCTCCGTCGCGAGCGCGGCAGCGGCGAGAATGCCGTCGCGGATGGCGGCGAGATCGCGCGGACCGCCGCGCTCAACCACGAGCCGTGCAAGCGCGCGCGAAAGATCGGGCGCAGCTTTCAGCCGCGCCCGCACATCAGCGCGCGTTTCGGCCCCGGTTACAAAAAATTCAACCGCATCATGGCGCCGCCCGATTGCCTGCGGATCGGTGAGAGGGGCAGCAAGCCGCTGGGCAAGCAGCCGCGAGCCGGCAGCAGTGACGCTGCGGTCAACGGCAGCGAGCAGCGAGCCTCGACGCTCACCCGACAATGTGCGCGCAAGCTCGAGGTTGCTGCGGGTTGCCTGATCAATCAGCAGCGTTGAGCCTTCGCTCTCGCGCATGGGTGGCGAGAGGGGCGGGTGGTGCCCAAGCTGGGTGCGCTCGACGTAGCTGACGCAAGCCGCCGCGGCCGTGAGCTCAAGCCGGGAGAGAGCGCCGAACCCTTCCGTCGTGGAAAGACCGAAATAGCCGGCGAGCCGGTATTCGGCCGTCGAGCCGTCGAACACGTCGCGCGTGAGAGGCCTGACGGCGGGGAGGGAGCGCAGATAAGGTCCAAGCTCCGCGTCGCCATAGAGCGCATCCGATACAATGACCTCGCTCGGCTCGAGCCGCGCGATCTCTGCGACAAGTGAGGCGCGGTTGCGCTCGGCCAATCGGAATTCCCCGGTGGAGATGTCGATCCAGGCGAGTGCAAACCGGCTCTCCTCGGCGCTGGAGGCGCGGGCGCGTGCAATCGCCAACAGATAATTGTTGCGCCTCGGGTCGAGCAGCGTGTCCTCGGTGAGGGTGCCCGGCGTCACCAGCCGTGTGACGTCTCGGCGCACCACGCTCTTTGCTCCGCGGCGGCGCGCCTCGGCCGGGTCTTCGAGCTGCTCGCACACCGCGACGCGATGGCCTGCCATGATCAGCCGCTGGAGATACTCGTCGGCGCGGTGGACCGGTACGCCGCACATGGGGATGTCGCGGCCGAGATGCTTGCCGCGCTTGGTGAGGACTATTCCCAGCGTGCGCGCCGCAACCTCAGCATCGTCGAAAAAAAGCTCGTAGAAGTCACCCATCCGGTAAAACAGCAGGCAATCGGGATTGGCAGCCTTGATTTCGATGTACTGCTCCATGACCGGAGTTGCCCGTCCGCCAGCATCGGCGGGCGGGCTCTGCTCCAATCCGGGCGAGTTGAGCGCGCGAATGGCATCCATGGTGTGCGCGAAACTAGCAGAAGGCATGAGGGGAATCACCGCGGTAGCGGAGATAGCCACATGATACATAAGGTGGAGCAGTTGTTCCGCGCATGAGCTGGGGAAATTCTCATCCGCATTTGACAGAGGGAACGTTGCAGTTCATTCACCGAAAGCCAAGAGGGAGGTGAGCTCCATGATCCATGTTCTCGCCATTATCACCGCCAATCCAGGACAGCGGCAGCGCGTGCTCGAAGCGTTTCAAGCCAATGTTTCGGCTGTCCGGGCGGAGGAGGGCTGCATCGAATACGGTGCTGCAGTCGATACCGAAGGCTTCGGTGGATTCCAGACCGCATTCGGACCGGACACCTTCGTCGTGATCGAGAAATGGGCAAGCCCCGAGGCGCTCAAGGCGCATGCGGCCGCGCCGCACATGGCCGCCTATGGGGCAAAAACCAAGCCGCTGATCGCAAGCCGCGTAATACACGTGCTCTCGCCAGTCTGAACCGGGTTGCAGCGGTGATGCCATTTCGGATCACCATCGCCGGCGACATCGGAAGCGGCAAATCCACTGTCGCAAGGAAGCTCGCCGACTGGCTCGGTGTTGAGCCGCTCTCGACTGGCGGCATCCAGCGCCAACTTGCACAACAGCGCCGCCTCAGCGTGCTCGAATTGAACAAGCTCGCCGAAGAGGACCCAAGCATCGACCGCGAAATCGACGGCTACCTCATGCGTCTTCCCGATGGTGAGCTCGTCGTGGAATCGCGCATGGCTTGGCATTTTGTCCCCAATACTTTGAAACTCTATCTGTACATCTCGGACGGCGCGGCGGCCCGCCGAATCATAGGAGCCCAGCGGATTGATGAAGACTATGGCACCATCGCAAATGCTGCGCAGCCGATCATGGCAAGGCGACGCAGTGAGATCATCAGGTTCAAGAAATACTACAATGTCGATATCGATGATCTGCGCAACTACGATCTCGTGATTGATACAACCTTCGCCGAGGTTGACGAGGTCGTAGAGCAGGTCAGGCGATACCAGGGCTTTGAGAGCAAGCCTGCCTGCCTGATTGATCCGCGAAATCTCGTGCCGACCCGGCAGCTCGCGCAATCCGCGGCTGACGATTCGGTTCAAGGCATGACAACCGGAGTGGGCGCTGCAAGGCAGCCTTTGGTCACGCTCTACGTTGATCATGTTTTCTACATTGTGGATGGGCACGCGCGCGCCGCCGCTGCCGTGCGGCAGGGGATGCGATTCGTTGCGTGCAGCGTTGCGGCCTCGAACGACGATCCGTACATCCGCGGTTTGACCGCCCGCCAGTACATCCGTAATGCCGTTCACGATTTGCTGGTGCATGACTGGGAAACCGCAGTCGGGTTTCAATTTCAGGAGGAAATGTGGAAGGGCCGCGCGGAGGGTACTCGTCGAGCGGAACCCGAGAGTCGAACGGGCAAGTAGCACGGCGTACCGGGAATTCGAATCAGATGCGCGCGATTCCTGAGCGCGTCACACGCACCGCTGGAACAGCAGAAACGAGGCAAACATCAGCAGATAGAACGTGCCGGTTGCCCACAGCGCATAGCGAAAGCGCCGGCCCTTGCTGACCCGGATAAAGGACAACTTGAGGATCTCGCTCGTCAGCTCGGCTTCGAGCGAGAGATTGAGCAATTGCTTTTCATAAATGCCGTTGGCGGCCGCCGGATCGCCGACGAAGAAGAGGCCCTGGGCCCGCTTGTTCTTGACCAGGCCCTGAAGCGGGCGGATCGGCCACAGCACGAAACCGTAGAGCATGATGGTGGAGATGAAAGCGAAAACGAGAACCGACGCTGCCGGGCGGCCAGACAGGCTCGAGCAGGCCGAATTGAGGATCGACCACAATGGGGTCATCGAGAACACGAAGGCTGCAAGCGCGATCTGCGATTTCGTGTCGTAGGCACGGATGTTGGACTCGGCAAATGCGATGGCATGGGTGAGGAACTGGATGCGCTCATCGCGCGACGACGCCGCGGCCTCGCGCGCCTCTTCAACGACGTGGGCGGCAGGCTCGTCAGGAAAACGGGCGGCGGGCTCGGCTGTCATCACCATGATGCGCGCAAGCTAGGCAGGCGCTGGAACCATTGCGCAGACGTTGAACACACGCACAGGCCGGTGGATCCCTTTAAGCGTCAGCTCGCCGGCGGGCTCCGTGCTGGTCGACGACTCAATGGCGGAGTGGACCTTGCCCTCAATGAGGATCTGGCCGTCTTTGGCATCAGCGCAAAGCCGGGCGGCAAGATTGACCACCGTGCCGACCGCCCCATAGTCATACCGGCCCTCGAAGCCGATACGGCCGAGCGTCGCATATCCGTGCGCAATTCCGACCCCGAATCCGAGCTCGTAGCCGTGCTTGCGCCATTTTACGAGCAGCTGTCCCACCTGGTCGCGCATCTCGATTGCCATTTGCGCTGCGCGCAGGTTCGGATCCGGGCAGGGCAGGGGGTCATTGAAGAAAACCATGATGGCGTCGCCGGCAAAACGCTCTACCGTGCCCTCATATTTGTGGATGATGCCGCCCAGCACGGAGTGATACTCGTGCATGACCGACATCACCTCCTCTGGCTCGGTCAATTCGGAGAACGCTGTAAACCCGCGCAGGTCGCAGAAGACGACGGTAATAGCGCGCCGATGGCTTTCCAGCACGCGATCGTCGCCCGCGGAGAGGATGAGCTTCGCAATCTGAGGGGACAGAAATCTTTGCAGGCGGTTCATGCGCTCGATTTCATTGAGCTGCTCTTCCACGCGCTTTTCGAGCGACTTGTTCCAGGCGGCAAGGTCAGCCGCTTGCGCCGTGACCTGATCGTGCAGCTCCTTTATGCGTAGGACCGATTTCACCCGCGCTACCAGTGACATCTGATCGACCGGCTTGGTCAGGTACTCGTCGGCTCCCGCTTCGAGACCGGTAACCACATCGCTGCTCGCCGCCTTGGCGGTGACCAGAATAATCGGCATGAAGGGGAGATTGGGATCGCCTTTCAAACGGCGGCAGACCTCGATGCCGTCGATCTTGGGCATCATGACGTCGAGGAGGATGAGGTCGGGCAGCTGTTCCTTCGCGGCGGCGAGCGCCTCCTCCCCGTCGGCGGCCTGGGTCAATTCATAGCCCTGGGTCGCGAGGCGGGTGACCAGAATGTCGCGATTTATCTCGTTGTCGTCGACGATCAAAATTCGCGGCGGGTTGTGCATGCGATGCCTCAGCTCAGACTAAAAGTTGTCGGACGGCTCGGTGCTAGGGCACGTATTCGCGGATTTTGGCGAGCAGCGCACGCGGACTGTAGGGCTTGGCGACGTAGGCGTCGCACCCCGCAGCACGCGCCTTCTCTTCATCGCCGCTCAGTGCATAAGAGGTGACGACGATGATGGGAATCTTGTTGAGCGCCGGATCGGCCTTGATTTGGCGCGTGGCCTCGTAGCCGTCGAGCATGGGCAGCTGGATGTCCATGAGGATGAGGTCCGGGCGATGCTCGGCAGCCGCAACAATTGCCTGCTGGCCGTCCTCGGCCTCGATCATGTCATAGCCGGCATTGGCGAGCAGATCCCGCAAGATCTGTCGATTGTCTTCCTGGTCCTCGACCACGAGAATGCGTTTGCTCATGCCCGTCCTGCTTGTTGCTGCTCGACCCTGACCGGCAGTGTGAAGGAAAACGTCGCGCCTTTGCCGACTTCCGAGTTGACCCAGATTCGGCCGCCATGCAGCTCAATGATGCGGCGCGCAATGGAGAGCCCAAGCCCTGTGCCGCCTTTCTTCTTGGTAGCTGAACTGTCGGCCTGCTGGAATTCCTCGAAGATCTTGGCCTGGTCATCCGGAGGAATGCCCGGGCCCGTATCGCATACGGATAGCGTATAGGCGCCATTTGCCGCCGCCGCCTTTATCTTCACCTCGCCCTGATCGGTAAACTTGATTGCGTTGCCGACCAGATTGAGCAGGACCTGGGTTAATCTCCGCTCGTCACCGCGAGCGACAGGAAGGTTGTTGGGCAGGTCGATCTTCAGCGCGAGCTTCTTCTCGTCCGCAAGCGATTCGACCGCGGCAAACACGCTGTGCACCACGTCCTTGATCGAGTAGTCGGTGAGCGCAAGAGTGAGTTGTCCGGCCTCGATCTTGGACAGATCGAGCACATCGTTGATGAGCCCGAGAAGGTGCTTGCCGTTCCTCTGCACGCGATCGAGCACGCCGCGCATCTTGGGCGGTGTCTCGCCGTAGATGTCGTCCAGAATGAGCTCGGTGTAACCAAGGATGGCGTTCAGCGGCGTGCGCAGCTCGTGGCTCATATTGGCAAGGAACTGCGATTTGTGCTGGCTCGCGACTTCGAGCTGGCGGCCTTTGTCCTCGATTTCCCGGAACAGCCGTGCATTCTGGATCGCGAGGACTGACTGCGCAGCAAACGTTTGCAACAGGTCGATCGTCTGCTTCGAAAATTCGCCCGGCCGTTTGCGGCGCACGACGAGAGCACCGACGATCTTTTCCGCGCCGAGCAGCGGCACGATCAGCAAGGCGCGAAATCCGGCACGTACGACAACGTCGAGAACTTCGGAACCGCCTTCGCGCACGTCGGCGATCTGCACCGGGCTGCGCTGGGCGGCGGCGTGACCGATTCCCGCGTCGCCCAGGCGGATATGGCGCTCCTTGATTTGCGCGATCAGCTCCTCGTTCATGCCATAGGTGGCGCGCAGCCCGAACTCGCCCTTTTCCTCATTGAAATCATAGATCGCGCCGGCGTCGGTAGCGGAGAGCTGCACCGCCTTGGTGACGATGGTGTTCAACACTTCCTCGATGTCGAGGGTGGAGTTGACCGCCTGGCTGACCTCGCCCAGCGCGCGCAGTTCGGCGACCGATTGTCCGAGCTCATGGGTGCGAATCTCGACCTTTTTCTCCAGGTCGGCATAGGATTCCTGCAGCCGGCCCGCCATGTCATTGAACTGATCGGCAAGAGCCTCCAGCTCGTCTCCGGTCTTGACCGAGATGCGCTGGGAGAGGTCACCACTTCCGATGCGGGCTGCGCCTGCGCGCAGCGCTCGAATGGGGCCAACCATCCGCCGCGCGAGCACGAGTCCGGCCAGGAAGGCAAACCCGAGCGCTGCCAGCAGCAGAATTCCGGAACGCTCAATCGTGGCATAAAGCGGCGCATAGGCCTCAGACACCGGCAATTCCACGAACACGAGCCATCCCAGGGGAGCGACATGCGCGAAGGCGGTCAGCACCCGCCGGCCCTGAATGTCATCGGCTTCCGTCAGCTGTCCGGCTGATTCTCCACTGCCTGCGGCTCGCGCCGCCTGCACCTGCGCCAGGCGCGAGAGATCGGTGTTGCGCAATACCAGGCTGATATCGGGGTGGGCAATCAGGCGCGCTTGCGCGTCGACGACGTAGGCGTGGCCGCGGTTGCCGACCTTGATCTGGGACACCACGTCCCAAATGAGCTTGAGGTTGACCTCGGCGACGCTCACGCCGGCGTCCCGGCGGGTGCCGGTGAGCGCAAGCGTCATGTACGGCTCGGACTCGCGCCGAAAATAGACCGGGCCGTAATAGACCTTGTGCGCGACCGCTTCGGTGAATTTCGGGTCCTTGGAGTAATCGACCTGGGCCGCCACCACATCCATGGCGAGCCGCGACACACGCAATTGCTCTTTACCGGTGGAATCGAGCTGCGATAGCTCGGTGATGGCGGGCACCTGGCGTAGCAGCCGCAGGCCGTCGAAACGCCGCTGGTCGATGGTGCCGGCCGACCATGGGAGCTGGGTGGTCCATCCGACCTGGCTTTCGATCTCCTTGATGAACTGACTGATCTTTGCCGCCGCAGCCTCGGCCTGCTCGCGCTGAATGCGGATGAGCGAGGCCTTGTGCTCTTCATAAGAGAACCAGATCTCCGAGAGCCCGTTCGTAAGCAGCGCGATACAAACCACCGCCAGGAACAAACCGACATATTTGCGAAAGAGCCGGCCATGCGCCCGTGGCTGCGGCAGCTTCTCGGCCGTCAAGAGCGTTTCGTCGCTTGGGCGCTGGTTCACGCCTTCACCTCGTATACCGGCCGCCCGCCCCGATCCGCGCGTCTTGTCGACGGCCGCTCGGATGCGCGCGCGTAGGAGCGGGTGATGGTCCTCTCGTGGCCCAGGCCCGGGACGCTAGAGCCAGCTCGCCTTGGCCGGACCACGTTGGGGAAGATATAGCATAATTTACTGATTCACAGCCTCAATAAGGGCCCTGCGTTGCCAGCATCCCTTTGCGGCCGCAAGGCAAATCCCCGGAGGAGACGATGTGGTCGCGCCTTTTTTGCCTGCCGGTCGCCATTTTGGCGAGCGAACGCGCATGGGCCCAGGATTGGCCGCGCAATTCTATCATGGAAAGCAGATCACAATCATTGTCGGCTCATCGGCCGGCGGCGGTTTCAATATCTATGCCCGGCTGCTATCGCGCCACATGTCCGTGGTCGAGCAGGCCAAGCAAGCCCTGGAATACAAAGCGCCGTAGCGAGCCCAGCATTACCCGCGAGCTTTGCGATTGAGCACAGAGTTCACCGCGCGTTCAGGAGAAGAGATCTTGTCGGAGTGCAACACAGCCCTCACGACAACGGTTTTGGCATCGAGCGCTTCGGGCCAGACATAGCATCGCGTTGCGCGCGGGTGCCCCTTGATTTCGAAACTGTAAACCGATCCGGTCCAGGGTTTGCGCCCTTTTCGTGGTACGCGAATATCCACGACCGCGGGCGGGAGCTGCGGCTGACAGTTGAGTGTCTGATGAGTCGCCATCCGCAGCTCGCTCAATCGAATTTTTGGCTGGGCAGCCGCAGTAGAATGGGAAAAATCGTCTGACGTGGCGCGCCGCACGGGCATGGCGCGTGCACGATTTTGCTTACGCGAATAGGCGGAATTGTGCGCGCCTTTGCCCACGCTTACACCTGCGCGACCGGGCTCGGCATCCGGCAGCCTTCCGGAGGCGCGGCTTGTTTGTAAGCGGGCCGGCTCATTATGCGCTCAACCCAAGACTTCAGCGCGGGCAGACCATCCCACAGATCCGCCATGCGCAGGCGTTGGATGCGGTCAATGACGGGCGCGGCTGCGATATCCGCGAGCGAATAAGTTTCGCCGGCCAGCCATGGCCCGGATTGCGCCAGCGCACGGTCTATCTTTTCCAATGCCGTGGCCAGCATTTTGCGCGATTGCCCGACTGCCTTCGGGTCTGGTGGACCGAGAAACATCTTTTTCAATGTCGGGATCAAGTACGGGCGCGGATGTGTGGCGAGCAGTCGGTCGAGATCGGCTTCCGAAAATTTCGCGAACACCTGCTTCATCATGAGATTGAGCGAAGCAGGCCGCACCGCCGTGAACAGCTCGTCTTCTTCGACCTTAACCCATTGCCGCATCCGCGCGCGTGCAGCCGGCTCCTCCGGTGTAAGGCGCGGCTCCGGATATTGCTCATCGAGGAACTCGTTGATGATGGAAGATTCGGGAATGATCTGTCCAGCGTGACTCAATGTGGGAACCAGTCCCTTTTGGTTGATGGTGAGATAGTGCGGCTTGAAGTTCTCGAAAGTCATTAGATCGATGTGGTGACCCGTCCATTTGAGTCGCTTCTCCTCGAGACAGATCCGAACTTTGAACGAGCAGAATGAATCCCAGAAATGATAGAGCTCGATCTCTGCCATTGTTGAATGCCTGCTTGCAGCCGGTGGCGCACCGGCTATGACAGCAATATCCCGGATCGCTCGCGTCTTCTCAATGAAAGGATGCCATCATGGCCGAGGCTGAACCCATTCTGCTCGACATCACGGATCGCGTGGCCACCATCACGATCAACCGTCCACAGGTCAAGAACTCGCTCGATGTCGAGGCCTTATCACGGCTGTTCACGGCATTGGGCACCTGCGAGGACCGCAGCGATGTCGGCGCCGTCGTGCTCACCGGGGCGGGCGACGCGTTCTGTGCCGGCGTCAATCTTAAAGGGTATCGGCTTGATGATCGCGAGGCCTTGCGCGCCGGTTTTCGAGAGGTCGCGATGTGGTGGCATCAAATGCTCCACCGCATCGTGCGCATTCCTAAGCCGGTGCTCTCCGCCGTAAACGGCGTCGCGGTCGGCGGCGGGCTCGGCCTGGTGCTCGCAAGCGACCTCGCCGTGTGTAGCGAGAATGCGAGCTTTTTTGCTTCCTGGATGGCCAATGGTGTCGCGAATGACGGCGGCTCCAGCTACACGCTGGCCAAGATCGTGGGATTTCGCCGCGCCATGGAGTTGATGCTGACCAACCGCACGCTTACGGCAAAAGAAGCCGTCGAATGGCAGATCTGCAATCGCATGTACAAGAACGAGGAATTCTCAAAGAACGTTACGAAGATCGCGCGCCAGCTCGGGCATGGGCCGACCCATCTGCAAGCCTATGTCAAAGAGACGTTCCACGAAGGCTGGCGCCGGTCGCTTGAGGAATGCACGGAGTACGAGTGCCAGAACATTCTCACCTCGCTCGATCACCCCTACGCTGGCGAACGTCTCGCCGAGTTCAAGCGCGGCCAACGCACCAATCCTTTGATGATCGATTTGATGTAGGCAAGCGGCATTCCGGGTGCCGGGCGCAGCGAGGCACCCCGGAAACCATAAGGCCTTGCGGATTCGGGGTTCGAGCCCAACCCAAGTCGGCAGTTGCCGACTTGGGCGCTTAAAGTGGCCGATCTCGGTAAACCCGAGATCGGTTGGCTCGCCCGCAATGACAGCCGCTCAGCCGGCCCCGGTCGTCAAGACGATCTTGCCTTTGACGGCGCGCGCCAGAATCACATCCATGGCATCATGGATGCGCTCGAGCGGATAAGTCGCCATGATCTCGGGCTTGATCTGCCCTTGGTGATACAATCGGAAAAGATCGGCGACCCCTGCATCCATGAGCTGCGGTTGCATCTTGAAATGGATGTCGAGTGGGGCACCGACCACGGCAATGTTTTTGAGAAGAATGTAATGCCCCTTGATCTCGGGAATGCGTCCGGAAGCAAACCCGACGATCACGATCCGCCCGCCAAAGGCCAGAGCTCGCACTGCGGCGTCAAAGATGTTGCCGCCGACGGGATCGAAGACCGCGTCGACGCCACGGTCTTTGGTCAAAGCGAACACCTGCCGCCGCAGATCTTCCCGCAGATCGGATGCCGAAAGGTCGACGAGTGCATCGGCGCCATTTGCGAGCGCGAGCTCGCCCTTATCCTTTGAGGTCACGCCCGCGAGCACGCGCGCACCCTTGGCTTTTGCGAGCTGGACGACGGCGAGGCCCACGCCGCCTGACGCGCCGGTCACGAGAACGGTTTCCCCGGGCTTGAGCTGCCCGCGGATCACCACGGCCACATAGGCGGTGTTGTAGATCGTCACCATGCCGGCGCCGGTCACGAAATCCATCTCATCGGGCATGCGAAAACAGCGTGCCTGCGGTGCGACGAGCTTTTCGGCGAAGGCACCGGTCGTCACCTGCGCGATGACCCGGTCCCCTTTCTTCACCCGGTTGACCGCGGACCCGGTTGCAATGACCACGCCGGAAGCATCCCGTCCCGGCACAAATGGCCGCTCCGGGCGGGTCTGATATTTGCCTTGCAGCATCAGCGTATCCGGAAAGTTGAGCCCGATCGCCTTCACGTCGATGAGCACGTCGCCCTCACCAAACGGAGGATCGGACATATCCTCAATGCGATGGGAACGAATAGGCCCGAACTCGTGGACGACCAAAGCGCGCATCCGACCAATCTCCTATTCGGCGGCAGCCTGCGCGCGTATTTCGCGCGCCGCTTCGAGCGCCGCGTCCACGATCTCCGCATAGCCGGTGCAGCGGCAGAGATTGCCGCTCAACGCCAGGCGTATCTCCTGTTCGGACGGATCGGGATGCTTTTCCAGATATTCCGCCAGCGTCATCAGAAATCCGGGCGTGCAATAGCCGCACTGGAGCGCGAAGTTGCGGTGGAACGCGAGCTGAAGGATCGACAGCGAGCCATCCTTGGCGGCCAGTCCCTCGATGGTTTCGATCCGTTTGCCTTCCGCTTGAGCCGCGAGCATGAGGCATGAGCGCACCGCCTTGCCGTCTACCCGAATAGTGCACGCGCCGCAGATGCCGTGCTCGCATCCGACATGGGTTCCGGTCGCCCCGATCACATGGCGAATGAAGTCCGTGAGCAGCATGCGCGGCTCCGCCAGTCCTTCGACCGGCTCACCGTTGAGCGTGAAGCGCACGCGATGGCGCTCGCCTTGTTTCAGGAGGCGCATCGGCGAGCTTCTTCGATCACTCTCTTGCCCAGCCGGCGCACCATTTCACGCCGGTAGCGAGCGGTGGCGTGGATATCGTCGCTGCCGCGCAGTTCCCACGCAAAGTCGTTGAGGGCATCCGCGAGATCTTCATCCCTGAGAGCGTCGTCCCACTCGCGCACCATCGGTGCCTCGGCGACACCGCCGACGCCCAAGCGAATCTTTCCCCCGCCTGCAACCCCCGCCAGCGCCACAATGGCAAAGTCGCCATGCCGCCGCGACAGCTCGTGAAAGGCATAGCCGAAGCCTCTCTGCGCGGCCGGGTAGCGCGCGGCAACCATGATCTCGTCGTCCTGCTTTGCCGTGGTCAGCATTCCAACCTGGAATTCTTTCGCGCTAAGCACGCGCTTCCTGCGCCGCGACCGTAGCACCACTTCCCCGCCCAAAGTGGCAAGACAGAGCGGCAATTCGGAGCTCGGGTCCGCGTGGCACAGCGAACCGCAGATCGTTCCGCGGTTGCGCGTCTGGAAATGTCCGATGTGCGGTATTGCGGCGGCGACGAGCGGCAAGCGCGAATTGAGCCCTGGCCACGATTCGAGCACAGCCTGCGTGGTGGTTGCGCCGATTTCCACCCAGCCGGATGAATCGTTGATGTAATTCAACTCGCCGAGTTCGGCGATGTCGACGAGAACGGAGGGCCGCAACAGGCGCATGTTGAGCATGGCCATGAGCGACTGCCCGCCAGCAATCACGCGTGCTTCCTCCCCGTGCTCTGCGAGCAGCGACAATGCCTCGTCCATGCTATCGCAGCGGGCGTAGTCGAACGGCGGCGGCTTCATCGCTTCATTCCAATCAGGCGGCGCAATCGGTCCGACCAAGACAAACCGGGTGCCTGTTGAGGCGGCGTCCCCGCGAGAGTTTTTGCAAAATTTCGAAAGAATGCGCCGATGAGGTGGCGTGCTGCGCCATCGAGCATTCGACCGGCGATCATGGCAACCCGGCCCGACACATGCACATCATAGTTGTAATCGAGGCGGCAGCCTTCCTTCACCGCTGTAAGGGACAAGTGCCCCGTCCCGGAAGTGGCGCCAAGCGCTCCCGACAAATTGCCCTTCAGAACGGCCGAGCGTGGTTCGTCGAGGTCGCACAAGAAGACGTCGGCAGCAAACTGTCCCCGCACCGGACCAACCCCGAGGAAGACGACGGCCTTGAAGGCATTTTCGCCGACGCGCTTGAGCTCGCGGCATCCGGGCAAGGCTGCTTTCAGCCTGGTTTCATCGAGCAAACCCGCCCACACTTCTTCTGGGCTTGCCGATACAACGACCGAACCCTTGCCGCCGAGCATGGACGCTGCCGGTTGCGCGGTTTGCGTCTCTGATCGCCCAGTCGCCCGCGCAGCAGCAGGCTCATCCGGGGTCATCCATTCGAGGACCCGCGCCGGTTTAAGCGGGATCGTGATGTCGGAACGGCCGAGTGCGTCGGCCACTGCGTTGGCAAGACAAACGGGCGTGCTGTACTGGTTGCCCTCGGCAATGCCCTTGGCACCGAGTCGCGTGAAGGGCGAAGGCGACTGCACAGGATGAAGGACGTTGAGCTTCGGCATTTCCGGCGCCGTTGCCACGAGATAGTCTGCAAATGTGCCAGAGAGAAAACTGCCGTCATCCGCATAGGCAAATTCTTCATACAGGGAAGCACCGATCGCCGCCGCGAAGGACCCATGGATCTGCCCATCGGCCAAGCCGGGATTGAGGATGGTTCCGCAGTCATGACTGGTGACGTATTTGTCAATGCGGATTTCGCCGGTCTCACGGTCGATCTCGACGCCGCAGAAATCAAAACCGAAGCCGTAGGCAAGCGACGTGTTGATCTCGTCGTTGGCTGTCGTCGCTGTGAGTTCCGGCGCGCTCCAGGTCACGCTTTCGCGCAGACCGGGAGCCATTCCGTCGGGAAGACCCGCCGGAGACCAATGCGCCTGGCCAGCGACGCGATGCAAGCTTTGCGCATTTGCCGGATTATCGCGGGCAAAGACTTTGCCGCCGCCGAAATCAACGCGATCAGCGGGAATGTTGAGCGAGGACGCGGCGATACGCGCGAGCTTTTCCCGCAGGCGCACGGCTGCGATATGCACGGCGCTCGCTGCCGCGGGCGCGAACCGGCAGGAATAATTGCCGGCAGCGAGCGACCAGCCATCCTTCTGGGTGTCGGTCTCGAGATTGACCACCACATCCTCGATCCTCACCCCGAGCTGATCGGCGACGATCTGAGCGAGCGCGGTCTGGTGGCCTTGGCCCTGCGGCACTGAATCGCCAACCACGCTGATTGCGCCGAGCGGATCGATGTTGATCGTCGCGCACGCCACCGCGCCGTCCTTCTGGCCCGCACGCTCGCGCTCGATCCCCGTCTTCAACGTGGAGATGTAGCCCATATTGGACTGACTTGGCTCCACTGCGACGGCGTAGCCAATTCCATAGAGCCGGCCTTCGCGGCGCGCCCGCTCGCACGTTGCTTTGAGCTCATCGAGCTTGCCTTCGCGCACCGTCTCGGCGATCACGCGCTGATAATCGCCGGAATCGATCAAAGCTCCCGCGGGCGTGCGGTAGGGAAAGGATCCTCCCGGGATCAGATTGCGGCGAATGAGATCGAGCGGATCGAGCCCAAGCTCGACGGCGATTGCGTGCATCATGCGCTCGACCGCGAAATAAAGTTGCGGCCCGCCGAAGCCGCGCACCGCGCCGGTCGGGCATTTGTTCGTCACCAGAATGTGCGTAAAGACGTCGACGTTCTTGATCCCATAGGCGTTGGTCGAAAGCCCGTGCATGCGATAGATCGGCGCGGGCATGGGCGCGCGCAGATAGGCGCCGTGATCGTCCCAGTGCGTCAGGCGCAGCGCGCTGACCACGCCCGCGTCATCATAGGCGGCTGCGATGCGCGTCACGCGGTTTGGCGCCGAGCTTGCGGCCGCTAGGTGCTCGAGCCGGTCCTCGATCCATTTGACCGGCCGGCCTGCGATGCGAGCGGCGATACACAGCACCACGATGTAGGGAAACAGCGCAAGCTTGGACCCGAAGCTGCCGCCCGAGTTCGCGGGGCTACGATGGCGTAGCTGGCTCCCGGGCACCCGCAGCGCCCGCGCCATGACCGGATGGAGCGAGAACGGCCCCTGGAAATTGGAGTAAACATCGTAACCGCCGGTCGACAGGTGCTCGGCGATCACCGCGTAGCCTTCCATGGGCGTGACGGAATTGCGTGGATACGAGATTGTGATCTCGTGCTGCCGTTTCGCCTCGGCAAAGGCTTTTGCGGTCTCGCCGTGGCGGAACTCGCGATAGGACAGCACATTCGAGCCCACCCCGGGATGAAGGACGGGAGCGTTGGGCCCCGCCGCCGCGACGGGATCAACGACCGCCGGCAAGGGGCGGTATTCGACGCGAATGTCGTCGAGCGCGTCCTCCGCCAGATAACGGTCGGTGGCGCAGACAACCGCGACCGGCTCGCCCACGTAACGCACGCGGTCGACCGCAATGCCGCGATATTCCATCGCGGTTGCAAAGCCGACGATGAGAAGGTCGGTGAGCGCCGCAACATCCTGTCCGGTCACGACCGCGCGCACGCCCGGCCGCGCGCGTGCAGCGCTGGTGCCGATGGAGACGATCTCGGCATGGGCATGGGGCGAGCGCAGGAACGCGGCGTGCAGCGTTCCGGTTTTGACCGGCAGGTCATCAATGAATTGACCGCGCCCTTTGAGCAGGGGCGGGTTTTCGACCCGCAGCACGCGCTGGCCGACATAGGGCACACGCGCCTTCGCGGTCGTGGCCGAGCTTCGTTCGAGCGACATTCGGTGGCCTATAGCACGATCAGTCAGTCAGGCAGCATCGTATGAATTCGAATCGGCAGCAAATACGTCAGACTTGCAGCCGTCACGCACTACGGCCTGATACCGGCATCGTGGATCACCTTCGCCCATTTCGGCATATCCGCCGCGATCCGCGCCTTGAACTCGTCCGGTGGCACCGCACTAGGCTCATACCCGATTGCCGCCATTTTCGCCTTGAGGTCTGGCGACGCAACCGCGCGCGCAATCTCGCGGTACAATCGATCGATGATCTCGCGCGGCGTGCCGGCGGGTGCCCAGACGCATTGCGGCGCCTCCTGCACCTGTCCGGGCACACCCGCTTCTTCCATCGTCGGCACTTCGGGCAGAAGGGCGATGCGCTTTGCGCTGGTTACTGCAAGCGCGCGCAGGAGACCGTCCTTGATCTGTGCCGACGCCGACGGCAGCGTCGCGAATGCGACGAGGGTGTGGCCCCCGACCAGCGATTGCACCATCGGGCCGCCGCCGCCGAATGGCACGGTCACGATGGGGAGCTTGAGCGACAGCTTGAACAGCTCGGTTGACAGATGTGGCGGCGTGCCAATGCCCGCGATGGCGAAATTACTGTATTTTCCGTCGCGCAGCAGTGCGACAAGCTCCGCCACGTTCGTGGCGGGCACCGAGGGATGCACCACCAGCACCTCGGGCGACGTTGCTCCGATGATGATCGGCTCGAAATCTCTCACCGGGTCGTAGGGAATCTGCGGATAGAGAAGGGCGTTGACCCACACCGCCGAGCTTGCGACCAGCAGCGTATAACCATCTGCCGGCGCGCGTGCCACAGCACCCGTTCCGATAGTGCCGCCGGCGCCGGGACGGTCCTCAATGACGAATTGCTGGCCGAGCTGTTCCGATAGTTTCTGTCCGATCAGGCGGGCGAAGATGTCGCCCGGACCGCCGGCTGCGAACGGCACGATCATCCGCACAGTCCGGTCGGGATAGGTGCCTTTGCCGGTCTGCCCTTGCGCCGTGCCGACGATAAGCAGCGCCAAGCCGATCGATGCGGCGATCCATTTGGGCATGTTTGATCCTCGCTCAGTGCAAGAATGTCGCGCGCCAAGCCTTTGCGTGCAATCCTCGGCGGTCATCGTCTGGCTGATGACTGCTTCTCCCCGGAAGGCGGAGCCTGATGTTACAGGCGTTTACAGGCGTGTCAAAAGTCGAAAAGGCGCAAAAAATATCTCTGTCAAACATCGCCATCGAAAAATTCGGACAACAAAGCCGATAAAACAAATCGCCAACAAAAACTGAAAAAATGCACAAAACGAAAAAAAATGAAAAAAATGAAAAAAATCTTGACAAAGAAACGGAACTCGTGTACAAAAGTGCATCCTCCGAAATTATGAATTGAACGTGCGCTGCAAGGCGCGCGCAGTTCTGCGGCAACGTAGGGCGGAATAGCGAAGCGTATTCCGCCATTCTGCGCGCAACCTCGCTAAACGCGCCGCACTTGAGCGACCATGCGGACAATACGAATGCCGATAGGCCAGTAAGCGGCCGTAGCTTCCAGCGATTTTGCGGATGGCGATTGACGCGTTCTAGCGACCGGCGCGGCCGAGTGGCGGAATACGCTTCGCTATTCCGCCCTACAAGCCTTGCGCCGCACTGCGCCGGCAACGCGCCGGCAAAGCAAGGGAAAAGTCAATGCATCGCGACAAACTCGGACGTTTTGCGCGCGGCCATTCCGGTAACATAACCGGCCGGCCGCGTGGCTCGCGCAACAAGCTCGGTGAAGCTTTCATCACGCAACTTTACACGGACTGGCTGGAGCACGGCGAGGCGGTGATCGCAACCGTGCGGACGGCGAAGCCGGACGCCTATCTCAAAGTGGTGGCATCGCTGCTGCCGAAGCAGCTGGAAATCAAGGAAGGGACCTTCGATGGACTTACCGACGAGCAACTCGCCGATCTCATCGCCTACGCCCGAAATGCTCTCGGCTATCCTGAAGGAGATCGAGCAGGAGCGAGCGCGGCGACGCACTGAGAACGCGCTTGCGTACTTTAGAAGAGATCCCGCACCCGCACAAACGTCGAAGGATTTCCAGAAGCGCTTTTGACGACAAGCTCGTTTGAGTTGAATGCTTCGATTGTGCTTGTAGTAGCCCTATTTAGCACGCTGACATCCTCAGCGCTGCTGATGTTCAACGTCATAGTCCTGCCTTTGATCATCCACGTTCCGCGAATTGTGCCTGTGACACCCTGGCCAAGAGTATTGCTGATGAACCCCATACGCCGTTCCTGGGCTTCAAATCCTCCGTCAGCTTTGAATGATATCATTTCGTTCCTGTCTCCAACCGTCCCTTGCCACGTCCCCACGATCTTTGCCGAGTATTCCGCCTCTCCGACAGGCATTCCATCTCGCGAGCATGACGACAGCCCGCATGCGAACAGCACGCTCAACAAGAGTATGCAGGCCACATCTATAATGGCTCCAGATGCCGGCCTTCTACACCTGTCGGGAACCTGCCCTCCCTGGGTCATTATCGCTCCTCTAACCTAATGTTACCGAAAGAAGCGATCGATGCTTCTCGCGTGCGCATCCTCGGCGGCGATCACATCTCGGAGGACTTACTCCCGGCACTCGTTGATGGGCGGAACTTTGCCGTTGAGCAGGACCGCCAGAGCCTGAGCCGTGCCAATCGGAGCGCCGACATAGATCGTTGAGCCCGTCTTGTTGTTGGCGGTGGCACTTTTGCAATACCGGAAGAAGGACTTGTCGCAAGGATACGGTCCCAGGATTTGATAGCCTTGCGCGTCCACACCTGGCTTGGCTTGAGTGATGGGGCAGGAACAAATGATTTGCCCCTTCGGGGCGGGCTTGTCGAAGCCCGGGAACATCGTCTCCTCGGTGCTTCTGAAACAGATACCACCGTCGCACTGAGCGTAGGCGCCACCGTCGTCGCCCGAGCAGGTGTAGGCCGCGCCGCCTCCCTGCGGTGAAGCGATCGACGCAGGCAGACTATAGGTGCTGATCATGTATTTGTTGTTGGCGCCTGCGGCGTTGATCGAGCAGACGTCCTCCTTGCCCATCGGAAACGGCAGGCTGATGCTGTCTCCGTGCTTCACGTCGCACTGACAGTAGGCGACGCCGTCGAACACATTGCAGCGCGCCCCAGCGCAAAGCGCATAAGTCTGATTCTTGCAGACCTTGAATGACGAGCCGGCCATCGCGTCGAGGAGCGTATCGAGGCAACCTTTGGAAAGCTGGCCCATCTTGTCCTGAACACAGGCTTTAATGCGTCCGACGTCGGGCAGCACGTCCGAGCAGAGGCGCCATATATCGACACCGCACGCTCGGATGACCCCGAGATCCTTGTCCAAATCCTCCGCCGCCGAGGGCGCGGCCACGCCCGTCATCATTAACAGCGCAATGGACAACTCTGCACCGATCAGCCGCGCCTTTGCAGCCCTCTTCAAACCGTCTGACGTTGTCTTCTTCATTCGCTGTTCCTTTCCAAGCGTTCGGAAACACTCAAACTGCCGAGTTTTCCTGAGAGCTTTGCCCAGGGCTTTTTTCCTCCCGTCCATCCGTCATCATGCCGCCCGCCGGCTCATCCAGGCGCGCGCCAGCAGGATCGCAAGAATGAGGTGGGCCGCGGCGGCCGGCCAAAGCAGCACGCCAACGTTCACCCCGCCCATGCCGACGTAGATAAGATAGATGGTGGCGAGCAGGCTCAGCGCGAGAAGGGGCGCGAGCTCCTGCCGGTTATCGCGCTCGAACGCGCGCGGCCAGCACCCCAGCGCAAGACACAGTATCACGAGGCCGGAAATCCTGCCGACGAGATCCCCGGACGCGTTCATCTCCGACCCGAACAGCAGCCTGGCAAGCAACGACGGCGCAACGACCAAGCCGGCCCCCGTCACAACTTCAAGGCCGGCGGCAGCCGCAGCGGCCCACATTGCCTGAGACCGCACGCCGCTCATCGCCCTACGCGGCCTTCTGGATCGGTCATTCATATAAGCCGACATTCCGCCGCATGAATGCCGTGTGCGATGGGAGGATGCTCCCGTGGGGCGCTGTCGGTCAACCTAGGCAGAACGGGACGCCCAAGCCGGATCATGATGGATATGACAATCTATCTCCTGATTCTCGTCGCCGCATTCATCGCCAACGTGGTCTAGGTGTTCAGTCGTAAGCGCAAACCGAGCTTTGAGAACGATGCCCGCATCCCTTTCGACAATAGGAACGGTTGATGGGATCAGGTGCTGCATTTGCCGGCCAGATATCACTATAATCCATGAGCGACAGTCCGGGGCATTGATCGATGGAAGACCCGCGGCCCGACAAACCTGCAAGCGGCGCTTGGCGATTTAACATGCGCGCCTTTCTCATAAGGGAATGGCCCTACCTCCTGGTACTGATTCTTGCGCTTTTTGGCGTCGCCTACACGAGCTTCTCCAAGACCCCCATCACGATCTATTGGATCATTCTGGCCCCTTGCATCGGAGTCATTTGCGTCATCACGCGGTGGCCCGACGCCGAAAGTCGAGAGCAGCGCTTGCGCCTCATCTGGACGCAGGCGCTGCATTGGGCAGCGGTGCTGGTGGCCATGCATCTCATGTTCGTGGCCGATGTGAGCCGCATGATGAACGCCGATGCCAGCGCGCTTGCGGCATTGACGATACTTGCGCTGGGGACCTTTACCGCCGGGATCCATATCGCGTCCTGGCGCATTTGTCTGGTCGGGGCCGTGTTGGCACTTGGAGTCCCGGCCATCGCATGGCTGGAGCAATCGACACTGCTTCTCCTGCTGGTTGTCGTCGTTCTCGTGGCGGCCATTGCCCCATTTTTCTGGCATTCCAAGCGAACAAGCGAACCCCAACCTTTGCGATCGGGCTGAGGATCAAAAGCCAGCAATGTGCTGCAAGATGGCCGACGAAAATTTTATGGGCATCGTGCTGGCGACGTTGCTGGCGGTTCATGTCGGCATGTTTCGAATCGTGTTGATTTTTCTCTTGAAGTATTTTTTGCAGAGCAGCCATGCGCCTTGATCTGGATCAAAATTATTCGTTTTGACATCGCTTAACGACCCATCTCTTTTGCGAACGCGGGTCCGCTACCGTTGGGTTAAAGGCACGGCCATAATCATTTTTGGAGACAGCTATGCGAGCAAATGGATGGACTGTTAGCGTCAGTACCGTGGCCATATTTGCTCTGATGGCATGTGGGCCCGCGCTGGCTCAACAAACCACGGGCGTGCCAGGGTCGCCCGAGGCGACGACGACGATCCCGGGCAACCAGCTGCCGCCTCCTCCGCAGCCGTTCCGCGGCAAGATTGAGCGCAACGCCGCGCAATCGACGCCGTATTGGCCGGCGCGCGTGGTGCCGCCCAAGGGCGCACCGAACATTCTTTTGATCATGACCGACGATACCGGCTTCGGCGTCTCCAGCACGTTCGGTGGCGTGATCCCGACGCCGAACCTCGACCGGATCGCGGCCACTGGGCTGCGCTACACCAACTTCAACTCGACGGCGCTGTGCTCGCCGACACGCGCCGCGCTGATCACAGGACGAAACCATCATTCCATGGGCTTCGGAGTCGTCACCGAGCAGTCGACAGGTTACCCCGGCTACAACAGCGTGATGACCCGGGACAAGGCGACCATCGGCAGAATTCTGAAGGATAATGGCTATTGGACTTCGTGGTTTGGCAAAGAACATAACACGCCGGAATTCCAGGCGAGTCAGGCTGGACCGTTCGACCAATGGCCGGTCGGAATGGGTTTCGATTATTTCTATGGCTTCGTCGGCGGGGATGCCAACCAGTGGCAGCCGAACCTGTTCCGCAACACCACGCAGATCTACCCCTACTACAACAATCCGGGTTGGAACTTGGTCACAGCGATGGCTGACGATGCGATCGAGTACATGGACCGCATCACCGCGATCAATTCGGAGCAGCCGTTCTTCATCTACTACGTGCCCGGCGCCGTCCACGCGCCGCACCACCCGACACCGGAGTGGATTAAGAAGATCAGCGACATGCACCTGTTCGACGAGGGTTGGAACAAGCTGCGCGACACCATCTTTGCCAACCAGAAGAAGCTCGGCGTGATCCCGCAAGACGCCAAGCTCACGCCATGGCCCGATGACTTGCTCAAGCGCTGGGATCAGCTCACAGCCGACGAGAAAAAGATGTTCATCCGGCAGGTGGAAGTGTTCGCCGCGTACTGGGCCTATTCTGATCACGAGATCGGGCGCGTGATCCAGCAGGTCGAGGACATGGGCAAGCTCGACAACACGCTGATCATCTACATCGCCGGCGATAACGGCAACAGCGCTGAAGGATCGCTGATCGGTACTCCGAACGAGGTTGCTTCGCTCCAGGGCATTCCTGTTCCGGTCGAAGATCAGCTCAAGTACTTTTACGATGTCTGGGGCACCGACCAGACCTATCCGCACATGGCGGTGGCCTGGACCTGGGCGTTCGACACGCCGTTCTCCTGGACCAAGCAGATCGCGTCGCACTTCGGCGGCGTGCGCCAGGGCATGGCGATCTCATGGCCGAAGGTGATCAAGGACAAGGGCGGCATCCGCAACCAGTTCCACCACATGATCGACATCGTGCCGACACTGCTGGAAGCAACCGGCATCAAAGCGCCGACGGCGGTCGACGGCATCCCGCAGAAGCCGATCGAAGGGGTGAGCATGATGTACACCTTCGATGCCAAGAACGCGAACGTGCCGTCGCGGCATCGCACCCAGTATTTCGAGATGATGGGCGACCACGCGATCTACAACGACGGCTGGATCGCGAGCACCAAGGTCATGCGGCCGCCGTGGGATCTCGCCGGTGCGGTGAGCCAGGATCCCGCCAGTTTCCCCTACGAGCTGTACGATCTCACCAAGGACTGGACACAGTCCGAGAACGTCGCCGCCAAGTATCCGGCCAAGCTGAGGGAGCTGGAAAACCTGTTCTGGACCGAGGCGGCCAAATACCAAGTCCTGCCGCTTGACGCCACGGTGGCGACCCGGGTCGTCGCGCCACGTCCCAGCCTCGCCGCTGGCCGCACCGAGTTTGCCTGGTCAGGCACAGTCACCGGGACGCCAAACGGCGACGCGCCGAGCATCCTCGATGCGTCGTACAACTTCAAAGCCGAGGTGGACATCCCGCAGGACGGCGCCGAAGGCATGATCGTGACCCAAGGCGGCCGGTTCGGCGGCTACGGGTTCTATCTGCTGAAGGGCAAGCCCGTGTTCCTGTACAACTTCGTCGGCCTCAAGCGCACTCGCTGGGAGGGACCGGACGCACTGTCGCCGGGCAAGCACACGCTTGAGTTCGACTTCAAGTATGACGGCCTGGGATTAGGCACGCTCGCCTTCAACAACATGAGCGGCGTCGGGCGCGGCGGCACTGGCGTGCTCAAGGTCGACGGCAGGGAGGTAGCGCGCCAAACCATCGAGCACACGATCCCGCTGATCATGCAATGGGACGAGAACTTCGACATCGGGGCCGATACTGGGACACCAGTGGATGACAAAGACTATCAGGTGCCGTTCCGCTTCACCGGCAAGCTCAACAAGCTGACGCTGAAGATCGATCGACCGAAGTTGACACCGGAGGACGAAAAGCGGCTTAGGGAAGCCACGCGTAACAATCGTGCTGCCGAATAACAACACTTCCGAGAGACCGAGGGCGGCCCAGCGCGCGGCTCTCGGTCATCATGTTTGCTAATGACCGGTATCGGCACTTCTCGAACATTAGCATTTAGAGCCGCAAGTCGGCAGCCGGGGAAAGCTTGCTCAAACACGGTTTAAGAGCGCGCGACTGCTCGCGCGCAGTGCGCCTCGGTGATAAAGCACGTAGGGCGGAATAGCGAAGCGTATTCCGCCATTCTGCGCTAAGCGCGCGGCACTTGCGCGACCATGCGGATAATACGAATGCCGACAGGCCAGTAAGCGGCCGCAGCTTCCATCGATTTTGCGGATCGCGATTGACGCGTTCCAGCGATCGGCGAGGCCGAGCGGCGGAATACGCTTCGCTATTCCGCCCTACGAGCCTTGCGCTGCAAGGCGCGCGCAGTCCTGCGGCATTTGCGCAGGACTAGACGAGCGATTCCTGAAAGTTGTCATTCCGGGGCGAGGCCGACGAAGGAGGCCGAGAGCCCGGAATCCATAACCTCAGGCCTGTGGTTATAGGTTCCGGGTTCGCCTCCGCTTCGCTTCGGCGCCCCGGAATGACGGCCGCATATGATTCTGAGCTTTGGAAACACTGGACCTGTGCGCGCCTATCTCAAAGTGGTGGCATCGCTGCTGCCGAAGCAGCTGGAAATCAAGGAAGGGACCTTCGATGGACTTACAGACGAGCAACTCGCCGCTCTCATCGCCTACGCCCGAAATGCTCTCGGCTTTCCTGAAGGAGATCGAGCAGGAGCGAGCGCGGCGACGCACTGAGAACGCGCTTGCGTACTATCGCCCCTACGCCAAGCAGCGCGAATTCCACGCCGCCGGAGCGAGTGCGCGCGAACGGCTGCTGATGGCCGGCAACCAGCTCGGCAAGACGATGGCCGGCGGCTTCGAAGCCGCCATGCACGCCACCGGGCGCTATCCCGACTGGTGGCAGGGCAGGAGATTCGACAAGCCGACGATCGCGTGGGTCGCCGGCGTGACCGGCGAATTGACGCGCGACAATCCGCAGCGCATCCTGCTGGGGCGATCGGGCCAACACGGAACCGGCGCGATACCGAAGGACGCGCTCGCCAATATCACTCCCGCGGGCGGAGTGCCCCAGCTGGTGGACAGCATCGTGTGCCTGCGCTGCGCGAAGCCTGCGGGCCAGACGAGCTTCGCGCGCAAGCTGAAATATCCGCCGCTGGGGATTGTGTGATCGGGAATGTGCCGCGAGCGCGGCCCGCAGAAGATGCGAGCATGCCCATCGCAGCGTCCCTTGCCCATGTAATCGTGACTGTGCAACTCATTCCTTACGTCGGCTATCCGAGGAGAAGCGGACCGCAATGTTGCGCTGCGGTAATCTCAGGTTTTGACCCATCTCCGACATTGGCTGTGCACTGCGGCAATGGTTTTGACCACCCGGTTTGAGCCCCTATCAAAGTACGCGTTTGAGCCTAGAATGCTGTCTCCTGAGCTTGGGAGCGGATATGCGGCGGCGCGAGTTCATTAGCCTTCTCGGCGGCGTGGCGGCGTGGCCGCTAAATGCGCGGGCACAGCAGGCTGACGGGGTGCGGCGCATCGGCGTGCTGATGGGGTATGCGGAGAGCGACCGGGAAGGACAGGCATTCGTCGCCGCATTCCGGGAGGGACTCCAGAAGCTCGGGTGGACGGAGGGCCGCAACATCCGGATCGAAACGCGCTGGGCGGCACCCGACGACGCGGAGTCCAGGCAACGTTTCGCGAAGGAACTCGTCGCGCTGCAGCCCGATGTCATTCTTGCGAACAACACACCCACGGCCGCGGCGATGCTGCAACAAACACGCACCATCCCCATCATTTTCGCGAGCGTCTCCGATCCGGTCGGCAGCGGCTTCGTCGCGAGCTTTCCGCGGCCGGGCGGCAACATCACCGGTTTCACCAATATTGAGCCAACGATGGCCGGCAAGTGGCTGGAGCTGCTCAAGGAGATTGCGCCGCGCGTTAACCGGGTCGCCTTCCTGTTCAACCCGGCAACGGCGCCCTATGCCGAATATTACCTGAACTCGTTCAAAACCGCCGCAGCGTCCTTCGCAACGGAGGCGATTGCCGCGTCCGTTCGCGACACGTCCGAGCTCGAATCCGTCATTGCTGCACAGGCACGCGCGCCGAATGGCGGCCTCGTCGTGGTAACGGATTCCTTCATGAACGCCCATCGCGTGGATATCACATCGCTGGCGGCGCGCTACCGCCTCCCTGCCGTCTATCCGTACCGTATGTTCACTGAAGTCGGCGGCCTGCTCTCCTACGGAAATGACCAGGTCGATAATTATCAGCGCACGGCGACCTATGCGGATCGCATCCTCAAGGGCGCCAAGCCGAGCGAGCTTGCCGTCCAGGCCCCAGTCAAGTTCGAGCTGGTGATCAACCTCAAGACCGCCAAGGCCCTCGGCCTCGATGTGCCGTTCCAACTCCAGCAGCGCGCCGACGAGGTGATCGAGTAACCGGGCAATCGGGCGCATCATTTGTTGCAGTGCACGAGTCCGGTTGTGTGCAGGTTTTCGGACGCCGGCAGCACTGATCTCATCACGCGCTCTGTTGGCCGGCGTCCGAAAAGCGCCAAGGCACGAAATCGCGTCGGGAGGTAGTGGACGAGCAGTGCCGCAGGGGAGTGGTGCCGCAGAAAGGCTATGGGGATTTGGGGATGCGAGCGGCGGTGGCGAGCTGAGAAAGTGACCGGTGCAGAGATAATTTTGCAGTGCAGTCAGCATGAGCAAGTTGTTGTGAATGAGCGCGCTGTGGGCTGTGCGGGATGTTTGCGAGCGCAGCTGTCTGCGAATTGAGCGTATAAATGCGAGCTTGGCTGTGGCGGGCGGCAAGCCAGCAAGAATAAGTCTGGCAGTGCTGGTTGATCGGCGATGATGCGATCATGAGGTGTCGATCCTGATCGTTGGCGTTGGCTGGCTTGCTCGGTAATGCGGCGTTGCGCCTCGTTCGAACCTCTCGATGATGATCATGCGGCCGCCGCAGCAGGGGCAGAGATTTGTCGTTTGCGGCTCGGGCTCGGTAGCATTGGGGATGATTGCTTTGATGGCATCAACGGGAATGATTGGCGGCGCGAGCAGTTCGCGGGCGCGGGCGATGTTCTCGGCGCGCTGACCGCTGGCGAGCAGGCCATAGTAGCGGATGCGGTGGAAGCCTGCGGGCAGCACGTGCATGAGAAAGCGGCGAATGAACTCGTGGGTGGCGAGCGTCATCACCTTGTAGCGGTCGGGACCTTCGATTCTGTAGTCCTTCCACTTGAAGGTGACGCCTTTCTCGTCGCATGCGATCAAGCGGCGATTTGAGATGGCGACGCGGTGGGTGTAGCGGGCGAGATAGCGCAGCACTTCCTTCGGGCCGCCGAACGGGCGCTTGCAGTAGACCACCCACTTTGTGTTCCACAGCGGCGCCAGATAGGCGGCGAATGCTCGTGGGTCGATCAGCCGGGCATGCTTGCCGAAGAACTGCAGCGCACCCGCCCGATAAGCGGCGCGGAGCTTGTCCAGGAACAACCCGCGGAACAAGGCTGACAGCACGTCCACCGACAGCAAGAAGAGCGGCCGGCAGGAGACCCAGCTTTTGCCGTCGAGCGAGAAGCCGCCGCCGGGCACGATCATGTGCACATGCGGGTGGTGGGTCAGTGCCGAGCCCCAGGTGTGCAGGACGGACAAGATGCCGATGCGAGCGCCGAGATGCTTGGGATCGGCTGCGATCGTGAGCATCGTCTCCGATGACGCTTTGAACAACAGGTCGTAGATGACGGCTTTATTCTGGTACGCGATGTCGGCGATGGCAGCGGGCAGCGTGAACACCACGTGGAAATACGGCACCGGCAGCAGTTCCGCCTCGCGCTCGGCCAGCCATTCCCGTGCCGCCGCGCCCCCCGCCTTCGCGGGGGCAGGCTCTGACACTTCGGGCAGTGCCGATTGCGGCAGGAGTTATAGGCGATGACGGTGTGAGCACACTTCTCGCAACGCTCGACATGCCCACCGAGCGCCGCCGTGCGGCAGCGCTCGATGGCCGTCATCACCTTCAACTGGTCGAGGCTGACGTGACCGGCATTGGCAGAACGCCACGCCGCCCCGTGGTCGCGGAAGATATCCGCGACCTCCAGCTTCGGACGCAACATTGCCGCGGGCGGTTACGCCGGCGGGGGTTCGGTGCTAGCCTGGATTTCCACGGCAAGGAATTAGCCTAACACTGCAAGCTTTGTGATCGCTACTGGATCAAGCGGAGGGCGCGGCCATTCCACCACGGGACTGCGACGGGTTTGTCGATGAGGCCCGAGGCGAGAACGATTGGCAGGTGGGCACGACGGTGGAAACGCACGGTGATCTCGCTTTCGGTGATGGCGACATCGGCCGGCATGTCGATGAGATCACGGAAGATCTGACGCGCCTGAGCATCATCGTATCCGCGCATGCGACGGGCCATCAGGCGATAGAGGCCTGAGGCGATGACGAGGAGCGCCATGTCGAAATCGATCTTGAGGCCGACTGATGAGGAGAGCGCATCGATGTGGAAGAAGCGCACCGCATCGGAGAGCGCGTTTTCGATCAGCATGCGCTTGGCATAGCGGGCGATGATATTCTTGGCGGTGGACTTGCTGTCGTTGGTGAGCAGGATGGTGGGTTCGTCGTGGCCGAGGTCCTTGATGAAGAATTGGCGGAAGGTGCGCTTTTGCGGACGCGCCTTCTGTTCGTAGAAACGCGGGGTGCGATGCTTGCGGCTGGAAATGTCGAGGGTAACGGTGCGCCATGCCGATGATGGCAGGCCATCGATCTCGGCGAGCAGGCTTGGCGAGCGCCGGCGCAGGGTGATGAAAGTAATCCCGGCCGCATCGAGCCGATCGAGGCCGTGGTAGGTGGTAAGCTTGGAGTTGAAGACGAGGTGCCGTGGCCAGCTGCCATACTGGCGCTTCCAGAATGCGATGAAGCGAAAGACCTCCTCGGCCTCCTCGCCCTTGCGGATGTTGGCGTTCGAATAGCAGAACACTTGACTGTCAGCATCCTGGGCAAGAAAGGTCAGGATGCTGGGCTGGCGGCGGCTGCGCTTGGACAGATAATGCGATTCGACGATCGGATGCTCGCCGAAATAGGGCACCGAGTGGAAGTCGAGGTTGAGAGACTCGCCGCTCAAGAGGACCTCTCCGGTGACCCGGTTGTGCCAGAGGCCGAGCAGGCGGGAGACCTTCTGCGGCGTGATGCGCGAGGAATATTCCGACAAAAAGCTTTTCTTGGGCATAGCGTTGAGCCCGCAGAACAGCGCGAGCCCTTCGTCGGCCACGAGCGCCATGACATGGCTCTTGCGTTCGATGGACCATAGCTTGAGCGCGAGCGAAGCGCGCAAGGCATGGCCGGCCGGGATCATGCCGGAGCCGGGAAGTTTGGCGCCGAGGGCCAGCGCGGCGTCGGCGCCAAAACGCACCAGATCGTGGACAAACAGGAACAGCCCTCCCACGCGCGTGGTGAACTCACGCGGGGAAAGTACAAAGTCGTGGACATTGGCGACGGCCTCGGCATTGGGGCCGACCCGCTTGGGACGCTCGTCATCGAGCCGCCGCGGAAGTGGTGCGAAGCCTTCACCGGCGAGAACCTCGCGCACCGCGGTGGCGCTCAGTGGCGTTCCCTGCTCCTTGAGCGCCTGACTGATCTCGTAGACCGAATAATTGCGCTTGCGCAGCGACACGATCTGCTCCACGGCACGGCTCTTCTTGGGTTGTGTGCGCGGACCGGTTCGCGCGGTTGCGAAGAGTTCCGGCAATTGCCTACGGCGAAAGGCGTGGCACAGCACTCGGAAGGCTCCCGGCGAATAGCCAAAGCGCCGTGCCGCTTCGGAGGAAGTCATCTCGTCCAGGAAATAGGCCCGCAAAGCCTCGTACTGGCGCTGGTGCGCGGTCGCCGGCTCCTCGAAGAAGCGCCGGCATTCTGTTATGCTATATGGTGCGCCGATAGGCACCTATGCATGGTCTTACATACCAGGGCTGGTGTCAAGATCGAATTGCACCGCAAGTGCTATGAATGTCAGGAAATACCCGTCGCGTAAGGCTTTTCCGAACGTACCTCGGCTGGAACGTCTGAAAACGGAGTAGCGTCGCTACCGCAAGTGTGGACGATCACCCGTCCTATTAGAGCACTATTTTGGATAACACTTGAGCGTAAAATCACGAGTCACTTGAATCACTTAGCGATCCTGCTGTTAGCGGAATCCCTTGCCGTGGAAATCCAGGCTAGTCGTCTCGCTCGTCTTTTGCGGGGCTTTCTGTTGTGGCTTTGTGGACTTCTTGCGCGGCTGCGACAGCAGATCGAGCGGGCTCGTCACGTTGGCGATCATGCCGGTGGCGACCCGCGTGTAGCGCGCCGTCGTCTCCAATTTGTCGTGCCCCAGCGGTCGTGAGTCATAATGCACCTCGGCTTAACTCATTGAAAGTCAAAGACCTGCTGCGTGGCATCCAGTGTTAGCGGAGACTTCCGACGCTTGCCGCTGGCGAAGCCTGCCAGATCCTCAGCCTTGATCGCCCAAGGTGCGCCCGCGCAAGCTTGTCGGCCTTTGATCTCGCCGCGGCGGAGCATACGCAGCGCCGTCATGTTGCAGACGCCGATGAGTATCGCTGCCGCTTCGAGCGTGATCTCGCCGCGCTCGGCCCACTCGCCGTCGCGGAAGACGGCGATCTCGTGGTGATTGCGGAAGCCGCGCACGCGCTCTTGCGTCCAGGCATTGCCGTGCCCGGTCTCGACGCCGGTGCGATTGAGCAGGCGCGCGATCTGCCGATCGGGCATCAGCCGCGCCAGCTCACGCACGAGCGCGATCGTGTCATCGGGGATGCGTGGGTTGTGCCGGCCGGCCGCATTCAGTCGCTGTTTCACTTGCAGCTCGGTATGGTCACCGCCTTGCCAGTGCAGGACCGCGTGGATGATTGCCCCGTCCCTGCGCACGACGATCTCCGTGAGTGCCGCGCGAAGGATACGCTTGCGCGTTGCGGCGGTTGCAGCGGGATGCGACCAGGCGCGCTCCAGATCAGCACCGAGCGCCATCAACTGCTGGCGCTCCGGCCCGCCGAGCGGCGACGGACGACGCGCAATCAGGGCGGCGATCTCTCCTTCGAGCTTTGCGACAGCCTGCAATGCCTCGTTCCAGCGGCGTTCCAACTCGCCAGCGACCAGCCGGTTTGCCGGGTCGACGGCGTCGTACTGTCGGCGCGCATGCGCGGCTTCGTAGCGCGCCTGCTGCAGCGACAGCTCCAGCTGGCGCTCGGCCGCGCTCGTCGTGCTCGATTGCGCCTCGATCGCTTTGAGCGCAGCCGCGATGCCGAGCGGCTTCAGGACGCGCAGGACCTCGTTGCTGATCGCCGCATCGATGCTCAAGCCGCTGATCGAAATGCAGCGCGCGGCGCCATGGTTCGTACGCGCACCGTAGCAATTGTAGCGGCCGAGCTTGCTACCGTAGTGCACATGGAGCTTGCGGCCGCAGTGGCCGCACCGCAATAGTCCCGGCAGCAGCAGTTCGCCTGCACGGGCTGCGCCGCGCGCAAGCCCGCTGCTCATGCCGGTCGCGTTGTTGGCGATCACCGCGAGGTTCCGCTCGAACTCGTCCCAAGTGATGTAGGCCGCGTGGTGATCCTTGATCAAGACATCCCATTCGGCCATGGGCTTTTGTACACCACGCCGGATATGCTTGCGTCCACCTTCGACACTCACGCGGCTCTTCGTGCGCCCGAACGCGTAGGCGCCGGCATAGATCGGATTGGTCAGGATGTTGTGCACAATGTTGTAGGCCGGCAATCGCCACACAACGCCATGCGCCTCGCCGTGGCGCGACTTGACGGGCAGCTCGATGCCCTCCTCCCTCAGCCAGATGTGCACTTGTCGCGCACTTTGCAGCTCGGCGAACTTGGTGAAGACCAGCTGCAGAGCCTCCTGCACGCGTTTGTCCGGGTTCTTCTCGACGCGATCGCGGCCGACCCTCACGTAGCCGGCGGCGACGCCGAGAACGAGCGCGCCGCGGCGCGCCTTCTGCTTCAACGCCTCTTGCGAGCGCTGGCGGAACATCGACAGTTCAAGCTCGCTCATCGTGCCCTTCATGCCGAGCAGCAGCCGATCATTGGGATGGCGAGGATCATAAATTCCGTCCTCGTCGACGATGAGCGTGCCGACCAATCCACAGAACTCGATGAGCGTGTGCCAGTCACGACCATTGCGGGCAAGACGCGACGCCTCGATCGCAAGCACAGCGCCGACACGGCCGTCGCAGATCTTTGCGAGCAACCGCTCGAAGCCGGGACGCACGATGCCGCCGCCCGAGCGGCCGAGGTCGTCATCGATGACATCGACGTCGCTCCAGCCAAGCTGCTTGGCGTGATCGACGAGGCTGTATTGGCGCCGCCGGCTCTCATGATTGTGCGCGAGCTGGTCTGCTGTCGATTGCCGGATGTAGACGCAGGCACTGCGGGCGAGATGCTCAGTCGTGATCTTGGTCATCGCCGCTCTCCCCCCTTGCCGCCTTTGCCAGCGCCGCCGCGATCTCGCGCAGCAGCGCCTCGATGACCGTCGCGAGCTCGCTCTTTTGACCTGCGCCCAGCTCGACGCACGGCCTCTCGGCCTCGAACAGGCTTGGCTGGAAATTCTCGGATCGGTGCGTCATTCTCTGGTCGCTCCGTTTTTGATTCGGACGCCAGAAAGCCTAGAAGCGCATCGACCTCGTTGCGTAGGGAGCGAAGAATATCGAGGGGAAAACGCGGCTCATCGCCGATCTCGAATCGGGACGCAGCCTCGTCAGTCATCCACGCCGGGAGGCACGCGAAGGTGCCGTCAAGTTGGTGCACGACAACAAACGCGGCGCCGCCTCGTTCGAGCCGCCGCCTGACGCCTACGGTCTCGCCGAAGCGAGGATGAAATCGGTAGGTGATGCGTGCTTCAGCCTGTTGTTCGCGGGCAGTATGTCGCCGTTCCCAACAGCGCCTGGATGGTTCTGATATGGGTTTCGCGCTCGAGCAGATGCGTGGCAAAGCTGTGGCGCAGCGTATGCAGCGTCACGCTCTTCTTGATCCCCGCAGCGTCTAGCCGCTTCATGGAATAACCGGTTGAGCTGACGGGTGGTCATCGGCTTGCCAGCTAGTCTCCTTTCTGCTGGGAAACAGCCAACGTTCCTGCACCGGCATTTCCGCATCGTAACGCGAGGGACGCACCTTCCACCATTGCCGCAACAGATCGAGCATCTCGGGCGAGAGCATCACATTGCGATCCTTGCGCCCCTTGGACTGCTCGATGCGAATGATGTTCTGCGCGCTGTCGATATGCTTGACCTTGAGCCGAACCACCTCGCTCGCCCGCAATCCGCAGCCATAGCCGAGGCTGAGCATAACGCGCGCCTTGAGGCTGCTCGGCAACCGCCAGCAGTCGCTTGCTCTCGTCACGCTCATCACCAGCGGAATCTTCTCCGGCTCACGCAGGTGATAGATCTCTGCGGCGAGATCCAATCGCCGCAGCGTCACGCGGAACAGGAAGCGCAGCCCGGTCATGATGCGGTTGCGGTTGCAGATGCTCATGCCGGTCTCGGCCAGGTGCAGCTGGAACCGGCGGATGTCCTCGACATGTCGCCGTCTCGGGAGATCGCTTCAGAAACGCCGCGAACCGCTTACAGCTGCGAATGTGGCCTCGCTGCGTGCCCGCGCAGAGCTTGCGCGCATTCATGTCTTCGATCATACGCTGACGCAGCGGGGTGATAGCCTTGGTTGTCATAGGCAACTCCTGTCTTGAGTGAGGTTGTGGACATCTCGATCCTCAAGACAGGGCGCTTCCCCCGCTACCCACGATCTCTCCCTTGGGTTAATGCTCAGGACGAGCCGCACCTCGCAGCTATCGCGTAGCGATTTAGTGCATTGGCACGACTCGGACATCGGCCAGCATCTCATGTTGCAGTAGCGAAGCCGGTTTCGGCCCCTATCAAAGTACTCGTTTGAGCCGATACGATGCTTCGTACTGAGGCTTGACACTCGGGACGAAGTTCTAATGACGTTTACGCAGGACGTAGAGGCGAGAGACACATGTCACAGGCAAAGAAGCTAACAATCAGCGCAGCCCTTTTTGTTGCCGTGACCCTTTTCGCCACGCTTTTCGCCGGAGGTCGGCCCGTGGCAGCCCAAGACGCGCTTCCGTCTTGGAACGCCGGTCCTGCAAAAAACACCATCATCGAGTTCGTCGGCAAGATCACTCGCCAGGGCGGTCCAGACTTCGTGCCACCTGCCGAGCGCATCGCGGTGTTCGACAACGACGGGACGTTGTGGACCGAGCAACCGATGCTCGTCCAAATGGCCTTTGCACTCGACCGCGTGAAGATGCTGGCTCCCCAGCATCCGGAATGGAAGGACAAGCAGCCATTCAAGGCCGTACTCGAAGGGGACATGAAGACCTTGGCCGAGGCGGGCGAGCGAGCCTTGGTGGAAATGGTCATGGCAACCCACGCCGGTATGACCACCGATGAGTTCACGAAGATCGTCACCGATTGGCTCGCCACCGCGCGCGATCCTCGGTTCAAACGGCCGTACACCGAACTCGTCTACCAGCCGATGCTCGAAGTGCTTGCCTATCTTCGTGCCAATGGTTTCAAAACCTTCACTGTGTCGGGTGGCGGCATCGAGTTCATGCGCTCGTGGGCCGAACGGGTGTATGGCATTCCGCCCGAGCAGGTCGTCGGTTCGTCAGTCAAAACGACGTTCCAGATGCGCGACGGCAGGCCGACCCTGTTCCGCCTGTCTGAACTCAATTTCAACGACGACAAGGCGGGCAAGCCAATCGGCATCAACCAACATATTGGTCGCCGCCCAATCGCCGCCTTCGGTAATTCCGACGGCGACCTCGAAATGCTGCAATGGACGACGATGTCGGGTGGCACGCGTTTCGGTCTGATCGTGCATCACACCGACGCGGAGCGCGAATACGCCTACGACCGGAACGTGACCATGGGCCGTCTCGACACTGCTTTGGACGCCGCAGCCATAAACAAATGGACCGTGGTGGACATGAAGCGCGACTGGAAGGTCATGTTTCCGTTCGAGAAACGCTAACCCACACTTTGCATCAGAAGGCGCAGGATTGCCTTCGTCACCGACAACAGGAGAGCCAAATGCATAGTTGCATGAAGTTATCGGCTGCACTTGGCTTCGGCGTGGCAGCACTGCTCGGCAACGCAGAGTGGTGCAGCGCACAGCAAAGTCCGGTTACGGCCATCGACATTGCGCTGGAGCCGGACGCAACGATGATGCGGCACGCTCAAGCGGACAATGCCCGCCTGCTCAAGGTTTTTCCGAAGGGCTTTGCCCTGGACGCAACTCATCACGCGCATATCACGATGCTGCAACAGTTCGTCCGCACGGCTGACCTCGACAAGGTCTACGCTGAGGTCAACAAAGCACTGGCCAGCGAGAAGCCGACGAGTTGGAAGTTGAAGGCGTTCAAGTACTATTACATCCCTTCGCCACCAATCGGTCTTGCGGGCATTGTCGTCGAGCCGACGGAAGATTTGCTCCGGCTGCAACGAAAAATAATCGACGCGGTTACGCCTTTCACGGAGAAAACTGGGACCGTCGCAGCGTTCGCGAGTGCCGAAGAGGGCCGCGACATCCAAGCGTTTTTGATTGAATACGTGGCGAATTTTGTGTCGATCGGGTCCGGCCAGAAATTTAATCCCCACGTCACTATTGGTGTCGGCACCGAAGCCTACTTGAAGGACATGCTTGCGGAACCATTCGAGGCGTTCACGTTCTCGCCAACGGGAGCGTCGGTTTACCAGCTTGGTAGTTTTGGGACGGCTCGCAAGGAACTCAAGGCCTTGGATTTGAAGTCCTAACGTTACGGTCCCGATTTGATTTCCCGCGCTATCCGAAATCCTATTTGATCACTGCTATCATCATCGATTGGCTGCCAATCGCGACTAGCAGAGCGCAACGCTTTGACATCAGACAGCCAATTTCCGCCTCGCACAACCCGTCGTTGATCACAATAGCGGCCAGTCGTCCATGCCATTTCGGTAAGCGGCGCATCCTTGTAATTTTCGTGCCAGCAATCTTCCACCCATTCGGCTACATTGCCGTGCATATCCTTCAGCCCATATGGATTGGGCTTTAATGTTCCAACTTCATGAGGCTTACCCTGCGAGTTTCCGGCATGCCATGCGTATTCATCAATCTTACTATCTGGGAAGGAGTAGTTCGTCGTTTGGCCTCCTCGCGCGGCGTATTCCCACTCAGCTTCGGAAAGCAATCGGTATTTCTTGCCAGTCAGATTTGAAATCCATTTGACGTAAGCCTGTGCGTCATTCCAAGAAACCCGAATTACCGGCTGGTTCCCTCTTCCCCATTCGCCGCTGGAAACACCCCGTTTGCACGCGCTCTGGTTAGCGCAAACGTCCCATTGCGAAAAGGTAATCTCAGTAACAGACACCGCAAATCCTCTGGTTATCTTAACATCTGTGAGAGGAGTTTCCCTATTTGGATCGGGGCTCCCAAGGAGGGGGCCGCCACGGCGAAATACGCCGCTTGAAACAAAAATCATTTCGGGGCAATCGCGACATTCTTTAAAGGGCGTCCGCTGTTCTAATAATGCTCGCTCCTGAGCTTCTGACTTGACGTAATTGCGTACATTAAAGAACCAATATGAAATACGGCTCAATCGATCAGAATTCAGTGCAGCTAATACTCCGGTTGCGATGACAGCCAGTAATAGGCCGACGACCATATAGGAACGGCGCTTCGACCGTCTTTCGGCATTCTCGCGCTCCTGGCAAGCTGCCAAGTATGGCTGCACCGGGGCGATTTCGCGGGACCAGCTGGGGCCGCGCAGGCCAAGGGCCTGCGCATCGGTCAATCGCGACCCGCGGTGCACGAGAAAATCCGGCTTGCGCAGGTCTTCGGCCTTCGCCCAGTCGGCCGCCGCAAGCAGCACGCTGTCGAGCAGCAGCAGTGCGTCTCGGTCCTCACCAAGAATTCAGCCAGCATGGTCCAGTGACGCAGCAAGGCCTCGTGCGCGACCTCGATCGTGCTGCTGGGCGCGCGGCCGGAGTTGATGGCCGCACTGTCCACATCTGTTGCTCCCCCGACCGCGCCACCGCCACCCGGCATAGTCGCCCGCACGACCAAGAGCCGCCGCTGGGTGAGAGCGCGCGCGAGCGGCAACAGCTGAGCCGGCAATTCCGTCTGCAACGCCACGCGCCGCTGTGGTGCCTTGCTATCGCGACTAACACGGACAAGCGGTGGCACGAACAGCTTGCGTAGCGCCTCGCGACAGTCGGCGCGACTGTCGACATAGCCGGCATCGGAAAATGCCGCCTGGGCTTCCAATTGTATCGTTTCGGCCAGGCCGCCCGAGGCATGGATCTGCGAAAGCCCGATCACGCTTTCGCCGGCGTGCTCGCGCATGAGCCGCTGCAGCACGAATGCGAGCAAGGGCAGTGCGTCGGGTTCACCTTCGATTTCGATCTGGAGCTTCTCCACCACGGCCGCATCAAACACGGGTGCGTCGGGCCCTACTTTGCGGCGCAGGATTTCCGCGGGCTCGCGAATGATGCTGGCGATTTCTCCCTGCGGCACCGGTCCAAGGCTGAGTGGCACTGGGTCGATGCCTGTGAACGCCTTTGAATTCTGCATCCGGCCATAGGCATCCGATCGGATGGTGGCGAGGATCAACCCTTGGTCCGCCTCGCTTGCAGCGCGCGCAAGCCGAAGCAGCTGCTCGCTTTCCTCTCCAGCATCGCTCCCGAACAATTCCTCGCCCTGATCGAGACAGATTACCGGCAAGGGAAACGGCGGCTGTGACAAAAGAGCCCGTTTTGCCGCAACCTGCCGCAGCTCACGCAGGAGGCCGACGAACTCATCGGCGTTTCGCAGCCGCTCGCGCAACTGACTGCGGCTCGCGCGCAGCCCAAATCGTTGATGCACGTCCCACAGACCGTTAAGCAGGCCTTCTTGTCCTTCGACAGCGCCCTCACGACCCGCCCGGACGGCCCTCAGCGGCAGCCATTGAGCGTCGTCGCGCAATAGCCGTGGCCATAACCCCGCGCGCAAAAACGACGACTTTCCAGCGCCCGACGCGCCGAGGATCACCGCCACCCGCGGAGGCGGGCGCGTGGCGAGGCCACGCAATGTGTCCATGCCGCGCACGAGGTCGGCGTTGCGGCCGAAAAATATCGCAGCATCCTCAGGCTCCAGCGCATCCAGTCCGCGATAGGGCGAACGCCACCCGAATGGACCCTTGTCGTCTCGCTGCAGGTCGAAATTCTCAGGCCCTATGCCCGCCCTATGCAGCCCGCTCTTAAGTTGCGCGAGCCCTGCCTTGGCAATATGAACAGGCCATTGCTGTTGCGTGAACGGATGCACCGCAATGAAGCGTTCGGCCGGCTCGCCCTTTAGTTGAACGATTTGCCACTGCGCGGTGAGACCGCCCGGCAGACGCTCCAGCGGATAGTCGTCGATCAGCAGGGCGAAGAGCTTCTTATTGTATTTGTTGGCAAGCTGATATTCGTCCTGACACCAGCGCGAGGCAAGCCATTCCGCCGAGACTATAAACAAAACCGCCTCGCAGCGGGTCGCCGCATCGGCAAATGCCTGCTGCCACTTTTGGCCAGCCGCAATGCCCTGCTCTGGATCGAGATCGAGAAAAATGTCGTCGGGTCCGCTCCAGCCCTCCGCAACCAGCCAGTCGCGCAGAGCGATCGCCCAATCGTTATTGCGGCTCGAGTGGCTGATGAAAACTCGAGGCATCGTCCTCCCGCGAAATCACAGCATCAGGGTCGGCCAAGCTTTACCACATCGCCTTTGGCGATACGTTATCGCCGGCCCAACTTTTTTGGTAGACAAAGCTGACGGACGATGAAAGCATGCCCTTGTTCCAACGTCTTAGCATTTTTGGATCGTCGTCCCGATCCCTGCGGAAACTAAGTTGGAACAATGTCATTCAACGCCAAGTCTGGAACCCTCCTTGCGAGTTCAGCTTGAGCGTGATGGGCGTCACGAGACACGGAGCGACCATGGCAGCGCTCGCTTACAGTAGAACAGTCGGTTTGGTGGCCAGCTTGCGCACAGCCTTCAAAATAAGCCTGTATCTATACACCGCTATTTGCTTGCTATCGTTGGCATCCAGGTGTCAGGCCACAGAATACGCCTTGGGGTCGGTGAGTTTGAGGCAGCCACTCCCGAATGAGTTAGGCGCGCGGTACGATTGTTCTCCTCGCATGGAGTTCTCAAATACATTGCAATGCAATCTCAAAAATTTACCAGGGGCAAGTTCCCGCACAGTGCCTATGGCCGACACGTTGATAAAATCTTTGGATGGTCAAATATTATACGCTTACCGCAAATCTGAGGAATCAGGCGATCTCGAACGAGTGGCGGGCAACATCACCTCAACGATATCTAATGCATTGGGAGGCGTAGCGCCAAGGCTTTACTCCCTGAATGGCGCAAAAGTTGCTATTTGGGGTGAACTAAAATTAGAGGAAATATCAGCTGGTAGCGAGGAGCATGCCGAAATTAAGGGTCTGATTGAACAAAAATATGGCCTGCTTGTTGCAACGCCAGGGGATCTTAATGCAGCAAGGCACGATTATCGGCCAGTGTACCGCGTGATCGGTGGCGACGGATTGGCTGTCATTATTTATCAACGCACGGCAAAGGTAGCGGTGGTGCAGCATCTAATCGCCGCGGCCGGCACCCTGGCTGAAAGGAACTTCGATTCTCAGGCGCGACAGTTCTTAAAGCGAGACCAGGGCTCTCCGCCAAATGACCTTTCCAAGTGGTCTGAAATCGCATTTATGATACGTCGACTGGCATTGAACACGACGTCGGAAAATGCGAATAAAATCATTGACGAGACTTTCAATTCTGCCTCTAGCAAAAAGTACTACTCCCATGTTTGGGCCGTCATACCGACGAGTGTGATAAAACATTTAAAGGATGGAACATATTTGGCTCTCGATATTTTCGATAACCAGACCGAATTTCCAAAGATCAGGGAGCAAATCATCGCACAGCTGAATGCTGCGCCCGCTGAACCATTTTCTGAATTCCTGCTCTACACGTTGGGGCGGTTTAGCGAAGCGGTCAAGGTCAATCCTGCATCGCCGATACATACGGTTCTTGAGTACGCGTTGGCGCATTCAACGCTTCGACGGGTACTGTCAACGACCTTTCAGCGGATCGCCAGACCGGGCGACCGAGAATTGCTTTTGAACAATACGTTTAAAGTATCATATTTCCATGAAACCGGCGATATAATAGAACAGCTCGGCCCTGATATTCAAACGCCTGACTACAAGGAGCCAACAACGGAAGAAAAGAATGCGAGACTTTCGGAAAAGAATTTCTTTGAAGGTCACGCATATGAGCAGATAAAGTGGTCGTCTAACGACTACAGGGACGGCGAGCCACTTTTGACACAATACCTTAACTACCTAAATCAGTTTCCGGAGCGTTACAATTCCCGTCCGATCGTTATCAGTTTTCCCGAATTTGCGCCGCTGACAGAGGCGTTGTTGCCGCATTTGGAGGAGGTTCTGAAGGATCGGAAATCCCCCCATTTCGACGACGCTGCCTACCTTTTGGGTTGGCTCGCATATCATCGCGGAAACACCTCTGATGCTCTAAATAAATTTGAGCTCGCGATCGCACTCCTTCCAAAGGACAATTCACAAGATAATGAGCACCTCGACTATCCCTATCTTGCTTTACATCAAACTGCGCGCATTTTGAGCACGCTATCGCCCGAAGACGCGATCAATCGCGTACAGAACAGCGAAATTCTATCCTCGCGGTCGAAGGTGTGGAAGACAGTACTGGCTTCCTTGTATTATTCCCATCAATATCAATCGGTTATGGCTGGCGCTCAAAAAGCGCTTGCTAAATTTAGTATCGCAATTGCAGGCCTGCCCGTAACGACTGATCCTAAGCGAATTCTGGCGGCCTTCACCAAACTGGGACTGGCCAGTGACTGGGATTTGCAAGAGATCGTTTACCTCTATCATGCTTCGCGCGAAATTGCACAATTGGAACGAACATTATCAGATGTAAAAAAACTGTCCCCTTCCTCGATTACAACAACAGTCAAGGCGGTAATAATCAAATATTCGCTGACAAGCGATTCTGATTTGGAGCGCAAGACATTTAGTCCAGGCCCCAGGCCGCAACATAAGGACTTACGACAGGCCGTATACGTCATACAACGATCGCTCGAGGCTCTGCCGAAAACGGCCGATTTTGCCACATTGCGGAGATGGCTGCATTACAAGCGCATCAGGCTACTTGCTCAATTCGATCCGGTTAAGGTCGCTGCCGCGAATGCTGAATTCCGCGACGAGTTTCCCAACTCCGCGCTCCTGGACGACGTTATGGCTGAGCAAGTTTTTGCCGAGGCCGTGACCATAGGAGACATGAGCAAGGCGGCGGCGACGTTCGATACCTTGAGGCAACGGTACCCCGATGGAAATGCGATTGATAACGCGTATAGCTGGATGGCAATCGGCTGGACTTGTGCTGGTCAGCCACTAAAGGCGCGCGAAATTGATCAGCAGATCGTCCGCTTCTTTCCCTCAACTCGACATGCTCGTTTCGCACGCCAACGGCTGGACAAGCCAGCGGGCTGTGAGGCTCTGTCTGAACTGTTCAACTGGGACTACCAAGCTATGCTTTGGCGTGAGCGAAAGCAAATCAATGTCATTCAGGGCGCTCTCAAAGCAGGCGGTGTTCCGCCGCCACTCGCAAACCCGAGGTGAAGCGGCGCTTCGGGGAAGAGCATCGTCCACGACTGCCCCGAGAGCGGCGGCAATCGGTGTGGACCCTTCATCTTTCATCCGCGCGAATGGTACTGGGCTGCGCGCTTAGGGCAGGTCAGCTTCCATTGCGTTCAGTGCAGCTGTGCGCTCGGAGCTAGTCTAGTGGGCGGACGATCGGGGAATGATGCTCCGTCGCAAAAATAATTGCTGCGCTGCATTAGGTCCTGTCTTCAGTTACCCGCGCGTTGCGCGGGAACGGATCAGAATCAAACGCAGAACACCGTAACATTTGGGATTCCCAAATCAGCGATTGTGTAACTCGTGGGCGGTCAGCCTTGAGGAGGGCTGACCGATGCGACGCTATGCATTACGTGACGACCAGTGGGAGCGGATCAAGGACTTTCTGCCCGGGCGCGAAGGCCATGTCGGCGGCACCGCGGCCGATAATCGCTTGTTTGTCGAAGCCGTGCTGTACCGATTTCGAGCGGGCATTCCCTGGCGTGATCTCCCCGAGCGCTTCGGTGATTGGAAGATCGTCTATCAGCGCTTCAGCCGATGGGCCAAGGGCAGTGTTTTTGAACGTATTTTCAAGGAATTGGCGAGTGATCACGACAACGAGTACATGATGATCGATACCACTATTGTGCGCGCTCACCAGCATAGTGCTGGCGCAAGAAAAAAAACGGCGCGCAAGCGATCGGTCGATCCCGCGGCGGGCTGAGCACGAAAATTCACGCACTCGTCGATGCTCTCGGCAATCCCGTCGAGTTCATTCTCACGCCAGGACAAGACCACGATCTCACCGGCGGCGAGCCATTGCTCGAGCATGTTGATCCAGGGGCGGTCATTGCCGACAAGGCATACGACGCAGACGCCTTCATCAATACCCTTACCGAGCGGCAAATCACCCCGGTGATTTCTTTCCACCCCCGCCGCACCACGCCATTACCCTGCGATTTTGCCCTGTATTGCGAGCGTAATCTCGTCGAGCGCTTTTTCAACAAACTCAAGCACTTTCGCGCTATCGCGACACGCTACGACAAACTAGCGAGAAATTTTCTCGCCGGGATCCACTTGGCTTCCGCTATCATTCTGCTCAACTGAACACAGGACCTAGTCCGGAATTGATGCTGTGGATGGCTCCTCCACCGCCAATCGGCACCCAAATTTGCTGTGATGCACAACACAACTCCTATGTGGTAGGGTGTGATCTCGGCCTAAGGGCATACATGAAACGGCGCGATTTCATTACGCTGCTCGGCGGTGCGACCGCTTGGCCACTCACGGCGCGTGCAGCAGCCGATGCCGGTGATCGGATACCTTGGCACCACGACGGCCGATGCTTTGCGTCTCGCTTAGCTGCATTCCGCGAGGGCTTAAAGCAAGTCGGCTACATCGAGGGACAGAATGTAGCGATCGAATACCGCTGGCCGGAAGGTCATTATGATCGATTGCCAATGTTGGCGGCCGACTTGGTGCGGCGTCAGGTGGCAGTTATTGCTGCAGTCGGTGGCGAACCTTCACCGCTCGCGGCAAGAGCCGCAACTGCAACAATTCCGATCGTGTTCAGCCTGGGCACCGACCCAGTCAGGCTCGGCCTCGTCGCAAGTCTCAACCGACCGAGCGGCAACATACGGGAGTTTATTTTTTACAGTCTGAACTGGGGGCAAAGCGACTTGGGCTACTTACGAGCTCCTACCTAAGGCCGCAGTGATCGGCATGCTCGTGAACCCGAATTTGCGGAATCTGAATTCCACGAAAGAGGCGCAGGAGGCCGCTGATCACTCGGAGTTCAAATTCATGTTGTGAGAGCTAGCACGGTAGAAGAGTTTGATACCGCCTTCTCAATCCTCGTCCAACAAAAGGCCGGCGGGCTCTTCCACGCGAATGATGCCTTTTTCATTAGCGAGCGGAGGCCATTGATTGCATTGGCGGCATGCCACGGACTACCCACGATGTACCCATGGCG
>CAVYVC010000008.1:0-163327 GCA_963771845.1 uncultured Alphaproteobacteria bacterium | reverse complement strand
TGTTTGTCGCTGAAGGGACGCACCTCCTGGCGATAGATGAGGATGGCGCCAACAAGCTCGCTTTCCTTGACCATCGGGACGGCGAGAACGGTGCGAGCACGGGCAAACTTGGCGAGCGCCCCGGCGTACCTCGGGTGGTGCCGACATGAGGTCGGCGATCTGAAAGGTCTCCTTGGTCTTGGCAAGACGACCGAGCAGAGCTTTGTAAGCGGGACCAGCCATTCGATGACCGGTTCGCTCCGCCGCAATGCTTCATAGGCGGGCGGAGCGTTATGCACCGCAGCGATCCGAAAGGCGTCTCTTTCATGCAGGTAGAGCGAGCCGAAATTCTCGCTCCGACAGCCGGGTCGCGTTCGCTAGCATGGTCTCGAACACCGGCTCCAGGTTGCCCGGCGTGCTAGAGATCACCTTCAGCACATCGGACGTCGCTAGTCTGCTGTTCGAGCGCGTCAGCAAGGAGCTTTCGCGCCTCGGCGAGTTCTCGGGTTTGTTGGTCAAGTTGGTTTTGGAGGTCGGCTCCGGAGGAAACGCGACCGCGCGCAGTTGCTTGGCACCTTGCGGTGCTTCGGCTTCGTCGTCTTACGATGGCGCGTTTTCATAGCTACGCCACCCGTCGGTGTGCCGGTCTAGCCAGCGGCCATGCCACCAACGCAATCGACGTGACGAGTGGCCACCCTCTCATGAAGCCCTCCCACGACGCTCAGGACCACGCCCAGGGGTAGCGAAAGGCTATCACACCCGTGGCTACGTTGAGAGGGGGGCCTAGACCGGGGGCAGAGAGGGTGAGAGTGCAATGCGATATTTTGTGCCGCTTATGACCGGTTAGGGTCAATAGTTTGCATTACCGCACCGCAGCATTGCTGTCCGCTTCACCCCAGTTAGCGGAATTGATTCGCGCAACCAAGAGCTTCCGGTTCGTGCCAGGACCGGTCGTGAGCAGATGCAGCAAACAGCACTTACTCGATCACCTCATCGGCGCGGAGCGAGCAATGCTGGCGGGATGTTCAATCCGATCACGTTGGCGACTTTGAGGTTGATTACCAACTCGTACTTGGTCGGCGTCTGAACCGGCAGTTCGCCCGGCTTCTCGCCCCGCAGAATGCGATCGACGTAGGTTGCCGCCCCTCGCCATTGATCGATCTGATCGGGCCCGTAGGACATCAGCCCGCCCTCAGCTGCGAAATATCGGAACGGATAGACCGCAGGCCAGGCGATGCCGCGCCGCCAATAGGATGATCGATACACGGTTCGCAGGGAGACTGGGATGTGGCGTAAGATCAGACCGCCATCGGCTGGCTTGCAAATGTGGCGATTGCGCGCTCGATCTCGACACCGCCATGGACATCCACAGTAGTCACCTGGACGTCAAGTGACGGCGCCACCGCCTCGGCCGCATGCAGCATCGCCACAGTGGCGACTAGTCCGAACCGAAGAGTACGGCTGCTCGGCGCATGTTGGGCGCGGCCTCCTTGAGCACCCCCAGCCATTTGCCCCCTATGGCGGGCTCGAAATTCTGGAAACCGCTGATATTTCCACCTGGTCGAGCAAGGCTGGCGACAAAACCGCTGCCGACTGGGTCGGAGACCTGGGTAAACACGACCGGGATCGTGCTGGTCAGCCGGTGTAGCTCGGCCAACGCTGTCCAGCCCGCGACCACGATCAAATCCGGCGTTGAACGGACCAATTCTGCCGCAGAGGCCTTTTCACGGCCGGCGTCGCCGGCGATCCAGCGATACTCGATCCGCACGTTGCGGCCGTCGGTCCACCCCAGCTTTTGCAGCGTGTCGAGGAACGCTGCGATGCGAGCCTGACCTTCGCGATCAGTCTGAGAGTAGAAGGTCAGCATGCCGATCCGGCGAACTCGGCGGCGAGCGCGAGTAGCGTTGGCGGCACGGTTAGGCCCAGCATCTTCGCGGTCTTGAGATTGATCACCAGCTCGAACTTGGTGGGCTGCACGACCGGCAGGTCGGCAGGGTTCTCGCCTTTGAGAATACGGCCAGCGTAGCTCCCGCACTGACGTATTCCGCCGACAATGCTGGCGCCGTAGCTCATCAGACCGCCGTCGTCGGGGAACTCCCGGGCATAGTAGATCGTCGGCACTGAATAACGGGCGGCAAGCGTGACAAATTGATTGCGCCGGGCGAAAAACAAGGGGTCCGAAGCGACCAGCAGGGCACCGGCCTTCAATTCGATCAATGCAGCGAATGCCCAATCGATCTCGTCGGCATTGCTGGCTTCCAGCACATGGATTTGCAGTCCAATGGTGCGAGCGCCGGCCTGCACGTCCATCGCGTCAGGCTCGCTGTTGGTATTGTTCGGATCGATCAGCAGGCCGACGGCGGCAGCCCTGGGAACAAGCTCGTGCAGCATCTCCAGGCGCTTCGTCCCCAGCGGCCCGCCGATCGTAGTCACACCAGTGGCATTGAGGCCTGGCCGATTGAGGCTTGCCACTGAGCCCCGACCTGACCGGATCAGAGGACGTCAAGAAGACGATTGGAATGTTTCGCGTCGCGCCTTTCGCCACCAGTGCCGGCACGTCGCCTGCCGCCACGAAAATCACCGCGACCGGGCGACGTACCAGATCGACAATAAGCCGCGGCAAACGCTCAAGGTGCCCGTCCGTTGAGCGATGCTCGATTGCGAGGTTTAGGCCGTCGTTGAATTCCATTTCCGCGAGCCCATCGCGAAACGCGTGGGTGTACCGTTCAGTGGCGAGTTTGCCATCGGCGGTCCAGACAGCGCCGATCACCGGCATTGCAGCTTGCTGCGCGCGCGCGGCGACCGGCCACGCCGCCGCGCCGCCGAGGAGCGTGATGAACTCGCGGCGTTTCATTCGATCGAATTGCATTCACTCGTCCGTCGCAGCCATGGCCCTATGCAGGATATCGGATTTTGGCGAGGATCGGCCAGGGGCTCGCTGCAGTGCAGCATTTCGGCCCGGCTAATGACCGCTTGGGGTCAATTCAGGAATTACCGCAGCGCAGCATTGGCGGCCGGTTCACCTCAATCAGCAGACATTAGAAGGAGGCCCGCGCGCACAACCAGTGCGGCCTCGGCGACACGCTAAGGCTATCGCCGATTGCGGGCCTTGCTTGAGCCGCGAATAGCCTTAATTCTGCTTATAGATCAAAGGCTTATGTGCAATAAAAGGCTTGATTTTTAGCCGATTTTCTCTATAATTCGTGCGTCGGCAGCACTAGACTGCGACTTGGCATAATTGCGCGCCAATCTACTTGGGGCGAGCGGGGAAATTACCATTCCTCGGCCGCCGATTACCTAAACTATCCTTCAAACCTGCCACAGGGCCCCCTCACCGGGGCCCTTCGGCTTTTTAGGAGAACCCGTAATGACGAAGCGAAAGAGCAAGTCCGCGAGAACTACGGTCAAGGCAGCCGTGTCAAAGGGCTCGGCCATCAAATCATCTGCCGCGCCTACAACCGCCGCTACCCCTCCGCTGATCGTCCTCGGCTTCGACGACCAGCAGAAACCGCGGGGCGCCAGGTTCATCGATGCCAAGCCGGACCTCGTAGCCAAGGCCGCCGACCTGATGGGGTTCAAAGTCTATGACGCCAGCTCACCGGAATTCGCCGAGGCCGCCAAAAAACTGCCGCTCGGTCGGCTGTATGCCAACGGCCGAGGGTTCGTGCCGAACATCCGGCAATCGCTGTACAGCGACCTCGTTGTGGCCCTGCGATCGAAAGCCAGACAGCATTGGGCAAGAATGGCGACAAGGACAGCCTGCCTGCCGCCCGTGGCCTGCCTCGGTCCTGGGACGAGATCGGCCCTGGCCATCTCGTCATTGCGCAGGAGTCCCTGAATACGGCTGGTGGGAGGCCATCGTCCTCGACCGGAAGGGCGACAGCCTCACTCTGCAGTACCGCGATTATCCGCACCTGCCAAGTTCGTCCGGCACCGGTCCGGCATTGCGCTGATGAGCCCGTCCGCTGACGAAGCCAAGCCTGCGGCTCAAAGTCCGCAGGCTTGACGCTCTCGGGCCCGTCCCGAGCCAAAACTCTCTTTCCCTAAAAATCTGGAGGTCCGTCATGGACAGCAAGACTGCGCGCATCGCCGCGCTGAACGATGAACTGCGTCAAAATTTTGCCGAGGGGCTCGCGGTGATGACCCCCGGCATCGCCGCCCTCGGCGCCGAAGCCGTCGCCCGGATCGTCAAGACCATCGCCGTGTTCGACGACTTTTGCCACGCCAACGATCCCTACGAAGAGCACGACTTTGGTGGCTTCGACGCCGATGGCCACCGATCTTGTTCAAGATCGACTATTACGACGAGAGCCTCAGCTATCACTCCCCCGATCCAGCCGACCCGTCGGTCACCAAGCGCGTGATCACGATCATGCTGGCCGAGGAGTATTGATGCGGACTTATCAAGTACGGGGCAGGCTGGGTTTGCCTGCCGGCATGTGTCGAGGTGTCGGTTCTTTAAGTTCTGACGTTTTGCTGTCATTAGAATTCTCCTCTAAAAGAGCTTAACCGGATCAAATTTCTATTCGGATCGTGCTAGAACCCGGCCCGCTGAATCATTTCCATGGCATTCGTTTCATATCGACGCCTGCCAGTTGGTCGTGTGGATCGAACGGATCAAGATCTGCATGTCTATGCTTCGGCCTTTTTCGTCGATGTATTTTCACGTCACAAGAGGTACGTCGTTCAGCTGAGGGACGATAGTCAGCCTTTTGCGACCCGGTTGGCATTTCTTGCCAACCACCGCCCAGCTGCATCATTTTCCTTCCACTCGCTTTCGTCTTTCACACTTAATCCATATCGGGCTTGCACATTGCGGGAAGCCTTTTCAAAATCCAAACGTCTACTCATAATCAACTCCCTTAAAAGACTCTCTTCAGCTAAATGCATTCCACGCTTTACCGCTTGCGAATACAGCACATTTTACAGCAAAAGCTTGGTCGCCTCGTTTACTCCGAGGATAAAGGCCGAGATGGTCTACCTAGCCGGTGTGCACGAAACCGCTCCGCACACCGGTTAATTCCACCTTTACGCTTGATAAATTGCACGAGTGACTTAGACGGAGTTTCTGCACCAGGGCGTACCGTAACGCGCGTGACCATTTGGATCGCGCGCGCTTATCGACTTTAGCTGGATCCGCAGTGCACTGGATGATGGCGGCAAACGGCTCAATGTGGTCGGATACCCAGATGTTCCGCAACCGCAGTGCCTTGCGAGCTCTTTCGACAGCCCGATTTTCCGCAGTCCACCAGGCCACGAGATCGAAGACAGCGGTCAAATAGATATAGATTGCGTCCCGCTGCCGGCTGGCCTGGCAGTCCTCCCCACGCATTTCGTAGCCGCAGCAGGTCCTCCCGCAATGCTTGGGCGGTATAAGGCACGTCGTCCTGAACCGGTTTTTTCACGTCGTCCTGAACCGGTTTTTTCAACCGAGACGAGACCAGCCAAAAGTATGAAGGCATTCCTTCTAGATCTGTCATTGCAAAAACATTTCCTGTTATTTCATCCCTGTCGCCTGAGGCTATGGCCCATCATCAAGGTCGTCGCGAGCATCGCGTTCTGCGTCCGCCAACATGCCCAAAAACCGCGGGCTCGCTTTCCAGGCGATTTTTCCCTCTCTATTGAGACACCGCATGGCATCCCCGCGTCTTTCATATTCATGCAGGATTTTCGTCACGAGCTGGCGCTTGGTGAGGTTGGGATGATGCCGCTTTATATGCTCACAGGCGACATCGGCCCAAAACTGTAGGGTCTTGTCCATTCGGTGTTTCATTAGTAATTGCGTTCTACGTAGATGAGCGTTCGCTCGATAAAAAATTAGAATAGCCGCAATACAGGCATAGGCTTATAAGAATACCGGTCGCCTGAGGCCGGAACTATCCAAATGGGATGCGGGATGCCGCTTTAGTACCCGCCGAAACGCGGGCGCGCTTCGTAATGCCCAGCAGTCAATGATTTGGGCTTACGGCTATGTTATGCTGATTGAATTAGCCGTGTTCAAACCGATGCACATTGGTAAGTGTCTGGTAGGTCTCTGCAAGATCGCGTAATGCCCGTTCGATCTGTGATATAGCCTCTGAAAAGGCTTGATACTTATCCTTTAGCTCTGCCTCGGCGTAGTATAACCACTCGTCATGATAGTCGATTTTACGCTCTATTTTTCCACGTTGTTTCTTCGTGACGTCTTTCCTGCGCAAGCGCTTCTGAGCGCGCCTAATAGAGACACGAGCGACCTTAATGTTGCTTTTGTCTTCGTCAAGATGGTGACTTATCTGTTGTGCAGATTTCTGCGAAACTTCGAAAGGAGTGATGATTTCTTTATGAGGCGCGTCAGATCATCACTCGTTACAAAGCGGCTCATTGTGCTCTCCATTATCAAGCAATAGCATCTTTTCCTCCAGCCATTCGGTCATCGCTAATATTACGGCACTGATTTATCATCATTCTGCGCTCCGCGAGGTATTCAGCCCTGTTGTAGGCGGCCCGCACGGAATCGCGTTCTTCGTGGGCAAGCTGGCGTTCGATCACATCTGACCTAAACCCCATTTCGTTGAGAGCAGTGGATGCCAGGGCAGTGGATGCCAGGGCACGAAACCCATGAACGGTCGCTCTACTGTGGTATCCCATGCATTACGCTCTTACCGCCTTCTTCTCCTTCAATGCGGTAACAGTGCAATCAACTCTTGCATCAGACACGCAGTGTCTTGCCCAGGCCTCCATCAGGCGCCGGCGCTTCTCGAAGAGATCACCCCGCCGATAAGCAGCTTCCACCTTATCACCAACCACATGCGCCAGCGCCGCTTCAGCGACCTCGCTCGACAGTCGTCAACGCTGGCCTTGCTGGGCCCTCCACATCTGTATTACCTGACCATCTGCACGAAGAGTGTCGAGATAGTCGGCCCACGCCTGCATCATCGAGACGCGCTCGGGCCAATACTCCGCACTGTGCGTGTAGGCCCGGCGCACGGCGTTCGCCTCCTGGTGCGCGAGTTGCCGCTCGACGGCGTCCGGGTTCCAGCAACCCATTTCGTTGAGCCGGGTGGCCGCCATGGCCCGGAAACCGTGCGTGCTCATTTCCTCTGAACCGTAGCCGAGTTGGCGCAGCGCAGCGTTCAAAGTGTTCTCGGAGATCGGTCGCGCGACCGTGCGTACGGATGGGAAGAGCCATCGCCCGCCGCCCGTGATCTCCCTCAGATCGCCGAGAATGGAGAGCGATTGCCGTGCTAGCGGCACACGATGTTGGCGACGCATCTTCATCTTTTCTGCCGGGATCTTCCACACCGCAGCGTCCAGGTTGAATTCCTTCCACTCCGCGTGCCGCAGCTCACCCGGCCGCACGAAAACATGCGCTGCGAGCCGCAACGCAGCCCGCGTCGTCGGCTGTCCATCGAAGCCGTCGATCGCACGCAACAGCGCCCCGATGCCCGCCGGGTCGACGATGGTGGCACGGTGGCTCACCTGATGCGTCGTCAGCGCACCGCGCAGGTCCACTGACGGGTCACGCTCGGCTCGGCCCGTCGCGATGGCATAGCGGAAAACTATTCCGCAAGTACTGCGCAGCCGCCTTGCTGTTTCGTACAGGCCGCGACCCTCAATCTCTCGAAGGAGCGCAAGCAACTCGCTCGCTGTGATCTCTGCCACAGGGCGATCACCAAATGCCGAAAAGGCAAAGTCGAGCAGCCACCTTTTCTTGATGAGGGTCACGTGAGCGCGACCCTCACGTTGCAGTTTGGAAAGCACTTCTCCGGCGACGATGCGGAAGCTGTTGTCTGTCGCAGCCCTCTTGTTAGCCTTGCGTTGGGCCGAGGGATCGATGCCACGTGCCAGGAGCTTCTTCGCATCGTCCCTGCTGCTGCGCGCCTCTGCCAACGAAACGGTCGGGTATATACCGAGCGCCAGCGTCTTCTGTTTGCCGGCGAACCTATAGGCGAGCCGCCACAGCTTACTGCGATTTGGCTGGACGAGTAGAAAAAGCCCGCCGCCGTCGGACAGCTTGCGCGGGTTCGGCGTGGCCTTTGCATTTCTTGCTGTGGTGTCGGTAAGCGGCATGTTGGTATCGTCCAATGTTGGTATCACCCATGGCGGAAAAATACCAACAAGAATACCAACAATTTTGCCGGATGCCAATGATCAGCCGCGAACCGTCGCGTGCACTAAAGTCCATTTTTGCTGGACTTTCTTTGCTTCCACGAACGACTGCGAATGACGGCGAACGATGATTTGGTGCCCAGGAGAGGACTCGAACCTCCACGCCTCGCGGCGCTAGTACCTGAAACTAGTGCGTCTACCAATTCCGCCACCTGGGCTTTGCGGCGTGCGGCAACGCGCAGTAGGTACGGAGCGCCCCTGGGCTTGTCAAATGCGCGTAAGGCCGTTCTATTGCAGCTTCGATCAACGCGCCGTTCGGCCTCCAAGCCCGTGCAATTCGCATGACCGACATCCCCCTTGAAACGCTTGTCACCGTCTTCGGCGGCTCGGGGTTTCTTGGCCGCCATGTTGTGCGCGAGCTCGCCAAGCTCGGCTATCGCATCCGCGTTGCCGTGCGCCGCCCCGAGCTTGCCGGTCATCTGCAGCCTTTGGGACGCGTGGGTCAGATCCACGCGGTGCAGGCCAATTTGCGCCATCAGGACTTGGTCGAGGCCGCCGCCCGTGACGCCGACGTTCTCATCAATCTTGTCGGCATCCTGTTCGAACGCGCCCGGCAGAAGTTTGATGCCGTGCATAGTGTCGGCGCCGAGGCAGTGGCCCTTACTGCTGCTTCAATCGGCGCGCGCCTCGTCCACGTGTCCGCAATCGGCGCCGACGAACGCTCGCCCTCCCATTATGGGCGCTCGAAAGCGATCGGGGAGAAGCTCGTCCTTGCGGCGCTGCCTTCGGCGGTGATCCTGCGCCCCTCCATCCTGTTCGGTCCGGAAGACAGTTTCTTCAACCGCTTTGCCTCGATCGCTCGAATTTCTCCGGCGCTCCCGCTCATCGGCGGCGGCCATACGCTGTTCCAGCCGATTTTCGCCGGCGACGTCGCCAGGGCCGTCGTTGCCGGCATTGAAGGTCCTGCCCAGGGCGGCCGCATCTACGAGCTCGGTGGGCCGGAAGTGCGAAGCTTCAAAGAGCTCATGCGGTTCATGCTCGCGACCATCGAGCGGCGGCGCTTGCTGATGCCTATCCCGTTCGCGCTCGCCAAGCTGCAGGCGTCGCTGCTGGCGCTCGCGCCGCGGCCATTGCTGACTCCGGACCAGGTGGAGCTTCTGCGCGGCGACAATGTTGTTTCAGATGGAGCCAAACGCGAAGGTCGAACCATTGCAGCGCTGGGCATCGAGCCGATTGCGATGGAGAGCGTGGTGCCGTCGTATTTGTGGCGATTTCGCAAGAGCGGCCAGTTCAGAGATCAGATGCCAGAGGTCAGAGATCAGAAGTCTTAGACCGTCTGTCATCTGACATTCGATATCTGTCATCTACCGAGAGCCAGCGCGATCAGCGCCAGCGTGCCCACGATCACCCGCCACCATGCGAACAGTGCAAATCCATGGCGCTGGACGTAGCCAAGGAAGGATTTCACGACGATCCACGCGCTGATGAACGAAACGACGAATCCAAAGGCTACGATGACTGCGTTGCTCATGCTGAGCTGGCCATGACTCTTGTAGAGGTCATAGGCGAATGCCCCCGCCATGGTGGGCATTGCCAGCCAGAAGGAGAATTCGGCGGCCGAGCGGCGATCGGCGCCGAGCAACATGGCAGCAACGATTGTGGCTCCCGCGCGCGAGGTTCCCGGAATCATCGAGACGCACTGCGCCAGCCCGATAATGAAATACATCGGCAGCGAAAACTTGGTGGCCTCGTGATAGCGCGTGTTAAGGTTCATTTGATCAACCCAGAGCAGAATGGCGCCCCCGACAATCAGGGTGAAGGCGACGATCCAAGCGTTGAACAGGACCGATTTGATGAAATCGTGTGCCAGTGCGCCGACCACGGCCGCGGGCAGGAAGGCAAGCAGCACGCCGATAACAAAACGGCGCGCCGCGGAATCCTTGAACATGCCGGTGGCGATCTGCCAGATGCGCACCGAATAGATCGACAGCAGCGCGAGAATGGCGCCGAACTGGATCAGAACAGCGAAAGTCTTGCCAAAATCCTCGTCATCGAACCCAAAGAATTGCTGCACCAGCAAAAGATGTCCGGTTGAGGACACCGGCAGGAATTCGGTCAAGCCTTCGACAACGCCGAGAACGAATGCCTTGAGAAAGTCAAACAGCATGCAACGGCTCCAGCGGCAGGGATAAGGACGGCGGGCAGGATCGGCGAAGGTGACAGTGCCCGCTTTTCCCCCAGGATTAACCATAGGGCAACGGGCAGAAGGCAACATTGCACAGTTTGCTGCGAACCCCTCTGCCCATGGTTCGACGCAATCGAGGTACATCACCCATGTGGCGGCGCTGCGCCGGGGCTGCCACAATTTCTAAAAAAATGCTGACTCTGTTCCATCACCCATTTTGCCCCCATTCCCGTTTCATTCGGCTCGTGCTCGCCGAGTACGGCCTGCCCGCGCGCCTCGTTGAAGAGCGCACGTGGGAGCGCCGCAAAGACTTTCTGATTCTCAATCCGGCCGGCACGACCCCGGTGCTGGTGGAAGAAGGTCAGCCGCCGGTCCCGGGCGCAGGAATCATCGCAGAATACCTGGACGAAACGCGCGGGGCCGAGTTGGGACCGCGCCGCCTTCTGCCCGCCGCCTCCCCGTCGCGCGTGGAGGTGCGCCGGCTCATGAGCTGGTTCAACGACAAGTTTTTCGCGGAGGTCACGGGCCCCCTGACCATGGAACGCCTGTACAAGCGCCATCTGCCCGCGAGTGCCGGGGGCGGCTCCCCGGAAACCGAGGTGATGCGGGTTGCCCGCCATAACATCCGGTATCATCTGTCCTATATCGGCTGGCTCGTTCGCACGCGGGATTGGCTTGCGGGCGACCGCATGAGCTATGCCGATCTTGCCGCGGCAACACATTTGTCGGCGGCGGATTATCTGGGCGATGTGCCGTGGAACGAAGACGAAGCCGCGAAGACCTGGTACGCGCGCGTGAAGTCGCGCCCGTCCTTCCGCCCGCTACTCGCCGAAACGCTCGCGGGGATTCCGCCCTCGGAGACTTACGCGAATCTCGACTTTTAGCCGAGCCAACCGCGCTGAAAACGGCGCTGGCGAGCGCGGCGCGGGCCGAAGGCTTCGACGCCATCGGGGTAACCACGCCCGATGCCATCCCGCTCGCGGTGGCACGGCTGCGGCAATTCCTGGCCGAAGACGCCCACGGCGACATGGAATGGATGCAAATCACCGCAGCACGCCGCGGAAACCCGCGCAACCTATGGCCGCAGGTGCGCTCCATCATCATGCTCGGCGTCAACTATGGCCGTGAAGACAATCCGCTCGCGAGCCTGGAAAGGCGCTCGCAGGGAGCCATTTCGGTCTATGCACAAAGCAACGACTATCACGACATCATAAAGCCGCGGCTCAAGCGGGTAGCGCGCTGGCTGCTCGCGAACGCGGGCGGCGCCGTAAAGGTATTCATCGATACGGCACCGCTCATGGAGAAGCCGCTCGCCGCCTCCGCCGGGCTGGGGTGGCAGGGCAAGCATACCAATCTGGTATCGCGCCAATCCGGCTCCTGGCTCTTTCTCGGCGCAATCTTCACCACGCTGGACCTGCCACCCGACGCTGCCGAGCAGGATCATTGCGGCAGCTGCCGGGCCTGCCTCGATGTGTGCCCGACTGCCGCATTCCCGGCACCTTATCGGCTCGATGCCCGTCGCTGCATTTCGTATCTGACGATCGAGCATAAGGGGCCCATTGCGCGCGAATTGCGGACCGCAATGGGCAACCGCATCTATGGCTGCGACGACTGCCTTGCCGTTTGCCCCTGGAACAAGTTCGCGCAGGCAAGCCGTGATACGATGCTCGCACTGCGCGATGATCTCAAAGAGCCTTCGCTCGCGGCGCTCGCCCGCCTGGACGACGCGAGCTTTCGTAAGCTGTTCGCGCAGTCAGCGGTGAAACGCACCGGGCGAAATCGGTTCGTGCGCAACGTGCTGATCGCGATCGGCAACTCCGGCGATGCAACGCTTGTTCCTGAGGCCGAGCGACTGCTGTCTGACACCTCGCCGCTCGTGCGTGGCGCAGCGGTATGGGCACTGGGCCGGCTCGACCGCGATCGGCTCACAGCGCTGGCGAAGCTGCACCGGCAAAACGAGCATGATACCACGGTGGAAGAAGAATGGGCCGCCGTGGTGTCGCAATCGTAGCGATCGTAGGGTGTGCTCAAAACTCCGCCACGGTTGCGAGCAGGCGTTCGATATCCTCGGGCCGCGACAGTCGATGGTCGCCATCCTTCACCAGCGTGAGGACGACGTCGTCCTGGGCAAATCGCGCAGTCAATTCGATCGCGTGCTGCCAGGGCACGTCCGGGTCCTGCACGCCCTGAAGGATGCGAACCGGACAGCCGGTCTCGATCATGCCATCGAGCAGAAGCTGGCGCCGGCCATCCTCGATCAGGTCGCGCGTGATCGGGTAGGGCTCTTGCGAATACGGGGACGGGCGGTGCCAGACGCCTTTCTGCTCGATTTCACACTTCACTTCGGGCGAGAAGCGCTTCCACATCAGCTCCTCCGTGAAATCCACCGCAGGTGCGATCAGCACCAGGCCCGCCACGCTCCTCCCCGTGTGCTCCCGGCGTGTCAATTCACGCGTGAGCAGCAGCGCGAGCCAGGCTCCCATCGAGGAGCCGATCACGATCTGCGGACCGCGACAAAACGCATCAAACACCGCCAGGCTGTCCTCCAACCAGCGGCTGATCGTGCCTGCGAGGAAATTTCCTCCCGATTCGCCATGTCCTGAATAGTCGAACCGAGTGATTGCGCGTCCCTGCTCATTGGCCCAGCGATCGAGCGCCTGCGCCTTGATTCCGTTCATGTCCGACTTGAAACCGCCCAGCCACAGCAGTGCGGGCGTGGTCCCCTGGCGGATGCGGACCGCAATGCGACGGGCCGCTTTCCCGGTTCCAACCTCAAGAAATTTCAGGCAAACATCGTGCATTTGGGCCCGCTGTCAGAGCGCGCCGAGGGCCTACAGAGTTTTGCCATGAATGCAAGCCTGCCGCGCAGGCCATTGATCCACCCCGGTGAGTATCCGTGACCGCCAGCCATGAGGACACGCAGGCGCCCGCGCGCACCTTGGCAGGCGCCACTATCCTGCAGATCGTGCCGGCGCTGCGCGAGGAGCCTGTCGCGCGAACCGCGCTTGGTGTCGCGCGGGCGCTCTTGGCATCAGGCGCGCGCGCTTTGATCGCAGCTGAGGAAGGTCCGCTGGTTGAGGATTTGCGTGCTTCTGGCGGCGAATGGGTTTCGCTCGTGAATTCCACGAAAAACCCGCTGCGGCTGCGAGGCTGCACCAAAGCGCTGGAGCGCCTCATCGCCTCCGAGCGGGTGGACATCATCCATGCCCAAAGCATGGGCGGAGCATGGGCGGCTAATCTGGCCGCCACCCAGATCGCGGTTTGGCTCGTAACCACGCTTCCCGATGTCCCCGCCGTGTCCGGGCTGCGCGCCTATTGGGCCAGTGCGCTGGCGCGTGGTGACCGGGTCATTACCCCGTCCAATTATGCCGCCGGACCGGTGATGAAACGGTTCGACTTGCCGCGCGAGCGGCTGACCGTCATACCGCGCAGCATTGACACTGCGATTTTTGATCCCACGACCATCGATGCCGCCCGGCGTGACGCCGTTCGCGCCAGCTGGAACGTCCCGGCAGGCGAGCGCATCGTTGTGGTGCCCGGACGGGTCGCCCCATGGAACGGGCAAGTGATTGTTCCGGAGATCGCGCGCATTCTGCGCGACCGCGGCGCGAGTGGATTCGTGCTGGTGATGGTCGGCGAGCACAAGACCTTTGGCAAATACGCCCGCTTCATTGCCGATCAAGCCCGCGCCAAGGGCGTGTTGCCTTTCATTCGCTTCGTCGGACACTGCCGGGACATGCCGGCCGCATTGGCTGCTGCTGATACCGTTCTAGTGCCAGCAATCGAACCTCCTGTGCTCGGCCGTGCGGTCGCCGAAGCACAGGCCATGGGCCGGCCGGTGATTACCGCCAATATCGGGATTTTGCCCGAGCATGTGGTTACCCCGCCGGAAATGCCCGAAGACATTCGTACCGGCTGGCTGGCCGAACCGGGAGACGCGGCAGATTTTGCAGGTGCGCTGCTCACGGCATTGAGCCTCGACGACACCGCCTATCGCGCCATGGCCGCTCGCGCACGGCAATTTGCGCAATACATGTTCTCGCCGCGCAGTGTCGCGATCGCTACCCGGGCGGTCTACACGTCTTTGCTCGCCCGCGACACCTGACGAAGCGGCCCTCGATGCTCGTGAAAACCCTTATCTCGACGCATCGTTCAAGGTGTGTCCTATTCGACACTGTTTTCTTATGTCTCACCACCGTCATTGAATCGTACTTGAATTGCCCCATTAACCGTTGACTTGTGCAGCGTTAGTACTGATGTATTGCAAGCTTGCCCAGCAGGCTCGTTGCAACAGCAGAGGAGAGCAAGGCCATTCGTCGTCCAGCCAGACCCGCGCAGCCCGCCACGAAGGAAGGCCCGCGCATCAACGAGGAGATCCGCGTCCGCGAAGTCCAATTGATCGATCAGACAGGCACGAATCACGGCCCCGTCGATATTGCGAGCGCCTTGCAGAGGGCGCAGGAAGCGGGGCTCGATCTGGTCGAGATCGCACCCAATTCATCCCCTCCCGTCTGCAAAATTCTCGATTACGGCAAATATAAATATCAGGCGCAGAAGAAGGCGGCTGAGGCACGCAAGAAACAGAAAGTCGTCGAGGTCAAGGAGATCAAGCTCCGGCCGATGATCGATGACCACGATTATTTCGTGAAAATGCGCTCCATGCAGCGATTCTTCGAAGAGGGCGACAAGGTCAAGGTCACGCTTCGTTTCCGCGGACGTGAGATGGCGCATCAGGAGCTCGGCTACCAGCTGCTTAACCGGGTGAAGGATGACACCGGCAAGATTGCGAAAGTCGAGCAGGAACCGCGGTTTGAGGGCCGTCAGGTGGTCATGGTGCTTGCGCCGCGCTGAAAGCGCCGGCGGTTGTTTTTGGGTCCTGCGTCTGCCATAAGCCCCTCTGCCGCCGCCCGGCCACATCCAAGTCGGCTGTTGCCGACTTGGGTATTTGATTTTGCCGATCTCGGGTAAACCGAGATCGGCTGGCTGCCGTGGCGACGGCGAAATGCTCAGCACCAGCTCGAATGAGCACAGGGGGCTCTGCCCCGCAAAGGAGAGCCAAATGCCCAAGATCAAAACCAAGTCCGGCGCGAAGAAACGCTTCAAGATTACCGCCGGCGGGAAACTCTTGTTCCAGCAGTCCCGTAAGCGTCACGGCATGATCAAGCGCACAAACAAGCAGATCCGGCAGTTGCGCGGCACCAGCGTGCTGTTCAAGACCGACGGCGACAACGTGAAGAAGTATTTCTTGCCGAACGGATGATCATTCAGTTTCCGGCTCGATCGAGCTTTGGTAGACAGCCAGCGCAGGAGATATTTCCATGGCACGCGTAAAGCGCGGCGTGACCAGTCATGCCAAGCATAAGAAAATCCTCAAGGCTGCGAAGGGCTACTACGGCCGTCGCAAGAATACGATCCGGGTTGCCAAGCAGGCCGTCGAGAAGGCAAATCAATACGCCTATCGCGACCGCAAGCGGAAAAAACGAACGTTTCGCGGCTTGTGGATTCAAAGACTCAATGCCGCGGTCCGTCCATTCGGATTGACCTACAGCCGCTTCATCGACGGCCTCGGCAAGTCCGGGGTCCTGGTCGACCGCAAGATCTTGTCTGATCTTGCCATTCGCGAGCCTGCGGCGTTTCAGGCGATTGTAGAGAAGGCGAAGGCCGCAATCGCGGCTTGATGCCGGATCACACCCCCACCCTTCCCTCCCCCGCTTGCGGAGGGTTAGGGTGGGGGGCTGATGGCGAGATCGCGTCCTCGGAAGCGAGAGTATGCAGGATCTAAAAGCCGAGCTGCTGCGCGGTTTGTGGTACGTCGCGCTGACGGGTGCCGACTTGCCGCCGGGGCGTCTCGCCCACAAGACGCTGCTTGGCGAGCCGGTCGTCATTGGCCGGCAACGGGACGGAAAAGTCTTTGCATTGAGCGACATCTGCCCCCATCGCGCAATACCGCTTCATTACGGTCGATTCGACGGGGAGACCATCGCCTGCAGCTACCACGGCTGGCGGTTCGACGCCGCCGGTGTGTGTGTGGAAATCCCGTCGCTGCGTGAAGGACAGGAGATCGATCTTTCAAAAATCCGCTGCGGCGCATATCCCTGCGTCGAACGGCAGGGCCTGATCTGGATTTACTTTCCTCGAACCAAACAAATATCCGACAAGATCGAGCCGGCGCAACCGCCGCGCATTCCGGTCTTCCCCGAGGAGGCGCAGCCTGCCGCTGCGATCATGCTGCCGTTCCCCTGCTCGACTGATCACGCCGCCTTTGGGCTCATGGATCCGACGCATGCCGCGTTCGTCCATACCTCATGGTGGTTCAAGCACAAGGCGACCAAGCTGCGGCCCAAGGAGAAGACGTTCGAGCCGATCGAGCTCGGATGGCGGATGCTGCGGCATCCGCTGCCGCCGCAAAATCTGGTCTATCGCCTGCTCGGGCGCAAAGTGGAGACCGAGATCTCCTACCAGCTGCCGGGGCTGCGGATAGAGGAAGTGAACGGCGAGCGCCATGCCGTCGTGGGGCTTACCGCGATTACGCCGATCACCGACGAGACGACGGAAGTGCACCAGATATTCTGGGCCTCACCGCGCTGGGTCGCCTTGGTCGCACCCGTGCTCAAGGTTTTCATGCGCATTTTTCTCGACCAGGATCGTCAAGTGGTGGTGCGTCAGCGTGAGGGCCTCCTCCATCGACCTCGCCTCATGCTCATCAACGATGCCGATACCCAGGCGCGCTGGTGGATGCGCATCAAGGACGAATGGCTCGCGGCACAGGCGCAGGGGCGTACGTTCGTCAATCCGCTCGAGCCCAAGACATTACGCTGGCGCAGCTGACAACTGCCATGACCGATTTACCCGCTCTCGAACAACAGCTTTTGCGCGATATCGCCGCCGCGGCGGACGAGTCTGCAATCGAAAGCATTCGCGTCGCGGCACTCGGCAAGAATGGTTCGATTTCGGCTTTGCTCAAGACGCTTGGCTCAATTCCTCCCGAGCAACGCAAGCACCAGGGCGCCCTCATCAACGCAGTGAAGGAACGCGTGAACGCCGCAATTTCGGCGCGTCGAGATGAGCTCAAGAACGCGGCGCTCGATGCGCGGCTCAACACCGAAAGCGTGGATGTCACCTTGCCCGTGCGGGAGCCCGCGGCGGAAATCGGGCGCATTCACCCGGTCACCCAGGTAACCGAAGAGCTGATTGCGATTTTTGCCGATATGGGTTTTTCGGTTGCTGAAGGGCCGGACATCGAGACCGACGATTACAATTTCGGCAAGCTCAATTTCCCGCAAGGCCATCCTGCCCGCGAAATGCACGACACGTTCTACTTCCGTCCGAAGCCCGACGCCTCGGCGCTTGTTCTGCGCACACATACATCCCCGGTCCAGATCAGGACGATGCTGGCCAACAAGCCTCCCATTCGCGTCATCATTCCCGGCCGTACCTATCGCAGCGACAGCGATCAGACCCATACGCCGATGTTTCATCAGGTCGAAGGGCTTGTGGTCGACAAGAGCTCCCATCTCGGCCATCTCAAATGGATCCTGCAGGAATTCGGCAAGGCTTTCTTCGAGGTTGATCATTTGAAGATGCGCTTTCGCCCCTCGTTCTTTCCCTTCACGGAACCTTCGCTCGAGGTCGACATCCAATGCCGCCGCGAAAAGGGCGAGATTCGGTTCGGCGAAGGCGAGGATTGGCTGGAGATTCTCGGCGCCGGCATGGTGCATCCCAATGTATTGCGCAACTGCGGGCTCGATCCGCACGAGTATCAGGGCTTCGCCTGGGGCATGGGGATCGATCGCATTGCCATGCTCAAATACGGAATGCCCGACCTGCGCGCGTTCTTCGAAGCCGACGTGCGATGGCTGTCGCATTACGGGTTCCGCCCGCTCGATTTTCCCACGCTGGCGGGAGGACTAAGTGGCTGATCAGCGAGCCTGTGGCACAAGGGCGGGTTTAAAACCCGCCCCTACAAGCTTCGCGACCGCGATGTGTTTCCCGTCCGGGGTTTGCGGGACGCTCGTCATATGCGTTTGCCTTCCCCCGGACCCGCCCGTTAACCGCGAGACGTGAAGCTGAGATGAAATTCACGCTCGCCTGGCTCAAGGAGCATCTCGAGACCGGCGCCCCGCTTGCGTCGATCGTCGACAAGCTCAACATGATCGGGCTCGAAGTGGAGAATGTCTTCGACCGCGGCAAATTGCTTGCTCCTTTCTCCATCGCGCGTGTCATTTCCGCGCAAGCGCACCCGAACGCCGATCGGCTGCGTGTCTGCATGGTCGACACCGGCAGTGGCGACCCGGTGCAGGTCGTATGCGGGGCGCCGAATGCGCGCACGGGCATGAAAGGGGTATTTGTCCCGCCCGGCGCCTTTATCCCGGGAAAAAACATGACGCTCGGCATCGGGAAAATCCGCGGTGTCGAAAGCCGCGGAATGCTGGTCTCGGAATTCGAGCTGCAAATCTCCGATGATCACGAAGGGATCATCGAGCTGCCGGAGGATGCGCCGGTGGGCGCAAACTATGGTCAGTGGGCGGGTTTGGACGATCCCGTGATCCACGTGAATCTCACGCCGAACCGCGGTGACTGCGCAGGCGTAAACGGCATCGCGCGTGACCTCGCGGCCGCCGGGATGGGCAAATTCAGTGACCGGCCCGTGCAACCGGTAGCCGGCCGATTTCCGTGCCCGACCAAGGTGAGCCTTGATTTTGGAACCCGCCCTTCGCTCTGTCCGGCCTTCGGCTTGCGGCTCGTGCGCGGAGTGAAGAATGCTGTCTCACCGCAATGGCTGCGGCGTCGCCTCACCGGCATTGGGCTGCGCCCCATCAACGCGCTAGTCGATATCACCAATTTCATCACCTATGACCGCGCACGCCCGCTGCACGTATTCGATGCCGCCAAGGTGAAGGGCAATTTGACCGTCCGCCGCGCGCGCGCGGATGAAACGCTGCTCGCGCTCGATGGCAAATCGTACACCCTCGATCCGGCGATCTGTGTCATCGCCGACGAGAACGGGGTCGAGTCGCTTGCCGGAATCATGGGCGGCGAAGCGAGCGGGTGCTCGCTCGAAACAACGGATGTGCTGATCGAATCCGCTTTGTGGGATCCGGCAAACATTGCCGAGACCGGCCGCAAGCTCGCCATCAGTTCCGACGCGCGCTACCGCTTCGAGCGCGGCGTCGATCCCGCTTTCATGCTGCCGGGACTCGAGCTTGCGACTGCAATGGTACTCGATCTGTGCGGGGGCGAGCCTTCCGATGTGGTGGTGGCGGGCAAGGTAGACCTGCCGCGGCGCGAGATCGATTTTCGGCTCGACGAATTGCCGCGGCTTGCAGGGCTTGAGGTTGATCCCACAGAGGTCAGGCAGGTGCTCGAGGCGCTCGGCTTTTCCGTTCATCCGCGCGAGCGGCATCTGCAAATCACGCTGCCCTCATGGCGCACGGACGTGGACGCGCCCGCGGACATCGTTGAAGAGGTTGTGCGCATCATCGGCGTCGATCGCATCCCGGCAACGCCATTCGACCGCGGCGAGGCGTCGCGCAAGCCGGTGCTCACGCCGCTGCAGATGCGCCGGCGCAAGGCAACGCGCGCACTTGCCGCGCGCGGAATGGTCGAGGCGGTCACCTGGTCTTTTGTCTCGCGCGCTCAGGCCGAGCTGTTCGGCGGCGGCAAGCCTGAGCTCACGCTTGCCAATCCGATTGCTGCGGATCTCTCGGACATGCGGCCGAGTCTCATCCCGGGCCTGGTCGCGGCTTCGCAGCAAAATGCCGATCGCGGCTGGGGCGATGTTGCGCTCTACGAGGTAGGACAGATTTTCCGGGGCGATCAGCCGGACGATCAGCTCACCGCTGCCGCAGGCGTGCGCACTGGCCTCGCCAAACCAACCGGGGCCGGACGGCACTGGTCGATGCCCAGCAAAGAAGTGGATGCCTTCGATGCCAAGGGCGATGCGCTCGCTGCGCTTGCGGCCGCGGGCGCACCCGCGCAGGCGATGCAAGTTGTTCCGGGAGGACCTGCCTGGTTTCATCCCGGCCGCAGCGGCACCATCCAAATCGGTCCGCAGAACGTGCTTGGTCATTTCGGGGAGTTGCATCCGCGTACACTCGAAGCGCTGGGTGCGCGCAGCCCGTTGGCGGTGTTCGAGATCATCCTGGAACATATTCCTGAGTCGCGCGCGAAAGCTTCGCGCGCGAAGCCACCGCTCGAGCTTTCACCCTTCCAGCCGGTCGAGCGTGATTTTGCCTTCGTGGTCGATCGTTCGGTGCTTGCCGGGGACATCATACGCGCAGCTCAAAGCGCTGATCGAAAGCTCATCAGCAAGATCACCGTATTCGACGTCTATCAGGGTGCCGGGATCGACCCCGGCAAGAAATCGATTGCGATATCGGTAACGCTGCAGCCGCGTGAGAAGACGATGACAGACCAGGAAATCGAGGCGGTGGCGGTAAAGATTGTCGCGGAGGTGAGCAACCGCACCGGCGCGACCTTGCGTGCGTGAAACCCTCAACCACGCCCGAAGATCTTTAATACTGCATCAGCGGCGCGCTCTCCCGATTCCCAGGCCCCGCCCACCGTGCCCCAAAGTGTCTCATGCGCGGCTTCGCCCGCGTAGAAGATGCGATTGCTGATCGGCTCCATCAGCACCTTGCGCGCGGACTGCGCCCCCGGGGGCGCAGCGGATATGGCGCCCAGCGCCCAGGGCTCCTGCGCCCACCGGGTGACAGCCTGACGCTTCACGTTCTTCTTGATGTCGCCGCCGTAAAGACCGGTGAGCCAGGTTATCGCAAAATCCACCAGTTGCTCCGGCCCCTTGCTCGAAAGGTCGCGTCCGAAGCTTCCGCCGACATCGACGGTGCAGACGGTCGAGCCCGCGACGTTTGCGAATAAGGCAGCGGTTGCTTTGTTTTCGCTCTTCTCGAAGACGAGCTCATCGGCGCGTAGGCCGAGCAGATTACCGTTGAGCTCAAGGGCAACCCGATCCCGATGACCTAGCCTGAGCTTGCTCGCGGCGTCGAGATGGCGTTTTGGCAGATCGAACTTGATCTTGCCCGAGGTCAGGACATTGGTCGAAACGGTCACTATGGCTGCATTGCCCCGGAATTGTCCCTTGCTGGTTTCCACCTCCACGCCCGATCGCGCCCATCCGATGCGCGTGACGGGCGTGGCGACCTGGGTTGCTGCTGGCGGTGCGAGCTTCGCCAGCAAGGTACCGAGACCCTGCCGGCAGAAGGCGGCGTTGTCGCGTTCGATCGAGCGCGCGAGATCGGCGGTCGAGACCTCCGAGAGATCCTTGCCGCAGGCATAGGCTCCGAGCGTGAACTCGATGGTGGGCCGCCATTCGCCCAGGTCCTTTGGCAGCGCCTGCGCGCAGGACACGTCACTCTTGCGTGCGGCATCCGCAATGGCGGCATTCGCGCGCACCATGGTCGCCAGGAAATCCTCCATTTCCCCTTCGCGCGCATATCGCCGGCCGATGCGCATGCGCTGTCCGGGCGGAGCGGTATAGAGGGCGAGGCCCGTTTGCGGCGCGAGCCTCGCAACCGGACTGATGTCAGCGGCATAGATCCAATGGGCGCCGCGATCGTACGGCACCGGGAACGTCTTGCTGTCGGTGATGCAGCGGCCACCGATTTCAGCGGCGGCCTCGATCACGACAAAGCGCTTGCCGGCTGCGGCCAGCCGCCGCGCGGCGGCAATGCCGGCAGTACCGGCGCCGATAATGATAAAGTCCACATTACCGGAACGCGGCGGTTCCGATGGGGGCGGCGGTCGCGGCGCAGCCTCGGCGGGTGCCACAGCTGCGGCTGCCGAAGCGGCAAGAAATGACCGGCGGGTCCATCGTATCATGGCGTGGACCTTAGCGGATTGGGAGCGACCGGAGGAAGACGATGCTCGACGCCGCAATCAAGACGCTCTCGCAGATTTTTTCCCCGCCGTTTCGAGCCATTCTGTTGAAGTCGATCGGGCTTGCCCTGGTCCTCCTTGTCATCGGCGGCATTGCCGTTCACCGCGGACTGATTTGGCTCGCAGGAATGGGAGAGACCTGGGCCGAGAACGCCCTTGGGCCCGCGGCACATACTCCGGTGGCAATTCTTGCCTGGATATTGTCGGTGGCGGCAGGTCTCGGCCTCGTTGTCGGATCGGTCTTTCTGATGCCGGTTGTGACCGCGCTGGTCGGAAGTTTCTTTGTGGACGATATCGCACTCGAAGTGGAACGCGTCCACTATCCCGGCGAGCCCGTCGGATCACCGCTGCCGTTCATGCGCGCCATGCTCGAAGGAGCGAAGACCGCGCTGCTCGCGCTCGCCGTTTATCTCCTGGCGCTCGCATCACTGCTCATCGCGGGCGCCGGCCTCGTAATTTTTTTCGTCGCGAGCGCGTATCTTTTGGGGCGCGAGTATTTCGAGCTGGCCGCCATGCGGTATCATCCTGTGAGGCTCGCCAAGATGGTGCGCAAACGCAACCGGGGCACGGTCTTCATTGCCGGTTTGTTCATCGCCGCCTTCGTCTCAATCCCGGTTGTCAATCTCGCCACTCCGCTCTTCGCCATGGCGCTCATGGTGCATATTCACAAACGAGTCATGGCTGCTGCCGGTCCATCGGCAGGAGGCTGGTGACGGAAGCGCGCACGGTCCCGTTGGCCTCGGCAATCACCCGCAGGGTCTTGGCGTCGAATTGCACATCGACAAACCGCAGGTCGGTTATTTGCGCATCGACCGCAACGCCGTCGCTGCGTTTACGGAAATCGGCAACGGCGACTGCGAGGTTCTTGCGCGCGTTCTCTGCGACCGGGCCGAGATCGACAACCGCATTGTCGGCCAGCGCGCTTTCAAGCGAGGGTATGGCCGCGCGCGCCGCGGTTCCGAGCAATCCAAACGCGGCCTGTGACTCGACATCAAGCGCCACGTCGTTGAGGCGGAGCATTTGCCGCGCGCGATCGAGCACCGGCCGGCCCCACACATGGACGGTCGCGTCGGCGCCGAATCCGAACCAGGTCTTGCTCTCGTTCGCTCGCATGCCGACGGAAACGAGGAGCCGATCGCCGGAGGCGGCAAAATTGACGCTCTTTATTGTCGCGCTGAACGCGCCACTCTTGTCCTCGGGGAAAGTCTTGCCTTTCAGGCTCGTCTCGATGAGTCGGCTCAACTCGGTAAACGGAATATCGATCGGCACGGCGATGCCAAGGCGGCCTTGCTCCATCTGCGGTACGATTTCCAGTTGTGCCGGGAACGGACAATCCGGCTTGGTCTCATTCGGCACGATCCGGGTATCCGCCTGCACGCCGATGGTGAGCAACACCGCGTTTTGGTTGAGACCGGGTTGCGCCGCGAAGGCGCGCGTGGGCCGAACCTCAAGCCAGAGATTTGGCATGTCCGGCGCGGCGGAGCCCAGCGGAATCGAACGGCACATCTTGGCCCACTCCTGCCGTGCCGCGAGTTCGAGGAACGGATCATCGCGCAACCGCGCCTGCAATGACGATACCTGCCGGTCCATGGCACGATCGAGCAGCGGCTTGACCGCCTCGGGCACCCTAAGCCGCACACCCATTACAGAGAGCGACGCATCCGCGATCCGCACTTCGGATGTGAGATTGGGCTCGACCCGCCACTGCGGCAGCAGAACCGGATGCGCGATGAGGGTTGCGCTCCCGCGGATATCGCCTGCCGAATCGCGCGCTGATCCCGACTGACTTTGTCTCTCCCCCAAACGACCCAATATGTTGCCGAGCAATCCGGACAGATCGCGCGACCTCGAGTCGCCCCCGGAACCCGGCGCTGGCGCAGCGGCGCGAATGGCACCGCTGAGCGCCGTCGAGATGGCGAGCCCGTCCGCCTGGGCTGCGACCGTCAATGGGCCGCGCGATACCGACCAGCTGACATCGGCATCAGCAAGAAATGGTATTTGCGCAACGTCGAGCTTGTCTGAAAGATCATGCGGCGCCGCCGTCTCCAATGCATCCTTGATCGCGGTCAGCGCAATGCCAACCGGCGTCACGATGACCGAACTGCGCGTGACCGGCGCGAGCGGCGGCATGCTGGCAAGCGTTGGCCGAGGTGCCGCTGTGCTACCGAATCCGATCCTGGCGATCCCCCAGGCTGCACCGGCAATAATGACGACTCCGGTGGCTGCCGCGAAGGCGAGCTTTCGCCCATTCGAGTGCATTTCTCGATTCCCCTATGGCCCACCGCGCAGCTTACTAACCCAATCGTGTCGCAAGGGTGGCGGATCGTGAGGCCTTAGCCCTGGACGGTCTTCCCCGGCCACTTGCAGAGATCGGCGATCAGGCATTGTTCGCAAAGCGGCCGCCGCGCCACACAGACATAGCGCCCGTGCAGAATAAGCCAGTGGTGTGCATGGCGCTTGTATTTATCCGGCACCACTTGCTCGAGCTTGCTTTCGACTTCGAACGGCGTCTTGCCGACGGCGAGCCCGGTACGGTTTCCGACCCGGAAGATGTGCGTGTCGACCGCAATCGTCGGCTCGCCAAAGGCGATATTGAGAACCACATTGGCCGTTTTGCGGCCGACGCCGGGCAGCGCTTCAAGCGCTTCACGGGTGCGCGGAACCTGTCCGCCGTGCTCCGCGACGAGCTTCCTGGACGAGGCGATGACGTTCTTTGCCTTGGTGCGGAACAGGCCGATCGTCTTGATCATTGCTTGCAGGCGCTCTTCACCGAGTGCCAGCATCTTTTCAGGGGTGTCGGCGACTGCAAACAGGGCTGGCGTCGCCTTGTTCACGCCGGCATCAGTCGCCTGCGCGGACAGGACCACGGCAACAAGAAGGGTAAAAGGATTGATGTGTTGGAGCTCGCCTTTGGGCACCGGGGTGCGGGCCGCGAAGCGCCGGAACGCTTCCTCTATTTCCGCCGTTGTCCATTGCGCCAGCGCTCCGGCGGCGGCTTTTCGATCCGCGGCAATGCGCTTGCCGGCTGGCCTGACCGCAGCCGCTTTCCCCGCGCGAGCCGCCCGCAGGCGCTGGGCGGGGCGGCGCGCGGGCCTGGGTCCGGCTTTGCCCCGTTTTGTGCGATCTGTTTTGCGAGCCATGGATTGCGTATAGTGAACCACATGTCCTGCGACAACGATGCGAAGGGGGAACTCACCATCTTCTCGGCGGTGCTCACGCCGCAGCGTTCGCTCAGTCAGCGCGGCTTTCTGTGCTTCATGCTGATCCTGGGCGGGGTCAGCTTCATCACCGGAATGTTCTTTCTCATCGCCGGGGCGTGGCCCGTGTTTGGCTTCTGCGGGCTCGACGTCCTGCTCATCTACTGGGCCTTTCGGGTGAGCTATCGGCGAGCGAGAGCGTACGAGGAGGTGACGGTTACTCCATCGCAGCTCACGGTTCGGCAGATCAGTCATTACGGCAGCATGCGCCAGTGGACGCTCAATCCGCTCTGGGTGCGGCTCGACCGGGTGGTGCATGCCGAGTTCGGAATTGAGCGGCTATTTCTCGTATCGCACGGACGCAGACTGGCGATTGCAGGTTTCCTCGGGCCGCAGGAGAAGGAAAGTTTCGCGCACGCGCTCGCCGCCGCGCTCGGCGAGGCAAAGCGCGGCCCAACCCGCACGGTTTTCCAATAGCAGCCAACGAGCGCGCGCCGCGATGCTCACGCCGCGAGATCGACCTTGTCGGCGACGGTGGAATCCGCATTAAGCCGATAGATCAGGGGCACGCCGGTCGCAATCTCGCGCTTGACGATATCGGCGCCCGTGAGCCGCTCGAGCACCATCACAAGCGCGCGCAGCGAGTTGCCGTGGGCGGAGACAAGGACACGCTTGCCCTTGAGCACCGCGGGCAGGATTTCCTGGATGTAATAGGGCAGCACGCGCGCTGCGGTGTCTTTGAGGCTCTCGCCTCCAGGAGGCGCCACGTCGTAGGACCGGCGCCAGAGGTGAACCTGTTCCGCTCCCCATTTCGCACGAGCGTCGTCCTTGTTGAGGCCGGAGAGGTCGCCGTAGTCTCGCTCGTTGAGCGCCTGATCGCGCAAAACCGGGATCTTCGTCAGCCCCATCTCCTCGAGCATCAGATCGAGTGAGCGCTGCGCGCGGATCAGGGCAGACGTAAACGCGATGTCGAAGGAGATCCCCTGCGCCTTGAGCTTGCGGCCGGCCGCACGCGCCTCGGCGATGCCGTTCGCTGTGAGGTCAACGTCTTTCCAGCCGGTGAAAAGATTTTTCAGATTCCATTCGCTCTCCCCGTGACGCACCAGGACCAGCAGTCGATCCGTCATTAAATTCGCTCCGTGTCTTTCACCAGCAGTCACGCAAGTCCCAGCACATGCGCCATTGAGTAAAGCCCCGGCTGCTGCCCGCGTGCCCACAGCGCCGCACGAATGGCACCGCGAGCAAAGATCATGCGGTCTTCCGCCTTGTGGGCAAGCTCGATGCGTTCAGCCGGGCCGGCGAAAATCACCGTGTGATCGCCCACCACCGACCCGCCGCGCAGCGCGGCAAAACCGATGTCGCCGGGACAGCGCATGCCGGTATGGCCGTCGCGAGCGCGCACGCTATGCTGGGCAAGATCAATACCGCGCCCTTGCGCCGCCGCGCGTCCGAGCATCAAGGCGGTGCCTGAAGGGGCGTCAACCTTCTTGTTGTGATGCATTTCGAGAATCTCGACGTCGAACTCCTCATCGAGCGTCTGCGCCACACGCTTGACGAGCGCTGCAAGCAGATTGACGCCCATGCTCATATTGCCGGATTTGACGATGACTGCGCGCTTGGCCGCCTGCGCGATCAGATTTTCATTCTCGCCGGAAAGGCCCGTGGTGCCGATGACATGCACCATGCCCGCTCGGCCCGTGAGCTCCGCAAACGCCACCGTCGCGGCGGGTACCGTGAAGTCGAGGAGACCGTCGGCGCCAGCGAGCAGCGGCTCGATCTCGCTGGCGACCGTAACACCGTTCTTGCCGAGCCCTGCAAGCTCGCCTGCATCGCGCCCGATCACTGCCGAGCCGCCTGCTTCGACCGCGGCGGCCAGCGTGACTCCCTTGCTGGCGGCGATCGCATGGATCAGCGTGCGCCCCATTCGCCCGCCGGCGCCGGCCACAATCAGCCGCATATCCGACATGCTTTTTCTCCGGCAATATGGGCCGGATATAGCGTTGCAGCCACGCTAAGGAAAGCGCAATGGGTTATCCCATCCTGCGGCTCTGGGAAGACATTTTGCCGGACGGCGCGAGCGTTGCGCTGCCCCCATTGCCGCGCATGATCTTTGTCGCGCACGGGGCGCTCAGCATTGGCGATCGCAGTTTGAGCGACGGCGAGATCTGGCACGGCGAGTGCGAGGTGGCGGCCCGCGCGGGCAAATCAGGCGTAACCATCTGGCGCTGGGAGCTCACGTGCGAGTTAACTTCGCCTGCTGCACCGGCGGGTGTGAGCGCGCGCGAGAAGCTCGCGGCCGAGCTTCGAACCATACCGGATGGCGACCTCGCTCTGCGCGGCGACAGCGTTGCCTTTCCACCCGGTGGCTGCGCCCATCTGCACCGGCATCAGGGTCCGGGCATCCGCTGCTTGTTGGAAGGAGGAATTCGCGTCGACACGCATGGCGTGTCCACATCATACGGACCAGGAGCTGCATGGTATGAAAGCGGACCAGATCCTGTATTCGCGCAAGCTGCGTCCGATCGGCCAAGCCGGTTTATCCGTGTGATGATCCTGCCGCGCGCCCTCCTGGGAAAGAGCTCGATCCAATACGTCAACGATGCGGACAGGAACAAACCGCGTGTGCAGCAATACAAGATCTTCGCCGACTTTCCGATCAGCCGGCCGATTGCGTAGCTTATGGCGCTCCCGCTCACGGGCTTGCTGGTGCTACTCACGCCGTTCGAATGTCAGGACCAGATTGTTGGCCGGCATCTGCGTAAGCTCGAGCAGCTCAAGCTTGCAGCGGTTCGCGAGAGCGGCAAGATCGGCCACATCGCGCAGGCCCCATTCCGGATTCTGCCGTTGCAAGCTCAAATCGAATGCCGCGTTGCTCGCGGCCGTGTGCCGGCCGTCGCGCATGAACGGCCCGTAGACGAATAGCCGGCCATCCGCGCTCAAATACCGAGCCGCACCGGCCATGAGACCTTGCGACACCCGCCATGGAGCGATGTGGAGAACATTGATACACACGATTGCTGTAAACTCGGCACACTCGGCGTGACGCAATTCCCACTCCGGACGCTCGATATCGATGCGCAAGGGTGGCTTGAAATTTGCCAGCTGGACATGCGCGCGCCAGGCCGCGATGCTTCGCAAACACGTTTCGTCGCAATCGCTGGGCCACCATACGAGGTGCGGCGCCCGGCGCGCGAACTCGGCAGCGTGCTGCCCGGTCCCGCTCCCCAATTCCTGCACATGCGCGCTTCTTCCTTGCAAGAAAGGCGACAGCACCGACCAGATTGGTTCGTGATTTCGGTGGAACGCCGGTGCATCCAAACAGCCGTCGGACGTCTCGGGTGCTTTCATGCCGAATTACCGGATTCCCGCAGCGCAGCAAAGACCCTAGCCGCTATTGCGCAGGCCGGCAGCAATGCCGTTAATCGTGAGATGGATTCCCTGCACGACCCGCTCATCGGTTACGCCGGCGCGAAGGCGCTGGAGCAACTCGATCTGAATATGATTGAGCGGGTCGATATAGGGAAAGCGGTTGCGTATTGAACGAGCAAGCAAGGGATTTTGCTCGAGCAACGTCTTTTGTTCCGTGATGGCCAGCAACGCCCGTACCGACTCGCCCCACTCGGCGCGAAGGCGGCCGAAGATCGCCTCGCGCAGCGCCGGATCCGACACCAGCTCGGCGTAGCGGGAGGCGATGGCGCTATCGCTCTTGGCCAGCACCATGTCCATGTTCGACAACATGGTCGTGAAGAACGGCCAGTCCCTGTACATAGCCTGGAGCGTTGCCATGCCATCGTCTGGGTGCGCACTTACCCAGTGATTAACCGCTGTCCCGAATCCATACCAGCCCGGCAGCATCAGGCGGCATTGCGACCAGCTAAAGACCCAAGGAATCGCCCGCAGGTCCTCGATGCGAGCAGAGCCCGTGCGCGAGGCCGGCCGACTGCCAATGTTGAGATCGGCAATCTCGCCAATGACGGTTGCTTCGCGAAAGTAGCGGTCGAAGTCTTCCATTTCATACACCAAGCCACGGTATTCGCGGTAGGCATGAGTCGAGAGTTCATCCATTGCCGCGAGGTATTCGGCTCGTGGGCCGGGGCGGCGCGCGTCCAGCAACGTCGCCTCCAGCGTCGCCGCGGCAAGGGCTTCCAGATTGCGTCGGCCGACCTCGGCATTGGAATACTTGGCGGCAATCACTTCTCCCTGCTCGGTAATGCGTATCGCGCCCTGCATGGCACCCGGGGGTTGAGCAAGGATCGCTTGGTAGCTCGGCCCGCCGCCGCGGCCCACCGAGCCACCGCGACCATGAAACAGGCGCAGAGCGACATTGTGACGCCGAAACGTTTGGACCAAAGCGAGCTCGGCCCGGTACAGCTCCCAAGTTGACGTCAGGTAACCGCCGTCCTTGTTGCTGTCGGAATATCCGAGCATGACCTCTTGGATGTTGCCGCGGGAGGTCAGCAGCTGGCGATACTCCGGATGGGCGAACACCTTGTCCATGATATCGCCGCACCTCTGGAGATCGTCGATTGTTTCGAATAGCGGCACGATATCGACATCCAGCTGGCCTTCTGGGGGACGCAACAGTCCCACCTCCTTCAGCAGGACCGCTACTTCGAAAATGTCGGACGCGCCAGTCGTCTTTGAAATTATGTAATGGGGAACGCACGCCTTTCCGTACTGCCGATGCCCATCGGCCGCCGCTCGAAGGATGGCGAGCTCGGCTGCCGTCTCGTCCGAGTAGGACAGGTGGACCGACGCCAAGGGGCGGGGCGACCTAATCTCCGAAAGAAGAAGCGAGACGCGGGCTTCCTCACCGAGCGCCCGGTAGTCCGGGCTCAATCCAACCGCCGCGAGGAGCTCACCGATCACGCGCTCGTGCACGTCCGAGTTCTGGCGCAGGTCGATGGGCGCAAGATGAAAGGCGAAGACGTCAACGGCGCGGCGCAACAGGCGGAGCCGGCCTCGTGCCAAAGCCGACGATCCGTTGGCCGTGAGCGAGTCGGAGAGAACGCCCAGGTCCTCCAGAAACTCGGTAGCCTCAGCATAAACGGGTGCCGCACCGACCGCAGGCCGGGGCACCTCACTCCTGGCAAGCGCCCAGGCGGTCGCAGCCAAGCGGGCATAAATTCCCGTGATGGCGCGCCGGTACGGCTCATCTTGACGCTGCGGCGATCGATCAGGCGACCGCTCGGCCAATCGCTGAACCGCGTCCGAGACTGGAACCATCCGGCCATCGAGTGACAATTCACCGCCCAATCGATGGACTTGCTCAAGATAGAAGCTGAATGCTCGCTCGCTCTGCATGCTTAGGGCTTGGCTCAAGACATCGGCCGTCACGAACGGGTTGCCGTCGCGATCGCCTCCGATCCAACTGCCGATCCGCAGGAAGGAGGGTACGTTCAGGCCTGCCCACTCCGGATTAATCATCTCCAATTGGTCTTCGAGGTCAGCATAGAATTGCGGAAGCGCGCGAAAAAACGTGTGGTCATAATAGGCGAGACAGTTCGCCACCTCGTCGAGGATCCGCAGCCGCTTCCCGCGCAGAATGCTGGTCTGCCACAGGGTGAGGACCGCACGGCGCAGAGCGTCGCGATTCGCCGTTAACTCCTCCGGCGTAAACTGCACCCGATCGCGCGCGTCGAGCAGCTGCGCAATCTCCATTTCGCGCTCGATAGAGCTTTGGCGGCGGATTTCGGTTGGATGGGCGGTCAAAACCGGACTGCACAGCGCGGACTCGAAAAATGCATGCAAAGACGCCCGTGAAAGGCGCGCCTCCTTGGCGCGGACGAGCGCATAAGCCATTGTCCCCTCGCGCGGTGCTGCGTTCGCCATTGCGTACGCCCGAGTGCGACGGATGTGGTGCTGGTCCTCGGCGATGTTGGCCAAATGCGAGAAAGAGCCAAATGCGCGGATGATCCGGATAGCCTGGTCGTCGGGGAGGCTGCTGATGATCGTCTGGAGTTCCTGACGCGCCGCCGCCTCGGCGTCGCGATGGAACCGCAGCGCGGTCTGCCGGATGCGCTCGATAATTCCGAAGACTTGATCGCCTTCCTGGGCGCGGACGGTTTCGCCGAGGATGCGACCCAGAAGCCGTATGTCGTAGCGCAGAGGCGCATCCTTGTCGCTTGTCTGATCCGACTTCTCCATCGTGACTCCTGCCATAGCTGCTGGCAATATGCATAGTACACCAGGCCCGCACCGAGGGAGACTTTTGCTTTCTTTCGAAACCGGGAGGCTGCTACTTTCTTGCAGCTTTCAAAGACAAAGAGGAGGATCGACATGTCTTGGACGCGCTTTCTTTTTTCGAAAGCAGTTATCATCAGTGGATTGCTCATGGCGACTGGCGCGCTATCCACGCCATTGGCACCGGGTGCCATCAGCGATGCGGCACGCGCCATGAGCTCTGACGTGTTGATGGTCCGGAATCTGGTCTGCGCTCAGTGGGGATATAAGAAGGAATGCACCTACACAGCGATGCAGAAAAAATGTCAACTTTTTAGAGGTTGCAAACGCTGGGTCCAACAATAGCGATTTCAGTCGCAACTGCTGCATGACTTGGTGCTTCCGGCGCCACCGGATTTCTTCGTGACTTTCCGTTCCAGACGGCGAGCAACGAGCCGCCTTCGCTTGCGGGCCTCCGTCTTGGCCTCTTGATGGGTCACCCAAAGCGCCATGGCGCTGTGGCCGCGTTTGTGCCCGCCTTCGGTCTTTCCCTTGCCGTAACCCATTCGTGCCTCCGAGCACCAGAACACAGATAACACATTAAGCGTGACCGTGTGCTGCGCTAACCCGACTTAATCATTGCTGGCCCAAGCCAAATCAGAGCGGGTCAAGGGAGCTCAATGCCGCCGGCTGGATGCCCCAGATTTGCTTCAATCGCAGTACCGGATGCTCAGACGTGGAACGGGCGCTCGGATAGGCGGGGGATGGGGTACGACGCCTTCATCAGCTACAGCCATGCGGCAGACGCGCGGTTGGCTCCGGCGCTGCAAACGGCCTTGCATCGGTTTGCGAAGCCATGGTGGAAGTTACGCGCAATCAGCGTCTTTCGCGACGAGACCAGCTTGGCGGCGGCCCATGATCTGACCGGATCAATTCGCGGCGCGCTCGAAGAGGCGAGATATTTCATCCTGCTGGCCTCACCCGGCTCCGCGCGATCCAAATGGGTCGAGCGGGAGATCGGGTTCTGGCTCGAGCGAGAAGCAATAGAGAACATTCTCATCGTTCTTACCCAGGGTCATATCGTTTGGAACGAGGCCGCAAGCGATTTTGACTGGTCGATCACGAACGCTCTGCCGCGGGCGCTTGCGGGACGCTTCAAGGCTGAGCCCCTGTGGGTTGATCTGACATGGGCGCATTCGGCACAACAGTTGTCTCCACGCGATCCGCGATTTCAACAAGCGATCGCCAGGCTTGCCGCGCCGCTGCACGGCAAGAGCCTCGACGAAATTGCCGGTGAAGAGGTTCGTCAACACAGAAAAACACGCAGACTGGCTCGTTCCGCGGTTTCTGCTATCGGCGCCCTGGCTGCGGTCGCGGCCGTTGGGGCTTGGCTTGCCCTCAAAGGCCAGCGTTTGGCCGAGCGCAACCTCGATCAGGCACTCATCGCGGCAAATTCCATGGAGACCATTGTCGCCAAGGACCTGCAAGACCTTACAGGCGTTTCCGCAGCGCTGCGCATGCGACTGCTCCAGCGGGTGGATGCAGTCCTCTCCAACCTCGAAGCGGCTGGGCAAGCTGGGGCAGTGCAGAGCACCCGAGCTATCATGTTGGCGGAAGTCGCTTCCGCGTCTGGTGTGCTTGGGACCTATGACCAAGCGATGTGGCGCGTCGAAGAAGCGATCAAGATTCTCGAGACAGAGGTCGAGGCACATCCGACCGACGTGCCGCTACGGCTCGGACTGGCGAAGAGCTACAAGGTGTACGCCGACGTGCTGTGGTGGCAGCGCAAGGACTTGAATTTGGCAATCGACGAGCTCCAGCGAAGTATCAAAATCTACAGTGTGCTCATCGATTCGTATCCAGAGCACACCGATATCGAAGACTGGAAGCTACTCAAGTACCGGGCGCTTATCGGGATCGGCGATATCTATTTCGACAGATCATCGACCGAAAACAGCATCTGCGCAACACGGGAGCCGTGTCTTGCACGGGCTCAGGAATATTTCGAGCTCGGTCTTAGGATTGCCAGTTCCTTGTCGGATCGCGATGAGCACGACTTTCATGCGGAGAACAGCATTTTGGTCAGCCGGGAGAGGCTAGCCAAGGTTTATGAGGCCTTGGATAACGGCGCCGGTGCAGAAGCCACCTACAATGAATTATTGGGAGAATACGAGCGTATCAGTGAGGCACAACCGGACAATTCGAAATGGAAAGAGAATCTCGTAGCCATTTATTGGCGCGTGGGTCGCACTTATGAAAAAAATTGTCGACTCGACAAAGCTCTCGCCCATTACAAGCAAGCGCTTGAACTTTCGCGCAAGTTGCGCCGCTCGGAGCCCGATAGGACTGATTGGTCGCATGAGCTATCCTTGAGCCTCATGCATATTGCGCGCGCGTATGAACTCTCCGGCGCAACCGAAGACGCCAGACTGCACTATCGCGAAAGCCTCGCAATCAATCGCGAGCTGATCAAGAAGCAACCCACGAACGATGAGTTGAAGGGTGAGGCAGGCCAAGTGGCAGCGGCCCTCGACACTCTCGGAACTGGCAGTCGAAATTGCCTCGCTCAGCAGCTGCCGCGATCCTCAGCGCAGATAAGCCGCTAGCGACTTTTTCGACTGCGCTGCACCGCATGGGGAGCGAACCGGTGCGCAGGTAAAAGCCAGGACCGTTCCCGCACCGTGTCTTGGTGCGCTGCCGATACGCGAACTAAAGATGAGTTCGACTTACGCCGCTTTGGCGGCTATTTTCCACCACCACCAGGCGCCGGGCAAGGCGATGGGTCGCATGCATAGGATACATGCGTCGATGCAGATATTCCCCCCACCACAATGGTTCCAAGAATAGTCAGCAACAGAAAGACCCGTGCCATTGAAAACCCCCCGTTCGAGCGCTCGATCAGCAGCAGCACTATCCGTCACCCAGAAGCGGCAAAATTAGGGCATAGGTAATCACTATCGATGTGAGCGTTAATCGCAGCAAAGCCGCTTTAGCTGTAGTCAGTCCGCGTATAGTCAGCTTACCGTCCATTATCCTCGACGTAGAGAATCTTCATGCGCCCCTCGCTGTCTGCCGTTTGACGCACTTGCTTATCTCGCGAGTAAGTTGACGCAACATTTCGTCGCGGTCGCTTTTTTGAATAATGCGCTCGACCCCGCCATTGAGGCGCGCGCGGTCCTTTTCCGTCAGGTCCTTCGCGGTGATGACCACGACCGGGATGTCCTGCCAGTCCGGCCGTGAGCGAAGCTCGTCAAGGAATTCGAACCCGTCCATCTTCGGCATCATCAGGTCGAGAATGATCACGTCGGGCTGCGCGCTGGCGAGCGCCTCGACCGCAACCTGACCGTTCTCTGCCTCGGTCACCTGCCACCCGATCGGCACCAGTGCGTGGCGGAAACCGCGCCGGACCACTTCATCGTCATCGACCAGAAGGACTCTCCCCGAAATCGAGCCACAGATGTTGGTCAGCGTCTCAATGAGCTTGCTGCGGTCGACGGGCTTGACCAGGTAGTCTGCTGCTCCGAGCGCATAGCCGCGGTTCTTCTGGTCCACGATCGACACCAGCACCACAGGAATGCTTGCCAGCGCCGGATCCCCCTTGATCGCGGCCAGCACCGTCCAGCCGTCGAGATCGGGCATCATGATATCGAGCGTCACCGCTGCCGGCCGCAGCTCCCGCACCAGCCGCAGTCCTTCCTGGCCACCGCGCGCCGCCACCGCTGCAAAGCCAGCCCGCTCCAGATGCCGCACCACAAGATCGCGCGCGGTCGCGTCGTCGTCCACGACCAGGATCAGCGGCCCTTCCGCGTCCTCGACGATCGGGTGAACCGGCTCCGCACGCGCCTCCGCACGCCCCTGGGTGAGGAGTGTTTCGACGCCCTGCACGATCCGCGGCAAGCGGATCGTGAACGTTGAGCCCTCGCCAGACTCGCTTTCCACCGTGATATCGCCGCCCATCATGCGGCAGAAATGCCGGCTGATGGCGAGCCCAAGTCCAGTGCCGCCGTATTTGCTCGCTGTCCTAGAGGAGGCCTGGGAGAACTCCTGGAACAGTTTGCCCATTTGCTCCGGCGTCATGCCGATGCCCGTATCGGCCACCGCGAGCGTGATCCAGTCGCGACCGCTCTCCTGCCCTTGGCGAGCGGCGATGGTGATAGTACCTTTCTCGGTGAACTTGTTGGCGTTGCTCGCCAGGTTGAGCAGGGATTGCCGGAAGCGGGTCTGGTCGGCGTGCATCGTACCGAGGTCCGCTGGGCATTCGATGACGATCCGATTGCCATTCTTCGTCGCCATCGGCTCGATGGTCTTGGCCACGTCCTGGATCACGGGCACCAGCGGGAACGTTTCGAGATGAAGCTCCATGCGGCCCGCCTCGATCTTGGACAGGTCGAGAATGTCGTTGATCAAGGCAAGTAGATGCCGGCCCGCACCCAGCACGCGATCGAGGGGTTCGAGGTCCTGACTGAGACCCTCCGCATCCTCGCGCAGCATCTCGGTAACGCCGATGATGGCGTTGAGCGGCGTGCGTAGCTCATGGCTCATGTTGGCGAGGAACTGCGACTTGTGCTGGCTCGCTTCGGCGAGCTGGTGGCCTTTCTCCTCCACCTCGTGAAATAGCCGCGCATTCTGGATCGCGAGCACGGATTGCGCGGCAAAGGTCTGCAAGAGTTCGACTGTGTTCCTGGAGAATTCGCCGGGGGCCTTACGGCGCACCACCAGCGCGCCCACGATGCGATCGTCCGGAGCCAGCAGCGGTACCACCAGGCGTGCGTGAAATCCAAGCCGCAACAAGAGCGCGTTCGCGCGGATCGACAGCGCCTTGCGCACATCGGCCAACTGATCCGGCTGGCGCCGTTCGGTCGCCTGACGCACGGCTTCGGAGAAATCAGCGTGATGCTCCCTGATCACTTCAATCATTTCCGGCGTCATGCCGTACGTCGCTCGTAAATCGAAATCGTGGCTAGCCTCATTGAACACGTAGATGAGGCCGGCCTCGGTACCGGAAAGCTGAGATGCCTTGGCCACGATGGTGCTCAGCACGGTGTCGGGGTCGAGGGTGGAATTGACGGCCTGAGTGACAGTCCCGAGAGCGCGAAGCTCTTCCACGGATTGGTTGAGCTCCCGCGTGCGTGATTGAACCTCCTCAAACAGCCGCACGTTTTCGATCGCGATCACCGCCTGATCGGCAAAAGTGGTCACCAGTTCGATCTGCTTGTCGGTGAATGGATCCACTTTGTCGCGTGTGAGGTTGAAAACCCCGACCGTGGTTCCCTCGCGCAGCAGCGGCACACCAAGAAGAGTCCGATAACCGAATGTTTTCTGATAGCCGGTGGCGCTATATTCGGGATCAGCCAACACGTCCGGAATCTGAATAGCCCTGCTCTCCAAAGCCACTCGTCCGGCAATGCTGCCGCGGCCCGACCGAAGCGGATGTTCCAACGCATACTGCATCGCTTCGGGCGAGAAACCACAAATCGCCTTAACCCAATAAACGTCCCCATCCCGCAGTAGGATGGCCCCCTTGTCGGCTGCGCAAAGCCGGGTGGCCAACTCCGTCAGCGTGTCGAGCACTACCTGCAGGTCGAAAGTCGAGCGGCTGATCACCTTGAGCACGTCGGCGGTCGCGGTCTGTTGCAGCAGCGATTCGCGCAGCTCGCTGAGCAGCCGCGCGTTCTCGATGGCGATGACGGCCTGATCGGCGAAGGTCTGGAGCAACGCGACCTGTCGCTCGGTGAAGAGTTCGACCTCGGTGCGGCGCAGCGCGATCGTGCCGATCGCGATGCCTTCCCGCATCAAGGGTACGCAAAGGATGGTGTGGACACCCCAGCGTCGCGCATTCGCGCTGCTTTCGGGAAATTCGTCGACTTCGGCCTCCATGTCAGCAAGATGGACGGTCAGTCCGTCGAGGACGGTTCGGCCCGCTACCGTCCCGCGGATCAGCGGGAGCGATTCGACTGTGATCGGACCTTGATGGGCGACGAGGACGAGCCGGTTGCCTTCCCGACGCCAAATGGTCGCATCGTAGGCCTCGCACAGCCGGGCTGCCGACTCGACCAACGTGTCGAGCACGGTCTGCAGGTCGAACGCCGAGCGGCTGATCACCTTGAGCACGTCGGCGGTGGCGGTCTGCTGCTGAAGCGATTCCCGCAGCTCGTTGAACAGCCGCGTGTTTTCGATGGCGATGACGGCCTGGGCGGCGAAGTTCGTAACCAACTGGACCTGCTTGTCGCTGAACGGACGCACCTCCTTGCGGTAGATCGTGATGGCTCCGACCAAGTTGTCGTCCTTGAACATCGGAACCGAGAGCATGGTGCGGATGCCGGCGACTTCGACTGCAGACACCGGCAACGGGTCGCCGTCGAGATAGGCCCGACTTTGGCACATGTCCGGCACCTGTACCGGAGCCCGCGTTTGCGCGACCCGCATCATGGGAGCGTCCGGGTGGGCATGGACGAGAGTTCCGCTGCGCCACTGCTCGACATAGGCCGGCGGCAGCGGACCGTGCAACGCGGCGCTGCGGAAGCCGTCCCCTTCGCGCAGCCACATGACGCCGTAGCTCGCCTCGCATAGCCGCGTCGCATTCGCCAGCATGGCTGTAAAGATGGGTTCAAGTTCTCCGGGCGAGTTGGAGATCACGCGCAACACCTCGGCGGTCCCAGTCTGCTGCTCCAGTGCTTCGCCCAATTCGCGCGTTCGCGCCTGCACCTCATCGAACAGCCGCACGTTCTCGATTGCGATCACAGCTTGGTCGGCGAAGCTCTGGAGAAGTTTTATCTGCCACTCGGGAAAGTACCCGGTTTCCGATCGCGCTATGGCGATCGCCCCGATTGGATGACCGTTCTTGAGCATCGGGACCGCCACGATGCTGTTGTAGGTCATGACTATCGCCGTCTTGCCATGGGTGTAGTCGGCATCCGCGTGGACGTCAGGAATGTGCTCAACGGCGCCGCTGAGTATCGAACGCGCTGCGGCACTGGCCCGTCCGGGCGGGATGGGATAGACACTTCGTAGGGCTTCGACCCCTTCGGGCGACAGCCCTTGCTCGGCTGCAAAATGGAGGAGTTTCCCATCGAACCGGAACACGTGGCAGAATTGAGCACTGCAGAGGCGCGCCGCGCTTTTTGCTATCGTGTCGAACACGGGTTGGGCATCGGTGAGCGAGCTGGCGATGATGCGCAGGATATCGTTTGTCGCGGTCTGCTGCTCCAGCGATTGGCTTAGTTCACGCGTGCGCGCCTGAACGTCGTCGAACAGTCGCGTGTTCTCGATGGCAATCACCGCCTGATCGGCAAAACTCTGCAGGAGCGCGGTCTGTTTCTCGGTGAAGAGCCTGACATCCATGCGACGAATCAAAATCGCTCCGATGGGATTCCCTTCCAGCAATAGGGGGGTGGCTAGGGTAGTTCTGTGCCCAAACTGCCGGGCATGGGCTGCTCCTTCCGGAAATTCGCTTTCAGCCGCCTGAAGATCGGGGACATGGATAGTGGTCCGATCGACGACCGCTCGCCCCGTTACCCAATTGCGATTTACTGGCCACACAGTTCCCAGCGGCCACTGCCGGGATGGCCCGTGCTTTGCCATCAACCTGAGCACGTCACCTTCGAGGCGCATGATGTCGGCATCAGTGACGTCGAGCAACCGTGCGGCAGTTTCTGCTATGGCTCTCAGGGCCGATTGGAGATTGGTTGGCGAGCTTGAGATGACGCGCAGCACCTCCGAGGTAGCCAACTGCTGCTCCAGCGCCTCGGCGAGCTCGCGAGTCCGTTGGTCGAGTTGCTTTTGCAGATCGGCTGCCGAGGAACCGCGACTGCGTGCAGCCGTCGCCTCCTGGTGGTGCTTTAGCTTCGGCGTCCTGCGTGTTTTCATCGCCGTGCGGCCCGCTGTCGAGCCGGTGTAGCAAGCAGCCATGCCACCAACGCAATCGAGGTAACCACTGGCCACCCTCTCATGAGCCCCTCCCACGGCACTCGGGACCACACCCGAGGGCAGCGAAAGGTATCACACCCGTGTCGACATTGAGAGGGCTGACGCAAAGCGGCCTGAACCTTCCGCTGACTGATCGCGGCCAATCCGATATCATGACGCCGGACGAATAGCAGAGAGAGCATGCAGTTCCATCAACCGGACCGGCGCAAGCTCATCGCCCCTCCCGGTGCTCGCTTCGCGAGCGCCGGAGGGCGGTCGTGAGAATTCTCCGCCGTCGATTTCTGTGTCTGGCGGTCGGCGCCGCTGCGGTGCCGGTGTTGCCACGAGCAGCGTCAGCGCTCGATTACCCGGCGCGGCCGGTACGCATCGTTGTCCCCTATCCCGCCGGAATTGCGCCCGATATTGTTGCGCGCTTGATTGCTCAACCGCTCTCGCAGCGGCTCAAGCAGCAATTCATCGTCGACAACCGGCCTGGCGGCGCGAGCAATATCGGCACGGAGATTGTCGCCCACGCTCCTGCCGACGGCTATACCCTTCTGGTCGTGACGACGACCAATGCCATCAACACGTCCCTCTACGACAACCTCGACTTCGATCTCATCCGCGACATTGCACCGGTCGCCGGGCTCGTGCGGCTGGGTCTCGTCATAGTGGTAAATCCGTCCGTTCCGACCCGAACGCTTCCCGAGTTCATCGCCTATGCGAAAGCCAATCCAGGCAAAATCAACTACGCATCTGTCGGCAGCGGCGCCGCCACCAACGTGGCGGGCGAGCTATTCAAACAGATGGCCGGCGTCGACTTGGTCAATGTTCCCTATCGCAGCAACTATCTGCCCGATCTGCTCAGCGGCGAAGTGCAGGCGTCGTTCACGCCGATCTTGCAATCGATTGGATACATCAAGTCGGGCAGGCTGCGGGCGCTGGCAGTAACCGGGGCTACCCGTTCGGAGGCGCTGCCGGACATCCCCACCGCGGCGGAATTCGTCCCGGGCTACGAGGCCAATGTCTGGGACGCCGTCGGCGCGCCCGCGAAGACGCCATTGGGAATCATCGAGCAACTCAACAGAGAGATCAACGCTGTCCTGTCGGATCCGGCGATCAAGACGCAGCTTGCCGGTTTAGGCGCCGAGCCGATGCTGATGACGCCCGCCGAGTTTGGGAGATACATGGTCGCCGAGACCGAGAAGTGGGGAAGGGCTGTCAGGACCGCAGGGATCAAGGTGAACTGAACAAAGTTGATCATCCTAGGCCAATCCTAGGCCACTTGCGGACACGGCCCGACCTCGCGGATTGTTGACAAAGCGCAAGCGCCGTACTGCGCGAAGCGGGAGCGGGCCCCCGCGAGTCATCACTTCGCCTGCATTTCAGATGAGTTCGGGCTCAGTTGCTTGCCCATCGGCAGTGGCAATCAAATGCTTGGGTACCAGTAGGAGAGCTGGGAGTATCATCGCATAGACAACCGTAATCGCAATCACGCAAACGCCAAAACCGCCGTAGTAGTCGTATAGGAGCGTTCCCAGAACATCGCCAAACCGCGAGGCTATGAAAAAGAGGGCGCTAGACAGCATGAGCGTCGTTCCCTGCAGGCCGCGAGGGCATGACCGAATAATCAGATCCAAATAGGACGCGGTGGCAACACCGCCCATGAGCCCGATGGGTACCGCCGCGATCAAAGCCCCTGTCACGGAATGAATGAACACCAGCGGAACCATCTGTGGAATCGCGGCAACGGTTCCCAACAAGAGCAAGGTCTTTAATGGAAATTTTTGGCAGAGAAGGCCGAATAGCATGAAGGTCGGAATAAACGAGATGGCGAAGATAGCGTTCCACTGACCCCAGTGGGCGTCCGTGGAATGAAGAATGTTCTGAAGATAGTACTGCAGCGGTGTGGCTGAGCCTGGCGAGAAATTCCATAACAACCAGATCAGCAGAGCCGGATAAATTGGCCAATGCCGCAACAGCCTTTTGACATCGTCGATCGGACGGGTTGCCGAACCGTGCTCGTTGCGGATGTTGTCATACACGCTTGCGGGCCTCCATGCAGCATAAATGGTAAGCAGGGCCATTATTGTCGCGCCAACTAAAAATAGGACGCGAGTAGCCTCCTCGATGTTCCGCTCTTCCAGCATGTCACTGAGAATGCCGCCGATGAGGAGGGCTGCGACGGTCGGGACCGATGCAAAGGTGTTCCACACCGCGCTGACCTGACCTGACATCACGTGTTGCTGACCGATCGTGGAAGTCAGTCCGTTTTGAGCGCTTGTGACGAAAAGAGATGATGTCGTTAACAGAACGAATGCAACCAGGAGCGTGGAATAGGTAATGGGAGTGAAACAAAACATAACATAGAGGGCGGCGGTGATGGCGCCGAACAACAGTATAAATCCTCGGTCTCCAATTCCGAATGGGTTCCAAGTGTCGCGAATGAATCCAAATACAAAGGACAGATAGAGGGGAGCGGCGGATATGACTCGGAATCGGGCAAGCTCGTGCGCTTCCAAGTGCAGTTTGTTTTTAAGCAAAAACGTTATTGGAATTTCTATCAGCCCTCCGGAAGGGGAACCAAAGCCAAGCAGAACAATCAAGAGACCGAGGTAAAGGAAAATCTTGCAGCGCACCGAATACGGCAAGGGTGCGGCAGCGGCGGATGCTGTTGTTGCTGAACGGTCAGTGAACATCGCGCGCAAGGTTCTCCTGTCGCCACGCCATTGCGAGCACCGGGCGACCCCCGCCAATCGCCGTCATGCCCGCGAGGCGGAGTGACCTCTTGTCGGTCGCTGCACTCCAGACGCGCGCGTCCCGCCTTCCGAAGCCTAATCGACACCGCAATTCGCCAAGTGTTGGACCGTACATACCTGAGAGGCCGACATTCGTATGACCAAAAACAATTCGGCTGGTATTTCAGTAACTTCCTCATTCGTTAGCAGTCATAATGGGGAAGCGGTGGCACTCACACTTGGGCCGAGTAGGCCCGGGGAATTTCACCCCGAGCCTCTCACAGAGCAGACGGCAAGGCGTTCGTTGCCGAACGCATTGAGCTTGCGAAAAAAGGTCAGCCTTTTGGCAAGAGTACAAATGCATGGACCCGCTGACTAAGAAGGTCGAACCGAAAGAGATGTATTGCGAACCGCTGAACGACACGGCGGTGTGTCGCGGGGTCTATAAGGTGTGATCGGGCGCCAGCCTGGATTTCCACGGCAAGGGATTCCGCTAACAGCAGGATCGCTAAGTGATTCAAGTGACTCGTGATTTTACGCTCAAGTGTTATCCAAAATAGTGCTCTAATAGGACGGGTGATCGTCCACACTTGCGGTAGCGACGCTACTCCGTTTTCAGACGTTCCAGCCGAGGTACGTTCGGAAAAGCCTTACGCGACGGGTATTTCCTGACATTCATAGCACTTGCGGTGCAATTCGATCTTGACACCAGCCCTGGTATGTAAGACCATGCATAGGTGCCTATCGGCGCACCATATAGCATAACAGAATGCCGGCGCTTCTTCGAGGAGCCGGCGACCGCGCACCAGCGCCAGTACGAGGCTTTGCGGGCCTATTTCCTGGACGAGATGACTTCCTCCGAAGCGGCACGGCGCTTTGGCTATTCGCCGGGAGCCTTCCGAGTGCTGTGCCACGCCTTTCGCCGTAGGCAATTGCCGGAACTCTTCGCAACCGCGCGAACCGGTCCGCGCACACAACCCAAGAAGAGCCGTGCCGTGGAGCAGATCGTGTCGCTGCGCAAGCGCAATTATTCGGTCTACGAGATCAGTCAGGCGCTCAAGGAGCAGGGAACGCCACTGAGCGCCACCGCGGTGCGCGAGGTTCTCGCCGGTGAAGGCTTCGCACCACTTCCGCGGCGGCTCGATGACGAGCGTCCCAAGCGGGTCGGCCCCAATGCCGAGGCCGTCGCCAATGTCCACGACTTTGTACTTTCCCCGCGTGAGTTCACCACGCGCGTGGGAGGGCTGTTCCTGTTTGTCCACGATCTGGTGCGTTTTGGCGCCGACGCCGCGCTGGCCCTCGGCGCCAAACTTCCCGGCTCCGGCATGATCCCGGCCGGCCATGCCTTGCGCGCTTCGCTCGCGCTCAAGCTATGGTCCATCGAACGCAAGAGCCATGTCATGGCGCTCGTGGCCGACGAAGGGCTCGCGCTGTTCTGCGGGCTCAACGCTATGCCCAAGAAAAGCTTTTTGTCGGAATATTCCTCGCGCATCACGCCGCAGAAGGTCTCCCGCCTGCTCGGCCTCTGGCACAACCGGGTCACCGGAGAGGTCCTCTTGAGCGGCGAGTCTCTCAACCTCGACTTCCACTCGGTGCCCTATTTCGGCGAGCATCCGATCGTCGAATCGCATTATCTGTCCAAGCGCAGCCGCCGCCAGCCCAGCATCCTGACCTTTCTTGCCCAGGATGCTGACAGTCAAGTGTTCTGCTATTCGAACGCCAACATCCGCAAGGGCGAGGAGGCCGAGGAGGTCTTTCGCTTCATCGCATTCTGGAAGCGCCAGTATGGCAGCTGGCCACGGCACCTCGTCTTCGACTCCAAGCTTACCACCTACCACGGCCTCGATCGGCTCGATGCGGCCGGGATTACTTTCATCACCCTGCGCCGGCGCTCGCCAAGCCTGCTCGCCGAGATCGATGGCCTGCCATCATCGGCATGGCGCACCGTTACCCTCGACATTTCCAGCCGCAAGCATCGCACCCCGCGTTTCTACGAACAGAAGGCGCGTCCGCAAAAGCGCACCTTCCGCCAATTCTTCATCAAGGACCTCGGCCACGACGAACCCACCATCCTGCTCACCAACGACAGCAAGTCCACCGCCAAGAATATCATCGCCCGCTATGCCAAGCGCATGCTGATCGAAAACGCGCTCTCCGATGCGGTGCGCTTCTTCCACATCGATGCGCTCTCCTCATCAGTCGGCCTCAAGATCGATTTCGACATGGCGCTCCTCGTCATCGCCTCAGGCCTCTATCGCCTGATGGCCCGTCGCATGCGCGGATACGATGATGCTCAGGCGCGTCAAATCTTCCGTGATCTCATCGACATGCCGGCCGATGTCGCCATCACCGAAAGCGAGATCACCGTGCGTTTCCACCGTCGTGCCCACCTGCCAATCGTTCTCGCCTCGGGCCTCATCGACAAACCCGTCGCAGTCCCGTGGTGGAATGGCCGCGCCCTCCGCTTGATCCAGTAGCGATCACAAAGCTTGCAGTGTTAGGCTAATTCCTTGCCGTGGAAATCCAGGCTAGTTCACCGGCATTTCGGCCGACGCCGCAAAATCATATTGGCCGAAGACTATACAGCGTTTCCGAAATTCGAAATCGTACGCGGCGTCATCCCGGGGCGCGGCCGAAGGCCGCGAGATCGGAATTCTGACAGGTCTTGGTAGTGCAGCAGCAATCAATTGGCCTCCGCTGACTGAACTAGCCCACGACCCCAAGCGAGCGTGACAGTCAGATCGCTGTCTGCCATGGACGAACACCGCAAGTCCTACAGGCAGGTCCACAGCTCCTCCGATTCCGGCTGCATCACAGTATCACAGCAATTTCGGCTGCCAATGTCTCAGTTGGCTCCATTTTGCGAAGGCACCGCACATAGCCGCCCGAGGCCATGACAGCAGGACGCAGTAACCGGACGCAAATTCAACTGATTGGTGCATCGTAGTTGTTGGCAGGAAAGGCCGAGTAGGCCCGGGGAATTTCACCCCGAGCCTCTCACAGATCCGGACTTGACACTCTCGCGTCATCCGGCTCGTGCCACCGCACGAAGGCTGCCGCCTTCCATTGAATATCGGGTTCCTCCCGTTGCCGGTTGACCCGATCTCAAAGGCGATGACCCACCCCCTTCGCTCCACGGGCATTACCCCGCTTCAACACTACTACGAGGCAGTCCGCCCCTCTCCGGCGCATCAGTACTTTCGGCCTCGCGGTTGGAGCCGCTTGTGCCTTTTCCCTTAGCATCGCCGGCCAGGTTCTCACGTTCCGTACAAGAGCCAGATTGAGCTTCGCGCCGCCTCCATGCCGGATGCCGTTTGGGCAGTCTCAGGACATCCCCCAAACTTATCCCAGAGGAATGGCAACCCCCCGGTTTTGACATCGTCTAATCCGCTTTCGACACGTCATCAGCGGTTCGCTTGCGCTCGCCTCTCTCAATCATACCTGCCGGAATCTCGTTCCGACTTTTCCGCAACGTTCACCACCATCGCTTTTGACAACAGCAGCTTGCGGTGGCTTGAGATCAACACCTGATTGCCGAACTCGAAGGACCTACCTTCATCTCTCGTACAGTTACGCATCGCCGTATGGACCGGCGTTACTCGTGACACAATGCCAAGAGCGGCCGTGAGCAGATGCAGCAAAACTTACTCGAGCACCTCGTCGGAACGGGCGTGCAGCATCGGCGGGATGTCGATGCTGAGCGCCTTGGCGGTCTTAAGATTGATGACCAACTCGAATCTGGTCGGCTGCATGACCGGCAGATCATCAGGTTTTACGCCAGCAAGTATTCGGCCAGCATAGATGCCGGCCTGACGATAGGAATTCGCGATATTGGTCCCGTAGCTGATCAATCCGCCTGCTTCGGTGAATTCGCGGAACGGATAGATCGCCGCCAGACCGGAACGCGCGACAAGCCGGACAATGTCCTCGCGTCGGGTCATGTAGAATGGATCGGTGCCGACCAGCAGAGCGTCGGGGCGTTGACTGGCGAGTGATGCGAAGGCGGCGTCGACTTCCCCGGACGTGCTGGCATTGAGCATCCGCAGCTGCAGTCCACGGGCCTGCGCCGCCGCTTGGACCTCGCGGATTTCAGGCACAGCGTCTGGGCTCAATGGATTGGCCAGCATCGCGACGACGGCGGCCTTGGGAAGGAGATCACGCACAAGTTCGAGCCGCTTCTGTCCAAGCAACCCCGAGATCAGCACCATACCGGTCGCGTTGCCGCCCGGCCGATTGAAGCTCGCGACCAGCCCGGCCCCGACCGGATCAAGGCCGACAATGAAGACGATCGGGATTGTCGTGGTCGCGACCTTTGCGGCGATGGCAGCGGGGGGTGCCGCGGCCATGATGAGTGACACCGGACGGCGGACCATCTCGGCGGCCAGCGCCGGCAGACGATCGTATTGACCATCGGCAAAGCGGTAATCGATCGCGACGTTGCGGCCGTCGGCATATCCGGTCTCGGTGAGGCCGCGCCCGAACGCTGCCACCAAGTGAAGAGTCTGCGCTTGCGAGACCGCGCTGAGAAACCCGATCACCGGCATCGCTGGTTGCTGCGCCTGCGCCATGATCGGCCAAGCCGCCGCCGTACCGCCGATAAGCGTGATAAACTCGCGCCGCCTCATGTGCTCCCCTCAATCCGAGCATCGCACCCTACCACACCGTGGTAGGAAATACCGCGTTGTGCGTCACAGCAAATTTGACCGCCGATTGGCAGGTATGGGTCAAAACGAGATTCCGCCTGTTTGAGCCTGATGTCAGCTTCCACCAGCTACGGACATAGCGGCGCAGGGGCTTATGTGAAAGATGCGCGATGGGCAGGCATCGCGCACTGCAGGAATTCCGAATATTTTCGGGGGAGGCTCATAGGCCGGCATCGGCAGCCGGCGTCGAAGCGGCCGTGGGTGATGAGTTTGCTCCAGGCCCAGCGGATGCGCGTGATCGTGATCAATATTTCAAACCTGGTCAGGACCCTGCGGATTGGCTGCAAAATGAATCGCAATTACGGATTAGCACGGTCCGCGCAGAAACGCACCATCGACAACGGCCGACCCGGGATGTGGATCGTGGTAGCTCATTGCGAAACAAACCATTAGGGTCGGTTCACAACCGTCGAGCCACTTCCTCGGGCCGCTTAACGTGCGACAGGCGAGATTCTGGAACGCATTGACATGATGGAATTTGATGCATTCATCAGTTCTTCGAGCAGGGACAAGACAGCCGCCGACGCCACGTGTGTCGTGCTCGAAAGTGCTGGAGTTCGCTGCTGGATCGCTCCGCGCGATGTCAGGCTCGGCGTGGAATATGGCGCTGCCATCATCGACGCCATCGAGCGATGTCGCGTCATGGTTCTTATCTTTTCGTCGAGTGCAAATGAATCCCGCCAAGTCCACCGCGAGATCGAGCGGGCGGTCAGCAGAGGCATTCCGATTGTCCCGGTGCGCATAGAGGATGTCCTGCCAACCAAGAGCATGGAATATTTTCTCGGTGCAATCCATTGGCTCGATACGCTCACGCCCCCGCTGGAGGGGCATTTGTACAAGCTTGCCGAGACGGTCAAAGCAATCCTCCAGGTCGATGACGCTGCACAAGGACGGGCCAACAATGTTGCACCGCTCGACAAGGGCGAAGCCGCGGCGGGCGCGAAAGCGGCCGATTTCCGTGATCGCGATCAAGTCAAGGCGTATCTCCGCTCCGAGAAGAAATTGAGCCGAGCAGGCTGGGTGTTAGGCGCGAGTGCCATCGCGGCCTGTATGTTTATTGTGGCAGGAGGGATTTGGTTTTATCAAACTCGGGTGGGCGCTCCCGCAAGCGCGCCGACGGCGCAAGCCACTCAGCCCGAACAAAAGCAGTCCGCTCTGCTCGTGCCCGAGGCGATCCCGTTCGTTCGGGACCGCGACCGGGTTGCTATTCGCTTCGAGTACCTGCCCGGCCCGGAGCACAAGGCGCTCGCCATCAGCTTCAGCCGAATGGGCTTCATTACCGGCCAACAGGACGATGAAACGGCCAAACGAGCGGCACTGGCCAGCTGCACCAAAGCTACCGAAGCGAGTGGAGCAAAATCTCCGTGCGAACTTTACGCTGTGGGCAATACTGTCGTTTTTACCGGGGGCAACCCGCCAATGCCGCCGCCACCTTGGCTGATCCGCAATCCTTCGATTGAACGGCCTTTTGTGAGCAAGGATGTACCATTGGCGTCTGATTCCCACCGCGCGTCCATCGAAAGGTTCTATACCCCCGGCGCAAAACCGAAAGCCTTGGCCTTGGCCCCGGATGGAGGCGTTTTCTTTTATTATAATGCCACTTCTTCCACCGACGGAGGGAGCCGCAGGGCTTTGGAATCGTGCGGTTATAACGCAGGAGTTGCCTGCATGATCGTGGCCGTCGATGATGTGTTTGTTGTTCCCATTCCGCTCAAGATGAAAGCGAGCGGTTTCTTTTTGGCCGGCAGCAACGTCGCGATCGCGCCTGAGCTGCGCGAGAGTTTCACGCGGCGGCTCGGCACTGCAACGAACGCCTGGAATGGGATCGCCGTGGGCGCGAACGGAAGACCGGGGCTTGTGCTCAACGCCACCGACGAAGACGCCGCGATCGAAGGCGCCCTGACCGATTGCGGCAGGCAGGACCGTAGTTGTCGTGTCATTGCTCTCGGCCCGTTCTCGGTCGAGCCCCTGCCTCCACCCAAGCAGGTTGAGCAAACTCCTTCACCCCAGCGGTGAGGATCTCGGATTCACCCGAGAGCTATTCTTTCACCACCGTTATGTGCGCCGAATGGTGCATCTTGTCGAGGTTCTTCGGCACTTGGTCTACGATCCCCGCTCCACACGATCCTCGGCCGCAGCTCGATCGGCGAGCATCAAGTCCGGGGCTTGCCGCAGTGCAGCATTTCGATCTGGCTAAAGACCGCTTGGGGTCAATAGTTAGCATTACCGCGGCGCAGCCATTGCTGTCCGCTTCACCCCAGTTAGCGGAATCGATTCGCACAGCCAAGCGCTTCCGGGTCGGCCGAGTAGGCCCGGGGAATTTCACCCCGAGCCTCTCACAGATCCGGACTTGACACTCTCGCGTCATCCGGCTCGTGCCACCGCACGAAGGCTGCCGCCTTCCATTGAATATCGGGTTCCTCCCGTTGCCGGTTGACCCGATCTCAAAGGCGATGACCCACCCCCTTCGCTCCACGGGCATTACCCCGCTTCAACACTACTACGAGGCAGTCCGCCCCTCTCCGGCGCATCAGTACTTTCGGCCTCGCGGTTGGAGCCGCTTGTGCCTTTTCCCTTAGCATCGCCGGCCAGGTTCTCACGTTCCGTACAAGAGCCAGATTGAGCTTCGCGCCGCCTCCATGCCGGATGCCGTTTGGGCAGTCTCAGGACATCCCCCAAACTTATCCCAGAGGAATGGCAACCCCCCGGTTTTGACATCGTCTAATCCGCTTTCGACACGTCATCAGCGGTTCGCTTGCGCTCGCCTCTCTCAATCATACCTGCCGGAATCTCGTTCCGACTTTTCCGCAACGTTCACCACCATCGCTTTTGACAACAGCAGCTTGCGGTGGCTTGAGATCAACACCTGATTGCCGAACTCGAAGGACCTACCTTCATCTCTCGTACAGTTACGCATCGCCGTATGGACCGGCGTTACTCGTGACACAATGCCACTTCCGGACTAATGCACCGCAGCAAAAAAGCCATCACTCAATCACCTCGTCGGCGCGAGCCAGGAGAGTGGACGGAACTTCGAGGCCAAGCGCTTTGGCGGTCTTGAGGTTGATGACCAGTTCATACTTAGTCGGCGCCTGTACCGGAAGATCGGCCGGCTTCTCGCCCTTGAGGATGCGATCGACGTACCCGGCCGCGCCGCGAAATTGTTGAATAACGTCGTACCCATATGAAATCAGGCCGCCGCTATTGACGTAGTAGCGACGATAGTAGACCGCGGGCAGTCTGTACCGAGTTGCTAGTGCAATGATCAAGTCATGATGGACCACCGCCAATGCGCTGGCCGTCAAGATCAATCCGCCGTTTGGCCGGCTCGCGAACTTCGCGACACCGCGCTCGATCTCGCCGGCATCGTGCACGCCGATTGCACTCACATCCATCCCGAGCGACGGCGCCACCGCTTCGATGACGGCGAATTGGCCGATCCCGACCGTAAGGACTGGATCCCGAAGAACCGCGGCCCGCCTCAACTGCGGTGCGATCTCCTTAAGCAGTTCGAGCCATTTGCCGCTCAACGTGTATTCGAACTGAATAAAGCCCGTGGCGTTAGCGCCCGGCACCGCCATGCTGTCAACGTAGCCGGCGCCGACCGGGTCAGCGACCTGCACAAATACGATCGGCACCGTGCTCGTCGCCCTCATCAATGCCGGCATCCCGGCATTTCCAGTTGCAACGAGCACATCCGACGCCTGCGCGACCAAATCTTCGGCGTGTCTGCGAATGTCGGCAGGCTCGCCCCCGGCCCAGCGGATGTCGATCCGCACGTTGCGGCCGTTGGTCCAGCCCAATTGCTGCAGTGCTTGCACGAACGCCGAGACGCTAGCCTGTTGGTCCGCGTCCATATTCGTGTTCATCAGAACGCCGACACGGCGCATGCGCTCTCCCTGCTGCGCGCGCGCAGCGAGCGGCCAAGCGACTGTCGCGCCGCCGAGAAGCGTGATGAACTCGCGCCTCTTCACTCGATTACCTCGTCGGCGCGGGCGGATAGACCGGGAGGCACTTCGAGCCCGAGCGCCTTCGCGGTCTTGAGGTTGATCACAAATTCGAACTTGGTTGCCTGCTGAACCGGTAGGTCCGCAGGCTTGTCGCCGTTGAGAATCCGGCCCGTATAGTTGCCGACAAGGCGGTAGATCTCGGCGAGATTGATACCGTAGCTCATCAAGCCGCCGATCCCCACATACTCGCGCAATTCATAGATCGCAGGAATGGCGTAGCGTACCGCGAGCGCAACCAGCCGCTCGCGCTGACTGAACAACACTGGGTCGGCGGCGACCAGCAGGGCTCCGGCACGCACTTCAACCGTCTTCGCGAAGGCGACATCGATCTCGCGTTCGCTGCTTGCATGCAAGATATGTATCTGTTGCCCGACGGCACGCGCGGCCTCCCGCACATCGTTCAACTGCGTCTCGAAAGTTGGCACGCCAGGATTCAGAAGCACGGCGATCGGCATCGTGGTTGGAACCATCTCGCGCAGGAGCCCGAGCCGCTTCCCCTCCATCGCAGTGAGAAGCACGACCAACCCCGTTGCGTTCCCGCCCGGTCGGTTAAGGCTGGCGACGAGGCCCTCTCTGACCGGGTCGCCGCTGCTGGTGAAGACAATCGGGATCGTTGAGGTCGCTGCCTTTACCGCCAGTCCCGAGGCGGTGCCTCCCGTCGCAACGATGACTGCCACCTGACGACGAACCAGATCGGCGGCGAGTGCTGGCAGTCGGTCTAATTGGCCTTCCGCCCAGCGATATTCGATCGCTACGTTGCGGTCTTCGACATAGCCGGTTTCACCCAGCCCTCGGCGGAATGCGGCCACAAGATGCGCCCATGGTGCTGGCGATGTGCTGTTGAGGAACCCGATCACCGGCATCGCCGGCTGCTGCTGCGCGCGTGCCGCGAACGGCCACGCGGCCGCCGCGCCGCCGAGAAGGCTAATGAACTCACGTCGCCGCATATCCGCACCCAAGCTCAGAGGCCGGCATTGTATCGGCTCAAACCAGTACTTTGATAGGGCTAAAACTGACACCCCAAAACCATTGCTGCAGCGCACAGCCAATGTCCGAGTTGGGTCATTTTCAGCCGAAATCCTCAGAGCTGCAACCCGTTTCGCGGCCGGATGACTTTAAAAGCTGACGCAAATTCAACCACCTGGTGTATCGCAACTTCTGGCCGAGTAGTGCCGGGAACGGACCCTCAAAGGCAAAGCTCTCGAACCGTCCGTGGGACGCAGGTAGACTGTGCTTACAACGCTTTTCAGGGGGCATCATTATGAAACTTCCTGGCCGTCGATCTATCTATCTGGTCGCGAGCGCTGGCGCTCTCACTATCCTTCTCGAACTGGCTGGTGCGTGGTCGCAAACTGCGAGAACTGTCAAGCTTGTCGTTCCATTCCCGGCGGGCGGCACTGCTGACATCCTTACTCGTATTCTGGGCGAGCAGATCAGTCGTGCTGAGGGCGTCACCGTAATTACCGAGAACCGCCCTGGTGCGAGCGCTGTCATCGGAACCGAAGCTGTATCCCGCGCCGCACCCGACGGCAGCACCTTGCTGGTCACTTCGACCGCATTTCTTATCGCGCCGCATATGCGAAAGTTGAACTACGATCCGCTCACCAGCTTCGAGCCAATTTGCCAGCTCGCGACTGCGCCGATAATCATCGTCGTCAACAGTGGATCGCCCTACCTCACGTTCGCCGAATGGCTCAACGCGGCGCGTGCCAAGCCTGGTTCCCTGACGCTGGCGAGTATTCCCGCAGGGCTTTCGCGCGTCGCATTCGAAATGCTCAAGCGCGCTGCCAACGTCGATATCGCGTTTATCCCCTACGCAGGCGATGCTCCTGCCGTTAACGCGCTGCTCGGCGGACATGTGACCGCGGCCTTCCTGCCCTACTCAGGGGTTGCGGCGCAGCTGAAGGCGGGCACGCTGCGCGCACTCGCCAGTGCCTCGCGAACGAGGAGCGAATCACTGCCAGGCGTGCCGACCGTCGCTGAGTTCGGATTCAAGGGCTATGAGGCCGATAATTGGAACGGCTTGCTCGCTCCGGCGAAGACGCCAAACGAAACAGTTTCCGAACTCGCTGGCTGGTTCGCGGCGGCAATGCGGGTCCCTGAAGTCAAGGCGAAGCTTGTCGCCCAGAGCCTCTATCCGGTCTGGATGTGTGGCGCTGATTTCGCCGCTCTTCTAAGCAAACAATATAACGAGTTCGGCCGCGTTATTCGGGAGGCAAACATCAAGGCGGAGTGAGCTTTTTTTGCGGGAGACGACCGGCCGACCTAGAATATCGGGCCGCGAAAGCGGCGCATCAATTCGGAGCGCGATGTGGAGCTCATTCCCGTAACGTTGGAGGACAAGTACACCGTTCAATCCGGCCGCATTTATCTTTCGGGCATCCAGGCGCTGGTCCGCCTTCCCATGATGCAGCGCGAGCGCGACCGGGCGGCGGGGCTGCGGACGGCGGGCTTCATTTCCGGCTATCGCGGCCCGCCGCTCGGCGGCTACGACACCGCGCTCTGGCAGGCCGCAAAACTCCTCGGGCAACACGACATCCGGTTCGAGCCCGGCCTCAACGAGGATCTTGCTGCAACCGACATGTGGGGCACGCAGCAAGTGGGGCTGTTTCCCGGCGCAACGGTCGATGGGGTATTTGGCATCTGGTACGGCAAAGGGCCCGGCGTCGATCGCTCGGTCGACGTGCTCCGGCACGCAAACCTGGCGGATAAGATATTTTGCGTGTGCTGCTAAAAACTCTTCAGAGCCTGCGCCACGCCCTCAAATTGGGCATTTAGGAAGGGTGGCATCCGAATGATGACCGCGATTGCCGACCCCAAGCCGAGCGTGGCAGCGGAGCCACCGCCATCGCTGCGACCCGGCTTAGTTCCGAAAATAGTCGTCGGATCTTTCGTAGTTGTGCCGGTAATGTTCGGATTGATTGGCCAAAATCTCGCTGACCAAAACCTCATTGAGGCTTGTGGCTACAGCGTCGGATTGCTCGCGTTCTACTCCTATCGCTGGCATCGTCGAAGCGCACAAATGCACCGCAACAAAACCGCGCGCGCGATGATCGACGATCCACAGGGATTTATCCTGTATCTGAGGTCGTTCATCACCTCACGCCGTCTCAAGGTGAAGAACACCCTGCCCGCCCTGCTCGATCGGCTTCTCGTTGGTCGATTTTGGGATGCCGAGCTTGCGCTCCAATTCGCATTCGAAGGCCAATGCGCGATGCTCGCCATTGGCGACAAGGGCAACAGCTATGGCGCAGCAAAAATAACGAGCGACGACAAAGACTGGAAACGGTTGCTCGAACTGCTCGTCGACAGGTGCCGGTACATTTTCGTGGTGCCCTTGGCGACGCCGGGAACACTGTACGAGCTTGTGTTTCTCACGACTGACCCGAGCCGCATTCGCAAAACCATCTTTGTGATGCCACCGACCTATTTTTCATGGAATGCGCTTTTTTCATTCATTTCCGGCCAATCGCACCGAGGGCGGTGGCGACGAGCGCGGGCGACATTGGCTGAGAAGAAAATCGAAATTCCCGCGTACTCCCGCAGCGGAGGCTTGTTCCTGCTGAATGAGCAAGGTCATTGCATTAGAATATTTTTGACCGGAGGCTTCGATGGCCGATATCTCGATGAGCTCACGAGCCAAATCCGATTCGCGGCTGCTGCCGGGGACGGCAGACATGAGGCTCAAATCAAGGAAATCAAGAGTTCGCTGCCAAACCGGTTTGGCGCAAAGCGGACGTGGGTCGCAATTGCCAGTAGCCTCATACCCCCAATTCCGTTTGTGATGACTGTGCTGTTGATCTTGGTGCCCGTTCGAGCGTTTCTATTCCAACCTTTCGATATCTCTTCAGGCTCAATGAAACCGAGCCTGCTGGTTGGTGATCGACTTTTCGTATCAAAATATTCATACGGCTATAGCCGCTATTCCTTGCCGCTCTCACCGTCGTATTCAGGACGTATCTGGGAATCGGAGCCGGAACGAGGCGACGTGCTGGTGTTCCGCCTCCCGAAGGACGTTTCCGCCAACTACATCCAGCGTGTCGTCGGCCTGCCCGGCGACCGCATCCAGATGGTTGACGGTTTGCTTCACATCAACGGCGCGGCCGTGAAGCGCGAGCGCGTTGATGACTTCATCGACGATGAAGACGATGGCGACCGCATCCGGCGCTGGCGAGAAACGCTACCTAATGGCGTGAGCTACGAGTTGCTCGATCTTCAGGACAACGGGCGTTACGACAATACCCAGGAATATGTGGTCCCATCTGGACATTACTTCATGATGGGCGACCACCGAGACAATTCGGTCGACAGTCGCGAGCTATCGGCGATGGGCTACGTACCGTTCCAGAACTTGGTGGGGCGGGCAGAATTGATTTTCTTCTCGATTAAAGACGCTGAACCTTGGGAGTTTTGGTATTGGTCAAGTGCGGTGCGCTGGTCACGGCTTTTCACCCGTGTCCGGTAGGATTCCAAAATGTACCGCAACGAATTCGCGCTCTTAAATCTTTCAAGCTTCTGCCGAGTGACTAACCGGTGCCCACTGGCTTCCCATGTGCATTCGGGGATAGGTCGCCTTCCGCCCGCGCAGATTGGACGGGCCGACTCGAGCAAGGCCGCCGAAGCATTCCTGCAGTTTTGCGGGGAACGACCGGCCGACCTAGAATATCGGGCCGCGAAAGCGGCGCATCAATTCGGAGCGCGATGTGGAGCTCATTCCCGTAACGTTGGAGGACAAGTACACCGTTCAATCCGGCCGCATTTATCTTTCGGGCATCCAGGCGCTGGTCCGCCTTCCCATGATGCAGCGCGAGCGCGACCGGGCGGCGGGGCTACGGACGGCGGGCTTCATTTCCGGCTATCGCGGCTCGCCGCTCGGCGGCTACGACACCGCGCTCTGGCAGGCCGCAAAACTCCTCGGGCAACACGACATCCGGTTCGAGCCCGGCCTCAACGAGGATCTTGCTGCAACCGCCGTGTGGGGCACGCAGCAAGTGGGGCTGTTTCCCGGCGCAACGGTCGATGGGGTATTTGGCATCTGGTACGGCAAAGGGCCCGGCGTCGATCGCTCGGTCGACGTGCTCCGGCACGCAAACCTGGCGGGCACGTCCCGCCATGGCGGCGTGCTCGCCATTGCCGGCGACGACCATGGCGCTCAATCCTCCACCACCGCGCACCAGAGCGAGCAGATTTTCGAAGCGGCAATGATGCCGCTGCTCAATCCCTCGAGCGTTGCGGACTATCTTGATCTCGGCCTTATCGGTTTTGCGCTTTCGCGGTACTGCGGCTGCTGGATTGGCTTCAAGGCGCTGAGCGAAACCGTCGACAGTTCCGCCACGGTCCATGTTGATCCTGCACACGTGCGGATCGTGATCCCGGACGAGCTCGAGCTGCCGCCGGGCGGGCTGCACATCCGCTGGCCGGCCGGTGCCATGGACTGGGCGCTGGATCAGGAGCAGCGAATGCACGGCCCCAAAATGGCTGCCGTGCATGCGTTCGCGCGGATCAACGACATCGATCGGACCGTCATCGATGCTCCGCAGGCGCGATTGGGGATCATCGCTACTGGAAAAGCCTATCTCGATGTCCGCCAGGCGCTGGTGGAGCTCGGGTTGAATGAGCGTGACGCGGCCACGCTTGGCATTCGACTCCACAAGGTGGCTCTCGCGTGGCCGCTCGAGCCAATGAAGGTGCGCCGATTTGCGCAGGGGCTTGAGGAAATTCTCGTCGTCGAGGAAAAGCGCGGCTTCATCGAGCACCAGCTGGTGCGGCTTCTCTTCAACACCGACGCGGCCCGCCGTCCGCGCGTGACCGGCAAGACCAATGAAAACGCCGTGCCGCTGTTGCCGAGCACCGGCGAGCTGACCCCCACTCTGGTGGCGCGTGCCATCACGACACGGCTCGAACGCCTCGGGACCGACATCAAGCCGTTCGCGCAACGCGTGGCTCGGCTGGAAAGCTTCGAGCGCCGGAGCACGCCGTCCATCACCATTCGCCGCACTCCGTTCTTCTGCTCGGGATGCCCGCACAACACATCGACGCGCGTGCCGCAAGGCAGCCGCGCGATGGCCGGCATCGGCTGTCATTCCATGGCGCTGTTCATGCCGGGGCGCGAGACCGCCACGCTCACACAAATGGGCGGCGAAGGGGCCAACTGGATCGGACAGGCGCATTTCACGCGCGAACAGCACGTCTTTCAAAATCTCGGCGACGGCACCTACGCCCACAGCGGTCTCATGGCGATGCGTGCCGCGGCAGCGGCCGGCGTCAATATCACCTACAAGATTCTCTATAACGACGCGGTCGCCATGACCGGCGGGCAGCCGGTCGAGGGCAAGCTCACCGTGGCGCAGATCGCGCATCAGGTCATGGCGGAGGGCGCCCGGCGGGTCGTCATCGTTGCCGAGGAGGCCAACAAGAAATATGCCGGGCTGCCGGCCGGCGCAGACGTGCGCCACCGCGACGAGCTCGATGCCGTGCAGCGGGCGCTGCGCGAAACTCCCGGCCTCACGGTCCTGATCTATGATCAGACCTGCGCGGCTGAAAAGCGCCGGCGCCGCAAACGTGGCCGGCTCCCCGACCCCGATGCGCGCATCTTTATCAACGATGCGGTCTGTGAAGGCTGCGGCGATTGCTCCGTGCAGTCGAATTGCATCGCAGTGCAGCCGCTCGAAACCGAATTCGGACGCAAGCGCCGGATCGACCAGGGGAGCTGCAACAAGGATTTCTCCTGCCTCAAGGGCTTTTGTCCGAGCTTCGTCACCGTCCACGGCGCAGCACCGCGCAAGCTCCAAGATCCTGCAAAGATCGAAGGGAGTGTTCTTCGTAGTCTCCCGCTCCCGCCGGCGCAGACGCTCGATCGCCCGTACTGCATCCTCATTGCTGGCGTCGGCGGCAGCGGCGTGATCACGCTCGGCGCGCTCATCGCAATGGCGGCACACATGGAGGGGAAGGCGTGCACGGTGCTCGACATCACAGGGCTGTCGCAGAAGAACGGCGCGGTGACGAGTCACGTCCGCCTCGCGCAGCGGGCCGACGACCTGCATGCCGTACGGATTGCTGCCGGAAGCGCCAACCTCGTCCTGGGGTGCGACATGGTGGTCGCCGCCAGCCCTGCCTCGCTCCAGCGCATCGAGACCGGCAGCACCACGGCGATCGTGAACACGCACGTTGCGCCGACCGCCCAGTTCGTCCTCGATCAGGAGATGGATTTCGAGCTCGCGAGCTTGCAGCGTGCGCTGCGGGCGGCGGCCGGCAGCAACGCAATCGCGTTCATCGATGCCACCGCGCTCACAACCGCGCTCCTTGGCGACGCCGTGGCGGTAAACCTCTTCATGCTGGGCTATGCCTTTCAGAAGGGTCGCGTGCCGCTGGGACTCGCCGCCATTGAGCGTGCGATTGAGCTCAACGGCGTCGCGCCCGAGGCCAACCTGCGTGCATTTACATGGGGGCGCCTTGCCGCGCACGATCCTGCGCGGGTCGAGGCGCTGGCGCGCCCGCTTGTGTTCAATCCGGCACCGCTCGCGCACGACATGGCGAGCCTGGTGGAGCGCCGGACGGCCTTCCTCACTGATTATCAGGATGCCGCTTATGCCCGTCGCTATCGCGAGCTGGTGCAACAAATCGCTGCGCAGGAAACAGCCCGCGTACCGGGACGCAGCGAGCTTGCCGAGGCGGCGGCGCGCAATCTCTTCAAGCTCATGGCGTTCAAGGATGAATACGAGGTGGCGCGGCTTTATACCAATGGCGAGTTTCTGGAGAAGCTGCATCGACAATTCGACGGCGACCTGCGGCTAGAATTTAACCTCGCGGCGCCGCTCATTGCCGGGCGCGATGCGGTTACCGGCCTGCCGCGCAAGCGCGCTTACGGAGCGTGGATGCTCAAGCTTTTCAAACTGATCGCACGGCTGCGCCGCTTGCGCGCAACGCCGTTTGACGTGTTCGGCTACAGCGCTGAACGGCGCCGCGAGCGCGACCTCATCAGCGAATATGAAGGCGTTCTGCGCGAGCTCGCGGCGGCGCTTGATCGGGAGAACCACGCACTCGCGGTGGAGATCGCGAGCCTGCCGGAGCAAATCAAGGGTTTCGGGCACATCAAGGCCTGTAACATCGAAAAGACCAAGGCGCGCGAAGGCGAGCTGCTGTCGCTCTTTCGCTTCCCCGAGCAGACTGTCACCGCGGCCGAGTAGGCCACCTGTTGTTACAGGTAGAAACAGGTCATTATACAAGCAATGGTTGTGTTATTCCGGAAACACAACTATGCGGCGTCCGCCGGCACCGCTGCCAGCAGGGCGCGCGTGTGCGGATGCTGCGCGTTTGCAAAGATCGCTTCGGTCGGGCCCTGCTCGACGATCTCGCCGCGATACATCACCAGCACCCGGCTGCAGAGATGGCGCACGACATAAAGATCATGCGAGATGAACAGCATGGCGAAGCCGAGCTCATCGCGCAGCCGCGCCAGCAGGTTCAACAGCTGGGCCTGGATCGATACGTCCAGTCCTGACACGATCTCGTCCGCGATCAGAAGCTTGGGGACATTGCACAGCGCGCGCGCAATATTGATGCGCTGGCGCTGTCCCCCGGAAAGCTGCGCGGGATAGCGCGCGACAAGGTCCGCGCCCAAGCCCATGTCGGAGAGCAGCGCGCGGGCACGTTCGAGCCGCTCCTCCCAGCTCGCATGGCGGCTCGCTGCTTCCATCGCCTGCGTAACGATGCTCGCCACCCGGCGGCGCGGATTGAGCGCGGATTGCGGGTCCTGAAACACCATCGCAACGGTCGCGATCCGCAGCGCGCGCGCTGCTGCCGAGGTTACATCCTTGCCGTTGAGCACGATCCGGCCGGCGGATGGCTGCTCGAGCCCAACCAGTAATCTGGCGAGCGTGCTCTTGCCGCTGCCGCTCTCACCGACCAGTCCGACGAACTCGTTTTCCGCGATGCGCAAGGTAGCATTGCGGACCGCGTCGATCCCCATTGCACGGGCGAAGACGGAGCGCGCCAAGGCATACCGCTTACTGACCCCCGCGACCTCCAGCACAGGGCGAATGGAGACAACGCCCGGTTGGGACGCCAGCGGTTGCGGAGCAATCTGCGGCGTCATTTCGGGGCGAATGCATGCGGCGAGATGGTCCGTGCCAAGTGCCGCGTTTGGCGGCTCGATTTCCCGGCACTCTCTGCTCGCGATCGGGCAACGCGGCGCAAAACAACAGCCGGAAATGTCGCGCAGCTGCCGCAGGCCGGGCATTTGCTCGGGCAACAGGTAAAGCGCCCGCCGGCGTGCGCCGCTCTCCGGGTTGGCGAGTTGCAGGCAGCGCGTATAAGGGTGCGCGGGCGCGGAGAGAACCGCGCGTGCCGGGCCGTGCTCGACGGCGCGTCCGGCATACATCACCATGATCTCGTCGCAGAGCGAAGCCGCAAGCCGCAGATCGTGCGTTATGAAAATAAGCGCCGTGCCGTGCTGGCGCTGCATGTGCGCGATCAGCTCGACAATGCGCGCCTGAATGGTGACGTCGAGCGCGGTGGTCGGCTCGTCGGCAACGACAAGCCGCGGCTGGCTTGCGAAGGCCATGGCAATGAGAACGCGCTGGCACATGCCGCCGGAAAGCTGATGGGAATACGAATCCATCACCCGTTGCGGATCGCCAATCTGCGCCGAGGAAAGCATGGCGAGAGCCCGCGCGCGCCGTTCCCCCCGGCCGCCGATGTCTTGATGCGCGAGATGCTCGTCAAATTGCCGGGCGATTGTGAGCACCGGGTTGAGCGCCGACATGGGAGCCTGGGGAATAAAGGCAATGGCGCGGCCAAGCAGCGCGCGCCGCCGGCGCGGAGGCATGGACGAAAGCTCCTCGCCTTCGAAGGTCAGAGAGCCGGCCGTGATCGCAAATCCGCCCGGCAGGTTCTGCGCGATGGCGCGGCCGACCATTGATTTGCCTGCGCCCGATTCCCCCACCAGGCCGAGGATGCGCCCGGGCGCGATCTGGAATGACAGGTCCCGAATGACCGGGACGCTGACGCCATCGATAGGCGTGCCCACCGTAAGCTCCCGCGCTTCGAGCACGCTCACGGTGTCACCGCGCGATCTGCGCAAACCGCACATCAAGCGTCCGGCGCAAGCCGTCGCCCAGCAGATTGAATGCCGACACCGTGATGAAGATCGCAAGCATCGGAAGCAGCAGGTTCCAGGATGACTGATAGATGTACTGGCGCGCGTCTGCGATCATCTGGCCCCAGGCCGCCTGATCCGGCTTCACTCCCATTCCGACGAAGGACAGAATTGCTTCGACCACCACCGCGATTGCCATTTCCAGGCTCATGAGCGTGATCAGCAATGGCAGTGTCGCAGGAAGAATTTCCCGGGTGACGGTCTTCCAGTGACCGAATCCGAGAAGACGCGCGGCGGTCACGTAGTCCCGCTGCTTGACGACGAGCACTTCGCTGCGCAGCACGCGGCAAAATCGCGTCCAGTCCACCAGCACAATGGCGAGGATCACCTTGTCGAGACCGGTGCCGAGCCCGACCATCAGAACGAGCGAAAGGATGACCGGTGGAAAGGACATCCAAACATCGACGGCCCGCCCGATGATCCAATCCAGGAGACCACCGAAATAGCCGCAGATGTGCGCGAGCACCGATCCGATCACCATGGCGCCGAGCGATGCGGCCACGGCAACCGTCATGGCCGTGCGTGCCCCGTAGATCAGGCGAGAGAGCACGCATCGGCCGAGGCTGTCGGTGCCGAATGGGAAAGCAGGGTCACCGCCGCTCGACCACATGGGCGGCAACAGGATCGCGAGCAGGTTCTGCTCGCCAGGATCATGCGGCGCGAGCAATGGGGCAAACGCTGCGGTAACGGCAATGCCCAGGACGAGGCCAAGTCCGACCATCACCCGGGTGGATCGAAACAGCGCGCCGAGCAGCATCAATGCACGCGCAATCGGGGATTGAGCACGAGATAGAGGCTGTCCACCCCCGTATTGATGAGCAGCACCACGACGCAATAGGTCAAGCCGACCGCCTGAATGATGGGCAGATCGGCATTGCGGACGGCGTCGACCATGAGATTGCCGAGGCCGGGATAGGAATAGATGATTTCAACCAGCAGCGTGCCGCCGAACAGAATTCCGAATTGCACTCCGGCGAGCGTGAGCGTCGGCAGTGCCGCATTCTTGAGCGCGTGGCGGACAAGAATGCGGTTCTCGGATATCCCGCGCAAACGCGCCTGCTCGATATAGTCCTCGTGGTACACGTCGAGCAGGCTCGACCGCAGCACGCGCATCAGCGCCGGCGAGAATGCCAGCCCAAGCGCGAGCGCCGGCAGCACCATGTGCGCGAGCGCGTTGCAGAACATGTCCGGCCGGGCGATCAGCAACGTGTCGAGCAGGAGAAAACCGGTGATGCCCGGCCGCACGAAGCCGGGCGACAGGCGTCCGGTGAACGGCAGCAGCTGGATCGTGACGCCGAACGCGAACAGAAGAATGAGCCCCCACAAAAATTCCGGAATCGAGAGCAGCACCATCGATCCCAGATCGCCGGCAGCCTCGAGCGGCGTTCCGCGCAGCCGAAACAGCAGCAGTCCGCCGCAGACGCCGAGCGCGGCGGCGATCAGCATGGCGATGATTGCAAGCTCCAGCGTGGCCGGCAGGGTTTGTGCAACCAGGGAACCAACGTCGCGCCGGTAGTGGATCGACTGGCCGAATTCGCCGTGCACGGCATCCCTGAGCCAAATCAGGTATTGCACCGCCAGCGGGCGATCGAGCCCCATCTCGCGGCGCTTGGCTTCGACCTCCGCGATCGACGCGCTCGGCGGCAGCGACATCGCGGCCGGGTCGACAGGAAGAACGCGCAGCACGCAGAACAGCAGCGCCGAGACGACCAGCAGAATAGGAACGGCTGCGATCAGGCGGCGCCCGATGAGCTTCAGGACGGTAAGAAACATCAGCTCCAGCGCATCGACTGCGGCAGAACGTAGGGCGCAATAAGCGAAGCGCATTGCGCCATTCAAGCTTCGCCGAATTCACCAATCGTTCGAACCCCCCGCCCAGTCTTGCGGAAATAGTCGGACCGCCACGGTAACAGAGCGCCCACCGCGCGGCCAGATGGGGCAATGGCGCAATGCGCTTCGCTTATTGCGCCCTACGCCGCTACGCCGCTTGGACAGTCGATGAGAGGAACGGCGGCGACCAGGCGGCGCCCGATGAGCTTCAGGACCGTGACAAACATCAGCTCCAGCGCATCGACTGCGGCGGAACGTAGGGCGCAATAAGCGAAGCGCATTGCGCCATTCAAGCTTCGCCGAATTCACCGATCGTTCGACCCCCCCCGCCCAGTCTTCCGGAAATAGTCGGACCGCCACGGTAACAGAGCGCCCGCCGCGCGGCCAGATGGGGCAATGGCGCAATGCGCTTCGCTTATTGCGCCCTACGCCGCTTTTTCCGAGAGGATGGACTGCGAGTGGAGCATCAGCTCCAGCGCATTGACTGCGGCAGCACCCACCCATTGGCGTATTTGGTATAGGCGAGGTTCTTTTTGCGCACGAGCGTGAGCACGCTCTGGAGCAGCGGGATGGTCGCCCCGGCTTCGACGGCAAAACGATTGAGCTCGCGATAGCCCGCTATCCGCTTGTCGTAATCGGCGATGTTGAACAGCGCGAGCACCTTCTCGCCGACTTCCATACCCTTCCAGGCCGAAAACGGCATCTTGGGATTGAGCAGATAGCCGGCAAAGATTTCGGGATCGCCGGTGGAATTGTCCCAGCTGTAAAGCGTCGCCTCCGGCAACTTCGCGCCGCGATTGAGCTCGAAATATTTCGCATATTCGATGATTTCGAGATCAGCTTCGATGCCAACGCGCTTCCACATCTGCACGATGGCGCGCGCGATATCGTAATCGCTGGGAAACTGTCCGTTGGTTGCGGCAAAACCGATTTTCACCGGCTTGTCGGGGCCGTAATTTGATTTGGCGAGATACTGCTTGGCAAGCTCGGGGTCGTACTTGAACGCAAAGTCAGCGAGGTAAGCGGGCGTCCCCGGCGTTGCGACCACCGAAAGCGGCGTCGCGGCGCCACCGTAGAAAGCCTTCGAGAGCGCCTCCTTGTCGATCGCGTGGTGGGCGGCAAGCCGCACGTTCTGGTCGGCAAAGGCGAGATCGTTGCGCACCTGCAGCAGGATCACGCGCGTAATCGGATTGAGCTCGGCCGCAAGCCCTGGCTCTTTCTCGAACCGCATCACCTCGCGCACCGGCACGTTGAGGGTGCAATCGACCTGCCCGGACTGAACCGCTGCAACGCGCGCAGACGGATCCTTGATGATCTGGAACGTGACGCGCGCGATGCCCGGCTTCGGACCCCAGTAGCGATCATTGCGTTCGAGCACGATGCGGGAATTGAGCTCATAATCGACGAGCCTGTAGGGCCCCGTGCCGACCGGCTTCGCGCGGAAAGCGTCGAGGCCGGCCTGCTCGATATATTTCTTCGGAACGATGTAGCTTCCGAGAAAGGCCATCCATTGCGGCGCGGTCGGAGCAGGTGAGGAAAATTTCATGGTCGCCTTGGCCGGCGACCCGACGACGATATCCTGCACCTTCTGCCAGGAATTCGCGGTGTCGAGCTTCACCCCGGCCTTGATCCGCTCGAAGAAGGTGTAGCGGAAATCCTCGGCCGTCATCTTGTCCCCGTTGTGGAACAACACGTCCTCGCGCAGCTCCACGGCCATGCTCAAGCCGTCGGGTGCAAGCTCCCACCGCTTGATAAGATGGGGAATGAGCTTGAGCCCGGCATCCTGATCGAGCGGCTGATCGAAAACGGCCTTGAAGATCGGCTGGGCATCGGGCGTGAAGCGCTGGTTGGGGTCCCAGGAGGGAATGTCGTTGGGCCAGCCGATGGTCACGGCATCATCGGCCGCGCCCGCGCGGCTCGTCCAGGCGAAGGCAGCGCTTGCTCCCAGCATTTGCAGCAGGGCCCGCCGCTTGAGCTTGATTGCCATGACGTGCTCCTTCAGATGTGGTCGTCAGAACGGCGTCTTGGAGGGGCAGGAACGGGCACAAAACCCGGGCCGGCATCCAGAGGATGATCTTTCCATGCTTGTAGGGGCGGGTTTCAAACCCGCCCTTTCTCGGCAGAGACCGATCGTAAAATATTGTCGGGGTCATCCGCCCATTGTGCAGGATTATTAACGATGTAATCGCGAATGCGATTTAACGCTTTCTCGTTGCGAATGACGTGTTCGTAATACCCACGCTGCCAAAGCGCGCCGCGCCTACCGCCACGTTCATTGACGGGGCGAGCGGAGAACGTTTTGAAGCCCCGCACGATTTCCGGAATGCCGCAGCGCGTTTTGGGCTCATCGGTTAGGATCATGATTCCGTGCACGTGGTTAGGCATGATGATGAATGCGTCCAGCTCAATGCCATCGTAATGCGTTGGCAGGTTGTCCCATGTCTGTTTCACAAGCATGCCGATTTCATTCAGTCGCACATCGCAGTCAATGATCTCACCGAAAAGCATAATTCGATTGTGCGTGCAGACCGTGATAAAATATGCGCCGGCCTGAGAATAATCGAAGCCTGGCAAGCGCAGAGCGCGACGGTGCGGATGAGGGTCGTTCGGCATTGATGCTGGCCAGTGCAGGCTGTTGCAGAGAGAGGAGAGTGAGGCCAGGATATTGTTTCACGATCCGTGTGTAACCTCTCGGCCCGTGCTTGTTGCGCCAGGGCGGGTTTGAAACCCGCCCCTACATGGATCACGATCCATTCGTGACCTGACCACTGTGTTCGTCGATCCAGGGCGGGTCTGAAACCGGCATACCGAGGGTAATACCGCTTTTACCTGGTCTCTTGTCATGATCGTATTATACCCAATCGGGCGCCTGTAACCATGGCCAGCGTGCATCCATGAATTTCGACCTCAGCGACGAGCAGCGGCAAATTCAGCAGACGTTTGCCCGCTTCTGCGATGACAAGATCATCCCGCAAGCCGCCGCGCTCGACGAGGCGCACGCCTATCCCCATGCTCTGTTCGAGCAGCTGGGCGCGCTCGGCTTCTTTGCCATGCGCTATCCTTGCGCGGTGGGCGGGCTCGAGACCGACCTCGTCACGCTCTGCCTTGCGCTCGAAGAAATCGCGCGCGGCTCCATGTCGCTGGCGGGCTGCGTCACCATGCAGTCGCTCATGGGCACGAAGTTTCTCGAGCTCCTCGGCAACGATGACATCCGCGACCGGCTGCTCATTCCGGCGCTGCGCGGGGAAAAGATCGGCGCCATCTGCATGACCGAGCCGAACGCCGGCAGCGATCTCGGCGGCATCGCGACTTCGGCGGTCAAGGCGGACGGGGGCTACAGGCTCAAAGGCCAGAAAATGTGGGTGACGTCGGCACCGGTTGCGGATTTCTTCACCGTGTTTGCGCGCGCGGGCGATGCCCGCAAGCTCACCATCTTTCTCATCGAGAAGGATTTTCCCGGTCTGCATATCGGCAAATCCATTGCCAAGATGGGAGTGTGGGCGCTGCCCACATCCGAGCTTGCGCTTGACGGCTGCTTCGTGCCGGACAGCCATCGTCTGAGCCGCGAGGAAGGCGACGGCGAAACGCATCTGCGCAAGCTCCTCGCCGAGATCCGCATTGTCACCGGCGCGCTGGCGCTTGGCGGCGCGCGCGGCGCGCTAGAGGAAGCGCTCCGCTATGCCGGGGAACGCCAGCAATTCGGCAAGCCCATCAACCGTTATCAGGCAATCCAGCTCAAGCTTGCCGAGATGGGAACCGACCTCGAAGCCGCCCGGCGCCTCGTGCACTACGCCGCCTGGCTCAAGGACAACGACAAGCCGCACCACAAGGAGGCGGCCATGGCCAAGCTGTTCGCCTCCGAGGCGGCCTTGCAGATTTGCGACAAGGCTGCCCGCATCATGGCGTCCTACGGCTACAGCATGGAATATGCCGTGCAGCGCCACCTGCGTGACATCCGCTTCACGCTTATCGGCGGCGGCACCAGCGAGATCCTCAAGCTGATCATCGCCAAGGAGCTCTGCGGGTGAGCGAGCGCAAGATCAAGGTGCTGCTGGCAAAGCCTGGCCTCGACGGTCACGACGTCGGCGCCAAGGTCGTGGTGCAGGCCCTGATCGAGGCCGGCTTCGACGTCACCTATACGGGGTTGCGGCAGACACCCGACGCGATCGCCAAGGCCGCGCAAGCGGCCAATGCCGACGTGATCGGCCTTTCGATCCTCTCCGGCGCCCATCTGCCCCTGTGCCGGCGCATTCGCGACCTCTTGCTCGACCACGGCCTGCACGACAAATTGTGGATCGTCGGCGGAAACATTCCCGAGACCGACCGCATGGTGCTGCGGCAGCTCGGCTATCGTGGCGTATTTCCGACGGGCAGCCGCACCGGGGAGATCGTCTCGTTCATACGGGAGAACGTGAAATGAGTGTCGCTCCAGGCAAGGACAAGGAAGGCGCTGCGCGCAGCGCAAGCCGTGGTGTGCGCCCGGTGGTCAACGAAAGCGGCATCGAGATCAAGCCGCTCTATGGCGCGCAAGACGTCGCGGCAACCGGCGGCGTGGACGAGAGCGGGCCGGGCGAAGCGCCGTTTACGCGCGGCATTCATCCCCTGATGTACCGCCAGCGTCCCTGGACCATGCGCCAGTACACTGGATTCGCCAACGCGGCAGACACCAACCAGCGATTCAAATATCTCATTGCCAACGGGCAGACCGGATTGAACGTCGCTTTCGATCTTGCCACCCAGTGCGGCTATGATTCCGATGCGCCCGAGGCGATGGGAGAGGTTGGCCGCGTCGGCATGGCGGTCGACACCTTGCGCGATTTCGAGATCGCATTCGAGGGAATCGACCTCGATGCCATCACGGTATCACTCACCATCAACGGCGCCGCGGCGATTCTCATCGCGATGTACCTCGCGATGGCGCGCAAGCGCGGCTACGACGTCAGCAGGCTGCGCGGCACTGCGCAGAACGACATCCTCAAGGAATTCATCGGCCGCGGCACCTGGGTGTTCCCCGTCGGTCCGTCGGTGAAGCTTGTCGCCGATACCATTGAGTACTGCGCGAAGGTCGCGCCGAAATACAGCCCCGTGAGCGTGTGCGGCTATCATATCCGCGAAATCGGGGGCGACGCCGGCGGAAGAGATGGCCTATGGGTTTGCCATCGCGAAAGCCTATGCCGACGCAACGCTGGCGCGCGGTCTCGACATCGATGAATTCGCCGGCCGGCTTTCGTTCAACTTCAACGTCTTCGGCAATCTGTTTGAGCAGGTCGCGAAATTCCGCGCGGGGCGGCGGCTGTGGGCGAAGATCGTCCTCGAGCAATACGGCGCGAAGAATCCGGCTTCCGGCTGGATGCGCATGATCGCCGGCGGCGGCGGGTTCGGCCTCACCATCGAGCAGCCCGAGAACAACATCATGCGCGGGGCTTATTACGCGCTGATCGCCGCGCTGGGCGGTGCGCAGACCATGGCGCTGTGCTGCTATGACGAGGCTTATACGATTCCTACCCCCAAGGCGCAGCGCATCTCGTTGCGGACCATGCAGCTCCTGATCGAGGAGATGGGGCTTGCCGATACCGTCGATCCCCTCGGCGGCTCCTACTATATCGAGACTCTGACCAATCAGATGGAGCAGAAGATCGTCGAGGTCATGCAATGGGTTGACGCCAACGGCGGGATCGTGAAAGCGGTCGCCGACGGGCTCATCCAGAAGCGTGTCTCCGAATATGCCTATGCGCGCCAGCGCGCGCTCGAAACCGGCGCGCTGCGCAAGGTGGGCGTAAACTGCTATACCGAGAGCGAGGAAGAAAACCCGAATGTCGAGCTCCATCCCTATGACGAGATGGGCGCGCTCGAGCAGATCGAAAGCCTTCGCAAGGTGCGCGCCGAGCGCAACAACGATGCGGTCGAGCGTGCATTAAACGTGCTGCGTGCCGACGCGGCGGCCGGAAAAAACGTCATGCCCGCGCTGATGGAAACCGTGAACGCCTACGCAAGCGTAGGCGAAATGACGAGCGCGATGGTCGACGTCTATGGGCGCTTCAAGGAGCCCACGCGCCTGTGGGGTTTGGCGGCATAACCAGTGCGTGACCGTTTTACTCCATTTTTATGAAGACCAGACCTGCAAGCTCAGCCTGCTGTGTTATCTCGATATTCATGCTAGAGCGTATTTCGCTGAATCGAGCCAGCAGGTCCACCTCTCCCCGCAGGGGAGAGGTCGGAATGTGCGCACCTCGTGCGCACATTCCGGGTGAGGGGGTACAAATCCTGATGTCGGTCCCCCTCACCCGGATCGCGCAAGCGCGCGATCCGACCTCTCCCTCCGGGAGAGGTGCGCATTCTGCAACGCCACGGCGTGATCAACGTCGTCGGAATCTGCCCTAGTGATGAGATAATGTCAGTTACAGAGCAGCAAAGGACTAAGCAGATCCTATGAGACGAGCAAATGTGACCGCGGCAGTGCCGATACATTCATCTGTGATCGCAACGATACTGTTCATGGCGCTGACTTTCGCCGCGTCAGCGCAGGAAAAGCTCGTCGGCGTTGCGGCGTGGAACGCGCTGGTCGGCAACTCGATTACCGGGATGGAAGATGGCGAAGTGCTGGTCGAATACTACGCGCCGGACGGGACCGCGAAATCGATGCTCGGCAATGAAATCGTCGCCGGCAAATGGGCGCTTGTCGGAGAGACGGTTTGCTTCCAGTACACCGACGACAAGGAAATGGAATGTTACAAGGTCGAGGTGACGGGAAACTCCGCCACCTTTATCGACCAGAAGGGAACCGGATCGCGCTACGACATTCTCAAGGGCAACCCGAAGGGGCTGTAGCGCTGAGCCCCCTCCCTACCCTCCCCCGCAAGCGGGGGAGGGAAAGGGAGGGGGTGCGTGTTTCGCTGAGATTGAGCCGGCAGCTCCACGGTCGCGAAGCTTGATAGGGGCGGGTTTTAAACCCGCCCCTACAGGATCAACCTCACACACCGTGAATGCCGGACGAGGGCGGGTTTGAAACCCGCCCCTACAAGAACCACCCGCGTAGTACCGTTTCGCGGCCTCGGTTTGGGGTACGGCTTGCTCATATGCGATCGCCCATCGCCCTGCGCCAACGTGGGCGATAGCGCCGCCTCCGGGCTTCGGGGTACATTGCACCCGGCCGAAAGTCCGGAGGGTCCATGAAACGGCGCACCAAGCCGGCGCGCAAGCAAGCGCGCGGGCGCAAAAGCACCAGACCAAAGCGGCCCAGCGCGCGAACATCCGCACGAAACGGCTCTTCGGCGCGTCTGCACCAGCAGCTCGCGATCGAGAACACGCGGCTGTTCAACGAGCTGCGCGAATCGCTGCAGCAGCAAACGGCCACCGCCGACGTGCTCAAGGTCATCAGCCGCTCGGCGTTCGATCTGCAGGCCGTACTCGATACGCTGGTCGAGTTGGCGGCGCGTCTGTGCAACGCTTATGACGCCGTGATCCTTCTGCGCAAGGGCGAATTCCTGGTGTTCGGGGCGCACCATGGCCCGATCCCAATGGACATCGTCGAACTGCCGATTAGCCGGGCCTGGACTGCCGGACGCGTGGTCGTGGATCGCAAGCCAATCCATGTGCCCGACCTTGCGGCTGCCGGCGGCGAATTCCCGGAAGGCCAGGCGCTGGCCCATCGGTTGGGGCACCGCACCATCCTCTCGGTCCCTCTGCTCCGCGACGGCGAGGCAATCGGGTCCTTGAGTCTGCGCCGCACCGAAGTGCGCCAGTTCTCGCAAAAACAAATCGAGCTCGCCGAGACCTTTGCCGATCAGGCGGTCATCGCCATCGAGAACGTGCGGCTGTTCAACGACGTGCAGCAGCGCACGGCCGAACTCTTCGAGGCGCTGGAGCGGCAGACAGCCACGGCCAATGTCCTCACGGTGATCAGCCGTTCGACTTTTGACCTGCAAGCCGTGTTCGACACGCTGGTCGAGTCAGCAGCGCGGCTGTGCGAGGCCAAACAAGCAACAATCTGGCGGCGCGATGGCGAGTGCTACAGGCTTGCTGCAAATTATGGTTTCTCTCGCGAGTTCGAGGAGTTTTCCAGGAGCAATCCGATCTTTCCTGGACGCGGCACGGGAACGGTCACCGAACGAACCGTACGGACGCGCAATATTGTTCATATTCCGGACGTTGAGGCCGATCCGGAATTCACGAGTGAATATCAAGCTCGCGGCGGGTATCGTAGCAGCCTCGGCGTTCCGCTCCTGCGCGAGGGCGACCCGATCGGTGTGTTCGTGCTTACACGACCAATCGTGCAGCCATTCACCGACGGACAAATCGAGCTGGTGACATCATTTGCAAATCAGGCCGTGATCGCCATCGAGAACACGCGGCTGCTCAACGAGCTGCGCAAATCGCTCCAGCAGCAGACCGCAACCGCCGACGTGCTCAAGGTCATCAGCCGCTCGGCCTTCGATCTCCAGACCGTGCTCGATACGCTTGTCGAATCGGCCGCGCGGCTATGCGAAGCCGACATCGCCTGCATCCTTCGTCCGCGGGACTCTTATTTCGAATTTGCTGCCGGCTACCGCATGCCACAGGCCTTCGTCGACCTCGTGACCGCGACGCCGATTTCTTTCGGCCGGGGAACGCTCACGGGGCGGGTTATGGCCGAGCACTGCACTGTCCATATTCCCGACTGCCTTGCCGATCCGGATTACAACTTCACGGAGGCTTTGAAGGTCGTTCACTTTCGATCGGGGCTCGGTGTTCCTCTCATGCGCGAAGGAACGCCCATCGGCGTGATTATCCTTTGGCGTTCGCAGGTGCGGCCGTTCGCCGAGAAGCAGATCGAGCTGGTGAACACGTTTGCCGATCAGGCGGTGATCGCGATCGAGAACGTGCGGTTGTTCAACGACGTGCAGCAGCGCACGGCCGAGCTGACGGAATCGCTGCAGCAACAGACCGCCACTGCTGACATCCTTACGGTTATCAGCAACTCGCTCGACGATACCCAGCCGGTATTCGAGGCGATCGTGCAGAGTGGGCTCAATCTCTTTTCTGACGCGACGATCCAGGTCTCGCTCGCGGACGGGGACAAGATAAGGCTCGCGGCAGTAGCCAACCGCGATCCGGCTCGCGCCGATGCAATGCGGCGAATTTTTCCCATCCCGCTCACGCGTGACTACATGAACGGCGTCGCCATACTGGATGGCAGGGTGGTAGACATTCCCGACGCGGAGAATGGGCCGCCCGAGCTTGCGAAAGGCTGCCGCAACTTTTTGGCGACCGGCAACCGCGCAGTCACCATCATGCCGATGATGCGCGGCCAGACGCCAATCGGAGCCCTCCAGGTCGTACGTCTGATGCCCGGCCCGCTGTCGGACAAGCAGCGCGAGGTGCTCAGAACATTTGCCAACCAAGCCGTAATCGCCATCGAGAACACCCGGCTGCTCAACGAGCTGCGGCAGTCGCTCCAGCAGCAGACCGCCACCGCCGACGTGCTCAAGGTCATCAGCCGTTCGGCTTTCGATCTGCAGGCCGTCCTGGATACCCTCGTCGAATCGGCGGCGCGGTTATGTGAGACCGACCAAGCATCGATTCACCGCGTCAAAGGCGACGCTTACCCCTGCGTCGCAACCTACGGCTACACGCAGGAATACGCCCAATATCTGCGCGATCATCCGATTGCGCCGACGCGAGGCTCGGTGCTCGGGCGCGTGGTGCTCGGTGGTACGAACGTTCATGTCACCGATGTCGAGGCGGATCCGGAGTATCGGCTTACCGAGCAGAGAAACAGGGGAAGATACCGCACGGTGCTAGGCGTCCCGCTGCTGCGCGAAGGCGTTCCGATCGGCGTCATCGTATTGACGCGCAACGTCGTGCGGCCGTTCACGGACAAACAGATCGAGCTGGTCACGACTTTCGCCGACCAGGCGGTGATCGCGATCGAGAACGTGCGGCTGTTCGAGGAGGTGCAGGCGCGCACGGAGGAATTGACCGAGGCGCTGGAGCAGCAGACTGCGGCCAGCGACATCCTTCGTGTCATCTCGAGCTCGCCAACGAGTGTGCAGCCGGTGTTCGATGCGATCGCCGCCAATGCCTTGCGATTATGTGGCGCCAAATGGAGCGGGGTCATGCGCTTCGATGGCGAGCTGATCCATCTTGCGGCGCTGCATAATCTCATGGACCCGTCAGGACAGGCTGCGCTTATTGAGTTGTTCCCGCGGCCGCCCAGCCGGAAAGGCGCAGTCGATCGCGCCATCCTCACCAAGGCGGCGGCCTACATCTCCGACATATTGGAGGACCCCGAATACCGCTACCAGGAGCTGGCACACGCCTCCGGGTTCCGCAGCAATCTGTCCGTGCCTTTGCTGCGCGAGGGGCAGCCCGTCGGCGTCATCAGCGTGCTGGGCGAAGAGCCCGGAGCCTTTACCCAGCGGCAGGTCGAGTTGCTCAAGATTTTCGCCGACCAGGCGGTGATCGCAATCGAGAACGTGCGTCTGTTCGACGACGCGCAGGCGCGCACGCGCGAGCTCGCCCGCTCGGTCGAGGAGCTGCGGGCACTGGGCGAGGTGATGCAGGCCGTCAACTCGACGCTCGACCTCGATACCCTCCTCTCCACCATCGTCGCCAAGGCGGCGCAGCTCTCCGGGACTGATGCCGGCACGATCTATGAGTTTGACAAGCACAGCGACAGGTTCGAGCTGCGCGCGACCTATGGCATGGATGAGACCATGATCGCGCGCATCCGCGAGCAGCACATCCGCATCGGCGACTTCGGAATCGGTCACGCCGCGGCCAACCGGGCACCGCTGCAGATTCCCGATCTGCACAAGGATCCCTCCGCCACCATCGAGATCGTGATCCGGGCGGGATTCCGCGCGCTGCTGATCATTCCGCTGCTCGCCAAGGATGACATCGTCGGCGCGCTGGTGGTGCGGCGCAGGACGCCGGGCGAATTTCCGCAAAGCACGGTCGAGCTGCTGCAGACCTTCGCCGCCCAGTCCGTGCTTGCGATCCAGAATGCGCGCCTGTTCCGCGAGATCGAGGAAAAGGGCCGCCAACTCGCCGAAGCGAGTCAACACAAGTCGCAGTTCCTTGCCAACATGAGCCACGAGCTGCGCACCCCGCTCAATGCCATCATCGGCTACAGCGAGCTGTTGCGGGAATCCGCCGAGGACGAGGGCCTCGCCCATTTCACCGAGGACCTCAACAAGATCCAGGACGCCGGCCGGCACCTGCTGCGATTGATCAGTGACATCCTCGACTTGTCCAAGATCGAGGCCGGCAAGCTCGACGTCTATCTGGAAAAGTTCTCGCTGCCCGAGCTGATCGAGGAGGTGCGCACCATCATCGAGCCGCTCGCCCGGCGCACCGGCAACCGGCTTGAGATCGAGCGTGATCCGGCATTGCAGGAGCTGCACACCGACCGCACCAAGCTCAAGCAAAGCATCATCAATCTCCTGAGCAATGCGAGCAAGTTCACCCAGAATGGAACGATCAAGCTTGCAGCACATCAGGTCGTGCGCGGAGAAACCCCGTTTGCCTCGTTTGCAATCAGCGACACCGGAATCGGGATGACGCCGGAGCAGACGGCAAAACTGTTCCAGCCGTTCACGCAGGCCGACAACTCGACAACCAAACGATTCGGCGGCACCGGGCTCGGTCTCGCCATCACCAAGCATTTCTGCGAGATGCTGGGGGGCGAGGTGTCCCTGCAAAGCGAGCTCGGAAAGGGTTCAACTTTCACCATTCTGCTTCCGGTTCGGGCGAGCCAGACGGCAGAGGCGCGAGCACCCGCGGGGGGGACGGTTGTGCCGGAAGACGCAAGCGCACCGCTCATCCTGATCATCGACGATGATCCCACGGCACGCGATCTGCTCAAGACGACGCTACGCAAGGAGGGCTGGCGCGTCGCCGAGGCAGACGGTGGAGAGATCGGCCTCGAGCTCGCCCGGCAAATTCGCCCCACTGCGATCACGCTCGACATCATGATGCCGGGCATGGACGGATGGTCCGTTCTCACCAGTCTCAAATCGGACCCGGAGCTGGCGCAAATTCCCGTCATTGTCGTCACCGTCATCACCGACCGCGGCATTGCGCTTTCCCTCGGCGCCAGTGACTTCATGACCAAGCCCATCGAGCGCGGACAGCTTGCCGCCATTCTCAACCGGCTCCTGAGCGGCCGCAGGACAGTCCTGATCGTTGATGACGATGCGAATGCGCGGGAACTCATCAGCCGGCAGCTGGAGCGCCTCAAAGTCGACGTGGTCGAGGCGGCCGACGGACGCAGAGCCATCGACCTGTTGGCGGATGGCCTGGTGCCCGGCGTGATCCTGCTCGACCTCATGATGCCCGAAATGGACGGGTTTGCGGTACTGGACAAAATCCATGAACGGCCGCAATGGCGCAACATCCCGGTGGTGATCCTCACCGGGCTCGATCTAAGCCCGGAGGAACAGGACCGCCTGCGCGGGCGCGTGAGCGAAGTCATTGCCAAGGGCTCGGTTGAGGCCAAGGATCTCGCCGCCATCGTGCGGCAAAATCTTGCGCAGCCGGCTTGCGAAGGTCATGTTGGTACCCAGCATTGAAGGGGACGTGATGCCGAAAGTTCTGCTGGTCGAAGATAACGAAATGAATCGAGACATGCTGTCGCGCCGGCTCATCCGCCGTGGCTATGAGGTGGTGTTCGCGGTTGACGGACAGCAGGGCATCGACATGGCGGCGAGCGAGAGCCCCGACATCATTCTGATGGATCTGAGCCTGCCGGTGATCGACGGCTGGGAAGCCACCCGGCGCGTCAAATCGCAGGACGCGACAAAGAACATCCCGATCATCGGGCTCACTGCGCACGCCATGACCGATGACCGTGACAGGGCCATCAACGCCGGCTGCGACGAATACGACACCAAGCCGGTCGAGCTGGAGCGCCTCATCGGCAAGATGGAGCGGCTGCTCGGCAACCATCAGGCGGGAAAGGCGTAGTGTGAATGGGATCGTAGGGTTTCTTGTGGGGAGGGAAAGGGAGGGGGGTGCGTCGCTTATCCGCCGAGAAAAATCCGTCGAACCTCCGGGCTGTCGATCAGGGTGGCAGCGTCTCCCGCGATGGCGAGGCGCCCGCTTTCCAGGATATAGCCGCGGCCGGCCATGGAAAGCGCGAGCCGGACATTTTGTTCGATGAACAGGATCGCGAGGCCTTCTGCCGCAAGCGCCTCAAATACCGACTTCATTTGCGCCACGACGCGCGGGGCGAGCCCGAGGAAGGGCTCATCGACCATGAGCAGCCTTGGAAGCGCCATGAGACCGCGGCCAAGAGCGAGCATTTGCTGCTCACCCCCTGAAAGGGTCAGCGCAAGCTGGCTCTTGCACTCCGACAGATGGGGAAACAGCGCGAAGACCCGTTCCAGGGTTCGCGCCCGCTGTGCCTTGGCTGCCGGATGCCACGCCCCCAAGGTCAAGTTCTGCAGCACGGTCAGGTGCGGGAAAACGCGCCGCCGTTCCAGCACGTGGGCTATGCCGAGACTTGCCCGCACGTGGGTCGGCCGAGCGTTGAGACTTAATCCATCGAAGCGAATTTCGCCCGCCTTGGCCGCGACCAGACCACTGATCGTATTGACGACGGTGCTCTTGCCGGAGCCGTTGGGACCGAGCAGGGCCACGCTTTCCCCGGCGGCAACCGAGAGCGACACGCCCCAGACCACCTGATAGTCGCCGTAGGCGACTTCGAGATCGCGGACCTCAAGCAGCAACGTCGACGCTTCCGAGATAGGCGTCCACGACGGCGGCGTCGCGGCGCACCTCGTCCGGCGTGCCGAAGGCGATGCGCCGCCCCGCGTGCAGCGCCACGATGCGATCGGCGAGCCCCATGATCACCTGCATGTTGTGCTCGATCATCACGATGGTGAGGCCTCGCTGTTTGAGCTCGACGACGAGCGCGATGAGCCCGGCAATGGAGCGCTGGTCGACACCGCCCGTCACTTCGTCCATGAGGACAAGCCGCGGGCTCGTCGCGAGCGCCCGCGCGAGCTCGAGCCGCTTGCGTTGCCCGGTGGAGAGCTCGCGCGCGAAGTGATTGCGTTTTTCCAGCAAGTCCACGAAGGCAAGCGACTCCAGTGCGCGCTCGCGCGCCGCCTTGATATCAGAGGTGCGGGCGAGCGCCCCGACGATGACGTTTTCGGTAACCGTGAGGTCGGGGAAGGGTTTGAGTTTCTGGAAGGTGCGCGCGACGCCCAGACGGCTTATGCGATCCGGCCGCAGGCCGGTGATGTCGTGGCCGTCCAGGAGGACGCATCCGGCGTCGGGCGGCTGGAAACCGGTGATCAGATCAAACAGCGTCGATTTGCCTGCGCCGTTCGGACCAATGATGCCGACGATCTCGCCCTTGTTGACCTCGAAGGCGACATCAGCATTGGCGGTCAGCCCGCCGAAGCGCTTCGTCAGACCTTTGACATCGAGCAGCGCGCTCATGGCATTGTCGCGCGACGGCGAATGCGCTCTTCCAACAGGCTGAGTATGCCGCTCGGGCGCCACATGCACACCAGCAGGATCAAGATGCCGTAGATCATGAGATCGACCGTGCGGCCGGTGCCGCCGAACCAGATCCGGCTGTATTCGGACAGCGGCACCAGAATCGCTGCCCCCACGGCCGGGCCCCACAGCGTGCCGCTCCCGCCGAGGACGCTCATGAGCAGCACAATGATCGAAATCTCCGTCGAGAACAGCCGCTCCGGGTCGAGGACCAGCACATATTGCGCATAAAATGTGCCCGCGACCGACATCATCGCGGCCGAGATCATGAACGCCAGCACCTTGTGGCGCGCGATCGCGATGCCGAGGCTTGCGGCCGCATCCGGGTCATCGCGCAAGGCCTGCAGGCGGAAGCCGAGCCGGCTGCGGCGCAGCTTCCACACCACCAGATAGCCGGCCGCCGTCGCGCCAAGTGCGAGATAATAATAGGGCACCTTGCTGGTATGGAATTGCAGATAAAAGAACGGTGCAGTGCGCTCGATCGGGACGTAAAGACCCGACGCCGCGCCGACCCAGTCCCATCGCTGGAACACGATCTGCACGCTGGAGCCGATGAGCAAGGTGGCGATGGCGAAATAATGCCCGCGCAGGCGCAATGTCGGCACGCCGATGGCAACGGCGGCGAGCGCCGAGAGCAGCATGCCCACGAGCAATCCCGCCCACGGCGTAATCGCGTACTTGGCGAACAGAACGCTCGAGGAATAGGCGCCGATGCCGAAGAAAATTGCCTGCCCGAGGCTGATCTGGCCGGACAGTCCCGCCACCACGTTCCACGATTGGGCCATGAGGGCATACAACAGAATGAGAATCATCATGTGGTGGGAAAACGATGTGGTGAAGACAAACGGATAGACAATCAGCAACGCGATCGTCGCCGCACCCAGCGCCGACATCCACAGCGGTGGCCGTGGCCAAAGCCGTTCGGCCAGCGCCGTTTTGAGCATATCCGCCCGGCTGCTCATCATCGCTACAGTGGGTTCTGGTGAGATTGATGAAAGGACGCGCGGCAAACTCGGTGGGTTCCCCTCCCCCTTGTGGGGAGGGGATAGGGGTGGGGGTCGCGGTTGGTGCGTGCGCCTCGTGCAACACCAACCACCCCCCTCCCCAACCCTCCCCCACAAGGGGGGAGGGAGCAGGCCCGTCGTGCTGCGCCGCCGTGTGTCAACTTCACCAGAACGCGCATGCTAAAACCGGCCGAACAGGCCGTGTGGCCGCAAAATGACGACCGCGAGATAGAGTGCGAACACGATGAGAAGTCTTGTAGGACGGATCGAGCAGAAGACCGCCAAGGGACTCGACGACCCCGATCAATACGCCGGCGAGCAGGCTGCCGAGAATGTTGCCGAACCCGCCGAGCGCCACGGCGACGTAGGCCAGAAGCGCAAAGTTCGTGCCCACTTCGGGAAAAATGTAATAGAACGTCGAGAGCATGGTGCCGGCGATCCCGACACAGCCAAGTCCGATCGCCCAACCCAGCGCGAACATGCGCTCGGTCGCAATGCCCATCACCGCTGCCGCCTGGCGATCCTGCGCCGTCGCCTGCAGGCCCAGACCGGTCTCGGTGCGGGTGACGAACCACCACAGTGCGGCGAACGACAACAGGCAGACGCCGCCGGTGATCAACTGCGGTTGGCCAATGAAGATCGGGCCGATTTGCACCCGGCCTGCAATGAGCGGATTGGTGATGGTGCGAAAGTCCGGCGTCCAGAGGAATTGCGCGACCGCACGCAGCGCAATGCCGAGGCCGAACGTGCCGCAAATCTGGGCGAGCATGGGCGCCTTCAAGAGCCGTCGAATGATGCCGAGCTGCGTCAATACGCCGGCCAAGGCAAGGAAAATGACCACGAATGGCAGCGACAGCATGGGATCGAGGCCGGCCAGCGCCCAGAACCAGAACGCGGTGAACATGGCGAGCATGAGAAACTCACCATGCGCGAAGTTGACAATCTCCATCAGCCCGAAGATCAGGGTCAGGCCGACCGCCACCAGAGCATAGATCAATCCCATCAGGAGGCCGCTGATGACGGCTTGCAGGATCAGTTCTCCGGACATCAGCGCAACGCCCGCCTCCAGTCACCCAAGTCAATTGACGAGCCCATGCAAAACACGGACTGTTACGAACTCGAACGGAGCATCGCTATGAAACTCAGAATCGTTGTTCTCGCGTCGCTTGCAATTGTGACCGGCGCAGCATCGGCGAAGGCACAGCAAGAGGTCAAGATCGGCGTCCTCGATCCACTGTCGGGCCCGACTGCGCAGATCGGCATCGATGCCGTGGCCGCGATCAAAACCGCCGTCGAGATTGTCAACGAGGGCGCCGATCTCCCGCTGGCTCTCGCCCGGAACAAGGGCTTGCCGGGTCTCGGCGGAGCCAAGGTCACCCTTGTTGTTGTTGACCATCAGGGCAAGCCGGAGGTGGGCCAAAGCGAAACTGAGCGTCTCATTACCCAGGAGAAGGTCCATGCCGTCATTGGCGCCTACTTCTCCTCGGTGACCGCCGCGGCAAGCCAAGCTGCCGAGCGCGCAGGAATTCCCTTCGTCAATGCCGATTCCACCCAGCCGGCGCTCACCCAGCGCGGGCTCAAGTATTTCTTTCGCACGACGCCGACCGACGAAAACTTCAGCGAGCTGATGTTCGATTTCCTCAAGGATTTCGCAGCCAAGTCCGGTGCGAGCTTCCAATCGGTGTCGCTCTTCCACGAGGATACTGCCTACGGCACCGACAGTGCGAAAGTGCAGGAGCGGCTCGCCAAAGAACGCGGCTTTCGCGTGCTCGAGCACATCGCCTACAAGGCCCAGACGACGTCGCTGACCGCGGAGGTGCAGCGGCTCAAGGCCGCCAACGCCGATGTTCTGATGCCGTCATCCTATACGTCGGATACGTTCTTGCTGCTGCGTACGGCAAGGGATCTGGACTACAATCCACGACTCATCGTCGCGCAGAATGCGGGCTTCACCGACCCGACCTTCATCACCACGATGGGCAAGGATGCGGAGGGCGCGATCACCCGCTCGCCTTATAATGCCGACCTCGAAAGCCGCATCCCGCTGCTTCCGAAGATCAATGCCATCTTCAAAAAGCATTCCAATGGACGCGATCTTTCGGATGTTCCGGCGCGCAATTTCACGGGCATCATGACGCTGCTCGATGCCATAAACCGGGCAGGCTCCACCGACCCCGAGAAGATTCGCGCCGCGCTTGCAGCGACCAATATCGCGCCCGACCAGCTGATCGTGCCTTATCGCGGCGTCAAGTTCAACGCGAGCGGCCAGAACGAGCTGGTGCGGGGAATTTTGATGCAGGTGCAGAAGGGAAAATACTGCACCATCTATCCGTTCGAGCTTGCGTCTTGTGCGGTCCTTTATCCCAACCCGACCTGGGCCGACAAAGCCAAGATGTAAGCGGCGCAGAGCGAGCCGTGCCGTCAGCAATCGAGCCGCAGCGCGCGCTTGCCGCGATCGAGCCCAAGCGCGTCCTCGATCTCGAGCAGCGGTCGATCCGCATCCCGAGCTCGACCTTCGAGGAGGGAAGCATCGCAGACCTCTATGCCGAGTACATGTCCGGCATTGGCATGGAGGTCGAGATGCAACAGGTGCCCCATCCGTTTGATTCCAAACAGAAGAGCCGCCAGCCGATCGGCCGGCTCAAAGGCACCGGCGGCGGACCGGTGCTTCTCATCAACGGTCATATGGACCCTGGCGTGGAGATGAGCGGATGGACCGTCGACCCCTATGCCGCGAGATTCGAGGACGGCTGGATCTGGGGAATGGGCGCGCACGACGACAAGGGCGGTTGCGTCGCCGCGATTTGCGCGCTCGAAGCGATCGTACGCTCCGGCATTCGCCTCAAGGGCGACGTTCTGATGACACCCGTCGTTGCTCACAAGCTTGGCGGGGCGGGTACTCGCGCGCTTCTGCGCCACGGCATCGAGGCGGATCTATGCATCAACATGGAGCACTCGAACAACACGATTGCGAATGTTTGCGTTGGCGTCGTGATGGCGCGGTTTGTTTGCTCGGCCCCGGAGCTGTTTTTCCGCTACAGCGGGGAAGCGCGCGCCGCCTACATCAACCCGATCGAGCAGCAGATGGAAATCGTGCGGCGGATCGGTCCGAGCCTCACGCCGATCGCCCCTGGCGGGTGGATGACGTTTGCGCCGCATCCGGAGCTTCCCGGCTTTCCGACCCACACCTTCGACGTCATGCACAAGGAGCATTACTATTTCAAAAGCGCAACCGGGCGCTCGACGCGCGAATGCGAGCTGACTCTGCAGTTCCGCACCGTTCCCGGGCAGACGATCGCGAGCATCGAGGGCGACCTCAAGCGGCTGCTCGCGCGCATCAAGGAGGATCATCCGGCGTTCAATTGCGCGCTTGAAATCCCCGCCCGCGGCACCGAGCAAACCTGGAACCAGCTGCCGATGGTCTGTCCTCCGGGTCACCCTCTGGTCGCCGCGCTGGCAGAGGGCCAGGCTTTGGCGTCGGGGCAACCGGCTGTCGTCGGCGCGCACGGACGTCTCGGCAATGTCGGTGACGGCAACATCATCCAGGAGGTGCTCGCAATCCCGACGGTGCAATACGGTCCAGGCGACCTCCGGGTGTACAAGGAATGGCCAACACCCGACGAACGGGTGCGGCTTGGCGACCTCGTGACCGCCGCCAAGGCAGTCGCGCACGCGACTGTGCGCTTGTGCGGCTGAGAAGGGATCGCGGTGTACACATGGTACAAGGCGGCCAAGCTGGAAGGTCCGTATTTACGGAAAGTATTGGAGGGTAACCGGACGCTGACGACGCCGTCCGCGAGCAAGAAGTAGCCGCAGACCCCACGGCCAAAACGTGATATCCTTCCTTCCATTGCATGGGAATGACCCCCCGCTTGGAGGGTCGCATGGCAAGCTGCATCCGGCGGCGAGAATCCATTGGTACGCTCGGCGGCATGGCGGCCGCTTGGCCGCTCGCTGCGCGCGCGCAACAGCCAGAGCGCACGCGATGGACTAGGCGTCCGCGATCATCGGAATCCGTATCTACCTCAAGAGGAGGGTCGCCATGGCGGGACAAGGAGAAAACGGTTGGAGCCGCCGAGAGTTTCTGCGAGGTCCCACTCTGGCTGGAACCGCGGTCGTTCTCGGTCTGAAATCCAACTCGGCGGTCGCTGAGCCGCCACCGGAAACGACCCAGATCCGTATCCACGATGCGGCGATTACCTGCTTTGCACCCGTATATATTGCCGAAGGGCTGTTGAAGGCTGAGGGATTCACCGACGTTCAATACATCAAGACGCCGCTCAACGAAGGCCCGACCAAAGCGCTAGCTGAAGGAAAGATCGACATTACCCAAAACGATACGGCGGCCCATCTGATGGAGCTCGATTTGGGCGCACCGGTCGTCGTCCTCGGCGGCATCCATACTGGGTGCTGGGAACTGTTCGCCAACAATTCGGTACGCACACCGCGGGATCTGAAAGGCAAGACCGTAGCCGCCCCCGAACGCAGCAGCCGTCAGGCCTTCGTCGCCGGTCTGGCCACCTCCGTCGGGCTGAACCCGTTAAAGGACATCACCTGGATCAACCATGAGCCGGGAAAGTCCATGCAGCTTTTTGCCGAAGGGAAGATCGACGCCTTCATGGGCTTTGCGCCGGAGCCCCAGGAGATGCGCGCGAAGAAGATTGGCCGCGTGCTGATAGATTTCGGGAAGGATCGACCATGGTCACAGTACTTTTGTTGCATGGCTGCCGCGAATCGCGAATTCACGCGCAAGTACCCGGTCGCGACCAAACGGGCGCTGCGAGCCATGCTGAAGGCTACCGACCTCTGCGTGAGTCAGCCGGAGCGGGCAGCTCGCCTGATGACCGACCGAGGCGTCGCGGACAAGTACGAGTACGTTCTGCAGTCAGTCAAGGAGATCGGCTTCCGGTGGCGGGAGTACGAATCCGAGGACACGGTGCGGTTCTGGGCCTTGCGTCTGCGGGAGGCGGGCATCATCAAATCGAGCCCCAACCAGATCATCGCGGAGGGAACCGACTGGCGCTTCTTTAACGAGCTCAGGCGCGAGTTGAAGAGCTGACCCATGCGGGCGGCACTCGCTATTTCAGGGGCGATGCTGGTAGGCCTTGTTCTCGTAAGTCTCTTGCTGGCGCAACGGGATGGCGCTCCTCACCAACTTTCCCAGCAAGAGCCGCTGCCGAAGATCGCACCGGCACCGGAATTCGCGTTGATTTCTCAGGACCGCGCTCCCGTTTCGCTCGGTGACTACCGCGGTAAGGTGGTGGCGGTGACCTTCATCCTCACGCTCTGCACGACTATGTGCCCGTTCCTCACACCAACCATGTCGTTCGTGCAGGATCAGCTTGGTCCTGACTTCGGCAAAAAGATCGCCTTCGTTTCCATCACCGTTGATCCGCAACGCGATACCCCTGAAGTACTCAAGGATTACGCACAGGCGTTCGGAGCCAATCTCAGCGGCTGGGCTTTCCTCACCGGGAGCCCGGGCGTCATTGCCGAGGTCACGCGCCGCTACGGAGTGTTCGCCGCCCGTGCCGAGGATGGCAATGTGGATCACACCTTTCTGACGTCCATCATCGATCAGCACGGAATCCTCCGCGTCCAGTATGTTGGTGTGCGCTTCGACCCGGAGGAATTCCGCCACGATCTCGTGAGCCTGCTACAAGAGCCATGATGCCGCTGACCGGATGGCTGGTCGACCTGGTGGCGCGGGTTCCGACCCGCGTGCAGACCAAGCTGCTGGCGGCATTCCTCGCAATCGCAGCCTTGCTCATCATGGCGGGCGCAGTGGGCCTGCAGGTTTTGCGAGGTGTCAATGAGCGCACCGAGCGGCTGATCCATCTGCAGCGCAAGATCGAAGCTTACCGGCAGGTCCAACATGACACGACGAGCCAGCTCTATAGCGTGTCGTCTGCGCTCCTCTCCTCCGACGATTCGAACTCTGTCGAGCACGCTGCGCCAACTCAATCAGTTCGGCTATGACGCCGATCGACTGCAATTCGTGGCCAAGGATGAGGTCGACCTGCTCGCGGAATTCCAGCAGCAGTACGAACGGTTTGTCGACATCGTCACTCATGTGGTGGAACTCATCCGCGCCGGCCGGGCGAGCGAAGCACGCGAGCTACAGGCGTCGCAGGCCACCCCGCTCGCCGATCGTCTCGAGCAGCTGACCAACCAGTTGGTCAACAAGGCCGAGGCGGACGTGGTTGACGGCATCGAGGCCAGCACCCGGGCCTACGAGACGGCGCAGTGGATCGTTATCGCTTTTGCGCTCGGCAGCATCGCGCTGGCGCTCGCTCTCGGCTATGCCATCTCGTGGTCGCTGGTCGGGCCGGTCAAGGAGATCGAAGCGAAACTCAATCAGGTGGCGACCGGCGATTTCACGCAGCGCGTCGAGGTGGCCAACCGTGATGAACTGGGCGCACTCGCGGCCGACGTCAACCGGATGAGTGAGGAGCTGGGCCGGCTCTATCAGCAGCTGGAATTGGCCAGCAAGCACAAGTCGCAGTTCCTTGCCAATATGAGCCACGAGTTGCGCACGCCGCTCAATGCCATCATTGGCGTTAGCGAGATGCTGCGGGAGGACGCGGAGGCAGCAGGACAAGACATCGAGCCGCTCGACCGAGTTCTCGGCGCTGGCCGCCATCTGCTCGCGCTGATCAACGACATCCTCGACCTCTCTAAGATCGAGGCGGGGCGGATGGAGCTGAATCTCAACTCCTTCTCGCTTGCACCGGTGATCGATGAGGTCGTCAAGACCATCGAGCCGCTGGCAGCCAAGAACGGCAATCAGGTCGCGGTCCAATGTGACGGCGAGATCGGGGCGATGCGTGCCGACCAAATGCGGCTGCGGCAGGCGCTGCTCAATCTCATGAGCAATGCAAACAAGTTTACCGAGCGGGGCACCATTACGATCGATGCCCGTCATCGACAGGAAAACGGCGGCGATTGGATTACGCTCGCGGTAACGGATACCGGCATCGGTATGACGCCGGAACAAATGGGCAAGCTGTTCCAGGAATTCTCCCAGGCATCGTCATCGACGGCGAGCAAATACGGAGGGACCGGTCTTGGCCTCGTTATAAGCCGACGCTTCTGCCAGATGATGGGTGGCGACATCGCGATCGAGAGCGAGGTAGGCCGCGGCTCAACCTTCACCATCCGGCTTCCGAGAATTGTGGAAGCTGCCAAGGCCGTCGAATAGGGATGCTGTTTGCTGCACTGCATATGTCTCCTATTGGCACTTGGCGTCTTTCACTGCGGTGCACAAAACTTCGACGCGATCGGAGGCACTGCGGACATAGACTGGCCCCCGGCCCCCGATCGCCTCCGAGGCTTATGACCCAGAGCCGTTATTGACGCTGCGAGGCGGCGACCGCAGAATACAGGGTCTTCAATGCTCGACGATCTTGGCTGAGGATGACTGTGACCGCCCATCAACCCAACCCCGTAACGTTTGTGCTCATATTCCGAATACCTACGGAAGGTGTCGAGGACTTTCGAGCCTACGAGGAGGCTGTCTTGCCGCTATTGCCCGAGTTTAACGGGCGTTTGGAGCGTCGTCTGCGAAATCCGGATGGCACCGTAGAGATGCACATAGTTAGCTACGCATCCGATGCGGACCGTCAGAATTATCGGAATGATCCCCGGCGCGCGGCGCAAGCCTGGTTGTTGGAAAAATCATCTGCCAAGTTGGAATTGCTCCCGATGGCGAACGTCTCTTAATGGCACTTCGGTACAGACGCCAACACGTTGAAATTATGGTCGCTATTGGAGGCGCTGCGGAACATGGATGGGAATGCCGCGGCGCCCAATACCCGCGCGCTATGCGAACGCGGGAGGCGGCTCCTCCAGTTACAAGCTTTAATCCAGGCAGAAGCCCTTGCGCCGCACAAAGCTGCCGAAGCCGGTGCGCATGGGCTGCGCGTATTGGCGCGCCTTGTCCTCCGACCAGCCGTAAAAAGACGCCTCGCCCCACCGATCGATATTCCGTTGGCGTTGATAAGGCCGCAACTTTGCCCGCCGCCGATCATAGGCGTCGATCCCGGCGCCTGGATCGGCCGCGTGGTAGGTGTTCTCGATCACCGTGGTAGCCGGCGAAAGGCGCGGCGTGATCTCGCCGGCCTGCGCCGGCCAGCCGACGCAAAGTCCCGCGACCGGAATGGCTCGATCCGGCAGCTTGAGCAGATCGCTTACGGTTTGTGGATGATCGCGGATTGCGCTGATCGGACAGCAGCCGAGCCCGACTGCTTCGGCCGCGCGGATGAATGTTGCGAGCACGATTGCCGCGTCGACCGCCGCATTGAAGAACAGATCAAGGTGATCGTTCGGAAACGGTCTGCCGCGCAGCCTCGAAATCGCCGGCAAACGCCCGCCGTTGGCGACAAACACCAGGAACACCGGCGCATCATTGATCCACGGCATGTCGGGGATGCCAGAGACAATGGACTTTCGGATCGCGGCGTCGCTGACGCTGACGATATCGCATTGTTGCAGGTCGCTTTTCGACGGCGCGGAAAGCGCGCAGGCGCAAAGGAGCCGCAGCAGATCGGGCTCTATGGGGCGAGGCAGGTATCGCCGATGCGAACAATGAGCGGCGATTTTTTTGAGCTCGTTGAGCCCGGTCAGTTCGGGATCAATCTCAAAGTTCTCGCCAAAGCGCCTGAGCAGCGCCGAGTTTATTTTGTTCAAGGTCGCAACATCTGCCATCGCCCCTCCTCCAAACACTTCGCGCGCGCGCGTGGGCAAGGCGAGCGCAGTCAAGCTTGCGCAGCGCTTAGCCCGGATTGAGCGTAAGCGAAATCCGGGTCAACCCTGTTGGTCAGCGACGGCGCCCCGGGTTTCGCAAGCGCTCAACCCGGGCTACAGCTGCGATGCGCGCCTTTGCCCACCCTGCAGGTCAAACGGACTACACCCGCGCGTGCTCGTCCTCGGCAACTTTGACGACGTAAGGCTTTTCGCGCTTGCGCTCCAGATCGAACTCGGAGCGGCCGGTGTAGTTGATATGCCGGCCATAGGTGTGCAGCGACATGGAAACGCCTTTTCCCACATTCCACACGCTGTGAATATGCTCGGGAAAACATCGCGCAATGTCGCCGGCGCCCATCACCCGCTCGCCGCTATGTTTCAAATCGGCATAACCGGGCGTCGTCCCGTCATCGAGCCGGTCGTAATTGGTTTCCTGCTCCTGGCCTTCAAGGCCAACCACGACGGCCCAGGTTTTGTGATTGTGCGGGGTGGTACCGCGGTTCGGCAGCCATGCGATCAGAAAGATCGCGAGGTCATGGTCGGGCTCTTCATGCAGCAGATGGACGCCGAAGCCTTGCTCGGCGTCGCAGCCGCGGTATTCGGAGCGGAACCATCCCGGCGTTTGCGCGAATCTTTTGGCAAGGGGTGCGACCTGGTCGGTGATCCGGCGCGGATCGCTCTCTTTCGCCGTAATCGTGCGCAGATCACGCACATACTCTTCGAGGCTGTATGCGGCAGGCATGGCATCGTGCTCCAGGGTAAAGGCGCTGGCGCCATTCTACGCTGTTCGCCGCGCGTGAAAAGACCGCTTTGCCTAACGAAGCTCGTCCATCGGATTGCGGCGCAGATAGAAGCCCCAGTTGATGTAGTCTTCGTGCCCGCTCGCATTCAAATCATAGTACGACTTCAGAAACGTCCTGAACTCGGCCCACTCGTCGATCGCGTTGAAGCCGGGCCCGGCCGGCCAAAAATCGTCCGTAAGAAGCATTGCGGCTGGTGGATCGGCCTTGAGCGCGGCAAGAAAATCTTGCCGTTCGACAGCATCAGCAACGATGAGTGAAAACCACTGGATGTGAGGTGTTGCCTGTCGCATTCCCGCCCGTGCCATGGCCAGGAATGCTCCCCGATCCGAGTCCAGCATCTGAACGCGCGCTCCGCGCGGCAAGTGACTTGCAAGCGCCGTCTGCATCGCAGCGGCCGCCTGCAGCTCCGGGTGTTCATCTGCGCGGTTTAAGGTCTGCAAGCCACACCAGGCAAGTGTGGAGACAATGATGATCAGGCATGCGAGAGCACGCCGCGCCGGCAGGCTTGCGAGGCTCCAAGCTCCCCAGCATGCAACGGCGATCGCCAATGGATAGGGATGATAATAATAGCCTTTTCGTTGCGCCACCAGATGAAACAGCCCAAACGCCGCGAGCGCGATCATTGCCCGCATCCGCGGCGCTTTGGATTGCGCGATGCCCAGCAGCGCGGCGGCGGCGAAACCCGCCAGCGCCACAAAATTCAAACACGCTTGCAATATTTCCGGAACCGTTTTCTGATCGACCGAAGCGTATCGCGGCAAGAGCTCCCGGATCATGGTGATGAATGGACCAATTCCGCCGAGTGCCGCCAATGTTCCAAACACCAGGATGGCGATGCCTGCGGCTCCGGCGGCGATTGACATAGCGTCCGGCCAACGCAGCGGGCGCACGGTCACCGCCGGCACGAAAAGGAGCGCGAGCGCGGTCGGCTTGATACAAGCCGCAAGCATCGCGAAGGCGCCAGCCGCCAGCAGATATATCCGGCGGCGGTCTTTATCTTCTGCAGCCAACGCTGAGACCCATGCAGCGATCACCGCGAGAATCGCAACCAGATAATCGCGCTGTCCAGCGGCAAGAGGGCCAAGCAAAAGATGCGCCGCCAACATGACAAGCGCCGCCAGTATCGCAGCGCCGAGTCCTGCCGGTCGTACCAGCATCAGGACGGAGAGAGACATGATTGCGGCAGTCCCCAGATCGAAGGCGCGCCACGCGCCATCGCCCATGCCGGCGAACTGCACAATTGCGGCGTGAATGCCGTAGATCAACGGCATGTTGACGTCGAAAATGTCACGATAAGGAACGGCGCCCGTCAGGAACTGGCTGGCAACAAAATGGAAAATCGTGGCATCGCCAACGAGCGGCCAGTGCAGCGAGCGCCACAACAGCCATCCCGTGATCACGGCGACTGGCAGGTTGAAGATTGAAATCAGCGTCAGGTGCGACGACAAAGCAGCGAGCGGGCGTTCCAGTGCAGTTGATGCACAACCGCGCGGCGAAGTCGGTCGCCCCCTCTCCCCGCCTCTTTGGGCGGGGAGAGGGGGGGGTGAGGGGGCGAACCGCGTCGATATTGGAGTTTGCCCCTCACCCCACCCCTCTCCCCATTAAGAACGGGGAGAGGGAGCAGACCGAGCTTGCCCAGGCTCTGATCTCATCTGATCGGAACACGGTCTAGCTCGCTTGCACCAGCTTCGCCCTGCAACGGTTGGGAGGAACCAAAGAGATCGTATTGCATTGCGCAGACATGAGAAGGCTCTGGCGCGCGCTCGACGCGCGAGTTCGTCAATACTACTCGCTGTTGTTGAACGATGTCCCGCAGGAACTCGTCCAGGTCCTGCAGCGGCGGTTATCCGATCGTGAAGCTCCCAAGGAGGAGCCGAAGATAGACCGCGTGCGGCCGGGCGGAACTCGGCACGTTAGAATGCCCGGGCCGCGGTAGCTTGGTGGAACCCGACGCGGCGCAGCTATCGCGCGCTGGGGCGCGCCGATCCACATCGCGTAGTTGCATGCCCGCGCCAGGCGCAAGCACAAGATGCAATTTTTCAAATTGAAAGGAAAAACGCGAATTGAATCAATGCGGATCGATGGAGCCGCGGAATAGTCGGAGGCCGTCTATTACCCGGGATCGATCATTCGCTCCGCGAGCCGGCCCATCCGGGACATCAGCCGAATGCCCGACGCGCGGTGGACGAGCATGGAGCCGATGAGATTGGCAGCTTGCGCGGCAGCTGCATGGGCGTCCATGCCGCCCGCGCGAATGTTCGAGATGCAATTGCGCTCGCTGTCGAGCCGTCCCACCCGCGGATCATAAGTGAGGTATATGCCAAGCGAATCGGCCGCGCTCAGGCCCGGGCGCTCGCCGATCATCATGACGGAAAGCTTTGCCTGCGCAATCTCGCCGATCTCGTCGGCGAGAGCCACGCGCGCCTGCTCGGCGACAATGATCGGGGCGACTTGTAACGCCGCTGCCGCAAGCCGCGGCCACAGATATTCCAGCACCGGGACCGCATTGCACTCGACCGCCACGCTGCTCAAGCCGTCGCCGACCACGATCACCACGTCGGGCGCGACCATGGGCTCTGACAAGGCCGCCTTGCTCTCGGTCGACAGCGCGCGCCCCAGATCCGGCCGGCGCAAAAATTCCTCCCGGCTGCGCGCTGCGCTGCGCACGTTGCGGGCGGCCCAACCGCGTGCGACAATCTTTTCCCGCATCACATTGATATCGAGCTTTGCGTGCACGGCGTCGCGCGCCCGCGCATGGGCCGCCTGGAATTCAAGATAGGCGGGCGTAGGAAGGCCGCCGCCCGCCCGCCCGATGGCAATGCGCGCGGGCGTCAAGGCACGCAGATGAGCCCAGCTTTGCCGGATGACCGCAGGCGGGGCGCGCTTGTTCACGACCCGGATGCGTTTCGGAAAGGCAAGGCGCGCACGAGCTGCTCCGGCGCCTCTTCATGCAGGCGGCCCGTTTTGTCGGTGATACCGACGCCGGCGAGCCAGGCTTCGAACTCCGGCGCGGGACGCAGACCCAGCAACCGGCGCACATAAAGCGCATCGTGAAATGACGTGCTCTGATAATTGAGCATGACGTCGTCCGCGCCCGGCACCCCCATGATGAACGTGCAGCCGGCGGTCACAAGCAACGTGAGCAGCGCGTCCATGTCGTCCTGATCGGCCTCGGCGTGATTGGTGTAACAGATGTCGCATCCCATCGGCAGGCCGAGGAGCTTGCCGCAAAAATGATCCTCGAGGCCCGCGCGCGTGATCTCCTTGCCGTTGAAAAGATATTCGGGGCCGATGAACCCCACGACGGAATTGACGAGAAGCGGCGTGAAGCGCCGGGCGAGGCCATAGCAGCGCGCTTCGAGCGTCTGCTGATCGACGCCTTCGTGGCTGCCGGAAGAAAGCTCGCTGCCCTGTCCGGTCTCGAAATACATGACGTTGCCGCCGACCGTTCCGCGCCGGAGCGCCTGCGCCGCGTCGTAGGCCTCGGCCAGCACATTGAGCGAGATGCCGAACGCCCGGTTCCCCGCCTCGCTGCCCGCAATGGACTGGAACACCAGATCGACCGGCGCTCCCTTTTCCATTGCCCGCAAGGTGGTGGTCACATGCGAAAGCACGCACGCCTGTATGGGCGCATCGAGGCGAACGCGCATTTCGTCCAGCATGGTGAGCAGGTTTGCCGCGGTCTCGACGCTATCGGTGACCGGATTGATGCCGATGACCGCGTCACCCGCCCCATACATGAGACCATCCACAATGCTTGCAGCGATGCCGGCGGGGTGATCGGTCGGATGATTGGGTTGCAGCCGCGTGGAAAGCCGGCCGGCAAGACCAATGGTGTTGCGAAATGCGGTGACGGTGCGGCATTTCGATGCGACCGCGATCAGATCCTGAAGCCGCATGATCTTGCTCACGGCGGCCGCCATTTCCGGCGTGATGCCGGGCGAAAGAGCGCGCAGCGCCGTCTCGTGCGCCGCATCGCCCAGCAGCCACTCGCGAAACTCTCCGACCGTCATGCTCGCAACCGGCGCGAAAGCGCCTGCGTCGTGGGTGTCGACGACAAGGCGGGTCACCTCGTCCTGCTCGTAGGGGATCAGCGCCTCGGCGAGGAACTGGCGCAGCGGCAGATCCGCGAGCGCCATTTGCGCGGCAACACGCTCGGCGCCGCTGCCGGCCGCAATGCCCGCAAGCTCATCCCCGGAACGCCGCGGCGAGGCCTTCGCAAGCAGCTCTTTCAGATCGGCGAACCGGTAGCTGGTTCCATCAAGGGTGTGCGCGAAACCCATTACGGGATGATGCCCTTCGGCAGCGAGAAGCAATACTGGGCGATGTCGCCTGCGCGCGTATACCAGACCCGGTCCTTGAGCTTGTGCTCGACGCAATGCTTGATGGCCTGGCGCAGCGGGCGGAGCCGGAACGGCTGCCCGACGATGAAGCCGTGCAACGCAAGCGCAAACACCAGCGGCGCCCGCTCCGATTGCTCGAGCAATTCCTCGAATTGATCGACGATCATTTCGCCGAACTCGCGTCCGGTGTGGTCGCGGTGCGCCTGCGAGCCCGCGTCGTTGAGTTCCATGGGATACGGAATGGAAAGCAGCGGGCCGGAGCGCGTCTGCATCCAGACCGGCTGGTCATCGAGCGGCCAATCCAGAAGATGGGTGTAGCCGCTTTCCTTCAGGAGATCGGGCGTGACACTCGATTCCATTGCGCCGGGCCCCATCCAGCCGGTCGGCCGGGTGCCGGCATGCTTTTCAATGACACTCGTGCAGTCCTCGATCGCGCGGCGCTCGTCCTCCTCCCACATGCCGCGCAGCTGTTCGGCGTTGGTGCGGCCGTGGCCGAGCACGTCGTCGCCGCGCGCTTTGATCTTCTCAATGATCTCGGGATACTGATAGCAGACCATGCTGTTGAGCAGGATGGTGGCGGGCAGCTTGAGCTCGTCCAGAACTTCGAACAGGCGCCAATTGCCGATGCGATTGCCGTAATCGCGCCAGGCGAAGTTTCGCGTGTTCTGCTGCCCGCTGCGATTGGCCGGATCCATCCCCAGCCCGGCGCCGAACGCGAAATGCTCGATATTGAGCGCGATGTAGAAGGCGAGACGCTTGCCGCCCGGCCAGGTGTAATCGGGGCGCTTGACGATGGGTGAATAGCTGTAGCGGGTATGCCCCGGAAGTTTCAGCATCTGCCTCCTCCTTCGTGACTGGCCATGGAATATACCAAAAACGTCCGATAGCCCGCAGTAACCATTCAAAGCCATTGCGCTGGCGCACGCGGGTGCATCATTATGCGGCGAGACACGATTGTTGAGTGAGTGCTGGCATGAAGGCCATTATCATCGGGGGCGGCATTGGGGGACTAACCACCGCCCTGATGCTGCATGCGCGGCATATTGAATGCGAGCTTTACGAGCAGACCGACACCATCCGTGAGCTCGGGGTGGGCATCAATACACTCCCCCACGCGATCAAGGAGCTGGCCGATCTGGGCCTGCTCGAGCGGCTCGATGCCGTGGGGATCCGGACCTACGAGCTGATCTATACCAATCGCTTCGGCCAGGAGGTCTGGCGCGAGCCGCGCGGCACCGATGCCGGATATGAATACCCGCAGTTCTCCATCCATCGCGGGCGGCTTCAGGGCGCCATCTACAACGCCGTGCGCTCGCGGCTCGGCGAGTCGCGCATTCACACCGGCCATCGGCTGGGCGCGTTCGCCCAGGATGATGGCGGCGTTACCGCCTATTTCTTTGATCGCAACGCCTCGCACCGTGCCACTGCGCGCGGCGACATTCTCATCGGCGCGGACGGCATTCATTCCGCCGTGCGCGAAGCGCTCTATCCGAATGAAGGCCCCGCGCGCTGGAACGGGTCCATGCTCTGGCGCGGCGCGATCGAGTGGCCGAAATTCCTGACCGGCCGCTCCATGGTCATTGCGGGCGGCATGGCCGCTAAGCTCGTGATCTATCCCATCGGCGACGGCACACGCCCAACCCACCCGCTCACCAATTGGGCGGTGCTGGTAAAGATTGCCGAGGCCGGCGTGCCGCCGCGCAAGGAAGACTGGTCACGGCCTGGACGGTTCGAGGAATTGATGCCGCACGTTGGGCGCTTTCGCATTCCGTATGTGGACGCCAAGGCCTTGATCGAGGCGACGCCGGAATTCTGGGAATATCCCATGTGCGACCGCGATCCCTTGCCGCGCTGGTCGCACGGCCGCGTGACGCTCCTGGGTGATGCGGCCCACCCGATGTATCCGGTCGGATCGAACGGCGCGTCCCAGGCCATCCTCGATGCGCGTTCGCTCGCCGACCGGCTGCGCAGTGCCGAGCATCCCGCGCATGCGCTCTGGATGTATGAGCAGGAGCGCCTGCCGATGACCGCGCAGGTGGTGCAGATGAACCGCAAGGGTGGACCGGAAGGCGTCATCGACGCCGTCGAAGCGCGCGCGCCGGACGGATTCAGCAATGTCGAGGACGTGCTCTCATTCGAGCAGCGCAAGGCGATCGTGCGGGGATATGCGTCGACCGCCGGCTTTGCGCGCGAGCAGGTCAACAGAGCAGCGTAACTTTCATTCTGTGGCCCGGATTGAGCGCAGTCACCGCGGGCTACTGGGCCGCCCTTTGTAGCCCGGATTGAGCGAAGCGAAATCCGGGAGCGGTCTCTTCCCGCGTTTCGCTCTGCTCAACGCGGGCTACGACTGCGGTGGGGGCAGAAACATGACCTCGTGCTTGGCTGAGAGCGCGACCACCTCCGGCGGGGTCTGCTCTTTCATGCTGTGGATCGCCCAGAACAAGTCATAGAGCTTGCGCGTCGGCGTGACCCAGAAAAAGCATTTCACGGTCTGGTCTGACTTGTTGAAGATGCCGTGGGCGATGTTCATCGGGAGCCGGATCAGGTCTCCCGATGTCGCGATGAAATCATGCCCGTCGAGCAGGAGATCGAACCGCCCCTCAAGCATATAGATGAACTCGTCCTGGGTGGGATGAATATGGGGCGGCACCGCTGTTCCGGGTGGAAACGTAGCGTGCCAGGCAAACGAATTCTCGGACACCTGTTTCGGCACATAGGTCTGGCCGAGAATGTTCCAGCTGATCCCGTCAATACCGGTACCGGCCTTGGTGATGCCTGCGGTCAATGGCTGCATCGACGTGCCTCATGCTTCTTCCTTTGCGACCGGGCAACCATAAACAAAAAGGGTCGCGAAACAACGGGGAGTTTCAATTCTTTGCCCACGCTACGGAACTAGCGTATAGGTCGGTCTCTTCACTCGGCCCCATGAATATTGCTCTCTTCATCGTCCAGGTTCTCAACGGCCTCCAACTCGGAATCCTGCTGTTTCTGATTGCGGCGGGGCTCACGCTCGTTTTCGGCGTGATGAATTTCATCAATCTCGCCCACGGCGTTCAATACATGCTGGGCGCCTATTTTGCCGTCACGTTTTATGCGCTGACGCAGAATTTTATCGCCGCCACGCTGCTTGCGCTGCTTGCCGCGCTCGCGTTCGGACTGCTGCTCGAGCTCATGGTATTCCGCCGGCTCTATGACCGCGACCATCTCGACCATGTCATCGCGACCTTTGGAATCATCCTTTTTCTCAATCACGGCGTGAAGCTCGTCTGGGGGGCCGCGCCGCTGAGCCTTCCGATTCCCGAGGCGGTTTCCGGCTCGGTTCGGCTGACCGACGGTCTGCTCTATCCGCTCTGGCGCCTCTTCATTATCGCCGCCGGACTTGCGACGGCCGGACTGCTCTACGTCCTGATCGCGCATACCCGAACCGGCATGCTGATCCGTGCCGGCGCTTCGCACGCCGCAATGGTCTCGGCGCTCGGGGTGAACATCCGGCGCCTGTTCACGGTTGTCTTCGGCCTCGGCGCCATGCTGGCCGGGTTTGCCGGTGTCATGATCGCTCCCATTCTCTCGGTTGAGCCCGGGATGGGCGACACCGTTCTCATTCTGGCCTTCGTGGTCATTGTGATCGGAGGGATAGGCTCCGTCCGCGGCGCGTTTCTGGGCGCGCTGGTGATCGGGCTCGTCGATACGCTGGGGCGCTCGTTCTCGGTCGATGCGCTGCGGCTCGTCATAGGGCCATCACCCGCGCGCACGATCGGGCCCGCACTCGCCTCGATGCTCATCTACCTGCTGATGGCACTCGTATTGTATTTCCGCCCCACCGGGCTTTTCCCGGCGAAGGGGCGTTGAATGGCGACCGCAACGCTCGCAGGCGTGGAAAAGTCTGCGCGGCCGCTCGCACGCGAACCAGTGGCGCTCGGACTTTTCCTGATCTTTGCGTTGCTTCCTCTCTTCGCAGCCATCACCGGCCAAGGCTATCTCCTGAGCCTGTTCGCACGCGTGATGATCTTTTCCATCGCCGCGCTATCGCTCGATCTCCTCGCGGGCTATGGCGGTCTGATCTCCTTCGGACATGCCGCATTCATGGGACTTGGCGCCTATGCCGTCGGAATCCTGTCGGCACACGGCGTGCACGAGGCCTTGTTATCCTTGCCGGCGGCAATCCTGGTCGCCGCACTGTTTGCGTTGTTCACCGGGTGCGTCTGCCTGCGCACCAAGGGCGTCTTTTTCATCATGATCACGCTTGCATTTGGGCAGATGGCGTTCTTCACCGCAAGCTCGCTTGCCCCTTATGGCGGGGATGACGGCCTCACCATCGCCGCGCGCAATACGCTTGCCGGATTTGCGCTGCTGCGAAACGAACAGTTCTTTTATTACGTGGTGCTCGGTTGCGTGCTCGGCACGTACCTCTTCTGCCGCATGCTGATCGGCTCGCGCTTCGGGCGCGTTTTCCAGGGGGCGAGGGAAAACGCCGTGCGCATGGAGAGCATGGGCTTCGACGTCTATCGCTTTCAGCTGATCGCCTATGTGATCGCGGGGTCGATTGGCGGGCTGTCGGGCTTTCTGCTGGCCAATGCCACCGAATTCGTAAGCCCCGCCTATATGTCGTGGCAGCGTTCCGGCGACCTGATCATCATGGTCGTTCTTGGCGGTCTCGGCACGCTCAACGGCGCCATCATGGGGGCGGCCACGTATCTGTTGCTGGAGGAATGGCTCTCTGGTTTTACCGAGGACTGGAAGGTGATCTTCGGCCCATTGCTTGTGCTTGCGGTCCTTTATGCGCGCGGCGGGTTGGTCCACGCGGGTGACGCATTTTTCCGGAGACTAAGGCCGTGACTGAGCCGGTGTTGCGACTGGAGAAGCTGAGCAAGCGGTTCGGAGGTCTCCTGGTCACCGATGATGTCACCCTCGATGTCATGCCGGGCGAGCTCCACGCCGTCATCGGGCCAAATGGCGCGGGCAAGACCACCTTGATCAATCAGATCTCGGGGCTCATTGCACCCGATGCGGGCCGCATCTGCTTCATGGGCCGCGATATCACCGGCTTGACCATGCATGCGCGCGCGAAGCTGGGACTGGCGCGGTCGTTCCAAGTGACCTCCGTTCTTTCGGGCTTTTCCACCCTCGACAACGTCGCGCTCGCGGTACAAGCGCGGCATGGATCGAGCTTTCGGTTGAGCGGCTGCGCGCGTGCGGAAACCGTTCTGAACGAAATCGCGCTCGCGGTGCTGGCGGAAACCGGCCTTGCGGATGCGGCCGAAATGCTCGCGGGCGCGCTGTCGCATGGCGAGCGGCGCGCGCTCGAATTCGCCATCGCGCTTGCAATGGAGCCCAAAGTTCTCCTGCTCGATGAACCGATGGCGGGAACCGGTCATGAGGAGGCCGCCCGGCTGCTGCAATTGCTTCAGCGGCTGAAGGGCCGGTTTCCAATCGTGCTGATCGAGCACGACATGGCGACGGTGTTTGCGCTCGCCGACCGCATTTCCGTCCTGATCTACGGGCGCCTCCTGGCGAGCGGCTCGCCGCAAGACATTCGCGCAGATGCTCGCGTCGTTGCCGCTTATCTCGGCGATGAAATGGAATGAAGCCGCTGCTCGAGGTCGAACGGCTGCAGGCAGGCTATGGTTCAGCCCAGGTGCTGTTCGATGTCACTCTGAGCGTGCAGGCCGGCGAAGTGGTGACGCTCCTTGGCCGCAACGGCATGGGCAAGACCACAACCATCAGCACCATCATGGGGCTTGTTCCCGCGCGCGGGGGTATGACGCGGTTTGCAGGCCGTCCGCTGCTCGGCGCTCCGCCCTACCTCATTGCACAAGCCGGGATCGGCCTCGTTCCCGAGGGGCGGCAAATCTTTCCCGGCCTTACGGTGGAAGAAAATCTTGTCGCGACCGCCTCGCCGCGCTCCGGTGACCAGGAATGGACGCTCGATCGCATCTATAAGCTGTTTCCCTCATTGCGTGAACGGCGCCGGAACATGGGCGACCAGCTCTCCGGCGGAGAGCAGCAGATGCTGGCGATCGGTCGCGCGCTGATGACCAATCCCAAGCTGCTCATTCTGGACGAAGCGACAGAAGGATTAGCGCCGCTCATCCGCCGGGAGATCTGGCAATGCCTCGCCCGTCTCAAGCGCGAAGGACAGTCCATTCTCATTGTCGACAAGCACCTGCGCGCGCTGATCGGCCTCGCGGACCGCCACGTGATTCTGGAAAAGGGCCATGTGGTGTGGACCGGCACGTCCGCCGAACTGACGGCGGATGCGCAAATTACGCAACGCTATCTGCGCGTTTAATAGCGATCAATCTGCGCGCGCACGCGCTCGAGAATTTCCCGCGGCGGTTGGGCGAATTCGGAACGCGTCCCGGGCAGGCCGTCGCCCGGCCGCGTGGCTGCAACCATCCCGATTTTCGTGACGAGGCAATTCTCATGCACCGGATCGCACCGGTCCGCCTTCACGCCCGGCAGCACGATGAGATCCTCATGTCCACGAAAGCGCGCTGCCAATGACCATTCGACTTGTTTCCAATCCTCGGGATCGACGTCGTTTTCCACCGCGATGACGAGCTTGAGAAGGTTGACCTGGCCCATCGCCAGAAGCACGGCGCGCTTGCCCTCGCCGAGCTGCGGCCGGTGCATGGTGATGATGGCATGCAGCCTGCCCATGCCGCCGTCGCTGACAAAGACACGCCGTACGGCAGGGATTACGCGTTGCAGCGCGTGCGACAGCACCGTCTCGATCGCAACCGCGCCAAGCAGACAGTGTTCGGACGCGAAGCCGGGAAGGATGGCCTGATAGATCGCATCGGCGCGCTGCGTCATGCACGTGATGTTGACGCCAAGGCCAGGCCCGTAGTTCACGTAGAAACCGGGAAACTCCGAGACCGGCCCTTCCTCGATGAGATCGTCCGGCCGCAGCGCGCCTTCGAGCACAATCTCCGCTTCGGCCGGCACTTCGAGATCGACCGTCCTGCACTTCACGAGCCGCACCGGATCGCGCATGAGCGCGCCGGCAATGGCAAACTCGTCCTCGCCGAGGTCCACATACATCTGCGAGGCCAGCAGCACGGCCGCGTGGTTGCCGATGGCAGCTGCGATCTGCAATGGCTGGCCGAGCGACTTTGCCTTTTCCGCCAAACGATAGAGGTGATGATTGTGTGCAATGCCGGCCAGCAATCGGCTGCCGCCTTCGAGGCGAAGCCGGGCGATCGAGACATTGCGCCGCCGCGTCTGCGGATCTTTGGCGACAATCACGGCAGCGGTGATGTACGGGCCGCCCTCGCGCTCGAACCATGTCGGCACTGGCATGATCTGCGCGAGATTGAGATAGGCGTCATGGACAAGGTCCTGCGCCGGACCGCGCTCCACCATCACCGGCGGGATCGGATTACGCACTGCGCTCAGGCAAAACTCGTGCAAATCGGCGCGCGCAGTACCGAGCGCTCGCGCGATGCGTTCGCGGGAGTTGAGCAGGTTGCCGGCCACGGGAATACTTTGGCCGGCCACCCGCTCAAACAATTGCGCGGGTCCGTCTTTGCGCAGCGACAGCACGGACGCGATCTCGAAGCGGGCATCGACGGGGCGGGCAACCCGATGCAATTCTTCAGCCGCCTCAAGGGCGGCCAGAAAACCGCGCATGCTCTGGTCGGTCATGATCGGAAATAATCAATCTTTGCACGTTCGACTTCTTCCAGCGACTCCCCATAGCCGGCGTCGGCATAGCGCATGATGCCGAGAGTTGTGTCGTTGGTCAGCGCGAGACGAAGGCGCTCGTCTGCGGCATCGGAACCGTCCGCAATGAGCGTCACGCCGGCGCTGGTCATGTAGCCCGTATAGCCGCCACCGCCGGAATGAATCGCCACCAGATCGGCCTGCGAGGCGCAGTTCACGAGCGCATTGAGCAATGGCCAATCCGCGATCGCATCGGATCCATCCCGCATATTCTCGGTCATGATGTTGGGATGCGCCATGGCACCGGCATCGAGATGATCGCGCGTGAACGCCACAGGACCGGACAATTTGTTCGCGCGCACCATGGCATTGACTTCGAGGCCGAGCTCGGTTCGTTCGCCGTGCCCAAGCCAGGCGATACGGGCCGGCAGCCCCTGGAACGGAATGTGTGCGCGCGCGAGCTTGATCCAATTGGTCACGATATGATTTGCGCCAAACCGTTTGAGCACGAGATCATCGATCTTGTGAATGTCATCGGGATCGTTCGAGAGCGCGATCCAGCGGAACGGCCCGATGGCGCGTGCAAACAATGGCCGCAGGAACGCCTCGCTGAAGATCGGGATGTCGAAGGCATTGGCGAGGCCGCCGGCCTTGGCCTGGGTGCGGATCAGATTTCCATTGTCGAACACAATGGCGCCCGCCTGCTGCAAGGCAAGCATGGCCGTGACATGCCGGACGATGGATCGGCGCGCCTCATCCGCAAGGCGCGTCGGATCGCTCGTCCGCAGCGCGCGCACCTCGTCGAGCGACAAGCCCGAGGGCACATAGCCATAAACAAGGTCGTGCGCGGAGGTCTGGTCGGTGACGACATCAGGCACAATGCCGCGCGCGGCGATCTCGGGATAAAGATCGGCAGCATTGCCGCACAAGGCGACTGAAAAACCCTGCCGCTCGCTGCGTGCCTGCTCGATCATCGCAAGGGCCGCGTCGAGGGAGGGCGCCGCGGCATCGAGATAGCCTGTCTCCCGCCGCTTTGCGATGCGCGCGGGATCGATCTCGATGCAGAGGATGGCGGCTTGCGCCATCTTGCCCGCAAGCGGCTGCGCGCCGCCCATGCCGCCCAGTCCGGCGGTGAGCACGAAACGGCCGGCGAGATGGCCGCCGAAATGCCGCTCTGCAATGCGCATGAAAATCTCGTAGGTGCCCTGAATGACACCCTGCGAGCCGATATATTGCCAGTCGCCGGCGGTGAGCCCGCCCCAACAAATGAGATTCTTCTTCTCCAGCTCGTAAAAGATCTCGGGCCTGGCCCATTGGCCCACGAGATTGCAATTCGCCATCAACACGACAGGCGCTTTGGGATGAGTCCTCATCACCCCGATCGGTTTGCCTGATTGGACAATCAGGGTCTCGCCGTCATTCATGCTCTTGAGCGCCGCGACGATGCGATCGTGCGAAGGCCAATCGCGGGCAGCGCGGCCGAGCGCCGCGTAGACAACGAGATTGTCCGGATCCTCGCCAACCGCAAGCACGTTCTCCAATAGGCGCAACAGGCCTTCCTGACGCCAGCCCTTGCAGCGCAGCATGGACCCCGAGGTCACCGGGAACGAGCGCTTCATCGCGGCGCGCCCTTGCCCAGCGCGTAATCGGAAAGATTGATTGCGAGCGCTTTTTCACAAACGGGATAGACGGACGGATCGGTTACGCTCGACGAGAGCGGAATCACGTCCTTGGATATGCGCAGCACCAGAAGCTCCATGCCGTCGTTGATCTCGCCCACGCTTACCGGCACGCCATTGCGGTCAAGCGTCGTGATGACATCGGGATAGCTCGCCAGCCGAGCGTTCGCGCCATCCTCGACCGCCATATACTCGTTCATCACGTGCAGGATGAATGCCTTTTTGCCCTCTTCGATGCGAATGGTACCGATATCGAAAGCATCGCTCCGGTATTGCACCGCCTTGCGGGCAACCATGCCTTGCCCGATTATCTCGCCTTTCATGTGCCGGCAGATGGCATCGATGATGGCCGTGCCGCCTTTGGGCTCGGCGGCGAGGATGGCCTCGCCGAGCGAGAGCGCGATGGAAATCCCGCCGAGCGCCGCATGCGCTTTCACGTAGGAGGCACGAACGGGATTGCGGCAGGACGCGATAAAACCGCCGGACATGTCGGCGGCTTTGCGCAGGATCGGTGAAATCTTGGCAGTGGCGCCGCGCACGACCAGCTCGATATAGGCGTTATTGGCGCGATGGCCTCCGGCCGCCGACTGGATCATTGGCTCGGGCGAGTTCGCAAGTCCGAGCGAGCCCATGTCGCCGGTCGGGTGTGCGCGCAGGTCGCCGACCGCATCGACGACCTTCGTGCCAAGAATGGCCGAAGGCAACCAGCCGTTGAGCGTGCTGGATTTGCCGTTCTGCCCAATCATCAATCCATAGATCGGCTCGCCCAGCTCGCGTTGCGCGAGCTCCACCGCGCGCACGTAATCAACGCCCAGCATCTGCCACTGGGTCGTGCCGGCCGGCGCGCCGATTGCCGCCGCCGTTGCGATCCAGGCATCGTCCGGCACTTCGTCCATGCTCACCAACTCTGGTGTTCCGGCATTCACGGCCGCTGTGCCGAGCATGCGTCCATGATCGGCAAAGCCGCCACCGCCCGCTGCAAAAACGGCGCCGCCCTTGAGCGCCGCCTCGACGTCACGCGCCGTGAGAATTTGTTTCATGTGCCGCACTCATGTGGTCCTCCCGGGGGGAGCCGAGAAATGTCTCGAACAGGCTGCTATCCGCCGTTACCGCGGCGGCCGGGCCCGAGAATGCGACTGACCCGGAGGTGAGGATACAAACATTATCCGCGATCGCCAGCGCGCGCGCCGTGTTCTGCTCGACCAGGACGATTGTGAGTCCGCCCTTGCGCAACGCTTCGAGCGCGCTGAAGCAGACATCGACCATCTTCGGCATAAGACCGAGCGAAAGCTCATCGATGAGCATGAGCTTGGGCTCCGCCATGAGCGCCCGGCCCATGGCCAACATCTGCTGCTCACCGCCGGACATGGAGCCAGCCAGCTGGCTGGCGCGCGCCCGCAGGATCGGAAACAGTTCGAAGACCTTTGCGCGATTGATGGCGTCGCGCGCCGCGCGGCCGAGAGTACCCGCCGACCGTGAGGTTTTCCTTCACACTGAGATCCGAAAACAGCCTGCGCCCTTCGGGAACGAGCGCAATGCCTAGCTCTGCCCGTCGCACCGCCGGCTCGGCGGTGATATCTCTGCCCGCGAACATGATGCGCCCCGCATGAATGGGCGTATGGCCCATGACCGCCATGATCGTGGATGTCTTGCCGGCACCATTCGGCCCGAGCAGCGCGAACACCGACCCCGCCGGCACGTCGATGCTCAGATCGCGGACTGCGCGGATCGCACCATAGCCGCAGCTCATGTTTTCAAGCCGCAGCATGCTCGCTCCCCGGGCCGAGATAGGCTTCGCGCACGGCAGGGTTCGCCATCACTTCGTGCGGAGCCGCGTCGGCGATAATCCTGCCCTGATCGAGCACGAGCAGGCGGCGGCACACGCGCATGACCTGCGCCAGGTTGTGCTCGACGAGAATCGTGGTGATGCCGCCGGCGTTGATCTCGGCGATGAGATCCACAAGCTTTGCCGCTTCCCTGTGGTTCAATCCGGCAAGCGGCTCGTCCAGCAGAATGAGGCTGGGATCGACCGCGAGAGCCCGCGCGAGTTCGAGGCGCTTGAGGTGACCGAGCGGCAGCGCCGTGACCGGCCTCCTCTCCTCACCCGAAAGCCCGACCTTGGCAAGGATCTCGCGCGCGCGTGCTTCCTGCGCAGCACGGGCTATTCGCGTGAGCGCAGCAAATGGGTTGGCGGTAAGGCGATGACCGGCAGCGAGCGTTACATTCTCCAGCACGGTCATGGAGCGGAACGGACGCACGATCTGGTGGGTGAGGGCGAGACCGTGGCGGACGCGGCGCGCCGTCGGCCAGCGCGTGACTTCAATTCCGGACAACACGACTCGTCCGCTGTCGGGGCTGAGCACGCCGGCGATGATCCGCAGCAGCGTTGTTTTGCCGGCGCCGTTGGGACCGATCAAGCCGGCCATTTCGCGGGGCGCGATGAGAAAGCTCACTCCGGCGACAGCCTGCACGCCGCCGAAGCGGATGGCGGCCGCTTCGACTTCGAGTGCCCAATTCACCGCGCCCATGCCCGGCCCAATGCGGCGCGCCCCAGACCCGCGAGCCCTTCCGGCGCAAAACGCATGACGAGGATGAGAAGCCCTCCAAAGATCAGCAGCCGGTACTCGTTGATGAACCGGAATATTTCGGGAAGCAGCGTGAGGATGATTGCGGCGGCGACCACGCCCAGCGTGGAGCCGGTACCGCCGATGACAACCATCGCCATCAGCATCACGGATACCAGGAAACCAAACGAATCCGGCACAATGAACTGGGTGAAATAGGCATAGAGCCCGCCGGCAAGACCCGCGATCGCCGTTCCAAGGGTAAAGGCCACGAGCTTGTAGTTGGAAACGGAAATCCCGATGCTGCGCGCGGTATCCTCGTCATCGCCGACGGCCCGGAAGCCGAAGCCCATCCAGCTGCGGTTCACATAAATGCTGAATGCGATGGTGGCGAGGGCACATGCAAGAATGAGGAGCGCATTGCCCTGCGTGCCGAGTCCGGAGGATGGAATCCTGCTGATCCCCATCTCGGCGCCGAGCCATAGCTGCTTGCGCACGAACCCGACGAACAGAAAACTTATGCCGATCGTGGTCACGGCCAGAAAATCGTGCCGCAGCCGCAAGGATGCAAATCCGACAATCACGCCGAGAGCGCCGGCGGCCACAACACCTGCCAGCAAGGAAACCGGAACGGAAGAACCGGCAGCTGCGAGAAACGCGGCCGCGTATGCTCCCGCACCATAGAACGCCGCATGCCCGAGACTGAATTGACCGCAGAATCCCGTGATCATGTTCAGGCTCACGGCCAGCATGACATTGATACCCATGATGGCGAGCACGCTATACGCGTAGGCGCTCATGCCGTGCGTGCTCCGGCAAGCCCCTGCGGGCGAATGAGCAGCACGGCAATCAGGAACAGGAATGCAATGGCATCGCGATCGAGGAACCGGCCAACGAAAATGGTGCCGTAGGACTCGGTCAGTCCAAGCGCGAGGCTTGCGATCAGAGTGCCCTGCAGGCTGCCGAGCCCGCCGAGCACGATGATGGCGAGCGCCTTATAGCTGACCACAAAGCCCATTGTTGGCTCGACGAAATTGTTGAGGAGCGCAATGAGCGCGCCGCCGAGCGCGGCGAGCGCCGAGCCGATTGCAAAGTTGAGATAACGCACCTTGATCGCATCGACCCCGAAGCTCGTGGCAATGCGCGGGTCGGAGACGGTCGCGCGCCAGCCGATGCCGATCCTGGTGCGGGTGGTGAAGAGGGCAAGCAGGACCAGGCATATTGTCGACAACGCGATGATTGCGATCTGAACCGTGTTGACCGTGAGACCCGCAATGTCGTGCAACTGCGTTGGATAGGGATTGCGGGCGAAGGTCAGGCCCTGTTCGCCAAAAGCAATCCGGAAACCATCCTCCATCACGACCAAAAGACCAATGGAGGCGATCATGGCAACGTAAGGCGGGTAATCGAGCAAAGGCTCGTAGAGCAGCCGATAAATTGCCATGCCGAGCAGCGTGGCCGCCGCGATCGCTGCCAGGATCCCGATTGCGATGCTGCCGGTGGCGTTCGCAACGATCACCGTGATGTACGCGCCAAAGGCGTAAACGGCGGCATGGGCGATATGGAGAATGCGCAGGAGGCCGTAGACCAGGGTGAGGCCGACGGCCATCAAGGCATACATGCAGCCGAAGACCAGGCCGTTGAAGGCCAGGTCGATGTAATAGGCCACGGCCTATCCGCGGATCATTCGGTGGGCGGCGCGAGCAGCTTGAGATCGTCGATCCAGGCGTAGTGACGGAATTGACCATCCTTCACCACGTTGACGTTCATCGGCATATTGATTTCACGCAACGGGTTGAAGCTCACGAGCTCGCCGGCGAGATGCGGAAAGTTCTTGGTCGCCGCCAGGGCGTCGCGAACTTTCGCCGGATCAGGCGTGCCTGCGCGCGTGATCGCGTCGGCCATCAGGCGCACGGCGGAATAGACGGTGGCGCCGACATTCTCGCCGGCGTAGCCGGCCCGTTTCTGGAATTGCGCGAGGTATTCCTTGAGCTCGGGCATGTCGCGATCGCGATTAAGCCCGCCCACGATATAGACGCCCTCCACCGCCGAGCCCGCGATTTCAATAAGTTTCTGGGCGTCGAAAGCCTGTGACCCGACAATCGGAGCCTGGATCCCGGCGGAGCGAAGCTGAGTGACCAGCGGAGCCGCGGTGAAGAAATAGCCGGTGACATAAACAACGTCAGGATTGTCGCGCTTGACGCTCGCCACAATGGAGCCGAACTGGCGATCCTTGAGCGAGTAGCTGTATTCGCCCAGCACCTTGATGCCGAACTGGTCGACCGCGCTCTTGAAGCCCTCAAGCGTCGCCTGCCCATAGTCGTTGTCCATGCTCACGATGGAGACGCGCTTGCGACCGAGATTGTCTCCGATGAATTTCGCTGCCGCTCTCCCCTGGGGAGGACCAAGGTGAACGCCGCGAAAGACGTAATTGCCGGCGCGCGTGATGTCGGGGTGAACCCCGTAGGCCGAAATGAACGGAACACCGGCTTGCTGGAAAATCGGCGCAGCGGCGCGACCGGAGGCCGAGTAGCTTCCGGATACCGCAAATTTCACACCGTCCTGGCCGACGAGCTTGTTGGCGGTAAACACCGCCTCTTCGGTCTTGGCCTGATCGTCGTAGCTGATGAGCTCGATTTTTTGGCCGAGCACGCCTGCGGCGTTGATTTTTTCAACCGCCATGTCGGCTGCGATCTTCGCGGACTTGCCGTCGGTGGCTGCCGGTCCGGTCAGCGGCGCCTGGAAGCCGAACTTGATCTGCGCCGATGCCGGCGATGCCGCCGCGATCAGGAGCAAGCAGGCGGCGAGGGTGCCCAGGCGCGAACACACCAACTTGGTTGTCATTAGAAACTCTCCTTGTGGACCTGATCCCGCCGACGTGCCGGTACGCCGTCGAATTTCAGCTGGCAACGACAGTGCCGCCGGGCAACGATGATTGCAAGTGAGCCGCCGGTACGGAACGCTCACCCGCGCGGCAGGTCGATAAAGCCGTGAAGCTCGGCAAGAAGCAAAGCACCAATGTGGAGCTGCGAAACAAATCGGCCGTTCTTGATCAAGTGCGCAATCTCCGCGGGCGAGACAAGCTTGACCTGCATGCCCGGTTCGAGCGCAAATCCGTTTACGCGCCTGCCGGCATCCACAAAGAAGGAATGGATGCGGTTGTTGAGGCGTCCGGTGCAAGGAAATGTCGCAGCGAGAAGATGGATCTTCCGCGCCGTGAGCCCGGTCTCTTCAACGAGCTCGCGCCGGCAACAGCCGATCGGATCTTCGCCATGATCGACAAGACCTGCCGGCAGCTCCCAGGAAAATGCTTCAAGCGCCGGCCGGTACTGGCGCACGATCGGAATCTTTCCGCTGCGCGTGAGCGCAACGATTGCGATATAGTCGGCCTGCTCGACGGCGTGATAGGTTTGCGGCTTTGCGCCGCGCGCGAACTCGACCTCGCGCGCGACGATGCTCACCCAAGGCGACACGCGGGTGGTGCGGCGCGAGCGTATTCTCGGCCATTGTACGGACGGGCCGCGGCGCATCAGCTCTGCGCGCCCCGAAAGGCGACGGTCGCGGGGCTGCGCCGCAGGAACGTCGTGGCAAACGCATAGAAGTACCAGCGCAGATAGGCCGGAAGCCAGCTGAGCACGCGAAAGCGGCTCTCGCCGTGCCGGCGCTCGAACCAGCGCACCGGAACATCGGCAATCGGCCAGCCCAGCCGATGCGCCTTCACCAGAAGCTCAATGCTGTAGCAGAAGCCCTGATCGGATTCGACCGGAATGCGATCGATCACCCGGCGCGAGAACATGCGAAATCCGTTGCTGGCATCGGTGGTCGGCACGCGAGCAAGATGATGCAGCGTGAAATTGCCGGCACGCACCAGCGCCGCCTTGAGCGGCGGGCATCCCACCATGGCGCCTCCAGGCATAAATCGGCTGGCGCACACAATATCGCAGCCCCGGCGCGCCAACTCGACCATGCGGTCGAGCATCGCGGCATTGTAGTCATCATCGGCGGGATACATCACGACATAAGGCGCCGTGCTCGCGGCGAAGCCTGCCATCACGGCGGCATGGGCGCCGCGGCCATGATTGCGCACGAGCTCGACGGGAAGACCGGCATAGGCCTGCGCGTTGTCGCGGACCGCCGGCAGCGTATCGTCGCCGGGGTGATCGTAACAAACAAGCACCCGCCCAGGCGTCTTCACGCACGATGCCAGCGCGGCGAGCGTTGCGATGATATTGCGCCCCTCGTTATAGACGGGAATGACGATATCAAGCACGGGCATTGTTAGGCATGTCTCGCTGAGATTGAGCCAGCAGGTCCACCTCTCCCCGCGGGCCTCCCCGCAGGGGAGAGGTCGGAATGGGCGCCTCGCGCTCATTCCGGGTGAGGGGGCGACTACTCGTGAACCTGATCCCCCTCACCCGGATCGCGCTAAAATTAGCGCGATCCGACCTCTCCCCTGCGGGGAGAGGTATCGCAGGCCGCACCGTCGCGTCGTAATCGAACGTCATCGAAACTGCTCTACATTCGCTTCGCGCCCGCGGTCAGCACGAATGGACGAAATCGCGCCAGGACCGGCAGCGCAAACACGCTGGCATCGATCAGGTTGTAGATCGGCAGCAGATGGCGCGCGCGCGAAGAAGCGACGTAACGATAAGCGAGCCCGGCAAGAAACTGCGATGACACCTTGAAGCCTGCGCGCTCGAATATCGCGGCGACGGAGCGCGCGAGCACCGGCCGCTCGTTCGCGGTAACCCCCACTGAGCTGTAGAACGGCGAGGCAGGATCGCGGTAGAGCCACATGAACGGATTCATGCGATTGGGGTCGAAGGCAACAAATCGTCCATGCGATCGCAGTATCCGGAACGTCTCGGCGGCGCAACGCGAGGGATCAGGCAGGTGGTGCACCACCCCGCTCAATAATGCGCCGTCGAAGCTGCCATCCGTAAACGGCAAGTGCTCGATGTCGCCCTGCACAAATTCAATGCCGGGATATCGGCGCCGCGCAATGCGCAGCAGCTTGCCGCTGATGTCGAGACCAACGCACTCATAGCCGGCGCGCTGGAGCAAATGGGTGAATGCGCCGGAGCCGCAGCCGAGATCGATCATTTTTGCCGGAGGCGCGAGGCCGATCAGTCGCACCACCGCTTCGATCAGCCGCGCGCTCGACTGCGGCGTGAAGACATCGTAGTCGTCCTCCTCGGCATGGTGGTCGAAGAAGGCGATCTCCTTCTGCTTGTCCTGCTCCCGGCCTCGCGTTCGAGGCTTCTCGTGCGCGAAAGCCATGCGCGATCAGGCGGCCACACTGAACTCGCGGATGGCGGCGACCGGCGCATCAGGCGCCTGATCCGGTACGTCATGCGCGCGCGCGTTCACGTTGCCGGAATTCGCGAGTTCGGTCCAATGTTCGACCATTCTCTCTCCGCCTGGAACTTATGGAGCACTCGCAGGGCACTATACATCAACGCGCGCGGGTGACCACGCCGCTTTCAACGCGTGCCAAGGCAGGCAGGCCTTGCAGGGCGGGTTAGTTTAGCGGACTTACTGAATTGCCCGCACTGTCGGAGTGATTGCGAGATCCGCCGTGCTGGTGTTGAGCGCGACCAGTTGCGCCAGCAGCCCCATGATGCGCTTGGTATTTTGCGCTCCGTGCAAGGGGACGCAGTAGTATTCGTCCTCGAAATTAATGTCGACCAGGCAACCTCCCGCGCCTGCGCGCTCGATTGCGGCAATACGGGTATCTTCGACCGGATAGAGCTTTCCACGCATCCTGAACGTCTGCTCCTGGCGCGACGCCACGATGCGTCCGAGATACTGATAAATGCCGAACGCCGAGCGTGGAATGATTTCGTACTTTATGGTGCCGAATGGTGTTCCCGCGAAGGTGAATTCGAGCGTATCGGTCTCAAGTTTGTTCGTGATCCAAGGATCGATCTTGCAGCGTGGACGGTGGACGCTGGACAACAGGAATTGCCGAATTTCAGGGCTATATTCTTTCGCAGCCCGGGCCGCGAGCACGTCATCGAAGCAAAATCGAGCGAGGATTCGGTCTTTGCTGCCGCCCGACTTGCTGTCTCCTGACTTGCTGTCGGACGAAACGGTGATGTGAATCTCTTGCGGCTTACTCTCACCGCCTTTGCCATCCCCTGTCTTGCCTTCCCCTGCCTTGCCTTCCCCTGCCTTGCCTTCCCCTGTCTTGCCATCCCCTGTCTTGCCATCCCCTGTCTTGCCGTCGCCGGTCTTCCCACCACCGGTCTTCTTTGTGCCGTCTTTCGTGCTGTCTGCCGCATCGGGTTTCTTCGCCTCGATCTTTTCCTCTATCGTAAGGCCGCTTGCGAGAGCGACGTCCACCATGTCCTTGAAGCAGCGCTGCTGTCCATTCGTGACCTGGCAGGCCAGGGCCGGATCCAGGTCATTGAGAAACTCGATGATCGGGCGGCCCGGCACCGCCTCGCGGACGGAGTTGGCGAAAAGCCAGAACAGCAACTCACGTGAATATCCCTGCCGAATGAAAAAATTGACAATCGGCAAATCGACCGGCTTGAGGAGACCCGAGTAGAAATCCTTGGTTTCCAGCAGGCCGATATCATAGCTATTGTTGGCGGCGGCCGTTCCCCCCAAAGTCTTGTCGCTAAGACCAAACGCCCTTTGCGGAGTGGGAGGGGCCAAAGCGCCGGTTTGCGCTGGAATTGAAAAGAGAGGAAAGAACTGGCCCAGGTTGAACACTGGCAACCCGGCGCTTGCACCGACATTCATCCCTCCGCTCACCCTGGTAAAGCTTACGAAGTTTCAGCGGCGCGCTGTGGCTCGCGCGAATGATATTGAGCAGGATCGATTCGTTGCGCGCTTTTGCGGTGCTGCGGTTCACGCTGTCGTAGCGCGGGTCGACAACGTCCATGACCGCACAGGCGCCGAGCAGGGCCATGAGAAGCACAGGGCAGAACAATCTCTTGGCATGACGCAACATGACGCCTGCTCTTCAGTCCTTCGTAACGACGACCGGCCCCGGCGCTACCGGCGGCACCGGCTCCTCAAACCACCACTGGAATTTGTGGGTCACGCCCACCCGAACGATATCGCTCTTGTGATCGGCGCTCAGACTTATGGGGTTGAAGAAGCCGTTCACGGGATTTGTAATCCGTCCTGCTCCAGTAACTCCGGAAAATTCCACCCGCAAATATTCGGCCCGCAGGGTCCAGCGCGGCGCGATTGCGACTTCCAGGCCCGCGCCTATAGTCCATCCAGCCTTCGATTGTGACGTGGTCACAAATCCGTTTGGTACTCGCGCATTGGCATTGTCGCTGTAAAGCGTGCTTGCATTGATTGTTGTGAATGCGGCACCGCCGGTAATGTACCCATAGAGGACGCTGTAGACCCAGCCGACGCGTGGCCGCACCGTGAACAACCAATTCGTGCTCGACTCGCTATGCAGCTGCGAGACCACCGTCGATGAAAGTGGGACCGTGGCGTCGCGCACCGCACTCGTTCTGAATGCGCCATAATCGATCTCGAGTCCGACGGTAAATGGCTTGAGCTGCCAGTTGAAACCCGCGTGGACGCCGCCTTCTGTGCCGCGCGCGTTGAGCGTATCCACGGCGGCGGAGTTGAAAGTTGTTATCGTGCCGGTCGCTCCGGGAATACCGAGTAGGTATGGCGTGGGAGAAAAGGTTGCCTGCGTCGAGCTGAACGAGCGGCTTGAGATGATGCCGGCATCCACGCCGACATAGAAGCCGGTCCAGTTCCAGCTGAAGGTTTGCGCGTTCGCGCAAAACGAACACACCGCAAACGCTGACGCCCAGCCGAGCGTGTTCCAGCCCCTACGCATTACGCCACCCCACGCAACAAACGCATACACTCGAGGGTGAATTTAGAGGCGATGAGGACGAACAGTCCACGTGCGTTTTTACGCAACGGATATGGAATCTCGAAGGTGTATCAACTTGGCCACACTGGAGCGGCGGCATCGCCAGCCGTGATCCTGTTTCTAATCGGTCGCCTGTGAGATACGTTTCGCTGGCGCGCCTGGCGCAAACCGCAGGAGAACTAGAGCGTGTTTCGCTGAGATCGAGTCAGCAGGTCCACCTCTCCCCTCCGGGGAGAGGTACCGCGGGCTGCACAATCGCGTGGTGATCGAACGTCATCGAAACTGGCTCTAAACCACAGGAGAGCTAATGACGGATTCCTTGCCGGACCGCCTCCCGCTGGTGATCGGGGTGACCGGCCACCGCGATTTGCGCGATCAGGATATCCCGCGGCTGGAGCGTGAGGTTGCCGGCGTGCTCGCGTCGCTGCGGCGCGACTTCCTCGGCAAGGAAGACGAAACGCCGGTCATCGTGCTTTCGGCGCTCGCCGAGGGCGCCGACCGGCTGGTCGCGCGCGTTGCGCTCGCGCAGGGTGCGCGGCTCATCACGCCCTTGCCCATGCCGCTCGATGAATATCGACGCGACTTCGAGCCGGGATTGAAGCCCGGCAATCTCGCGGAATTCGATGCGTTATTCGCGCAAGCCATCGCCGCCCCGGTCATGCCCTTGCGAGGCAGTTCGGTCGAGGCGCTTCGCGTCGATGAGGACAAAAGAAATGCCCAATATCGCGCGCTCGGCATCTTCATTGTCCAGCACTGCCACGTCCTGCTCGCCCTCTGGGATGGCAACGAAATAGAGCCCCGTCCTGGCGGCTCAGCGGAGGTCGTCACCTTCAAGCGCGATGGGATTCCGCTCAAGATCAGCGGTTCGCCGCGCATGAGCCTCGATGCATCTGAAATCGGCCCGGTGATCCAGATTCTCACCCCCCGAATGAAAAACGCGAACGGCACGGACGAGATTGTCGTTCGGCCTTGGGGAAAGGATGTGATCGGCCGTTACCGCGGCAGCGCCGTTCGCCGGGGGCGGCGTGCAGCCGCAACGTTCATTGCACACTTCTTATGGCGCGAGGTTAAGGACGGCGGCTTCAGGTTGCCCGCGAGGGAAAGGCAGGAGTTCGCATCCTGGGAGAACTTCGAGGTGCTGATCGGGCTGACCCAGCACTTCAATCAAGACGCTGCTTTACTTTCGAAACGGCCCGATGGACCGGCGCACGTGGCGCGAAACCTGGATTTGCTCTTCAGCGATTCCCATGGCAGCCCGCCCCCACCCTTACCCTCCCCCGCTTGCGGGGGAGGGAAGGGTGGGGGCGCTGACGTCAAGAAGCATGCGCTCGATGTGGCGCCGCTCTGGTGCCGTCTGCATGCCGTCGCGGATACGCTTGGGCAGGAGCGCCAAGCCCAGTTCAAGGCCGATTGGATCCTGCTCTTCCTCGCCGGCTTCATCGCGTTCCTGTGCTTCGCGTTGTTCACACATGCCGAATTCAGTACCAGCATAAGCATCATATTGTTGGGCGCCTATTTTCTGTCTTTCATCGCGATGCTTGTTCTGTTCGTCCGCGCCGTGCGCGGCCGTCATCAGGAGCGATATCTGGACTATCGCGCTCTCGCCGAGGCGCTGCGGGTCGCGGTGTTCTGGAAAATTCTCGGCATTGGATCGCGCTATCTCGATGCCAAGGTGAATGCTGGCGGCGCGCCCGACAGTTCTGTCGTGGATATCAATCCGGTCGGGGCAATCGCCAATGCCTACCCGATCCAGCAACCGAGCGAGCTTGCCTGGGTGAAAATGTGCCTGCGCACGGTCGAACGCCTGGACAAGCCCGACCGGCGCCCCTCCCATAAGATTGATCCGGTCGGACACGCCATTGCGAAGCGATATTGGATCCGCGGTCAGCTGGAATTTTATCGCAGGCAGGGCGCACGCCACAATGAACGCGCCGAATCAAATGAGGCGCATTCCAGCGTGCTACTGCTGCTCTCCCCTTTTGTATTCGTTCCGATGTTCCTCTATCTGCTGATATTTCGGCCCGATTATCATTGGCTGCCGCAGGCGATTGTGCTGTTACTTGGAATATTGCCGGGCATAGCCGCGGTTTTGACCGGATATGCTGAGCGGCTCGCATTCAATGCGCAGGCGCGTCAGTACGACCGGATGCGCATGCTGTTCGAGCGCGCCTGCAATCTGCTCCCCCAGGACCTGGACGAGGAGACGATGCCGCTCGCGCACGCGCTCTATCACGAGCTGGGTGTCGAGGCGATGAGGGAGAACGCCGAATGGGTGGCAATCTATCGCCAGCGCCCGATCCGGCCGCTGCACTGAACCGGGCTCGGCGTGGCATTGAATCCGCTCCGCCTGCGGAAATTCAGAGACCCATTGGTGCCGCGCACCTTCCGACTTTCTGACCTCTGGTTGTGGTCTCGTCCCATACGAGAGTTCGTTTTCGATGTTATCGCGCAGAGCGGATCCTCCTCGTGGCGGGGGAGGATCGACCCCAGCCCCGCCCACCACCCGGGCCATGTTGCCCTGCCAAAGTGCGGTATAATCGTCGAACAGCAAATTGACGGAGCACCTCGATCTGCTTGTTCGCAATTATCCGCTGGTTGCGTCTGAAGGCCGCTTTGCCAGGACAAAATGCATCTTCTGATCATTTCATGATCGAAATGATCGCCGCATGTCGGATCTGCTAAACGACACACCGACAAATAGCAGTAGGATGTCGATATTCATCTTCAAATAGCGCCATATTTCCGTCGATTTCCTCCGACAGGTCGAACGTCGTCGGAAATCAGAAATCGCCATGCCTGCAGGCTTTCGGCCATCCTTGCATCTGCCTTTAGCTCCTCGTCGCCGCGTAGAACCGCCATCGGTCGACCGGAGGAGTTTCAGCTCAAGGTTGTCGTAATTCGTCGTCCATATCGTGTCACATGTGAACGGACCATCGAGTAATGATACGGATTGGGTTCTCGCTGGGGCGGTGGCTTCCTTGAAATCGTCAAAAATTAGCTGGGCTCGGCTCTGATCGGCGATGATCAACTGCACGATTTCAGGCAGCGAAAAGCCTGTCAGTGAGTTCTCAGGTAGATGTTTCTTGAGAAGAGGTAAAAAACACTCGCGCCAGCTGCCAAGTCCGGACGCAATAGATACTCCCGCCCCCGCAAAAAATGAGAACTTTTCGAAGCGGACAAGATTCTTTAGCGTTCTCCGAGACTGTTCTCTTTGCGAAAGCTGCGTGAACCCCTGATCTACAATCTGTTCGACTTCCGACGGTCGAGTAAGTATCTGGTCGGCCTGCGTGCGGGCAACTGAAACGGGCTCGTTACTCCATCCCGCGTGAAGGTAAACAATGCCGGCTTCGTGCGCAGCACCAAGATCAAGATCGCTGTCGCCGACGAGCAGGGTTTCGGCCTTATCCACTCCGGCTTTTTGCATAATTGACAAGATCGCGTCCGGCGATGGCTTGTTCGCAGGTGGGGTTTCGCGCGCGTGAACTATCCCGACAAACCGCGTAAGTCGGTTCCTCTCCAACAAATTCATCAACCCGCTTTCAGATCGAAGCGAAAGTATCGCCTGCTGGCAATTCGCATTGAACAGATTTTCGATGGTTTCGAGCAACACCTCACGGTCGACTTTGATATCCGCTTCGGCCTTCAGCAACTCCGCCCGGAAGTAGGCTTCCATCTCATCAAGAACATCGCTCCCGAGATTCCTGTCGGAATAAGCGAGGCATATCGTTTGGCGTGGGCTGTATAGTGGAAAGAGTTTGTAATGTGTCGAGGGCGGAGTGAAATGCTCGGCAACACGAGCAAACGCGATATCCCTGGCTTGGCGCGAATTGAAGATTGGGCCGTCGAGTTCCAGATAACCAAACCGCTCATGAACACTCCAGCGACCGGCTGTCGGCAGATTTGAGATCGGGTTCGGCGCGAATGTCTTCCAGCCTACGAGTTGACGACCTAACTCACCTCATACTGGATAAATCGCGCCTGAAGCAAATCTGCGAGCTTTGAGGCGATAGCCGCTCCGCCCGATGCACCGATCAAACAAACCCGCTTGGGACCGAGGATGACAGATGCCGTACCGCAGATCAAGGCGAGCTCATCAGTGTTTACAGCTCCGCCCACTAACGCATAGACGAAACGGCAATATTCCAACCGCTCTGTAATCACCCTAAAGCCCGTACGATCGAGATTGCTGACGGTCAGATCCACCACGGCAGCATCTTGGTCAATCTCGCAGGCTAGCAACGATAGCGGCTCAATTCGGCTTTCGAAATTTCCAAAGCGCAGGAAAAGCGCGTCGATCGGATCGGGCGCCTGCAAGGCCGGTAAATCAGCGAGTTGCAGCCCGAGTAATCGCCCAAGCTCTCGAGCGGCGCGCTTCGGGCCGAGAGACGGAGGATCGCGGAAGAGTTCCAGAAACTGGTATCGCCGGAGCCGCTCCGGGACCATTTCGATCGGGGTCGGTTCAATCATCACGGGGAAAATGATGAGACCTTTGGATAACGCCTCTTCGAACTCCCAATAGGTTCGATGGCTCTCCAGCGAAAACGGCGAGACGCAGAACACGAAGGCTCGAGAGGTTTTGATTGCCAGTTCAATAGTCGGCCGCCACTGGTCGCCCGGCCGGATGTTTTCGATGTCCACCCAGGTGGAGATTCCGACAGCTCGCATTTCACGAGCGAGAATTTCGACGTAAGTCCAGTCGGCGCGCGAGTACGAAATGAAGGCCTGAGTGAACGATTGTGGGGCGTTGCCGGTCACGGTCGGAGCTCAACGTTGATTGAGTTACCAGCTCCAGCAGCCTTGAAGCGATGCGGACGGTGAAACTGCGCGCGAGGACGCACACCGGCGGCACGCGACGGGTCTGCTCCCTCTCCTGCAAGCGGGGGAGGGGACGCTGTGGCGCCGCACGTCGTGCGAACCGCTAGTGAGCCAATTCCGCAGCACGTTTGGGAATCGCCGTAACCGCCGGCAAATATTCGCCGAGCCACCCACGCAGTAGATCCCAGACCCGCGTGTTGCCTTCACCAAACATGAAATGATCGGCGTTGCTGATCAGATGCAGCTCGGTTGGCTGGCCGGCCCGCTTGAACAGCTCGATCGACTGCTCGGTCGGTGTGACCGAATTGTCGGCGGCATGCAGCAGCAGCAGCGGGCGTGGCGCAATGCGGCCGACGACGACGTCGGCGCGGAAGTCGAACATGCTTTGCGCGGTCTCGGCTGGAAACGATTCGATTGCGTTGCCGGCGAGATTGTCGCGCAGGTGAGGTGGGATTGGCACGATATCGTAACGCGGGACCATCAGCGATTTCCCGGTCCTGGCGCGATGCTCGCGGCCCTCCCTGAGCATGTTCGTGAAGCGCGCCCACTCCTGCGGGCTCTTGTGCTGACCGCGAAATTTCCGTTCGCCGTCACCCCAGCCGCCATTGGAGATCACCGCCGCTACGCGCTCGTCGACGCCGGCGGTGTAAACCGCGACCGCGCCGCCAAAGCTCGATCCGATCACGCCAATGCGGCGCGGATCGACCGAAGGATGCTGCGCGAGAAACGTCAAGGCGTTGCGGGTGTCCTCCACCTGCTCGAGGCAGATCACGCGTCCATGCTCGCCTTCACTGTCACCGCAGCCGCGCATGTCGAATGCGAGCGTCACATAACCGAGACCGTTCAAAATCCTGCTTGGCGCCAGCACGTTTGAGGAATTCCTGCTGCTGCCGAAGCCGTGCAGCACCAGGAATGCGCCGCGGCACTCATCGCGCCCCGCTCCCTTCCCTCCCCCGCTTGCGGGGGAGGTTGCGGGCTGCGGGACTCCCAACGTGCCGGCGAGGCGCAGCCCCGCCGAGGGGATGGTCACGCTCGATTCGGTCGTTGGCATCGCAATCTCCATTTGCGCCATCAGGGAGTAGTCGGCTTGCCCAGGCCCAGCTCGGGCCAGCGGGCATAAGCCTTGTCGACGTCTTCCCGGTCCGGCCAGACGAGCGGCGGAAAACGGGCGCCGCCGAACTCGGGGTCGGGATCATAATCGAGATTGACCGTGGCATCGATGAGCACCCGGTGCCACTTGCCGGTGCCAAAGAGGGTGGGATTGCGATCACGGCGGCGGGTCGATGGATCGAGCCCCGAGCCGAACGTCGCCGGCATGATGACCACATCGTCTTCGCCTGCATTCACGCGATACGCAATCGCCCAATCGACCGCGGCATAGTCATGAATGTCGATATCGTCATCAACCACGGTGACGTGCTTGTACCGGACATGCGCCGCTGACGAGCCCCAGAGCGCATTGGCTGCCTGCTTGGCTTGCCCGCGATAGCTCTGCTTCATCTGGATAAGGGTGTTGATGCCGGCCTGCACCGGTGGACACCAGACATCGGTAATGTCCGGAACGCCTGCGCGGTCGAGCACGTTCCATGCGGTTGCTGCGCGCATGATCGAGGAGCAGACCGCGTTTTCCGAATAGCTGCCGGGCATCGATCCCTCGATCGTCCCGCGCAGGATCGGATCGTTGCGGTGAGTGATGCAGGTGACGCGAATCGCGGGCTTGGGCGAGCGGTCGCCTGCAAGATAGCCGGTGAATTCGGCGTAGGGGCCCTCCATCACGTAAGACTGCGGGTCGAGCCCGAGATAGCCCTCGATCACGATCTCCGCGGTCGCCGGCACATAGAGGTCGACTGTTTCACATTTTACCAGCTCGACCGGTTGCCCGCGGATCGCCCCCATCACGTCATATTCGCACACACCCTTGGCGACCGGCGTCCCGGCACAGAAGCCAAGCGAAGGCTCCCATCCGATTGCAACCGCAATCGGCATTTCGGTCTGGCCGGCTGCCTGCCAGGCCGTGACGTGATGACCGATATGCTGCGCCCGCCACATCAGGATGGGGATTTGATCGTGGCGGGCGACCATGCCGCGATAGATTCCGACATTCATGATCCCGCTGTCGGGGTCCTTGGTGACGCAGCCGCCATAGGTGAGAAGATAGCGGCCGCCGTCGAGCCTGTTCCAATGCGGCGCCGGAAACTCATAAAGATCGACATCAGGGCCTTTTAGAATGTTCTCCTTTACGGGTCCGCTTGCGACGATTCTGGGCGGGATGCTGCCGGTGAGAACGGTACGGCCGAGCTTGACCAGCTCGCGCGGATGGGTCTCGGGCGGCAAGCCCAGCATCATGGCGATGCGCCGATAGCTGTTGAGCGCGGAGCCGAAAATCCGCCGGCACCGACTTGCCGGCTGGTTGTAGTCCTTGATGTTGTTGAACAGGAGCGCCTTGCCGGTGCCGGGACCTTGCGCGAGCCGCATGATGGTGCCGAGCTCGATATTCCAATCCACCTCGGCGCCGATCTCCACGAGCTCGCCCTGCGCCTTGAGCGCGGCGATCCAGCTGCGCAGATCTCCAAACGCTACGGGCTTGCGTTCAACAGACATACTAGAGTCTGTTTCGCTGAGATCGAACCAGCAGCGGCACCTCTCCCCGCAGGGGAGAGGTCGGAATGGGCGCCTCGCGCCCATTCCGGGTGAGGGGGCTACAAGCTTCGTTCGTGAAGCTGATTCCCCTCACCCGGATCGCGCAAGCGCGATCCGACCTCTCCCCGCAGGGGAGAGGTATCGCACGCTGCACCGCTCCGTCATGATCAAACGTCATCCAAACTTGCTCTAATTTCCAGGAGCTGCAATCCGCGAGGGGTTTAGGGCGCTCCACCATAACAGCCCATTTCCTTGACGCTTTCCAGTCCATGATATACAAAAATCATGTATATCCAAGCGGTTCGGAGATCGCCATGCAGGTTGCCAAGTGGGGAAATAGCCTTGCGGTTCGGCTGCCTCGGGCCGTCGTTGAGGCACTTAAGCTCAAGGAAGGCGATGAGATCGAAATTACGGTGGCCGGCACTCGCCGGTTTGAGATTGCGCGTGACCGCAGGCGCCAGGAAGCGCTCAGGCGGTTGCGCGAGCTGAAGCGGCCGTTGCCGGAGGGGTTCAAATTCGACCGCGATGAGGCAAATGAACGCTAAAGCTTTCTTTGATACCAATATTATTGTCTATGCTTTTAGCTCGAACGACCCACGCGGCGAAAAAGCTGAGGCGTTGTTGGCGCAAGGCGGCATCATCAGTGTTCAGGTTCTCAACGAATTTGTGAATGTCTCGCGACGCAAGCGTCTTCGTGACTGGGACGAAATCCAGGATGCTCTCGCTGTTTTGAGAACGCTGCTCGATGTACCTCAGCCTCTTACGATCGAGGTTCACGAGGCGGCGATTGTGATTGCGCGCGATTACAAGTTTGCGTTCTACGATAGCTTGATTGTCGCATCGGCAATGCGGGCGGGATGCCCCATCCTTTATTCAGAGGACTTTCAGCATGAGCAAAGGGTCAAGGACCTTACGATCCGTAATCCCTTTGTGCAGTAATTGCACCGCAGCAAACTTGCTCACTTACTCGATCACTTCGTCGGCGCGGGCGACGAGCGTCGGCGGGAGCGTGATGCCGAGCGCCTGCGCGGTTTTGAGATTAATGAGAAGCTCGAAATGCGTGGGCAATTCGAGCGGCAGGTCCGCCGGCCGGGCACCGCTGAAGATCCGGGCCACGAAATAGGCGGCCCTTTCCCCAATTTCGCTCTGCTTGGGGCCATACGACATTAGGCCGCCGTCGCGCACGGGTCCATCAGCCTCAAAGATCGTTGGCAGCCGGTTGGTGCTCGCAAATTCCACGACCCGCCTGCGGTTGAGCATGGTCAACGCATCGGACACCATCAGGATGGCGTCGGGACGCTCGTGTGTCATTTCGGCGAAGGCGTTGTCGAAATCGTCCGGCTCGCGCACGCCTAAGGTCTGGACCTTAATTCCGAGGACGCGGGCAGCGTCCTCGGCGGAGCGGTAGCGCAGCGTCATCCCGAGATCCGCTGCGTTCCACAGCATTGCCACACGCGAGAGCGCCGGCAGTGCGTCGCGCAGAATCTCGAGCCGCTTGGCGCTGAGCTCGATCCCGAGCTCCGTTACGCCAGTGATGTTGCCGCCCGGCCGCGCAAGGCCGTCGACCAGGCCGGTCGCGACCGGATCACCGGCGCCAGTGACGACGATCGGTATGTCTTTGGTCGATTTTTTGGCGGCCAGCGCCGCAGGATAGCCGAATGTGACGATGACGTTGACATTGGCGGCCTTGAGCTCGGCTACGAGGCCGTCGAGCCGCTCGGGCCGGGCATCGGCTGCGCGCTGCACGATGATGAGGTTCTGGCCGTCGACGAAGCCCCGCGCGGCTAGACCGGAAACAAGGGCCTTGCGGCGCTCGTCGGCCAGCCCCACCGCGGGGCCGTTGGCAAGCAGTCCGAGGCGATAGATTTTGCCCAACTGCTGTGCAGGGGCCACGAGCGGCCAGGCAACCGCCGTTCCGCCAAGAAGCGTGAGGAACTCGCGCCGTTTCAAATGACCGCAGTGCATCTGATCTCTTACCAACCGGGAGCAGACGAGAGGATACTGAATTGGGAGGGATCAGTCAGCCGGGAGGACAGCTCGCCAAGAACCGACATGCACCCCTTCCGCGCAGACACGATAGTGAGATAGCCTATTGACCGAGCGGCCGACGGGGGCATGCCGAAGCCCTGCTTATTTTGCGGCAGCGCCAGTGCCATCGGCGGGCAGGCGCTCAAAAATTCAGACCTACGTCGAGTGGGGCGATCAACGCCCGCTTTCCAATAGTCCGAATTGGGAGGACGCTATAAAACTTCCCCGCCGTCGATTTCTGCAACTGACGGCGGGCGGCCTCACACTGTCCGCAATTTCGCGCATGGCGCGGGCGCAAGCCTATCCGTCAAAGCCGCTGCGCTGGATCATCGGCTTTCCCGCGGGCGGCGGCGCCGACACGGTCGCCCGGATCATGGAGCCATGGCTGTCGAAGCGCCTCGGGCAACCCATCATCATCGAGAACCGGCCGGGCGCCTCGACCAACATCGCAGTGCAAACCGTGGTTAATTCGCCACCCGACGGATATACGTTGCTGTGGCACGGCCTCTCATCGGTGGTCAACGCCAGTCTGTTCGTCAGTTTGCCATTCGACATCCAGCGCGACATCGCGCCGGTCGCCGGCGTTGTCAGCTACCCCATGATCATGGTCGCGCACCCCTCGGTGCCAGCGCAGACTGTTGCCGAGCTGATCGCGCACGCCAAGGCCAATCCCGGCAAGGTCACGATGGCGTCATTCGGCACCGGCTCGGCGTCACATCTGGCGGGCGAGCTGTTCAAGTTCATGGCCGGCATTGACATGGTGCATATTCCGTATCGCGGCGGCGCACCCATGACGACCGATCTGATCGGCGGCCAGGTCAATGTCGGCTTCGACGTGATGGTGACGGCGCTGCCACAGGTCCGCAGCGGCAAGCTACGCGCCCTTGGCGTCTTGGGCCGCAAGCGATTTGACTTGTTGCCGGACGTGGCGACTGTCGCCGAGACATTGCCGGGCTACGAGGCCAGCACGTGGGCGGGAATCGGCGTGCCGCGAGGGACTCCGCCTGAGATAATCGAGCGGCTCAGCCGCGAGGTCAAAGAAGGGCTGGCGCAGGCGGATATCAAGGCGCGGCTCGCCGATGTCGGCACCGTTCCCATGGTGCTCAGTCCCGGAGAGTTCAGGGCTTACATCGCCGCCGAATTCGAAAAATGGGACAAGGTGGTTAAGGTCGCGGGCATCAAGCCCGATTGATCAGCGGCAATACCTTGGTCCTCTCGCGCGATTTTCTTCTCGTATCTTCCGCCTCGGCGCTGCTGCAACGAAGGCGCGCAATTCGCCATGTCATGGCCAAGGAAACGCTGCGGTATTTGACGATCCAGTCGCGGCGCGAGAGAGCAGAAGGCCACCAAGCAGGCTTGGCTCTTCACAGCGCCGGCAGCTCTGCTCCACTCTTCATACGCCATCTTGATACGCTCGACGTCGGAGAGAAAGCCGTGCTCCTCGTCAGCCATTGATCGAGCGTCGCCACGCTTTGAACAGTGCTTCGTGGTACTTCGACCAGCGCTTCGCCGGCGTTGGCTGCGGCTGCATCGGCGCGATCGAGCTACGGCCCGATAGCAGGCGTGCGGCAATCAGTGCATCGATCAGCGGCAGCGCCGTTCGCGGCAATTCGGAACGCCGCGCCGGCTGCCGTACGCGCTTGCCGTCATCGAGGCGCAGCCGCACGAGATGCGGCACGAAAGCGTCGCGCAATGCCAAAAGCTCTTCATTGCCGGGCCGCAGTCCAGCGATTGCCCGGTCGGCTGCAAGCCGCACCGAGTTCTCGATCGGATTGAGGCCACGTTCCGGATCGCCGAGCGAATAGTACTCGGTCAGGCTGAGCTTGCGTTCGGCTTCGCCGCGCCGGTAGAGGAGCCACAAGGCGTGGGCAAGCAAGGGCAATGCGTCCGGGCTTTGAATGTCGCGCGTGATGGCCTCGGTCAGCCCGTGTTCGACATTGTAGGCGGCGACCGCCGCCGGCCCCTGGACAAGTCGGGAGACGCGATCGAGCGGAATTGGGCCTAGCGGGAATGTTTCTGACAGGCCGACGAGGTCGCCCGCTTGCAACAAACCTTCCATTACATCGGAGCGCGCTGTCCCAATCACGATCAGCGGCAGCTTGCGTGCCGGCGCGAGCACCGAGGCGAGCAGATGAAGGAAAACAATGCGCTCCGCCGGCTCGGCGATGGTGAACACTCCTCGAACTGGTCGATCGGCAGCAGCACGGTGGCGGTACGAGCGTCGCCGATCCGCAGGTCCTTGAGCAGTTCTTCCACGTGATCGATAGCGACAGCGCTGGACAGTGTTTGCTGCCATGTCCGCCACATGTCCGGTTTACCGAGCTGCTGCGCCACCGACTTGGCGATCAGCTCCATCGGATTCTTTTCTGGACGTACGCAGGGCAGCACGATCCACTCCCGCGTCCTGCGGGCGAGTTGCGGCAGCACTCCGGCCTTGAGCAGTGACGACTTTCCGGAACCCGAGGCGCCGATGACGATCAGGAATGGCGCGCCGCCTTGCGTGCGGCGGGCGTCGAGCCGCTCAATCGCAGCCCGTGTTTCCTCGTCGCGCCCGAAATAGATCGCGGCGTCCTCGGTCTCGAAGGCATGAATGCCGGGGAACGGCGGCCGGTTGGGAGCGAGCCGAAAACCGCGTGCCAGCTCGTTCGTGATGGTTCGCAACCGCTGCTGGAGGCGATCGAGGCCCCCGGCATTCCAGTCGAGCATATCAACCGACTGTATTTCCGGCAGCACCGTGCGGTCGCCAAGCGGCGCGCAGACGATCGGCAAGATGACCTTGCCGAGCGCGCGGGCCTGCTGCAATTCGGCAAAACACCATTTCGAGGCCAGCCAATTCGGCGTCAGCACCAGCACGACGGCATGGCAGCGCGACAGCTCCTCGAACAGGCGGCGCTCCCAATTCTCGCCGGCGCCGACCCCAGTCACCTTGTCAAAGTCGAGGAATACGCGCTCCAGGCCGAATGCGGCGAGCGCCGACTTGATGTCGTCAGCTGCGCCTTGGTCGAGGTTGGAATGACTGATGAAGATGCTAGGCACGGTGGGCTTTGACTTGGTGACACATGCTCCGCTGGTAGGCGCTGGCCACCCTCAGGGCTTCGCGGCAGAGAGCTTCCGCAATTAGCGGATTTATGCCGCACCTTTGCGTTTGCGGGCGGCGAGCTTGACCGCTTCCATGATTTCCAAATAGGCGCCGCAACGGCAAAGGTTGCCGGAGAGATAATGCTTGATCGCGTCGTCGTCGGGATCGGGATTTTCGTCAAGCAGCTGGCGCGTCATCAAAATGAATCCCGGCGTGCAGTAGCCGCATTGAAAGGCGCCGGCTTCGATGAAAGCTTCCTGTTCGGGACTAAGCGTGTCGCCATCCGCCATGCCCTCAATTGTGCGCACTTCCGTTCCGTCGAGGAAGATCGCGAGATAAAGACAGCCTGAAACGGCCTTGCCGTCGACGATCACGGTGCAGCAGCCGCAGAGACCCTGGCCGCAACTCTCGCGCGCCCCGGCCAAGTTGAAATCGCGCTGGAGCACCTCGACCACGTTATGGTGGGGCTTGACGTCGGCGGTCACCGGCTCGCCGTTGAGGGTGAAATTGATGGTCGTCATTGCTCGTCTTCCAACGGATTGCCTTGCTTGGCGCGCAGGGCACGCAATACCGCTTCGGGGGTGAGCGGCAACTCGGTCAAGCGGATGCCGCAGGCATCCTCGATCGCGTTGGCGATGGCCGGCGATACGGCGAACGTGGCGCTCTCGCCAACCCCCTTCGCGCCGAACGGGCCGTTCGACTGGTGGGCATCGACCGTCTCATTGTTCATGATCGGCGGCACGTCCAGAATGCCTGGAATCTTGTAGTCGGCGAGCGAGGCGTTGGTCACCTGGCCCGCGTCGATATGCATCTTCTCGAACATGGTGAAGCCCAACTGCATCAGCGCTGCGCCTGAGATCTGTGCCGCGACGATTTTTGGATTTATTGGCCGGCCGCAGTCAACCGCGTTGACGAGCCGCGTGATCCGCACCTTTCCGGTTTCCACGTCCACCTCGACTTCCGCCCCCACCGCCGAGCACATCCAGAACGGCGTCGCATTGGGCGTAAGCCCGCTCGTCGCGTCGGGTGGCACATAGTCCGGCTTGTAGATGCCCGTCCCTATGATGGTGCCGGCCTGCATGCCGTATCTTTTCTTGAACAGCTCGCTTACCGGGACGTTGCTGCCTTCGGGCTCGCCCACCTCGCGCGCAAGCGCCTTGATCTTGTCGCGGGCTTCTTCCGCCGCAAGCCGCACCGCATGCCCCATATGGAACAGCGAGCGCGAGCCGAGCGTGCTCATGTCGTAGGGCGTCACGTCCGTGTCGCGTGGCAGCACCTTGACGCTCTCCGCCGGGATGTTGAGTACTTCCCCCACGATCTGCGCCATGGCGGTATCGGAGCCTTGTCCCATATCCACCGTGCCGCAGGCGAGTGTCGTGCTGCCGTCGGCGGCGACGGTGACGTTTGCAACCGAGGTTGTCGGCGAGATCGACGCCTTGATTCCGATCGCGACACCGCGGCCACGGCGCAGCGGACCAGAGGCGCGGACCAGAGGCGCTTTCCAGTTCAGGCATTGGCTCACGCGCTCGAGCGTGGCCTCGAGATTCGCGTCCTGCATGACCGTGCCGGTCGCATGCGGGCGGCCGTCGCGCAGGATGTTCCTGCGGCGGAACTCGATTGGATCGCGACCGAGTGCGCGCGCGACGGTGTCGGTGTGACTCTCGTATGCCCAAACGAGCTGCGGGATACCGAAGCCGCGCAGCGCGCCGGCCGGCGGCACGTTGGTATAGAGCGCGTAGGAGTTGATCCATACATTGTCGATGTCGTAGGGACCGGAAGCGGTGAAGCCCGATTTCTGCGTCACCCGCGGACCGATATCGGCATAGGCGCCGCCGTTCCAATACACCTCGCATTTGCGCGCGGTGATACGGCCGTCACGGTCGATTCCCGTCTTGATCCGAAACGTGCTGGGATGCCTGGTGATGGTATAGAACTGCTCCTCCATCGTGAGCGCGACCTTCACCGGCCGGCGCACGATCATGGAGAGTGCGGTCGCGAGCGCCTCAGCCTTGATGTAGACCTTCGCGCCGAAGCCGCCCCCCAGATAGGGCACCTTGATGCGCACCCGGTTCTCAGGCAGCCCCAGAAGACGCGCGATCTCGGCGCGCACGAAGGACGGTCCCTGCGAAGCGGTATAGATCGTGACGCCGGATTCTCTCCAGTCCGCAATTGATGCAATCGGCTCCAGCGTCACGTGCAGGACTTTCTGCGTTCTGAATGTGCCCTCGAATACCTCCGCGGCATCCGCAAATGCCCGATCCACGTCGCCGCGGCGCAGCTTGAAGTCGAGCGCGATATTGGTGCCGCGACGGCCCTTGAGGTGCTTGAGATCGGCAAATGTACCGGCCGGTCGAAGCTCTTCGTGCACCAAAACCTTATTTTCGGCGGCCTCGACCTCATCGAGCACGATTGGCAGTTCGTCATAGTCGGCGACGATGAGGGCCGCCGCCTGTTCGGCGATGTGCGGGTCCGCGGCCAGCACCGCCGCGACCGGCTCGCCCACATAATGCACCTTGTCGATGGCCAGGATGGGCTGATCGTGGAAGGCCGGTCCGTAATAGGGCTCGGGGATGACGCTGCGCACGTCCTCGCCTGTAACGACACGATGAACCCCAGCGAGCTTTTTGGCCGCACTCGTGTCGATCGATTTGATCCGGCCGTGCGCGAGGGTGCTGCGGAAGATCTTTGCATGCAGCATGCCCGGGAGCTGCATCAAATGCGTGTACTCGGCGCGCCCCGTCACCTTGTCACGCGCTTCAATTCGGGGCAGCGCGCGGCCGACTTGGCGGCCCGGCATTGCTGGCGCCGCAGCCACGGGCTTGGGCTGCGCCATCAGGTCGCGCCTTGCGATTGCGGCAAGGCGAACGCGGCGCGCATGCGCTGAGCGAATTGCCGCTCCATCTCTTTCGCTTTCGCGCGCAGAACGGGTTGGCCGAGGCTGCCGAGCTTGCCCGTCAGCGATGCGTCCACTTCATAGGTCACCTTGGTTCCCGCGGTATCTTCCAGGAGTTGCGTGACAGAACGCGCCGTCAGCCGTCCGACGATGCCGCTCGGTGTTCCTTCGATCTTCGCTTCGATCTCACCGGGCGGGTCAGCCCGCAAAACCTCAACCGCCACATTGAATTTGAATTTGAGGTAGGCGACTTTCGTTTCCAGCACGGCGGTATAGCGGTCAGCACCGATTTCATTAAGATCGTGCACCCCTTCGACGCAGGAGGCAAAAAATCGCGCGTCTCGCACCTTGGCGAAGACTGCCTCCCGCGGAGCGCCGATCGTGATTTCCCCGGTAAATTTCATCGCTTGCCAGCTGTCCGTCGCAAAAAGGCACGTGTGCCACGGTTAATCAAGTCTTGCGCAGACCTGGTCTTATCGGCGGCGGCGGTTTTACTCGCGGCGGGAGTTCCCGATTGGCCAAAAGCTAAGGTTGTATATTACCGCCTGGCGACGATTAGGAACCAACTGCGCGCTACCGCGTTATGGCCCGGACAAGTGCAAGTGGGCGTTTGCAGACAATAAGAACGAAGGGAATCGGGCCATGTGGATCTCGCTCTTCACTGTCGCATCAGGACTAGCCGTTTGCCTGAGCGTAGCGGCCGTCATGATGCAACCGGCAACGCCGCGCACGCTGCGGGGGTAAAGCCGGGAAGTAGCGTTGAGTAGCGGGCGGCCACCGGCCGCCCGCTTCATTTTTATGCCGTTTCTCTTGCGGGCGTCTGGGTTGCAGGGGGCGATCGGGGGGCGCGGCATGATTGTTCTTTTGTCCAAATTGTCGTTTCTAAAGGCTGGCATTCGACTTGGAGCCCGGGCAAGCTGAGAGCTGTCATGTCTTCGTCCCTTTTGATGACACGGCGTTTTGCGCCTTTGTTCTGGTGCCAGTTCTTCTCGGCGTTCAGCGACAATTTCATCAAGAGCTCCCTGGTTTTCCTCATTCTGTTTCACATTGGCGGCTCGGTCGGCGCGGCACTGATCGCGCTTACTGCCGCTGTTTTTATTTCTCCCTATTTCTTCCTCTCGGCGCTCGGTGGAGAGCTGGCGGACCGCTATGACAAGTCAAAAGTGGCGCAGCGGCTCAAGTTTTGCGAGATCGGCATTGCTCTGATCGCGGTACTAGGATTCGCGCTCAACTCGGTGCCGCTCCTGTTCCTGGTGCTCTTCCTGTTCGGGGTGGTTGCCGCGCTGTTCGGTCCGATCAAATACGGGATCCTGCCGGACCATCTCGCCCGCTCCGAGCTGCCGGCAGGTAACGCTCTGGTAGAGGGTGCGACATTCATCGCCATCCTGCTGGGCACGATTTGCGGCAGCATCGCCGCCAAAGATGGGGGCGATGCCGTCCAGTTCTCACTCCTGATGATCGTGTTCTCGCTTTTGTGCTGGGGTGCGAGCCTTTTGATTCCACCGACGGGAGAGGGCGCGCCCCATTTGGCCATCCGCAAGAATGTGCTCGTCTCAACCGTGGGCTTGCTGAATTTCCTGCGCGAGGATCCACGGCTCTGGTGGGGCGCGCTCGTGACGAGTTGGTTCTGGCTGGTCGGCGCTGTCGCACTGTCGCTGATGCCCCCCCTCGTTACCAGGGCGCTCGGGGCTGATGCGGATGTCGTGACCAGCTGTCTTGCCATTTTTACTGTTTCAGTCGCGCTCGGTTCCGGCCTTGCCGCCTGGCTTGCGGCGGGGCGCATTATTCTTTTGCCGACTGTCATTGGCGCCGTACTGCTGGGCGTGTTTGCGGTCGACCTCGGCTGGTCAACACTCGGCGTGTCGGCGAGCGCCACCATTTCCGGGTACTTCGCGATCTTTTCGTCGGCGCGCAACATCCGCTTTGCGGTCGATCTGGCGGGCCTTGCTGTTGCGGGTGGTCTCTTCATCGTGCCCACCTTTGCTGCCGTGCAGGCATGGGCCGGCGCAGACCGGCGCGCGCGCGTCATCGCCGCCGTCAATGTGCTCAATGCCGCGTTCATGGCGGTGAGCAACCTCATCATGTTCGGATTGCAGCTCGCCGGCATGACCGCATCAGAGCTCTTTCTCATCCTCGGGCTTGCAAGCCTTGTCGTCGCCTATGCAATCGGCCGCACCATGCCAGCGAGCGCACTCAGCGATGCGCTGTCGATCATCTATCGCACGCTATTTCGCATCGAGGTGAAGGGGATCGAAAATCTCAATAATGCCGGCCCCAATGTTATTATCGCAGTCAACCATGTGAGCTTCCTCGACGCGGGGCTCGCGATGTCGCTGCGCAACCGCAAGCCGGTATTTGCCATCGACGTCTCGATTGCGCGCCGTTGGTGGGTCCGACCGTTTCTCCGGCTCGCCCGGGCGATACCGCTCGATCCACTTAAGCCGATGGCGCTGCGTACTTTGATCGACGCCATCAAAGCCGGCAATGCGCTCATCATCTTCCCCGAGGGCCGCATCACCGTCACCGGCAGTCTCATGAAAGTCTATGACGGCGCGGCCATGGTTGCGGACAAATCCAATGCCGAAATCGTGCCGGTGCGCATCGAGGGGCTGGAGCAAACCCCATTCAGTCGTTTGTCGAAGGCGCAGGTTCGCAGGCGCTGGTTTCCGAAAGTGACCGTCACGATCCTCGAGCCGGTGAGACTGACGGTCGATCCTGATCTCAAGGGCCGCAAGCGGCGGCAGGCAGCCGGCGCAGCGCTTTATGGAATTATGTCTGATCTCGTCTTTCGCACGACATCGACTGACCGCACCGTCATTGAAGCCGTGATGCAAGCCGCCGATACCCACGGCCATCGCCGCATCGCCATCGAAGATCCTGTCAGCGGGGCGTTGAGCTACAAACGGCTGCTGACGGCAACTACCATTCTCGGTGAGAAGCTGATGCCGTTGGCGACGCAAGGCCGCGCGATCGGCGTCATGTTGCCCAATGCGAATGGGGCGGTTGTTGCCGTGCTGGCGCTGATGTCGGCTGGCCGGGTCCCCGCCATGATCAATTTCACCGCCGGTGCAGCAAACATCCTCGCAGCATGCAAGGCTGCGGCCATAGACACCATTCTGACTTCACGGGCATTCATCGAGCGAGGCAAGCTCGGGAACCTGCTCGCCGCGATCGAGAAAGGCGTGAAAATCGTCTATCTCGAGGACATTCGCCCGAGCATCACTCTAACGGACAAGATACGCGGCCTGCTCCGTTATAAAAAACCTTTGGTCAACCGCAAACCCGATGACTGGGCAGCAATCCTGTTTACATCGGGATCCGAAGGTGTCCCGAAGGGCGTGGTGCTTTCTCATCGCAACATGCTGGCAAATACCGCACAGGCCGCCGCGCGCATCGATTTTGGCCGCGAAGACAAGGTGTTCAACGTGCTGCCGGTCTTTCACTCATTTGGCCTCACGGTGGGCGTGGTGTTGCCGCTTGTCTCAGGGGTGCGCATCTATCTCTATCCCTCTCCCTTGCACTATCGCACCGTCGCCGAGCTCATCTATGGCGTGAACGCCACGATCATGTTCGGCACCGACACCTTCCTCAACGGCTATGCCCGGGCGGCTCATCCCTATGATTTCCGCTCGCTGCGCTACATCCTTGCCGGGGCCGAGCCGGTGAAGGAAGCAACGCGCCGGGTCTATATGGAAAAGTTCGGCCTGCGCATCCTGGAAGGGTATGGCGTGACCGAAACTGCGCCGGCGCTCGCCCTCAACACACCGATGTTCAACAAGTTCGGCACGGTCGGCCGCGTTCTCCCGGGAATGGAAGCCCGGTTGGAGAAGGTGGAGGGTGTGGAGGAGGGCGGCAGGCTTTTTGTACGCGGGCCGAATGTCATGCTTGGTTATCTGAGGGTCGAGCGGCCGGGGCAGCTCGATCCGCCCAACGAAGGTTGGCATGACACCGGCGATATCGTCTCGATTGACGAGCAGGGCTTCGTCACCATCAAGGGGCGCGCGAAGCGCTTTGCCAAGATCGGGGGAGAGATGATCTCGTTGGCGGCGGTGGAAGCGCTCGCCTCGGAGCTATGGCCGGACGCTGCCTCTGCCGTGGCGTCCGTGCCGGATGCCCGCAAAGGCGAGCGGCTCATTCTGGTCACCCAACAAAAAGGGGCGACCCGCTCCGAGTTCCAGATGCTGGCACGGGCAAGGCATGCCTCCGAGCTGATGCTGCCGTCGGAGGTCTGGGTGCTTGATAAGCTTCCTCTGCTCGGCTCCGGCAAGGTCGACGTGGTTGCCCTGGCCAGGCTGGTGCATGAGCGCCTTCTGGCCGCGCACGAAACGCCAGCGCGGGCGATTGGCTGATTTGCCAAGTTCTTATTCCGCAGCCTGCGCGCGCGACTTGGCTTTTGCCCAATAGTCGTTTGCTTCCTGCGAGTGTTTGAGCGCTTCCTCGGTCTCGAAGCCGGGCGCCATGGAGGCTGCAGTGCCGGCGAGAATTTGGTGGTGCTCGATGCCGAGGGTGCGTAGCCAGCGCTGCTGTCCCATGGTCAGCGCGACGAAATAACCGATCTCCACCAGCTCGGGCTCGCTGAAATGCTTGTGCAGGCGGGCCCAGAACTTATCGTCTACGGGAAGATCCCAGGTGATGGCTTCGGCATAAGCGAGCGCTGCCTTTTGCCGCTCGTCATAGCGCCTCGAGCTCTCGAAATTGATGAGGTCGCGGTAATCGTCCTCAATGAGCCCCTGGGCCGCCGCCTTGACCGAGCGCTGATTGCCGCAGAATTCGCAAAGGACGGATCGCGACACATAGATGCGGCAAAGCTCCTTGATGGCGTGATCGGCGACCCCATTCTTGAAAACGTCCCGCCAACTGTTTGCGAACGACCAGAACACCGCCGGCACATGGGCGCGGATGGCCTGGCTCTCCGGCCGTGGCGTGCCTTCCCGCGCGCACCGGTCAAATTCGGCAAGCATCGCTGCGTCACCGATGCGGGCGGGGTCGACATAGCTGATGCGGGGCTTGGCCATCCGATATCCTCCTGTGATCCAGCCTGACCGCTATGGCAGCGGCGGCAATTGTTTATTCAGCATGCGCTTCCACTCGATCGTGCCCCAGGCGCGGCGTTCGATCAACGGCGCTCGCGGATTATTTACCAAAGTCTTTCGCGCGTCGCAGCATGGGGTGAGCGTGAGCGTTCGACAGATGCTGTGTCGGGCGGTACGCGAAGTTGGGCTGAGCAGAAACGTCAGTCGTTGCGATTGTCACTCCGGTAAGCATCTTGGACAGGAGTTGTGGTATGCGATTCCCTAATTGCAATGACACGGTCCAAAGTAATTCATACACGAAGCATCAAACATAGGCTTTCAGCCAATCTTCAGCATAGGGCAAGAAGCCCTCCTCGTTTCACGAAATCAATACGACCCGCAAGCCTATATTCGCCACGACAGCGAAGGCGAGGCCCAGGAAAAAACCCGTGCGTCTAATCGCACTGAGTTCAGAAGATTTTCCGTCGATAGTGCATGAGAATCAGATATTTGTCGAGGTTCACTGGCCGGCGGAGGGCTGCGATGAATCTCGAAAGAACGGAGGATAGTGCATCTCGATTTGCGCGTTTTGTGGAACAGCTGACGAGCGTGATCGGCCACGCCGACCGGGAGCGGCCGCTGAATGATTACTGTGCCGGCCTTTTGGTCTCAGAAGGCCGCAGGAGCGTGGAGCCGATCGCGGCGGTGACGGCGCCGCACGAGACTTCGGTGCAGCATCAAAGATTGCTGCACTTTGTTGCCAATGCGCCGTGGTCGGACGCGTCAATGTTGGCCAAAGTGCGCGAGCTGATCTTGCCGGTGATCGAGCGGCATGGACCGATTGAAGCCTGGATTGTCGACGATACGTCTTTTCCAAAGTGCGGCTCCAAATCGGTCGGCGTGCAGCATCAATATTGCGGCCAGCTTGGCAAGCAAGCGAATTGTCAGGTGGCAGTGACGTTGTCGATCGCCAATCATCACGCCAGCCTGCCGATCGCGTATCGGCTTTATCTGCCGCAGCAATGGGCTAAAAACGCTGCGCGCCGCAAGAAAGCGCGTATTCCCAAGGAGATCTCGTTCAAGACCAAACCGCAGATCGCCCTGGAGCAGATTGCGAAAGCCTTAGCGGCGGGGGTACCGCGCGGGGTGGTGCTCACAGATGCGAGCTACGGATCGAACTCAGGGTTTCGCACGGGCCTCAGTGCGCTGGGGCTCGAATACGTGGCAGCCATCATACCGACAATTATGGTGCGTAGAGTAACCGATGATGGCGGGATGGGGCCGCGCTTGAGCGTGAAGAAGTTGGCACTCAGGCTGCCAGAAAAAGCTTGGTGCACGATCACCTGGCGGGAGGGAACTAACAAAAAGCTGCGCTCGCGCTTCGCCCGCGTTCAAGTGCGAACGGCGCCGATCAGGGGTGCCGCGGCACGAGGTGAAGAAACGCTTCTCATCGAATGGCCCAAGAGTGAGCGTGAGCCCACCAAATATTGGCTTGCCACCCTCGATAAGAACATTTCATTTCATGCGCTGGTCGATCGCGCAAAAATGCGGTGGCGGATCGAGCGCGACTACCTGGAGCTCAAACAAGAGATCGGGCTCGGGCACTACGAGGGGCGGGGATGGCCGGGCTTCCACCATCACGCGACGCTTTGCATCGCCGTTTACGGCTTCCTGATCTCCGAAAGGGAGACGATTCCCCCCTCAGGACCTCATTGCGCCCGGAGAGTCAAAAAACTTGCCATTCCCGATAGTTACCGACCCCGCGGCGCCGCCAATCCGGCCCCAACGCCACGTTCCCAACTCGATCGCTACGCTCCATCATCAGCTGATCGTCGCAATCGCAAGGATGCTGCCAAGATGCCCCTATTGTGCAACCCGATACAGAAGGAACATGCGTCTCAGGTTGTGACGCAGTAACACTAAGCACCATGATCATGATCGCCGTGGCGGTTGTCTTTGGCCTGCTTGCCGTGTTCGTCGCGCAGGCTTGGCTGAACAACCAGGCAGAGATGCGTGCGCGCAATCTTGACGCCCAGAAGAAACCATTGGCGACGCAAACCATCGTGGTAGCGGCGAAGCCGTTGCGCTTCGGGGCGGAGCTCGGCGCGATGTCGCTGCGTGAAATCCCGTGGACGCAGGATGCCGTGCCAGCCGGTGCCTTCAGCAAAATCTCCGACCTGACCTCGACGCGGCGCGTTGTGCTCACCGCAATCGAAGCAAATGAACCAATACTCGCGTCCAAGATCACTGGCTCGGGCCAGCGGGCGACCCTCTCAGCCATGCTTGCGGACGGAATGAAGGCGGTCACTATTCGCGTCAATGACGTCGAAGGCGTTGCCGGTTTCGTGCTGCCGGGAGATCACGTCGATGTGCTGCTCACGCGCCAGCAGGACAAAACCGTGGCGGCCGCCGATGTTGTCTTGCAGAACGTGCGCGTTCTGGCCGTGGACCAGATCGCGGACGAGCGCGCGGAGAAGCCGTCGGTTGCGAAGGCAGTGACGCTGGAAGTTGAAGTGATGGCGGCCCAAAAGCTGGCGCTCGCAGCCACGGTTGGCACGCTCTCGCTCGCGCTGCGCAAGGCGGGCGAGGCCAGCGCGCTCAATACGCGTCGCATCACGCTAAGCGATTTGCCGAAGAGCAGCACAACGGATGACCGTTACTCAACGGTCGCCGTGGTGCGAGGCGCACAGCGATCGGAATATTCCGTACCCAATGAAGGAGACAAGGGCCGCGGGCTGGCTTCGGTAGGCCAAAGATAAAGGACACTCTTTTGCAACAAGGGCGTTGGACGGGGGAGAAGAGTTGTGAGCGTAAACAAGGCGCAGAATGTCGCGGCTGGGGGGCGGCGACAGTGGGAGGAAGCAACCAGGACGCGAGGGGCCGGCCAAGGTTGCCGGGCTAACGGCCGCCGGCCTCTCGCGAGCCTCGCTGGGCTCGCAGCATTGAGCATGGCGGCGGTGGTGGCGCTCCATGCGCCGGGAGGTGCGCAGGAACGCCTGGTTGCGTTGAGCGCGCGGACCTCGTCGGTGCAGATCACTGCCGGCAAGACTCAGGACGTGCGTGTCGACGCGCCGTTCAGTGATATCGTTGTCGGCGATCCTGAAGTGGCGGACGTCACTCCGCTGACCGATCATTCCATTTCCATCCTGGGTAAGAAGATCGGAACGACGCGCGTGTCGCTCTATGGTGAGGGAAAGCGGACCGTCGGCATCTTCGATGTCGAGGTTTCCTACGATGTCACGCGCCTTGCGCTCGAGCTCAACCGAATTACCGGGGGCGGACTGCGCGTCTCATCCGTGAACGGCCGGATCATGCTGTCGGGCACGGCGCCCGATGCGGTGACGCTTGACCGGGCAGTCGTAATCGCGCGCCAGTTTGCACCGGACGTGATCAATGCGGTGCAGGTGCTACAGCCGCAGCAAGTGGTGTTGGAGGTGCGCTTCGTCGAGGCCTCGCGCGAGGCCAGCCGCGAGCTCGGCGTTCAGTGGAACAGTTTCGGAAAGAATACGCTCACGAATATCGGTTCGCAGACTCCCGCGGGGCAATTGCCGGTAACCACGCCGGGAGGATCTTTTCAGCAGCAGGCTTTGAACGCTCAGGGTAACCAGCTCGGCGGCCCGAATATGCAGGCCTCGCAGCTGCCGATCTCACCGATCGCCGCGGCGGGATTGCTCTCGGGCACGGCGCCATTCGGGTTCCTGCTCGGCGCCATGAATTGCGGCGCGTTCTCGGTCGATGTCGCAATCAATGCACTCGAGCAGAGAGGGCTCATTCGCAGTCTCGCCGAGCCCAATCTCGTCGCCCTGTCAGGCGATACGGCGAGCTTCCTGGCGGGCGGCGAGTACCCCATTCCGGTGCCGGGGTCGCTCGGAACGGTCACCATCGACTACAAGACCTATGGTGTCGGCCTGTCCTTTACTCCGACTGTGCTTAAGGGCGGTGTGATCAACCTGATGATCAAGCCCGAGGTGAGCCAGCTCGATTTCGGTCACACCGTGCAGATTGCCGGCATCTCAATCCCGCCGCTGATCGTGCGGCGAGCCAGCACCACCATCGAGCTGCGGGATGGCCAAAGCTTTGTCATCGGCGGGCTGTTGCAAAATATCAGCAGCACGGCCCAGGACCAGCTGCCCTGGCTTGGCGACATCCCTGTGCTCGGCGCGCTTTTCCGCAGCTCGCAATACAAAAAGAACGAGACCGATCTCGCCATCATTGTCACGCCGCGTCTGGTCCGGCCAACCCGCCCGGGTGACCTGGTCAAGACTCCGCTCGACAATACGCTGCCCGCAAATGACATCGACTTCTTCCTGATGGGAAAATCCGAGGTTTCCCCCGCGGACGCGCGGCTTGCCGTCGGGCACCAGCGCCGGTTCGTCGGTCACATCCTCGATATGCGCAAGGAAGCACGGCACGGAATCCGGGTTAACGCTCATTTGAGTTGAAGAATTTCTAGCAAGAAATCCGGGTTCCAGCCGGCAGTTTTGCGTCGTGTCTTGACGCTCCCCTTGGCCTTATTGGCACGCACGAGGCCGAGAGCGAAGCGGCGGACGATAGTCATGTTCTTGGCTCCGTGGCCGGTCCGATAACGCGACAGATCGTCCTTGAATTCGACATCGAGCAGCCAATGCATGCTCTCGACGCCCCAATGACCGCGCGCGCCCCTGGCGATCCGTTCGATATCGAGCGGCGCGGACGAGATATAGTGGTGGGTATCGAAGCTGCAGCGATCGGAATATTCAGCACGTGCGTGGACCTTCGCGATGGTTTTGATGTTCTTGAAGCGCGGCTGGCCCGGGTAGCTTCTCTCCGACGTTATCCAGTCGACCTTGCTGGAGGCGGTGTAGGTGCGCGTCTCGATCCGGCCATGTCCCTTCTCGACCGTAGTTTTGCTGACGAACTCGTCGGCGGGCGCGGTGCGGAAATAGTCCTCGACATCGGCTTCGAGCGTGGGTTGGTTGCCCTTGAGGGGCAGCAAATAATCGGCCTTATGAGCAACGATCTTGTCAGCAATCTCGACTTGGCAGCCCATGGCGTCGATGGTGACGAGCGCGCCCTCAAGCTGTTTGGTCTCGGCGAGTTGATCGAGAAGATCGGGGATGGCGGTGATCTCGTTGGTCTTCTCCGGAACGCTCAACTGCGCCAATGTCAGCCTTGCATGGGTGGCGTAGGCGCTGAGCGTATGCAGAGCTTTAAGCCCTTTGCGCTGGTCGTGGGTCCGGCGTGACGTTTTGCCGTCGATGGCGATGAATTCGTGCCGGTTCGGCCACAGTGCGGCAATCCAGCTGTTGAAACAGCGGCCGAACAGGATCGGATCGATCCGATTGAGGAGGGCCCGGAGCCAGCGCTCGCAGGGAATGCCGTGATGAAACTCCGAGAAATGCCGCAGGAAGGCAAGATGGTGTTTGCCCCAGGCGACAATGTCGTCGAAATCATCGCAGGAGGCAATCGTGGCGCAGGTCACCAACAGCAAGACCTCTTGCAGCGGATACACAATGCGCCACGGCTCGCGGTTATCCTTGAGCTCGGAAAAGTGCCGCAAAAGCAGGGCAAGACGCGCACGCGGGACCTCTCCGTCGAAGATCGTGTCCATGATGGCGCTCCAGTGCGAATCAGAGCGCCCACGGAATCATGATCGCTGCGTCAACACAAAATTACGCCGATCAGGCCGTTAACCTGAGTTCCGAGCCGTGCGCAAGGAAGGGACCAACATCGTGCAGGTCAAGGATTGATGATATGCGCAACTCGCTTCTTACAATCGGCATGATCGCGAGCCTGCTGAGCGCATGCTCCGACATCTACTATGACCGGCGCGAGACGGTCGCGTTGGGCGCCAACGATCACATCGCAGCCAACATGGTCGAGCAGATGGTCGATCCTTGGCCGCGCTACGTGGGCAACAAGAATCTCGCTTTTAACGGCGAGCGAATGCAGGCAGCGATCGAGTGCTACCGGCATAATCCCCGTGTCATCCAGCCGGTCAGCCCCAATACGACCGGCTTTGCGCAGCAGCAGGCGCTGGCGGCGGCCGGCACCACATGTCCTCCTCTGCAGGCCGCACCGCAAGCAGCGCCGGCGGCGCCAGTGAAATGATCCGGTCGGCTTCCCGGGCAAACGAGACTGCGAGCGCATGACATGAAAATCGGCGGTGCCAACAGTCCGATGAACAAGACCGAAGTGGTCGTGCTCACCGCCGACCTGGATTTTGCGTCGCAAGCTCGCGAGACCTTCGGCGCCAGCGATCAGATCACGTTGCGACTCGTTTCGGGAGCACTCTCGCTGCTCGAGGGCAGCTTTGAGACCGCCGGCGCGACGGTCGTGGTCGTCGATCTGGATACGAGCCGGCCAGAGGAAATGCAGGCGCTCGATCGCCTCATGACGCGCATCGGGTCATGGCCTCCCGTGGTGGTGATCACACAGGCTTTCGACGAGAGCGTGGCGCGCACGCTTTTGCAAATGCGGGTCGCCGATTTCCTGGTCAAGCCGGTTCCGCCGGTGGAGCTTGTACGCACCTGCGCCCGCGTCGCGAAATCCGTGAGCCAGCAGGAGGCGACCGAAGCGCAGATCTTCACGTTTCTTCCCGCGGTCGGCGGTGCCGGCGTCACCACCCTTGCGGTGCAGAGCGCGATGATGCTGCTCAACAGCGGTCAGCGCGGCAAGTCATCCACCTGCCTGGTCGATCTCGATTTCCAGCACGGCTCCTGCGCTGACTATCTCGATCTCGAGCCGCGGCTCGATCTCGGCGAGATCGAAGGGCGACCGGAACGTCTCGACCGGCAACTCCTGGAAGTGATGCTGTCGCACCACCCTTCCGGCCTGGCGGTGGTGGCCGCACCCAATCGGCCCGCGGAAATGCGCTCGTTCGATCCCGACGTCGTGACCCGCCTGCTCGATCTCGTATCCTCGCACTTCGACCATGTCGTGTTCGATATGCCGCGCACCTGGTTCTCATGGACGGACAGCGTACTGCTCGGCTCGAACAAGCTGTTCATTGTCAGCGAGATGACAGTGCCGGGACTGCGGCACGCCAAGCAACTGGTCGAGGCGGTGCGCGAGCGTTTGGCCGATGGGCCCCAGCCGCAAGTCGTGATCAATCGATTCGAGCAGCGGATGTTCTCTTCCGGGCTGCGCAAAGGCGACATCGAGCAGGTGCTCGGCGAGTCGTTCGCAGCGTGCATCCCGAACCATTACGGGATCGTGCGCGAGGCGATCGATCGGGGGATTCCGCTCGATGAGGTCAAGCCGGGCAACAAGATCACGCTGCAGCTCAAGCGGCTGATCCTGCCGCAGCCGGTCAAACCGAGCGAGCAGAAAGACGGCGCCTCGGGCAAGAAGCTCAAGCTGGCGTTTGCACGCAGCTGATCGGGGCTCGGAAATCAGTTCAGCAGGCACCCACAATGGTCGGTCGGTTCTCGGCGAAACGCACCGTGGCTCCGGAATTTGTTCCGGCAGAGGCGCCTTCTCCCGCTCTTGAAGGGGTGTCCTGGACCGTCTTTCCAGAGCCCGCACCCGAGACGAGCCTCCAGGTTGCCAATCCAAATCTGCTCCAGAGTGACAAGCTCCTGGACGCCAAGGTCAGGCTTCACCGCCGGCTGATCGAGGAGATCAACCTGCAGGCGCTTGAACGCCTGCCCGAGGAAGAGATCCGGGCTCACATACAGCAGCTCGTCACTCAGTACATTCTGGTCGAGCGTCTCGCGCTCAATCAGCAGGAGCTCAACGATTTCGTTTCCGAAATCCTGGACGAAATGACCGGATTGGGTCCGCTCGAGCCCATGCTCAAGGACCCAACTATCAGCGACATTCTCATCAATGGGCACGAGAACGTCTATGTGGAGCGCGGCGGTGTGCTCGAGCCTTGCGGGGTGCGCTTCAAGGACGAAGCGCATCTCCTGCGGATCATCAACAAGATCGTAGCCGCGGTGGGCCGGCGGGTCGACGAGTCTCATCCGATGTGCGACGCCCGCCTGTTGGACGGCTCGCGCGTCAACGTCGCGGTGCGTCCGATCGGGGTCGATGGACCGCTGGTGTCGATCCGGAAATTCTCCAAGAAGCCGTTCAATCTCAACAAGCTCATGGAGGTCGGCGCGCTGCGGCCGCAGATGGCCGAGCTGCTCGCGGCCACCGTGAAAGCGCGCGTGACCACCATCATCTCCGGCGGTACCGGTTCCGGTAAAACGACCATGCTCAATGCATTATCGGCCTTCATCTCGGAAAAGGAGCGTTTGCTCACCATCGAAGATGCCGCCGAGCTGCAGTTGCAGCAGCCGCATGTCGGGCGAATGGAAACGCGTCCGCCCAATCTGGAGGGCAAGGGAGAGATCAGACAGCGCGAGCTGGTCAAGAATGCGCTGCGCATGCGGCCAGACCGCATCATTCTCGGTGAGTGCCGTGGTGAGGAAGCCTTCGACATGCTCCAGGCCATGAATACGGGGCACGAAGGCTCGATGGCCACCATTCATGCCAATACGCCGCGCGACGCGATTTCCCGTCTTGAACAGATGATCGGCATGGCGGGGTTACCGATGACGGTGGCTTCCATCCGCGGGCAGATCGCGGCCGCCATTCGCGTCATCGTGCAGCTCCAGCGCCTCTCCGACGGCAAGCGCAAGGTGACCAGCATTGCCGAGATTACGGGGCTCGAGGGCGACATCATTCAAATGCAGGAGATCTTCAAGTTTGTTCGCACCGGCACCGCTCCCGACAATACCGTGATCGGGCATTTCCAGGCGACCGGCGTGCGGCCGCGCTTCCTTGCGGATCTGGCAGCCATGGGCATCAAGATCCCCGGCAGTTATTTCGACCCTTCGCAACCGCTGTAACCGCTCATGCCATTCGAATTTGATTCGATCTATCTGGTCTATCTGTTGGTAGCCGTCTCGGCCGGATTTCTGGTCGAGGGGATTTACCTCCTGTTCTTTTCGGGCGCGTCTTACCGCAAGAGCGTCAACCGCCGTCTGAAGCTTCTGCGCAACGAGCCTAATCGCGAAAACATCCTGTTGCAGCTGCGCAAGGAACGCGGTCTCACCAGCACCGGCAACTATCGCCTCGGGTTGGAGGCGTTCAATCGGCTGGTATTGCAGTCCGGGCCGACGATCGGCATGAGCAAGCTTTTCGCATGCGCGGGCGCCAGCGCGGCCATTGCTTTCGGCTTGGGATGGATATTGCGCCGGGATGTGGTGGAGGCGCTTCTGATCGCAGTTTTCTGCGGCACCGCGCTGCCTTATTTTGTGCTGCGCGTTATGCGCGCGCGCCGTCGGGGAGCGTTTGGCGCGCAGTTCCCGGATGCGCTCGACATGATCGTGCGTAGCCTGCGCGCGGGTCACCCCGTTCCTATCGCGCTCACCATGGTCGCGCGCGAAATGCGCGATCCCATCGGCAGCGAGTTCGGTATCATCGTGGACGAGATCACCTATGGGGCGGATCTCGAAACTGCGCTGCGCAACCTGTACCTCCGGATCGGTCAGGACGACCTGCCATTGTTCGTCACCGCGGTTGCGATCCAGGGATCCACCGGCGGCAACCTGGGAGAAATCCTGGAAAACCTGTCGGGAGTAATCCGCCAGCGATTCAAGATGCGCCGCAAGATCAGGGCGCTAGCCGCCGAAGGCCGCATCTCCGCGATCATCTTGTCCTCGCTGCCGATCGCGATATTCCTGATCATTCAGGTGATAGCCCCCGACTTCTATTCCAGCGTCTGGAATGAGAGCATGACCAAGACCGCGCTTGCGATGGCCGGCGCGTGGATGGGGGTTGGCAACCTGATCATGTATCGCCTTGTCAATTTCAAGATCTGAGCACCGAGCCGATGGACAGCATGGGCGGAATATTTGACGATAGCTCGGCGACGATGCTGGCGTTGCTGGTATTCCTGGCAACAGCGGCGCTGACCTTTGCGCTCATGTTCGGAGCCTACGCCCGCAGTGCAAACAAGCGCCGCGCGGCCGGCATTGCCGAATACTCAGGCGAGGCTCCCCATGACGCGCTCGCCCTGCGCAAATCAAGCCTCAAGGCCATTCAGCGGCTGCTCGATTACGCCACCAAACACTACGTGGTTGCCGAAAAGGATACGGGAGAAATGAAGGCGCTGCGGCGCCGCCTGGTGCTTGCCGGAATCTACGATGCGCGCGCGGTTGCTTATTTCTTTGTGGCACGCACGATGCTGGCGGTCGTGCTCGCGGCCTTGGCATTCATCGCCATCCCACTCATTGTGAGCGTAAACGCCTCGATATTCTGGCTCGGCGTGATGGCCGGCGGCATCCTCGGCTATGTCGCGCCCAGCATGTATATCGACCGGCGCATCGCCAGGCGGCGCAATCAGCATCGGTCAGGATTCCCCGATTTCATGGATCTCCTGGTCGTGTGTGCCGATTCGGGTCTCAGCATGGAAGCTGCGCTGGAACGGATAGGGCGCGAGCTGGGGGAATCCTATCCGTCCCTGTGCACGAATATCCACATGGCCAATCTTGAAATTCGGGCCGGGCGCACCATGACGGACGCGCTCGAACATCTTGCGGACCGGTTGGGCCTGGAGGAGGCGCGCGCCTTTTCAACGCTCATTCAGCAATCGGCCGAGCTGGGCTCGAGCATCACGGATGCGCTGCGCGTCTACAGCGATGATATGCGCCACAAGCGACTCTCGCGGGCGGAGGAGAAGGCGTACAGCCTGCCGGCGAAGCTCGCGATTCCAATGATGGTATGCATTTTCCCAGTTCTTTTCGTGGTCATCCTGCTGCCGGTGATTGTGCGCCTCTATACCGGCCATTATTGAGCGCACCCGTCGCGCCCCGCGCCGGCATCGCCGGCTTCGAACGCTGGGCGTGGCTTTATCAGAGCCAGCAAACATGGCTTTGCCCTGCGCGACGCTGCCGTCGTGCGCCGTTGGCAGCCGCTGACCGGTCGTGGGGGTTTTCGTCATCGCGCTCGTGGAATTAACCATAAGCCGAATGGCAGATTGCTGCGGTATATCAAAAGAGGCGCGTGTGGTATTTAAGCAACGGGGGCTCACGTATGGAGAACCTCATGCGAAGTGTCTGGCTAACCTGCAGCACGGCCGCGGCCTTGATAGCAGCCGCAGCTTTGTCGAATTCGCCTCCGGCGCGAGCCATGCCCCTGGTCTCCCTTGGCGTGGCCATACAGGAAGGCAATCTCAAGCAAGATGTCCAGTGCGGGTGCGGCGGGTGTGGGTGTGGGGGTTATGCCTATTACTCTCCCTACGCCGCCTACGGCTATTATCAGCCCTACGCCTATTCCTACTATCGGCCCTACGCTTACGGCGCCTATGCTTATCAGCCCTACGCTTACGGCGCCTACGCCTACGGCGGTTATGGCCCTCGGGTTTGGGTACGACACGGCCGGCGCGGCTGGTGGTGATAAGAACAGCACTGCTGCCCATCCTGGGCAGCACGCCCGCGTCATGAAGCGACGAAAGCCCCGGCAAGTGCCGGGGTTTTTTTCTGGCATGAACCGACAGCGTCGAAGCCTGGAGCAACTAAATAAACTCGACTCCCAACTCAGCGCCGCGTAGATTCGGGCTGCTTGCAACAGGGAGAGCAGCATGGAACAGATTTTGATTAATCTGATCGCAGGTGCGCTTGGTGGCGTCGGCGCAGGGAAGTCATCGCCGACTTTCGATCTCGGCATGATCGGCAACATTGTTTCCGGTCTGGTCGGCGGCGGCGTGCTCGGTCAGATTGTTACGTTGTTGCTGCCGTCGATCATGGCCGCCGCGCAATCAGGAAATCTGAGCGTCGGCGGGATTATTTCACAGGCGATTGCCGGCGGCGCTGGCGGAGCCATACTCACTGCGGTCATAGGGGCCATCAAGAACAAAGCCGCAGCCTGAGGCCCCATATAACAACTTGGCCGAATCGGCGCGCTTGCACCGGTCCGCCAGGCGTCACATTCGATACAGCTCTGTTCTCACTCTTCCTCGCTCCCGGAAATCCGGGTTGCGAGGGATGGCCAGACCGTATATTCGCGGCTCCCCCCATCTTGCCGCCTCGTCATCAATTTGACCACTCTACTCCAGGGATCGTTTGATGCAGTAAACCGCTGCCGGCGCGGTCGCCATGACTGAGGTCCTCCAGGTTCTCTCGACTCCCGAGGGACTGGCAGCACTGTTCAAAGTCGTGATGATCGACCTTGTGCTCGCCGGGGACAACGCGATTGTCATCGGACTTGCGGCATCGGGCTTGCCCGCAGAAAAGCGCGGACGAGCGATCCTGATCGGGATTATCGCCGCGACGGTTTTACGGATCGGCTTTGCAGCTTTCACCATCGAGCTTCTGGAAATCATAGGACTGCTCCTTGCCGGCGGAATTCTTCTTTTATGGGTATGCTGGAAGATGTGGCGCGAGCTGGAGCACTCCAGACGTGCCGCATTGATCGATGCCGCGGACGCTCCCGCCACTAAGCCGAAGACACTGCTACGGGCGGCATGGCAGATCATCATCGCCGATGTGTCCATGTCGCTCGATAATGTTCTGGCGCTCGCGGGCAGTGCGCGCGAGCATCCCGCCGCGCTTGTATTCGGCCTTGTCCTCTCGATCATTCTGATGGGTGGCGCCGCGAGCCTTATCGCGCGCCTGCTCGAGCGGCAGCGATGGATCGCCTATCTTGGCCTCGCTATCATCCTTTATGTCGCAGGCGATATGATCTATCGCGGCTTTCTGGAAGTACGGCCCTATTTGCGCTTGCAGTGACAAAGGAGAAGGCAATGCGGAGGGAGCTATTCTGGTTGACTTTGACGGTGGCAATGACGGGTCTGATGTGGATCCCCTACATCCTCGACCGCATTGCGGTGCGCGGGGTCATGGGCACCCTGTCCAATCCCTCGGCTGCCGATGCTTCGCAAAGCGGCTGGGCGCAACGGTTGATGGCAGCGCACATGAACGCCATTGAGAACCTTATCATCTTTGCGCCACTGGTCGTGATCACACAGCTTCTCAATATTTCGACCCGTGTTACCGGACTTGCCTGCGCGCTGTATTTCTGGTCTCGGCTCGCACACGCAATTGTCTACACGATCGGGAGCCCGGTTGTTCGCACGCTTGCATTTTTTGGCGGCTTCATTGCGCAAGTCATCCTCGTGCTTGCGATATTCAAGCTGGTTTGAAATATCGATGGGTTGGGCTGGAATCGCGCCAAAATACTTATTTTCCCGGCCTGCGCGCCGGGTGCAGGCATAACCGCGCCGGCCACTATCACGGCCAGGGATCAATCCACTCCCAAACCAAGCCTGGAAGCCTCGTCCCAAAGCCCGTATCAGTCGTTACAATTCGCTTCACGGATGTGTAGATTTTCTGGCTTCCGGAAGGAAGCAGCCGGGAGAGCATAATATGTCAAACTCTTACGCAGCAGTTTCGGCACTGATCTTTGCTGTAGTGGCACTTGGCCATCTGATGAGAATATTAAAGCAATGGGCGGTGCAGATCGGCGCACTCGCCGTTCCTGTGTCCATGTCATGGGTCGGCCTCGTAATTGCGGCCTTGCTCTCAATTTGGGGTTTCATGCAGTTAGGCCATTAAGCTGGCGCGCTAGCGGAACCGCACGGCACTCTGCTGAAGCCGACAATGGTGGCCGAGCTTTTAGTTCAGTGCGAACCAGAATTTCGCGACGAAGGTGGTGCTGCACCAGCGTGACCTGAGGCCTTCCGGATTTCTTAGCGGATCGATGATCCCTCCGGGCGTCGCGCCCAGATCGCCAGTCAAGACGAAACAGTTCTCCTTCGACAGATTGGTGTCGTAGTAGCGCAGGTCGAGATTGAGATTCTTGTGAGTGAGGGTCACGCCCGTATGCCAATTGAGATAGGCCGGCAATGGAAAGCCGCCCAGTTCGACCGATTGGTTCCCAAACTTCGAATATCCTGCGACGCTGGTCATCGAGACGGAGACCTCCGGCGGCAGTAGCCGGTGTGGCGCGTCAAAACCCAGACCCAAAGCCGCATACTTGCTCCAGGCGCCGGTGTTCGAGACGTTCGGCGAATAGGCGAATCCACCAGCGATGCGTAGCAGCTCACCGATCTTGGTGTCGGCGCGGGCGGCGGCCTCCCAGTACTCGATGCCTGCGAACGTGCCTGGCGGAGGTGACTCGCCAGGATAAAGAAAGCGGGTCCAGCCGAAGTCGAATGTAACGTTCCCCAGCTTCGGACGGATCCCGGCGCCCATCGTGATTTCGGCTGCAGGCTGGCTTGGCAGCTTGACGCTGGCGATCGTGCTGGCGGCATAAAAGAAGCCGAACGCTGTTGCTTCGAAGGCGGCGCCGGCGGCTGATCTGTGGTCGGAAAGCGTCGTGCCGCGATAGATATAATCCGTTGCAAATCCGCCGCGGGCGCTGAACTCGAAGGGGCTGGTCGCGCCCGCCTGGGATGGGGCTGTGCGGGCCGGCGGCTCGGCGGCAATTCCCCCACGGGCACCAAGATTGATCGAACTGGCCGTACTGTTATCGCTCGTTTGCGCATGCGCCGAACCGCCAGTCGCGAGCCCGAGGGACAACACAGCGGCTGAGGCCATCGCGACCGCATGCTTGCGTGCGCGATCGAACTTGGCCGTCGCGTCCGTTTGCATGTGTGAGCCCCCAGCTCGGCAGATGCCTCGGAACCAGAGTTTGCAAATGGGGCCATCCTCAGGCGGAGCTTCCCCACCGAACCGGCATCCAAGACCGTAAGACCCCGGCTAGAGCGGGATCAACGAGAAGCGCGATTGAGGAATCAACTCAGGTTCTCGCCACGGCCGCGCAACTGCGCAACCGCCGGCTCTAGCAGGACGAGATTTCGGCGCGGCTTGCGCGTGTCGAGCCCGACGATCGCACGACCCTGTGCGGTGAATGCGAGACCTTCCGGCTTGCCATCCAGATCGCCGAGCCGCCACGCATCAAGGAGCGCAGCGGTGCCGCCACCTGCCGGGAGATCATCAAGCCGCGCAATCCTGGAGGACTTGTCACTGAGCAGATAGAGGCAACCATCCGGACCTATTTCGAGGTCACTGAAGTCGACGCAGGTTTTGGCCAGTGCCTTGTCGGGACGCCAGATTGCGAGAGCAACGAAACGGTGGTGCCCTTTTTTAATCGGCCACGGCTCGCCGTCCGCCAGTACGCCGCCGCGAACTAATCCCCGCGACCGCGAATGCGACGGGCCAAACTCAATGAAGGCCGCCGGCTTCTTCTCCTTGGCGACGAGCAAATGCCCGCCGGTCAGTAGCACCGCTCCTTCGCCCCGCGACCCCTTGGGGTCGGACCACGCTCGCGCAATTTCGCCACGCCCTTCCACCGCAAGATCAATCGACGCAACCACCTTTAACGCCTCGGGGTCGATGAGTTCGACACGCGGAGGTGTTTCCTGGAGCAGCAAAACGCGCCCGAGGCCGTCAGCGCAGACCGCCTCGATCTGGGGGTCATGCTTGGGAAGCATCGAACCTGGGAGATTCGCGATTTTGCTCGTATGCCACTTGATTTGGCCCCCATCGCTGCGCGGCTGGGAAAACCAGGCGATCTTCGCCGCCCGGTCGCCGACCGCGATCAGAAACATTCGACCGTTTCGGCCGCGACGCAAGCAAATACCAGAGACCTCGCGAAGTGGCACGTCGACCACGCGGCGCACTCGAAGCCGGTTCTTGTTCGACTTACCGGTTTTCCCCATGGCAGAGTGTCTCTGCGGACATGAAGGAGAACGTACAACCATTGCTCGATGATTTCTCGAGTTTTTTTGCGCAATTCATTTCGAAAAATAGCAATGTCCGGTTCAAAAGGCCCCCCACAGTCCCGTCCGACAGGTCGGCGATCTCAGTTATTGAAAATCATTCTATTGAAGCGCAAAGTAGCGTTCAACATGCAGGAGGGAGCTTGCAATGAGTATACTTTGGACCATCATAAAAACTAAGGCCTAACAGCCACGCCCGACATGGGCAGTGTTGTCTGACTGAAGAGGGAATGTCATGCGCTTAGATAACCTGCCCCAAAGCGACCGAATTGAAGACCGGCGTGGTGGACGGAGCGGCGGCTTTCCCGGAGCCCGCAGCGGCGGAATCGGGATCGGCACGGTCGTCGTGCTCGGTCTCATCGGTTGGGCATTGGGTATCGACCCGCGCGTCCTCATTCAGGGCGCCGACATGCTGTCGAAAACCGGTCAGCCCCAACAAGAGTCGACGACGAAACCAGGCACTCCGTCCGATGCTATGGGTCGATTTGTCTCCGCGATTCTTGGTAGCACAGAGGCGGAATGGACCGACATTTTCGCTCAAGCTGGGAAAAAGTACGATCCGCCAACGCTGGTCATGTTTTCTGGAGGAACCCGATCGGGTTGCGGGGTCGCACAATCGGCTATGGGTCCGTTCTATTGCCCCCTTGATCGGAAAGTTTACCTCGATACGAGTTTCTTTCAGGATCTCGAGCGACGCTTCGCCGCTTGCGATATCGGCAGCAAGACGTGCAAATTCTCCCAAGCCTATGTGATTGCGCACGAGATCGGGCATCATGTCCAGAACCTGTTGGGGCTGCTGCCGGAGGTCCAGCAGGCGCAACGTGGGATGGGCAAGGTAGAGGCCAATAGCCTGCAAGTTCGGGTGGAGCTGCAGGCTGATTGCTTTGCCGGCATCTGGGCGAACCGCGCGCATGCCAAATGGCAATTCATCGAACCTGGGGACGTCGAAGCGGCGCTACAGACGGCTTCGGCGATCGGCGATGATCGATTGCAGAAACAGAGTCAGGGCTACGTTGTCCCGGACGCCTTCACCCACGGCTCTTCGGCACAGCGCACCCGCTGGTTCATGACCGGCTTGAAGTCGGGAAGCGTCCCGAACTGCGATACTTTTCGTACCGAGCAGCTCTGATACCGCACAACCTATCGTGTCACCGGCATTTCCCGCGTGTCACGCGCGGCAGACTCAAGGAATACTGACCGACCAATTTCCGCAGTTCACCAGAGGAAAATCACGAAAGAGCCAGGGCTTGATATCATCGGCCAGAGGCGGCTACCCTCTAATCGATGATGTGGTAGCCGCCATCGATGTAGAGCGTTTCACCGGTGATGAGGCGCGCGGCGTCATGGGCGAGGAAGGCGGTGGCGGCGCCTACGTCGTCGATGCTCACGAGGCTGCGTGCAGGTGCCTTCGCTTTGGCTTTGTCGAGCAAAGCATCGAATTCGGGAATGCCCGAGGCCGCTCGCGTCGCGAGCGGTCCCGGCGAAATCGCATGCACCCGGATGCCCTTGGGGCCGAGCTCGGCCGCGATATAGCGCACGGCGGCCTCCAGCGCCGCCTTGGCGACCCCCATGATGTTGTAGTTCTTCACCACCATCTGGCTGCCATAATAAGTCATGGTGAACAGCGTGCCACCCTTGCGCATCAGCGGCTCTGCCAGATGGGCCATGCGAATGAAGGTCCAGCAGGACACATCCATGGTGGTGAGAAAGCCCTCGCGGGAGACATCGACGACCCGCCCCTGTAGCGCGTCCTTTGGCGAAAAAGCGATGGAGTGCACGAGGAAATCGAGTTTGCCCCATTCCTTGGTGATGCGTTCGAATACCGCTTCCATCTGTCCCGGCGCGTTCACATCGAGCGGCATCATGATTGGGGCTTCGAGCTCACGCGCGAGCGGCTCGACATATTTCTTTGCTTTGTCGTTGAGGTAGGTGACAGCGAGTTCAGCGCCGAAGGCGCGGAAAGCCTTGGCGCAACCCCACGCAATCGAATTTTCGTTGGCGATACCGACGATGAGACCTCGTTTGCCTTCGAGGAGCCTGGCTTTCACGGCGGGAATCATGGAAGGCCTCTTGCTCTTGGGCTTGCAGTCATCTCTTCAGCCTTCTACAGCGCCATTTCCGGGACATTCTGCGGAATCACGAGCTCGGCCTCGGTTGCATCGGTCACTTGGGCGGCGGACACTCCCGGCGCGGTTTCGATCAGCGTTGCGCGGCCATTGGGGAATGCGATCACCGCCAGCTCGGTTATGACGAGATCCACCTGGCGGGTTGAGGTGAGGGGGAGCGTGCACTTCTTCACGATTTTCGCGGAACCCTTGGCGGTGTGCGTCATCGCCACGACCACCCGTTTGGCGCCGGAAACGAGGTCCATCGCGCCACCCATGCCCGGCACCAGCTTCTTGGGTATCGTCCAGTTTGCGAGGTGACCGGCCTGATCGACCTGCAATCCACCCAATACTGTGAGGTCGAGATGACCTCCTCGAATCAACCCGAACGACATGGCGCTGTCGAACGTGCTGGCGCCGGGCAGCGCCGTCACCGGCCGGCCGCCCGCGTCGGTCAGCATGGGATGCGCCATGCCTTCCTCAGGCGGCGCGCCGGTGCCGATCAGTCCATTCTCGGACTGGAAGAAGACATGCATCCCTTCCGGGACATAATTTGCGACCAGGGTCGGAATTCCGATGCCGAGGTTCACCAGCATGCCCGAGGAAAGCTCCCGGGCAGCACGGCGGGCGATGACGGTCTGAGCGTCCATGTGCATCTCACGAATTGGCGACGAGGTAGTCGACCACCGGCGCGGGCGTCATGATATGATCCGGTGAAATGACGCCGACCGGAACGATGTGCTCGGCACAAACAATGACGGTTTCGGCGGCCATTGCGACCACCGGGTTGAAATTGCGCGCGGTGAGGGCGTAGCTCAGATTGCCGAGGTAATCCGCCAGAAAAGCCTGCACGAGCGCGAAATCTGCCCGCAGCGGAGTCTCCACGAGATAAGCCTTGCCGTTCACCTCGACGCGTTGCTTGCCGTCCTCGACCGGCGTGCCGATCCCGGTCTGGGTGAGGATCCCGCCGAGCCCATAGCCGCCGGCGCGAATGCGCTCAATGAGCGTGCCTTGCGGGACGAGTTCAACCTCCAATGTTCCGGCGATCATCTGCCGCTGGGTCTCCGGATTGAGCCCAATGTGACTGACAATCGCCTTGCGCAGCAGCTTGGCGTCGACGAGCTTGCCGATGCCTTTGCCCGGCGCCGCGGTATCATTCGCGATCACCGTGAGATTGCGTTTGTTCTGACGCACGATCTCATCGACGATGCGCTCTGGCGTGCCCACGGCCATGAAACCGCCGACCATGAGGCTTGCGCCATCGGGGATCTTGGCCACGGATTGAGCGAGGGACAGAGTTTGCATGGCCGGTGCTTTCAGGAAGTCATGCAAGCGCGCGCAACGGCCACACGCTGTCTGGCGTCGCGCGGTCGCGCGAGAGAGCCGGCAAAGATCTCAATCGCCAAAACGGTATAGTGCGTCCTAGTCGGTACCCGGCAGATCGGCCGCGGGGCCTCTTTGCTCCGGGGGCAGCGTGCTCAGAGCCAATTCCAGACGCTGGGCCTCCTCGTCCAAGCCGACCCAGCGCAGCTTGCGCAGCAATTTCGCCCATTCCCGCGCCTGTCGACTTACGGCGACGACGCCGTCCTGCTGCTTTTCCATGGACGTTCTCCCATTCCAGGCCTGCTTGTCATTTGTTTAGTTTGTAATGCCAAGGCCTTCTTGCTTCGTGCGAGCTGATGCAACGCCAGCGCTCGTTTGTCAGGTATTTCCGGCCGGACGCCCATCGGAAAGCGCCCGCGTAATCTTCTGCGTAATGTTTTGGCACTGCTCGAACAACTGCCGGCCGTCTTCGGCGGCCATCTGCATTCGCTGCGCCACACATTTCTGATACGATTCCAGAGCTTCGGGAATAGAGCGCGTCGAGGTCAGTTTTGCGGCAAGGCCCGACCACAGGTCCGCCTCCGACTTCACGCGGGCGAGCCAGGCGCGGCTCGCTTGCTCGTAGGCTTCGAGAAGCTCCTTTTGCAAATTCCCGATCGCCTCGCTTGGCTCCTGACCGAACATCGCCATCGGCCCGAATTTCGAAGTGCCTGACTCGCTGGGTTTACCCGCCATGGTCCATGTCTCCCCGTAAAGCACCATCCTCAGACATCTGAGGAACAGCGTCATTGACGTGGATCAAAGACCCCTGCGCGATTTTCCGCAATAGAAACCTTTGCAGGCTTCGCGGATCACGATGAGTTGAACCACGAGCCGACCATAATGCAGCACCTTGCGCGGCTGAAGCGCGAGAAAAACCCCCCTCAATTCGTCACATCATTGCTGTATACTAAGCTGTCACCGCGTTGCGGAGTAAAACATGGCTAAAAAGCCCGACGAATTGCTGCCTTCGGCCAAGGACTTCGCGCAGAAGATCGCACTGGCTGAAGCCGAGAAAGCATCGGAGGAGGCGCGGCTTCGTGCGCAGGCAGACGCCGAGAAAAAGGCGCTGCTCGATCAACTCAGCCAGCCATCGGGCGTCTCGGACGAAGAAGCCATTGCGCGCGCGATCAAGATCATCGAGCGCGCGGCGGCCAACGGTCTGACTGAAGTCCAGGTGCATCGATTTCCCAACCAGCTCTGCACGGACAAGGGGCGTGCCATCAATCAGCAGGAGCCGGGCTGGGAAAAAACGCTGACCGGCTTGCCGAAGGAAATCTACCAGTTGTGGGAGAATTACTTCCGTCCGCGCGGCTACAGGCTGCGGGTGCAGATCGTCGACTTCCCCGGCGGCATGCCTGGTGACGTCGGCATGACGTTGAGCTGGGGCTGAGCACGGAGATCCCCATGAACAAAGGTGTGAATTTGCCATCAAAACAAGGCGAATTGTCCTCGGGCATGTCCATGTTCGGATTATTTGCCCCGGCCATGGAGTACATGGTCGACGCGGCGCAACGCACGGTGCTGTTCTGGGACACAATGCGCCAGCGCGGCAATCAGTACCGCGAGCACCTGACCGAGACTGCCCCGCATGTGCTCGAATATGAGGTCGAGCTCATTATTGACGGACGCACGCTCGATCGATCGGTAAACTATGGCCTCGTGCGGGTCATCCCCCCGAAGGGCGTTGAGATCGATCCCCTGCGCCGCCCTTTCGTCATAGTAGACCCGCGCGCCGGCCATGGCCCCGGGATCGGGGGGTTCAAGGCCGACAGCGAGATCGGCGTCGCATTCAAGGCCGGACATCCCTGTTATTTCATCGGTTTCCTGCCCGACCCGATGCCGGGCCAGACCATTGAGGACATCGCGCGCGCCGAAGCGATTTTCCTCGAAAAGGTCATCGCCCTGCATCCTAACGCCGACGGCAAGCCGTGCGTCGTCGGAAATTGCCAGGCCGGCTGGGCGGTGATGATGCTGGCCGCGGTCCGTCCAGAATTGTTCGGACCCCTCATCATCGCGGGCTCACCGCTCTCCTATTGGGCGGGCGTACGCGGCAAGTATCCCATGCGCTACAGCGGTGGTCTTTTGGGTGGCAGCTGGCTCACTGCGCTTACCAGCGATCTTGGCAACGGCAAGTTCGATGGCGCCTGGCTGGTACAGAATTTCGAGAACCAGAATCCGGCGAACACGCTCTGGACCAAGCAGTACAATCTTTATTCCAAGATCGACACCGAAGCTCCGCGTTACCTCGGCTTCGAGCGCTGGTGGGGAGGCCATGTCAATCTCAACGCCGAGGAGATCCAGTTCATCGTGGATGAACTGTTCATTGGCAACAATCTCGCGGCGGGAAAAATTCAGACTTCCGACGGCACCACGATCGATCTGCGCGACATCCGCTCGCCCATTGTAGTGTTCTGCTCAAAGGGCGACAACGTCACCCCGCCGCAGCAGGCGCTGGGATGGATTCTCGATCTATACGATAGCGTCGATGAGATCCGATCCTGTGGGCAAACGATCGTCTACACCATCCACGAGACGGTGGGTCACCTTGGCATATTCGTTTCCGGAGGCGTTGCGAAGAAGGAGCACGGCGAGTTTTCGAGCAATATCGATCTGATCGATTCGTTGCCACCCGGCCTCTACGAAGCGGTGTTTGAAAACAAGACCGAGGACACGGCCAACCCGGATCTCGCAACCGGTAATTGGGTAATGCGCTGCGAGACACGAACGCTCGATGATATTCGCGCGCTGGGGGGTAATGACCTGGCTGACGAGCGCCGTTTTGCAACCGCCGCCCGCGTTTCCGAGATCAACCTCGCCCTTTACCGCACGTTTGCACAGCCGGTCGTTCGCGCTCTCGTCACCTCGCCGCTGGCGCAGTGGATGCAGCAGATCCACCCTTTGCGGTTGCAATACGAGCTGTTCTCGAATGCAAATCCCATGATGGCACCGGTCGCCGGCATGGCAGAGGAGGTTCGCAAAAACCGGCAGCCCGTGGGCGCCGACAATCAGTTTATCGCGTTGCAGGAAAATACATCCCGGCAGATCGTGGCTGCTCTCGATGCATGGCGCGACTTCAGCGAGACGCTTGCGGAGCGCACGTTCCTGACCGTATACGGCTCGCCGATACTCCAGGCGGCGGCCGGTATTGATCCCGCCGGGACGCGCCCGTTGCGAAGAGCAGGCAAGAACCCGCTACATCAGGAGCTGCTGCAGAAGCGCATTGCCGAGCTCAAGTCGCGCATTCCGGTCGGCGGATTGCGCGAGGCCGTCATGCGCGCGCTCATCTATGCCGGCATGCCGCGCGCCGCCGTGGATGAGCGCGGATTTGAGGCGGTTCGGCGCATTCGCCGCGCTCATGGCGATGTGCCGCTATCCGAGTTCAAGGCGCGCGTGCGCGAGCAATCCTTTCTCCTATTGCTCGACCCGGAAGGAGCGCTGGCAACGATCCCGTCAATGCTTCCCCCCGACGCCGAGACTCGCCGGCAGGCGTTCGACCTCATCAAACAGGTTCTGAGTGCGAGCGGTGAATTGTCTGCCGGAGACAAGGAACGCCTGCAGCAGCTCTCTCGCCTGTTTGGCCTCGAAGAGGGGCCGCCCATTAGCCGAAATCTCACGGTTGTCCCGCCGGCCCCCCAGGCGAAAGCTTCGTGAGCGGGCCCAGCCTCGATGATCGTTACGAGTTGAGGAGGGATCATCTTGAAGGACAGCGACATCGGGAACATCGCGGCGGTCGGACCTTTGGGTCGTCCTCCGCACAGCAAATACGAGCGGCTCATCGCATTTGCGAAGCAGGTGCCGGCCGCGACCACCGTTGTGGCCCATCCTTGCGACGAGACCTCGCTGCGCGGCGCAGTCGAGGCGGCGGAATTGGGCATCATCATCCCGATCCTCGTTGGCCCCTCTGCCAAGATTAATGCCGTGGCTCAACAGCACGGAATCGACATAAGCCGCTTTCAAGTGGTTGACGCGCCTCACAGCGATGCCGCGGCCGCCAAGGCCGTCGAGCTGATTCACCAGTCCAAAGGCGAGCTCCTGATGAAGGGCAGCCTGCACACGGATGAGCTCATGCGCGAGGTGACATCGAGCAAGACCGGCCTGCGCACCGCAAGACGTATCAGCCATGTCTTCATCATGGATGTGCCGACTTATCCCGAGACGCTCTTCATCACCGATGCGGCGATCAACATCTTCCCCGACCTCGAAGCCAAGCGCGACATCGTGCAGAACGCAATCGATCTGTTCACGCAGATCGGTCTCGGCACGCCTCGGGTCGCAATCCTTTCGGCGGTCGAGACCGTGACGCCGAAAATTCCCTCCACCATTGACGCCGCCGCGCTTTGCAAGATGGCGGAACGCGGGCAGATTACGGGGGGCATTCTTGACGGCCCGCTCGCATTCGACAACGCAATCGATCCGCAGGCGGCCGAGATCAAAGGCATCAAGTCCCCGGTAGCGGGGCGCGCTCAAATCCTGGTCGTGCCCGATCTCGAAGCGGGAAACATGCTGGCCAAGAATCTCAGCTTTCTTGCCAAAGCTGACGCGGCGGGCATCGTACTGGGCGCGCGCGTGCCAATCATCCTGACCTCGCGCGCCAACTCCGTGCGCGCGCGCATGGCCTCGTGCGCCGTTGCCGTTCTGTACGCGCACGCGCGCCGCACCGGCGCACCCTTGCCGGCCTTGCCGGCCGCCTGACCTGCGATGGATACCATCCTCGTCGTCAATGCAGGCTCTTCCAGTGTCAAGTTCCAGGTGTTCGCGGCTCAATCCTCCGGAGAGCTGACGCGCAAGATAAAGGGGCAGATCGACGGTGTCGGCGCGCGTCCGCGGCTGCGCGGCAGCGATGCTGATGGGGCTCAATCTGTCGATCGCGAATTCGGTCCAAAGGACATTGCGGATGTACCCGCGGCGCTGCATGCCGCAGCCGCCTGGCTGCGTGACGAGCTGCGGATCCATCCGACTGCCATCGGTCACCGGGTGGTGCACGGCGGTCCTGATTTCGATCGACCGGTTCTGGTCACCGCCGAAGTGCTCGCGCGTCTCGAGCGATATGTGCCGCTCGCGCCGCTGCACCAGCCGCACAACCTTGCGCCCATTCGTTCAATTCTCGCGCGTCTTCCTGATCTGCCACAAGTGGCGTGCTTCGATACGGCGTTCCATCGCGGGCACAGCGTGATTGCGGATCACTATGCTATACCCGAGCGCTTCTATGCCGAGGGCGTGCGCCGCTACGGCTTCCACGGCCTGTCGTACGAATACATTGCAACGCAGTTGCCGCAGGTCGCGCCGGAAATCGCATCGGGGCGCGTGATTGTCGCGCATCTCGGCAGCGGCGCGTCGATGTGCGCGCTCGCTGGCGGACGCAGCGTCGAAAGCAGCATGGGCTTTACCGCGCTCGACGGCATTCCGATGGGCACCCGGCCCGGGCAGATCGATCCGGGAGTGCTGCTTTACCTCATTGAGCAGAAAGGAATGAGCGCCGCAGGCGTTGCGGATCTGCTCTATCGCGAATGCGGGCTCAAGGGCCTGTCCGGAATCAGCAATGATGTGCGCGAGCTGCAGGCGAGCGAGGATCCGCGCGCGCAGTTTGCCCTGGATCATTTCTGCTATCGGATCGCCCTTCATGCCGGCATGCTGGCGTCCGCCTTGGGCGGCCTCGACGCCTTCGTGTTCACGGCAGGCATCGGGGAGAACTCGGCGGAGGTGCGCGCGCGCGTCGCCGCAAGACTTGAATGGCTCGGGGCAGAGCTCGATACGGCGGCGAATGCCGCCCATGCGATGCTGATCTCGCGCCAGGGCAGCAGGCTTGCGCTTTACGTCATTCCGACCGACGAGGAACTGATGATCGCGCGCCACACCTGCGCGCTGCTGCCGCATACGCGTTAGGATTGCAGGTTTGCGTCCGGACCCGGCGAAAGCGAACTCGCGCTCATTCGAGGCTGGGCGGGAATTGTGCAGGTTTTCGGACGCCGGGAGCACTGATCTCACCACACGCTCCGCCGTCCGGCGTCCGAAAAGCGCCAAGGCACGAAATCGCGTCGAGAGATGGTAGGAAGGCGGTGCCGCAGGAGAGTGGTGGGGCAGGAACGCTATGGGGATTTGGGCACGCGAGCAGCGGTGGCGAACTGAGAAAGTGGCCGGTGCAGAGATGATTTTGCAGTGCAGTCAGTGTGAGCGAGTTGGTGCGAATGAGCGCGCTGTGGGTTGCGCGACACGTTTGCGAGTACAGCTGGCTGCAAATTGAAAGCAAGAGTGCGAGCTTGGCTGTGGCGGGCGGCGAACCAGCGGGAATAAGTCTGGCAGTGCTCGTTGATCGGCAGTGATGGGATCATGAGGTATCGATCCTGACCGCTGGCGCTGGCGGGCTTGCTCGGTAATGTGGAGTTGCGCCTCGTTCGAACCACTCGATGATGATCATGCGGCCGCCGCAGCATGGGCAGAGATTTGTCGTTTGCGGCTCGGCAGCATTGGGACTATCGGCAGCATTGGGGGTAATTGCTTTGATGGCATCGACGGGAATGATTGGCGGCATAAGCAGTTCGCGAGCGCGCGCGACGTTCTCGGCGCGCTTGCCGCTGGCGAGGAGGCCATAGTAGCGGATGCGGTGGAAGCCTGCGGGCAGCACGTGCATGAGAAAGCGGCGAATGAACTCGTGGGTGGCAAGCGTCATCACCTTGTAGCGGTCAGGACCTTCGATTCTGTAGTCCTTCCACTTGAAGGTGACGCCTTTCTCGTCGCATGCGATCAAGCGGCGATTTGAGATCGCGACGCGGTGGGTGTAACGGGCGAGATAGCGCAAGACTTCCTTCGGGCCGCCGAAGGGGCGCTTGCAGTAGACCACCCACTTTGTGTTCCACAGCGGCGCCAGATAGGCGGCGAATGCTCGTGGGTCGATCAGCCGGGTATGCTTGCCGAAGAACTCCAGCGCACCCGCCCGATAAGCGGCACGGAGCTTGTCCAGGAACAAGCCGCGGAACAAGGTTGACAGCACGTCCACTGACAGCAAGAAGCGCGGCCGGCAGGAGACCCAGCTCTTGCGATCGAGCGAGAAGCCGCCGCCGGGCACGATCATGTGCACATGCGGGTGGTGGGTCAGTGCCGAGCCCCAGGTGTGCAGGACGGACAGGATGCCGATGCGAGCGCCGAGATGCTTGGGATCGGCTGCGATCGTGAGCATCGTCTCCGATGACGCTTTGAACAGCAGATCGTAGATCACCGCCTTTATTCTGGTACGCGATGTCGGCGATGGCAGCGGGCAGCGTGAACACCACGTGGAAATACGGCACCGGCAGCAGTTCCGCCTCGCGCTCGGCCAGCCATTCCTGAGCGGCGGCGCCCTGACACTTGGGACAGTGCCGGTTGCGGCAGGAGTTGTAGGCGATGACGGTGTGTGAGCACTTCTCGCAACGCTCGACATGGCCGCCGAGCGCCGCCGTGCGGCAGCGCTCGATGGCCGTCATCACCTTCAGTTGGTCGAGGCTGACGTGACCGGCATTGGCAGAACGCCACGCCGCCCCATGATCGCGGAAAATGTCCGCGACCTCCAGCTTCGGACGGGGCACAGCCGCGGGTGGTTACGCCGGCGGCTGCACTTCCTTGCGGTTCCTCTCAGCTTTCCTGGGCCTCTCCTTTGCGCGCGTCAGCTGGTCGAGCGGGCTCTCGACGGCGGAGATCATGCCGGTGGCGACGTGCGTATAGCGCGTCGTGGTGTCTGATTTAGAGTGACCCAACGGTCGTGAGTCATAATGCACCTCGGCTTAACTCATTGAAAGTCAAAGACCTGCTGCGTGGCATCCAGTGTTAGCGGAGACTTCCGACGCTTGCCGCTGGCGAAGCCTGCCAGATCCTCAGCCTTGATCGCCCAAGGTGCGCCCGCGCAAGCTTGTCGGCCTTTGATCTCGCCGCGGCGGAGCATACGCAGCGCCGTCATGTTGCAGACGCCGATGAGTATCGCTGCCGCTTCGAGCGTGATCTCGCCGCGCTCGGCCCACTCGCCGTCGCGGAAGACGGCGATCTCGTGGTGATTGCGGAAGCCGCGCACGCGCTCTTGCGTCCAGGCATTGCCGTGCCCGGTCTCGACGCCGGTGCGATTGAGCAGGCGCGCGATCTGCCGATCGGGCATCAGCCGCGCCAGCTCACGCACGAGCGCGATCGTGTCATCGGGGATGCGTGGGTTGTGCCGGCCGGCCGCATTCAGTCGCTGTTTCACTTGCAGCTCGGTATGGTCACCGCCTTGCCAGTGCAGGACCGCGTGGATGATTGCCCCGTCCCTGCGCACGACGATCTCCGTGAGTGCCGCGCGAAGGATACGCTTGCGCGTTGCGGCGGTTGCAGCGGGATGCGACCAGGCGCGCTCCAGATCAGCACCGAGCGCCATCAACTGCTGGCGCTCCGGCCCGCCGAGCGGCGACGGACGACGCGCAATCAGGGCGGCGATCTCTCCTTCGAGCTTTGCGACAGCCTGCAATGCCTCGTTCCAGCGGCGCTCCAACTCGCCAGCGACCAGCCGGTTTGCCGGGTCGACGGCGTCGTACTGTCGGCGCGCATGCGCGGCTTCGTAGCGCGCCTGCTGCAGCGACAGCTCCAGCTGGCGCTCGGCCGCGCTCGTCGTGCTCGATTGCGCCTCGATCGCTTTGAGCGCAGCCGCGATGCCGAGCGGCTTCAGGACGCGCAGGACCTCGTTGCTGATCGCCGCATCGATGCTCAAGCCGCTGATCGAAATGCAGCGCGCGGCGCCATGGTTCGTACGCGCACCGTAGCAATTGTAGCGGCCGAGCTTGCTACCGTAGTGCACATGGAGCTTGCGGCCGCAGTGGCCGCACCGCAATAGTCCCGGCAGCAGCAGTTCGCCTGCACGGGCTGCGCCGCGCGCAAGCCCGCTGCTCATGCCGGTCGCGTTGTTGGCGATCACCGCGAGGTTCCGCTCGAACTCGTCCCAAGTGATGTAGGCCGCGTGGTGATCCTTGATCAAGACATCCCATTCGGCCATGGGCTTTTGTACACCACGCCGGATATGCTTGCGTCCACCTTCGACACTCACGCGGCTCTTCGTGCGCCCGAACGCGTAGGCGCCGGCATAGATCGGATTGGTCAGGATGTTGTGCACAATGTTGTAGGCCGGCAATCGCCACACAACGCCATGCGCCTCGCCGTGGCGCGACTTGACGGGCAGCTCGATGCCCTCCTCCCTCAGCCAGATGTGCACTTGTCGCGCACTTTGCAGCTCGGCGAACTTGGTGAAGACCAGCTGCAGAGCCTCCTGCACGCGTTTGTCCGGGTTCTTCTCGACGCGATCGCGGCCGACCCTCACGTAGCCGGCGGCGACGCCGAGAACGAGCGCGCCGCGGCGCGCCTTCTGCTTCAACGCCTCTTGCGAGCGCTGGCGGAACATCGACAGTTCAAGCTCGCTCATCGTGCCCTTCATGCCGAGCAGCAGCCGATCATTGGGATGGCGAGGATCATAAATTCCGTCCTCGTCGACGATGAGCGTGCCGACCAATCCACAGAACTCGATGAGCGTGTGCCAGTCACGACCATTGCGGGCAAGACGCGACGCCTCGATCGCAAGCACAGCGCCGACACGGCCGTCGCAGATCTTTGCGAGCAACCGCTCGAAGCCGGGACGCACGATGCCGCCGCCCGAGCGGCCGAGGTCGTCATCGATGACATCGACGTCGCTCCAGCCAAGCTGCTTGGCGTGATCGACGAGGCTGTATTGGCGCCGCCGGCTCTCATGATTGTGCGCGAGCTGGTCTGCTGTCGATTGCCGGATGTAGACGCAGGCACTGCGGGCGAGATGCTCAGTCGTGATCTTGGTCATCGCCGCTCTCCCCCCTTGCCGCCTTTGCCAGCGCCGCCGCGATCTCGCGCAGCAGCGCCTCGATGACCGTCGCGAGCTCGCTCTTTTGACCTGCGCCCAGCTCGACGCACGGCCTCTCGGCCTCGAACCACGGCACGGAATCCGGGTTAACGCTCATTTGAGTTGAAGAATTTCTAGCAAGAAATCCGGGTTCCAGCCGGCAGTTTTGCGTCGTGTCTTGACGCTCCCCTTGGCCTTATTGGCACGCACGAGGCCGAGAGCGAAGCGGCGGACGATAGTCATGTTCTTGGCTCCGTGGCCGGTCCGATAACGCGACAGATCGTCCTTGAATTCGACATCGAGCAGCCAATGCATGCTCTCGACGCCCCAATGACCGCGCGCGCCCCTGGCGATCCGTTCGATATCGAGCGGCGCGGACGAGATATAGTGGTGGGTATCGAAGCTGCAGCGATCGGAATATTCAGCACGTGCGTGGACCTTCGCGATGGTTTTGATGTTCTTGAAGCGCGGCTGGCCCGGGTAGCTTCTCTCCGACGTTATCCAGTCGACCTTGCTGGAGGCGGTGTAGGTGCGCGTCTCGATCCGGCCATGTCCCTTCTCGACCGTAGTTTTGCTGACGAACTCGTCGGCGGGCGCGGTGCGGAAATAGTCCTCGACATCGGCTTCGAGCGTGGGTTGGTTGCCCTTGAGGGGCAGCAAATAATCGGCCTTATGAGCAACGATCTTGTCAGCAATCTCGACTTGGCAGCCCATGGCGTCGATGGTGACGAGCGCGCCCTCAAGCTGTTTGGTCTCGGCGAGTTGATCGAGAAGATCGGGGATGGCGGTGATCTCGTTGGTCTTCTCCGGAACGCTCAACTGCGCCAATGTCAGCCTTGCATGGGTGGCGTAGGCGCTGAGCGTATGCAGAGCTTTAAGCCCTTTGCGCTGGTCGTGGGTCCGGCGTGACGTTTTGCCGTCGATGGCGATGAATTCGTGCCGGTTCGGCCACAGTGCGGCAATCCAGCTGTTGAAACAGCGGCCGAACAGGATCGGATCGATCCGATTGAGGAGGGCCCGGAGCCAGCGCTCGCAGGGAATGCCGTGATGAAACTCCGAGAAATGCCGCAGGAAGGCAAGATGGTGTTTGCCCCAGGCGACAATGTCGTCGAAATCATCGCAGGAGGCAATCGTGGCGCAGGTCACCAACAGCAAGACCTCTTGCAGCGGATACACAATGCGCCACGGCTCGCGGTTATCCTTGAGCTCGGAAAAGTGCCGCAAAAGCAGGGCAAGACGCGCACGCGGGACCTCTCCGTCGAAGATCGTGTCCATGATGGCGCTCCAGTGCAAATCAGAGCGCCCACGGAATCATGATCGCTGCGTCAACACAAAATTACGCCGATCAGGCCGTTAACCTGAGTTCCGAGCCGTGGGCCTCGAACAGGCTTGGCTGGAAATTCTCGGATCGGTGCGTCATTCTCTGGTCGCTCCGTTTTTGATTCGGACGCCAGAAAGCCTAGAAGCGCATCGACCTCGTTGCGTAGGGAGCGAAGAATATCGAGGGGAAAACGCGGCTCATCGCCGATCTCGAATTGGGACGCAGCCTCGTCAGTCATCCACGCCGGGAGGCACGCGAAGGTGCCGTCAAGTTGGTGCACGACAACAAACGCGGCGCCGCCTCGTTCGAGCCGCCGCCTGACGCCTACGGTCTCGCCGAAGCGAGGATGAAATCGGTAGGTGATGCGTGCTTCAGCCTGTTGTTCGCGGGCAGTATGTCGCCGTTCCCAGCAGCGCCTGGATGGTTCTGATATGGGTTTGGCGTTCGAGCAGATGAGTGGCAAAGCTGTGGCGCAGCGTATGCAGCGTCACCCGCTTCTTGATCCCCGCAGAGTCAGCCGCTT
>CAVYVC010000007.1:0-46193 GCA_963771845.1 uncultured Alphaproteobacteria bacterium | reverse complement strand
ATCTGTCACTTACAGCGGGCCGGAAGCCTCGTCAGCCTCTACATGATCGAACGAGAAAGACGAAATTGTTAACGTCTCTGTCCGACCTGCTCAATGTCGTATCGTAGAAACCGGTACCGCTGATGTGGCACGCGTAGGCCAAGTCGCTGGCAAGCCAGGGAGCGGTAGATGGCTCTAACGAGCTGTCGAACGAGATCAATCGACCGAGTCCGCTAGAAGCAAAAACTGGACGCCTGCCTTGAAATGGGCGTAATCTCGATGAAACGTCTTCTCCGGAGGACTCGTCTTGTCCCGAAGAAGAAGAGCCGGATGCTATTCAAAGGTAGGTCCGGACCAGTGGCCTCGCTGGCGACTGCTGTCACGGTCGCCGTATCCGGGTAGGCTTCCTGAATACGACCAAGCGCGTCTTCCAGCGTCACCGAACATCCTCAGGTGGTGATGATTGTGGGCTTCTACGTGGGCCGCGGGGCAGGTCTGGCGGCTAGTCTCTGCTCTGCCTTCTTCTGCTTCTGTCTGCTTCTCTGGCTCTTGCTTTGCTCGCTGATTTGCGAGCAGTATCGGTTGTACTGGGAGTGTTCGCGGCGCCGGGCAGCGGCGAAGACTGTGGCGTTGGCGGGAGAGGAGGCGCTCAGCGTTGCTTTCCACGGGTACCGGCTCCTTTGGCGAATTGTAGATGGTTCCGACAATCACCGTAGCGACGATACCTGCCGCGGCAAGAAGCGCAGAAAGCAGCTGCTCCTCCGGCAGCGGCAGACATCTCGCTGAGCGCATGCAGTACCGCGGTGGCGTTAAAGCGCCGCAGCGGGAATGACGACATCTTCAATGCCATGTCGTCGCGCCAGCGTTCTCGTATCGTTGGCAGGTTCTTCTCAACCGGCATCTCGGCGCTGTTCGACGAACACGGGGGAGACTGTAATGTTATGCTTGAGGTTGATGTTAGTTTGACGCACACATAAGCTCTGTCGCTATCAAGCTGATGATCGCCTTCTCGATCGCGAGCTGCGCCCTGACGAGTGGGTCGACTTACGGCGAGCAAAACGTCGCATCGGGAGACCCGGGCATCAAGCTGCTCGACAAAGTCGAGGTGATTCATGGCATCGACATCGATGAAGATCTTCGGCGCGAAATTGCTTGCTCAGACGATCAAAAAGCCGCCCAGCGATCCGGCTGCATCTATCCAGACCAGAGTCCAGCACAATTCCCGACAAGGTCCTTCACCTAGTGATCATCATGGCTGCTATTATTTTGAGATATTAACAACGCATTCCGTTTTGGTAGTCTCGACTCCATGTTCACACGTTTGCGTGCAAGCACTGCTCAGCGGTCCACGTCTGTAAGGCATACGAGCATAGTTGATCAAAATCAAAGCGCGTAGGGGGACAACATCCTTGATCTCGATCAATGTGGGAAGCTTGTCCTTACCTTAGGATCGATCCACTTTGAAGGAGGGGATATCGCGATAAGCTCACGCGACTCAAAGGAGAGCATCGACATGAGCAAAGAGGCGACCGATTTGTATATGCGATGGTGGATATCGCACCGGCGCAACATGTAGCTTATGTACTTAAACGTGCTGGCGGCATCGAATCTCTTGCTTCTCAGTGCTCCGTGGCTATCCATGGAGGCATGGATGAAAGGACTTTAGGGTTGTTCAGTGGCAGGGACCGCGAGGAAAAGGAGCCGCTCTCGGACAATCGTCAAATCGCCCACATGCCTTTACCCGGGGAGGTTCTCTCAACGACCGGCATCCTTGATAATAGGTCCGTTGTTGCTTTGTTGAGTGCGGCTTAGCGTCATGATGGGATATGCGCCACCAACGTCAGCCCGCGACATCGGCCACGAATAAACTGAAGTCTTCCCGCAAGAAGGTGCCATCGATTGAAAGCCTGCAAATTGACCTACATCAAACAGCCCTGTCCCAACGGACCGCTAGAAGTACCCAAGGAGGGCAATTCCATGAAGCTCGCGATTCCGATTGCTGCAATCACATTGCTCCTGTCGAGTATTGGCGCGCACGCTGATGGCACCTGGTGCGCTCAATACGGTGGGTCAAATGGCGGGACTAATTGCGGTTTCTATTTGTTCGAACAATGCGAAGCAGCGCGTTGGGGCAACGGCGGCTTTTGCTACCAAAATCCGTTCCACAATCGCAGCGGCGCTATCGGCGCTAAAGCTCGGCCTCATCAACGCGGTTGGCCGCCGCAGAGAATGGGCGAGTGCCGAATGGTAAGGACATGATCCGGCGAGGAGGAAAGACGATGCAACATTGATGCGCTCTGCGAACTGCGGGTTGTAACGATATTAAGTGGGGTGTGGCGGCGGATCGGGGCTTACGTGGCGTTGATGCGCATCGCGCCATCAACGGACAGAAACCGGTTCGGTATTAATGCCGTCGCAAGCATGATCTCGTTGATGTTGCGATGCCCTCGCCACTGCTCATCGGGATATCCGGCGTGCGGCAGCCAGAAAGTGACGATTTCGTCGTAAAGGCATTCATAATCGCGAAACAGCCCGACGCTGTTCGCCAACGCAGATTGCGCGGCAAATTCGTCGCGCTCCTTTGCGACGGTCTCAGCAATAACCGCTATCGCTCGTAAGCCTATCGCCAGGCCGAGCTCCCGGAACGCCAAGCGGTGCGCCGCAGGCCGGTTGAAGTAACGACTGGCGAGAAGCAACCCAAAACCGTCGCGACAGCTATCCAATATCTCTTGCGAAAGGCGAAGGTCGCGGTTGCGCCCACCCATAAGCCGGCACAAGCGGCAAGCATCGAAGAGGAGCCCGCCAAGCCCGAGCGGGTCCTCCGTCGTCCAGCCTCCGTCTCGGCAGAGTGCGGCTAAGGATTTAATAGCGGCATCGAGGGCAGCGGAATGTGCGGACGTGCTTGCAAGCGCATGCCGCACTTCCTCGAATGTGACGAAACCGTCCAACGCGTCATGCAGCCCGGTAGCAGGAACGAGCGGCCGCGAAAGATCAGTGCTCATCTTCCAATAGACCCCCACGACCTCACCGGATCGGGACGTTCGAGCGAACCCCCGGAATGCCGCTTCCGCAAGCTCAACGGCCCAGCGCGTATATGTGTTGTCGCCGATGACAAAGGCGGCTTGGCAAAGCGCATGTATCCACTTGGTCACATAATGGAAATATTGGCCATCGCGATCCCACTCCAGGTGCTCGTCGAGGGGCTCTCCTGGATTGCGCTCCTTGCGAGGTTTTCCAATCCGCAGCCCACCCGCTGTTGGATGAAGGCGGCCGCTCTCCTCATCGCAGCCGCTGATCCAGCCGGTGCGCACGTCATCGGCGCGAAACCTGCCCAGCCCTCGATGCACCTGATCGATGAGTTCTGTCGCGAAGCGGCGATATTTTTGATCCCCCGTGCGCTCGAACAGTTCGAGGAAATTGCAGACCGCGAACGCGTCGGTCCAAAGGTAGCGTTGCTGGTCTTGCGCCGCCGGAGACAGCCCCGTGCGCGCTACGAATTGCGCCATCAATCGCGCTGCTATGCCCGTCGCGTCGTACGAGATCATTTGCAGAAGCCTAGCATTCGGAATTGTGACACGGCGCCTGTGACCGCATTTTGGCGATCATCGCTTATTTGAAAAGCATACAGCACGAATGAACTCTATAGCTCTAAAAGGGACCGCAGCAGTCACTTTGGAGTGTGCTCGCGACATGTCACCGTTGATCAGAGCGTCCAGAAGACGCGAATAGAAGGTTATGATGCCTTGGCTCGTGCGGCTTCTTCGTCAGGTGAATAGATCAGCATGCCCGAGGCGGGATCAATCGAGACCAGATGATCGTGCACCGCCTTCACACCGGGCACGTTTTCCGCCGCCACCACGACCGCCTGGCGTTCCCTTTCGTCAGTGATCGTCCCCCAAAGCTCGACGATGCCGTCCTTGACGATGACGTTGATGAGGGCAGCCGGCGCCCATGTCTGGCGAGCGAACTCGGCCAGCAAGGCCTCGCGAATAGCCTGGTCGCTGGTCGTTGCCGGCTTGATGTCGCGCGCCACTCCGGCGAGCGCGTGCAACAGGTTGGCACGACTGACGATTCCGACGAGATCATCGCCGCGCACGACAGGAACCCGCTTGATGCGGTGCTTCTCCATAACTCGCACGACCTCTTCGAGCAGAGTCTCCTCGGTAACGGTAATAGGGTCGGTTGTCATGATCTCGTGCACCTTGCGGCCATGACTGCGCGTATATTCGTCGGCAAGCCGGCCGGGTCCGATGAGAAATTCGAGCCAGCGGGATCGATGGCGCTGTGTCCCGGTTTCGGCGCGACGCAGGAAATCGCCTTCGGTCACAATTCCAACGAGGCGCCCGTCCTTATCGACAACCGGCAATCCGCTGATATGCCTCTGGAGCATGATCTGGATCGCTCGCGAGATGGGGCTGTCCGACGGAACCGATATCACGGGCGATGTCATCACCTCTTTGACCTTCATTGTGCGGCTCCTTTTCGGCCGAGTGGAATAAGGATAGCGGCTTTTTGGAATCCAGATAAACATTTTCCGCGACCATGACCTCATGGCGGAAGAGATACTTCCATTTCGATGGTAAGCCGAGTTCGTAACACCGAGTTCGGACGCTGATCGGCGTTCGAGAGCACCAATTGATAGCAGTTGTTGGCGCGCGCAAGCTGCATCTGCAACACATCACACCGGAAATCATTTCTTTATCACGTCGGCTCGAGCGCGGCACTGATAGTCTGGGGCGGACTGAACTGGTTCGGCATCTTGACGATCTGCAGGAGACGTCGGCTCGGGCTTGACGAGCTCTTCCAGGTCCGGCTCGCCGCAGCGCACCAGCATCGATTGCCGGACATGATCGCGCAGCCGAACGATGGCTTGAAAATCGGCGCCTGCGGCCAGGACCGGATCGCCGATCTCGACGCTGATCGCGCTGCGACGCGGAAACCACTGGCCGCTGCGCAACAGCGTCCGTGTGCCCTTGATAATGCCCGGCAGGACAGGAAGGTTCGCTTCGGCGGCGACCTTGAACGCGCCCAGGTAGAAACCGGATAGGCCGGCCCTGCGGGTAAACGTCCCCTCAGGAAAGAAGACGAGGAGGCGGCCATCACGGACAAGCGCTCCCAACATTGCAGCATCAGTCAGGCTGCCGGAGACTTCGTAACGCTCGACATAGGGAATGGCGAGCCGACGCAGGATAGAATCGGCAACCAGCTGCTGCGCCAATTCGCGCTTCGCAACAATGGCTGGCTCGCCGGGGAGCGTCGCAGCCAGTGCGAAAGCGTCCATATAACTGGAATGGTTGAACACCAGCACAGCCCCTTGCGCCGGAATTTTCTCCATGCCGCGGATCGCGAGCGGTATGCCCATGACCGCAAGCGCGCTGCGCCCGATCCGCCTGAGCGCGGCCCAGCGCGATTGCGGCGTCGGCAAGATGAGCACGGCAAGGCATCCGGCGATGAAGGCGCCGCTGAGCACGATCCACCACCAAGCTGCGTAGAGATTTTCGCCGAGCAAACGGCCGAACCGCCTGAGCTGTGGACCTGTGGCGGCGAGAGCAAGACCCAGGAGCTGCCGCCACAGGGCGCGCCGGGTCGGAACGATATGGCCGCTCTGGTAAATCTCCCTGGCGGCGCTGCGGCGGATCTTTCCGCTTGATGTTTTTGGCACGGTGCGCGGCGGCGCAAGCATGATTTCGTCAGGCGGTGTGCCCGCGACATCCGTCACGACTTCATGCGCGCGCGCCTGCAGGGCGTCGCGCGTCACCTGATCTGTCTCCCGAGTCTCCACCAGCACAACGATACGTTCCGTCCCGGAAGCCTGGTCCGTCACCCCAAACACCGCTACGCCGCCCTTATGGACGCCGGGCACGTTTGCGACGGCTTCCTCGATTTCCTGCGGATAGAGATGCCTGCCGGCACGTATGATGATGTCCTTGACGCGGCCGGTGACAAAAATGTCGCCACCAGCCATGTAGCCGCGGTCGCCGGTATCGAGCCAGTCGCCGTGGAACAGCTCGCGCGTCTTAGTCTTATTGTGAAAATAACCGAGCGTGGCCGATGGCCCGCGAAATTCGATTTGTCCCTCCCGGCGCTCGCCAAGTTCGTGGCCGGCCTCGTCAACCACCCGGATTTCATGGCCGGGAAGCGGTTGGCCGCAAGCCGGGAGCTCCAACGCCGGGGTATCGTCCGGTCCTGCCGGTGCGGCGATGCCATGGATGCTGAGCTGGTCGCGATCGACGCGATCGATGAAAGGCCCGCGGCCCCGGGGCGGGAATGCCAGGCCAACGGAGGATTCGGCGAGCCCATAGACTGGCGCCATCGCGCTGGCCGGAAAACCGTAGCGGCCAAAGCGTTGCACAAACTTGCGCAGTGTCTGGATACTCACCGGCTCGGCGCCGTTGGCGACCATGCGCAGCGAAGAGAGATCCAGTCCATTGAGATCGGCATCTTCAATCTTGGCAAGGCAGAGTTCGAAACCGAAGTTAGGCGATGCCGAAAATGTCGCGCGATACCTGTGCATCGCCCACAGCCAACTTTGCGGGCGGATCAGAAAGCTCAACGGCGACATCACATAAAGCCGTGCAGCATAGTACAGGCATCCGAGCCAGGCACCGATCAGCCCCATATCATGGTAGAGGGGCAGCCAGCTGACGAAGACATCCATCGAACTTGCATCCATGGCCGTCCCCATCGCCCGGATGTTGGCAAGCAGGTTCGCGTGGGAAAGTACGACTCCCTTCGGGTCACCGGTGCTGCCCGAAGTGTACTGGATGAGCGCTATTGCGCTCGCATCCTTGAGCCGAGGCAGCGTGACCGCGGCCGCTGATGCTTCAACGTCAGCAACGCTGGCAACGGTATTCAGGCTGTCCACCAGATTGCCCAGCAGACCAGCCAATTGCCGCCCTTCCGGCATGGTGATGAGCATGCAGGCGCCAGCATTGCGCAATATCCCGGTTTGGCGCCGCAGATGCTCTTCGAGTTGCGAAAGCCGCATCGGCGGGTAGATCGGCACTGGTATTGCTCCGGCATAGAGAATGCCGAAGAAAGCCACGAAAAACTCGATGCTGGTTGGAAGCATCACCCCAACCCGGTCTCCAGGCGACACCTCGCGTCCAATCAATCCCTGCGCCACCCGCTTGGCCCTGGCTGCAAGTTCCCCATAGGTGAGCGCGCCGAGAGCCGTCGCCTCATCCTGCAGCACGGTCAAGTGCAGACGGTCGGCGTGTCGCGCGGCATGCCAGTCCAGCACCTCGATCAGGGTGTGCGCGGCGCTCGCGGCCGGTACCGCCGGAAGCGCGAAAGACGGCAATGCAGCAAGCGCAGCGTGATCGAGCGCAGGCCCGGCCTGTTCGAGCGAGTGGACGAGATCCTCGACTGTCTCAGCTTCCCCGATCGCCCGCGCCGGAAGGTGCACATGGAAAGCCCGGTCGATGCGGAGGATCAATTCGGTGCGGGCAAGGCTGTCAATTCCGAGATCGCGCTCGATGCGGCTGGACGGCTCGACCTCGATGAAGCGGCTGCGTTGGGGATGCAGCTCGCGCACGATATCGCGCACCAGCGCGATCAGATTACGGCGGTGAAGCTCGGCATCGCCTGATGCAGCATCCATGATGTCTGCTTAGATCGTCGGATTTGTCGGGCATTGACCAAAATCAACTTGGCGTACAGCAGGCTAGCGCTCGGACAGGTTCTGACCTAGGTCAATTGCACCGCGCCGCGTGACGCTGTGCGCGCCGTAATCTTGGCGCGCTGCGGAGAACCCGATCTCGGCGAACTCATCAAGCCGCCGCGGGCGCTGTAGCACCGCTATTTGCGGCCGCTGACAGTATCATTGAAAATCCGCTGTTGGGTTTTTGAGCGAAATCAAGGCCCTCACGATGCGCGCCGCTCACCTTGTGACTGCCTGAAACCAAGAGGACGGTCGTGTACAAGCACATACTCATCGCTACGGACGGCTCCGAATTTTCCGAGCAGGCCGTCAATCACGATTTTGCTGCCTCGTAGCGAGCTTTTAGCGTTTGACCTGGATCAAGATTCTTGCAGGCGTTTTCGATTACTTAATTTTAAATGTCGCTCGAGGAGGGCCCCATGCCCTACGCCGTTCTCATGGTGTACGTCGAACCTGACGGCGCGTCGGAGTCGCGCGTTCGCCTCGCCGCAGGTCTTGCCGACAAATTCACTGCAAAACTGATCGGGTTGTCCGCCCGCATCATTCCTCCGCCGATCGTGGCTGATGGCATGCTCATGGAGGGACCGACAGAAATCGACGTAAAGCTGATGGCGAAAGGACTTGCAGAGAAAGGCGCGTGGTTTCAGCGCATTGCTGACGGTGAGCGCCGAAAGATTGAGTGGCGTTCCGCGCTCGAGCTTCCAAACGAGGTGATTACACGCCAGGCACGCAGTGCCGATCTCGTCATGATTGGGCAACGAGCACGAGGAAGCATGTACGGCTCGCTCGATGTGGGCGGCGCAATTCTCAGGATGGGTCGTCCAACGCTGGTCGTGCCGGAGGGCATAGCTTCATTGCGAGCAGAGCATGTGGTGATCGGCTGGAAGGATACCCGTGAAGCACGCCGCGCGGTGCAAGACGCGCTGCCGTTCCTGCACGATGCCACGCGCGTGACGATCTTCGAGGCCTGCGGACCAGCTGAGGAGAAAAGCGCGCTGGGGCGTCTCGATGACGTCGCCCGTTACCTGGCTATGCATCGAATCAAAAGTGGTCCCATGGTCATGGTGCAAAAAGAAGGTTCAGGTGCGGCTCAGCTCATCCAGGTTGCAAAGGATGAAGCGGCCGATCTGCTTGTCACGGGGGCATACGGGCATAGCCGCCTGGGCGAGTGGATCTTCGGTGGCATGACGCAGGATCTTGTCGCGACAAGCCCGATCTGCTGCCTCATGTCTCACTGAGGTCCGCGCAACCCCCCGACTGGAGAACAAACATGCAAACGCCGGTTGAGATTGATTTTCAAGGCATGAGCGCAAGGCCGGACATCCACGCTTCGGTCGAGCAACATGTGGCGGCGCTGGAAGAACGTTGCAGCCGGATTACGGCTTGCAGAGTGGTGGTCAAAGCTCCCGGGGGCCATCATCGCACCAGTGGTCTTTATCAAGTCAACGTCCATCTGGCGCTGCCAGACGGCCGCGAAGTCAACGTGACGCGCACGCCGCCGCTGGACGAGCGATATTCCGATCTGGCCTTCGCAATCAATGATGTATTCAAGCACGCGCGCCGGCAGTTGCAAGACCACGTGCGCCGGATGCAAGGCCAGGTGAAGCAGCCTCATGGCTCGCAAAAGGGGTAGTCGATTTTTTTATCACTGCAAGATAAAGAGCCATACGATTGGACTTGGATCCGGCTACTTTGCAAGGGTGCTAATATAGGTTGCAATGTCCTGCGCTTCCCGCCGCGTAAAAGTCATGTTCATCCTGGGGTGCGGGTCGAGCAGAGAGAACGCAAGGATTTCCGGATTATCGCCGAATTTTCGGCCGATTAGGTCAAATGGAGGCGCATCGGCCACCTGCGTGCCCTGGTTCGGTTCAATCGCATGGCAGGATGCGCAACGTGCTTGCGCGAGGCGTTTACCGCTTTGAGCATCGGCCGCGAACGACGCTGACGTCAGAAGCAGTAACGGATACAGGACACATAGATAGACAGGTCGCACGATCGCCCTCCAGGCATTTCCAAATACTGCGGAGATTAAGGCGAGGATTTAACGCAACGCTCAGCTCCGCCCAAGGCTCAGCTCCGCCCAAGGCTCATTTAACGGGCAAGACCGCTCCGGGAGGCTTTGTTTGATGTTCATGGCGTCACCATCGAGAAAAGAAACGAGGGTTTATTCGACCATCTTCTGGCTGACCCGGTTGATAGAGCGACCATCGAGGCCGCCGTGCGCGCGCGCCGTCACTTCAGTGAGTGGAGCACAAGGTGCAATTATCGGCAGTTCCTGTTCGGTGGAATGACCCGTTACGTCATGGAGCATGCCGCCATTCCAGTGCTGTTTGCCCACTAGGGGTACGCGCACGCGCCGACCTCGCGGCTGCCGTCGCTCTGCGGCCCCTCAAGCCCGAATAAAAGCTCCAACCCGCGGCTGGTCAGGACTGCTCTCTGGAGGTTCATTGCTCCTTGTTACGGGCCGTGGTAACTTGATCTATGTCAATCCCAGTTCGGGGTGTCCGTCATGGATAGGATGGTGGCCCGGCTCAATATCGAGCACTTTCGAAAGCAAATGTCCGAGGAAACAGACGAAAGCAAGCGACAAACGCTTCGTCGGCTTCTGAGTGAGGAAGAGGCAAAACTGGCCGCCCTGGATGCGCTTACAAAAGGGAAAACCGAAAGCGGCTAGGACATTGAATTTGCGCTCACGACGTACTTAGGCCAGCCAATTCGAGCTGTTTTCTGAGGCGATCACGCGCATAGAACACTCGTGTTTTCACGGTGCCGACAGGTATCCCGACAATGTCGGCGATCTCGTCTACTGATTTTCCGTGATAGTAGACGAGGTCAAGCACTTCCCGGTGGTCGGACGACAAGTGCGCGAGGCACTCCCGCACGATCGCGCCGCGATCTTTCCTTTCGAGCACCGTTTCGGGGTCGTCGGAGGGATCCTCAATCATAGCCGCCGTATCGTCATCCAACGGGTCGTCGAGGCGACGTCTAAGCGCCGAGAACGCCTTGTTGCGGGCGATTGCCAGCAACCAGGTCAAAACCTGCGAATTCCCTCTGAAACTTCCGGCTTGCCGCCAGACATCGAGAAAAACCTCGCTGACCAGATCTTCGGCAAGCGACGGGTTTTTGCTCAGGCGCAGGACGAAACGATAGATGCCCACATGATGGCGCACGTAAAGCGCCCGCATCGCCTGCCTGTCGCCGTTTGCGACGGCTTTGAGCAAGGCCGAGTCTGAGGCATCGCTCGAGTCTGATTGTGTTCTCGGCGCGGCTCGCCGGAGTTGGTCCGCCTCATATGCGATCGTAAACATGACCGCCCCCTATATCCCCCTGAGTCATGGTTAACGTCCTAGCAACACCTAGCCTCGATGCGACGACTCGAAAATTCAGGTGAACTACCTAAGGGATTGTCCCTAGGCCAAACCGCTACGGGGAGATCGAGCGGGTATCGCCATTCCAGCGATGCTGTAGCGTGTCGATATGCAGATCGAGGTCTCGTTCCGAGAATGTAACGAGATCGCTATGGCCAAATCCCTTGGAGTAATCCAGGACGGAGATGATTTCGGGGACGATGCGCAGCAAGACCACGTCGCCGGATATCTGCTGGGGCGAGAGGCGCTGCAACGCGCCTTCGCGCAGGACCGGCGGGGGCAAATCTGCGAATTCGGGGTAACGCTTCAGCCGCAACACCGCGACGTGGTCGAACTCGGATTGATCATCGACTGCGGTCGCTCTTCCCGCAAGCGAAAGCCCCTTGATATCCAGGGGCCGCGCCGCGTCGCTGCCGATCGCGAGAGAAACCCGCGAATCGCGCAAGATATTGGCATATTTCTGCGCGTTGCTCGCCACGAAGCAGTACAGCAGGAAACCATCATTGACATAACCCACCGTAGTCGCCTGCGGCCAACCATCGGCGCGGCTGGTGGCGATCGTCATGATGCGGTGCTCGTTGAGCAGTCGAAGTATCAGACGCTTGAGCTTCGGCATCATGCGCTGCTCGCGGGGCGGACGATCCACCGCTATGCTTATTCCTGTTTTTCCCGGGGTTCGGATTGATCCACATCAATTGTCAGCGCGAATTGATCGAGCGCCGCAACGCCTTCGACGATTCTACCGCCGACGGGCACCGCGTCGCCTTTGCAAATCAGCAGCTGATCCGCCGGTTAAATCAAGTGTCGATCAGATCAATTGTCGCGGCGCAACCTTGGGATTTGCCAGCCGCAGTGGCAAGCCTTGCTCATACGCAACGATCTGCTCGAAAGCCTCACGGAAATAGAGCTCGTAATTCGTCCATTCGGCCCAGCCAAGGTGGGGCGTGCACAGCACATTGGGCATGGCGAGGAACGGGTGATCGCCGTTCACGATCGGCTCATGCTCGTAGACGTCGACGGCGGCGTAGCCGGGCCGGCCCCTGCGCAATGCGGCCAGCAGCGCCCCCGGCGCAATGAGCTCGGCGCGCGCGGTGTTCACGAGCAATGCAGTCGACTTCATGCAATCGAGCTCGCCCGCGCCGACGATGCCCTGCGTCTCGCGCGTCAGTCGCACATGCAGTGACAAGACATCGGAATGCTCGAACAGCTCCCGCTGGTTTTTCGCCCGCGCGTAACCCGCAGCGGCGGCCTTTTCGAGCGATGAGTTCTGCCCCCAAACCAGAATCTCCATGCCAAGTCCGTGCCCCGCCTGCGCGACCAACTCGCCGATCGCGCCCAGGCCAAAAATGCCGAGCGTCGACCCGCGCAGCCGGTGCGACAGGGTGCACGGCCATTCTCCGCGCTGCATGCGCTGCGCTTCGAGTGCGATATTGCGGCGCGACGCCAGCATCAGCGCGAGCGTGAGCTCGGCCGGGGCAACCGGTGAATTGCTTTTGCCGGTCGCAACTGGAATGCCGAGCGCGGTGCAGGCAGCAAAATCAATCATCTTGGAATTGCGGCCGACGAGCGCAATGAGCTTCAGCCTGGGGAGGTTTTCGAGCAGCGCGCTGGAGAATTCCACGCGTTCGCGAATCGCAACGACCACATCGGCTTTACTCAATCGTTCGATCAGCTGCGTCAAATCGCGCGCCGGCTCACGATAACGGGTGACCTCGTGATGGCGGATCAGTGAAAAGCAATCGAGCTGATTGAGCATATCCTGATAGTCGTCGGGGATGACAATCCTCATTCTCAATCTCTCCGTTTGTTGCGCGCTGGGAATAACTCCCACAACCGAACGGGATTTATTGCGGCGCGGCCAAAACGCTTGGAGGAGCTAGAGCCTGTTTCGCTGAGATCGAGCCAGCAGGTCCACCTCTCCCCGCAGGGGAGAGGTCGGAATGGGCGCCTCGCGCCCATTCCGGGTGAGGGGGCTACTACTCGTAAAGCTGATCCCCCTCACCCGGATCGCGCAAGCGCGATCCGACCTCTCCCCTGCGGGGAGAGGTACCGCGGGCTGCACCATCGCGTGGTGATCGAACGCCATCGAAATTGGCTCCAAGCTATGCCGCGAGGTGATTGCGCAACAGCAATCCGTAACCGGGAATGCTGTCGGTGCGCTTGAGCAGGCGCAAGCCGGCCCAAAGGCTCACGGCATTGTTGGCAAGGACGGGCTTGCCGAGCTCGCGCTCGAGTCGCTCGACAACGCTCATCGCAGGCCAGTTGCCGCCGGGCATGAGAATAGCCTCGGCGTCGGGCCGGTCAGAGCGGCGGCCGAGCTCATAGGCTTCTTGCGCGCCCACGCGGCCAAGCTCAATCGAGGCCACGAATCCCAGCACCTCGCTGTGAACGACGGTAAAACCGCTCATCGCCATGAATTCGACCATGGGCTTGTCCATGGTCTGGCTCCACGGTGCTCCGATGGCGACGCGCTTGACACCGAGCCGCGTGAGCGCGTCGATGAAGGCGGTCGCCGCTGTCGTCGCGGGCCTGCCGGAGGCATCCTCCATGCGCTTGATCAGCTCGCGGTCATAGCCCTTTCCCTTGGCGAGGGTGGGAGCGGTGGCTGCAAATACGATGGCGCCCACGTCGGCGTCGGCGAGCTTGCGACTCTCAGCTTCGAGCTCCAGAACACACCGCATTTGCTCCTGCGGAGTGATGTCGCGGTAGGCGACGCGTGCGGTATGCAGCGTGATTGTGCGACGGCAGTGCCGCCGAGAGTTCAGGCTCCTGGGTGGTGTTGGAGGACGGCGTGAGCAGGCCGAGGCGATGGGCTCTTGCGGGATGGCTCACGCAGCCGTTTCCACTACTGCGTGCCTTCGAGGCCTGCCGTCTTGATAATGGCGTGAAATTTTTCCGCCTCGGCGTTGATGTAGCGTGCGAACTCTTCCGGACTGGCACTGCTCACGGCTTTCGAGCCCTGGCGCGCAAATGTTGCTTTTACCTCGGGCATGGCAAGGATGCGCACCACGGCGCTGTGAACCCGGCCGATGATTTGTGGGGGCACGCCGGCTGGCGCCAGCAACCCGCTCCAGCCCTCCACGACGACCTCGGGATACCCGGATTCCACAACCGTCGGTGCGCCCGGAAACTGATCGTCGCGCTCCCGCCCGAAGGTGGCGAGCAGCCGCAGTTGCCCCGATTGGATCATATCCGCGACGCCGCCCATGGTCGTGAAGGCAAGCGGGATCTGTCCTCCCAGTACATCCGTGATTGCGGGCGTCTGGCCCTTGTAGGGAACATGCATGAGCTTGATCCCCGCCGCGCTCTGTAAAAGCTCGCCCATCATGTGGGTAAGATTGCCGATGCCGAACGAGCCGTAATTGATCTCGCCGGGCCGCGCCTTGGCCTGCGTGACGAGGTCGTTAATCGACTTGATCCCGGACGCGGGATTAACCACCCCGCCGAGCGTGTTGGCGGCTGTCTGCGAGATTGGGATGAAGTCGCGAAACGTGTCGTATGGAAGCTTCTTGTAGATGAAGCCATTGGTCGCGATTGCGCTCACCGGCGCGTAAATGAGCGTATAGCCGTCGGGAGGCGCTTTGGCGGCGGCTTCCATTCCGACAATCGCATTGGCGCCCGGCCGATTCTCAACCACGCCCTGCTGCCCCCACAGCTCGCCCAGTTTCTGTGCGAGGACGCGCGCCTGCAGATCAACCCCGGAACCGGCTGCCTGCGGCACGATGACGCGAATCGGCCTGCTGGGATAATTGTCGGACGGCTCGGCGCCGGCGCACGTGACGAGCGCGAAAAGCGCGAGCAGCACTCGTAGCAGGCGTAGCCCGGATTGCGCGAAGCGAAATCCGGGATCCGACGCCGTCAACATTCCTGATCCTCCCTGAGATCTCGAAGCGTTTCTATAGCAAGATCCTTTTGGTGTTTAAAGATTACCCCGGATTTCGCGGAGCCTGTCATCGGGCGGCGCTTCGCGCCGACCCGGTGGCTCAATCCGGGCTACAAGTTCTCGGCGGATTGTCGCATTGTTCTGGTTCAACGATTATGACAGCTCCATGAGCATGAAGCGCGAATACCGTTCTCGCATCGTTACGCAGGGTCTCGACCGTGCCGCGCACCGCGCCTTCCTGCGCGCTTGCGGCCGTGATGATGGCGATCTCGACAAGCCGCAGATCGCGATCGTCAGCACGCACGGCGAAAACACCCCGTGCTCCATGTCGCTTGCGCCGCAGGCCGACGCCGCGCGGCTGGGCGTAGCGGCGGGCGGCGCCCTGCCGGTGCCGTTTGCGACCATCTCCGTCTCGGACGGCGTTTCGATGAATCACAAAGGCATGCGGCTGAGCCTCATATCGCGCGAGATCATCGCCGATTCCATCGAGGCGGTGATGCGCGCTCACGCCTACGACGGGCTCATCGGCTTTGCCGGCTGCGACAAGACGTTGCCGGCAATCATGATGGCCATGGTGCGGCTCAATGCGCCGAGCCTGTTCGTCTATGGCGGGGCGATGTTGCCGGGACGCTGGCACGGGCGCGATGCCACCGTGCTCACGGCTTACGAGGGCGTCGGCGCTGTCCTTGCAGGTGCAATGACGCAGGCCGAGCTTTTGGGCCTGGAGCGCGCATGTGCGCCCACGATCGGCTCCTGTCCCGGCCAGTTCACGGCGAACACAATGGCGATGGTCTCCGAGGCGCTCGGGCTTGCGCCGCCGGGCTCGGCGATGCTTCCCGCGGTCTATTCGCAGCGGCTTGCGCTTGCCCGCCATGCTGGCGAGCGCGTGACGCAAATCCTCGCGAACGGCGGCCCGCTGCCGCGCGATCTCGTCACCCGCAAATCACTGGAGAATGCGGCAGTGGTGGTGGCGGCCACCGGCGGATCGACCAACGCCGTGCTTCATCTGCCTGCGATTGCGCACGAGGCGGGCCTGCGCTTTGTCCTCGATGACATCGCGCAAGTGTTCGCGCGCACGCCGCTCATCGCCGACCTGCAGCCGGGTGGGCATTATCTTGCCCTTGACGTATTTGGAGTCGGCGGGACCGATGCTGTGCTCAAGGCCCTGCTCGACGGCGGTCACCTGCATGGGGATGCGCTGACGCTGTCCGGCAAGACCATGGCGGAGCATCTTGCCGGTCATTGCGGTCCTGACGGCAAGATCGTGCGATCCGCCTCGCAGCCCCTGAGCGATGCAAGCGGACTCGTCGTGCTGCGCGGCAATCTTGCCCCTGACGGCGCGCTCATCAAGGTTGCCGGTCTCAAGACATTTGTATCAGAGGGCCCGGCACGCGTGTTCGAAAGCGAGGAGGCCTGCTCTGCAGCAGTGCGCAAGCGCGAATACCGCGCGGGCGACGTCTTGATCATCCGTAACGAAGGACCCAAGGGCGGCCCGGGCATGCGAGAGATGTTGGGCGTGACCGCGCTCATCTACGGCCAAGGCATGGGCGAGAAGATTGCGCTTGTTACTGACGGGCGTTTCTCCGGTGCAACCCGCGGGATGATGATCGGCTATGTGGGGCCGGAGGCCGCTGTGGGCGGGCCGATTGCGCTCGCGCGCGACGCAGATACCGTTCGTATTGACTGCAATGCGCGATCCATCGATCTCATGCTCTCCGCGCAAGAGCTCGCTGCGCGGCGCAAGGCCTATGCTGCGCGCCCGTCAGAGCGTCTCTCAGGCGTGCTCGAGAAATACAGCAAGCTCGTCGGGCCTGCCTGCGAAGGCGCCGTAACCCATGCCGGTGCCGCCGACTGGCCGCGCGAATAGGGTACGGGTATCCCGGGGCGCAGCGCAGCATACAATACTGCCGGGAGACGAGACGCCTTGCGAATAGGGGTTGACGCTAGCGGCCGCAAATGCGCCGATGAGGCTCAACGATCTGGAGGGATCTCACCAATGCGTCATCGTATCGCAAATCTTTTCCTGAGCGTGGCCGCGGCAGCCGCCGCAGGGCTCGTGCTCCCCGCCGCCGCGCAGACCACGCTCACCATGTCGAGCTGGGTCTCGCCCAACCACCTGCTGACCAAGGATGTGCTCGGCGTCTGGGGGCAACAGGTGGAGAAGGCGACCGGCGGCCGGGTGAAGCTGCAGATGCTGCCCAAGCATCCATCGGCGGCGCCCGGCACCTTCGATGCGGTCAGGGACGACCTCGTCGACGTCTCTTATGTCACCGCGAGCTACACGCCCGCGCGCCACGTGCTTCCGCTGCTGGCGGAGCTGCCCGGCGGCGGCGCCACTTCGCTGATCAACTCAGTCGCCTATTCGCGCATTCACTGGAAATATCTGCAGCAGGCTGGCGAGTACAAGGGCGTCAAGCTGCTCGGGGTCTTCACGCACGGACCCGGACAGATGTTCAACACCAGGCGGCCGATCAACAAGGTCGAGGACCTCGCCGGCATGAAGATTTCGAACCGGCGGCGGCATCGCTGAGGAGATGGCGCGCGCGCTCGGAGCTTCTGCGTTCGTCAAACCGGCGCCGGAATCCTACGAGCTGCTCAGCTCGGGCGTGGCGGATGGGACGTTCTTTCCCCTTGAATTGATCATCTCCTTCAAGCTCGGCTCCGTAATCAAATATGCGACGCTGTTCCCGGGCGGCTTTTACTGCTCCTCGTTCGGCTTCTTCATGAACGAGGACAAGTGGAACAAACTCTCGAAGCAGGATCAGGACGCCATCGAATCAGTTTCGGGTGAGGCGCTGGCTCGCCTCGCGGGAAAGGCCTGGGACGCCACCGATGCCGCAGCGTTGGAGGAAATGAAGCGGGTAGGCATCCAGATCAGCGAGGCTTCGCCCGAGCTGGTCAAAGGCGTGCAGGAGCGGGCCAAGGCGATCGAGGACAAGTGGGTCAAGGACGCCACCGCCAAAGGCGTGGATGGCGCGGCGGTGCTGGCCGCGTTCCGCGCGGAGGTCAAGCGCGTCGCTGCGGGCAACTGACGAATGTCGCAGCAGGGCTCCGAGGCGGGCGTCTGGCTCGATCGCGCGCTGGGCCTTGCCGCGGCGCTCCTGCTGTTTTGTTTGATGGCGCTCACCACGGCCGACGTGATCGGCCGTTACATCCTCAACGCACCGATACGCGGAGCCTTCGAGATCACGGAGCTGCTGCTGCTGGCGCTGATCTTTGCCGGGCTCCCGCTCGCCTCGCGCGCCGATGAGCACGTCACGCTCGACTTCATCGATATGATTCTCGGCGAGCGAGGACGCCTGTTTCTGCGGCGACTGGTCGATTTCCTCTGCGGCATTATCGTCCTGGCGCTTGCCTGGCGCGTCTGGGTCAAGGCCGGAAAGATCGCGGGCTACGGCGACACCACTGAAGTGTTGCGCATTCCGGTCGGTCCATTCGTTTACTTCATGGCGGTGATGGTGGCGATCACCGGCATTGTGCATCTCGTCAAGGTCATCTTTCCGCCGCCGCCCCGGGCGGGTGTCGTCTTCGACCCCGACAAGGTGACCACGACATGACTGAGGCTCTGGTCGGTCTCGGTCTTATGATGGTGCTGGCGCTCCTTCGCATACCGATTGCGGTGGCAATGGGCGTCGTCGGATTCCTCGGGGTCGCGTATCTGCGCGACTGGAATTTCGCGCCGGCCATGGCGATGGTGGAGACCAAGATCTACGAGACCGGCCGCAACTACACGCTCTCGGTGGTGCCGCTCTTTATACTAATGGGGAATTTCGTCACCCGCGCGGGCATGTCGCAGCAGCTCTTTCGTGCAGCTTATACCTGCATCGGTCATCTGCGCGGCGGACTGGCCATGGCAACGGTCTGTGCCTGCGCCGGCTTCGGCGCGATCTGCGGCTCCTCGATCGCAACCGCCGCCACCATGGCCAAGGTCGCCTATCCCGCCATGAGCGAGCTTGGCTATTCGGACCGTCTGTCAGCTGGTGCAATTGCCGGTGGCGGCACCCTGGGCATTCTCATTCCGCCCTCGACCATCATGGTGATCTATGGCGTGCTGACCGAGACCAATATCGGCAAGCTGTTCGCCGCGGGCATCATGCCGGGCATTCTCGCGACCTTTCTGTTGTGTCTCGCCGTGCAGTGGATTGTATGGACCGATCCGAAGTCCGGACCACGCGGCGCGCGCTCGACCTGGCACGAGCGGCTGATTGCGCTCAAGAATGTCTGGACTGTGGCACTGCTCTTCATCGTGGTCATGGGCGGCATCTATGGCGGCGTGTTCACGGCAACGGAAGGGGCCGGCATCGGCGCCTTCGGCGCGCTCTGTTTTGCACTCGCGCGGCGGGTGCTCAGCTGGCACACGCTGCTCGATGCTCTCATCGAATCCGCGCGCACGACGGCGATGTTGTTCGCCATTCTTACCGGCGCATTGATGTTTGCCGAATTCGTCAACTACACGACCATGCCCAATGACCTCAAAGACCTCGTCACCGGGTTTAACCTGTCACCCATCATGGTGGTGGCGGCCATCTGCGTCATCTACGTCATCCTCGGCACCGCCATGGAGGAACTCTCCATGATCTTGTTGACGGTCCCGGTGTTCTTTCCGCTCATCGTGCACCTCGGGCTCGATCCGATCTGGTTCGGCATTCTGATCGTTGTGGTGGTGGAGATCGGGCTGATCAGCCCCCCGGTGGGCATGAATCTCTTTGTCATCAATGCGCTATTGCCCCAGGTGCCGACCCGCACCCTGTTTCACGGCGTGCTTCCCTTCATGTTCGCCGACGTGATACGGCTCGGCATCCTCATCGCTTTTCCCATCATCTCGCTCTGGCTGCCTAGCCTGATGCGCTGAGCGTAATCGCCTGCCGCAGGATCTCGCGCGCTGGCTCGGATCCATCAAGCGGACGCAGGGTGCGCTGCTTGATCCTCCAGCCCTGCGGCGTACGCACGAGATGCCAGCGATTTGCCGTGATGCGATGGATACGGAAGCCCTTCGACGTGCCGTGATTGGGCACCTCGACCGCATTCCCTTCGGTCTGCGGGACGACGATCGCCAGATAGGAAGTGACGACGGCCGTGTCGCCGGAAATTGCGACGTGGGGGAGCCCGGTGAAATGCGCAAGCCCGCGCGCAATCGCCGCCTGATGGTCAGGGCTGAGCACCTGCTTCGCAATGGCCTCGCGTCCGCGTGCGCTCGTAAGCGCTTCCCCGCGGTCGAACACTCCCTCTTCCACCCAGCTCGCCGCGATATGGGCATCGCCCCCGGTGTCGGCGCTGGGTGGATGGCTCGCGATCACGTTGTAGATTTCGAGCCGATCCTCGATGGCTGTGATCCTCTCTTCCAGACTGCGATTGCCCGTCATTTTTGGCTCCATTGCAATGATGCGAAGTAGAGAAGTATATAAACCACATGCGTCAACGGTCGATACAAGATGCCAGGCTTGCTGAGGCAGTAAATCGTCTCGTTGAAGGACTGCACCCTCGCGCTATCATCCTGTTTGGCAGCCGCGCGCGTGGGACAAACCGAGCAGAAAGTGATTACGATCTGCTTGTCATCAGCGATCAACTGCTGGATTACGATGAGGTATATCGGCCCGTAGCGGGGCGCGGGCTTCGCTGTGATGTTGTTCCCTGCACAATCGGCGCGTGGCGAGAGGCTCATTTGGACGCCGGAGGCGTGCTTCGAGACGCGCTCGACGACGGCATCGTACTTTATGGCCAACCCTAGGCGCGTTCACGCGCTCCTGCAAATGGCCGGCGAGGATCTCGCTGGGGCAAGAGCACTCGTGCCCATATCAACCCGTCTTGCCCGATATCACATCCAACAGAGCGCCGAGAAAGCTGTCAAAGCTCTGCTTGAGCAACGCGGGATCAACCCCGGGCGAGAGCATCGTTTCGAATCGCTGTCGGAAATGTTGCCGCAAGACGATCAATGGCGTCAACGAATTCAAAGTCTCGACTCTCTTTCGCCAGTGGCTACGTCGCTTCGCTACCCGACTGCGGAAGGCAGGATAATGCCTCCACCTGCACGCGACCTGGTCGACCGAGAGATTGCGGCAGTAGCGCAACTGATTGACGATATAAAAGACGCGGTCGGTTAGTCAGCTCAGATGATCTGCAACGCGTTTTCCTGCACGCCGCACGTCTTTCGAAATTAGTGTTGCAATGTGTTTGTCGCCAGATCGTTCCGGGCGGCAGGTTCGAAGGTGACCAGGAAAATCCGCTGCTTGAGCCGGAAGACATAACAGCCGCCCTCGAATACGCCGCGCGCCAGAGCGATCATCCGGTGCTGTCCATCGCTTGATGCGATTTTTGGTCGACGCCCAGTTGCGGAAATCGTGTGACCAGTCCGTTAGCTACGAAAGCGCGGTGTCCTACGCCGCGCGCGTCTTCTGCGCGCCCGCAAAGGTGGGAGCCACCTCGCGCATGAAGCGGTCCATTTCCTCCTTCACCTGGCTGTGCGGCTTGAGCCCGACATTGAAGTAGAGGATCACTTCATCAAAGCCGGCGGCCTCTACCTTTTTGAGGATTGTGGTAATGCGTTGCGAATCGCCGAGCAGAACTGAATTTTCGGTCAGGTCTTCCGGCTTTACGTTGCGCAGCCGCTCCACCATGTCGATGAAATAAAAATAGCTCGGAGGCGCAGTTTTGGGATCGCCGGGGAATGCCGGTATCACGCATTCCTTGTAATAGCGAATCTGGCGGGCGCGCTGGGCGTCCTCCTGTGCCTTGGTGTCGGCGAAATGGGTGAAGTAGCTGCACATCAGCCGTTTCGGCGTCGTGCCGTGTTTCGCGCAAGTTTCGTGATAGAGGTCGGCGACCTGTTTGAGTCCGCCATAGCTCATGGCGGCGGCAAAGGGCGCGACGATCAGGCCGCAACCGAGCCGTCCGGCGAGCTCGATCGAGGGCTTGGAGAATGAGCCGATATACACCGGCAGCGGCTTCTGAATGGGCTTCGGCGTGATGCGCACGTCCTCAAACTGATAGTGCTTGCCCTGGTGCGAGATGCGGCCTTCCGCGCTCCACAGTTTCTGCACCAGTTCGAGGCCTTCTTCGAAAATGCTCTGATTGTCCGCAAATGAGACCTTGAAGGGAGCGTATTCCCGGCTGTCATAGCCGCGGCCGGATGCGAAATCGACGCGACCGCCGCTGAGGAGATCAAGCGTCGCCCATTGCTCCGCAACGCGGATGGGATGATGCAGCGGGGTAACGTTTACGGCGGGAGCGAGCCGGATATGCTTGGTGCGCGCGGCGATGTAGGCGAGCACCATCTCAGGCGAGGAGAGGACGCCGAGCGAGTTGAAGTGGTGCTCCCCGATCCAGGCGGAGTGCATGCCGAGCTCCTCGGCGTAAAGCGCCTCCGCGGTGATGTCCGCCACGAACTGGTTGGCCGAGCGCTGGTTGCTCTCGTAGTGGTTGTCGCTGAGCGTGAAATAGCCAAAATCCATCTCGCGTCTCCCTCGCTGTGCCCGCCGCCTATCGCCATAAGGCAGGGACTTGATTATTGCCGTTTCCTTGGTATAGTTGAAATTGCAACTGTTGTAAATACAATTTTCTGCCCGCGAGGACGTGCCTTGCCCCCCCGTCTCGACCTGACCGAATTCCTGCCTTACCTCATCAATCGCGTCGGGTCAGCGCTCGTGGCGCGGTTCTCCGCGGATGCCCTGGCCGGCACCCGCCTCGACATTGCGACCTGGCGCGTGCTGGCGGCGCTTTCGCATCGCGGACCGCTGCGCCAGATCGACATTGCCGAGATCACCAGCATGGAAGTCTCGACCATGTCGCGTCTGATCACGCGCCTCGTGCAAATGGGCCTGGTGAGCCGCAACCGCTCGCGTCTGAGCAACCGCGAGGTTGTGGTCGAGGTTACGCCGAAGGCAGCGGCCCTGGTAGCGCGGCTGATCCCGATAGCGCACAAACTGGAGGACGCGGCGACGCAGGGGCTGTCGAAAAAGGAGCGGGCCGATCTCAAGCGCGCGTTGCGCCGCATGCACGAAAATCTCAGCCGGCGAAAACCGCCGTCGTAGCCCGCATGAGCGAAGCGATATGCGGGGCCAGCCTCACCCGGATATCGCTTCGCTCATCCGGGCTACCGGGCCAACTGTCCCTCGCACAGTCCAGCTACCGCAGCGGGACCAGGATCAGTTCTGCCAGCTGCTCCTTCGTGAGCGGCGCGGAGATATATTTGAACGCGACCGCGTCGGCCATCGACGCGTCGATGCCCTCAATGCGGTCGGGCAAAACATTGTTCTTCGGGTAGTACTGCGTAGCGACCACCCTGGCGAGCGCTTCCGAAACGTGCGCCCAATCTGCAAAGGCCTTGAGTGCAGCGGCATCGGAATACATCCAGTCGATCACCTGCCGGTACGCCTGCATATAACGAATGAAAACCGGTTTGCGGGCAGCCAGCGTGGTTGCATTTGCGGTCATGAACCGCACCGTCTGGTTTCGCATTTCCGGCACGTCGCTCGCCCGCGCAATCACGCGGATCTTGCCCTCATTGATAAGATCGAGCGCGAACGGAGGAGACGTCCAGCCCACGTCAATCTGCCCGCTCATGACCTGGGTCAAGGTGGCGGCCGGGCTGCCGGTGGAGACCGGCGTGAAAGTGACACCAAACACTTTCTGGAACGCGAGCACGGTGGCGTGCGTCGATGAGCCCGTCGTGGAATAGGCAACGGTCCGGCCCGCGAGGTCCTTTGTCTGTTTGATGGGCGAATCCGCGCGGACGTACCAGGTGAGATCGTTTGCCCCGGTGTGGGTCGCCCCGATCACCCGGATGGGAGCGCCTTTGGCAAAGGCCCCGAAGGTATTGAAGGCTCCGATTCCGGTGCCGATATCGGCGCTGCCGGAAATGACGGTCTGCTGCGTTTCACCGGCTCCCTGGGTGTAAAAAATGTCGAGCACGAGCCCCTGCTTTTTGAAAAAGCCGGCATTCTGGCCCAGTTCGGAAAATGAATTCTCCCAGGTCCCGGCCAGACCCGCGGCAACACGCAACCTATCGTCTGCGCAAGCGGGGCGCGTCAGGACGGCGACCAGGATGAGGACAGATGCCGCGCGCGCGAGATTAATCCTGAGCATATGCGTCTCCTTCTCTGGAGCATGCTGGTCGTGGACTCATAATACGGCCTCCGAGCGTGGCTCAATGTCCGCCTCGCCCCGAAAGCGACCTACTTGCTGCGGGGCAACGCAATGACGCGAAGTGCCAATTGCTGCCGTGAGCAGATGCAGCAAACAGCATCCTATTCAATCACCTCGTCGGCGCGAGCGAGGAGCGTTGGCGGCACAGTGAGGCCGAGCGCCTTGGCGGTCTTCATATTGATGACCAGCTCGTACTTCGTCGGCGCCTGCACGGGCAGATCGGCGGGCTTCTCGCCCTTGAGGATGCGATCGACGTATTGCCCCGCGCGCCGGTACTGGTCGATGAAATCAGCGCCATAAGAGATCAGGCCCCCAAAGTCGCGGGCAGGGGTGACCGCGGGCAACTTATGCCGCGTCGCGAGCGTGGCGATCAGTTCGCGATGAAAGAACGTTGACGAGGTCGCCGTCACGACCATGCCGCCATTGCCGGAGCTGGCGAAGGCCGCGAGGGCGCGCTCGATTTCGGGTGCTTTGCGTGCGTTGACCGGTATGACTTCCACTCCGAGCGACGACGCCACGGACTGGATAATGGCGAACTGGCCGATCCCGGCAGGCAAAGTTGGATCCCAAACGACCGCCGCGCGCGTCACGCGCGGGGCGATCTCCTTGAGCAACTCCAGCCATTTCCCGCTCAAGCTGTATTCGAACTGCATGAAGCCGGTGGCGTTGCCGCCCGGTCGAGACAGACTATCGACGAACCCTGAGCCGACCGGATCGGGGACGATCACGAACACGATCGGCACGGTGTGGGTCGCCTCAAGCATCGCTGCCAGGGGCGCACCGCCACTGACCAGAATGACGTCGGGCGCGAGCGCAGCCAAATCCGAGGCATGCTTGCGAATATTGTCGGCGTTGCCTTCGCCCCAGCGATAATCGATCCGCATGTTGCGGCCGTCGGTCCAGCCCAGTTGCGCTAGCGCTTGCCGGAACGCCTCGAAACGACCCTGCATACGCGCCTCATCCGCAGCCGCAGTGCCCGTGAGCGCGCCGATTCGCCGCATGCGCTCGCCCTGTTGCGCTCGCCCCGCTAGTGGCCACGCTGCCGCGCCGCAGATGAGAGTGATGAACTCGCGTCGCTTCATACATCCACCCTAGCACATTATTGCATCATTGGGTGAGCTGTTGTGCATCACAGCAAAGTTGACAGAGCGGACTTCCGCCTTGGGTCATTTTTGTCAGATCGACCCGCTTCCGACGCTCCCGGCATGTCCGCTTCGCTCCGATCGCGTCCGAACCTTCGCACCGCAGCGATTCGACGCGGTGTGCCAAAACACATAACCGGGCTCATGCACTGCAACATAAAACCCATCATTCGATCACCCCCTTGGCGCTGTCGAGAGCATGGGCGGCATGTCGAACATTTTCCTAGCCGACACCGTATTTGGCGATCATACCGACGTCGAGTTTGAGGCCGAAGCCTGGTCCCTGCGATACGCTCATCATGCCATCTTTGATCGCCGGACGGTTGACCCACATCCGCTGCCAGACAGGATCACGTTCCGGGTCAGCAAAGCACTCGATGTAGGTGCCGTGGGGAATCGCAGACATGAGATGCTGTGCGATTTGTGACTCCTCGTGATGTGCCATTGCCACTCCTGCCGTCGCACATAGCGCGGCCGCGCGCCGCCAGTCGGTCACACCACCCCCCTCGGAGGCGTCGTAGTTGACGATATCGACGGCATTCGCGTCGATCAGGCGCCGCACCCCGTGGCTCGTGATCTCGGATTGGCCGGCACAGATCGGTATTTGCGTTCTGGCCCTCACGCGGGCCATTTGTACCGCGTCATCGTACCAATGGCATGGTTCCTCGAACCAGCGTATGTCGAGTGTCTCGACGAGGCTGGCGAAATGAATAGCCTCATCTGCCGTCCATCCCCGATTGGCATCAACCGCCAGAATGAAGTCGGGACCTGCCGCCTTGCGTGCGGCCTCTACGCGTTGGGCATCCGCTTGTGGCGATAGGCCTCCGACCTTGAACTTGCAGCCCGCCATCCCGGCTTGCCGATAGGCCTCCATCTCGCGCCCGATGTCAGCAAGCGTCTTATCCTCAATATAGTACCCCCCGATAGAAATAATCGGCACCTTATCGGTGAGGCCACCGAGCAGATCACGCACGCTGCGGCTGGTCGCTTTGCCGACAATATCCCATACCGCGCAGTCGATGCAGGCAATTGCTTCCAGAAGCGTCTTGCGGTCGCGACTAGCGAAGGTAAGTGCGAAGAGCTTCGACCATATGTGCTCACCTTCGAAGATATCAAAGCCCTTGATCAGAGGTCCGAGCTCTTCCCGTATCAATCGGACAATCTCCTGGCCGCCGTCGCGGTTGTCGCCATTATAAACTTCGCTCATCAACCCCTGGTCGGTTCGCAATCGCGTGATGACGGTTGAACGCTTGCGGACCTCATATGTGCTCCCACCGAAGTTTTTGGTGAGAGGAATATCGATGGCGATAGCGTCAACGCTATGAACGCGCATGCGCGATCCCGTACGTCGGGCTGTCAATCTTCATCCCACTCCGCGAAAGCGGCGACAGATAATATCATCACGCACCCTCGAATTGCAGAATGTTCAGTCCGGCATTCGAATCGGTGAGGTACATCATGCCCTGGGCATCGACGAAGCAATCGCACGATTGGATCACCTGCGGCCGATTTGGCCGCGGATCGAACATGCGCTCCGGCGCCGGCGGCACAAAAAATCCGACTTCGCGCGGCGAGAATGGATTGGCAATGTCATAAGCGCGCACGCCGGCATTGTGCAGCGTCGCGAATATGAATTGCGAGCTCTGGAACGCGCCCGGGCGGTTCTCCCACAAATTATGCGGGCCGAAATTGCCGCCCTTCTTGCAATAGTCCATCTCGTCCGGGACCGGCATGGTCGCGATGCTCACCGGAGTCGCCGGCACGCGCACGTCGAAAATCCAGATATAGCGCAGGCCGAGGCTGCAATCGGCGAAGTTCGCCTCGTCCGCCACGACCAGCAGATTGCGGTCCGGCAGCGGCAGCGGCGAATGGGTGCCGCCGCCGAACGGCGGATCCCAATTGCGATGGCACAGCAGCTTGGGTTTCGTCGCATCCTCGACGTCGATGACGGCGAGCCCGCCGTCGCGCCAGGCGCTGTAAGCGAGATTTCCCGCGACTAACGCATGATGCAGCGCATAGCGTTTGCCTTTCGGCCATGTCGGTTTCTCGCCGCCGGCCGTGCACATGCCGGGCAGCCAGAATTTGCCGACTACCTCGGGCCGCTTCGGCTCCTTCATGTCGACGATCACCAGCACGTGGTCGGAGAATTCGGGGAGATGGACCGAAACATAGGCGTAGCGTTCGCCGACATACCAGGTGCGGTGCGGCCCGAGGCCGCCGAGCGGCAGGAATGCTATTTCGCGGGGCTCCTGCGGGCGCGATAGATCGTAAACGCGCAGCCCGGTGGTAAATTGCTGGCCCTTGAGAGCGTCGCCGGACGTTCCCGTGAAATAGGCTTGCTGGCTCACCTGCATGGTCCAGACGCTTGGGCCGTTGACCGCCAGCAACAGGTCGCCATGGGTTTGCAGATGATGCGCACGCGTGTTCGGCGGGCAAGGCAGGAAATTGACCGGCTTCGGATTTTTTGCATCGCGCACGTCGATGATGGAAATGCCGTTGGAAAAACCGTGGCCGATATAGGCGAAGCCCTTATTGACCATGACCTGCACGCCATCGCCGCGGCCGCCCTGGTCGCTGTGGCTGATGAATTTGATGTTGCGCGACGCATCGGCGTTCATTGCTGGGGAACTCGGCACTGCTGTCATGGTAGGCTAGCGTAATAGCCACTCCAGCCAAGCGTCAAACGCGGACCCATCATTGGAAGGCGCATTCATCATGGATCAGCCACGTTACAAAATCGCGGTGCTGGGAGGTACCGGCCCGCAAGGCACGGGGCTTGCCTTGCGGCTTGCGGCGGCGGGACACGATTTGACCGTTGGTTCGCGGCAGGCCGAACGCGCGCGCGCGGTCGCGGCCGAGTTGAGCACGCGCCTCGGCAAGACGATCCAGGGCAGCGATAACCGCTCTGCGGCGCAAGGCAGTGAAATCGTGTTTCTCACGGTGCCCTATTCCGTTCAGCGCAGCACCGTTGAGGCTGTCCTCGGTGCGCTGCGCGGCAAAATCCTGGTCGATACGACCGTGCCGCTCGTCCCCCCCAAAGTCGGCCTGGTGCAGTTGCCGCAAAGTCAATCGGCGGTGGCGGCGATCCAGCAACTCGCCGGAAGCGCGGTGCGCGTCGTCTCGGCGTTTCAGAACGTATCCGCGCAACACCTCAATGAGCTCGATCATCCGGTGGACTGCGACGTGCTCATCTGCGGCGATGACCGCTCCGCCTGCGAGGCCGTCATCGGCCTGTGCGCTGATATCGGATTGCGCGGCTTCTATGCCGGCCCGATCGCGAATTCTGCTGCGGCCGAGGCGCTGACCTCGGTGCTCATCACCATCAATCGCCGCTACAAGATCGCGGGAGCAGGCATCCGGATCACGGGGGTGCCGAAGGCATGACATCAGAGCATGATCCCGAAAAAGCCTGCCCTCGGGCTTGACCCGAGGGTGGGTACCGGTTTTCGGAAAAGATCATGCTCAAACAAAGAGCTAGAGCGGGATGACGATTCGGAGAAAACTCATCCCGCTCTAGCGCCTGACGAACGCCGCCTCCATCTCGCGCCGCGCCTGCACGGCAACGTCGCCGTCATCACAATCAACATCGCTCCATTTGAGGCATTCACCTTCCGCAATATTGCGCTTGAGACGCACCCCGTGAGCAAGCCCGAGCGGTAACAGGCCGAGGTCAAGCGAGCGCTCCGCCGGGACCTGCTTGCCCCAGACACAGAAACCACCCTCGCCGTCGAGTGTCTCGCCGCTCATGAGCGCGCGCTTTGCGGTTGCGGCGACATCCGAGTGAAAGCCGGTGGGAGCGCCCGTCGGTTCCTTGCGCAAGGCTGCGCTTGCCACTGAACTCCGAGTTCGAGCCCGATCATGTGGATCGGCCGGTAGAGTGCGGCATAGCGGCAGCTGCGATCGGGCAGCATGGCGTATTCCTTGAAACAACGCCGGGCATAGTCGCTCTCGCCTTCGATTACGACGTAGGTTCCAAGCGCGAGGTGATGCTCCACGTCGCGTCCATCGCGATGAACCGAGGAGACGACCTCAGTCACCCCGGCTTTCTCAATCGTTCCCCCGTCGGCTTTAGGTTTGCATATCTCGGCAAGCTCGAACCGGCTCGCCGGCGGGAAGCCCAATCCCTCGCTCTGTGGGATGAGCCCGGTCGCATTGCAAACCGCCGTCATCTCGATGCCCGATTTGGTGCCGTCGACAAAGCTGTTGAACATCTTCGGGTTGATCGAGGCGCGATCAGTGATCTGCAGGTATTTGTCGAGAATCTCCCAGACGGTGTCGGGCGTGGAACGATGATAATGCGGCTCGTAGCGCGTCCCCTTGCCGGCTGCGACCACCTTAAATCCACACGCGCGCGCCCAATCCACGTGCTCGCAGATAAGCGCGGGCTGGTCGCCCCAGGCGAGACTGTACACGACGCCGGCGTTGCGGGCTTCGCGCGCCAGCAGGGGGCCGGCAAGCGCGTCCGCTTCCACGTTGACCATGACGATGTGTTTGCCGCTCGCAATGGTGGACTTGGCGTGGGTAATGCCAGCCGATGGAATCCCGGTCGCCTCGACAATCACCTCGATCTCGGGGAATGCAATCAAGGCGGCCGCATCCGCGGTCACATGGGTGCGCCCGCTCTTGTAGGCGTCAGCGACCGAGTTCGCCGAAACAGCCGCATCCGGCCAACCCGCCGTTCGAAATTGATCCCTGGCGCGCGCGACGTTGAGGTCGGCCACGGCAACGAGACGCATGCCCCGGATTGATCGCACCTGGCTGAGAAACATGGTGCCGAACTTGCCGGCGCCAATCAGGCCGACGGTGACCGGACGTCCGGCCGCCTCGCGCAGGAGCAGCATGGAATGCAGGTTCACGGCACTCTCGGTGAAAAAGCCTACTGGCACATGGCGCGGGTGACGAAAATCTCGGTCGGGCACTCCGTGCTGGTTGGCGAGCGGCCCTCGAGCAGGAAGCGCGCCGAGGTGCACTTTTGCTCGCTCTGAGTATCGAGGCTCTTGCCGGTCTCGAAACCTTTGCTGCGGCAGAGCGTCACAGCAGCCGTCAGACAGTCCGGCGCGCCGTTAGGGGCTTTCACGCACTTCTCCCGGGCATTTACGACCCGGGCATTGGGCAGGCCAACGATCGCCCCCGTTGCCTCCTTCGTGGCTTCCCGCGCCTGGCTGCCAAGCTTATCGAACTTCTCTTGCGCGCTCTCCATCTGCGATTTGAATTTTAGCGCGCCTTCCTCAAACCAGCGTCCCATCGCATCCACAAAGCCCGGTTGCTGATTGGTGCCCGGTGCCTGCGCGGGCGGTGCAGCATCCGCGGCCGCTCCATTTTCCTGCGTCAGGCCCGAGGCAACAAAGAAAAGCGCGCAGCCAGCCGCTAACGCGGCTGTTGCCGTGCAAACCCGAAGAATCCGTCCCCTGCGCGTGATCATTCCGATTCCGCCCGGCCCGACGCTGCGCGGCAGGCGTGGCAAAAATGAGGACCGGGGGAACCACATCAAAACAGGTAGAGGGCGGCAATGATGCCACCGACGAGCAAGATGGCGGCAAGCGTGACCCAGAAACCTAATCGTTCTTCGATGATGACGCGCGCTTGCGCACCGTAGCGGTTGAGCAGAAACGCAACGAAGAAGAACCGCATGCCGCGCGCAACAAACGAGAGCAGCACGAACATCACGAAATTGTAGCCTGCAAAGCCTGACGCGATGGTCACGAGCTTATAGGGAATGGGCGTGAGTCCTTTGATCAGGATGATCCAGGCGCCCCATTGTGCATAGGCTTCGCGAAACGCCTCGACCTTGTCACCGAGACCGTAGAGCTTGATGAGCCAAAGTCCGACGGGATCATAAAGCGTCGCGCCGATGACGTAGCCGAGCACGCCTCCCGCGACCGATGTCACCGTACACAGCGTCGCGTATGACCAGGCCTTGTCCGGCCGTGCAAGCGCCATGGGGATGAGCATTGCATCGGGCGGGACGGGAAAGAACGAGCTTTCCACGAATGAGACAATGCCCAAGAGCCACGACGCATAGGGCTTGTCCGCGGCGGCAATGCACCAGTCGTAAAGGCGACGCAGCATTGTCGGCTGGTTTAGGGACGGCGGCGCCAATTGTCCACGCGCCGCCGGCCAATCAGCCGCGCCGCCGTTTGCGCGCGCGCGCCTGTTCGAGCGCGACCACCTTGCGGCGTGAGTGAACCTCAAACGGCCGTTTCGGCAGCTTCTCGGCGATCCCAAGCAGCCGCTCGCGCCGATCCATCTCCGTCCAGACGTCGTTGGGATGGACGCCTGAGGCCACCCACAACACGACGAGATTATAAAGCAGGTCGGCGCTCTCGCGTATGACGGCATCGGAATGGCCGTTCATCGCATCGATCACGACCTCGACCGCTTCCTCCGCGAGTTTTTTTGCCATCTTGCTTCGACCGGCGCGCAGGAGCCGCGCAGTGCGCGAAGTCGCCGGGTCCGCGCTCTTGGCGATGCGGACGGCACGGTAAAGGCGAGCGAGCGAATCACTCATGTCGAATCAGAATACTCCAATCGGACGAACGTGCATCAAAGATCGTGCCGCGCTCTGCCGCGCTCAGTCCTCGCCGGCCGCCAGCAGCGACGCGTTGCCGCCCGTTGCGGCGGTATTGATGGTGACTACTTGCTCTTCGGCGAAGCGGCGCAGGTAGTTGGGTCCTCCCGCTTTAGGTCCGCTGCCGGAGAGGCCGGTCCCGCCGAAAGGCTGGGTGCCGACCACTGCCCCGATCATGTTGCGGTTGACGTAGACATTGCCGTTCGTGAGCCGGCCGGCAATGTGCTCGACGGTGGCATCGATGCGCGAGTGAATGCCGAGTGTGAGGCCATATCCGTTAGCCGCGATGTCATCGAGCAGCGCATCGAGCCGATCGGAGGACCAGCGCACCACGTGGAGAATTGGTCCGAAGACTTCTTCCCTGAGGTCACGCGCGCGGTCGAGCATGACGATTGCAGGCGGCACGTAAGTGCCGGCGGCCGGCAGCGGCTTGAACGCGTCCCAGCGAAATCGGACGCGGTTCTCGCGTTCCATGGCGGCAACCCAGCCGTCGAGCTTGGCTTTCGCCTCGCTATCGATCACCGGGCCGACGTGGGTCGCAGGATCACGGGGATCGCCCAGATTGAGCTCGCGCGCGGCGCCCGCGACCATCTCAATCACGTGCTCCGCCACATCCTCCTGAACACAAAGGAGCCGCAACGCCGAGCAGCGCTGGCCGGCGGAACGGAAGCTCGAAGCAACGACATCATCGGTTACCTGCTCCGGCAGGGCGGTAGCATCGACAATCATCGGATTGATGCCGCCGGTCTCCGCGATCAGCGGCACGATCGGAGCTTCCTTTGCGGCGAGTACTCGATTGATCGAGCGCGCCACCTCGGTCGATCCGGTAAATGCAACGCCGGCGAGGCGGGCATCGCCCACCAGGGCAGCGCCGATCTTGCCGTTTCCCGGCACAAGCTGAAGCGCGCTTTCGTGAACACCTGCGCAATGCAGGATGCGGACAGCTTGTGCGGCGATGAGGGGCGTCTGCTCGGCGGGCTTCGCCACGACTGCGTTCCCGGCAACCAGAGCCGCGGCCACCTGGCCGAGGAATATGGCGAGGGGAAAATTCCACGGACTGATGCACACGAACACACCGCGGCCGCGATAGCCGAGCTCGTTGGATTCTCCGGTTGGGCCGGGCATGGCTTGCGGCGCGAGCGTGCGTCTGGCTTGGGCCGCGTAATAACGGCACAGGTCCGCGGCCTCCCGAACTTCGGCGAGCGCGTCGTCGAGCGTTTTTCCGCCCTCACCCTGCAGGAGCGCAATCAACCCGGCACGCTGCTCTTCGAGGATGTCCGCCGCCCGTTCGAGACAGCCGGCACGAACTTCGAGCTGTGTTGCTGCCCAAGCCGGAAAGCCGGATTGAGCGCAAGCCATTGCCGTCGAGGCCAGTGCAGTGGTTGCCTCGCTCACCCGTCCAATAACCGTCCCCTCAATGGGCGAAAAGACCGCCCGATCGGGGCCGGCATGCACTTTTCCGTTGAGAATGGGCGCCGCGCTGTCCGCCAATTTTGCAGCACGAATTTCGGCGAGCAGCCGCGCAAGACTCGCCCGGTCGCCGAATTCCACCCCCGCGGAATTGCGGCGCATGGGAGCATAGAGGTCGCGGGGGAGAGGGATTCTGGGATTGCGCGCATGCCTCACATCACCGATACGGCTTTGCGGCCGTTCAAGAATGGCCGCGATCGGCACCGCGCTATCTGCTGCAACGGATACAAACGACGAGTTGGCACCGTTCTCCAGCAATCGGCGCACCAGATAGGCAAGCAGGTCGCGGTGGCTGCCAACCGGTGCGTAGACCCGAACGGCCGCTTGCGGATAATCGCCGCGCAGGAACGCATAGAGCACCTCGCCCATCCCGTGCAGGCGCTGGAACTCGTAGCCCTCGACGCCGCCGGCATCTTCGATGACGCTTGCCACCGTGAGCGCATTGTGGGTCGCAAATTGCGGATAAAGCCGCTCGCGCCCGGCGAGCAGCTTGCGGGTGCAGGCCGCGTAACAAAGATCCGTCATCGCCTTGCGGGTAAAGACAGGATAGTCGGGAAGCCCGCGTTCTTGCGCGCGCTTGATCTCGGTGTCCCAGTAGGCCCCCTTCACCAGCCGTACCGTGATGCGGCGGCCAAGTCTGGTCGCCGTCTCGGCCAGCCAGTCGATCACCGCGGGCGCACGCTTTTGATAAGCCTGCACTGCTACGCCAAATCCGTTCCAGTCCCGCAGCGTGTCATCCGCGAGCATCGCCACGATCAGGTCGAGCGTGATCTCGAGCCGGTCTGCCTCCTCGGCGTCCACCGTAAAACCGAGCTTGCGCTCGCGTGCCTTCCCGGCGAGCTCGATAAGCATGGGCAGAAGCTCGGCGAAGAGACGATCGCGCGATATGGCCTCGAAGCGCGGATGCAGCGCCGAAAACTTGACGGAAATGCCGGACTGCCCTGGAGGGGGCATTGTACCGGCTGATCGCGCGATTGCCTCGATGGCGTTGGCATAGGACGCAAAGTACCGTTGCGCATCCGCGCCCGTGCGCGCGCCTTCTCCCAGCATATCGAACGAATAACGCAGCTCCCGGTGCGCGCCGGCACGCTCGATCGCCTCCTCGATGGTCTGTCCCAACACAAAGTGCGAGCCGAGGAGCCGCATGGCTTGGCGGATGGCTGCGCGGAGCGCGGGCAAACCGAGGCGCTTGAGCAGGCTGTCAAGGATTGTGTCGGGTGTCTCTCCGGGATGGATGATGCGCGCGCTCATTCCGAGCGTCCACGCGGAGGCTGAGACGAGGAGAGCGTGGGACTTGAGGTCCTGGGACGACCACTCGCCGCGCGCGAGCTTATCCTCGATGAGACGGTCGGCAGTCGCCGCATCCGGCACCCGCAGCAGCGCCTCTGCAAGCACCATGAGGGCAAGGCCTTCCTTGGTGGACAGGGAATAGGCGTGGAGGAAATCCTCGATCCCGCCCAGCCCGCCTGTTCTTGCCCGGATGCCTTCAATCAGACGAGCGGCATAGGCACTGATGCGTTCTTCCGCGGCAGCGGGCCGGGAGGCCTGAGCGAAAAGATCGGATGCGATGGCTTCGTCAGCCGCTGCATAGGGCGCCCCGAACAGCCGCGGGGATTGCCCCTCCGAAACAGGTGTTTGCGGCTCATCGGCATTGCCGGTCGAGGGCTGGCTGCGGGCCATCGTCGTACTGCTTTATTCCTACGAATAACTTAGGGTTCTGCCTTGCTCTTTGCACGGTCCTGTTCTTTGTTGGCGGCCTTGGAGCATGATCCCGAAAAGTGGGAACCGGTTTTCGGAAAAAGATCATGCTCAAACAAAGAGCTAGAGCGGGATGATGATTCGAAGAAAAATCATCCCGCTCTGGGCGATCGACCAACGCAGGGAGCCGGGACATGTTCGGAGTACGGCAGCTGCGCCAGTGCGTCGGCTTCCTTGCAGCGCTCATGCGATGCCGGCCATCCCCGCTCGTGCTCGCAGCAGCATTGGCCTGCGGCGCTGCGCCTGCGGTGGGTCAGACCCCGATCAAATTCAGTCTCGATGGTCCGATCGAGGGACCGGAGGCGCTTTTTCTTTTTCCCCAGGACAAGGGTTATTTCAGGAGCGAAGGGCTCGAAGTCACCATCGACGAAGCGCTCTCCCCGCTCGATCCCATCATGCGCGTTGCATCAGGAGCCTATGAGCTGGGATTTACGGATTTCAACGGGCTTATCAGATATCGCGATCAGCATCCCACGGCGCCCATCAAGGCCATATTCGTCGTTTATAACAAGCCTCCCTATGCGGTGGTCGCGCGCAAAAGTCGCGGCATTACCGATCCTAAGCAGATTGAGAACAAGAGAATTGGCGCGCAGGCAAGCGGCTCGACCCTTGCGCAGTGGCCGCTTTTCGCCAAGCTCAACGACATCGATACGTCTAAGGTGACGATCGAGAACATCGCCCTTGCGGTGCGCGTGCCGATGCTTGCGGCCGGGCAGCTAGACGGCGCGCTCGGCGCATCGTTTCGGCTTTACGTCGACCTCAAGGATAGCGGCGTGCCGGTTGACGACATCGTCCTGATGCGGATGGCGGATTATGGGATGAAGCTTTACGGCAACGTCATCATCGTCAATTCCAAGTTTGCGAGCGAAAAGCCCGACGAGGTCAGGAATTTTCTGCAGGCCTTCACCAGAAGTCTCAAGGAAATCATCCGGCGTCCTGCCGCCGCCGTCGACTCCATCCTCAAGCGTGATGACGCCGCGAAAAAAGACGTTGAACTCGAGCGCTTGCGCATGGCCATCCGGGAAAACATCCTCACGCCCGAAGTGCGAGCGGATGGCCTCGGGGCGGTCGAGACCGCACGGATGGAGAAATCAATCGAGCAGCTCGCGCTTGTCCACCCGTTCAAGAACAAGCCGAAAGCCGAAGACGCGTTTGATGCGTCTTTTCTGCCGCCCGCCGCCGAGCGCAGGGTCAATTGAGGCAACGCGAGGGCAGCGGCAGCCGGTGCCAAAAGCATGAAATTTGTCCGCCTCTATATCCGGGTGCTCGAGCTGCTCGGGCGCGAAGCCGGTCTTGGCTGGATTCTGGCAGTCGCCAATCTGGCGCTCGCCTGCGCCATGTTCGTTGAACCAATCCTGTTCGGACGCATCATCGATACCCTTGCCATCGCGCAAGGTCACCTTGCAGACCTGTCCTGGCCGGACTTGATGACGCTCGTCGGCGCCTGGGTCGGTTTTGGCCTTTTCATCATTGTCTGCAGCACGCTGGTCTCGCTCCACGCCGACCGTCTCGCGCACCGCCAGTACCAGGCCGTGCGAACCATGTATTTCGAGCATGTGCTGCAACTTCCGCTGAGCTACTACAGCGGATCTCATTCCGGCCGGCTGGTGAAGGTCATGATGGCCGGAAGCAACACGCTCTGGGGCCTGTGGCTCGCGTTCTTTCGCGAGCATTTCGCGAGCCTCGTCTCCCTCGTTGTGCTGTTGCCGCTCACGCTCGTGATCAACTGGCGCTACGGCTTGCTGCTGATTGTGCTCTGCGCCCTGTTCGCGGTGCTGATCGCGGGCGTGATCCACAAGGTCGAGCAGATGCAGAGCAAGGTCGAGCGCCACTACACCGAAGTCGCCGAGCGCACGACCGACACGCTTGGCAACATCGCCCTGGTGCAGAGCTTTGCCCGGATCGAAAGCGAGGTTTCGGGCATGCGCAAGATGGGCGAGGAAGTGCTCAGCGCCCAGATCCCGGTGCTCTCCTGGTGGGCGGTGACCAGCGTGATCACGCGCGCGTCTACCACGCTGACCATGCTGGCGATCCTCATTCTCGGCGTGTGGTTTTATCTCCACGATCTCACCACGGTCGGAGAGATCGTGATGTTCATGAGTTTTGCGACGCTCTTGATCACGCGGCTTGAACAAGCCGTCAATTTCGCCAACCGGATGGTGATGGATGCGCCGCGGATTGCCGAGTTCTTCGACGTTCTCGATACCGAGCCAGCGGTGCGCGACCGCCCTGACGCCGTCGACCCCGGCCGCCTGCGTGGACTGGTGGAATTCAGCGACGTCTCCTTTTCCTACGACGGCAAACGCGCCGCGGTTGCTGATCTGAGCTTTACCGCCTTGCCGGGGGAAACCGTCGCCCTGGTGGGAGCAACCGGCGCCGGCAAATCGACGGCACTCGGCCTGCTGCATCGCGCTTTCGATCCGCAATCCGGTGCCGTGAAGATCGACGGCATGGACATCCGCGGCCTGACGCTGAGCGGCCTGCGGCGCAACATCGGCGTGGTGTTCCAGGAAGTGCTGCTGTTCAACCGCTCCGTCGCCGAAAATCTTCGCGTTGGAAAGTCGGACGCAACCGAAGAAGAGCTGCGCGCTGCCTGCGAACGTGCGCAGGTTCTCGATGTGATCAATCATCTGCCGGAAGGTTTCGAGACCAATGCCGGCGAGCGCGGCAGATTGTTTTCCGGCGGCGAACGGCAACGGTTGTCGATCGCGCGTGCCCTTCTCAAGGATCCTCCCATTCTCATTCTTGACGAGGCGACGAGCGCGCTTGACGCGCTGACCGAAGCAAGGGTGCAGGCGGCGCTCACCGAGGTCATGCAGGGGCGCACCACGTTCGTGATCGCGCATCGGCTTGCGACCATCCGCAATGCGGATCGCATCCTGGTCTTCCAGGGCGGCCGGATCATCGAGAGTGGCAGCTTCGACGAGCTCGTGCGGCTCGGCGGACACTTTGCCGAGCTTGCGAAAAGTCAGTTCCTGATGGCGCAGGCGGCAGGCGGCCAGGAGATTAAAGGCGCGGCGATCGTTGCAACTTGATCGGCAAATATGCCCGAAAAGTCTCCCACCCTTGCATCGCGCTACGTTCCGCCGCTCACCGGTATCCGCGCGCTTGCGGCTTTGCTCGTGCTCGGCCTGCACACCGATCAAAACGTGCCGAGTGGCGTGCTGACCGTTCTCCCGTTTCTGGTCCGCGGCTATCTCGGTGTCGACTTTTTCTTCGTGCTGTCAGGCTTCATCATAACGCACGTCTATTTCGCGAGCCTGGCGCAGCCAAGCCGCAATGCGGTGCAGGTATTTCTGTGGCATCGATTGATCCGCCTTTACCCCGTTCACGTCACGGTTCTCGCCGCTCTGGTTGTTCTCATCGCCGTCGTCCGGGCGAACCACATTGCCCTGAATAATCCGCAGGAGTGGCGCTTTGCGGATCTCCCCTGGCAGCTCACGCTCCTGCACGCGTGGGGGGTGACGCCGAAGCCGGGCTGGAATGCGCCATCGTGGTCGATCAGCGCGGAGTGGTTCGCTTATCTGTTGTTTCCGCTGCTCGCTCCGGCATTGATTCTCGTGCGCGACCGCGCGACCGCGCTGTTGGTTGCCACGGTCGCCCTCACCGGCACCGCATGGGCGTTTGCCCTCGCCGACTGGAGCTTGAACATCTGGATTGGGGCGCCGGCGCTCGTTCGCGTATCCGGCGAATTCCTGTGCGGGGCCGCGCTATGCCGCGCCGTTGCGCTCGGTCGCAAGCCGGCGAGCTTGCGTGGTGACCTGCTCGGAGCCGCGGCATTCCTGTTGTTCCTGGCCGGCGCCTCCTTGGCGATGCGGGATTTTGGCCTCGTGGCTCTGCTTGCCCTGACGATTTTCGGAGCTGCAACTGCCAACGGATTTCTGGCCGGCATGTTAGGAAGCCGGCCATTCGTATGGCTCGGCGAGATCTCCTATTCCATATACATGGTTCATTTTCCCGTGCTGCTCGTCCTGCGGCGATTTTGGGAATATGCCGGGATTGCCGAATGGAATGCATCCGGCCGCGCGGCCGCATTTCTGGCGACGGTCATGCTGGTGATTGCGCTCGCGGCGATGCTTTTCTATGCGGTGGAGCGGCCCGCGCGAATGCGCCTGCGTGATCGCATGGGCAAGCTCGCTACGGCGTGATCAGCAACCTTATTTGATCCGTTCGAGCACGCTCACGTAGTTGGCGACCGCGGTGCCGCCCATGTTGAAGATGCCGCCCAATGTCGCGTTCCTGATCTGCATGTCACCCGCCTTGCCCATGAGCTGCATGGCGGTAAGGGCGTGCATCGAAACACCTGTCGCACCGATGGGATGACCTTTGGCCTTGAGCCCGCCCGAAGGATTGACCGGCAACGGTCCGTCTTTCCCGGTGAGTCCCTCGGTCAGCGCGCGTGCCCCTTGACCTTCCGGCACCAGGCCCATGGCCTCGTATTCTATCAATTCCGCGATGGTGAAACAGTCGTGAGTTTCCACAAATGAGAGATCGGAAAGCCGCACGCCCGCGCTCGCGAGCGCGCGCTTCCATGCTTCGCTGCAGCCTTCGAGCTTGAGCACGTCACGTTTGGACATGGGCAGGAAATCCTGCACGTGCTCGGCCGCGCGAAACGCAATGGCCTTGCCGAGCTTGAGCGCGGTCGCGACGTCTGCCAGGACGACAGCGGCTGCGCCATCAGAGACAAGCGAGCAATCCGTGCGCTTGAGCGGACCCGCAACGCGCGGATTCTTCTCGCTTTCGGTGCGACAGAACTCATAACCAAAATCCTTGCGGATTTGTGCAAACGGATTGGCAACGCCGTTCTTGTGATTCTTGGCCGCGATGCGGGCGAGCGCGTCTGATTGATCGCCCCAGCGCTGAAAATAAAGCGCTGCGATCTTCCCGAAGATGCCCGCAAAGCCGCCTTCGATATCCGCCTCCTCGCGAACATAGGAGGCCTTGAGCAGGTTGCGTCCAATCTCGGGCCCGGGCGTGGTCGTCATCTGCTCGACACCGACCACGAGCACAATGCGTGCGCTGTTGGCAGCGATCGCCTTGAGTCCGTGGTGGACAGCGGCCGAACCGGTCGCACAGGCATTCTCGACGCGGCTTGCGCGTTTGAACCGCAGGTCGGGCGAGGCCTGCAAAACCAGTGAGGCGGTAAAATCCTGCTGCGAGAACCCGCCATTGAAGTGGCCAAGCACGATCTCGTCGACATCGCGCGCGGCAACGCCTGCATCCTCAAGCGCCTCGCTCGCCACCCGCACAACCAGGCTTTCGACCGTTTCGCCTTCAAGACGGCCGAAGGGGGTGTGCGCCCAGCCAACAATACATACGGTCACGATGGCTCTCCCTTGATTTGCGCTATGCACGATTGTCAGTGCTTGTGATGGAAATGCAACACTTGCAGAAACGTGCCGAAATTTGGACGCTTTCTTTTAACATTAACACGAGCCTGATGGCAGGAGCTTGCGAGCGGGGGGCTTTTCGCTTTTGCCTTTTATCCATCATCGGCTTAGCCTTGCTCGCTTACACTTCTCCCGCCGGCGATAAGGTTGAGCGGCCCGCCTCAAAGCATGGAACGCGCAATGCCGTCTAGTGCTCTGCGACTTCTAATGTGGGCGGGAATCCTGTGCACCGCAACCGCGTTTACGGGCGAGCGTGCCGCGGCCGAGGCGCTGTTGGTCATCGAGGCCGAGAGCGGAAAGGTTCTGTATTCGCAGAACGCAGGCTATCCCTGGTACCCTGCCTCCGTCACCAAGCTCATGACCGCCTATGTGACGTTGCGTGCGGTCAAGGAAGGCCGGCTCACCCTCGAGCAGCCGCTGACCGTCTCCGCCAACGCGGTCGCCCAGGCTCCGGTGAAGATCGGATTTGGGGTCGGTACCCAGGTCACCGTCGACAACGCGCTCAAGATGCTGATGGTGAAATCAGCAAACGATATCGCAGTCGTGCTTGCCGAAGGCGTCGGCGGCTCGATCGAAAACTTCGCCGACCAGATGAATGCGAACGCCCGCCGTCTCGGCATGGTGCAGTCGAGCTTCGTCAATCCCAATGGCCTGCCGGCCGACGACCAGATTTCCTCCGCGCGTGACCTTGCAATTCTCGCGCGCGCTCTCATCCGGGAATTCCCGGAATACGACTACTATTGGCACCTGCCCGGCATACGCATGGGCAAGATGGTGCAGCGCAATTACAACAGCCTGCTCGGCCGCTATCCCGGCGCCGACGGCATGAAGACCGGATTCATCTGCGCCTCGGGCTTCAATCTCGTCGCTTCCGCAACGCGCGACGGCAGACGGTTGATCGCCGTAGTGCTCGGGGCGCCTTCCTCGGCGGGGCGCGCGCTCAAGGCCGCGCAACTTCTGGAGCGCGGCTTCAACAGCAGCACCGGGCTTAACTGGTTGATGCCTGCCCTCGCAACGGTCGAGGCGGTGGAGCCGGTCAGTGCCGCCCCGCCAATCTGCGCGATGATATGTGCGGTCCACACCGCAAGCGTGCCGCCACGGAAGACGAAGAGGAAATAGCGCCGACCAATTTTGGGCCGGACTCCCCCTATGGCGTGTTCGTCTCGAGCCTGCACGCGCCCAAGACGAAGGCAAATCTGCTGCCAGACGCAAATATGGGCGAACCGGTTCTGGTTTATACCGGGACCAAGCCCCCGGCGCCGGGTGCGGCGGCGGAATCAAAGAAGCCGGCCAAGAAGAAAGCTGCCGCGGCTAAACCGGCCGCGGCCGGGAAGGAAGGCGCGACCTCCGATGCTCCAGCCGCAGCCGATGAGCCAGCGCCGAAGCCCAAGCCAAAAAAGCCCGCCGCCAAGCCGACGCTGCTCACTCCGACATCAGCACCAGCGACGAGCCAGCAAACATCTCAGATGCGGTGAGTTCCCGCACCAAGCCGGCGAGCTCGTCACCGGAGCGGCTTTGGCCTTGCCTCTTGTCGCGCGTGCGCCTCAGTTTTTGTAAGGACGGGTCGCGCCGGTCAAGCATGCGCTTGAGCGCCGGCCATTCCAGTGCGCCATGTGGCCGCTTCGTGCCTTTTGCGTCCGGGGAGGGCGCAATCGAGAGTTGTGCGTTCGCGCGGGCGATGACTTCTTGCGGCGGGAGCGAGAGCTCGTCATTGCACGCCATGGCCAGCAGCTGGGTCTGGCATGCGCGTTCGAGCCGGTAGATGTTATTGAACGCCTCCCCGATGGAGCTGCCGCACGCCAACAGTCCATGATTGCGAAGAACCATGACCGCGCAGTCGCCGAGGTCGTCGACGAGCCGCTTCTGCTCGTCAAGATCGACCACCACGCCCTCAAAGTCATGATAGGCGATGCGTGACCAGCGCAACGCCGTCTGCGTCAGCGGCAGCAGTCCGCATTTGAGCACCGAGACTGCCATCCCCGCATTGGTATGGGTGTGCAGCACGCAAGCAACATCGGGGCGCGCGCGGTGGATCGCGCTATGGATGACGTAGCCCGGCAGATTGATCCCGTATTCCGCATTCGCATTTGCGATGATGTTTCCGGCCAGATCGACCTTGATGAGGGAAGAGGCCGTCATCTCTTCGTACATCATTCCGAACGGATTGATCAGAAAATGCTGCTCGTGTCCGGGCGCGCGAGCCGAATGTGATTGAGATGCAGGTCGGTCATGCCGTAAAGGTCAACCAGCCGGTCGCGCAGCAAGATCGACCCGTGTCTCCCATTCGGCCGGATCGATCGCTCTCGCACGCTGTGCGGATTCCGGGTTGATCCTGGGAACGGTGTTCCGTGCTGTGCCTCGCTCCTGCTTGATGGCTTGATTACTTGATCGCTCGGGGATTGATCGGCGATCCGGTGCCGCCGGTGATGATGAGTGGCGGGCCGCAAAAGAAGAACTCCTAGATGCCGTCGTCGGCGCAGTCCTCGGCAAGCTCCTTAAGATAAAAGATTTCGCCCATGCACAGGCCCATGGCCGGGATCACGACCCAGTGCCAGGGCTGGTTCGCCTCGGTCGTTTCATTCGGCCGCACCTCGACGCCCCAGGTATCGGAGCAGATGGCGGCAATTTCCTTGGCGTGACACCAATAGCAGTTCTCGAACCGCACGCCGGGCGCGTCGCCGCCGGCATACCCGCCCCATTCCTTCTCAGCGAGGCAGCGCTCCATCTGGCCGGTGCGAATAATGACGAAATCTCCGCGGCGGATTTCCACGTTCTGATGCTTCGCGCACTTGTCGAGCTCGTGATTCGAGATGCCTTCACCGTCGGCGAGCCAAATTCACGCCGCGCAAGCGCGCCGCAATGTCGAGCAGCACGCCGCGGCCCACCATCTTGCTCTTGGAATGCTCAATGCCAGAGCACGTTCAACCCGCGAGCATCGATCATTCTCGGATCGTGGCCGATATATTCCTTGTCCTCGTAAAAGACGTGGCCCAACGCATCCCACTGGGTGGCCCCCTGAACACAAAGATTGAGCGTGTCGTCGGCGTCGCAAATTTTGTTTTTCTGCCAGTGTCCTGCGCTCCGGCAATGGCATCGGTGACGAGTTTATATCATCTGATGGATAGGATTGAAACGTCCGCCGAACAGGCCTGTCTGTTGTACGAATGATCTGCTGTTATCGAAGCGGGATGTGTAGAACGGAACAATGCCCTTCCGCTGCGAATGAGGCTTGCCGCCTTGACGATGTCTTCCGGTGTCACCTGGTTGAGCGTGCCGATCTGATCGTGTTTGCCCCAGCGGCCCCAGTTGCTCAGCTTTTGCGTCGCTTGCGCGATCGCCTGCCTGCCCACTTTGATATCCATTTGCTGTGTTCCTCGACAGACCCGTATTTGATGATCGCAGCTTAGATTAGTTCTTCACGCGGCCCAGCCTCACACCTTTCCCAGCGCTGCGGAGAAAATCCGGCCCGGCGTGAACGGCATTTCCACGAGCGGCTTGGCGCGCAGCGGGCGCAGCGCGTCATTAATGGCGTTCATCACCGCGCCGGGCGCGCCTGCGGTGCCCGCTTCGCCCGCGCCCTTCGCGCCGAACTGGAAATCCGCCGTCGGCGTCACCACATAGCCCACTTCGATGTCAGGCATCTCCGCCGCCATGGGCACCAGGTAGTCGACCATGTTGCCGTTGAGGAGCTATCGCGCTGACGCTCATCATAGACGCAGTGCCTGCGAACGAGACGGCACCAAAGCCCTGCACCACGCCGCCCCTGATATTGCTCATCCAGCAGTTGCGGATTGATGACGGTGCCGCAATCCTCGACACACCAGTGCTTGAGCAGCGTGACGAAGCCGCTTTCCACATCGATTTCGAGATAGCTCGCCTGATGCCATTGGTGAGAGCGAACGGCCACTTGCGCGGCACGTAATGGCGCGTTGCAACCAGCTCCGCCTGAAAATCCGGCGGCAGGGTGTCGGGCCGGAAATAGGCGATGTCGGCGAGCTGCGTTCAGGGAAAGGCGCTCATTTCCGCTGCCGCGATCGACAATGGCGCCGTTCCTCACGTCGAGATCGTCAGGCTTTGCCTGCAGGATTGGTGCGGCGCAGGCGAGCACGTTCCTGCGCAGCGCCTTGCCCGCCTGCCAGGCGGCTTCACCGCCGATCCAGACCGCGCGGGAGGCCCAGGTCCCGCCCCGTACGGCGTGTTGTCGGTATCGCCGGTAATCACGCGCACGCGCCTCGATCGGTACGCCGAACGAGGAAGCGGCAACCTGGGCGATGACGGCTTCCGCGCCCTGACTCCCTGCTTGGTCGCCCCGGTGTGGGCGATTGAACGGCGCCTTGCGCCATTGAGCCTCATGGTGACGGCCGTCCTGCGCGGAGATTACTGGCACCGCCAATGCCATAGAACGCGGCCGAAGGATTAGTCACCTCGATGAAGCTCGCAAAGCCGATCCAGCGATAAACCTTTTGCGCGCGCAGCCGCTGTTGGACCGCCCGCAGCCCGGCGTAATTCATCATGGCATCAAATTCGGCGACAGCGTCGTCTTGGGACAGCGCTTCGAACTTGATGCCTGAGGCCCCGCTAGAGGGGTGCGCGTCGTCGGCAATGAGATTGCGCCGCCGGATCTTCCAGCGGGTCCATGCCGATCCTGGCGGCGGCAAGCTCGACCAATCCTTCCGTCACCGCCGTTGCAATCGGGTGCCCGACAGCGCGGTACTGGCACATCACGTTCTTGTTCTGAAAGACAACCCGCACCCGGACGCGATGATAATTAGGGCCGGTCCAGGGACAGCCCCGTGAGATTGACAATCTGGTTCAGCTTCAATACCCGACGTGCGGGGGTACACCGAATAGGGGCCGATGCCGGTAAGGTCGTCGATTTCCCACGCGGTGATGGTACCGTCATTTTTGACGCCGATCCTCGCCTTATTGAAGCGATAGTAGAGCGAGCATGAATGTCGGTCACGAAGCTCACGATCCGGTCGGCCACGAATTTAATCGGACGCTTCAGGGGCAGGATCTTGCCGAGCGAGCGCCAGACCCAGGCCGCCGTCCGTCATCGGCGTAGGTCCCGACCTCGATGCCGAACAGGCCGCCCACATCCTTGGTGATGACGCGGACCTGGTGCTCCTCGAGGCCAAGATGCTTGGCAAAGAGGTTCTGCATCATGTGTGGCGCCTGCGTGCCCTGATAAACCGTGAGCCGCTGTTCGCCCGGATCCTAATCCGCGACAATGGCGCGCGGCTGACTCTAGTCACCCCGGTGTGGCGGCCGAACACGAATGTCGTTTCCACGATCGCGTCGGCCTCCGCGAAGCCTCGGTCAGGCTCGCCCGCGACATGCATGCGCTCGAAAGTGAGATTGTCGCCGAGGTCGGGATGAATGACCGGCGTGCCGGGATCGAGCGCGGTCTCGGGATCGGTCACGGCGGGCAGCTCCTCGTAGCTGACCTCAAGGAGCTCGCAGGCATCCTCCGCCTGCGCACGCGTGGGCGCGACGACGGCACAGACGGCCTCGCCCTGCCAGCATGCGCGCTCGATCGCGATAGCGTGCTGCGGTGCCGATTTGATGCCCTTGAGATGCGTGAGCACCCCGACCCAGGGAGTAATCACTTGCGCGAGCTCGGCGCCGGTGACAACGGCCATCACGCCGGGAGACGCCCGTGCCGCCGACGTATCTATGTTCCTGATCATTGCATGGGCGTGGGGAGAGCGAAGGAAGACGACATGCCCCATGCGGGGCAGATTGAGATCGCTGACGAATTGCGCGCGGCCTTGGGTGAGCCGGCCGAGATTCGGCCGTGGCACGGAGCGGCCGATATAGGAGTTCGGACG
>CAVYVC010000006.1:0-213367 GCA_963771845.1 uncultured Alphaproteobacteria bacterium | reverse complement strand
CCAACTGGCTGATCCGAGTGGATGAGCTCAGCCAAAATCTGGAAAAATTTTTGCTGCCGCTCCCAAAGGTCTGAGAGTTCATGGTGCGCGGGGTCAGCATCGAAGTCGACGCGAAGCACCCCGTCCGATGAGCGCTCGTAAACGACAATGGACAGATCCTCGACCGGCCCCAAGGAGAGATTGTGTGCAATGACTGGAGTGCCGGCAAAACTAAAATCGTAACGGAAACGCATTACATTAACGCTGACGCCGAACAGGGTTTGGTTATCGGCGACTTCCCGAAGATCTCGCCGCAATTCTGAAATTTGGTATCGTTGATGCTGCAACCCGTCTGATACCAACCGAGACACTTCAGTAATGAAGTTCGACACCGTCATGCTTGGCCGGAGCTGAACACGCAGCGGCAGCACGTTCGAGGCCATTCCTGGAATAGATCGAGCCAGCCCAGTGCGCGCTGTGACTGGCAACCCCAACATCAAATCGAGTTTGCCAGTTAGCCGGTGCAGGAAAATTGCCGCAGCCGCAACAATGAGCTGAGATAAACCGGTTCCGGTTCGGCATGAAATTGACCGCAGATCCTTTGTGATTCCATCAGGCAAAAAAGCACTGTGGCGAAGAAAGCCATTGCAACTTTTCGGAGCACGGTGCCCGAGGCTCTGCGGGGACGGCCGGTCGGAAAGATAGTTCCTCCAATAGTTTCGGTCGCGCGCTAGCTCCCCACTCTCGCGATAAGCAGCATCCTCAGCCAGAAGAGTACGAACTGAACCAAACAGCTCATTAGTTGAGCTTTGATCAGCGCTTAAGTGCGTGTAAATCTCTGCCACGCGACGGGCAACCAGCCACATGCCGAAGCCGTCCATGACGAGATGATGGTAGCGCGCGTACCAAAAGAACTGCTCGGGCGAGGTCTTGAACAGGAGAAAGCTAAACAGCGGATCATGCAGCGGATCGACTGGCCGCCTGAGATCGGCCATCATCAACTTTTCGGCCGCGCCGTGTGGATCGTCTTCGGCGCTAACATCGATGAACGGCATCGACCAATCAGGCGGGCCGCTTAGGAATTGCCGCGGCCCATCTGGACCGTCAATGAACTGCAAACTCAGCGTATCGGCTTCGAAGACGACTTGCCGTAGCGCTTGTCCAAAGAGCAATGGGGCGATCGGTCCATTGATCTCAATGTATTCGGCGATATTGTAGGCAGACTTCGATTGATCAGTCTGGTGCGCAAACCAGATGCCAAGCTGAGCAGACGATAGCCTGAGCGGAGTGCTGTCGCGATCGCGTACCCAATCGAACCGCAGTTCGGTGCTGCAACCGCGGTCAAGATCGGACGTCGGATTGACGAACCTGTTCACAGCAACCGGACGATGTGGGGGCGGACACGTGCGAACTTCGCTGCAGCTGCGGCGCTTGGAATGGTCATATGGTCATAAAGAATGGTCATATGGTCATAAAGAGAGGGTCTAGTTTGTCAAGCGCAGCCCCATGGCTGCAAAGCTTCGGCAATCCGACTGAAATGCTGGTACCGGCAGCGGCCATATGATAGGGTTGCACGGGCTCGATGCAACGCACGCATTTGTGAATTTTCGTTGACCAGACCTGATCGATGTTGGCACGGCACAGAGCTGATGGAGAAGGGACACATGGCACAGGAGACGACTGGGACAACCGAAACAAAGGATGGGACCGAAGCAGGGACGGGCTCCGCAACCACCACGCTCACGGAGCCCACTCGTGATGAGCTTGCTTCGCAATTGGTCGACCGTTTCTCGCTATGGTCGGGAGCCGCCGGATTGATCCCCATACCGCTCGTTGATGTGGTCGCGGTCGGGGGCGTCCAGCTTCAAATGTTGCGTCGGCTCTCTGAAATGTACGGCGTCCCCTTCTCTGACAATAGGGGCAAATCGATCCTTGCAAGCTTCGCTGGATCGGTATTCCCGGCCTCAACCGCTACAACCGCTGCAATGGGCTTTGGCAGTCTCGTGAAGGGTCTGCCCGGGCTCGGAACCATAGCGGGCGCACTCACAATGCCCGTGGTCTCTGCGGGCGCAACCTGGGTCATCGGCAAGGTGTTCATCAAGCATTTTGCTTCCGGAGGAACGCTGCTCGATTTCAATCCGCCGGATTATCGTGAGTTCATCAAAATCCAAAAGGAAAAGTACGCGGCGCGCTCGGCCGCGAGAGCCTCGGGTGCTCAGCCTGTGAGTCCTGCGGCGCAAACCGGTCCAAGCAACACGCCAAGCACGGCAACATGAGGCGCGCGGTCCGCATATACTCGAGCCCAACTCGCTTTTTCTGATTTTCTAATCAGCGAAGCAAGGGTATGGTAAATCGGATACGACCAGAGGGATAGAATGACGTAAATGGTCACAACAATTTTCATCTTGATTTATCTGGTATTCTGCCTGCTTGTAGGACTCTGTGGCAGCAGACGGCGGCTAGGATTTTTGGGAACGTTCATATTGTCGATTTTCATTACTCCGTTGCTGATGGTGATCGTATTACTATTGACTGGACCACCCCGTGGTGCCGAATGGCGCCAGCGCCCGCAGAGCGATTGAGCGCAATCGCGTCCGCTGCGCTCGTGACAGCGCGATCGCTGTGTAACCGGCGAACAACTGAATTATTCAGCTGATGTCATTCTTCCAACTCGTTCGCCGCGAGATGCACGGGTCTCTGGATCGGCTTGTCATTATGGCAGGGCTGGGAGGGGTCAGCACCGCATCGATTCTCGCCGCGATCAATACCGGAGCGCAGGCCGCAGACAGCGGCAAGCCCAGCCTTTGGGCTGCCAGCCTTTTCATCATCGCGCTGGTACTTTTCATCAAGACCCAGCATTACATTCTCCTCACCGCGACCGCGGAAATCGAATCCATTATTCACAAGGTGCGCGTGCGGATGATGGATCAAGTCCGCCACTCCGAGCTTCTGCCACTGGAGGCCATCGGGCGGGCTGCAATCGTGGCCGCCGTGTCACGGGAAACTGCAACCCTCACGCAAGCCGCCAACTCTCTGGCGTTCGCGACGCAGGGCGGTATTCTTATTCTTTTTGTCGCAATCTACGTCGCCTACCTATCGCTTCTGGCCTTCGCGCTCAGTTTGCTCATCGTCGGGGTCGCTGCCGCATTATTCCATGCGAGAAATCGTCAGCTTGCCATCGCTAACCGCGAAGCGTCTGAATGGGAGAACCGCCTATACAACCGCCTGATGGATCTGTTGGACGGATTCAAGGAAGTGCGGCTCAACAGGGCACGCAGTGAGGACCTGTACAGCGACATTGCCGAAGTCTCCAGAACGGCGGCCAACATCAAGATCCGCACTCAAGCGGAAACATTCAAGCGAATGGTGCTATTGCAAAGCTCGATGTACGCAATGCTCGGCGCCATCGTTTTCGCTGTTCCCGTCTTCAGCGACAGCTTGGGCGGAGCCTCAATTACGAAGACAGTCACTGCTTTGGTATTCGTGATCGGGGCTTGTTTTGGCCTCGTGCAATCGATACCCATTTTGTCAGCCGCAAATGCCGCATCCGACAACGTTCAGCGGCTGGAGGCGCGGCTGCGTGCAACTCTTGCGCCCATTGAGTTTGAAGTTTCCGAACCGGCCGGGCGGTTCGACCGTATCGAAGTTCGCAATGTCGTGTTTAGCTATCTCGAACGGTCGACCGAGACTGTGTTCAAAGTCGGTCCATTGAACTTCACGCTGCAATCGGGCGAGTTGGTTTTTATTACAGGGGGGAACGGTTCGGGCAAATCGACCTTCATGAAACTGCTCGCCAGCCTGTATAAGCCCGATTTAGGGGAGATCATTTTGGACGGAACCGTCGTGACGGATGCGACACGCGAGACCTACCGTCAGCTGTTCAGCTCCGTTTTTGTCGACTATCATCTCTTCCAGCGTCTGTATGGAATTGCCCATCCAGATATTGCCGAAGTCAACCGGCTGCTTTCAGAATTTCGCCTGCAGGACAAGACCCGCTTGGCGCATGGCGAATTCGATACCGTCGATCTCTCGACCGGACAACGCAAGCGGCTGGCGTTGATCGTGAGCATGCTGGAGAAGCGTCCAATCTTGCTGCTGGACGAATGGGCGGCCGATCAGGATCCGGACTTCCGGCGCAAGTTCTATTACGAGCTATTGCCGGCACTACATCGGGCGGGCGTAACGGTTGTTGCGGTAAGTCATGATGACCGCTATCTCGACGAAATGCACCTTCCGGCGCGCAGGCTGCGAATGGACGAGGGCCGTTTCGTCGAGCGAATGGTCGTGGAGAACGCCTGATGAAACCTTACCTTATCCCGGTCGACGGCGCCCCCCCTGTAAGCCGCCCGCGGCATGCCTGGTGGCGCTTTGTCGAGCGTCGCCTGCCGGTCGCGATTATCTATCTTATGGTCATGACGCTGGTCGCGGTCATTCTTGCTCCGCACGTCCTGGTCACTGTCCAAAGCGGCTATGTCGGTGTTCTGTGGAAGCGGTTTGGCGGCGGAACCGTCCTTGACCCACGCCAGCTGAAAAACGAAGGCCTGCGTTTTATCTGGCCGTGGAACAAGTTGTTTCTTTATGACCTGAGACTGCAGTCGACAACCCAGACCTATAACGCAATTTCGAAGGACGGCATCAGCTTAAGTGCGTCCATCAACATACGGTTTCGATTGAAGCGCAACTCCGTCCCCCAACTGCATCAAACGATCGGCCCGGACTACGTCGAAGCGCTAGTGGGTCCTGAAATCGGGAATAGAATGCGCGAAGTGATTGCAGAATATACGGCAGAGGATGTGTATTCGACAAAGCGCGAGGAGATTCAGGAAAAGATCCGCAGACGCGCCGAGGCCATGCTGGGCGAGAAGATGATGGAGCACGGGGAGACTGATGACTACGCCCCTTACCGCATTCCACTCTACGCCATGCTCAACCTGATCGATACGCTCATCTTGGGCATCGAACTGCCGAGCGCAGTGGTTACGGCCATAAATCGCAAAATCGAGCAATATTACATTTCAGAAGAGTACAAGTTTCGGGTGGCCCGCGAGATAAGGGAATCGGAACGTAAGAAGATCGAGGCAGAAGGTATTCGCGAATTCCAGCAAATTGTCAGTCAGGGTATTTCTGACTCGTATCTACGTTGGCGCGGAATCGAAGCCACAGTCCAGCTCGCGCAGTCACCGAATTCCAAGATCGTCATAGTGGGCAGCGGCAAGGATGGACTTCCAATTATCCTTGGCAATGTGGATACGCCGCAAACAGCCTCGGTAGCTCCGGGCGGAACCGGGGACACGAGTTCCAAGGAGAAGACCGCGACTGCTCCCTCCTCTTCAGACAAATCGTCTGACGAAACGTCATCGGGCGCGTCCGGGAAGCGTCAGGCGGCAGAGGCGCAGCAAGCCCAATATTACTCACTGCCAATTCTATCAGATATTGAGGCGATGATCACTAAAGCTCTCGATAAGCTGCGCCCGACGAGCTCGGAGACAAGCCCGTCCCCAACGGACGCTCAAAAACGGGCCGCGGACCAGCAACGCTGAGGGCTGTATAGTCCAGCATCGGTTCAGCCCCGAATTTGATCCAGCACCGCAGTCGCGGCGCGCTGAATTCGGTTGCGCAATGTCGCGTCTTGCGACGGCAATTGAACGCCGTCCATGTAATAGACTGGTATGTCCACGTGTTCGGACCCCGCGGCAACCTTCGTGATTCTGTGTGCCGGAGGGTCGACCTTTGCGGCCGTGAACACCGTGCCCGATACCGCGTAGAATTTGCCGGATGCATTGGCCGTCCGGCGGATTTCCGACGCCACCTCAACTGCATCCCCGGCCGCAATGATCAATTCCGCCGATTGTCCGATTTTGCTTAACGCGACGCGCCCGGCATGGATACTTATCGCGATTTCCGCTCGGCATCCCCATTCCTGGCCTAGCCGTTCATTGAGCTCACGCAAGGATTGCTCGATTTCGGCCGTCGCCGACAGTGCCGATCGGCAGGCACGAGCAAGATCGCCGGACAGGCCGAAGATAGCGAAAATGCTTTCGTGCTCGACATAGCAGATCGTCCCACCCGCGCTCCTGATGGCGCGGCAGGCACTTTCGGCATAGCGCTTGAATGCAAATAAGACGTCGTGCGCCATGTGATCCCGAGCGAGCACCTTGCTATTGGTAAAATCGCAAAACAGCAGCACGACTTCCCGTTCGCTTTCCATAGCGGGTGGTTGCGCCCGATAGACAGGACGCTCCGAAAGAACGAGGGGCGATACTGCAATGTCTCCGGTCGGTCGCAGCTGACATGCGAGGCGCACATCCGGGTCGGCCATTATCCGCCGCAACGTGGCACGCTCCTCCGGACCTGGCTCGGGGCAGAAAGCGGCGCCTCGCAGAATCCGGACCCGACAGGTCGAGCATCTGGCGCGGCCCCCGCAACTTGAGGCATGCGCGATATGAAAGGAACGGCTTGCTTCAAGCACCGACCACCCGCGCGGCACCTGAATTTTCCGGTTCGGGTAGGAAATGGCGATCAGCCCGCGGCGGCGCCGTTCAACAATAATCCGGGCTCCGCGCGCGGCGAACGTGCCAACGACAAGAGCGGCATAACCCCAAAGCAGTCGGTCGAGCCAGCGCTGCATGGCTTGCTGCCTGGCGATCCCTTCGGGGCCGAGCGGATCATAAAGCTCGGCCTTCGCCGCAGCGGGGAGGCGATCAAGGTCCCTGCCCATGGTGATGAAGCCGAGCGCGGAAAGAACCGGCAACAGCAAAGCAAAAGTGGAAAGCGGCAATTGCAAATGGCGCCACCACGGGCGGTGGCGGAATACGAAATTCAGACCGAGGCAGCCATGCAGCCAGCCTGGCGCAAGCAAACCGATTTGCCGCCACTCAGAGTTTGACGCCCACAATTCGGAAACAATTCTTCCATAAGTGGGGGAGGCTCCTAGCAACTCGAACTCGAGCCGGGTCGCGGTAAAATGGCCCAACAGCAATACCGGCAACCAAAGTCCAAGGCCTATGCGCAGCAGTTCGAGTGGAGGGAGCCGAAAGGTCCGGCGTTCGTAGATCGCCCAGAACGCAAGCACAAAATGAACCGCGAATGCGCTGTAGAGCAGGATGGTGCCCTCGCGGCTTGACCAAAACTGTGCGCTCACAACCAGTCCGTATTCGGCCGCACGGAGCGAGACCAGTCCAATCGCATGGTTGGAAAGGTGCGTGATCAAGTAGGCCAGCATCACGATACCCGACGCGAGTCTCAGGTCTCGCCGGCTCAGGCGGGAGACTCTGCGAACCAGGGCGATGACCTGATGCTCTAGTTGGAGCCGCGCGGATTCCGCGGCACCGCGTAAATCAGCCGTCGCTACCCTCCATTCCTCGACTTTCGCCCCAATCGGTAGCACTCAGAGTAACCGGTCCAGGCGCCCGACCGCCAGTGTGAGTTGGATTAGGTCCTGTGTTCAGTTGAGCAGAATGATAGCGGAAGCCAAGTGGATCCCGGCGAGAAAATTTCTCGCTAGTTTGTCGTAGCGTGTCGCGATAGCGCGAAAGTGCTTGAGTTTGTTGAAAAAGCGCTCGACGAGATTACGCTCGCAATACAGGGCAAAATCGCAGGGTAATGGCGTGGTGCGGCGGGGGTGGGAAGGAATCACCGGGGTGATTTGCCGCTCGGTAAGGGTATTGATGAAGGCGTCTGCGTCGTATGCCTTGTCGGCAATGACCGCCCCTGGATCAACATGCTCGAGCAATGGCTCGCCGCCGGTGAGATCGTGGTCTTGTCCTGGCGTGAGAATGAACTCGACGGGATTGCCGAGAGCATCGACGAGTGCGTGAATTTTCGTGCTCAGCCCGCCGCGGGATCGACCGATCGCTTGCGCGCCGTTTTTTTTCTTGCGCCAGCACTATGCTGGTGAGCGCGCACAATAGTGGTATCGATCATCATGTACTCGTTGTCGTGATCACTCGCCAATTCCTTGAAAATACGTTCAAAAACACTGCCCTTGGCCCATCGGCTGAAGCGCTGATAGACGATCTTCCAATCACCGAAGCGCTCGGGGAGATCACGCCAGGGAATGCCCGCTCGAAATCGGTACAGCACGGCTTCGACAAACAAGCGATTATCGGCCGCGGTGCCGCCGACATGGCCTTCGCGCCCGGGCAGAAAGTCCTTGATCCGCTCCCACTGGTCGTCACGTAATGCATAGCGTCGCATCGGTCAGCCCTCCTCAAGGCTGACCGCCCACGAGTCACACAATCGCTGATTTGGGAATCCCAAATGTTACGGTGTTCTGCGTTTGATTCTGATCCGTTCCCGCGCAACGCGCGGGTAACTGAAGACAGGACCTAGTGCAGAGCAGGCGAGAGATCAAAGGCCGCACTGGCACAGCCTTTTTGGACAGAGATAGGCAGTTTTGCAATTAGCCGGTAATATGGAATGCGTGATTGATTCGTTGCGTCCCAACACTGCCCTCGGCGACCGCTGGGTAGCCTCAACAGAGTCCGGCAGATGACGAAGACGATCATCACGGTGGCAACCATGAAAGGCGGCAGCGGCAAGAGTACGCTCGCCAGCTGCCTCGCGGTTCATTGGCATCTCAAGGCTCGCCAACCCATCATCATCGATGCTGACCCGCAACGCTCTATTGCGCGGCTCTCGGCACGCGAGCGAAAGCTTGGCGGCGTACGCGTCATCGAGAATGCCGGCGCGGAAAGCTGGAAGACAGCATATCAGCTTGCTGAACAGTCAGGCCTGGTGATCATCGACACGCCCGGTTTTCGGTCAGAAGCAACCCTTGCCTGCATTGCAGCAAGCGATTTTGTCCTCGTGCCGGTCAAACCCTCTCCCTTTGACATCGATCGCATGCTCGACACCCTCAATCTCCTGATCAACGGCGCCAAAGGAGGTCGACGGCCGGAATTTCGTTGCCTGCTGACCCAAACAACCCGCGAGGCGGTCATTGCCAAGCATATCCGCGCGGAACTCGCCGAGGCCGGCTTTCCTGTTCTCAAGAGCGAAATGGCAAATCGTGTCATCTACGCGGAGGCAGCGCTGTGGGGGGCAACGCCAACCCTGATTGAACCCAAAGGACCAGCCGCACGCGACATCGCCGCAATCGCCGATGAGATCGAATCGGTGCTCGAAGGAGCGCTGGAGAGGAAACGAGTGGCATCCGCATGAACAAGAAAAAACTTCCTAAGGCCATCGTACAAACAACTGACGGGTTTCCTCCCGCAGGTCCCGCGGACGCCGCCAATGAGCCTCGGGCCACACCCGTGATGGCTGCGGACCACCCCGGCTCTGAGACCGTCTCGCAGAAGGTCCAAGGAACGAGCAACGTTGTCCCTATTACTCCCGGTGCCCAACGCAGTTCCGCACGGGTGCCGGCGGTCCCGAGTAGCCCTGCCATACCCCTCGTTAGCTTGGAGAATCGAGAACGGCGAACGAAGGCGCTCACCATTGTCAATCGGCACACGGCTTATGCAGCCGCGGGCGGAATCATTCCGTTGCCGCTTGTCAATTTCGCGGGGGTGACGGCCGTTATCGTGCGGATGGTGAAAGTGCTCAGCCGGCATTATGGAGTGCCATTCCAGCGCGATCGGGCGCGAGCCATCGTGATCGGACTTGTCGGAGGGGCCATTCCCAGCGGCGCCGCCACCGTTACGAGTTCGGCGCTTCTCTATGCGTTGCCGCCGAGTGTGTTGATGGCGGCCACGGTGTCGTCGTTCGCCGCGGCTGCGTTCACTCACAGCGTTGGCCGGATTTTTATTGAGCACTTTGAAAGCGGAGCGACCCTGGACGAGTTTCCTGCGGCCGCGACCCGTTAACGGGTCGCGCTTTCCATATTCTCCTGATGAATGAGCGCCTGGGCAGGGCGGTAACGGGCTCCGACCGGTTACTAGCTAGGCCGAGTCATCACTAGGTCGCATCGACAAACCGTCAATTTTGTCGGATAAAATTGAGAAGGGACGGCTGCGAGGCGCGATTGCCTGCGTCGGCGCATGTGCCTAGTCCCAATGGAAGCGATCAAATCAGGAACCCTGCGATGACCCAAGGGCCCAATGTCACACGGCGCGAAACGCTAGCCCTGGGCGCGGCGGTAGTGGTAGCGCCCATTCTCAGCAAGTCTGTCGAGGCGATAGAGAATGGTGAGCGCCATGGGCTCTCGGTCTTCGGAGATCTCAAGTATCCACCCGATTTCAGGCATCTCGACTATGTCGATGCGAACGCTCCGAAAGGTGGGCTATTTTCACATGTCGCAGCAACGCGGATCTTCAATCAGAACCTTCTGACCTTCAATTCGCTTAACAGTTACATCCTGAAGGGAGATGCGGCGCAGGGGATGGAGTTGACCTTCGCGAGCCTAATGAAGCGCGCGGAGGATGAGCCGGATGCGCTCTACGGACTCGCCGCGCGTGCGGTGCAAGTATCCGCGGATGGGCTCACGTACCGCTTTCTGCTGCGCCCCGGCATCAAATTTCACGACGGCAGCCCCATCTCCGGGCATGACGTCGCCTTCTCGCTCACTGTCCTTAAGGAAAAGGGGCATCCAATCGTGCGGCAGCTTCTGCGCGACCTGGCAGGCGTGCAGGCGCCGGATAATGGGGCCGTGGTTGTGAGCTTTGCGCCGTCGCGAGCCCGTGACCTGCCGCTGTTCTTATCATGGCTTCCGATCTTTTCGCGGGCCTACTACGGCGAACGCCCGTTCGAAGAGACCACGCTGGAAGCTCCGCTCGGGTCGGGGCCATACAAGGTCGGGAAGTTCGAGCCCGGACGATACATCGAATACGAGCGCGTCAAGGACTGGTGGGGGGCGGATTTGCCCGTTGCGCGCGGGCAAAACAATTTCGACGTGATCCGATACGAATATTATCGCGACCGCGAGGTCGCCTTCGAAGGTTTCACCAGCAAGAGCTATTTGTTTCGCGAGGAATTGGTCTCGCGCGTCTGGGCAACGCGCTATGACTTTCCCGCCGTCCGGGACGGCCGCGTCAAGCGCGACGTCATTCCCGATCATACCCCGTCTGCTGCACAAGGATGGTTTTTCAATACGCGACGGGAGAAATTCAGGGACAAGCGCGTGCGTGAAGCATTCATTGATGCCTTCGATTTCGAATGGACCAATGCAAACATCATGTATAGCGCCTATCAAAGGACCCATTCCGTATTCCAGAATTCCGACATGATGGCAGTGGGAAAGCCGGGACCGGACGAACTCGCATTGCTGGAGCCGTTCCGCGGAAAGGTCGCGGACGAGGTCTTCGGTGAACCCTACGTGCCGCCCGTTTCCGATGGATCGGGTCAAGATCGTGCGTTGCTGCGCAAAGCCAGCGCGCTTCTTCATGATGCTGGCTGCATGGTGAAAGATGGCAAGCGCACGATGCCAAGCGGGGAGCCGATCACCGTCGAATTCCTGGTCGACGATAACATTTCCCAGCCGCATCACATGGCGTTCATCAAGAACCTGGGCACCTTGGGAATTGACGCCAATTTGCGCCTTGTCGATCCCGCGCAGTACCGCAAACGCGTGGATGATTTCGACTTCGATATCGTGGTGCAGAGGTTCGGATTTTCGAATACACCGGGGGAGTCCTTGCGGACCTTTTTTTCCGCTCAGGCCGCCACCATGCGAGGCTCACAAAACGTCGGCGGTATTTCCGATCCCGTGGTTGACGCGCTCATCGAGCGTGTCATCGCCGCCGACACCCGACCTGGCCTGGTCGCGGCCTGCAAAGCACTCGATCGGGTTATCCGCAGCGGGCGTTATTGGGTGCCGCACTGGTACAAGCCCTCTCATTGGCTCGCTTACTGGGATGTCTTCGGCCGCCCATCCCATCAGCCGCGCTATGCGCGCGCGATCCCGGACACGTGGTGGTATGATCGCGAGAGGGCGGAAAAGCTGGGGCTCTGATGTGACCACCCATCACCGGAACAATTGACGAATCCGGGTCCAGTTCGGCGCGGGTGATTCTTCAATGTTCGATTGAGAGTCGGACTCGCTTGGCGCGTCCGGGTCAGGCCCCGGATCATCGGGTGCATGCATCAGCGGGATGACCGCGGGCGGAATCTGAATAGGACCGCCGGTGCGGGATCGCCACCCGGTGCGTTCCCCCGCCGGGGAAACCGCAGCTTGCGGCTCAACGATCTCAGTCGCCGGGGCGCGTTCCGCCCGCTTTCCAGGCTGCTCTTTCCTTAATGGGACGATATCCTGGGATGGCTGCGCCGGGGGTTCGCGCTGATCGAGAACGTCTGCGTGTTCGGACACGATCACGGCCGTCCCGTGGTCATCGCCCGCGAGCGGGTCCTTCCATTCGAAGGCATCAAGCCGCCCGCTAACAGGGGAGACAGGCAACCAGCGCTCTGAGACGAAGCCGTCCGCGGTCCATGCCGGATCGCGCCGGGCATGAAGCCCGCGTTTCATCCATTCGCGGGCTCTCCCCTCGTCGGCGTGCTGGGCTTGTTCAAGCTCCGCCATCAGTGCTGCAACACGTTTGGTCGGTACGACGGCCAGTGGCGCGAGCGCCTCACGGGCGATCACAAACTCCTGCGCGTCGAGCGCTGCGCGCGCGACCGCAAGCGCGGCCTCCACATTGCCCGGAGATAACGCCGCAAGGGCCTGGATGCGACGCAGCCGCTCGCGCGCAGAATCTCCCGGCCGCAGATGCGCGTAGACATGGGCGAGACCGGGATGCGGATTTGCCCCCCATGCCGCCGTAATGATCCGTGCGGCTTTGCGCTGCTCACCGGCTTCGGCAAGGAACCGGCCGGCGAGGACGGCGGCCGGAACGAGGGACGGGGCAAGCTTCCCCGCTTCCAGAGCAAGCTCCTTGGCCCGATCCCGATCTGAATCTTCAATGGCAAGAGCCTGGGCTGTCAGCAGTACAGCGCGCTGGCGGCGAAAAGTGGCCTTATCGATGAGGCCGCTCTCCATGTTTCGCTGTAGTCGCTTGAGTGCCCCGTCCCAATCGGTCATCGCGCAGCGGAACTCGAGCACTGCCGTTCCGGCCCATGCGGGGACGGAGGCGTGCTCGGCGGCCTGCTCGGCATAGAAAAGGGCCGCGGTGGGATCGCTGCGCCTTCTGGCCTCAATGAATAATCCGTGCAACCCGAGAAGTCGCGTGTCGTTGCGGGAAGCCATCAGCTCGAAATTGCGTGCTGCGTCCTCTCGATCCGCCGTGAGCTGTGCGGTTTGTGCCCGCAATAGCAGCGTGAGCGGCTCGTTCGGCGCGAGGCGGCTTGCTTCCTCGGCAAATCTACGCGCGGCAATGACATTTCCCGAACCGACAGCAATCAATCCCTGGGATAACGCGAGATATCCGCGCGTGCCGCGACGAGCGTGCAGGGAATCCCGGACTGACCGAGGGAGGGCCATGACGGCACGGACCAAGGACCACAACAAGGTTGCCAGTACCGCGATCAACATTACCGCGAGGAGGAGCACCATGACCGAGGTCTCGACACGCCGGCCGAGCCAAACAATCACTACGTCGCCCGGGCGATCGGCCAACCAGACGCAACCAGCTGCCAGCGCTGCCACCACCAGGAGATAAACCAGCACTCGGATCATCGCGCTGCCTCGGCGCCCGTCGCCCAAATTTTGCCAGCCGTCACCGGCTCAGACCTGCGAGCGATTGCGCGACCAGCTGTTGGCCGGCTTCGAGAGCGGCCGAGCGGCGCCGCGCCTTTTCGATCCAGGCGTCCGCCGGAGCTCGCATAGCAGCCGGAAGCTTCGCCAACTCGGCCAGTGCCGCGGAAAGATCGGCTTTTGCAGCGTCGATCTCGATCCGGCTCACAATCGCTCCGGGATCATCGCCCGCCGGCCCATTCAAGGAACGAATACGCACAAGCTTCTCGGCATTGGCCTGAAGCTTCTCCAGAAAACCACCTGCAGGCGCCGGCACGCCGGCGGCGCGCCGAAGGGCAGGAATGAGCTCCGAAAGCTCCTGCGCGAGCGCCGAGGCGGTAGGAATTCCCGATCCCGCAAAGGATGCAACGGCGGTGAGCTGCTTGGGATCGGTGACGAAAGTCTTTACGGCAGCGAGCTCCGTCACGAAGGGTTTGCCGCGATCGAGCGCCGCGTTGAGGGCTGCTGCTGCAATGGCAAACCGGCCGGCGGGGTCATGGCCCTGCGCATCGGCTCGTTTGGCAAGCTCGGTCTCAATCCCCTTTTCCGCACGCTCAAGCGATGCGATGCGATTCGTCAGCGCCTGCACCGCGACCGGATCCGCTACCGCTGCCTTGAGTTTCTGCTCCAGCTGAGCAAGAGCGGCAGCGGCGGCGTCCGCGCGCTGGCCTGCGTCCCGAGCAGCGGTCGCAGCCTCATCACTGCGTCGCGCCGCGATGCCGATGCTTTCCTGCAGTGCTTTGACTTCACCCTCGAGGTTGGAAATTCGGTTCGCTGAATTCGGGGTCGCCGCCCGATTGCCGCAACGCCGCGATCGCAGCTTCGAGCTTGCCGATGCGCGCTGCGAGATCATCAAGTGCCTTCGTATCGCCCGCGGCGGGGCCGGAATTCCCGGACCGCTCCCGGAGTTGTTGCTCTACCTGCGCGAGCCGCGAAGCCAGATTGCTGTCCGGGGTGCCACGGGGCAGAAACAAGCCTGCCAGAACAATCCCCCCGACGACGGCCCCTCCTACCGCGCCTGCGCCAATTGCCAGCCACGGGATAGGCCGGGCACGAACGGGAGTGTCGCTTTTGGATTCCGGTGACAACCCCTCTCTCGATTCGGAGGACCTCGATTTGGAGGACAGATCAGCCTCGCCGGCTTCTGGTTCATGCGACGGCCCGCCCGCCGCATCGGCCCCGGCAGCGCCCTCTATCTCGGTTGCGGTGAGGTCGATTGTCGGCGCCTTGCGCTTATTCGCGTCGCGCGCTGTTTGTTCCGGAGCTTGCTCGCTCATCGCGATTCCTTAGCCGATTAGTCGGGAGTATGCAGCATTGGCGTGGCCGCAGCCTCGCGCCAGTTAAATCCCAATGGTGATCACCACAAATGCTCACTCGGTTAATGCAAGGGACCCTATGCGGAATTCAAGAGCTCGATCAGGGCTGCCTCGTTCGGCCGTGGGGCAATCTCTATTCCAACCGCACCCGCAGCTGCAAGCGGCCCGGCGACCCGGTGTGAGAGACAATAGTGCGATGGCTCCAGCGCCCGATTGGTGATGCCTGCAGCACCAGCACAATGGATATAGGCCTCGGCGCTCCGACGGGAAAAATGCAGCACCCCTTCAATTTGCCGCTGAGACAGCGCTGAGATTACTTCAGCAGGAAAGGATTGCGTTTTTGCCATGCGATAAACCACGGCCGTGACCACCTTGGCCCCAGAGCGAGCAAGCTCTAGTTCGCTGGCGCGATCTTCGCCTGCGAGATAAAGAATTGCTGGATCGTCCGGACCAAACCGCGTGCTGAGCAATTTCGCGAGATCGTCCTTGTCCCCGTTTGCACATTGGACGTCGGAAAACCCGGCCTTATGGGCGGCTTCGGCCGTATGCGGTCCGACCGTAAACACGGGGAGAAGAGTGAGTTTGCCACATTGCGCGTGCGCTTGAACGGCGCGCACACCATTGGCGCTTGTCAGTACGACCGCGGCGTAATCCTGGTCTGGCCACACGGCGGGAACGATCTCCATCCGCAGCAGAGGAGTGAGTAACACGCTGTGTCCGCGCGCCCGCAGAGCGTCTGCTGTGCGCTCGCCGTCGGCATCGGGCCGGGTGACAAGAAGCCGCATGGTTCAGGAATGAGCAAAGAAGTCGCCGCCCGCTTGCGCCTTAAGCTCGCGTCCGGCTTCCGCCCCAAGAAGAACAGCATCATCCACCGGGCCTTCGCGTTCCACACGCAATTGCCGGCTGCCATCGGGCTTTGCAATCAAACCCTGAAAATGCAGCCGGTCGGCAGCAACAACAGCATGGCCCGCAATGGGGGTGCGGCAGGAGCCGTCAAGCACGGCCAGGAAGGCGCGCTCGGCCTTCAGGGCTTGCGCAGACATCGTGTCGTTTAGCGGGGCTATCAGTGGCAGCACGCGGGTGTCATCCGCGCGAGCCACGACTGCAAGGCAACCCTGCCCGACGGCGGGCAGGAATTCGTCGATGGCCAATACTGCAGTGGCCTTCTCCACCAACCCCAATCGCCTTAGTCCGGCAAGAGCAAGCAACGTGGCATCCACCACGCCTTGTTCGAGTTTGCGCAACCGCGTCTCGACATTGCCGCGAAAGTTGACCACCGTAAGATCGGGCCGCAACCGCTTGAGCAGGGCTTGGCGGCGCAACGAGGCGGTACCGACGATCGCTCCAGAGCGCAAATCGCGCAGAGCTTTGGCGGTCAGACTGATAAAGACATCGCGTGCATCTTCGCGCGGCGGCACCGCTGCGATCGCAAGCCCGGGAGGCAACGTGGTAGGCAGATCCTTGGCCGAATGGACCCCGACATCGATGACCCCTGCGAGGAGCGCGTCATCGATCTCCTTGGTGAACAGCCCTTTTCCACCCGCTTGCGCAAGTGGGCGGTCGGCGATCGCGTCCCCCGTCGTACGGATCACGTCGAGCTTGATCCGATCCGCGGCGATTGCGTGAATAGCCGCGAGGCGGCCACGGATCTCATTTGCCTGCGCGAGCGCGAGCGGACTACCGCGCGTCCCAATGCGCAAAAGCACGCCCGAGGCGTGGGCTTGACCAGGTGCTAGCGATTGCAGCCTGTGACCTCACAATGCTACCCCCTCCCGCCCGGACACGATAACCCGGACCGCGCGCGAGAGAAATGCCGCGTTCATGGCGGATGGCGTGACGTCTTCCAGCCTTTCGTCGAAGCCTGCGCAGTGCTCGATCTCGCGATGTGAATGATGGGGCAGCAATGCTTGTGCTCGGCATCGAGACGACGTGCGATGAGACCGCGGCAGCTGTCGTCGAAAAACCGGACGCAAGAGCGGGCAAGATTCTGTCCAACGTCGTGCTTTCACAAGTCAATGAGCACGCAGCCTTCGGCGGCGTTGTGCCGGAGATCGCCGCCCGTGCCCACGTCGAAGCCCTCGATGTGATCATCGAGCGGGCCATAGCCGAGGCGCAATGCAGCTTCGCTTCCCTTGATGGCGTCGCGGCGGCTGCCGGACCGGGTCTTATCGGCGGCGTCATCGTAGGTCTGACGACCGCGAAGGCGATGGCGCTCGTCCTGGAGAAGCCCCTGATTGCGGTCAACCACCTCGAGGCGCACGCGCTGACTGCCCGGCTGACTGATGCTACCCCGTTCCCGTACTGCCTGTTTCTGGCGTCCGGCGGACACACCCAGATCGTCGCCGTGCTTGGCGTCGGTGACTACGTGCGCCTGGGCACAACACTGGATGATGCGATCGGCGAAGCATTCGACAAGACCGCAAAACTGCTGGGCCTGGGATATCCGGGCGGTCCCCAAGTCGAGAAGGAGGCCATTGGCGGAAATCCGGCTCGTTTCCCGCTGCCGCGACCAATGGTCGGGCGGGCGCATGCTGATTTTTCGCTGTCGGGACTGAAGACGGCACTTCGGCTCGAGGCGGAGCGGATCGCGCCGCTGAGCGATCAGGACGTCCGCGACCTCTGTGCCTCCTTTCAACAGAGCGTCGTCGACGTGGCCGCGGACAGGTTGCGCAGCGGTCTCAAATTGTTTCGCGAACGGCACGGCAAGCCAACGGCGCTCGTCGCAGCAGGCGGCGTCGCCGCCAATGAGGCCATTCGCAAGGTCCTGCATAGAGTGGCCTTCGAGGCCGGCACGGTGCTGGTGGTTCCGCCGGCCGAATTGTGCACGGACAACGGTGCCATGATCGCCTGGGCCGGCGCGGAACGCCTTGCCCTTGGGCTGACGGACACGCTGGACACCTCGCCGCACGCGCGTTGGCCACTCCAGAAAGTGCGCGGTGTAGCCGCGCGCAAGAGCTCGGTGGACGCCGCTGCGAGCACGCTCATCCAAGGCGGAACCTGAAGTTACAGGCGTTTACAGGCATGTCCAAAGTCGAAAAGGCGCAAAGAAATACGATCGGCGATGGCATTTGACCGTATCGCCGTCGTTGGAGCGGGCGCGTGGGGAAGCGCGTTGGCAAATACACTGGCGCGGGCCGGACGCGATGTGACCCTCTTCGCGCGCGATCGCCCGAGCGCCGATCATCTGCGACAAACACGTGAAAGCCCGCGGCTGCCGGGGATACATCTCGACCCTCGCATCGCCTTTGCCGATGCCGCAAGCGGGGTGCCGCCCTATCATGCCATCCTTCTTGCAGTGCCTTCGCAGCAATTGCGTGAGGTGGCCCGCATCATTCGACAAGGCATGAAAAAGAAGACGCCCGTGATTGCCTGCGCGAAGGGCATTGAGCACGGGACGCAGAAATTCATGACCGAGGTGATTACGCAGAGCGCGCCCGGCGCCGTCCCCGCCATTCTCTCCGGGCCGAGCTTTGCGCAGGATGTTGCGCGCGGCCTGCCCACTGCGGTGACGCTGGCAACGAGAGATGAAAAGCTCGCGTCCGTCCTTGCTGGCGTGCTCGGTTCAACGTATTTCCGGCTCTATCATTCGACGGACATTCGCGGGGTCGAAATCGGCGGCGCCGCCAAAAATGTCCTCGCCATCGCCGCGGGAATAGTGACCGGCCGAGGTCTTGGCGCGAGCGCGGGCGCCGCACTTGTAACCCGCGGCTTCGCCGAGCTGTTTCGGTTTGGCAAGGCCTTGCGGGCGCGCCCACAAACGCTGACCGGTCTCTCCGGCCTCGGCGACCTGATCTTGACCTGCTCGAGCGTTGCGTCCCGCAACTACTCCTTCGGTATTGCGCTCGGCAAAGGTCAAGCGCCTGCCGTTGCAGGTGCCGGCAAGTTGGCTGAAGGCATCTTCACGGCTCCCGTGCTGCTGGAAATGGCGCAAGCACGATCGATCGAAATGCCCATTGCAAGCGCCGTCGTCGACATTCTGCAGGAACGAGCGAGCGTCGGCGACGCCATTGAAAAACTCTTGACCCGCCCGTTTCGAGCGGAGGCATAGGAGAAGAGAGAGATGGCCTATTGGCTGCTGAAAACAGAGCCGGAGGAATTCTCCTGGAATGACCAGGTCGCGCGCGGCGCCAAGGGCGAGCCTTGGACGGGTGTGCGCAATTACATCGCGCGCGGCAACCTCAAGAAAATGAAGCGGGGGGAGCGCGCATTCTTCTATCACACCGGCAAACAAAAGCAGGTCGTCGGGATCGCCGAGGTGATCAAGGAGGCCTATCCCGATCCGACCGATGACACGGGAGTATTCAAGGCAGTCACCGTCAAGAGCGTGAGGCCGCTGCCCCAACCGGTAACGCTGGCGGCGATCAAAGCTGAGCCTCGTCTCAAAGACATGGCGCTGGTAAAATATTCGCGGCTTTCGGTCCAGCCCGTGCAGGATAATGAATGGAAGATCGTTTGTGCCATGGCGGGCCTGAAGGAGTGACTTCAATCGGCACTCTGTTGCTCATGGGGGCGATCATCGGGGGCATGGGCGCATAGCGACCGCCGACCAAAGTCGAAGAGTGCCGGGCTTGTCGCTCGTCCAGCCAACGGCTCATAATGGGAGAGAAAGAACGATCCTGCGCGGTCACAAACCGCACCGCGCATGCGGAGGAAAGAAATGTCCGAGAAAATCTACGACGTTCCGGCGGATTGGAAGAAACGCGCCTACATCGATGCCGCCAAATATCAGGAGATGTATGCGCGTTCCATCAAGGACCCGAATGGCTTTTGGGCCGAACAGGCCAAGCGGCTGGACTGGTACAAGGCACCCACGCGCGTCAAGAACACGACCTTCGGACCGGGTAATGTCTCGATCAAATGGTACGAGGATGGGGTTCTCAACGCCGCCTATAATTGCATCGATCGCCATCTTGCCAAGCGCGGCAACCAGACCGCGATCATCTGGGAGGGCGACGACCCCTCAAAATCGAAGCATATTACCTATCAGGAGCTGCACGACGAAGTCTGCCGCTTCGCCAATATCCTGCGCAACCGCGAAGTAAAGAAGGGCGATCGCGTTACGATTTATTTGCCGATGATACCGGAAGCGATCTACGCCATTCTGGCCTGCGCGCGGATCGGCGCGATTTATTCGGTGGTGTTCGGCGGATTCTCCCCGGAGTCGCTCGCAGGGCGGATCGAGGATTGCAGGTCGAGCGTGGTTATCACCGCCGATGAAGGCGTGCGCGGCGGGCGCAAGGTGCCGCTCAAAGCCAACGCAGACGCGGCCATCGAAAAAGCCGGCGGCGTCGATCATGTCATTGTCGTTCGCCACACCGGCGCGCCGGTTAACATGGAGCCCGGGCGCGACGTCTGGCACCACGAGGCCGCCGAGGTCGTCACCGCGCAATGTCCGTGCGAGCACATGAACGCGGAGGACCCGCTGTTCATTCTCTATACGTCAGGCTCGACCGGACAACCGAAGGGGGTGCTGCACACGACCGGCGGTTATCTCGTCTATACGGCGATGTCCCATCAATACGTCTTCGATTATCACGAAGGCGACATCTACTGGTGCACCGCGGACGTCGGTTGGGTCACCGGTCACAGCTATATCGTCTATGGCCCGCTCGCGAACGGCGCGACCACGCTGATGTTCGAAGGCGTGCCGAACTATCCCAGCATGTCGCGGTTCTGGGAGGTTTGCGACAAGCACAACGTCAACACCATCTACACTGCGCCGACCGCGATTCGCGCGCTCATGCAGGCGGGTGACCAGCCGGTGAAGAAGACCTCGCGCAAGTCGCTGCGGCTCCTCGGCACCGTCGGGGAGCCGATCAATCCGGAAGCATGGGAGTGGTACTACCACGTCGTGGGCGAGGGCCGCTGCCCTATCGTCGATACGTGGTGGCAGACCGAGACCGGCGGGATCCTGATCACGCCGCTGCCGGGCGCGACACGTTTGAAACCGGGTTCCGCGACGCAGCCATTCTTCGGCGTTCGTCCCGAGATCGTGGATGCCGAGGGCAAGGTGCTGGAAGGCGCCACGACCGGCAATCTCTGCCTCGCCAATTCATGGCCAGGCATGATGCGCACCGTGTTTGGCGATCATCAGCGGTTCATCGACACTTACTTCAAGGCCTATCCCGGCAAGTACTTCACCGGCGACGGCTGCCGGCGCGATGCGGACGGCTATTACTGGATCACCGGCCGCGTCGACGACGTCATCAACGTTGCCGGACACCGGCTCGGAACCGCCGAGGTGGAAAGCGCGCTGGTGGCGCATCCCAAATGCTCGGAGGCCGCCGTGGTCGGCTATCCCCATGACATCAAGGGGCAGGGCATCTACGCCTACGTCACGCTTATGGCCGGAGAGCAGCCGAGCGAAGAGTTGCGCAAGGAACTGGTGGCCTGGGTGCGCAAGGAGATTGGCCCGATCGCTTCGCCCGACCTCATTCAGTTCGCGCCCAGCCTTCCCAAGACCCGTTCAGGCAAGATCATGCGGCGAATCCTGCGCAAGATCGCCGAGGACGAATATGGCAGCCTCGGCGACACATCGACCCTCGCCGATCCCGCGGTCGTAGACGATCTCGTGAACAACCGGCAGAATAAGAAAGCCCACGCATAGGCTTACGCAAGGCGGCTGTGGCGCATACGGCACAGCCGCCGGAATTTTAGCAATCCGGTAAGGCTAATTCGCAGTTTCGGCTGAGACCGGAGCCCGATTTCATTATGATTAATGGCGGCGCCCGATCGGGGGATCCTGAGCGGATGGTCGGGCGTCCGTCGCAGATAAAGATATCGGGGCAACACATCATGCAACTCTCACGCTGGCTGGCAGCCGCCACGGCTGCCATGGTGCTTACCGCGAGTGCTGCGATTCCGGAGCGCGCACAAGCCCGGGAGATGGTCGGATTCTCCGGCGGATATGCGCCGGGAACAATTGTTGTCAGGACGAGCTCGCGGTCCCTCTACTACGTGCTCGGGAACGGAAGGGCGCTGCGCTATCCCGTCGGGGTCGGGCGGATTGGGAAGCAATGGTCCGGCACATCGATGATCGACGGCAAGTATCTTCGCCCGGCATGGACGCCGCCTGCCGAGATCAAGCACGACAAGCCCAATCTGCCGAACGTCATTGCCGGCGGCAGCGGCCGAAACCCCATGGGCGCCGCGGCGATGACACTTGCCGGCGGCCAATACGCCATCCATGGCACCAACAATCCGGGCTCGATCGGCGGCTATGTCTCCTACGGCTGCATTCGAATGTACAACGCCGACGTTCTCGATCTCTATGGACGAGTCGGCTTGGGAACGACAGTCGTCGTAACGCCGTAGCGGCTTCGCGGGTGGTGCCACCTCTCCCGGGAGGGAGAGGTCGGATCGCGCGCGCTCGCGCGATCCGGGTGAGGGGGGGCCGACCTAGAGATTTGTAGCCCCCTCACCCGGAATGTGCGCGCAAAGCGCGCCCATTCCGACCTCTCCCCTGCGGGGAGAGGTGAACCGCGCCTGCATCAACGTCGCCGGAAGATGCGGTAGTTTCGCGTCCCAAGCGACCTCATTCCCGAACGAGCGAAATCCCAATCCGTGGTTATCCGGGGTTCGTCCGTTCGGGACGCCGCGGGATGACCGGACTGGCAAACCGGCTGCGGAAACCCAACATTTCACCGCGAGAGAAAGGGCTTGATCGCAACGATACCCGTTTGTCCAAGCGTGCGCGGGAAGCGAAAAACATGAACCTTATACGAACTGGCATTCTGCTCGCGGGACTGACCGCGCTGTTCATGGCGATTGGCTTCCTCATCGATTCCGCCAGCCCGTGGGGGCATCTCCGCGGCCCTGCCCGCGGTCCTTGGGGTTGATGGCCGCACACGACGCGCGCGCGCAGGCGCCGGGCCTGCCGGCACGACGCATTGCAGCGGACATTCTCGAAGGCGTGCTGCGCCGCCGGAGGCCGCTGGACGAGCAGCTTGCGGACCGCTCGTCCGAGCTTTCAGCACTGGCTGAGCGCGACCGCGCGCTCGTGCGCACGCTTGCGGCGACCGTGCTGCGCCGATTGGGGACTTTGCGGCACCTGTTGCGGCACTATCTCGCCCGCGGCTTTCCGCGCGCCGCCCCACGGGTTGAAACGGCCCTCCTGCTTGGGGCTGCGCAAATCCTGTGGCTCGGTGTTCCGGATCATGCCGCTGTCGATCTGGCGGTGCGGCTGGTGCAGGGAGACAAGCGCGCGGCTCGTTATGCCGGCTTCGTGAACGCGGTGCTCCGCCGTGTCGTTCGTGAGGGCAAAGAGCAGCTTGCGCGCACGGACAGCATTCTGCTCGATACGCCGGACTGGCTGTGGACGCGCTGGGCGCGCAATTACGGGGTGGAAACCGCCAGAGCGGTTGCTGCGGCGCATGGCCACGAGCCCGCGCTCGACCTCACGGTCAAAGGTGACGCGCAGAGTTGGGCCGACCGGCTGGAGGGGCGCGTGCTCCCGACCGGATCGGTGCGTGTCGTGGCGCATGGATCGGTCACGCAACTGCCGGGTTACGCCGAGGGCGCATGGTGGGTGCAGGATGCCGCAGCAGCACTGCCGGCGCGGTTGCTCGGCGACGTGAACGGGTTAGCGGTTGCCGATCTCTGCGCGGCGCCGGGCGGCAAGACGGCGCAGCTGGCAGCGGCAGGCGCAAGCGTCATCGCCGTTGATCGCTCCGCATCCAGGCTCGAGCGGCTGCGAGGCAATCTCACGCGCCTTGATCTGTCGGCTGAAATCGTAGCGGCCGACGTGCTGGAGTGGCGCACGCCCCCGCTCGATGCGGTGCTGCTCGATGCGCCGTGCTCGTCAACAGGCACAATCCGGCGCCATCCCGACATTCCCTGGATCAAGCGAGAAACCGATATTGCCGCGCTCATATCCTTGCAGCAGCGGCTGATCGAACGCGCCGCCGAGATGGTGAAGCCCGGTGGCAGGCTCCTTTATTGCACGTGCTCGCTCGAGCCGCAGGAAGGTATCGAGATCGTGCGTGCTTTCCTCGGGAGCCACCCGCAGATGCGACGCGTCCCCATCAAGGCGCACGAGATAAACGCATTACCGGAATGGCTTACGGCGGACGGCGATCTGCGCACGCTGCCCTGTCATCTTCCTGATCCCGATCCGATCATGGCGGGTCTCGACGGATTTTATGCTGCGCGGCTTGAGCGGGTGTGATCCCTTCTGCCTCCAGCGGGAGGTATCGCTGCGGCACCGGTACAGACCATCAGATGGCTCTGCCCCTTTACGCGACGGATAGAGTATCCTGCGAATCGCGGGACCGAGCCCGCAAGGAGGGGAGCATGTCGCGCGCCTCGGTCGCGGAACGAGCCAAGCTGTCCGTGCTTGTGGCGCGCGCAATGGCGGGCAGGCTCCTTGGCCGCGTCACGACGCATCCCGTCGTCAACTGGCTGTTCTCGTTCGGCAAGCCTGACCGTCTGGTGATTGCACCGCAGGATTTGCGCACGACGGATGCAACGCGCGCGAGCGAGATCTATGCCGGCCGGTTCGTGTTTGCCGGAAAGGTTGTGGTCTGTGACGCGCGCTCGCCGTTCGAGATCGCTTCGCCGTCGGAGGACTGGGCGGTCGCGCTCTTCGGCTTTGGATGGCTGCGCCACCTGCGCGCCGCGCAGTCGACAATCACACGTGCCAATGCCCGCGCGCTGGTCGACGAGTGGATCACGCTCAATCGCTCGAGCGACCCCATCGCCTGGCGTCCCGAGGTCGTGGCGCGTCGGGTGATCGCGTGGCTGTGCCAGGCCCCGCTCCTGCTCGAAGACGCCGATGTCGAGTTCTACCGGCGGTTCATGCGCAGCCTTGCGCGCCACGTGCGGCACTTGCGTTATTCACGACCGCGCGACGGCGTCCCGCGATTGCAAGTGACCATGGCACTGGCCTACGCGGCGTTATGCATGGCCGGGCAGCAGCGCAATATCCGCGTGGCAAGCAAGCGGCTGAGCGATGAATTGCTGCGGCAGATTCTGCCTGATGGCGGGCACATCAGCCGCAATCCCGGCGCGCTCATCGCGCTGTTGATCGATCTCCTGCCACTGCGAACCGCGTTTACCGCGCGCAATCTTGCGCCGCCGCAGGCGCTGCTCAATGCCATCGACCGCATGATTCCGATGCTGCGTTTCTTCCGCCATGGCGATGGCAATTTCGCGCTGTTCAACGGGATGGGGCCGACACCAACCGATCTGCTCACGACCATCCTGGCCTATGATGATGCGCGCGGCACGCCGCTCGCCAATGCCCCTCATTCCGGTTATCAGCGGCTCGAAAGCGGCGGCACGCTCGTTTTGATGGACACGGGCAAAGCGCCGGCACTAGCGGTGAGCCAGGACGCCCACGCCGGTTGTCTGGCGTTTGAGCTTTCAACCAAGCAGCAGCGCATTGTCGTCAATTGCGGACTGCCCGTCAGGGGGCGCGAGAGCTGGCGCCAGGTGACGCGCGCAACGGCCGCCCATTCGACGGCGACGCTGAACGACACATCCTCCTGCGGCTTCATCGAGTCCGGCTTGGTCAAGCGCATGCTCGACGGCGCGCCCATGGTCGGTGGTCCGCGCAGCATCGAAGTGACGCGGGAAGAGCACAGCGAGCCCCTGGTGCTGCACGCCTCCCACGACGGCTACGCCGACCTGTTCAACGTCATTCATCACCGCACGCTGAAGCTTTCCCCGGATGGACAGAAGCTCGACGGCGAGGACGTGTTCACGCCGGTGAAGGGTGAAAATGTAGCCATGGGACGCGATCAGTTTGCGCTGCGATTTCACCTGCATCCCTCGATCAAGGCGAACCGGCTTGCGGACGGGCACAGCGCCATGCTGCTGATGCCCAACAAGGAGATGTGGAGCTTCAACGCTTATGAAGATCGCATCGACGTGGAGGAGAGCGTTTATCTTGCCGGCGCCGAGGGGCCGCGCCGCACGGCGCAGATCGTGATCTACGGCCGCGCGCGCAAGGTGATGCGGGTGCAGTGGAGTTTCGCGCTGGCGCCGGCGGAGACGGCACCTGCGCCCGCGCGGCGCGATGGTAGCGACGAGCCGCAATTGCCGCTATGACGTTGAACAATGGCTGAGCAGCTCCGACGGGTCGCACGCGCACTGATTTCCGTTTCGGACAAGACCGGGCTCGTCGAGTTTGCGCGCGCCCTTGCGGGATACGGCATCGAGCTCATTTCGACTGGCGGAACGCGCAAAGCGCTCAGGGAGGCGGGGCTGCCCGCGCTCGACGTCGCGGAGATCACGGGCTTTCCCGAAATGATGGATGGGCGGGTGAAGACGCTGCACCCCGCCGTGCACGGCGCACTGCTTGCCATTCGTGACGACGCGGCGCACGCGGCGGCCCTGCAGGCACACGGCATAAGGCCGATCGATCTCCTGGTCGTCAATCTCTACCCGTTCGAGGCGACGGTCGCGCAGGGCAAGGATTTTGCGACCTGCATTGAGAACATCGATATCGGCGGTCCCGCCATGATCCGCGCCGGCGCGAAAAATCATGCGCATGTGGCGGTGATTGTCGACGCCGGCGATTACGCCGTGCTGCAAAACGAGCTCAAACAGCACGGCGGCGCGACTACGCTGTCCTTGCGCCGCAAGCTCGCGGCCAAAGCTTACGCCCGCACCGCGGTCTACGACGCCGCGATTGCGAACTGGCTCGCGCAGCAGACGAAAGAGGAGGCGCCGGCCTATCGCGCGATCGGAGGAAGCCTGCTGCAGCCGCTGCGCTACGGGGAGAACCCGCACCAGCAGGCGGCGTTCTATCGCACGTCCGAATTGCGCGCCGGGGTTGCGACCGCGCGGCAGGTTCAGGGCAAGCAGCTCTCCTACAACAATATCAACGACACGGATGCGGCCTACGAATGCGTTGCCGAGTTCGACCCTTCGCGCATCGCGGCCTGCGTGATTGTCAAGCATGCCAACCCCTGCGGCGTTGCCGAGGGAGCGAGCCTGCTCGAGGCCTATCGCAAGGCGCTCGCCTGCGATCCCGTATCCGCCTTCGGGGGCATCGTCGCGGTCAACCGGCAGCTCGACGCGCAAGCGGCGCGCGCCATCACGGAGATTTTCACCGAGGTGATCATTGCGCCTGATGCCACGCAGGAAGCCGTTGCGATTGTCGGCGCCAAGAAGAACCTGCGCCTGTTGCTCGCGGGCGCGCTGCCCGATCCGTGCGCGGCGGGGATCGCCGTGAAATCGGTCGCAGGCGGATTGCTGGCGCAGTCGCGCGACAATGCGGTGGTCGATGACATGACGCTTGAGGTGGTGAGCAAACGCGCGCCGACCAATACGGAGCGGCGCGATCTGGCCTTTGCATTCCGCGTCGCCAAGCACGTCAAATCGAACGCCATTGTCTACGCCCGCGATTGCGCCACGGTCGGCATCGGGGCGGGGCAGATGAGCCGGATCGATTCCGCGCGCATTGCTGCGCGCAAGGCCGAGGACGCGGCGCGGGAAGCCGCCTTACCGGAGCCGCTGACAAAAGGCTCGGTCGTCGCCTCGGACGCGTTCTTCCCGTTCGCCGACGGGCTGCTGGCCGCCATCGAAGCCGGCGCCACCGCGGTCATCCAGCCCGGCGGCTCGGTGCGGGACGAGGAGGTCATCAAGGCCGCAGACGACCACGGCATTGCCATGGTCTTTACCGGGACCCGCCATTTCCGGCATTAGTAGCCCGGATGAGCGCAGCGAAATCCGGGGCCGGCCCCGCATGTCGCTTCGCTCATGCGGGCTACGAGTTGTTGCATTGATTTTATGGGCGAATTTCCCTTCCTTCCGAAAAATCGCAGCCAGAAGTAGTAATAATAGTCTCCCTGCCATTTTACGTTGTTGGGTGCTCGGGTTCGTTTGGCAAGCAAGACCTTCTCGGATGCCGGTGGGGAGCCGCGTAGCCCGGATGAGCGCAACGATATCCGGGGGCCAGCCCCGCATGTCGCTTCGCTCATGCGGGCTACGGGTTGCGCGACAACCCCTCTTGGATTATTACCGGTGATATCACCGGTAATAGAAAATGAGCCGGAAGGCGCAGAGAAGGGCAACCCGAAGACATCGCCGGCGCGCCGTGGCACGCGGTCTCACGCGGGTCGAGGTTGCGGCATCGCAAAACGACGCCGGCCTCATCCGCCGCCTGGCGGAGATGCTGCGCGGTGATCTCGCAAAGGCCGAGGCGCTACGCTCGACGTTGACAAAAGCGCTGGGCGATCCGCATGTGCAGACCGCCTTCGACATCTTTGGCTCCGAGCTTGCAGAAGAGGCCTTCGCCGGCATTTTCGATCAGCCGCGCCAGGGCGATTGGCGCGAGGCCAACCTGTGAAATTTCTGCTCGACACGAGCGTCATTTCCGAGATCCGCAAGCGCGACCGGGCGCACCCGAACGTCGCCCACTGGGTCACCCGCACCCCGGCCGAGGAGATCGGCACGAGCGTGATCGTGCTTGCCGAAATCCGCCGCGGCATCGAGTTGAAGCGCCGCACCCATCCGGATCAGGCCAAAGCGCTCGACCGATGGTTCGCGCAGATGCGAAAGATGTTGGCGGACCGCGTCCTCCCGCTCGACGAGCCGATCATGGAGGCCTGGGCGATGTTGGGCATTTCCATTTCGTTGCCGCTGGTGGATGGCCTTTTGGCGGCCACCGCGAAGGTGCGCGGCCTCATGCTCGTGACCCGCAACATCGAAGCTATTGCCGAGAGCGGCGTTGCGGTGTTCGATCCGTTTTCGGAATGATATGCGCTATTAGAGCATGTTTCACTGAGATCGAGCCAGCAGGATCACCTCTCCCAGCCGGGGGCCCCGCCGGGCAGAGGTCGGAATGGGCGCCTCGCGCCCATTCCGGGTGAGGGGGCTACAACCGGCCATGTGCAACTGATCCCCTCACCCGGATCGCGCGCAAGAGCGCGATCCGACCTCTCCCTCCGGGAGAGGTGCGCATGCTGCAACGCCACGGCGTGATGGCGATCGGGCCACCGCGCCACTCCTCACCCCCGCACCAAATCCCCCAGCAAGCTCGCCGCGACGGCGAGCTTCGAGAGCGTGAGGCCGGAATTGGCGATCTCCTGCACCGACATGCGCACGCGCTCGACCTGCTCGCGGCGGGGCGCCGCCCAGGCTTCGACCGCGGCGGCGCCGGCGACGCCATTTTCAGCCATGGCGGCGGCAAGCCGCCGCTCAGCCTCGCCGATGGAATCGAGCGCGCGGTCGAGCGCGAGGCGATCAAAATAATCCGAGACCACGATGCCGCGCGCTGCCGCCGTGACGCGGTCGAGGCGGAAGAAAGCCTCGGCGGCGAAATAGGTCGCGGCGAGCGCGGCGATGTCGCGGCCGGTGCGGTCAGCCGCCATCACGATGTCGGGCGCCGCCACGAGCGCCGGGAGGCGGGCGAGCCGGTGCGCGAGCTCTTCCGGCACGGCCTGCTTGACCAGCTCCGCTTGTTTGTCGCTGCATTGCCGCGCGGCAGCGTCGGGCAGCGCGGCATCGAGCGCGGCCTCGACCGCCGCGATGCCCGCGCAGTAGTGCGAGACGACGACCAGCAAGCCTTCCCGAAAATCGACGTTGCGCAAAAACCAGACCACGCGATCAAGCAACAGATCCTGCACCGCTCCATAGAGATCGAGCTGGAGTGTGCCCGCCACCTTATTGTCGAGCGCATCGATTGCCGCGTTGAGCGCGGTCATGCCGTAGCTGTCGCGCACGGCGGCGAAAGCGGCTGCGATCGCGGCAGGGCGCGCGCCGGTCTGGTCGCCGATGCGAACCAGGAACGACGGCCCGCCGCGGTTGATCATGGAATTGGCGAGCTGGGTCACGATGATCTCGCGGCGCAGGCGGTGATGCTCGACGGCATCGGGGAAACGCCCCGCCACCGCGCTCGGGAAATAGCGGCCGAGCTCGCGCGCGAGATAGGGATCGTCGGGGACGTCGGAAATGAGAAGCTCGTGGTTGAGCGAAAGCTTGGCGTAGGCGAGCAGCACCGCAAGCTCAGGCTTTGTGAGCGCTTCCGAGCGCCTGCGCCGCTCCGACATTTCCATGGCGTCGGGCAAAAACTCAACCGCGCGGTCGAGCTCGCCCGCAATTTCCAGCACCTGCATCAGGCGCTGCTCGAAACCGAGATCTTCAAGCCCGCGCCGCTGTGCGAGCGAAAGCGCAAGTGTCTGCAGATAGTTGTTGCGCAAAACCAGCGCCGCGACCTCGTCCGTGAGCTCCGCCAAGAGATGATTGCGTGCCTCGCGCGTCAGACGCCCGTCGCGCATGGGGGTGGCGAGCGCGATCTTGAGGTTGACCTCGACATCGGAGGTATTGACGCCGGCCGAATTGTCGATGGCATCGGTATTGAGCCGCACGCCCCTGCGCGCGGCCTCGATGCGGCCGCGCTGGGTCATGCCGAGATTGGCACCCTCGCCGATCACTTTCGCGCGCAGCTCGGCGCCGGTGACGCGGATCGCGTCATTGGCGCGATCGCCGACCGCATCATCGGTCTCGCCGGACGCGCGCACAAAGGTGCCGACGCCGCCGAAATAGAGGAGGTCGACCGCTATCTTGAGGATCGCGTGCATGATCTCTGGCGCCGTGGCGGTGGCGGGAAGGCCGAGCAGCGCCTGTGCCTCTTGCGAAAGCGTGATCTCCTTGAGCGCGCGCGAGAACACGCCGCCGCCGGGCGAGATGAGCGAGCGGTCGTAGTCCTGCCAGCTCGAGCGCGGCAGATCGAATAGCCGCCGGCGTTCGGCGAAACTCCGCCCGGGATCGGGCGATGGATCGATGAAGATGTCGCGGTGATCGAACGCGGCGACAAGCTTCAGGGTCGTTTCCCGCAGCATGCCGTTGCCGAAGACGTCGCCGGACATGTCGCCCACGCCGACGACCGTTATCGGGGTGACGCCGATATCGACGCCCATCTCGCGGAAGTGGCGCTTGACCAATTCCCAGGCGCCGCGCGCGGTGATCCCCATCCTCTTGTGGTCGTAGCCGGCCGAGCCGCCGGACGCGAAGGCATCGTCGAGCCAGAAGCCGTGCTCGGCCGCGATGGTGTTGGCGAGGTCGGAAAACGTCGCGGTACCCTTGTCGGCGGCAACGACGAGATAGGGATCGTCATCGTCGTGGCGCACGACGTTAGCGGGCGCAACGATATCCTTTCCCGCGAGATTGTCGGTGATGTCGAGCAACGTAGCGATGAACAGCCGGTAGGTCTCCGTGCCTTCCGCCTGCACCATCTCGCGGGTTGCGCCCTGCGCGATCATGCCGGGCAACCATTTCGGCACGTAACCGCCCTTCGCCCCGACCGGGACGATCACCGCGTTCTTCACCTGCTGCGCCTTGACGAGGCCGAGCACTTCGGTGCGGAAGTCCTGCGGGCGATCGGACCAGCGGATGCCGCCGCGCGCGACCTTGCCGAAACGCAGATGCACGCCCTCAAGCCGCGGCGAATAGACGGAAATCTCATAAAGCGGCCTGGGCAGCGGCAGACCGTCGAGCTTTCGGCTCGCAAACTTGATCGCGATGAGCGCGCTCGGCTGTCCCGCGGAATCGATCTGATAGAAATTGGTGCGGATTGCAGCCTGCACTGCGTTGACGAAATGGCGCAGAATGCGATCCTCGTCGAGGCTTTGCACCTGCTTGAGCGCGCTTTCGATTCGCCCCGCGATGTCGCGCTCGCGCGCGCCGCGCTCTACAAGCGTGATCGCAGGGCGCGGATCAAAGCGCGCGTGGAACAATTCGACAATATCGGCGCTGATTGCTGCGTGCTTGACCAGCGTCGCCCACATGTAGCCCTGGGAATAGGGCACGCGGATCTGGCGCAGAAACCGGGAGATGGCGCGAATGAGTGCGACCTCGCGCCACGCCAATCCTGCCGCGAGCACCAGCGCGTTGTAGCCGTCGTTCTCGGCAGCGCCGCGCATCACCACCAGGAAGGCCGCCTCGAGCGCGCGCTTGTTGGCGTCGAGGTCGATCGCGCGGGCGTCGCGCGTCTCCAGCATCATGTGGTGGAACCAGACCGGTGGCTTGGCGGGCGAGCTCCCGGCGGCCTTGCGCGCGATCTCATGGGTGCGCTCGTCCACCACCTTGAAGCCCATGTTTTCCAGCACGGGGACGCGCTCGGAGAGGGCGATCGGCTGACCATAGCTCCATACCTTGAGCTCGACGCAGTTCGCCGCTTGCGCACTTGCCGCCTGATCTGCCTGCTGCTTGCGCCGGTGAATGTCGACCCCGAGCGGGCGGTTCGGGGTGAGCGTCTCGATCAGCCGGATGTCCTCCAGTGCGGTGGCGGGCGAATAGGCTTCCCGATAGCCCTGATCGAAGGCATCGCGGTATTGCGCCAGCAACGCGCGCGCGCGCGCCGCGTCATAGCTGCGCGCGAGCTCCTCGCCGAGCGCGTCGATCCAGGTGCGCACAATCGCCTCGATGCCGTGCTCGAGCGTGCTGCGATCGGGATTGGGTGTGTCGTGGTCGTAGCGCGCGATAATGAAATGCACCCGCACGAGCGGCCCTTCCGGGAAGAACGGATAGAAGGCACTGACGCGGCCCTTGTAGATCTCGGCGAGGTACGCGCCGATTCTCGCACGCACGGCGCTGCTGAAGCGCTCGCGCGGCACATAGACGAGGATTGACACGAAGCGGTTGAAACGGTCGGCCCGCGGCAGGACCCGGATGCGGGGCCGCTCGTCGAGCTGCAAGACCGCGAGCGCGAACTGATAGAGCGTGTCCTCGTCGATCTGAAAGAGCTCATCGCGGGGATAGCTTTCGAGCACATTGACCAGCGCCTTGCCGGAATGGCTGTCGGGATCGAAGCCGGCGCGCGCGAGCACAGCCTCGACCTTGCGCCGGAGATAGGGAGTGCTGCGCGCCGAACGATTATAGGCAGTCGAGGTGAAGAGGCCGACGATGCGCATTTCGCCGAGAAGCCGGCCATCCCGATCGAACTCCTTGACGCCGATATAATCCATGTGCACGCGCCGGTGCACGCGCGAGCGCAGCGCCGCCTTGGTCACGATGAGGAGCCTCGGCTCGCGCAGAAAGGCCATGATCTCCGGCGTGAATTCGAGCGGACGGCGCGCGCCGCGCAGCACCTTGAGCTCGCGCGAGCGCATGATGCCGAGCCCGGTCTCGAACAGGGGATCGAGCGCGGATTTCTCCGTGAGCACATAATCGCGCACGCCGAGAAAGGTGAAATGGTTCGCGAGCAGCCATTGCAGGAATTCCACCGCTTCAGCGACTTCCGCAGGCGGGAGCGGCGGCGGATTGGCCTTGATCCGCTCGATCATCTCGACGACGCGCGCAATCATGGCGCGCCAGTCGCTAACCGCGGCGCGCACATCCGCCAGCATGCGCTCGATGCCGGCAACGATCCCGGCGCGGCGCTCTTCCTCGTCGATGCTCTCCACGTGCAGGTGGATGAAGCTTTCCCGCAGCGCGCCGGCCAGCGGCCGCGTGCCGTTGAATTCGAGCAGGCGGCCGACATCGTCACGGATGACGCGCAAGACGGGATGTACCACAAACCGCACTTCCACGCCGCGCTCGCCCAGCTCTCCCAACACCGAATCGAGGAGGAACGGCATGTCGTCATTGACGATCTGGAGGACCGAGTTGTCGCGCCGCCCACGCGCTCCGACCGCGGGCGAGGGCGGATCGAGACGGATGCGGGGAGTGCCGGCCGTGCGCACGGCAAGCAGCGACCACGCCTGCCCCGCGAGCGAGGCGAGCGCACGCGGATCGAAATGCATGAGGTCTTCGGGCTCGGCGTGCGAGAACAGCGCCGCGACGAAATCATGCGGGACATCGGGGTTAAGGCCGCGAAGGATTGCAGCCGCAGCCGCAATGAGCGCCTCCTCCGCGCGCTGCTCGTCCTCGGTGTCGTTTTCGTCGCGCGTATCGGAGCGCTGTGTCATGGGTGTGATAGTGACATGATGTATCGAAGCGGCTGATCAAGAGTAGTTCGAAACGTGTCTGTATCGCTAGCCCGGCACTCCGTGTTATTGCGATATTTGGAACAACGATGTGTCGGAAAGCTCGATGGTGTACTCGGCGACATTCTAGAGCCAGTTTCGATGACGTTCGATGACCACGCGATGGCGCAGCCCGCGGTACCTCTCCCCGCAGGGGAGAGGTCGGATCGCGCTTGCGCGATCCGGGTGAGGGGGATCAGCTTTACGAGTTGTAGCCCCCTCACCCGGAATGGGCGTGAGACGCCCATTCCGACCTCTCCCCTGCGGGGAGAGGTGGACCTGCTGACCCAAGCCACGCCCGTGACATTGCAAGTCACGCCTGTGACGTCGAAGGAGAACGCCTGTGAGCAGAAAGACGAAGATTGCGGAGAAGAAGCGGCCGGATGCGACCAAGCGATCAACCGTGGTCGGGAAGACGCCGGGCGGAAAACATGCCGGCGCAGAAGATGACGTGAAGATCACGGCGCTCAAGCTTGCAGGCGGCAAGCTCTCGCCCGAGATGGAAGCCTATTTCAGAAAGTGCGAGGAAAAGCTCGGCTTCGTGCCGAACGTGCTCAAGGCGTTTGCGTTCGACTCCGCCAAACTGCAGGCCTTCGTGGACTACCGGCAGCAGGTCGTGCAGAACGCGGAAAATCTTTCCAAGCTCGAGATCGAGATGATTGCGACGGTGGCGTCCTCGCAGAATCGCTGCTTCTACTGCATTACGGCGCACGGCAATTCGGTGCGCCAGCTCGGCGATCCCGTGCTGGGCGAGATGCTGGTGATGAACTACCGCGCGGCGCGCCTCTCCAAGCGTCAACGCGCCATGCTCGATTTCGCGGTGAAGCTCACGACCACGCCGTGGGAAGTCGAGGAGGAGGACCGCGAGCGGTTGCGGCGCGCAGGCTTTACCGATCGCGACATCTGGGACATCGCCTCGGTTGCAGCCTTCTACAACATGACCAACCGGATCGCGTCGGCGATCGATATGCGGCCCAACAGCATTTATCACGGCCAGGCGAGGTAGGGCACCGCGGGTCACCCGCAAGGCTTGACCCGGGCTTGACCCGCGGGTCCATCGCTTTGCAAGAAGTGCTTGCGAAGATGATGGATTGCCGGGTCAAGCCCGGCAATGACGGCTTCCGAGGTTTTCGATGATGGACTTCGCAAAGCGGGGCTTCGCAAAGCGGGCTGTTACGGCGCTCATCGCGCTTTTCTGCATCGCCGCTGCGGCGCGGGCGCAGGAGGCGCCGGCATCATCCTCATCCACGGTGCCGACCGTCACCGGACAGAACGGTATGGTGGTGGCGCAGGAGAGCCGTGCCGCGCGCGTGGGCATCGACATCCTGCGGCAAGGGGGCAATGCCGTCGATGCGGCGGTCGCAACCGGATTTGCGCTTGCGGTCACCTATCCGCGCGCGGGCAATCTCGGCGGCGGCGGCTACATGGTGATCCATCTCGCGCGCGAGAATCGCGACACCACCATCGACTATCGCGAGACCGCGCCGGCAGCGATCACACGCGATATTTTCCTGGACGAGAAAGGCGACGCCGATCCCGCAAAGTCGCGCGACTCCGCGCTCGCCGTCGGCGTGCCGGGCTCGCTCGCCGGACTTGCGCTCGCGCATGCCAAATACGGCTCGGGCCGCTTCACGCTCGCCGATCTCATTGCGCCCGCAATCGCGCTTGCGCGCGAGGGTATTCCCATCGGGGACGATGTCGCCGATTTACTGCCGCGGGCACGCGCGCGGCTTGCGCGCTGGCCCTCGACCGCGAAGATTTTCTGCCGTGCCGACGGCGGGCTGCTTGCCCCCGGCGACACCCTCGTCCAGAGCGATCTTGCCAACACCCTTGCCGCCATTGCGCACGAGGGGCCACGCGCCTTCTATCAGGGTGCGATTGGGGAAAAGATCGCCGCTGCCGTGCGCGGCGCCGGCGGCGTGATGACGGCGCAGGATCTCGCTTCCTATGTGCCCATCGAGCGCGCGCCGCTGCGCGGCAGCTATCGCGGCTATGACGTCATCTCCATGCCGCCGTCCTCCTCCGGCGGCGTCATCCTGATCGAGATGCTCAACATCCTCGAAGGCTACGACGATCTCGCGGCGGACGAACCGCGGCGATTGCATCTCGCGGTCGAGGCCATGAAGCTCGCCTATGCGGACCGCGCCGCGTTCCTCGGCGACCCCGCGCGCGTCAACGCGCCGCTCGAGCGATTGTTGTCCAAGGCCTATGCCGCGGATCTGCGCAAGCGCATTGATCCCGAGCATGCGCGGCCCTCCTCCGACATCCGCGCCGGCGGCCTGTCCCCGCGCGAGGGCGACAACACCACCCATTTCTCCGTGATTGACCGGGACGGCAATGCCGTCGCCAACACGACCACGCTCAATTTCAGCTATGGCGTGGGCCTCATCGCCGACGGAACCGGGATTCTGCTCAACAATGAGCTCGACGATTTCGCCGCCAAGCCCGGCGCGCCCAATGCCTACGGGCTTACCGGAGGCGAAGCCAACGCGCCGGGGCCAGGCAAGCGGCCGCTCTCGTCCATGACCCCCACTATTGTGCTCAAGGATGGAAAGCCGTTCCTGGTGACGGGCTCGCCGGGCGGCAGCCGCATCATCACCGCCGTGCTGCAAGTCATCCTCAACGTGATCGATCGCGGCCTGCCGGTGACGCAGGCGGTGCGGCTGCCACGGCTGCACCATCAATGGCTGCCGGACGAGGTCCTGCTCGACGATGGTTTTCCCCAGGAGCTGGCGGCTGCGCTGGCCGCGCGCGGTCAGCATGTGGTGGAAGGCCTGCCGCCCACCTCGGCCAATTCGATCGTGGTCACGCCGGCGGGGCTTTCCGGCGCCGCCGATTATCGCACGCGCGGGGCGCTCGCGATCGGTTATTGATGCGGGAGCTGGTGGTTCTTCGCGACCGCGATGGGCTTCCCCTCCGGGGTTTGCGGGACGCTTGTCATAGGCGATTTGCCCCGCCCCCAAGTTCCGGGCGACCCTGCCGCGACATTTTTTCCGGGTGCCCTGACAATATGTGATCGCCGTCACGGCGAGCGCTTCGAGATTTTGCCATGATTGCGAGCACAATGACCCCAGTCCAGGCAGTCGGGGGATTGACATGGAAAACATTGATACGCTGCGCCATCGCGCAGAACAGTTTCTGGAGCGCGCCCGCGCCGTGAGCGATCGCCAGCGCGCCCGCCTGCTTCTGCTGCAGGCGCACAACGATCTCAAGCGCGCGGAAGAGACCGAGGCGGAGCAGCTCAACGCCCGGCAGTAGGGCGACGGGCGACCCCGTTTAGCTATAGCTAGCGCTGCGCGCTCGCGAGCGCATAGGCGCCGCGCTCGAACGCGTCGTACACAGCCAACGCCTTGACGTCGGCAAACGGCAGGTACTGCATCAAGATCACGCCCGCAATGCCGCGGTTTGGATCGATCCAGAAGTAGGTGTTGCCAATACCGGCCCAGCTCAGGCTGCCGGGAGAGCGCTTGCCGGGCACCTGATCTGTCGTGATCAGGAAGCCCAGACCCCACTTGTCGCGGCCGTCCGCGATGAAGCTGAAGTCGGCGCTGCGCGGCAGCACGCTCCTGAGCGCCGGCACCGACAGGATGCCAATGTGGTTTTGGCTCATCAGCGTAACCGTTTCGGCTTTGAGCCCGCGCGCCCCCTCCAGCTCGCCGCCATTGAGCAGCATACGCATGAAACGACCATAGTCGTTTGCCGTCGAGGCAAGTCCGCCACCGCCGGTGGGCTCCGGAATGCTGAGCCCGGGCTGCGGCGTCTGCAATACGATGCGGCCGTCCATACGCTCGCCGGCGCGCTCGTGAGCAGCGACGAGGCGCGATGCCTTCTCCTGCGGTACGTTGTAGAACGTGTCCGGCATCTGCAGCGGAGCGAAGACGTGCTCGCGGAAATAGTCCTCAAGCTTCCGGCCTGACACTTTCTCGACCAGCCTGCCGGCAACATCGGTGCTCGTGCCGTAATGCCAGCGCTCGCCCGGGTCGAACAACAAGGGACCGCCAAACGGATAGCTTTCGCCGGACTGCGGCTTGAAATCGCGCAGGATCGCGCTCGTGAACGGATAACCGAGACCCGACGTGTGGGTGAGGGTGTGGCGAACGGTCGGTGGTCTCGATGCCGGCCGCAGCCGATAGTTACCCGTCGTCGCGTCGAACGATTCGAATACCTTGAGATTTGCAAACTCCGGCAGATATTTTTCAACCGGATCATCGAGACGAAAGCGGCCCTGCTCGATGAGCTGCATGGCCGCCATCGATGTGATCGGCTTGGTCATCGAAGCGATGCGGAACAGCGCGTCAGCCGTGAGTGCGCGTCCGGTCGAGATATCCGCCACGCCGAAGGCGCCCTGATAGAGCACGCGCCGGCGATCGGTGACCAGCGCAACCACGCCCGGCACGTCGTGGCGCTCGACCGCCCCGCGCAGAACCGCGTCGATAGCCGCGCCGCCTGGAGAATTTTGCGTGATCGACTTCGTCTTCACTCAGCAGCGGTGTGCGGCCTGAGACATAGGTGATCCTTCATACCGGACAAGGAGATTGACGACGGCATTTGGCTCGTGAGCTTCATGCACTACGATTTCGGATACTTCGACCTGGAGCAGAAGACCTTGCAACCCCTCGATAACTCGTTCGGCCCGAGGTGGCCACCTATGTCTTAGGTACGTTCTGTTACCCATGTCTCCGGGCTGGACAATTTTATTTTGGAGCGGGCGAAGGGATTCCGCTAGCCGAACCGCAAGCACATGAAAAACCTAGAGATTTCGGACTCGTGAGTTGTCGTTTTGTAGCGTTTGTTGTAGCGATCAGTTGAATAGCGGGGATGGCCCTCAGAGGGCTTGCCAGCCCCTCCGGCGGCCCCGCTATCCTCGTTGCAACCCCCCAACTGATTCGCCGGAGCACAGCATGGATACGCCAGCCCGTTACGTCGCCACGGCCAAAGAAGGCGACGACTGCCAACAGACCTTCGTGTTTGATGGCACGATGACTCTAGATCAAGTCTTCGCTCATGTTGCCGAACGCGGTCGCGGCGGCGGATTTGCAGCCATCGCAGACCGGCTTTCTGGCAAGCACAAGGTCTTTAGCCTGTCCATCAGCCACGACGAGTCCTGCGAACCTACTGCTAGCGACCGTCTTCATGAGCGGTTCGGCTTTGAAAGGGAACCGGCATGACCGCGACGGATCAAGCGCCCCTTTCTGGCAAGCAAATGACCGATCTTCGCCGCCGACTATTAGGCGGCCCTCCGTTCATGGAAATGGCACGGTCTTTCATCAACCACGCTGTTGACCGTGACGCGGCGGACGATGCCAGCTTCCGAAAATACTACAGCGCAGCGCTCGAGGCCGTCACAGAAGAGAACGCCGCCGAAGTCGCTGCATTGGCCGAGTCACCAATCGAGCGAACGTTTCTGAATTCGCTCCTCTTGACCTTTATCAAGGCGGACGGACTTGGGTTGCTTGTCCATCGAACCCATGACGACACGGTTGCGGAGGTTGCCAACTTTCGGAAGTTGCTCGCCAATTGGAAGGACTTCATTGCTTGGTTCCGCGACAAGCGGCCCGCCAATTCCATCGAAGAATTCTTGGACGGCGAGGATGCGCGGGGCGTGATGCCGCCGGAAGAGCGCGCGTCCATGGTCTTCTGGATTTTCCGCTACGGCTACATTCCCATGGACGGCAGCTATCACATGACGCTGCAACCGCGCTTTCCCAATGTGAAGATCGGCGGGAAGCCGATCCGGCCCGATATCTATTTTTGGATTCCGAACCGGCCGGAAGTGAACATCATCGTTGAGTGCGACGGATTCAACTATCATTCCGACAAGGAAAAGTTCAAAAACGACCGTCAACGCGACCGTGCGCTCAAGGCTCTCGGTTTCGACGTTTGGCGGTTCTCAGGATCGGAGATTTACAACGATCCGGTCAATACGCCGCATGAGCTTGCGAAGTATCTATGGGACCGCGCGAAGGCGCATGACGTGCATTGACGGACGCCCCGCCTGCTAGCTTGCGTCTATTATCCCGGCTGCAACAAGGCTGGCGCGAATTTCGGCTGTCTTCTCGGATATGTTCTTTGAGAACTCCTTGCGAATGATGCCGCCAAAATCAGAGAAGAGAGTTGTTCCAGTTTGCAGCAAGAGCATCACGCCCGGCCTGCCCAATCTGCCGCAGAACCAACCTAGCTCATAGATCACGTTCGGCCGGGCCTGCAAATATGTCTCTCCGCCAGAAGTCACTTCGTCATCCGGAGTGAATAGCGCAATGGCGTAGCTACACGTCTCAGCGTGGCGCTCGAATTTTTCAATGACGGTTTCGCTTCCAATCTCCGGCTCTTCCATCAACACAATCGGGTTGAGTTGAAATTGCGACTTCACAATATCCTTCAACTCGCGCCACTTCGCCTCGTTGCGTCCATGGATGATGAACACGTTTTCCCGATGCCGCAGATTTTGCGCCGCCTTCCTTCGCGTCAGCAAATCCGGGTTGCGATTTCAATCGGGTCAGCGCCGCCCGCACGACGGATAGAATGTTCTCAACGCTCTTATATGAAGGCGAGCCATACATATTGCTCACGCCTTGGTTGGCCTCCTCTGCTATTTGAGCCGAATAGGAGTTGCGGCCAAGAGCGTCATTGAGAAGGTCGATTAGCTCCCGAACGTACTGACGAAACATCGGGTCATCGCCATCGCCAATGTGAATCCCGGACGACGTGGACCGGAACCGACCAAGAATCCCCGCTAGCTCCCGCTCATAGCGTTGAAGCTCGCCAATGATCTGTTCGCTATCCATGACTAAGACCAAAACGGATGATCGGATGGTTTGAAAACTGACATGTTCCAGTCCGATCAGCTAGAACGTCACCATCACGTCCGTCTTCATGAATGTCGGGTCGCTCCGGTGATAGCTGTAGTAAGTTTTGTCGTCACCGGCAAAGAACGAATAGATGCCGCATTCGTTCAGCTTTTTGCATACGACTCCATATTCGATTTCGGGTGTGAATTCGCGGCCCCAACCCGCAAGTGAGAACACTTCATAGTCCTTATCTTTGAATTCGTCTTTGGCTTCGCGGTCTTGTCGCCAGGCGTAGTAACGCGCCATGGCTTCGTCCATCGCGTCCTTTAACCGCCTGTCTTTGTATCTGCGCATTCGCTCACGAAAGATTTCTAGCTCGCGGCTAAAGCTGTGATGTTGATGACCGGCCGGGCGCTCCGGGTCCACAATCAAAAACTTCGATATTTCCTTGTAGCGTTCAACCGCATCGTCCAGACTCCACATGGACGACTTGTCGTATCGAATGAAGTGCTTCGTTCCAATCAAGTCGAAGTCTTCGAGGTTCGGAAATTTTTCCAACAACAGATTGTATTCGGCTTCGCGGCGCGGCTTGTCGGCGCGCTCTATCTCGGCTTCCCATTCGAGCATTGAATAGAATGCTTTCTCGAAGGCTTCCAAATCCTGATGCAAAATGACGTTCGCCAACTCGCGCTGAAGTGCTTCGAGATAGAACTTGCGACCTACAGCAATCCGGTCCTGAAGATGTTCGGTGTTGAAGTTGATCGACGCAGTTTGCGCTTTGCGGTTGGACCTGTTGGACCACCAATTCAGAGCAATGAACGCCACCGCGATTGCGGCAAGTCAACCCCAAGCCATTTCTGACATGGCCGTACCCTCCCGTCGTCACCATAGGGCGCGATGGATAAGGAGAACAAGACAATACCGCCGACGCGGCCAAGGCAAGCTGCTCTAGTGATTGACGCTCCGGCCTTCCACCAACGTCGCGATCTTCTCGCGCATGGCCGGAAGGATATCCGATCATCACAGAGCAAGTGCGTACGAGGCGCTCGCTGCCTATAGCAAGGCGTTAGATGTAAGCACGCGCGAGCAGGTGCCGGTCGAAACTGCCATAACCGCGGGTAATATCTACCGCACCCTACGGCTCCTGCAGGAGCGCACGCCGAAAACGAAGAAGCGCGAGCAGGTGCCGTTCGACGTAGACATGACCCTGGATGATATCTACCGCACCCTACAGCTCCTCCAGGAGCGCACGCCGAAAACAAATCGAACCGGGCGATAGAGTTGAAAAGCTGGGGCCAAACCACGTTTCCAAACCCAGAGACAGTCTGTTGTGGCGCGTCGCTCCCCCGAACGTATGCGACGGTATGTCCGCAGTTGGCACAAAGCTGCCCAAGCCAATCTGGCACGCACGTCCGCAGCCGGCGAAAGCTGACGTTGGCAACTCCGGCGCATTTGTTGGTCAACCGATCGAAACTTGCTTAGCGGCTGGCTTCGCCATCGGGCAGCGCCACACGATCGGTGGGCGGCGCCACAGGTGGTGCGAGTGACCAAGCCCCGAGCCACGCCGTAGCCATAGCGGTAGACATCGGAGGCGATCATCGGTTGACGCGCAAATCCGCCGCACCCGATTGGCCTCCGCGCGCGGCGAGCGAACTTGGCGGAGCAAATTTGGAAAGCTGGGCACCTTCCGAAATTTCGCGGGTCAATCGTGAAAAGGGGAGGGGAGGGGGAAGGACCGCCGTCCCCTCTCATGCAACATCCCAAAGGTGATTTTCATCGGAAACGCTGGGAATGACCCAATCGCTGGGCTGGTTGCTTTGGACAGGCGTTGTGCCGAACGAAAAATTCCGGGGCAGCGGAAAGGGTGGCGTCTCTCGATGTCGATTGCGTCGGGACCCGACGCCTGGCGCGGGGGGCTCTAACAGTGGTCCCGATCGGTTGACGGTTGCAGACGCGCCGGAAATAGTTTGCCGACCTATGGCTCGGACTAGGTCCCGTTGACATTTAGGGGATTCCCTCCGACTCGCAAATGTGATTCAAGATCGAAACTGAGGAGGGCGATCTTGATTCGGCTTCGAGCGCTCACAGACGTGCAATGGCGGCGCATTGAGCCGCTTATTCCTGGTAAAGAAGGTGATAAAGGGCGCCACGGCGAGGACAATCGTTTATTCGTGGACGCTGTGCTTTGGTTGGTTCGTGCCGGTGCACCATGGCGCGATCTGCCCAAGGAGTTTGGCAACTGGAACAGCGTGTTCCAGCGCTTCCGCCGATGGGCAAAGAAGGACGTTTGGAAGAGTTTTTTCAATGCGTTGGTTGAAGATCCGGACTTCGAATACCTAATCATCGACTCCACCATCGTGCGGGCGCATCAACATGCGGCCGGTGCCAAAAAGGGGGGAGCGAAGATGAGGCGATCGGGCGTTCGCGCGGCGGCCTGAGCACGAAGATCAACGTGGGGGTGGATGCTCTCGGCAATCCCGTCCGCTTCATTCTAACCCCCGGTCAAGTGCATGACATCCTCCAGGCCGAAGACCTGATCAGTGGTTTTTCTTTCGAGCACCTGCTCGCTGATATGGGCTTTGATTCCGATCGCTTTCGCGCCCGAATCGCAGAATGTGGTGCGCAAGCCGTGATCCCATCGAGCCGTGCTCGATCGCAAGCTATCCCATATGACAAGCACATCTACCGGGACCGCAATCTGGTTGAGCGGTTCATCAACAAAATTAAGCATTTTCGCCGCATCGCAACCCGCTACGAGAAGACTGCACTCTCGTTTGCATCCATGTTATTCCTGGTTGGGGCCATGATCTGGCTTCGGTGAATGTCAACGGAACCTAATCAATGGGCCTTCCGTTGAAGCGTTCACCCAAACACTGTGGTCGTGTCTCACTTTGATTGTGGCGGTTCATTCTGCTGCCTCTAGCATGGCGCGGCGCTTGTCCCACGTCAGCCGCCTCTCGCGCACGTCCATCAATTTCACCAGGTCGGTCATCTCCATGGGCGATGACGTGAGGCCGGCGGCCATTGCCGGCGTGAGCTTGTGCGCCTTGTGCGAGCGAACTCAGTTGTACCAGAAGAAATAGAGCGCAAGCGCGTGGCTATGGTTCTCGACCTTTTTCGAAAACGCATTGGTCAATCTGGTGAAGCGGCGCATCTGCATACGCATCGTGAGATTGTGCCGCTCGGCAAACGATGTATTGATGTGCTCCGGGTCGGGGTTGCCGCTAACGGTCTTCCTTTCGATGCCGATTAGGCTAGGCGGACTATACCGGCCATGGCTGCCGTCATTGCCATAAATCTTGATCAGCATTGCGTAGTCAGCATCGAAGTCGAGTTCTTCGACCGCACTCAAATACGCCTTGTGACCGTCTGTTGTGAGTTGAACTTTGTTGGCAACCCGCGAGATCGAGCGCATGGACGAACCCCCGCAAGATCTTGATTGGCAACGCCAATCGCGTATCGTAAAACTTAATTTGACTACGGAATCAAAGGGTTATATATTAAGTCGCGACAACCCTCGCCCACGGATAAAGGTCCCCACGACGGGATTGGAACCCGTGACCTCTCGCTTAGCAAGCGAGTGCTCTCTCCAACTGAGCTACGTGGGGGAAGTCGGGAGCCCGGTCGCCCGAATTGCTAGATTCGAGCAACCGGACCCCAAAATGTGAAGGGCAGTCTGGTTCTATGGCTTCATGGACCACCTACCCTTCGGCCCCGTAGCGGGGGCGCCACACTTGGTTGCGAATAGAACCGGGGCATCATTGCCCCGGTTTTCATTCCTATGCCGCCTTTCGACTTTCAGGCGGCACAAAAAACCATACGTTTCCATGATTCTGAATGGCCCGGTCTTTATCGCGAAGACGTGCCAGCATCACCGATAGGCTCGCTGAATTTATCTTTCGCTTCAGATTTTCTTCGATCCACGTCTCAATCCCCGCCTTTTGAAACCCTCTGGGGTGAACCGCCTGAAGCGCACGTAGTATTGCATCCTTGATCGTTAGGGGCTGTTCTTCATCCTCCTCTTCGGCCTCGGTGCCAGATGTAGTTGGTTCTGCCGGTTCATCTACCTGCTTGTGGATTCGCTGCCATACCCTGCGGGCAACCTGTATTTCTTCGAGTTGGCGTCGTGCAAGCCCAGTCTCTTCAGTCAACCGAATCAGAAGCGCCTTCAAACGCGCTTCCTCTTTATCGAGTTCTTGGATGGCGGCGGGGCCGGGAATAGACACGGGGCGTCCTTGCATGTTGTGTGCAACAACATACGGAGGTTGTTGTGGTTGTGCAAGGGGTGGTTAATAAACCGTTGTCAACGGTGCCAGCGAGCTTTTGCGGCCTTTTTGGCAATTGCCGAGCGTTTTGCGGGGCTTAGCATTGATGCCCTAGCATTGCCTCCCTTCATGCCCCCGAGTTTCCGAGGGCGGCGGCGTGCGGGTTTTTCTCGGCTCTTTCGTCGTCAATCTCGCCTGTGGCGATTCGCGCCACCATGACGGCGGCGCCAATCACGTCTCCCGGTCGCTTCTCACCGTGGGGGCCTTTTGGCATTCCCTAAATCCTCATTGGGCGTGGCGTCGATGAAGTCTGACCAGAGCCACAGCGCACCGGCCCCGAAGATCAAACCCGCGCCCATGACCATCCAACCCCTCCAACCCGGCGCAAAGAAAAAGAAAAATATCAACCCACCCGCGCCCGCTATGGTCAGGCAAAGAGCCAAGACAAGGCTTATAATTTTGCGCATCCTGCCACTATGCCCGATGTCGGACTAGACTAGCTGGCTACGCCTGCCTTATTCAAACTGAGACATTACCAAACACTGTTCACGAACAAAATTGGAGGCGGCGATTTCCCGCCGCCTGCTTCCCCTCTGCTTCCCCGAAAGCGTTATGGAAACGGCCTCGTTTCTCGAATGTGATAACTAGCTGTATTTTAAGGCATTTTGGAGCGGGCGATGGGATTTGAACCCACGACCCCAACCTTGGCAAGGTTGTGCTCTACCCCTGAGCTACACCCGCATCCATGAGTATATAGGGCGGCTTTGCCGCCGAGGGGAAGCTATGCCAAAAGGCTCGGCCTTTTGCAACGGCAAGCGAGGCGACCGCACGCATGTCTGCACCACAGCAAGTGTAGCCCGGGTTGAGCGGACAGCGAAACCCGGGGCGGTGCTGCCGAGCGGAAAAGGCAACCCCGGATTTCGCTCGCGCTCAATCCGGGCTACTCGCTTCCCGAAGAGGATGGACCCGCGGATCAAGTCCTGGATCAAGTCCGCGGGCGACGCCTGACACCGCCATGGCCGCAACGCCGCACGACCTCTTCGCCTTCCTCGATAAGCTCGGGATTGCGCACAAGACCGTCACCCACCCGCCGCTGTTTACGGTCGAGCAGTCGCGCGCGCTGCGGGGAAAAATTGCGGGCGCACACACCAAGAATCTCTTTCTCAAGGACAAGAAGGGAATGCTCGTCCTGCTCTGCGCCCTGGAGGATGCGGTGATCGAGCTCAAATCCCTGCACCGGGCGCTTGGCGCAAACGGCCGATTTTCCTTTGGCTCAGCCGAGCTCCTGGGCGCGACCCTGGGCGTGGAGCCCGGGGCGGTGACGCCGTTGGCCGCGATGAACGATCTCGAGCTGCGGGTGAATGTGATCCTCGAGGCCACGCTGATGGAGCGCGAGATCATCAACTGCCACCCCCTGGTCAACACCATGACCACGTCCATTGCGGCAGCGGACCTGGTGAAGTTCCTCGCGGCCACCGGCCATCCGCCGCGGGTGGTTGCACTCGCGCCACCGGCCCAGCCGTCGCCGGAATGCGGTTCTTGATTGCAATCACCCCCGAAAGCCCCATCTAATCCGGCACAACATGACGGTTTCGGCCCGCAAGACGGGAGCAACCGGTGCCCGTGCCGGTAGCGGAACGGGGGGTTTGCAAATGATGCAAGGATGCACGCGATGACCATGCTGCAGGGTGGCGACGCGGCGGCGAATGCCGCCGTCAAGGACACGACGACCCAGACCTTCGTGAAGGACGTCATCGAGGAATCGAAGCGCCAGCCCGTGCTGGTGGACTTCTGGGCAGAATGGTGCGGGCCCTGCAAGCAGCTTGCCCCGGTGCTGGAAAAGGCGGTGCGCGCCGCCAAGGGCAAGGTCAAGCTGGTCAAGATGAATATCGACAAGCACCCCTCGATCCCGGGGCAGCTCGGGATTCAGTCCATCCCGGCCGTCTTCGCCTTTGCGAACGGCCAGCCGGTCGACGGTTTCCTTGGGGCGCTGCCGGAGAGCCAGGTCACCGCGTTTATCGAGCGGGTGACGAAGGACCGGCTCGGAGGCGAAGAGACGGACGTGCTCAAAAGCGCCGATGAGGCACTGGCGCAAGGCGACGCCGCCACCGCCGCCAATCTTTATGCCCAGGTGCTGGCGCAGGACAGCGGCAACGTGGCGGCGCTCGCAGGGCTCGCGCGCAGCTATGTCCGCACCGGCGCGATCGAGCAGGCCAAACAAACTCTGGCGCTCGTGCCGGAAGCCAAGCGCAACGACGCGGCCGTGGCCGCCGCGCGCGCTGCGCTCGAGCTGGCCGAACAGGCCAAGTCAGTTGGCCCCCTCGCCGAGCTGGAGAAGAAGGTTGCAGCCAATCCGCTCGACCATCAGGCGCGGTTCGATCTCGCGGTCGCGCTCAACAGCAAGGGGCGCCGGGCGGAGGCGGTCGACAACCTGATCGAGATCGTCAAGCGCGCTCGCCAGTGGAACGAGGACGGCGCGCGCAAGCAGCTCGTGCAGTTCTTCGAGGCGTGGGGCCCGACGGACGAGGCAACAGTCAACAGCCGCAAGCGGCTCTCCTCGATCCTGTTCTCTTGATCCATGCCGATGAATGCGGCGTACGAGAAGCCGGAGGACCTCGTCGATGTTATTCCGGTTTTTCCACTGCCCGGCGCGCTGCTCCTGCCGCGCGGACAGATGCCACTCAATATTTTCGAGCCGCGTTATCTCGCCATGGTCGATGACGCTCTGCGGACAGGACACCGGCTCATCGGCATGATCCAGCCAGATGCCGCCCATCCCGGCCTTGAGAACAAGCCCAATCTCTACACAATCGGTTGTGTCGGGCGCATCACCCAGATCGCGGAGACCGGCGACGGCCGCTACCTGCTCCAGCTCACCGGCATCGCTCGTTTTCACGTCGAAGACGAGCTGAGCGTCGATACCCCCTACCGTCAATGCCGCGTGAGCTACTCGCCTTTCAGCGGCGATTTCCAGGCGCGCAAGGGAGAGGACGAGGTCGACCGTCGAAGCCTCCTGCGCGCGCTTTCCGGTTTCCTCAAGGCCAACGATCTCAAGGCCGACTGGGAAGGCATCGAGAAGGCCCCCAATGAAGCGCTCGTCAACGCGCTCGCGATGATGTCGCCTTACGGGAGCGCCGAGAAGCAGGCGCTGCTGGAAGCGCCCGATCTCAAGACGCGCGCGCAAATCCTGGTCGCGCTGACCGAGATCGAGCTTGCCAAGAAAACAACGGGCGGCGAAACGCCGCTCCAGTGAGCGCGTCGCGCGTTGCAGGAAAGACGCTGTCAAGTGGCTCACGACTTGCTACAAGGCGCCGCGATGAGAGACGCGTGGGCATGGCGCGCAACGCAGTCAAGCTTGCGCAGACTGCGTAAACTTGTCTGCGCTGCGCGCCTTTGCCCACCCTGCAAATCGATCAACATCGAGTTGGAGTGAATGCCATGGCCAAGGAAGAGCTGCTGCAATTCGATGGCACGGTGACCGAGGTTTTGCCCGACGGCAATTATCGGGTTACGCTCGACAACAATCATGAGCTGCTCGCCTACATGTCCGGCAAGATGCGCAAATTCCGCATCCGCACCGGCGTGGGCGATCGGGTCGTGGTCGAAGTCTCGCCTTATGATCTATCCCGCGGCCGCATCAATTTCCGCCACAAAGCGGAGCGTGGAGCGGAGGCGACGCCCGCTCGCCCCAGCAATTTCCGCCGCCGGTGAGCACAAAGCGCTCGACGGCACGCTCATTATTAACGGTCGCGCGGCACAGAAATTGGGAGTGCGCCATGACTAATTCACCGCCCGAGCGGCCGGCCGGAGGCGTCGACCCGAAGCTCCTGGAAATTCTGGTCTGCCCGCTCACCAAGGGTCCGCTCGAATATGATGCGGAAAAGCAGGAACTGATCTCGCGCTCGGCCAAGCTCGCCTATCCCATCCGGGACGGCATACCCATCATGTTGCCGGAGGAAGCGCGGCGGCTGGATTGAGCGCTCGCAAGGGGAAGGAAAACGCATGATCAAGATCTGGGGGCGCAACACCTCCGTCAACGTGCAGAAAGTGATGTGGGCGGTGGGCGAGCTTAAGCTTGCGCACGAGCGCATCGATGTCGGCGGCGCATTCGGCAAGAACCGCGAGGCCGCTTACCTCGCCATGAATCCCAATGGCCTCGTCCCCACACTGGAAGAGGACGATTTCATTCTCTGGGAATCCAATACCATCGTGCGCTACCTGGCTGCAAAGTATGGCGCCGGGACGCTCGAGCCCCCGGATCTGCGCGCGCGCGCGCGCGCCCAGAGCTGGATGGACTGGCAGCTCGCGGTCGCGGCACCGGCAATCCATGGCCTGTTCTGGGGGCTCGTGCGCACGCCGCCGGAAAAGCGCGATCCCGCCGCAATCGAAGCATCGCGCGAAAAGACGCTGGCCGCGCTCAAGATCCTGGACGCGCAGCTCGCCAAGACCCGCTTTGTCGCAGGTGAGACGCTTTCAATGGGCGATATTCCGGTCGCGTTGATGGCGTATCGCTTTCGCCGCCTCACCGACGAGCGAACCGGGATCGACAATGTCGAACGCTGGTTCGCGGAGATCGAGGTTCGCCCCGCGTTCAAAGAGCACGTTCTGGCGATCCCCTTCGTGTGATCTTGTTTGCCCACCCTCCCTCCCCCGCTTGTGGGGAAGGGCAATCGCATTGAGTAAGCCGTACCCCAACCCGAGGCCGCAAAGCGGCACTACGCTGGTGGTTCTTGATAGGGGTCGGAAAGGGCTGACGCCCTCCCCGCCCTCCGAACCGCACGGGCGGTTTTCCCGCATACGGCTCTCCAGTCGGTAGTTGTTCCTCATCGGGAGTGTCTCGCTGTCTGCCAGGCCGTGTGAAGAGCGAGCAACCCAGCTTCCGCGAAGAAGGCGTTGGGCCAGCGTTGATGATCCGCTGCGGTCAGTCCCATGCCGGGGCGCCGGAGCGTCTGCTTGCGCAGGAGCGCGCGCAACCGCCGCCGGATGAACTGATCGAGAGGGCGGAAGGTGTAAGGGTGCGCATGCTTGAAGTAGGCGAACCAGCCGCGCAGCAACCGGTTGAGATCAACGACGATGACCGCGAGCGCCTGCCCGCGTGTTCGTCGTGTCTTCGCCCGGATGCTGTCCTTGAACCGGTCCAGACTCTTCTTGCGAACAAGGCGCCGTCCAGCTTCGAACCGATAGCCGAGGAACTCGAACCCTTCCCCGGTCTGCCGGCAGTCGCCGACATGCGTCTTGTTGGGATGCAGACGCAGGCCGTTCTCAACCACCCAGGCACGAATCTCGGCCAGAGCGGCATCGGCCTCTTCGCGGCTCCTACAGAGCACCACGAAGTCGTCTGCGTAGCGCACCATGCGATAGCCGCGGGCTGCCATCAGTTCATCCAGCGGGTGCAGGTAGATGTTCGCCAGCAGCGGGCTGATCACTGCTCCTTGCGGAGTGCCCGCCGTCGGTGTCCATCGCTGCAAATCGCGCATGATGTCCTGTGTAAGCCAACTGCGCAGCAGCGTGAGGATACGCCCATCACTCACTCGCTCCTCGACCCGCTGCATCAGTCGATCATGCGGAATCGTGTCGAAATAGCTTTCGAAGTCTGCGTCAACCACAAACGCGTGGCCGTCCGCAATCAGCTGGGCTACTTCGCGCAACGCATCCCGGCAGCCGCGTCCCGGCCGAAAGCCGTAGCTCGTCGGTCGGAACATCGCTTCGAAGATCGGTTCGAGTGCGAACTTCACCGCCGTCTGGACGATGCGGTCCTTGACCGTGGGAATTCCCAACGGTCGCGTCCGACCATCGCCCTTCGGGATCTCGACCCGCCTGATCGGTTGCGGCCGGTAACTCCCGTTCCGCAGTGCCGTCGAAAGCTCGGTCAGATACAGCTCCGCACGCGCTTCAAACCGCTTGATGCTTTGACCATCCACGCCCGCCGCACCTTTATTGGCCAAGACTTTCTCCCAGGCCGCATCCAGCGTGTCGGGCGCAAACACCTTGTCCATCAAACTGTACCAACGACCTCCTTTGACGCCGTTCACCAGCGCCGACACCATGCGCTCGGTCCAGACCGTATCTTCCACCCACGACCAGTCGCGGGCTTCTGCACCTTGTGTAGCCCTCGCGGGCACTGCCGGTGCTGTCTGTGATCCGTTCCGGCCCATCACGCATCTACCTTCCTACCCTGCCTTCCCTCGGTGCGGCTTTGCTTTCCGCACTTTCCGCGGCTCTTCGCCGCTGCGGTACTATGCGGGCTCTGACTCCTGCCGCGCCTCGCACACAGCACGACAGGCCTCTCCGTTCCATCCGCTGGCCTTCTGGACATCCAATCCCCAACCACGTCGTGCGCCCGAACGTCACGTGCCTATCACCTCGTGCGCTCGGTCGGCTCCTTGCAGAGCCAGGCTTCGCCTATACCCCTAGGAAGCTCGCCACTACACGCCGCCGAATTGGGTTCGTGTTCCTACAGGCTATCCATTCGCCTCCAGCTGCTCCCCACCCCGCCTCGAAGCGACGCGAACAAGACCGCCCCTCGCACGACGCAGTTGCTTTCGGCTACATATGCGGTGACTTCACATGGTACGGACTCCCACCGTACTGACCAGACGGACTGACGGACGCACTAGGGGCGGGTTTCAAACCCGCCCTCGTTCGGCATTCACGGTGTGTGAGATTGATCCGAGCTTAGCCGTACGAACTTCGATTCAGCGGCTGATGACGGCAATTCTCACGCAGCGAGTTTTTGGCACAAGGGCGGGTTTAAAACCCGCCCCTACAAAGCTTCGCGACCGCGATGTGCTTCCCGTCCGGGGGTTGCGGGACATGCTATAGCGCTTCTCCCCGCAACAGCTTCGGCACGTCACCAAGCAAGCCGGCCGCTTCGCGGATAAAGAAACCCTTCAGCGCGGGTACGCGATCGACCAGGCCCAACCCCACGTCGCGCGCGAGCCGCAGCACATCCGACTGATTGGAGAACAGCCGGTTAAGCCAGTCCGTGGTGAGCCCCATTGCCATGGTGTCGAAGCGCCGCCAACGCTGATAGCGCTCGAGCACGTCCCACGAACCTGGATCGAGGCCGACGCGGGCGGCATCGACAAGCACTTCGGCAAGTGCCGCAACATCCTTGAGGCCCATATTGAGCCCTTGCCCGGCAATGGGATGGATGACATGGGCGGCATCGCCGACGAGGGCGAGACGCTCGGCAATGAAGGAGCGAGCGACCCACAGACCGAGCGGATGGACATGGCGGGCCCCCACCACTTCGATCTCGCCGAGATGAAGGCCGAAGCGGCGCTCGAACTCGGCATGAAACTCAGCATCCGGCAACGCGAGGGTGCGTTCGGCTTCCTTCGCCTCCTCCGTCCAGACCAGGGATGAGCGCCGGCCGGTGAGGGGCAAGATCGCAAACGGACCCGCGGGCAGAAAATGCTCTATTGCCCGGCCCTGGTGATCGCGCGCGTGGGCGACCGTGGCAACGATGGCGGATTGCCGATAGGACCAGCCGTGCACGGCAATTCCCGCACGCTCGCGAATGGCGGAACGCGCTCCGTCCGCGGCGACCAGAAGACCCGTTGAAATCTCCTCGCCGTCTGCGAGTGTAACCTCGACGCGATTGGCAGATGCGCGAACCTCCCCGCGCTCGCCGGCCGCTTGAGGAAAATCAATGTCGGCCACCGCGGCTGGCAGCAGAACGACGCCTTCGGCGCTCGCCCGTTGCAAGAGCGCCTCGATCAGCGGGGCGTTTTCCACCATGTGGCCGAACGGCTCGCCCGGCTCGACCTCGCCCGCAAACGTAAGAAATGCCGGCCGCACCGCATCGGTTAATCGGCTGTCGGTGATCACCATGTCGAGGATGGGCTGCGCCTCGATGCGCTCCCAGACGCCGATGGTCGTCAGCAACCGCCGGGCGGAGGCAACGATGGCGGTTGCTCGCCCATCGCCGGCCGCGCGCGCGAGTGCGGGGTCGGCAACCGACACAGCGAAGGATGGCCCGAGGCTGTGGCGTAACGTGACGGCCAGCGCGAGGCCCACTATGCCAGCACCGCCGATCAGCACGTCGGCGCGCCTGCCGGCTTCTGGTGACGGGGGCACTGCTCTTTCTCCTGACTTGAACTATAGCATTGTTTTGGGGTAGCCCGCGTTGAGCGAAGCGAAACGCGGGAAAACCGCCCCCGGATTTCGCTTCGCTCATCCGGGCTACAGCGCCCGAGCACGATCGAGCGACGCGAACCGCGGGAATGGTTCTCCCGGATTTCGCTTCGCTCAATCCGGGCTACGGTATCTCGCAGGCAGCCCCGCATTCATGTCAGCCGCCGTCCAGGAGCTCCTGCGCACGCTCGACCTCGAGCCGATCGAGCTCAATTTGTTTCGCGGCCGCTCGCCCCAGGTAGGCTGGCAGCGGGTATTCGGTGGACAGGTGATCGGGCAGGCGCTGGTCGCGGCCTGCCGCACGGTCGATGTGGCCGGCCGGCCGCCCCATTCCCTGCACGCCTATTTCCTCCTCGGCGGCGACCCGTCGGTCCCCATCGTCTACGAGGTCGATCGCATTCGTGACGGCAAGAGCTTCACCACCCGACGCGTCACTGCAATCCAGCACGGACATGCGATCTTCAGCATGGAAGTCTCGTTTCACCGCGATGAGCCGGGCATGAGCCATCAGGCCGAGATGCCTTCGGTCCCGATGCCGGATGACCTGCCCGGCGAGATGGAGATGAAGCAGCGTATCCTGCCGATCATGCCGGAGCCGGTCCGCCGCTACTATGAGCGGGAACGGCCGATCGAGCTGCGGCCGGTCGAATTCGACCGCTACCTTGGCAAGAAAATTGACGGCGGGCGGTTTCATGTCTGGATCCGCGCCACCGGCGCGCTTCCCGACGAGCCCGCCATTCACCAATGCGTGCTCGCCTACGCCTCCGACATGATGCTGCTCGACTCGGCCTTGAGCCCGCACGGGCGCACGGTGTTCGAAAAAACCATCATGGCAGCGAGCCTCGATCACGCCATGTGGTTTCACCGCCCGTTCCGCGCCGATGACTGGCTGCTTTATGCCCATGACAGCCCCAATCTTTGGGGCTCGCGCGGTTTTTCGCGCGGCCTCATCTTCGCCCGCGACGGATCGCTCGTCGCCTCCGTGTGCCAGGAAGGGCTGTTACGGGAACGGCGAGGCTGATGCCGATCGCGTAGCCCGGATTGAGCGAAAGCGAAACCCGGGCTACAGGGCCGCCCAAAGAAATCACCGCACGGGAAAGCGGGGGGCAGCTGCACGAGACACTTAATTTTTCGGCGCAACGCCGATATTGTGCTCGCTTGCGATCATTCACCTCCAGGATGCGCCCCGTCACCTGTTACAGGACAAGTTCATGAAACTGGTCATCGCCATCATCAAGCCATTCAAGCTCGACGAGGTTCGCGACGCACTCGTCGCGGTCGGTGTCCACGGCATGACGGCGAGCGAAGTCAAAGGCTATGGCCGGCAGAAGGGCCACACCGAAATCTACCGCGGCGCCGAGTACGCCGTGAACTTCCTGCCGAAGATCCGCATCGAAGTGGCCGTGCCGTCCGACCGTGTCGACACCGTGATCGACGCCATCATGACATCGGCGAAGACCGGTCAGATCGGAGACGGCAAGATCTTCGTCACACCGATTGATCAGGCGGTGCGCATCAGGACAGGAGAAACCGACGTCGACGCTTTGTAGCTCGAGCAGGTTTCGATGACGTTCGATCGCGACGGGACGCTGCTGTTTGCGTACCTCTCCCGGAGGGAGAGGTCGGATCGCGCTTGCGCGATCCGGGTGAGGGGGACCGGCTTCGAGATTTGTAACCCCCTCACCCGGAATGGGCGCCAAGCGCCCATTCCGACCTCTCCCCTGCGGGGAGAGGTGGAGCTGGCGGCTCGACCTCGGCAAGACACGATTTAGATAATCATCACCAGGGGGCACAGGATGAACACAAAAATCAGTCGCCACGGGATTGCTGCCACCGCGCTCGCCGCGCTGAGCGCAACCATCAGCACGGCGCCTGCGCTCGCTCAGGCCGCGGCGTCGAGGATCGATGCGGCCGATACCGCATGGATGATGGCTGCAAGCGGTCTCGTCCTGATGATGACCATCCCAGGCCTGGCCCTGTTCTACGCCGGGATGGTGCGCAAGAAGAATGTCCTTGCCACCATGGCGCAGTGCCTCCTTTGCACCGGGCTGTGCTCGCTCCTGTGGTTTGCGTTCGGATACAGCTTGAGCTTCGTGGGCGACGGCAATTGGCTCGGCACATTCGAGCAGGCGTTCATGCGTGGAACGAGCGTTGATGCGACGAGTTCACTCGCACCGACGATTCCCGAAGTGCTGTTCATGTTTTATCAGATGACCTTCGCGATCATCACGGTCGCGCTGGTTGCCGGATCGGTCGCGGACCGCATGCGCTTTTCCGCCTTCGTCTGGTTCGCGGCCGGTTGGCTGATCTTCGTGTATGTGCCCATTGCGCACTGGGTATGGGGCGGCGGCTTCCTGGCGAAAGCCGGCATTCTCGATTTCGCCGGCGGCACCGTCGTTCACCTCAACGCGGGCGTTGCGGGCATTGTGGCGGCCCTCGTCGTGGGCAAGCGCCACGGTTATGGCAGCGAAAATTTTGCCCCGTTCGATCTCTCGATGGCGGTGATCGGGACCGGCCTGCTCTGGGTCGGCTGGTTCGGATTCAACGGCGGCTCGGCGCTGGGCGCAAATTCGCGCGCGGCGTTTGCCATCCTCGCGACGCATCTTGCCGCCTGCACCGGGGCGCTGACCTGGATGTTCCTGGAATGGTGGACGCGCGGAAAACCATCGGTGCTCGGAATGATTTCCGGCGCGGTCGCAGGGCTCGGCACGATTACGCCGGCGTCCGGCTTCGTGCTGCCGTGGCACGGCGTCATTATCGGGCTGATTGCGGGCACCGTCTGCTTCTGGGCCTGCACCTGGCTCAAGCTGCGCTGCGGCTATGACGATTTGCTTGACGTCTTCGGGGTGCACGGAGTGGGAGGCGCAACCGGCACCTTCCTCACCGGCATTTTTGCGGTCGCCGCCCTCTCGGCAACGCCCGACGCACCCGCGGGCTCCCCTGGGCTGATCGAAGGGAATGCGCGTCAAGTCCTGGTCCAGCTTTACGGCATCGCAGCCGTAATCATCTGGTCGGGCGCGGTCACCTTCATTTTGCTCAAGGTGATCGAGTTCCTCGTGCCGTTACGCGTAAACAGGCAAAACGAGATCGAAGGCCTCGATGTGACGCAGCACGGGGAGGCGCTACAGTAGCCAGAGATCAGCTGCCAGCGGTCAGATGCCGGAATGGGGCGCAGGTCCGCGCTTACTGACATCCGGCATCCGATGCGACCTCCGATGGTTAATCGCCCCTTAACCTGACCGCCCCTATGCTAAATCAAGCCTTGCGCGGCGAGTGTTGGCGCCGCTTGTGTCCATGCTGATGACCGCCGCCAAACCTGCCTCGCCCCGTTCGGCCGAGCTCGGCCGCTCCCCGTTCGTGCGCCTGCGCGAGCTCCTGGGAGACGAACCGCCCGGCAAGCCGGCGATCACCATGGCCGTTGGCGAGCCGCAACACGCCGTGCCCGGATTCGTCGGGCCGGTTTTGGCCGCCCATATCGCCGAGTTCGGCCGCTATCCCATGAACAAGGGCATGGATGAAATGTGCGAGGCGGCCGCGCGCTGGCTCACGCGACGCTTTTCATTGCCGCGCCCGGTCGATCCCGCGCGCGAGGTGCTGGTGCTGAACGGCTCGCGTGAAGGGCTCTTCCTCGCCGCCATAGCGGCTGCACGCCACATCGGACGCCGCCGCGGCACCCCCGCAATGCTCATCCCCAATCCGTTCTATGCCGCCTATGCGGCAGGCGCGGTGACCGCCGGCTGCGAGCCGGTTTATCTCCCCGCCACTGCGGCCAATGGATTCCTCCCCGATCTCGATGCGCTGCCGGAAGATCTGCTCGCGCGCACGGTCGTCTTTTTCATTGCCTCGCCCGCCAATCCCCAGGGCTCGGTTGCCGATCTCTCCTATCTAAAACGCATCGTCGCGCTCGCGCGCCACCATGGATTTCTCGTGTTCAGCGACGAGTGCTACTCCGAAATCTATACCCGTCACCCGCCGCACGGGATGCTTGAAGCGGCCGCGCCGGATTTTGAAAACGTCGTCGCGTTCCAATCGCTTTCCAAGCGTTCGAACTTGCCGGGGCTGCGCATTGGCTTTGTTGCTGGTGACCGAAACTTCCTGGCGCGCTTTCTCGAATTGCGCAATGTCGCTGCGCCGCAGGTGCCCATGCCCGCACAGCGCGTGGCCATCGCCGCTTACGGCGACGAAACCCATGTGATTGAGAACCGGCGGCTCTATTCGCACAAATTCGATCTGGCCGACCAGATCATCGGCGATCGCTATGGCTATCGCAGGCCAGGCGGCGGATTCTTCCTCTGGCTCGACGTTTCGGCCCATGGCGGCGACGAGGCGGTCACGCTGCGGCTCTGGCGCGATGCGGGCCTGCGCGTTGTGCCGGGACAGTATCTCGCGCGCGAACAGGCCGACGGCAGCAATCCCGGTCGCGGTTACATCCGCGTCGCCATGGTTTCAGACCAGGAAACCACGGCGGAGGCGCTCCACCGCCTGGTCGCTACATTGCGCTGAGGCAAGCATGTCCCGCCGTCGCGGCTTGGCGAGATTCAGTTTCCTGCCGGACGCGGCGCACAAAGCACTGCGTCGGCGTCTGCGCGAAATGGCGGGCGCGGGTCTCATTCTCGTCGCGGTGCTGCTGGCGCTTGCACTTGCGACCTGGTCGGTTGCCGATCCGAGCTTGAGCCATGCGACGAACGCTCCAGTGCGCAACGTGCTGGGACTTGGCGGAGCGATCGTCGCCGACCTGCTGACCCAGTTGCTCGGGCTCTCTGCACTCATGCTCGTGCTGCCGATCGGAATCTGGGGCTGGCGTCTGGCAAGCCATCGCCGGCTGAGCCGCGAGCGCATCCGGTTAGGCCTGTGGGTGCTCAGCATCCCGCTGTGGGCCGCATCCGCGGCCGCGCTGCCGCGCCCATCCGGGTGGCCGCTGCCGGCCGGCCTCGGTGGCGTGATCGGGGATTGGACGGCGTCCATTCTGCTCGCCGGCGGAAATCTACCGGGCATCGCACGCGCCGTTGTGATGCTGGTCGCGGGAGCGGGAGCACTCCTCTGCTTCGCCATCGTCGCAGGCTTCGGACTGCATCCGCAAAAGCAAGCGGCGCCTGAGCAGCACGAAGAAGAAGAACGCGCGTTCATCTCAATCGGCTGGATCGCCCACGGGTTTCTCAGCCTCAAAGCACGCCTTCGCCGCCTGCTCGCAGGCAGCCGCAAGGTGCCGGCGTCCGCAGCGCAGGAGGCAATGGCGGTGGAACGCCGGGCAGAACCGCGGTTCGAAGATGCGCTCGCCGCTTCGCTGCAACCGCAGATCAAAGCGGATAGCGATGAAGACCAGGATGAGCCCACGCCGCGAGCGCCAGGCAGGCCGCGCGGCACGCCGCGTCCCCAGCGCCGTTCAATGGGCGGTTACGTGCTCCCGCCGCTTGAGGTCCTCGCTGTTCCCAAAGCGAGCGGACGCGCGGTTCTCAGCGCCGAGACGCTCGCCGCCAACGCGACCGCCCTGGAAGGCGTGCTCGGCGACTTCGGCGTGCGCGGCGAGATCATCAATACCCGGCCGGGGCCGGTGGTGACGCTTTACGAGCTTGAACCCGCGCCGGGAATAAAGTCATCGCGCGTGATCGGGCTTGCCGATGACATCGCACGCTCCATGAGCGCGCTCTCGGCACGTGTTGCCGTCGTGGCAGGACGCAACGCGATCGGAATTGAGTTGCCCAATCCAACGCGCGAGAAGGTTTATCTGCGCGAATTGCTCGCCGGCAGCGACTACATCGACAATCCCGCCAAGCTGCCGCTGTGCCTGGGCAAGACCATCGGCGGCGAAGCGGTCATCGTCGATCTTGCGCGCATGCCTCATCTGTTGATCGCAGGCACGACCGGCTCGGGCAAATCGGTCGCTATCAACACCATGATTCTGAGCCTTGTCTATCGCCTGCGCCCGGAACAATGCCGTCTCATCATGGTCGATCCGAAGATGCTGGAGCTCTCGGTCTATGACGGCATACCGCACCTTCTGAGCGCCGTGGTGACCGATCCGAAGAAAGCGGTAGTCGCTCTGAAATGGGCCGTGCGCGAGATGGAGGAGCGCTACAAGAAGATGTCGAAGCTCGGCGTGCGCAACATCGAGGGCTACAACGCCCGTCTCGCGGAAGCGCGCGCCAAAGGTGAAAAGCTCAGCCGCACCGTGCATACCGGCTACGACAAGGAAACCGGCGAGGCGATCTACGAGCGCGAGGAGCTCGATCTCGAAGCGCTGCCGTTCATCGTGGTGATCGTCGACGAGATGGCCGATCTGATGATGGTTGCGGGCAAGGACATCGAGGGCGCGGTCCAGCGTCTGGCGCAGATGGCACGCGCAGCCGGACTGCACGTCATCCTTGCAACCCAGCGCCCGTCCGTGGACGTCATCACCGGCACCATCAAGGCGAATTTCCCGACCCGAATCTCATTCCAGGTCACCTCCAAGATCGACAGCCGCACCATCCTTGGCGAGCAGGGGGCCGAGCAGCTGCTCGGCCAGGGCGACATGCTCTACATGGCAGGGGGCGGCCGCATCAGCCGCGTTCATGGACCCTTCTGCTCCGATGAAGAGGTCGAAAAAGTCGTCCGCCACCTCAAGTCGCAAGGCACTCCGCAGTACCTCGAGGCCGTTACCGCGGCCGAGGACGAGGACGGCGAGCCCATCTTCGATTCGACCGGAATGGGCCAAGGCGACGGCAAGGGCGAGGGCGCCGACCTCTATCAGCAGGCCGTGGCTGTCGTCATGCGCGATCGCAAGGCTTCGACCAGCTACATTCAGCGCCGGTTGCAGATCGGGTATAACCGCGCCGCGTCCCTCATGGAACGAATGGAGAAGGAGGGGATCGTCGGGCAGGCCAACCATGCCGGCAAGCGTGAAATCCTGGTCGGAGAAGAAGAGGCGGAACACTATTGAGAATTCACGGCAATCCCGGTAACCCGGGCACTGATAGCCGTCATCTCGCCACATCGGGCAGTTAACCCGGTCGGGGTAACGGAGGGGGTCCGCATGCGCCCGAGAACGCGCCCGAAAATGCGCCGGAGACTGCTGGTCGGAATGGTGCTGGTGGGGATGGGCGGATTTGCGCCAATTGTGTCGGCGCCGGCCGTTCTGGCAGAGAGCGTGCCGTTGCCGGTTCCCGCCCCGCATCCGAAGGAGGGAGCCCCTCCTGCGCGGGCGCCTGCCGCGGCGCAAGCGGCGCCGCAATCGCCGGTCGAAGCCATTGCCGCGGGCGTGAAGTCACTGTTCAACCTGGACAAGGACACCGCGCGGACTCCGGCTGCGGTCACCCCGGGTGCCTTCACGCCGGCACAGCAGGCACAGGTCAACAAGGTCAGCTCGTATCTGTCGAGCGTGCAGCAGCTGGTTGGCAATTTTGTCCAGGTTGCGCCCGACGGCAGCCGGACCAAGGGCGAGTTCTACATGCAGAAGCCGGGCAGGGTCCGGTTCGTCTATGAGGCGCCCTCCGCGATCGATATCGTCGCTGACGGCCAGTCGGTCGTGGTGCGGGACCGGAAATTGGCGACCCAGGATGTCTATCCGCTCTCGCAGACGCCGCTGCGCTTTCTTCTTTCGGATCATATCGATCTCCTGCGCGACACCAATGTTGTCGGCATTCGTTCGGACGACGTGTACGTGACCGTGGTCATCGAGGAGCGGCAAGCCCTGATCGGGACCAGCCGGCTCATGATGATGCTCGGCGCGAAGGATTATCAATTGAAGCAGTGGACGGTGACGGATCCGCAAGGCTACGACACGACGGTTGCCGTTTCCAATCTCGACACCAGCAAGCATCCCGACCCGAATCTGTTCAGAATCGATTATACCCGCTACGCACAGTAGCGTGCCGCACGCTTGACACATCGTTTGCGCCGCATGATTTCAGGGGCGCGCCCCGCCCCTGATGCATCCCATGCGCCTGACGATCACCACCTGGAACATCAATTCAGTGCGGCTGCGTATCGGCAGCATCGCCAGATTCGTGAAAGCGGTTCGACCCGATATCCTGTGTCTGCAGGAGACCAAATGTCCCGACGATAAATTTCCCCGCAAGCGCTTCAAGCGCCTCGGCTATGAGCACATCGCGCTCAACGGTCAGAAAGGATATCACGGGGTTGTCGTGCTCTCGCGGCTGCCGGTTGAGAGTTGCAATATTCAGTCGTTTTGCGGCAAGGCCGATTGCCGTCACATTTCCGCGGTGCTGGGAGAGCGGGCGGGCCTGCGCGAGCCCGTCACGCTGCATAATTTCTATGTGCCGGCAGGAGGCGATACCCCCGATCCGTCAATCAATCCCAAATTTGCGCACAAGCTGTCATTCCTCGATGAAATGCGCGGCTGTGAAAGCCTGCGCTGCAACGGTGCCGATCGCATGGTCCTCCTGGGTGATCTCAATGTGGCGCCGCTGGAGCACGACGTCTGGAGCCACAAGCAGATGCTGCGCATCGTATCGCACACGCCAATCGAGTGCGAGAAGCTCACGCAGGCGCAAACGGCCGGCGGATGGATCGACGCAATGCGCATGAAGGTACCGGAGCCGGCAAAGCTCTTCACGTGGTGGAGCTATCGCTCGCCTGATTGGGAGGCTGCCGACAAAGGCCGCCGCCTGGACCATATCTGGGTAGCCCCAGCGCTGGCCGATCGGGTTGCTGATATACAGGTCCTCAAGAAATCGCGTGGCTGGCTGCGCCCATCGGATCATGTCCCAGTCACTGCGACACTCGATCTTTGATTTTTTCGCTCGGCGCCAGCGCGTACAACGCCCCCCCTTTCGACATCGGTTCCGGCAAATGCTCGTATCGCGTCCGCAAGAAAGATGCTCGTGGGGAGGATGACCTGGATCTCGGGCTCAAGGACAGAGTTGCAATCGTTACCGGCGGCAGTCGCGGCATCGGCAAAGCTTGCGCCAAGGAACTGCTTGCCGAAGGCGCGATCGTCGTGCTCGTGAGCAAGAATCCCGATAACACCGCCGCCGCTGTGCGTGAGCTGGGCAGAATTCACCGCGACCGTGTCCTTGCTGTGCCGACGGACCTCGGCGATGACGCTGCGATCGCGGCGATGACAGCGCAGGTTGTTGATCGCTACGGCCGCATCGACATTCTCGTGAACTCGGCGGCGACCGTCATCCCCCAGGACTTCTTCAAGATGGGCGACGGACAACTTGTAAATCTTCTTGATCAAAAATTCAACCCTGCTGCCCGCTGTATCCGCCACGTCGTCCCGCACATGCGCGAACGGAGATGGGGCCGCATCATCAATATCTCCGGGCTTGCCGGGCGGCAGCCGCATTTCACCGTCGTGCCGGCCGCGCTCAACAATGCCGCCATGCTCAACCTGACCAAGGCGCTCGCGGCCGAGCTCGCCAAGGACGACATCCTGGTCAATGCCGTCGTGCCTTACATCATCGACACCGAGCGGCAAGAGGAGACGATGCGGGAATGGGCGCAGATAACCGGGCAAGCCGAGGCGGAGGTGCGCAAGCAGCGCGTTTCCAGGCTTCCGGTTGGCCGCATGGGGCGGCCGGAGGAGGTCGGCGCGGTCGTCGCCTTCATGGCCTCCGAGCGATCAAGCTACGTCGTCGGCACTGCCTGGTATGTCGATGGCGGCGGCTCGATGACGCTCTGAGCGCCATTCAAACGGGCGACTTCATCCGCGCGCAAACGCCATTCGGCGGCTCGACTGATCAGGCTTGGCATCGCTAGCCACCGTGTTGCAAACACGTTAGCGTCGCCGGCAACCAAACAACGAAACGCCATGAACATCCCGCGTCGTCGATTCCTCCAGCTGACCGCCAGTACTGCCGCGCTCCCCGCGGCGTCGCGCCTCGCCTGCGCTGAGACTTATCCGTCACGGCCGGTGCATCTCGTCGTCGGATTCTCGGCCGGCTCGGCATCCGACATCAACGCGCGTGTTATCGGTCAGTGGCTGTCGGAGCGGCTTGGCCAGCCCTTCGTCGTGGATAATCGCGCGGGCGCCGGCGGCAATATCGCAACCGAGGCCGTCGTGCGGGCGCCGGCGGACGGTTACGTGCTGCTCTATGGGTCGACCGCGATCGCGATCAACACGACACTCTATGAGGGCAAGCTTAACTACAATATTCTGCGCGATCTCGCGCCGGTGGCTTCCGTCGTGCGCACGCCGTTCGTGATGGAGGTCAGTCCCGACCTTGCGGTCAGGACCGTTCCCGAATTCATCGCCTATGCCAAGGCCAATCCGGGCAAGATCAACATGGCGACGGTGGGCCCCGGCAGCGCCCAGCATCTCTTTGGCGAGTATTTCAAGATGATGACCGGCGTCGACATGGTACCGGTGCACTATCACGGCGCTGCGCCCGCCATCACCGATCTGATTGCCGGCCGGGTGCAGGTCATGTTCGACGTCGTCGTGTCCTCGATCTCCTACATCAAGTCCGGCAAGCTCCGGGCGCTGGCGGTCACCACGGCGACGCCGCAGGATGTGATGCCCGGTGTTCCGACGGTTGGCGAATTCGTGCCTGGCTACGAAGCGGCTGGTTGGCAGGGCCTCTGCGCGCCGGGCAAGACGCCGCCCGAAATCATCGACAAGCTCAATCGCGAGATCAATGCGGCGCTGGCCGATCCCACGATCAAGACGCGGCTCGCCGACCTGGGCGGTCAACCGTATGGCGGACCGCCGGACGAGTTCGGCAGGTTTCTCGCGGCGGAAACCGAAAAATGGGGCAAGGTGGTGCGCGAAGCCGGCCTTAAGCCAGATTGAACGCGCGGGCAAACGCCAACGGGTTCGAAAACGAAGATGCGGCCATGGCCTTTGGTTGGCTGGTCGCCCTGTTTCAGCAGACGCCGCTCGCGAGATATTGTCCGGGTCATCCGCCCACCGCGCAGGATTATTCGCGATGTAACCGCGAATACGATCCAAGGCTTTCTCGTTGCGACTGACGTGCTCGTAATAGCCGCGCTGCCACAGGACGCCACGCTTGGCGAGGGGCGGGTTTGAAACCCGCCCCTACATACATCCCGATCCGTGCGTAACCTGCGGGCCGGTTGGTTTGCCGCCAACGGTTTGAAGGCCAGCCCGTCGAAGTCCCGCTAAGCTTACAACAGCTATCGGAGGTGCTGCGGACCTACCGTGAGCCGATCTAATTCTAATGAGTTGAATCGGCCGGACTGAATCTCCCTGCTTTTTCGACTTCCGGTTCTCGGAAGACTTACTACGATTTCATTTGGCTGAACGTTTGATTGCAAAGAACACACAACGCCATCGGCGCGGTCATTGGTGTCGTGATTGCCGATGTGTCTCACCTGACCAGTTATTGGCCGCATGGTCGCGCTCTTCGCGGCGGCTTAGATTGACAACCGGTGGGCTTGGCTCAAGAATAACTGCATCACCGGTTTATGCGCATGATCGACGCCGTGGATGATGGCCGATTTCATCGCGAACGACGCGCCGAGATTTTGCGCGACCGCCCGGAAGTGAAACGGCTGTTCGGCAATAGTGTCCGGACGGCGTACTTTGCGGCGGGCGTAGTAGCCGGACAATTTACGCTTGCTGCCGCGGTTGCCGACCAACCATGGTGGGTGGTCCTTATTGCCTCCTATGGAGTCGGCGCGTTCGCGAGCCATTATCTTAACGTCGTCATGCATGAGTGCGCTCACAATCTGGTCTTACGCAGTACTGCACTCAACAAGGTGATCGCGATTTTCGCCAATCTGCCTGCATTGACGCCAGGCGCAATCCCGTTCCGGCACTACCACCTCCTGCATCACCGATTTCTGGGTCGACGTGGCCTCGATGCCGATGTAGCCATGCCATGGGAGGTGCGGCTTGTCGGGCGGAGCCCATTTTGCAAGTTCCTCTGGCTGCTGGCGCAGCCCTTTACATACGGTATCCTGCATCCGTTGCAGGTCCGGCACCGGATCCCTTTCGACGGTTGGCTTGCGGCCAACATCGCCGTGGTCGCGGGAGCGGCCGTGGCAGTAATTCTGGCCTTTGGACCGCGGTCACTGCTTTATCTCGGACTTTCCAGCTACTTCTCGCTCGGCCCGCATCCAACCGGCGCGCATGTGCTGCAGGAGCACTTCATATTCGAAGGTGATGGCGAAACCACCTCCTATTACGGACCGATGAACGCGATTTCTATCAACCACGGCCTGCATCTCGAGCATCACGATTTTCCGGCCGTGCCGGGGGCGAAGCTCGCCGAACTGCGGCGCATAGCGCCGCAACACTATCGCGGCCGTTTCCACCACCGCTCCCGTCTCGAAACAATATGGAGATTTGTGATGGATCGCCGTATTGCGCTTGATACTCGTGCGGTTCGGAGTGAGACCTCCGCACGACTTGAACCCAGTTCGTTCGGGCTGGAAACTAGCATTTGCGCGAATTCGCCGCCGCCGGCGGGCTCGCGAGCTGTGTCTGTGTAGCTTCCCCGCCCGGTAACCAGTCGCAAGTCCTCCCTGCGCCGGACCGGTTGGCCGATCCCCGTGCCGCGAAAGCGTCTTCGCTCATGCGCACTACGAGCGATCGTAGCCGTCGAGAACTGCGTGCACAGCTGACAATTCTCCCGTTGATTGATTGAGGCGTGCCGCAAAGATGTCGCGCAACTTGCGCGCGCTGTCGGGAAAGCTGTCCAGCATTTTGAGAAAAAGAGATCGCGGAATAAACAGCACGGTTGCCGGTTCGAGCGCCGTTGCCGTTGCCGGACGCCTGCAATCCGTGAGCAGCGCCGTCTCGCCGAGCAAGGCGTAAGGACCAACGACGATGGCGTCGTCCTCGGCAGAGCCGCGCGAGGAAAGCTGGAACCTGCCCTCCTGCACCACAAAACCGCCATCGCCGCTGTCTTCGGCGTTGAACAAGATTTCGCCGCCATGCACGTAGCGGCTCTGTGCCCCGATTGCGAGGATACGCAAAGCCGGACGGCTCAAAAGATTTCAGCGTCGGCACCCGTTGAAAGAAGCTGATATCGTCCTCGATCGTCATGGAACGAACTAAGGCACCAGCTTGTACCCGCCTGCTTCGGTGACAAGGATCGAGGGGCTGGCCGCGTCCTTCTCCACCTTCTGGCGCAGCCGATAGATGTGAGTCTCCAAAGTGTGCGTCGTGACGCCGGAATTGTAGCCCCACACTTCCTGAAGCAGCGTCTCGCGCGAAACCGGACGTTGGCCGGCGCGATAGAGATAACGCAGAATCGCCGTTTCCTTTTCCGTGAGCCGTACCTTGTTCCCCTTCGGGTTGAGCAGAATTTTCGAGCTGGGCCGGAACGTGTACGGCCCAATGTTGAACACGGCGTCCTCGCTCGCCTCATACTGGCGCAGCTGGGCGCGGATGCGCGCGAGCAGCACGGCGAAACGGAACGGCTTGGCCACGTAGTCGTTGGCGCCGGACTCGAGCCCAAGAATGGTGTCGGAATCTGTGTTGTGCGCGGTCAGCATGATGATGGGGGCTTTGAAGCCGTTCTTGCGCAAGATGCGAACCGCTTCCCGGCCATCCACATCGGGCAAGCCGACATCCATGATGACGAGATCGATGTGGCCGGCCTTGGCCGCTTGCACGCCTTTCGTGCCATTTTCAACGGCAACGGACTCGAATTCTTCGTGCAGCGCGAGTTGCTCGATCAGTGCCTCGCGCAGCTCATCATCATCGTCCACGATCAGAATCTTGCGTCTCGTGGTCATGCCCTCGGCCTTTGCAACGCCTGTGTTGCGCGAAGTAGAGCATTCAGGCCTAAAAGAGCAAGCGTGATCGCCCGCACCTGCCTGGCGCCGTAGTCACCAAAGAGCTCGTTGTCCGGATGCGACATGGTTCGTTTGATCTGATTCGCGTGCGGCTTCGCCCTGGCGCCCGGAGCAAGGGCATCCTGCTAGCCGGCCCCGTAGCCATCCCGGTGGCCTTGGGCCGCGGCGGTGTCCGCGCCAACAAATTCGAGGGGGATGGCGCCACGCCCCGCGGTCTTTTCCGGCTCGTGCGCCTGTGGTGGCGCAGCGACCGCCACCCCAGGCCCCGGAGCTACCTCCCTGTGCGACAGATTACACCTGATCTTGCGTGGTGTGAAAACATGCGGGATCGCCGCTACAATCGTCCATTTCGGCGATCTCCCCAAGCAGCCGGCGACCGCCTGTGGCGGGAGGATGCGCTCTACGATCTGGTCATCGAAATCGATCACAATGCCCGGCCGCGGGTCGCCGGGCGCGGGAGCGCGGTCTTCATTCACGTCGCGCGGCCAGACGGGTCCCCGACGGCGGGCTGCGTTGCGTTGCGCGCAACGGATCTGCGGCGGCTGCTGACCCGCTTAGGCCCAAAAACCCGCATCGCGATCGCGATTTAGCGCCCGACCCGTGGTCGTTCTCCAAAGATGGCGGTTCCGACCCGCACGTGGGTGGCGCCAAACTGGATGGCAATGGGAAAGTCGGCGCTCATCCCCATGGACAAAAATGCCAGCCCGTTGCGCTTTGCGATCTTGGCCGTGAGAGCAAAATGGGGCGCGGGCGCCTCGTGCGCCGGGGGCAGACACATCAACCCGGCGATCTCCAGCCCGTAACGGTTGCGGCAAGCCGCAACAAAACCGTCTGCTTGTTCCGGGAGCACGCCCGCTTTCTGGGGCTCTGCGCCGGTGTTGACTTCGATGAACAGCGCGGGCTTGCGGCCCTGTTTTGCTATTTCCTTTGCGAGCGCCTCGGCGAGACTGGGCCGATCGAGCGAGTGGATCGCCTCGAACATCGCAACAGCCTCCTTCGCCTTGTTCGATTGCAACGGACCCACAAGATGAAGCTCGAGGCCGCCGTAGCGTTCTCTCAGCGGCGACCATTTGGACTTTGCCTCCTGCACGCGGTTTTCCCCGAACACCCGCTGGCCCTGAGCAATCACCGGCTCGATGGCAGCGGCTCCAAACGTCTTTGTGATCGCCACCAGCGTAACGGTGGCGGGATCGCGCTGGGCTTGTGCGCACGCGCACGCAATCTCCCCGCGCACCTTGGCCAAGGGCGATTCAACGACACTCGCACTGGAAGTCATTTGCAAACCGGCATGCGCCGCGCGGCACCTTGTTCACGCAGCATCGTGAAAAATGATTCCGAGGGTGTAGCGGTGACCCGAGCGAATGCGGCTAACGCCATGGCGCATGTTCACGCGGTAGTTGCCGCGCGTGCCGCGCACAGGCCGATGATGCACTGGAAAGATCACCGCCTCACCTTGAGCAAGCGGCACGACTTCAGCGCGGGACTGCATCCGCGGCCGCTGCTCCGTGAGCACGAATTCACCGCCGCTGAAATCGTGCCCCGGACGCGAGAGGAGGACGGTCATTTGCAGCGGAAACACAAGATCGCCGTAGAGATCCTGATGCAAGCAGTTGTAATCGCCGGAACCATACGAAAGAAGCAAGGGCGTGGGCTTGGTCTGCCCTGCAGCGGCGCAGCGGGCGAGATAGCCGGCGTGATCGGCAGGATAGCGCACGCCGGCGCCCATCATCTCGTTCCAGCGATTTGCAATGGCGGATAGCGCCGGATAGAGCGCGGTTCGCAACACCACCACCAGCTCCGGCAGCGGATAGGCAAAATATTTGTATTCGCCGCATCCGAAACCATGCCGCGCCATCACGACGCGGCTGCGAAACATCACCCCCACCCTTCCCTCCCCCGCTTGCGGGGGAGGGTTAGGGTGGGGGGATTGGTATGCCGCCGCCAGCGCCTCACATTGTTCGCCCGACAACAGGCCGCCGGTCGTGGCGCAACCATGTTGATCGAGCTCCGCCGCAATTCTCGCCCAGTCGAGCGCGGCGATGGCAGCGGCGTGCGCGGTGGACGAATCCACCGCGTTCTGCCGCAGCGCCGTCGCGATACGCCTCATGCTGCCTTCTCCCGCGCGAGCAGAGCGCGCTTGCGTTCCACGCCCCAGCGGTAGCCCGCGAGCGAGCCGTCCATGCGCACGACCCGGTGACATGGAATCGCAACCGCAATGGTGTTCGATGCGCAGGCCTGCGCGACGGCTCGCACCGAGTTGGGCTTGCCCAGGCGCTTTGCAAGCTCGCTATAGCTTGCGGTCGAGCCTGCCGGGATTGCGCGAATGGCATCCCACACGCGGCGTTGAAACGCCGTGCCGCGGATGTCGAGCGGGAGATCAAGACCGCGGGCGGGCTGCTCGACCAAGCCGACGATCTTCGCGACTTGCTGCTCGAACTCACGATCGCCACCGATGAGCTTGGCGTTGGAAAAGCGATCCTGCAGCGAACGCACGAGAGCGTCAGGATCGTCACCCAGTGCGATCGCGCACACACCCTTTTCCGTGGCCGCAACAAGGATTGGGCCGAGAGAGCATTCCCCCACCGCAAAGCGGATGATGGTGCCTTCTCCTCCCGCCCGGAACCTGGTTGCGGTCATGCCGAGGACATCGGGCGCCGATGCATAGAATTGGCCATTGGAGTTGAAGCCTGCCCCGTAGAGCGCCTCGGTCACCGTATCACATTGATCGAGTTCCTGGCGCATGCGCCGAGCACGGCAGGCATCGCCATAGGCCTTGGGTGTGACCCCTGTCACTTCCTTGAAGATGCGGTGGAAATGGAAGGCGCTGAGACCCGCGGCCGCGGCGAGCGTAGCGAGGCTCGGCAGAGTCTCGCTGCGCTCAATCAAGCGGCACGCCTTCTGCACGGCGAGCGTATGGCGCTCGGCAAGGGTGGGCTCGTTCGGCCGGCAGCGTTTGCAGGGCCGAAATCCCGCCCGCTCGGCGTCGGCGCAGGTCAGGTGGAAGGCGACGTTCTCCCGGCGCGGCAGACGCGCCGCACACGTCGGCCGGCAATAGACGCCGGTTGTCCGGACCGAATAGTAGAAGGCGCCCACAGCAGCAGGATCGCGCCGGCGCACGGCCTCCCACCGCTGCTCATCGGCGAGAATTGCGGAAGGCACTGGGTGTTTTGCAACCATGTTCAAGGCGGTCATTGTGACGCTCCATCAATCGGACCAAACGGTCCTCTTGATGGGCAATCTAGGGACCTTGTGCCCGCAAGCACTCCGATCCTTGCTGTAAAATCAAAATAAGCCCGAAAGCGTCAATCCGCGATGGGAATTGCGTCCTTCGCGTTGCGGAGACGGGAAAAATTCCTGAACTTTGGCTGTTCCTGGCCAACTTGTTGACCGCCGCCCGGTTCCTGCCCTAGTGCCTTGGTAAATATTTGGCAGGCATAACTATTCCATGGCCACGGAACGCTACAACGCCCGCGAGGTCGAGCCGCGCTGGCAGCAGGCATGGGAAAAGCGGGAAATCTTTGCGACCCGTAACGAGGATCCGCGTCCAAAATACTACGTCCTCGAAATGTTCCCGTATCCGTCCGGGCGCATCCACATGGGGCACGTCCGCAATTATGCGATGGGCGATGTGGTGGCGCGCTTCAAGCGCGCCAAGGGCTTCAATGTGCTCCACCCGATGGGCTGGGATGCCTTCGGAATGCCGGCTGAAAACGCCGCGATGGAGCGCAAGGTCCACCCCAAGACATGGACCTACGAAAACATCGCGACCATGAAGGCACAGCTCAAATCAATGGGGCTTTCGCTCGATTGGCGGCGCGAAATCGCGACCTGCGATCCCAGCTATTACAAGCACCAGCAGAAGATGTTTCTCGATTTTCTGCGTGCCGGTCTCGTCGAACGCAAACCGGGGAAAGTGAACTGGGATCCAGTTGATCAGACCGTGCTTGCCAACGAGCAGGTCATCGACGGCCGCGGCTGGCGTTCCGACGCATTGGTCGAGCAGCGCGAAATGCTGCAGTGGTATTTCGCAATTACGAAATTCTCGGAGGACCTGCTCACCGCCTTGGACCGGCTCAAGCGCTGGCCGGAAAAGGTACGCGTGATGCAACGCAACTGGATCGGCCGCTCGGAAGGGTTGCTTGTGCGTTTTGCGCTCGATCCTGCGATCACGCCTGACGGAGAAGACGAGCTCGAAGTCTTCACCACGCGCCACGATACGCTTTTCGGCGCGAAGTTCATGGCGCTTTCGCCGGATCATCCCCTTGCCGCGGCCGCCGCTGCGAAGGATCCCGCGTTCGCGCGCTTCATTGAAGAATGCAAGCGCCACGGTACCGCGCAGGAGATCATCGCGACGGCGGAAAAGCGCGGCTTCGACACCGGGATGAAGGCGATCCATCCCTTCGATCCCAATTGGAAGCTTCCGGTCTTTGTCGCCAATTTCGTTGTGATGGAGTACGGCACCGGCGCGATCTTTGGCTGCCCGGCGCACGATCAACGCGACCTCGACTTCGCCAACAAGTATGGGCTCGGGAATACGTCTGTCGTCTGCCCGCCGGATGCGGATTGCGCGACGTTCGCTATCACCGATGCGGCCTACGAGGGTGAAGGACGCATGATCAATTCCCGCTTCCTCGACGGCATGTCGAGCGAGCAGGCAAGGGAGGAAGTCGCGCGTCTGCTTGAAAGCACGACGCGAGGCAATCGGCCCGTCGGAATGCGGCAGGTCAATTTTCGGCTACGCGACTGGGGCATCTCGCGCCAGCGTTACTGGGGATGCCCGATCCCGGTCATCCATTGTGAGACTTGCGGGATCGTGCCGGTGCCAGAGGGCGATCTGCCGGTGAAACTCCCCGATGACGTCGAGTTCGATCGGCCCGGCAACCCGCTCGACCGCCATCCCACCTGGAAGCACGTCATCTGCCCAGGCTGCAATCGGCCCGCCCGGCGCGAAACCGACACGATGGACACGTTCGTCGACTCGTCCTGGTATTTCGCACGCTTCACCGATCCGTGGATCGATGCGCCGACCGACCGCAGGCAAGTCGATCGTTGGCTCCCGGTCGACCAATATATCGGCGGCATCGAGCATGCCATTCTGCATCTGCTCTACAGCCGCTTCTTCACCCGCGCGATGAAGGTCACCGGCCATGCCGGGCTCGACGAGCCGTTTGACGGGTTATTCACCCAGGGAATGGTGGTGCACGAAACCTATCAACGGGCGAACGGCGAATGGGCGATGCCCGCCGAAGTGCGCCTGCAAGGCGCGGGCAAAGAGCGCCATGCGACGCTCGCGTCAACGGGCGAGCCGGTCGAGATCGGCGCCATCGAGAAGATGTCGAAGTCGAAGCGCAATACCGTCGACCCCGATGACATTATTGCAACCTACGGCGCCGATACGGCGCGCTGGTTCATGCTGTCCGACTCTCCGCCGGAGCGCGACGTCATCTGGACGGAAGAAGGTGTCCAGGGCGCGGGGCGTTTTGTGCAGCGGCTGTGGCGGCTGGTGAACGAGGCGGCCGGGGTCGCCGCACCGCCCGGCGCTGTCCGGCCGGCAACGTTCGGCGAGGCCGCACTTGCCCTGCGCAAGAGCGTCCATCGCGCGCTTGCGCGCGTCTCGGAAGACATCGAACGGCTGCGCTTCAACGTGGCCATCGCGCAAATCTATGAGTTCGCCAACGCGTTTGGGGCTTCGCTGGGCAGCATTGAGAGTGAGCCAACGGCCGACTACCGCTGGGCCGTGCGCGAGGCCGCCGACATCCTGGTGGCGCTGTTTCACCCCATGATGCCGCACCTGGCCGAGGAATGCTGGGCTTTCCTGGGGCATGCGGCTCCGGTCGCCGCCCAGCCCTGGCCGAAACTGGAACCTGCCCTGCTCATCGAGGACAGCATCACACTTCCGGTCCAAATCAATGGTAAGAAACGCGATGATGTCACAGTTGCGCGCAACGCTCCGAATGCGGACATCGAGACGGCCGTGCTGGCGCTCGAATCCGTGAAGCGGGCGCTTGCGGGCAAGCCGCCCAAGCGGGTGATTGTGGTGCCGCAGAGGATCGTGAATGTGGTCGCCTGAGAGCTCCTTCTTGCGTCTTTGCCGAGGCGCTGCGGCACTGGCGATTGCCACGCTCACGGCCGCTTGCTTCCAACCGCTGTATGGCGAACGCACGGTGGGAGGAGGTTCCATTCTGCGCGACCAGCTCGCGGCGGTGGACATCCTCCAGATCTCCGCACCAAAGGGATCCGACGAGGACCGCCTCGCGGTCGAAATCCGCAATGCGCTGCTGTTCGATCTCACCGGCGGCGGGGCCGAGGCGGCGCCGGTTCACCGCCTGAAAATTTCGATCTCCACGACGCGAACGGCGATGATTGTGGACAAAAACACCGGGCGCACGGACGTCGAGGATTACGGCATCACCGCGACCTATTCCTTGACCGAGATCGCAACCGGCAAGATCGTCGTCACGGGGCAAACGTTCTCGCGCGTGTCCTATGATATCCCCGGCCAGCAGCAGCGCTACGCGCGCTTGCGCGGCCTGCGTGACGCCGAAAGTCGGGCGGCGAAAGTCATTGCCGAGAACATCAGAGCACGGCTGTCATCCTATTTCATTGCGGGCGCGTAACCCGGAGCTCCGGTGGGTTGATGCACGCCGGCCCCGCACGTTCGACAAGCACAGTCCCGGTTAGTTAGTCGTGGTTGCGATCAAGGCAGCTGAGGTCGAAAATTTCCTGGCACGCGCTGATCGGGCGCCGCCGGTCATTCTTGTCTACGGCCCCGATGCCGGCCTCGTGCATGAACGCGCCGAGGCATTGATTCGCAACTGGGTTGAGGATCCCGCTGACCCGTTTGCGCTGGTCCGTCTTGAAGGCGACGTGCTTGAACCTGCCCGCCTCGTCGAGGAAGCAAACACCATTCCGCTGTTCGGCGGCCACCGCGCTGTATGGCTCAAAGGAGGAGGACGCAATGTCGTCCCTGCCGTGGAGGCGCTCATCGCTTCGCCTTCACCGGATTGCCGCGTTGTGATCGAGGCGGGAGAGCTGCGGGCGAATTCACCACTGCGCGTTGCCTGTGAGCAGGCGAACGATGCGATCGCGTTGCCGTGCTACCCGGACGACGAAGAACAGCTGCTCCGCCTGATTGAGTCCGAGATGCGCGGCAGCGCGTTGTCGATCTCGCCGGAGGCGTCCGCCGCGCTCGTTTCGCTGTTGGGCGGCGATCGGCTGGCCTCGCGACAGGAACTGGCGAAGCTTGCTCTGTTTGCAAGGGGCAAGGGACAGGTCGGACTGGAAGACATCATTGCCGTGGTGTCCGATGCGTCGGCGCTTGAAGCCGACGATCTCGTCGACGCGGCGTTTGCCGGACACGCCCGTGAGCTGGAAGTCAAATTCGGCAGGGCGCGCACCGCAGGGATCGCTGCCGGCACGGTGGTGTTCGCGGCCGTGCGCCACGCCGCCCAACTGCACAAAGCGAGACTCGCAATCGAACGCGGTGCTTCCTCATGGGAGGCCACGAAGGGCATCTTCGGCTATTTCAAACGGAAAGACGCAATCAATACAGCGCTGCGAATTTGGACATCAGCGCGGCTCGAACGTGCGATGGCGCAGCTTGCGGAGGCTGCGCTCGAGTTGCGCCGGCAATCCGCGCTGGCAGCAGTGGTCGAACAGCGCGCGTTGCTTGCACTCGCCGCGAACGCTGGTGAAAGGAGCGGGGCTCGGCGTCGATCGTAGCCCAGATAAGCGAACCGACATCCGGGATTTTGGCCTCCCCAAACCGAACCCCGCATTTCGCTGCGCTCATGCGGGCTGCAAAGCATCAACTGCCCTGCAAGCGCCGCAGCAGATCATCGAGCTGATCAAGGTTGCGGAACTCGATCGCCAGCACGCCGCCGGCGCCACGTTGGCTTAATTTGACCTTAAGTCCAAGCTGGTCCGACAGGCGCTGTTCGAGCGCGAGCGTGTCGGCATGTTTTTGTTGCGCTGTCTTTGTGCCCGCGCTCTTCGATGCGCGCTCTTTCGCGAGCGCTTCCGCCTGGCGCACATTCAATCCGCGCTCCACGATCTCACGTGCGATGCGCTCGGGATCGCGGCTTCCGATCAGGCTGCGCGCCGCGCCAGCTGATATTTCGCCTGCGCGTATGTAGGCCTTGACCGGCTCCGGCAGCTTCAACAAGCGCATTGTATTTGTTACGTGCGCGCGGCTTTTGCCGACGAGCTTGGCAATCTGATCGTGACTATGCTCGTACTCGCTCGCGAGCATCTGATAGCCTGCGGCTTCTTCGAGCGGATTGAGATCGGAGCGCTGCACATTCTCGATGATCGCGAGCTCGAGCGCCTGGCTATCAGTGGCTTCCAGCGGGACGATCGGAATCTCATGCAGGCCCGCGCGCTGCGCGGCGCGCCAGCGGCGCTCGCCCGCGATGATTTCATAGTGATCGCTCGATTCATCCAGTGCACGAACGACCACCGGCTGAATGATGCCGCGCTCTTTGATGGACGCGGCAAGGCCGTCGAGCTCTTGCTCGGAAAAGCTGCGACGCGGGTTGCGCGGATTAGGCTTGAGAAACTCGATGGGGACACGCCGTTGCGCACGCGCTCTCTCCGGCGCCCTGGTTTCCTCGCCGACATCTCCCATGAGCGCCGCGAGGCCGCGCCCCAATCGCGATCGGCTGTCATCCGCCATGAGGTCCCCCCGTCATTTCAGGACGGCAATGTCATTGCCGGCACCGCAGTGTTGCCGCGATCGCGCAACGCAATCAGCTCTTTCTCGCGCTGGATGATTTCGGTGGCGAGCCGCAGATACGCTTCGCTGCCGACGCATTTGAGGTCGTAGACCAAAACCGGCTTGCCGTAAGAGGGTGCCTCCGACACGCGCACATTGCGCGGAATGATGGTGTCGTAGACTTTCTCTTTGCTGTTCGCGCGCACGTCTGCGACAACCTGATTAGAGAGATTGTTGCGGGCATCGTGCATGGTGAGCACGATGCCATGAATCACGAGATCGGGATTGAGCGCGGCTTTGACGCTCTGCACGGTTTGCAAGAGCTGCGACAAGCCTTCGAGCGCGAAGAACTCGCACTGCAGCGGCACCAAGATCGCGTCCGCCGCCGCCATGGCGTTGACCGTCAGAAGATTGAGCGAGGGCGGACAATCGATCAGCACATAAGTAAAGGCGCTTGCGTGCATCGTGGCGGCGCGCAGCGGTGCCAGCCCATTGCGCAGCCGCAGTGCGCGATCGGCGGCCTGACTGACTTCGAGCTCAAGGCCGGAGAGATCGAGTGTTGAAGGCGCGATCGAAAGCCGCGGCACCGCGGTGGTCATGACCGCATCGGGCAATGCCGCTTCGCCGATGAGAACATCATAAGTCGAACGCCTGCGGCTGCGGCGATCGATGCCGAGCCCGGTCGAGGCATTGCCTTGCGGATCGAGGTCGAGGATGAGGACCTGCTCGCCAATGGCGGCGAGCGCGGTGCCGAGATTGATGGCGGTTGTCGTCTTGCCGACGCCCCCCTTCTGATTGGCGATCGCGATGACGCGCGGCGGAGTGGGGTTGGGAATTCGGCTTTCCGGCGCAAGCGTATTGGGCGAGGGCGCCGCTCCTTCTGCACTGTCGTTCATGACATCGCACCCAGGCATCGCACCTGCCGCAGGGAAAGCGCCGACGCGAATCGCGCGTAAGTTTATGGTGCGGTTGCGCACCGCTCCAAGCCTTGCAGCACAATGATCCGGCCCGCCGGATCCGTGCGGCTCGCGACCACTTTGGCACGCATTTTCCAAAACTTCGAGGCTTGCGCGAGCTCAACCTGTGCACTTCGTCCCTTCGGGAAGAGGCCGGTGGCACCGGTTTTGCGCAGAAGCGGAAAGCACAGGTCCAACAATGGCTTAAGCGGGGAAACGGCGCGCGCGCAGACGACGTCGGCAGGGCCGGCGAATTTGGGCGTGAAGGTCTCCAAGCGTTCGGCGTGCACTTTTGCCGGGAGCTCAAGCTCGCGCTGAGCTTCGCGCAGGAATGCTGCTTTTTTTGCATTGCTTTCGACAAGATGGACCGCCGCGCCGCTCTGTGGAACGAGCGCGCAGGCGATCACAAGTCCAGGAAAGCCACCGCCGGAGCCGATGTCGATCCAGATGCGCGCGGCCGGGGCGAGGTCCATGAGCTGAAGCGAGTCCGCGATGTGCCGGGTCCACAGGCACGGCACCGTCGATGCGGCGATCAGGTTGGTTGTGCGCTGCCAGGCGAGAAGGAGCGCTACGAAGCGATCAAGCCGCTCGGCGGTTTCACGTGAAACAACAGGGGGAAACAGGAGTGCGCGAGTACGGTCCGCCGCAAGCATGGCGGATACATCACCCGGCAGGGCTGTCATTCCTCCCCTTTCATTGCACGCGCCCGGTGGCCTCGCGCCCGGCACCTCTGCGGCCGGCAGCGTTGCCCGCGCCGCGCTTGCGCTTGAGGTGGGCAACAAGGAGGGTGAGCGCCGCGGGGGTGATGCCGTCGAGCCGGGCGGCGTGACCAATGGTGCGCGGGCGCAGCGCTATGAGCTTCTGGCGCACTTCATTCGAGAGGCCGCGAAGCCCGGCGTAGTCGAGGGTCTCCGGCAGCTCCAGTCCTTCGTCTCGCCGGTAAGTGGCAATATCCGCCGCCTGACGGGAAAGGTACACGTCGTATTTCGCGTCAATCTCCAATTGTTCGGCGATTTTGGCGGGAAGCTCGCCAAGGCGCGGCCAGATCGAGGACAGCCGGGCAATCCCGATGTTGGGGTGGGACAAGAGCTCAAAGGCGCTGCGGCGCTGGCCATCCTTGTTGAGGACGAGTCCGTGCCGTGCCGCCCCGGAGGGGGTGAGGGAAACCGAGCCGGCGAATTGCCGCGCGGCCGCCAGGGCAGTCATTTTTTCCTGGTGCTTACGCGCGCGCGCATTGCCTACGCAGCCGATGCGAATGCCTTTATCCGTGAGACGCTGGTCGGCGTTGTCGGCCCGTAAGGTGAGCCGATATTCCGCACGCGAGGTGAACATGCGGTAGGGCTCGGTGACACCGCGGGTGACGAGATCGTCGAGCATGACGCCGAGATAGCCTTCCGCCCGGTCAAAGACGATTTCCCCTCCCCCGCCAACCCGCAATCCCGCGTTGAGACCCGCAAGGAGCCCCTGCGCCGCAGCCTCCTCGTATCCGGTCGTTCCGTTGATTTGCCCGGCGAGGAACAAGCCGGGCAGGCGCTTCGTCTCAAGCGTCGGCTTGAGTTCTCGGGGATCCACATGGTCGTATTCAATGGCATAGCCCGGCCGGGTCACGCGGGCGCGCCCAAGACCGGGGATGGTCGCCACCAGCGCAAGCTGCACCTCTTCCGGCAGCGACGTGGAGATGCCGTTGGGATAGACGGTCGCATCGTCGAGACCCTCCGGCTCAAGAAAGATCTGATGCCCGTCGCGCTCGCCGAAGCGCACGATCTTGTCCTCGATGGAGGGGCAGTAGCGTGGGCCCCGGCTCGCGATCTGCCCGGAATACATGGGCGAGCGGTGCACATTCGCGCGTATGATTGCATGGGTGGCCGCGGTCGTGCGGGTGATCCCGCATCGGACCTGCGGATTGGTGATCGCCTCGGTCAGGGTCGAGAACGGCTCCGGCGGATCGTCGCCGGGCTGCATTTCGATCGCGCTCCAATCAATTGTGCCGCCATCGAGCCGCGGCGGTGTCCCGGTCTTCAGGCGGCCGAGGGAAAAACCTAGCCGCTCGAACGTCCGGGACAAACCAACGGCTGGGGCCTCTCCCACGCGCCCCGCCGGGATTTGGCGGTCCCCGATGTGAATGAGGCCGCGCAGGAACGTGCCGGTGGTGATCACCACCGCTGCGCAGTCGGGCGTGCGTCCATCGGCGAGCTTTACGCCGGCGATTTCATCGCCGGTGAGGACCAAATCATGGACTTCCCCCTCAATCACGCGCAGATTGGGGGTATCCCTGATGGCCTGCTGCATTGCAGCGGCATAGAGCCTGCGATCGGCCTGGGCGCGCGGCCCACGCACGGCAGGCCCTTTGCGGCGGTTGAGCACACGGAACTGGATGCCGGCGAGATCGGCAACGCGCCCCATGAGGCCGTCCAGAGCATCGATCTCCCGTACGAGATGGCCCTTGCCCAGTCCCCCGATGGCGGGATTGCAGGACATGGCCCCGACAGTGTCGAAGCGATGGGTCACGAGCGCGACTGTTGCGCCGAGCCGCGCGGCTGCCGCCGCGGCTTCGCAGCCGGCATGCCCGCCCCCGACAACGATCACATCAAATCGTGCATTCATGCGCTTGTTCCGGGCGCCGTCTTGGCGATTTACGGCATTTTTGAATCTTGCGCTTCCCGCGCCTTACTCCAAGGTTTCACGTGAAACATAAAGCCGTCCTTACTCGCGCCATCTCCGTTTTACTGTTTAGCCCGTCACTTTCAATTTGCAAAAACGCAACTTTCACTGATCTGATATGAATACAACCTGTAGTAGAAATAGGGCTTTCTGTTCGCTCACACCCAGCATATATTGTAGCTACGAATTGTAGTGAGCTGAAATTGGCCAGGACCGCTCATTCCTTTTCGGGATTGTTTCTCAGCCAATGAACGAGTGGGCCACTGGACCAGCCGTGAACTCATAACCTCCGGCCAGATGCGGATAGCTGCGTGCTTTGCGGGGAAGGCGAGGTTCTACTTTATCGCCCACCCCCGGGGCCTCGTGATGCATGCAGCGGCATGATACTCTGCCCAGCGCGACCACGCGGGCCAACGCTATGCTCCTTCCACGTAGACAATTCCTGCATTTGGCAGCGGGCGTTGCAGCGCAGCCGGCCGTGTCGCGCTTCGCTTGGGCGCAAGCCTATCCGGAGCGGCCAGTGCGCTTGATCGTCGGATTTGCCCCCGCTGGGGCCACTGACATCATGGCACGCCTGATAGCACAATGGCTGTCGGAGCGGTTCGGTCAGCAATTCATCATCGAGAACCGGCCAGGAGCCAGCAGCAATTTGGCACCGAGGTGGTCGTGAACGCGCCCCGGACGGATATACGCTCCTTGTGGCGACTTCGGTGAACGCGATCAACGCTACACTCTACGACAAGCTCAATTTCAATTTCATCCGCGACATCGCGCCGGTCGCGAGTATTCATCGCGAGCCCCAAGTCATGGAGGTGCATCCATCGGTGCCGGTCAAGACGGTTCCCGAATTCATCGCCCACGCCAAAGCCAATCCCGGCAAGATCAACATGGCGTCGGCCGGCATCGGTTCCGGACACCATATTGCCGGCGAACTGTTCAAGATGATGACCGGCGTCAACATCGTGCACGTGCCTTATCGCGGCGCGGGCCCCGCGCTTACCGATCTGCTCGGCGGACAGGTGCAAGTCATGTTCGCCACCATGTCCTCATCGATCGAATACGTCAGGGCCGGCAATCTGCGCGCGCTGGCGGTGACCACCGCGACGCGCTCGGAGGCGCTGCCGGATATCCCGACCGTGAGCGATTTCGTACCGGGCTACGAGGCGAGCTTCTGGACGGCGTCGGCGCGCCAAAAAACACGCCGGCGGAGATCATTGACAAGCTCAACAAAGAGATCAATGCGGGCCTCGCCGATCCCAAGATGAAGGCGCGATTTGCCGACCTGGGCGCCACTGTGCTTGCAGGCTCTCCCGCCGATTTCAGCAAGTTCATCGCCGATGAAACTGAGAAATCGCGCAATGTGGTCAGGTTCTCAGGCGCCAAGGCCGACTAGTCATCGAGCTGCAATCGCTCACTCTGCCCGCCCAAGCCCAAGCATACCCACAAATCCTACCGGTGTACACGCCGGCCTGGCGGTACGCATCGATAAGGTTAGTTCCATAGCTCAACTGGCTGCTATGCGTGCGCGGCGAACAACCAAATAGCCGCAGCGCTGCCGAGAAGCGTGATGAACTCGCGGCGTCTCACCATGAGGAATTCCCGCACGTCCAGCTCGGCGAACACCCAGTCTGTTGGACTGGAAAATAGCATATTTGCCAAAGGCCGTGCAGGCTCGAAATCGTGTCAGCAACCTTGCGATGCGAAAACACAGTTTCCGTGTGCTAAGGTTAGGTTCCGTTGACATTCACCGAAGCCAGATCATGGCCCCAACCAGGAATAACATGGATGCAAACGAGAGTGCAGTCTTCTCGTAGCGGGTTGCGATGCGGCGAAAATGCTTGATTTTGTTGATAAACCGCTCAACCAGATTGCGGTCCCGGTAGATGTGCTTGTCATATGGGATAGCTTGCGATCGAGCACGGCTCGATGGGATCACGGCTTGCGCACCACATTCTGCAATTCGGGCGCGAAAGCGATCGGAATCAAAGCCCATATCAGCGAGCAGGTGCTCGAAAGAAAAACCACTGATCAGGTCTTCGGCCTGGAGGATGTCATGCACTTGACCGGGGGTTAGAATGAAGCGGACGGGATTGCCGAGAGCATCCACCCCCACGTTGATCTTCGTGCTCAGGCCGCCGCGCGAACGCCCGATCGCCTCATCTTCGCTCCCCCTTTTTGGCACCGGCCGCATGTTGATGCGCCCGCACGATGGTGGAGTTGATGATTAGGTATTCGAGGTCCGGATATTCAACCAACGCATTGAAAAGACTCTTCCAAACGTCCTTCTTTGCCCATCGGCGGAAGCGCTGGAACACGCTGTTCCAGTTGCCAAACTCCTTGGGCAGATCGCGATGGTGCTCCGGCACGAACCAACCAAAGCACAGCGTCCACGAATAAACGATTGTCCTCGCCGTGGCGCCCTCTATCACCTTCTTTACCAGGAATAAGCGGCTCAACGCGCCGCCATTGCGCGTCTGTGAGTGCTCGAAGCCGAATCAAGATCGCCCTCCTCAGTTTCGATCTTGAATCACATTTGCGAGTTGGAGGGAATCCCCTAAATGTCAACGGGACCTAGTCCTCGGTCTGCGGACGAACCTATGAGACGACGGGAATTCATCGCACTATTCGGCAGCACGACTGTTGCGTGGCCGCTTGGGGCGCGCGCGCAGCAGCCGGATCGGATGCGGCGGATCGGGGTGCTCTTGAACCTCGCAGCGGACGATCCCGAAGGGCAAACCCGCCTCGCGGCGTTCGTGCAGGGATTGCAGCAATTGGGCTGGACCATTGGCCGCAACGTGCGGATCGATTACCGCTGGGCAGCGGGTGATGCCGAACGCATTCGCCGATACGGCGCGGAATTAGTTGCGCTCGCGCCCGATCTCATCCTTGCCTCCGGTGTGCCAGCCGTGAGCGCCGTGCAGCAGGCGAGCCGCACGATGCCGATGGTGTTCGTGGACACCACCGATCCGGTCGCCGCCGGGCTCGTCGCCAGTCTCGCGCGGCCGGGCGGCTATGCGACTGGGTTTACGCAGTTCGAGTTCGGCATGAGCGGGAAATGGCTGGAACTGCTCAAGGAGATCGCCCCTGGCGTTACCCGCTCCGCAGTCATTCGCAATCCGATGACGCCAGCAGGGTCAGGCCAACTGGGAGCCATCCAGGCGGTAGCGCCCTCATTGCGGGTAGAGATCAGCCCGATTGATGTGCGCGACACGTCCGAGATCGAGCACGCTATCGCCGCTTTCGCCCGCGAGCCAAACGGCGGCTTGATCGTCTTGTCGACCTCGTTGGCGCTGGCGCATCGGGAGCAGATTATTGCTTCGGCGGCCCGCCACCGTTTGCCAGCGGTCTATCCTTTCCGCATCTACGTCAATGCTGGAGGACTGGTCAGCTACGGGCCGGACCAAATAGACCCTTACCGGCGAGCCGCCGGCTACGTGGATCGCATCCTCAAGGGCGAAAAGCCCGCCGACCTGCCAGTGCAGGCGCCAACCAAGTATGAGTTGGTCATCAACCTCAAGACCGCCAAGGCGCTCGGAATCGAAGTGTCACCGACGTTGTCGGCTCGCGCCGACGAGGTTATCGAGTAACGCGTCTGCACCATGTAGTTGGTGCATCGCATGAAGTTGTCACAACCGCGCGATGTCGCCCGGAAGCCGTGCGACAAACTCCGTGAACAATTTACGAATGGCCCGTCACAGCAATTTTCCCCACACGAAAAGGACTGCAATGCGACTCATGATCCTGAACGGACCCAACCTCAACCTGCTGGGAGTGCGTGAGCCGCACATCTACGGCTCAACGACGCTAGCTGCCATCCAGGCAAGCTGTGAGGAATTTGCAAGCTTCGCGGGCGCGCAGTTATCATTTCATCAGTCGAACCACGAAGGCGTACTCGTCGAGCTCATTCAGTCGGCCCGGGAGACTGCCGACGCGATCATCATCAATCCCGCAGGGTACTCGTTCACATCCATCGCTATCCTCGACTCACTCAAAGCTTTCGAAGGGCCGATCTTCGAAGTTCACATTTCGAACATCCACGGCCGCGACGAGCTTCATCGGCATTCAAAGCTCTCGTCCGCTGTCAAAGCCGTGATCGCTGGCCTTGGTCCGTACGGCTACATCGTCGCAATGCAGGCTGCACTCCAGACTTTTGGCAAACTGCCCGAGAGCCTGCCCGCGCCTATGCGCCTCGGTCCAGGTTGAGCACGGCGCAACGCGGCTGAAATCCACCCGCAACGGGCCGTTGCTATTTCCGCGTTCGGGGTATAGCGGACATGGCCGGACTTACTACTGGCTCGTCCCGGTCGCGAATGACCCGTTGCTGACATTAGCCGGGTTGAAATCCTGCAGCGCAGCAAGCCCCTGACTTGATCACTACCAAGCAGGTTCGAGTGTCCTGGTCGGTATAAATGAAGGGGCCGCCACCACAGAGGCAAAGCCCAGCTTCGAGCGCATGGGATCGCCGACCACATTGGATGCCGCAAAGACAACCGTGGCCAAAAATGCTGCTAGAGCAGCGGCGAAACGAGATCTGTTTGCGCATATCAGCCTCCGATTTGGGAGTTCTCGGGTGATTCGCCTTCGGAGGTTACTTAGCTCGGAGACAATTGGCTGTGCGCTAGATCACACGTCGTGTCTCAAGCCGCAACGCGCTGTGATCTAGATCACAAAGTTCCAAGCGCAGCATAGCGACGTTCCCCCAGTCGGGATGCGGTTGCACTGCAGCGAGCCCCTAACTCGATCCTTGCCAATCCTCTATGCTGCCCCCTTGCTAGGGGCAGCGGATGCAATTTGGTCGGCTGAAACGGCGCGAGTTCATATCGCTTCTTGGCGGCGCCGCGGCGACGTGGCCGGTGGGTGCGCGGGCGCAGCAGCCGGCGAAGCGCTATCGGATTGGCATGCTGGAGACCGTATCGCCGGCTCTCAACGCCGCGCAACTCGACGCCTTCCGCAGCGGCCTAAGGGATTTTGGTTACGTCGAAGGACAGACGTATACAATCGAATATCGCTCCGCCGATGGATGCGCCAACCGGTTCCCGGACTTGGCGGCCGAGCTGGTCCAGCTCGGGGTCGACCTCATCGTTGTCAGAGGAACACCGGCCGCGATCGCCGCCAAGAATGCGACCGGGACGATTCCCGTGGTCATGGCGTCGGTGGGCGAACCGCTTCTGGTTGTCGACAGCCTCGCGCGCCCGGGCAGCAACGTGACGGGGCTGAGCGCTTTCGTCAACGTAATGACCAGCAAACGTCTCGAACTGATAAGAGAGCTGGTTCCGACCATGTCGCGAATTGCGCTGTTTGCTAATATGAGCAACCCGGTTTCTCCGCCGCAATGGGAAGAGACGAAAACGGCGGCACGCACTTTGGGTATCCAAGCCGAGCTGCTCGATGTGCGAAGCCTAGACGACGTGGGCCGCGCATTCGAAACCGCGGTCGGAAAGCGCGTCGAAGCTCTTCTAGTCGCGTTCGACGGCCTGTTCCAAGCCAATACCCGAATGATCACCGAATTGGCCGAGCGCAACCGGCTACCGGCCATTTATATCGGAAGAGAGTACATCGAGGCCGGAGGCTTGATGACTTACGGGGTAAACTTCCCGCATCTCTATTTCCGCGCCGCTACCTATGTCGACAAGATTTTCAAGGGTGCGAAGCCCGCGGACCTGCCGATCGAGCAGCCGACCAAGTTCGAGCTGATCATCAACCTCAAGGCCGCGAAGGCGCTCGGCCTCACGGTGCCGCCGACGTTGCTCGCGACCGCTGACGAGGTGATCGAATGAAACGACGCGAGTTCATTACGTTGCTCGGCGGCGCGGCGGCTACATTTCCGCTCGCGGCGCACGCGCAGCAGCCGGGGATGCCGGTGGTCGGATATCTCAACGCCGGTTCGCCTGAGGCAAATGCAAATATCGTAGCAGCATTTCGAAAAGGCCTGAGTGAAACCGGATACGTGGAAGGCCGAAATCTGACAATCGAATTCCGTTGGGCGCGAAATGACCGCGATCGGCTACCGGAATTGGCGGCCGATCTGATCCGCCGCCGGGTGGCCGTCATCGCCGCACCGGTCAGCGCATTGGGGGCGCTCGCGGCCAAAGCCCTGACCACGACCATCCCGATCGTCTTCAGCACCTCCGGGGACCCGGTCAAACTAGGCTTGGTGACCAGCCTCAACCGGCCGGGCGCCAATGTGACCGGCTTCAACGACATGAGCAGCGAACTTGTACCGAAGCAGCTTGGTCTCCTGCACGAACTCCTTCCCGAGGCCGCGCGCTTTGGTGTGCTCGTCACTCGGGCCAATTTCTGGATCGATGGCTTAATCAAGGATGCGCAGTCAGCGGCTGTGGCCATCGGGCGACAAGTCGAAATCCTCTTCGCCGCCACCGATCGCGATATCGACGCGACCTTTGCAAAACTTGCGCAAAAGCGCGTCGATGCACTCCTGGTGCCCAACGACGTGGTCCTCGCTGGCCGAAACACGCAAATCCTCACGCTGGCAGCGCGCCACGCGGTGCCCGCGATTTATCCCTATCGTAGTTACGCTGCGGCCGCGGGTTAATGAGCTACGGGCCGGTCGAAACGGACCGAGGTCGCCAAGCCGGCATCTATACCGGCCGCATTCTTAAGGGGGAGAAGCCGGCCGACCTGCCGGTGATGCGGGCGACCAAGTTCGAATTCATCATAAACCTCGCAACGGCTCGGGCGATCGGCCTCACGGTGCCGGCGACGCTCCTCGCCAGCGCCGATGAGGTGATCGAATAGACAGGCTGTCTTGCTGCGGTTGCTTACGGCCGGTTGGCACAACCCGCCTGTGCCGCGATGTCCGCGATCAAGGAGAGTATTGGAGGGTAAGCGGACCACCCAGAGATCGTTTTGGTGGGGGTCCAGATAGCTGTATCCAGTCGTCCTTGTAGGCGGCTACAACCCAACTGCCGTCTTCCATGTTAACCGCGCGCCAATGGACCGTTGTCTGGCGCTCAATGGCGTGACATCGAGCCGCAATCTCCCGCGCTGCTTCTTTTGTCTTGAAGCGCGGCCAGCGGTCCTTATCAGTCACGGACGAATCACCCCGGTTCCTTCCAGAACGCCTTGAACCGATCCGGGGCCGCACGTCAACAACCGGCAAGCCCGATGCATGGCGATGGCAATTCAGGCGAATTTCTGCCCGGGGAATTGTTGTGTCAGTCGCACTGACCGACACCTCATGGGTTCTCCTAAGCCCCGGCTTTTCGTCGGGGGCTTATTTCATTTACACACGCGCGAAGTGAAAGAGCCCTATCAGCTCGACCACGGTCGCCCTTGAGCGATAAGGGGGGATAGGCGCGCCAGCGGTCAGACGCAGACTGCTCCCATATGCAGCGCTGTCGAGTACCATACCGGAGTCGGGCTGCTCAGCCCCGAAACTTATTGCAACCCCGGCTGACCTCAGTTCACCTCAATGCCTTGGGCCTTGATCACCTCGGCCCACTTAGCAGCTTCCTCAGCGATATGTTTTGCGAACCCGTCCGGAGTCAACGGCATCGGCTCGACGCCCAATTGGAAGAAGCGCTCCTTCACCACCGGATTAGTGAGCGCTTCGTTCATCGTATCGCTGAGTTTCTTGATGATTTCAGGAGGCGTCTTGGCGGGCGCGCCGAGTCCATACCAACCGAAAGCATCGTAGCCCTTCACAAACTCGCCAATAGCCGGGACATCCGGTAGTGCCGCTGTGCGTTGTGCGGTGGTTACCCCAAGCGCGCGCAGCTTCCTTTCGCGGATCAGCGGGAGGGCCTGCGCTATCGGATTGAAAACGACTTGCACCTGCCCAGAGAGCAAATCGGGAATGTAATTGCCGCGATAGGGCACGTGAACCATTTTGGTGCCGGTCATGAGCTGGAACAACTCGCCGCAAACATGGGGCGAGGTTCCGATCCCACCCGAGGCCATGTTGACCTTGCCCGGATTGGCTTTGAGATACGTGGTGAACTCCGAAAGCGTCATGGCCGGAAACGACGCTGGCACGACAATGACGAAAGGAGTTTTGGCGATGCCCCCAATCGGGGCGATATCGCGGATGAAATCGAAGCTGAGATTGCGGTAGAGCGCCACGTTCACCGCGTTCGTCGAGACGGGCACCAGAATCGTGTAGCCGTCGGGCTCGGCTTTCGCGACGTATTCGGTGGCGATATTGCCGCCGGCACCCGGCCTGTTCTCAATGACGAACTGCTGACCGAGGCGCTCCGACAAATGTTGCCCGGCGAGACGCGCGATGATGTCAGGGGCACTGCCCGCCGGGAAACTCACGATCAGCTGCACCGGTCGCGCCGGATAAGCCTGCGCCCAAGCGCAATGGCAGAACTCCGGCAGTGCCGTACCAGCAGCTGCCACTTGAAGGAACCGTCGCCGGTGAAGTGTCATGGCGTGTCTCCAATTGACCGCGGGTTTAGAAGACGGAAAACGCCAGTTCCCAATTCTATACCGCCCCGCCAAGTCGTTCGGATGGGACTCTATGTCGCGCTCTGGCACTGGGCCGCTGTGTCGTGATGTCCGCGATCAGGGTAATCCGCATCATAGGAGATCAGGCCGCCGCTGGTGACAAAGTGGCGATTCGCGGAGAGTATTGGAGGTAAACGGACCACGCTTGAGCACCGCGATGTAGTCACAGACTGCCCGATTGAAGCGTGGTATCGTTGCCCGCGTTGCATAGGCATGACCCCCTTGGGAGGGTCACATGGCAATCCGCATTCGACGCCGACAATTTATTGTCGCGCTGGCTGGTGCAGCGACAACGTGGCCGCTCGCGGTTCGCGCGCAGGGCTATCCATCGCGGCCGCTTACTATGATAGATCCGTTTGCCGCGGGAGGTTCATTCGACATCATCGGTCGAATCCTTGCCGCCCGTATGAGCGAAATCCTGGGCCAACAGGTGATTGTTGAGAACGCATCCGGTGCTGCAGGCATCATTGGCGTAAACCGCGTGGTGCATGCTGCACCAGATGGCTATACGTTTCTGTTTGGCAGCATTGATACTCATGCCTATAACCAGACGATCTATAAAAAGCCACGATATGACGCAATCGCCGATTTTACGCCAGTGGCGCTATTTGCTGAACAGCCCATGGTACTGACTACACGCAAGGACTTTCCGGCTGATAACCTCCCCCAGTTCATCGACTACGTGAAGAAAAATAGTGCGAAGCTACAATTCGGTTCAGCTGGGGCCGGTACTACGACGCACCTTGGCTGCGCGCTGCTCAATGCGGTCATCGGCGTAAAAGTCACGCACGTTCCTTATCGAGATGGCGGACCGGCCACGAATGATTTGATTGGGGGACAGATCGATTATATGTGCCTCAATATGGGCAGTGTGGGTCCCCTGACCATGGGAAAGCAGGTGAAGGCTATTGCGACGCTGTCGCGTAATCGCTCGCCGCTCATGCCTGATTTGGCGACTGCCCGTGAGCAAGGGCTTGCCGACTTCGACGTCGTCACTTGGAACGCATTTTTCCTTCCGAAAGGCGCCCCCTCGGAGGTGGTGAAGAAACTCAACGATGCAACGAGCCAAGCGATTGATACTCCAGCGGTTAACAGCCGCCTGCATGAACTCGGGGTCACAGTCGTTGCGCCCGAGCGCAGATCGCCGGAATACCTCGCCAAGTTTGTCGTCGATGAAATCGCGCGCTGGGCGGGACCAATCAAGGCGAACGGGCTTCAGGTGGATTAAAGGCGCACGCTGCCATTCAACCAATCGAGAGGCGCCCAGGTAACATCCCGCTCGCGTCCGTGACATATCGCCACCTACAGACGGCGAGACAATTGGTGTAGCTTCGCGCGGCCTTGGTGTAGATTCCTGCTGCATTGCGCAAGGGGTCCAGCTCATGGGGCAATGTCATGAAACGTAGGACCTTTCTGCATCTTGCAGCGGGTGCTGGCGCGCTGCCGTCCTTGCCTCGCATTGCAACAGCCGCGGACGCTTATCCCTCGCGTGTGATCTACGTCATTGTGGGCTTTACCCCGGGTGCGGCAGCCGATGTTACCGCGCGTTTGCTGGGCGACGGCCTCGGGCGGATCCTCGGTCAGCAAATCGTGGTCGAGAGCAGGCCGGGCGCAGGATCAAGCATCGCCGCCGACTATGTCGCCCACGCCCCCAGGGACGGCTACATGCTCTACCTTTCAACCCTGTCCATCATCGCCAACCAGCTCATCAACCCCAATCCGTCCTTCGATCTCGTACGGGATCTTGCACCGATTACACTGCTGTCCTCGGGAGCCGTGGTTCTGGTCGCCAATCCCGATATTAGCGTGCACAGCGTGGCCGAGCTCATCGCGCTTGCGAAGGCGAAGCCGGGCGAAGTCCTGCACGCCACGGTGAAAGGCAGCCTGCCACACCTTGCAAGCGAGCTGTTCGCTCAGCGCGCCGGTATCAAGCTCCTACAGGTACCGTATCAAGGCAGTCCGCAGACGGTCACTGATGTCATTGCCGGCCGCGCCATGATTACTTTTTCGCCGGCATCCACCGTTGTCGGCCAGATCGCGGCAGGCAAGCTTCGGGCGCTGGCGACGGCGACGAACAAACGCCCCAGCGCGCTCCCCGACGTGCCGACCATGGCGGAAGCGGGGATACCCGACTTCGACACCAGCCTCTGGTTCGGCCTCTGGGCGCCCATTGGCACGCCGCGGCCGGTAATCGAAAAGCTCGCGGGCGCTGCGCAGAAGGCGATGCATGCACCGGAGACGGTGGAAAGGCTGCGCAAGCTGGGGTTCGATCCGCTTGAGGGCGGGCCGGACGAGTTTGCGGCCTATATCCGCAGCGAGATCGCCCGCTGGTCCGCCGTCGTGGATGCCGCGGGATTGAGGAGCTAAAACAGTATTGGTCTGCCGCCAGAGCAGTATGAAACAATCATTATCGACCGATAGGGAGAAATCGCGAATGAAAAAGCTCTGTATCATCCTCGCGGCCGCGAGCGTCACACTATTTGGCCCAACGCTCCGCGCCGACGATTACCCGTCAAGGCCCATCACCACCGTTGCCGTGTTTGGCCCTGGCAGCGCCAGCGACACGATTTGCCGCATCATCGGCGACAAGCTTGGTCCCGTGCTTGGAAAACCCGTCATCGTCGAGGACCGCCCGGGCGCTGACGGAGCAGTAGCCGCGCTTTATGTCCATCATCAGCCGGCGGACGGCTATACGTTGTTGATGGGGACCAACTCGCCGCTTTGAAGAATGGTCCGTCGGAACATTCAATTTCGTATCACTAACGTTCTGGATGTTACCTAAGGTACTGAATTTTGGTTGGCCGAACTAACAAATATATTTTAGCTTCCCTGTCTCGGCGAGAACGGGGGTGTGCTATGGCGAAGACATTTGCGGTCTGCACTTTGTGTATCATTTCTGCGGCCATAGGGGCGGGCAATTGACCACTATTTGCCGCTGGTGATCGAGCAGGCTGGTCCTCACTTGCAACAAGCAGTAAGTTCGGAAGCTGCGGTTGCCGCGCCAGCGAAGTCGAATGTCGAGGTGCTTGGTGACAGAGTTAAATGCGATGTTCGATACCAAGAATTGAAAATTCCTGGCGACCAGTATCAGCCATTCAAACGCAAGTGCATGGGCGAAAAATACTCGGACAACGACTAAGGTCAATCTCGTCCCCTCCGGTGGGACTTGTGCCGGGCTTGCATAGGACGCTGTAATGTCTGCTCACTGGGGTGAAGCGGATGCCAATGTTGCGGTGCGGTAATCTCGGGTTTTGACCCATTAGCGACATAAGGAGCCGATTTTTGCTGTGATGCACAACACCGTCGCATTTAGCGATGTGGTAGCATGTCCTCCTTGGCCTGAGGGGAGCCCATGAGGCGACGCGAATTCATCACGTTTCTCGGTGGCGCGGCAGCGGCGTGGCCTTCTGGGGCCCGCGCGCAGCAGGCGGCGTTGCCGGTGATTGGGTTCCTCAATGCCCAATCATCTGACACAATTGCGAACCGGCTGCGAGCTTTCCGACAGGGCCTCAAAGACGCTGGCTATGTCGAGGGCGAAAACGTGACGATCGAATACCGCTGGGCGGAAGGTCGATATGAGCAGCTCCCGGCGCAAGCGGCCGATTTGGTTCGCCGACAGGTGGCCGTGATCGTCGCGAATGGCCCTGCCGCGGCAGTTGCCAAGGCAGCGACCACAACGATCCCCATCGTTTTCTTGGTCAGCCAAGATCCGGTCAGACTTGGTCTGGTTAACAGCCTTGCCCGACCAGGAGGCAACGCGACAGGCATCAACTTTTTCGTTGGCGAACTAATGGGAAAGCAATTGAGCCTCCTGCGGGAACTTGTGCCGGGCGCGATTCGTGTCGCAGTGCTGATCAATCCGAGGTTTGCTGCAAGCGCATCGGCCACTGCTGACGTGGAATCGGCCGCACACGCTATGGGGCTGCAAGCCCGAATCTTGAACGCCAGCCACAGTCGTGAAATCATTGACGCGTTCACCACGATCGCGAGAGACCACCACGAAGCGCTCCTTGTCGGCCCAGATCCCTATTTTGTCCAACGGCGGACGCAACTAGTTACCCTCGCGGCACGCCACGCAATTCCCACGTCGTATAACGTGCGCGACTATGTCGAAGCCGGCGGGCTGATGAGTTACGGAACGAATACTGTGGACGCCTACCGTCAAGTCGGCGTCTACGCCGGCCGTATTCTTAAGGGAACGAAGCCAGCGGACCTGCCGGTCGTGCAGGCGAGCAAGTTCGAACTTGTCATCAACTTGGCTACAGCAATGATGCTCGGCCTCGACGTGCCGGCGACGGTGCTCGCGCGCGCCGACGAGGTGATTGAGTGAGTTACGCACCGGCCCTCCCGCCGACCCTGGAGGATGAACACGGCGATACGTTGAGGTTCCCTGCCGCTGAGCCCCTAGAGATGGCCGTGACCAATCGTTTTCTTTATAGAAGGCGCGAGTTCATTACCCTGATCGGCGGCGCGGCTGCGGCATGGCCGCTTGCGTCGCGCGCGCAGCAGGCCGAGCCCATTCGCCGCATCGTCGTGCTGATGGGCGCTGCCGAGACGGCGTGGACACGGGGTTGGCTCGCCGCCTTCTGGCGCCGCCTCAACGAGCTGGGGTGGAAGAGAGTCGCAACCTGGTTACGCAGGTGCAATGGTGGAACGATCAGCCGGAGCAGATACAGGTCTGGGCCAGCGAACTCATTGCCCGTTCGCCCGATGTCGCGGTGACATACACCAACCTTGCGCTAGCGGTGCTTAAGCCAATCGCGGGAAGTGTGCCCATCGTTTTCGTTGGTGTCGGCGACCCGGTCGGTGGCGGTTTTGTATCCAATCTCGCTCGCCCAGGCGGCAATATCACCGGTTTCGCTAGTTACGAGTTTTCGATGGGTGGCAAGTGGCTTGAGGTGCTCAAGGAAACCGCACCCCACATCACCCGAGCTTTGGCGATCATGCACCCTGAAACCCTGTCGCATCAGGCCATGTGGCAATCGATCGAGGAAGCGGCACCGCGAATGGCAATCGAGACCACAGCGGGCCGTGTGCATAATGCCGCCGAGATCGAACACGTCATCGCATCCTTCGCGCAGAAACCGGATGGCGGGCTGGTTGTCCTCCCGCACGCGCTCACCGTTTTTAACGCATCAGCGATCATCGCCCTGGCGCAGCGGTATCGAATGCCCGATGTTCATGCGCTTGCTGAGGCCGTAGCAGTCGGCGGCCTGATATCCTATGGCATTAATTGGAACGATCAATTTCGTCGCGCTGCCGAGTATGTAGATCGAATTCTCAAGGGAACCAAGCCTGCTGACCTACCGGTGGAGCAGCCGACGAAGTTCGAACTCGTTATCAACCTCAAGACGGCGAAAGCTATCGGTCTCGAAATTCCGCCGGCCCTCCTCGCGCGCGCCGACCAGGTGATCGAATAGAGATACTATTTTGCTGCAGTGCAGTAGTCCGTTGTTGGCACTTCGCGTCATTTCGCTGCGCTGCGGGATTTGGTCGCTATTGGGCATAGCGGACATCGATCAAGCCGCCCCGATCAAGCTCGTTTTATGAATACGCGCCTCCGCGCCCAGCCTATTTGCCGATGCAGAAATCGCGAAAAATCACGTCAAGGATGTCTTCGACGTCCACTCGTCCAAGCAATTTGCCGAGCGCGCGCGCTGCCAGCCGCAACTGCTCGGCGACGATCTCCTCGCGGCCCTCGCCGGCGGCAACCTGAGCGCCGCGCAAGGCGCGCGCGCATTCTTCAAGCTGCGCGCGCTGTCGCTCGCGCGCGACCAAAGCCGGCTCTGCCGAAAAATAGGTTTCGCAATAATGCGCGATGGCGTTGACGAGCGCATCGATGCCGGCGCCTGTCGTGCTCGAAACAAAAAAGCGTTCCCTGCCGCGCTGGCCCGCTTCGCTGCGGCCGGCGCTCTCCCCGTCCGGCAGAGCAACGCGCGGCTCGGGCACGAGGTCGATCTTGTTGACGATGCGCCAGACCACCGCAGCCCCCACCCTTCCCTCCCCCGTCGCAAGTCGGGCTTGCCCGACTTGCGCAGTATGGTGCGGAACCCGGGCAAGCCCGGGTTCCGTCGGGGGAGGGATAAAGGGTGGGGGTTCATGCGACATGCAGGTCGCCTGCGAAGGAGAGGCCGTGGCGTCGAGCACCCACAGCACCAAGTCGGCGCGCGCCGCCTGATCGCTGGCGCGGCGTACGCCTTCCCGTTCCACGGGATCATCGGTCGCGCGAATGCCCGCAGTATCGAGCACGGTGACGGGAAAGCCGCCGATATCGAGATGCAGTTCGAGCACATCGCGCGTGGTGCCGGGATAGGGCGAGACGATTGCGGCTTCGCGGCGCGCAAGCCGATTGAACAAGGTCGACTTCCCGGCGTTGGGTGGGCCTGCGATTGCAACCCGAAGCCCTTCGCGCAGGCGCTCGCCTCGTACCCTGCACGCGTTTTCAATCTCGTCCCGCAACGGGGCGACGAGCTCGAGCGCCTGGGCCATGGTTTCAGCGGGAACGCCGTCCTCGTCGGAAAAGTCGATGCCCGCCTCCACCAAAGCCAGCGCCGCGATCAGGCGCTTGCGCCAACTCTCCGCGCGTTCGCCCAAAAGGCCTCGCAGGTGCTCGTAAGCCTGCCGGCGTTGCGCCTGCGTTTCCGCCGCAATGAGGTCCGCCAAGCCTTCCACCGCGGTCAAATCCATGCGCCCGTTCTCGAAGGCGCGGCGCGTGAACTCGCCCGCTTGCGCGTGGCGCAAGCCCGGCAGGTTGCCGAGCGCCGCGAGCGTCGCCGCGATTACGGCGCGCCCGCCGTGGATCTGCAGCTCCGCCATGTCCTCGCCGGTCTCGCTGTGGGGTGCCGGGAACCAGAGCGCCAGGCCCTCGTCGATCACATCGGTGCTCGCAGGATCGCGAACGCGCGCGAGCGCGGCACGCCGCGGCTCGGGCACCCGGCCGATCATCCGCTCCAGCGCAAAAGCAGCCTTGGGGCCGCAGATGCGGATGACCGCGATCGCCGCCGGCGGGCGCCCGGACGAGAGCGCGAAAATGGTGTCGCGATCGGTGTTCATGTTCGTCACGCAAACTGCTTCGCTTGAATGCCGGGTCGCGTTCGAATAGGTTACATGTAACCCACGAGCAGCGGCAATGAAGCGCAAGTCGAAGCGGAGCGCAGGTGCAAATTTGCACCGCAGTACGGCAGCGCTGCGGTCCTCGCGCGCCGGGACAGCGCGCGTCAGGATCACCAAATCATCCCGGGAGAAGGTTAGAGCCTATCGCGCCCGCATGCGCCGGAAGGGAATGAAGCTCATCCAGATTCTGGGTTCCCGATCCCAAGTCGCCTTATTTCGCCGCGGTGGCGCGCCGGCAATCCCGGTTGATCGCCAACAGCCCTACCGAGAAGGAGGATCAGGCGTTTATTGACTCAATTACGGATTGGGGGCGGGGCGAGATCTGGACAGTTGCTGGCGGCCCGGACTACGCCCGCAAGCCGCGTCCCATGATCATCATTCAAGCCAATGAGTTCAGTGAAACGGCCACCATCACCCTTTGTGGCCTCACCCCGACTGCAACCGAGGCTCCGCTCGGACGTTTAGTCATTGCGCCATCTGCGCTCAACGGGCTGCGTTCACCCTCTCATGTCATGGTCGACAAGATTGCGAGCGTTGCAAAATCGAAGCTCGGCTATCGCATCGGGCGCCTCGACCACGAGGACATCACCCGCCTCAATTCGCACCTGAAAATTTTCCTCGACCTGGCTTGATATAGGATGTCCTTAGCTCCCCCCACCCAACAAAACCGCCTCGCCGGCGAGACCAGCCCTTACCTGCTCCAGCACAAGCACAATCCCGTGGCCTGGTGGCCGTGGGGCACGCAGGCGCTCGCCGAGGCCAAAGCCAGGAACAAGCCGATCCTGTTATCGGTCGGCTACGCCGCCTGTCACTGGTGTCATGTCATGGCGCACGAAAGCTTCGAAGACGAGGCGACCGCGCGCGTCATGAACGACCTCTTCGTGAACATCAAAGTCGATCGCGAGGAACGCCCCGACATCGATCAGATCTACATGTCGGCGCTCCATCACCTTGGCGAGCACGGCGGCTGGCCGCTGACCATGTTTCTCACGCCCGACGGCGAGCCGTTCTGGGGCGGCACCTATTTTCCCAAGACCACCCGTTACGGGAAGCCTGCGTTCGTGGACCTCCTGCGAGAAGTCGAGCGCATCTTCCGCGAGAACCCCCAGGGCGTGGAGCAAAACCGCAGCGCGCTGATGGCGCGGCTATCGGAGCACGCGCGCCCGGCGGGCCGCGTGGTGATCGGCGAGAGCGAGCTCAACCGCCTCGCCAGCCAGATCGGGGGGATGATCGATCCCGTTCACGGCGGGGTGCGGGGCGCCCCCAAGTTCCCACAGCCCATGATGCTCGAGTTTCTCTGGCGCGCGGGACTGCGCAGCCACGACGAGCGCTATTTTGCCGTGGTTGAGCTCTCGCTCGCTCGCATGGCCGAGGGCGGCATCTACGATCATCTCGGCGGCGGGTTCTCCCGCTACTCCGTCGATGAACGCTGGCTGGTGCCGCATTTCGAGAAGATGCTTTACGACAACGCGCAATTGCTCGAGCTGCTCGCGCTTGCGCAGGCGCATTCGGGCAATGCGCTCTATGGCGCGCGCGCGCGTGAAACCGTGGACTGGCTCGCGCGCGAAATGACGACGGAAGGAGGCGCGTTCTGCGCCTCCCTCGATGCGGACTCGGAGGGTGAGGAGGGCAAGTTCTACGTGTGGTCGGCGCCGGAGATCGAGGAGGTGCTGGGAAATGAGGACGCCGCCTTCTTTGCCGGGCATTATGACGTGACGCCGAAAGGCAACTTCGAAGGCCACAACATCCTCAATCGCCTCAGGCACTTACCGCGCAGCATGGAGGACGAGGCGAGGCTCTCGGCGATGCGTTCGGCATTGCTCGAGGCGCGCGGCAGGCGCGTGCGCCCAGGGCTCGATGACAAGGTGCTGGCGGACTGGAACGGGCTGATGATCGCGGCGCTGGCGAATGCCGGCACCTTGCTCGCGCAGCCGGCGTGGCTTGCCATGGCGGCGCGCGCATTTCTGTTTATTGACGCGAAAATGGCGCGCGGCGACGGGCTCGGCCATTCCTGGCGCGACGGCAAACTCCTGTTCCCGGGCCTTGCGTCCGACCATGCCGCCATGATCCGCGCTGCGCTGGCGCTCTACGAGGCGACCGGCGAGCAGGACTACCTCGAGCGGGCGTTCACATGGCAGGGCGCGCTCGACCGCCATTACGGCAATGCCGAAACCGGCGGTTATTTCCTCACCGCCAACGATGCCGAGGGGCTCGTGGTGCGTCCGAGCGCCACCAGCGATGACGCCATTCCCAATACCAACGCCGTCGCGGCGCAGAACCTCATTCGCTTCGCGGCTGTCTCCGGGCAACACGCATGGCGCGAGCAAGCCGACCGCTTGTTCGAGGGAATTCTTTCCCGCGTCGGGGACAATCTGTTCGCGCACCTCGCGCTGCTCAACGCGCTCGACCTGCGGCTGCGCGCGGCCGAGATCATTGTAACCGGCACTGACGCGCGCGCGGACGAGCTCCTCGCCGCCGCCCGCAAGCTCCCGTTTCTCGACCGCACTGTGGTGCGCGCATCGGGCACGCTGTCCGCGTCGCATCGCGCGCTGGACAAGATCAAGGCATCGAAGGAAAGCGCGGCCTTCATCTGCGTCGGGGAGCGGTGCTCGTTGCCGGCGACGCAGCCGGAGGCGATCGCAGAGCGGGCAGCGCAGATGCGGGGGTGAATCCGATCAGACTGTGCACCCACGATGAATTTGACCCGGGCAATCGCATATGACTGGCGTCCCACAAACCCCGGAGGGGAAGCACATCGCGGTCGCGAAGCTTGTAGGGGCGGGTTAGAACCTGCCCTTGTGCCACAAGCTCGCTGCGAGAGAATTGCCGTCATCAGCTGCTGAATCGAAACCTCACACACCGTGAGTGCCGAACGAGGGCGGGTTTGAAACCCGCCCCTACAAGAACCACCAGCGTAATGCCGCTTCGCGGGCCCCCGGTTTGGGAAAAGCCCTTGAAAACAGTAACATCCCGTGTTACTGTGAAACCGTGAAGAATATCACAGTTTCTATAGACGACGAGACTTATCGTCGTGCCAGAGTCAAAGCAGCTGAGCAGGATACGTCCGTCTCGGCGCTGGTGAAGCGCTTTCTGTGCGAGCTGGCGTCGGAAGAAAGCGATGTAGATCGACTCAAGCGGGAAGAACGCGAATTGCGCGTGCGCATCTCGTCCTTTTCGGCTCGGGATCGTCTGCGGCGGGATGACGTACACGAACGCGGGGCATGAGCATTCGGTTTCTGGATACGAATATCCTCCTCTACTCCATCAGCCGCGATCCATCCGAAGCTGCAAAACGCGAGCAAGCCATCGCGCTCATCGAGTCCAATGACAATGCTGTGTCAGTGCAGGTGCTCCAAGAGTTTTATGTTCAGGCTACGCGCCCAACCCGTTCCGATGCGCTATCGCATGACATCGCGACCGGACTTGTACGGACCTGGATGCGCTTCAAGGTCCAGGAGATCACCGTTCCCATCATGACCGAAGCATTCAGGATCAAGGCGGCCTTCGGTTTTTCCTATTGGGATGCTGCAATACTCGCCGCTGCCCACGCTCTCGGCTGCCCCGAGCTGTACTCAGAAGATATGACGCATGGTCAGCACGTGGGGGGCACCGTCATCATCAACCCCTTCCGATGATGCAAATAAAGAGAATTCGCGCCGCCGTGTCGGCACCGGTAACACGGCCACTCTCGCAAAATAGCCAGTCAATCGCTATTCCTGAACGTGTGGGTAAATACAGCATCGTGGAAGCAAAGAATCAGCTTTCCGAGTTGATTGACCGCGCACTCAACGGCAAAGGAGTGATCATCACGCGCCACGGCCGCCCTGTCGTCGAGCTTAAGCCGATCATGCCTGCCGTCGAGCCGATTACGCCCCAGGCTGTCGACTGGCTCGCGCAACGGCGCGTAGGACGGCGCATGCCTCGCGCGGACGCCGCCGCGCTTGTGCGCAAGATGCGTGATGCGTGGGAGCGGTGAGCGTCTATCTCGACGCCGATGTGCTCGTTCCGTTATTTGCCATTGATCCACTTACTGATATGAGACCGAGTAGCCCGGATGAGCGAAGCGATATCCGGGAGCGATTTCTCCCGCATGTCGCCCGTCTCCGCTAAAGCTTCGACGGGCTAATCTAACCAATGTGAGCGAGGCCGCCCAAGCCCTGGCGAAGGCGGCTGCGCTCATGCGGGCTACAGCGCTACAGCACGAGCTTGGGGTTGGAGTTGTCAGATAGATTACTCGGCCGCCTGCGCCACTCTTTGCGGGGCGCTGCTCGCGATGGCAACGCGATCGCGTCCCGCGCGCTTGGCCTCGTAAAGAGCGTGGTCCGCTTCCCGCATCAAGGTCTCGATACCCGATGTCCTGATCGTGGCTTCGCCAACGCCGATGCTGACGGTCAGACGCAGCGGCCGTCCCGCGACATCCAAAGAACAGCCCCGCACCAGCTCACAGAAGCGTTCGGCGAAGGCTTCCGCCGCTTCTTTCCCCGTCTCGGGAAGCAGGATTGCAAACTCTTCCCCGCCAATCCGGGCGGCAATGTCGGAATCGCGCTTGGCAGATGTGATTGTGCTCGCGATTGCTCTGAGGGCCCGATCACCAACTTATAGATGGTGCTGGACAGCACCACATCGCCCAGATGGCGACGACGATCCAATAGACCATGGCCGCTGCAAAATTCATGGCGGCTGCATCCGATCAGGTTATCAGCCGCCTGGCAGTGTGGGCGCATCCCGTTTGGTGTTCGTGAAAACTTGGCGCAGAATTTTATTGTTGATGCAATATTGACCTCGAAAGCCTACTTCCCCGCCCCCTCGCCGACCACGACGAACGGCGCCCAATACGCGGGATAGGCGTTTTTTGGATTGGAGGCGTCGTTCATGTAGGCAAGCATGGCACGGCGCAGCGCTTCGGCGCGGCCGACTTTTGCATCGGCGTTGAGGATATCGAAGGTGGACGTGGTGAGGCGCGCGGCCGCGTACGAATTCACCGCCCAATGGGAGACCAGCAACGCACGGGCACCGGCGTAGAAGAACGCACGCGCCAGCCCTGAGAGCGCCTCCGCTCCGGGCTTCTCGCCCGCAATGGTGTTGCAAGCGGAGAGCACCACCCAGTCCGCGTTGAGCTTGAGCTGCGCGACCTCGCTGGCGGTGAGGATACCATCGTCGACCTCGTTCGGCGCCTTTGGCGGCGTGAGCGCGAGAGCGGGTTCGCCCACGCCCTTGATCTCGCCCGAGACCAGGCCATGGGTGGCGAAATAGACCACGCGATAATCAGCGAGCGGCAGCCGCTTGACCGTGCTTTCGCTTGCATCGGCGCGCAGATGAATGTCGGCCGCCGCAGCCCCCAGCCGAACGGCCACCGTCTCAAGCTCGTCCGCCGTCTCAGGCAGCCGCGGCAGACGCGAGAGTTGAGAGCGGTCGATCTCCGTGCCTTGCCAGAATGCCGTATAGCCGCGGGTGGTTGCATCAGTGCCTCCGGCACTGTGTTGCAAGCCTGCGGTTTTCGAATCGTTGGGATCAAAAACAGGGTCGCCGAAGCCGATCATTGGCTTGCGCCCCTGCTCGCGCGGCGGGAATTCGCGCAGTGTCTTGAGATTGGAGACCGAGGGCAGCACGCTGATCGCCTGCCGTTTGATCAGCCAGGCTGCGTCGCGATAGCCTGCCAACTGCTCCGGCACCGCCGCCGCAGGCGCCTGCGTCACCAGGAGATGGAAGGGCAGGGCAGTGAGTGCGCCGGAAGGCACCACAATGAGTTGGGGCTTGTCCTTGACCAGCCCGTCAATCGGACCGAGCAGCGCGTTGTACAGGTCATGGGCCACGGCAAGATCAAACAGCTTCGCATTCTGCGCATTGCCCGGCTTGCTGGAAATTCGGTCGGCGGTGTCGGGCTCAAGCCCGCGGCGAAACGCGGCAACCTTCGCCTCCAGGGCCTCTCCCCCGAGCGCGATGGGCTTCCATTCATAACTCTCCCGGGTAAGCGCGAAGACGTAGCTCTCCTTGGCGCCGACAAGCCAGAATACGAGCGCCTCGTCCGGCCGCAAAAGCGTCTGCACCTGTTCGACACTGAGCGGATGCGGCTGCGCGAGCGCGGAGTATTGCGGAAATTCACGTTCGAGCCGCTCGCTGAGCTTTGCGCGCTGGCTCTCGATCTCTGCAAGCTCCTCCCGCAGCGCCTTCGCCTTGGCGGTATCACCCGCCGAAAGGGCGCCGCTCAAAGCAGCGCTCTTCTGCCGTCCGCCGGCCGCAAGGTCCTGGGCCGTGCGAGCAAGCTGCACGAGGTCGCCGGTGCGAGCAGCGAACCGCGCGGCGGTCTGGCTCAGAGCCTCCCCCGCGCTGGTGAAAGCGCTCCACTGCACCGATTCGAACACCGCGTGTGCAAGCTCAGAGTTGCGTGCAGGGTTTTGCGCGCTGAGCGCAAGGGCAACGCGCGCGAATTCCTCCCCGAGAACTGAGCTGGCCGTCGCCTTGTCGCCGGCGCGCAAGCCGACAGTGCTTGCGCCGGGATCGCCCGATGAGGCGAACAGCTGCTTGCGCTGCACCAGAATATCGCCTGCGTGCCGCATGGCGGCATAGGCCTCCTCGGTTTTGCCGATCCGGAAGAGCAGATTTCCGGCCTCCGACAGCCCCGTCACGTAGGAGGAAGCGGTAGGCAATTCATAGATTTCCTCATAGAGGCGCTTCTCCATCGCCATTGCCTCATCGATGAGCGGGACAGCATCGGCGCGCCGACCAGCGTCGATATGAATTCCAGCGAGGCTGAACAGATCGAAGGCGAGGAATTGGTTGCCGTCCGGGAAAAGCTTGCGAAGAATCGCCGACGATTGCCGATAATAATTGGCCGCCTCATTCAGCTTGTTGCGGCGGCGGCTCATCTGTCCCAGTTCGGAAAGACACATGGCTACCTCGTAGCTCGACTTTCCGTCGGCGCGCTCGGCGATGCTCAGCGCGCGCCGGACATCCGCTTCTGCCTTGTCGTACTCTCCCCGGGCCTGATGGAGTGGCGCGAGCGTCCGCAGGATGGACGGGAGGCTCGGATCCAAAGCCGACCGCTGCTCGATCAAGGCCGCCGCGCGTTCATAGAGCGGAATGGCCTCATCCGCGCGCCCCACCTCCAGGAGGACATTGGCAAAGTCGGAAAGCGCCAGGGCGTAGTTTTGATGCTTTGGTCCGCCCGCCTGCTCGAGAATCGCGAGCACCCGGCGGTAGAGTGTTTCCGCTTCCGTGTAATTGCCGAGGGCCCGCTTGAAAATTGCCTTCAGATGCAGGGCAGCGGCGTAATCGGGATCCTCCGTTGCGCCAGCCTTCTCGAAGATGCGGATCCCTTCAGCGTTGAGAACTTGCGCGGCGAAGTCGTCCTTGCCGCGATAACGGGCAGCGAATTGCGTCAAGCGATCGGCTACCGCCAAGTCATCATAGCTAATTCCCTTCTGAATGAGCGCAACCAGCCGGCCGACCGCTTCATCGAGTGCTTCTTGATGATCCTGCGCAAGCAGCGCCTGCGCCACCAGCACGAGCACGTAAAATTCGCCGGCATTTTCGCCACCGGTCGCTTCGACGTGGAGAGAACGGGCGCGCCGTGCAAGTGACTCCGCGTCGGCGAACCGCTTCTCTCTGAAGCGTTGCGCAGAGGCACGGAGGAGTGCGTAAACCAGTTCCTGCCGCGCTTCCGCCACGGACTGATTGGATGATCCCAGGTCGCGTTGCAACGCATCGAGCACGCGTTGCGCGAGCGGCACGACATCTGCAAACCGGCCGAGCTGCTCGTAAACCGCGGAGAGGCCTTGCAACGCTTCCAGAATGGACGATGTGTCCGGCGCCTTGTCGAAGATCGCGAGCGCCTGCCTGTAGGCGGCTTGCGCTTGATCCATGCGGTTGAGCTTTGCGAGCACATGGCCGAGATTGGTCAGGGCCTGCGCGTGGGGCGCGCTGTTCGGGCCGAAACGCGTCTTGGCGGCATTGACCAGCTTGTTCGCCTCGGCGAGCGCGGCGGTGTAATTACCGGCTTCGAAGAACCTCTGCAGCCGGCCCTCGATGGCGCCAATCTCGCCCTGCTGCGCCGGAGCAGACGCAAGTCCGCCGGCAAGCGCTATGACCGCGACCGAGACGAATGAAACGAATCGCCGCATGAGAGCCTCCGGTTGAATCTCGCGCCCCCGGAGAGATGGTCAGCAATGCGGGCAAAACTCCACACCGCCAGTCCCATGAACGAAGTTTAATGTAACCGGTAGGCCAAAACCTTGTCGATTCTTCTGCGCGGTTCCAATCCGAATTAATTAAAGCCCATTGGTCTGTTGTCACGACCCTCGTTGTGATTGAATAGGCGGCTCGCTTCGATTGGAGGGCTTGTTCGACTTAAAGATTGGGAGAGACTATGCACACCGTGATGTGGACGTTCAAAGTGCCAGCGGGCACATCGAAGACGCAGCTCATCGACACGATCAATGCATCGGCCCACACTTACCAGGGAATCCCCGGCTTGATCCGCAAATATTACGGGATCTCGCCCGATGCGAGCTCGATCGTCGGCATTTATCTCTGGGAAAATGCGGCCGCGGCCAATGCGTTTTACACGGCCGATTGGGTGGCGATGGTGACGAAGCGATGGGCGGCGCCGCCACAGCGGCAGGAGTGGGAGACGCCCATCGTTGTGGAAAGCGCCGAGCGGCGGCTCGTTGCGGCTGAATAGCAAGCCTCGGAGCGAGTAGCCCGGATGAGCGAAGCGGATATCCGGGAGCGATTTCTCCCGCATGTCGCTGCGCTCTTGCGGGCTACAGCGCTGAATAGTCGAGCTATTCGAGCACCTCGTCTGCGAGGACGAGGAGGTCACGCGGGATCGCCAAACCCAAGTCTGCCGCGGTCCTGTTGTTGATCACCAAATCGAATTTCGTGGGCTGCTCGACCGGCAGATCCGCGGGGCTCGCGCCCTTCAATATCTTGTCCACATAAATTGCTGCCCGCCGATGAAAATCCGCGACGCTTTGGCCGTAACTCATGAGACAGCCGGCAACAACGTGGTCCCGGTAAAGGCTGATCGTCGCCAGCCGATGCGCCGCGGCAGAAGCGGCAATCCGCGCTCCCTGGCCCGAGAAAAATGCATCGGCAGCAACGATCACGCCCCCCGCTCCTTGCCGTGCGGCTTGCGCAAAAGCGGTCTCGATGGTCGCAGGGGTTCCTGCCTCGACCGCAACGACGGCCACGCCCAACCCCGACGCGCTCGCCTGTACGCGCTCGAACACCAGCGGATTGGCTGAATTGCCCGGATTCACCAGTACGCCGATGCGCGACAGTTGGGGCGAAAAAGCTCGCAACAACTCCAGCTGCTTGACGCTGATATCGACATCGATGACCGATAGTCCCGTGATATTGCCTCCGGGACGCGAAAGGCTTGCCACAATTCCCGCACCGACCAGATCGACCGCGGCAGCGACAACAATGGGGACGCTCGTCGTCGCCTTCTGCAGCACACGCGCGGCAGCCGTGCCATAGGTCACAATGACGGGCGGGTTCATGCCGACAAGTTCATTCGCGAACTCCGCGAGCCGGGAGTAATCGCCATCCGCATAGCGCCACTCAACAATGAGATTCTTTCCCTCGCCATAGCCGAGCCTGCCCATGCCATCGAGAAAAGCATCGGAAAACGCGTCGTGATCCGGCGGGCGCGGATGTGAGCGCGGGGTAAGAAAGCCGATCCGCCAACCCGGGAGCGCCGGCTGCGCCCAGGCCGCAAAGGGCAACAGCGCCGGCGCCCCGCCAACAAATGCGATGAATTCGCGGCGTTTCAATTTAATCTGATCCCGGTGGATGGCTGAGCCGGCGGCGAGCAGGCCGCGCGAGGCCAGCGAGTGCGTAGCGGGATGCGTACAAAAACGCTAGTGAACGAGCCTGATAAGATACAAAGACGATCTTGAGTGGGAGGACAACATGGAAATCCGTCGTCGCGCATTGTTGCAGCTCGCCGCAGGCACCGCGGTATTTCCGACTCTTTCTCAATTAGCATGCGCGCAGGCTTATCCGGCGCGGCCGTTGAGCCTGATCGTTTTCGTTCCCGCCGGCGGAACACCCGACATCATCGCGCGGCTCCTCGGGCAGGCGCTGTCGCAGCGGCTCGGCCAGCCGGTCGTGATCGACAACCGGCCGGGCGCAGGCGGCAACATTGCGCTGCAGGCGGTCGCGCGCGCGCCGGCGGACGGATACACGCTCCTGATGGTCGCGACCCCCCACGCCATCAACGTGACGCTTTATGAAAAGAGCACGGTGACGCTGACGCACGACATCATTCCGGTTGCCGGCATCAACAGCGATTCTTTCGTCCTCCTGGTCAATCCGGCATTTCCGGCGAAGACACTCGCCGAGTTCATCGCCTACGGCAAAGCCAATCCGGGAAAAATCAACTTGGCTTCGTCCGGGACCGGAAACCTGACCCATCTGTGCGGCGAGCTTCTGCGGATGACGGCGGGGATCGACGTGGTGCACGTGCCCTATCGCGGCACGCCGGCCGCGCATGCGGCCCTGATCGCAGGCGAGGTGCAGGCCTTCTTCGATGCGGTTGGATCATCGGTGGCGCTCATCCAATCGGGCGCCCTGCGCGCGCTCGGCGTGACGGCGCCGGCGCGCCTGCGGGTCCTCCCCGATATTGCGCCCATCGCTGATATCGTCCCGGGATTTGCAGTGACAGGGTGGCTCGGCATCGGCGCGCCCAAGGGCATTCCGGCGGACATCGTCGAGCGGCTCAATCGGGAGGTCAACGCAGCGCTCGGCGATCCCGCGGTAAAGGCACGCATGGCCGAGCTTGGCAGCGATCCGCATCCCGGCTCGGTCGCCGACTTTTCCAGGCTCGTCGCCGACGAAACGGAGAAATGGGGCAAGGTGGTCAAATTCGCCGGACTGAAGGTAGACTGAGCAAAACTACAATTAGTTAGGGCGCCGAAGGCCCTATGAGCTGTTTGACGTTCCAGAGAATTCTGCGCATCGCAGCTGCTGCCATGCTCGTGGTCGCGGCGATCGCTGCCAACGCCCAGGAATGGCCCACTCGCCCGGTGACCATGGTGGTGCCGTTCGGGGCAGGCGGAGGCGTGGACGTAACCGCGCGCATCCTGGCACCGCGCCTTGCACAAATTCTCGGGCAGCAGGTCGTGGTCGAGAACATCGGCGGCGCCGGGGGCATGACCGGTTCCGCGCGCGTCGCCAAGGCGGCGCCCGACGGCTACCAGTTCGTCTACGGCAAAGCCGGCACGCACGCCATCAATCAGACGCTCTACAAGCATCCGCTCTATAATGCTGCGGCCGATTTTGCGCCGGCCGGCATGGTCACGCACACATTCTTTACCCTGATCACGCGCAACGACCTTCCCGCCAACACGCTGCCGGAGTTCATCGCCTATGCGAGAGCCAACCAGGCGAAGATGCAATTCGGCTCCGCCGGCGCGGGCTCAACGACGCACATGGTGTGCGTGATGCTCAACAGCGCCATGGGAACGAGCATCGCCCACGTGCCGTATCGAACCACCGCCGTTGCGATGCAGGACCTGATTGCGGGGCGGATCGATTTCATCTGCGAGCCCATCCTCACCGCCATGGCGCAGATACGGGGCGGGAGCGTCAAGCCGATTGCGTTTCTTGGCCCGCGCCGCACGCCGGTGCTGCCCGATCTTGCCACCGCCGACGAGAATGGTCTGCCCGGATTTGTGGTTTCCGGGTGGGGCGCATTCTTCTTCCCTGCCGGAACGCCCACGACGATTGTGCATCGTCTGAGCAAAGCCGCGAGCCAAACGCTCGACACGCCGTCAGTGCACGAGCGCATCGAAGGTCTCGGTTACGACCCGCCCCCGCCCGAGCAGCGCACGCCCGAATACATGGAAAAATTCATACCGGCCGAGATCGTGCGATGGGCCGCGGCGATAAAGGCGGCGGGCATCAGCAACGATTAGCTGGCTTGGATCGGTCAGATCGAGATGGCGCTGGTCGAGGCGGAGCGGCGAAGGGCAGCCTCACTCAGTCACCTCGTCGAGAAAGGAAAATACGCCTGACGGCACCTCGATGTATCTGCAGCGTCCTCAGGTGGCGTCCCAGGTAAGCCAGCCGCTCCTCGCGAGCGGCTGCAGCAGGGCGCTTTGGATATGCTCATAATCCTTGAACTCAAATTGAGTTCGGCGACGATTGAGAAACTGGAACCAGGGCGGCTTATCAATGGCGCCCCGCAGGCCGACGACCCGCTGAAATGGAAGCGGCAAGGTCGCGAAGCCGGCAACCGAGTCGATGAGCTCGCCCCAATTCGTGCTTTCATCCGGCGGAAACGCACCCATTTGGGTTAAGCACCCGTAAATCCGCGCACATTCTTCAAGATCGACATCCAAATGCCGCCCATCATCATCGGTATACTCAAGGCGCGATTTTTCTATCAAAATAATGACTGCCGGAGGCGCACCGACATGCACCAGCTCGATGGCTGTGAAGTTGAAGTACCGCATGATTCTATGCTGGTTGCACGAAACCACGGTTGAAAAAAGAGAACGAGAGAATGACTGACGATAAGGCCCTTATCGAGGAAGCGGCCAAGAGCGAAAACAGCTGGGTTCGGGCTCGTATTTTCAAGCACGACCTTCCGCAGACCCGGACATTGCTGCAAATCGCGGAACGCGCCCGTGACATGGCGGCGAATTCTCTTGGAACTCAACATTCGGCCTATGGAGGGGCGCTACTTAATCTCGGAATCTATTACGACTTTATCGAGCACGAGACAATGAAGGCGCAGGAACTATTCGATCAGGCGCGCACCATGCTGGAACAGACGCAAGCAGGGGCGTCATTGTACGCCGAAGCGCTTTTCGAGCTCGGCACCGCGCGGAAAGAACGCAGACTGCCGGCAGACGACCCGAAAATCACAGAGGCTTATTTGAACGCGCACCGCAAGCTTTCGCAGAAACGCCTGGCGGCTGACGAAAGCCAGGGCCGCGGCCCCTGGATCGACCGCCTGGACGAGGCTTGCATCTACCACAGCCTCGACGAAGAAACCGCAGCTGCAAATCCGATGGCCACCGGATGGGAAGAACGATTCGCCAGCAGTCTACAGGCGGTTGCCGGCATCATCACCCGTCACCGCGACTACCTGCGCGACCATAAGTCAGCAGACGCCTGGGGTTGCGCGACCCCGCCGCTGGTCTGCGAGCGGCTTGCGGCGTTCGCGCCGACTAATCCCGAATGGATGCGGCAACTTGCCGAAGCCTATGACGTTATCGGCAACGAACAGTCTGGTGCTCCTCAGATCGCCAGTTTTCGCGCCGCATTATTTTTTCGGGAGCAGCTGATTGCGCTGGAGCAACAGCATGTTTCAACCCTGCGCCAAATTATTGAGCAACCAGCAACGAACAACAATGAGAGGCGGCCGCTGACCATGCTGGCAACTTTTGCAAACCCTGCGCCGCCTCGTACTCCAGCAACTCCTGCGGAACCCACAAAATTGACCGACAGAAAGGAGCAAGACAAGGCGCGCATCGAGCAATCCGCCAAGCACGAGAATGAGTGGGTTCGGGCTCGGATTTTCAAGCGTGAGGCCCCTGCCCAGGAATTGCTGCTGCAAATGACCGAGCGCGTTCGCGACACGGCAGCGAAGTCTCTCGGGACGCAACACCCTGCCTATGCAGTCTCACTCCAGAACCTGGGATTTTATTACGAGACCGTTGAAAACGACACTGCGAAGGCAAACGAGCTCTATGAGCGGGCGCGCAACGTCGTTGCGTTTCCGCTCGCGGAAGGTCTCTATTCGCTAGGCATTTTTGATCTGCAGTCAAAGAATGACCCGAAAAGGGCGGACGCTGTGCTCGCCGAGGCGCTTGCTATCCAGCGTGACGCACTCGACGAGAACGACTATTCGCTTGCCGAGACGATGCGGGCATTCGCCGACGCCAAGACCAAGCAGTCTGATTTCCACTCTGCGATTGAGCTGAACTACCAGGTGCTGGGAATTCAGAATATCCACGACTACTGCGAGGGGGGCGGCATAGCCGGAACTGTTGCCGATACCTTGGAGCGGATTGAAAAACTCCAGGCGCTTGCACGCGCACGATCAGCAAATGGTGGCCGGTCCTGAATGATCTACTCGATGACCTCGTCGGCGCGGCCAAGAAGCGTAATGGGCAACGAGAGGTCAAGCGTTCTGGCCGCCTTGAGATTGATGACCAGCTCGACTTTGGTTGACTGCTGCACCGGCAGATCTGCCGGCTTCTCCCCTTTGAGAATTCTCGCCGCGTATTGTCCGATCAGGCGATAGCCGTCGCCCAGGCTCGTGCCGTAGCTCATGAGCCCGCCGCTCTCGACAAATTCCCGCAATGGATAGATCGCCGGCACTTTCCGCTCACCCGCCAGCTGCACGATCTTGTCGCGCCGGCTGACCAGGAAAAAATCGGCGCCGACCACAAGTCCGCCTGCCTGCCGTTGCGCCAGCGTGGCAAAAGCCGCCGCCAGCTCATCATCCGTGCTCGCTTGCAGCATCAGCAATTCCTGCCCGAGCGTTTGCGCCGCCCGCAGGACATTCTCCCGGTCGGTCTGCGCATTGGGATTGGCCGGGTTTCCGAGAAAGGCGATCAGCGGCGTCTTCGGCAGCCCTTCGCGCAGGACCTCAAGCTGCTTCGCCCCCATTGCGTTGATGAGGAAGGTGACGCCGGTGATATTGCCGCCCGGCCGGTTGAGGCTGGCCACAAGGCCGAGCTGGACCGGATCGCCGCCGATCGCAATGAGAATAGGAATGGTCGCGGTCGCTGGCTTGGCCGCGACTGCAGAAGGAATTCCGCCCATGGTCACGATCAGGGTGACGTTGCGAGCAACCAGATCGGCGGCTAGCGATTGGAGCCGATCGTAGTGCTGCTCCGCGCAGCGGTATTCGAACAGGACGTTCTGGCCTTCGAGGTAACCGGCCTCTCGCAAGCCGCGCCGGAACGCGCTGATCCGGTATGCGTCCGATTCCGGCGTCCCGCCACAGAGCACCCCGATGACGGGACGCGCGAGCGGCTGAGCCGGGGCGGGACTTTGCCAGGCGACCGCGGCAGTGAGAAGCAGGACGAAAGAGACAGAAAGAGGTCGTCTATTGCGTTCTCTGTCGTCTGTCCTCTGTCTTCCTCCCATCCGTCCTCCGTTCTCTGCCGTCTGTCGTGCGCCTCAGCGCACCGGCGCGGTGGCGAGCTCCAGGCGTTTTAATTCCTGCTTGGCTCCCTCGACTGCCCTACTCGCTACTCGTCATTCGCTAACTCACTACTCACTATTCCCGCGCGTTCCAACTCTCTCTTCAACACGACAGGATCATAGGGCTTCGACACGCGGGGCGTGGCGCGAAATCGTTCAGGCAGATGGGAGGCGCCGTAGCCGGTCACGAATATGAAAGGAATTCCCCGCGCGGCCAAATCGTCAGCCAACGGGTAAACCATTTCCCCGTTCAGATTAGTATCGAGCAGAGCGATGTTGATCGCTTCGCCGTGCACGGCTGCTCGCGCCTGCTCAAGATTGCTGAACGGGCCGATGACGGTACACCCGGCTGACTGCAGGAGCGTTTCAAGCTCCATGGCCAGCAAAGCCTCGTCCTCGACGATCATGACGCGTGTTTCGCTCGATGACCGATCCACGGCTTCGAAAAAAGATGCGCCGAGCGAAACAGCCCGTTCGGGCAGACCGCCGCCCCGTGTCTGTGGAACGGGCGCGGCCAGTTCTCGCTCCAGCGGGAAGGAAATGCGGCAGCGCAGGCCTTCCCCGGTGAACTCGACGCTCACCTCCCCGTTAAGGTCGGACGCCAATGTCCGTTCCAGCAGCATGCGGCCGAACCCGGTGTGCTGGGGCGAACCGGCCTCCTTGGGACCGCCGGATTCGATCCAGCTCATTTCAACCTGATTGTGCGCGGGCGTGAGCTGCCAGGTCACGTTCAGACTGCCGCCTTTCGCGGACAAGGCGCCGTGCTTGGCGGCGTTCGTCGTGAGCTCATGAATGGCCATGCCGAGACTCACGGCCGTCTTGGGGCTCAACATGATGTCCGGGCCGGCGATGCGCACATTGCTGCCGCCGTCGTGATAGGGCGCAGTCTCGTCGCGAACAATCGCCGCCAGCGACACGCCGGACCAATTTGCCTCTGCCAGGCGGGCGTGGGTGTGGGCGAGCGCTCTGATGCGATCATCGAAGGAGGCAACGGCATCGTTGAGGGAGCGAGCTTTGGAGAACGACTGACGGGCAATGGAGATGACAGTGGCGAGCGTATTCTTAACGCGATGGCTCAGCTCCGCCACGAGCAGGTCGCGTTGCTCCTCGGCATGCTTGCGTTCCGTAATATCGGCAATGGAAGCGATCCATCCGATAACCTTCCCCTGCTCGTCTTTCTCGGGCGTATAGACGCCATGCAGCCAGCGCTTTCCCACACTCTGGTACTGGATCTCGCTTTCGTACTCGGCGCGCTCTCCCCGCAGCACTTTTTTGATGTGCGGCAGGACGGTGTTGAGTCCGTCTTTCCCGATGATTTCCACCATCGTTTTGCCGACAATGTCTTCCGGCCGGCGGCCGAGCATGCGGGCATAGGCTTCGCTCACAAACCGATAACGCAGATCGGGACTGCAGCGGATGAGAATGAACGGCGTCCGCCGGACAATGGTATCGAGCTCCGCCTCACGCGCGCGCAGCGTCTCCTCCGCGTGCTTGCGCTCGGTCACATCGAGAATTGAAGCAACCCATCCGTTTACGTTGCCTTGCTCATCGCGTTCCGGCGTATAGACGACGCTGAGAGAACGCGTGCCGATCGCCGCGTAATTGACTTCGCTCTCGTACTCAACGCGATGGCCTTGCAAAACTTTTTCGACGTGGGGAAGAATGTCCTGCAACCCCTGCTCGCCCATGATCTCGACAATGGGCTTGCCCGCCACATCCTCAGTACGCCGCCCGATCATGGCCGCGTATGCGTCGCTCACAAACAGATAGCGCAGATCGCGGCTGCACCGGGTGAGCATGAATGGCGTGCGGTTGATGACGATTTCGAGCTCCCGTTCGCGGGCGCGGACGGCCTGCGCGCCGCTCTCGACCCGGTATGCATGACCGGTGCCGAGCATCAGGAGGGCTCCCAACAGCCCGGTGCCCAGCACTCCTGCCGCCAGCACGGTCCAGCTTTGCCAACCGCGATGCCGGCTCAGGTAGGCGGGCGACGGCACGGTCTGCACGACGTAGCGGCGTGTGCCGAAATCGAAAGCCGTTCGGTAGACCGCTGGTGCCGAGCCGGGCATGTCATCGAACAGCGGCTGGCCTGCCGCCGCGTCGACGAACTGCAACCGCAGGGTTGCGGCGAGCGGGTCCACCAGGTTACGCGCAAACGTCCCCATGCGCAGCGCAATCAAAACGAGGCCTGAGCCGTTGGGACCGGCCGGGACTGCTTGCATGAGAAGAATGCCTGGTTGCGAGGCACGCTCCTGCACCAGACGGATGGGAGCGGTTGCAGTGACGGCTGCGCGCGCAATCGCGGACTCGACGGCCGCGCGGCGCTGCGTGCTCGATGCAAGGTCGAAGCCGAACGCCTCCATATTGCCGGCATGCGGCTCGATGTACGTGACCGGAAAAAATTCACTTCGATCGCCCGCCGGCGGCAACTCGCCCGATGGCGCGCGCTCGCGAACCGCAAATCCGGGCAGATCGGCTTGCTCGGCGGCCTCGAACGCGGCCCGCTCGGCTTGCGCCACACGCGGCGCCCATTCCACCGCCTGGATGGTAGGAAACCGCTGCAGGAGCTTTTGCGCGAGGTCATGAAAATTTTGCCGCGTGAGCGGCTGCGTACGCGTCGCGAAGGCGCTCGCAAGCTGGTCGAGAAAAAGCGCCTGCTCGTCGAGGCTCGCCCTGATCACGTCGGCGACACGTTGTGATTGCATGCGAAATTCCAACAGCGATTCGTCCTGCTCCCACCTCGTCACGCGGGAAAAAATTCCGATGAACAGCGCAAAGCAGACAATCATGGGAACGGCGACAAAGCGCATGCGGGACCGGCGCAGCGTGCGCGGCTCGCCCGCTGTGGCGAGCATCAGCGGCACCGCGGTGAGCACGCCAAGCGTGTCGCCCACCCACCACGTCATCCAGTTGGTGGCGAGGTCAGGAGGCCCAATTACCCCGACCGCCAGCATTCCAGCCACGGACAAGCTTGCGCTTGTCAGACAAAAGAGCGGCGAGAGCAGGAGAAACAGCACAATATCGCGGGGGGTATCGAATGCCGCCGGATAGCCCACGAGCTTTCGCAGCGCGGCACCGCCAACCGCCGCCTGTATTGTTGACGCGAGCGCGATCAGGAGCGCAGTCGACAAGCCCGCGGCATCGAGCCGATGCGCGATGAAATAGCCGATCCAGAGATTGAGCAGGAAGGAGGCGGCGAACGTTGGAGCGAGCGTGGCGGTGCCCGCCATGAACATTGCAGCAACTGCAATGCCGGCCGGCAGGAAAACGGCGGTGGCATATCCCGGCGGGACCGCAAGCAGGAGGCCAAGCCGTCCAAAAATGATGTAGGCAATGGGCAATGCGCCATAGAGGAGCAGCTGCCGCCGTGCCACCGCGCTCATGCGCGCTTGCTGGAACATCGCGTCACCACGAGTTCCCCAACCATGCGCGATTCTACGGGGCAATCGTGGAAATGGCGAGGCGAGTTCGAACCGGATTTGTTGAAATGACCCGTTTGGCGGAGCCCTTGACCATAATGATTGATGGTGCACACAGCGTCTGCGGGCTGCTGTTGGCGCCGGCGCGAGCGCGCGCATGTTACGTGTTTGCGCATGGCGCCGGCGCGGGAATGAGCCATGCGTTCATGCAGGCGATCGCGGCAGAGCTTGACGCGCGCAACATCGCGAGCTTGCGCTATCAGTTCCCGTATATGGAGCGGGGCGCCAGACGCCCGGACCCGCCGCAGCTCGCTCAGGCCACCGTGCGGGGCGCAGCGGCCGAGGCGGGACGCCGGCTGCCGGGGCTGCCTCTGGTTGCCGGCGGGAAATCATTTGGCGGCCGCATGACCTCGCAGGCGCAGGCGGCAGCTCCGCTGCCCGGCGTGTGCGGCCTTGCCTTCCTCGGCTTTCCGCTGCATGCGGCAAAGCGGCCCTCGGATGCGCGCGCGCAGCATCTCTTCGACGTGCGCATCCCGATGCTCTTTCTGCAAGGAACGCGCGACGCGCTCGCCGACGTGGAGCTTATTGGGCAGACCGCAAAACGACTGGGCGAACGCGCAACGCTGCATCTGCTGGCGGACGCCGATCATTCCTTTCACGTGCCGGCACGCAGCGGACGAACGGATGGCGATGTCAGCCGCGAGATGTTGGATGTGCTCGTGGCCTGGATTGGCAAGGTGATCTCGGGGAGTTAGCAGCGGCCAGCAGGCTGGCAGGACAAACACGGCGGCCGGGTCGCGTGCGGATCGTCAAACATGTAGGGGTGGGTTTGAAACCCGCACCTACACCCTATCTATTCATCGCCGCAGTCCGCTACCGGATCAAATTTGCCCATATAGCCAAATACAAAATCAAACCAAACGCTATGACTATCAATACTAACCAGATTGCAATTTTTCCCAAGCTTGGCACCTTCCCGTAAGGTTTATGTCCCATTTGTTTTTCCAAGAAAGGACGATCGTCATCCATGACTCTCTCCTATAAAAAAACGCGTGTTGACTAAGCGGGACCGCTGCTGAGTGCCTGCCGTTGGCATGGCCGCGAGGGTTCACTATGCTGTACAAGGAGACCCATTGTCATGAGCTACGTGCAGCACATCTTGCAGCCCGGTGAGCAGATCAGGCACATCTCGTCAATTCACTGGATAGTATACTGGCCCGGCGTTGCGGTTGCACTCCTGGCGGTGCTCGCCTACTGGTTCAACGACACACGCCTCCTGCCGGGATTTTGGCGGTATACGGCATACGCCCTCGCGCTCGTCGCGGTCGTTCTCCTGGTCCAGCAATGGTTCCAGTGGTGGGTGACCGAGATCGCAGTCACCAACCGGCGGGTCATCTACAAGAAAGGTCTCATCCGGCGAAAGACCAACGAGATGAACATGGACAAGGTCGAGAGCGTCCAGGTCGAACAATCAATCCTCGGGCGTATGCTTGGCTACGGCACTGTGACGATCCTCGGCACCGGCGAAGGCTTCGAGACGCTCCGCACCATCGCGAGCCCAATCGAGCTGCGGAACAGCATCACCGGCGTCTAAGAAGCACTCTCACGTCCGCTGTACCGCTGGCAGGACAAACGCGGCGATCGGGTCGCGTGCGGATCGTCAAACATGCAGGGGCTGGTTTCAAACCCGCCCGTACAAGCGCCGATCAAGCCGGCGGGATGCCGAGCGCCCTGATGACGTTGCCCCACTTGTCGGCATCCGCCTGCGTCATGGCCGCGAGCTGCATCCGGGCTCGAAGCCGCGGTCTCAACCGCAATGTCCGCCATGCGCTGCCTCACGTCGGGCAGGTAAAGAATGCGCGCGATCTCGGCATTGAGGCGCGCGACAATGTCGCTCGCCATGCCGGCGGGACCGTAAGCGGCGTACCAGACCGACATCTCGTAGCCTGGCAAAGTTTCCGCCACCGTCGGAACATCCGGGAGAAGCGATGAGCGTTTCGCCTCGGTGACGGCAAGCAGGCGCAGCTTGCCGGCTTTGACGTGTTCGAGACTTTGGGTGCCCGCGGTAAAGATGAGCTGCGTCTGCCCGGCAACCGTATCGGCCACGGCCGGCGCCCCGCCTCGATACGGTACATGCACCATGGCGACCTGCGCCATTTTTTCGAATAGCGCACCGCAGAGATGGTTGGTCGAGCCCGCCCCCGCGGATGCATAGGCGATCCTGCCGGGATTGGCCCTCGCATAATCGATGAATCCCTGCACGTCGCTTGCCGGGATCGAAGGGTGCACCACCATCGTATTGGTCACGTAGGCAAGCAGCGTGATGGCTGAAAAGTCACGCACGCCGTCGAACGGCATCGTGGCGAACAGAGCGTGGTTCATGGTGTGCACGCTCATGGTATTGAACAGAAATGCGTAACCATCCGGCGCCGAGCGCGCGACGGCGGCGGTCCCGATATTGCCCGAGGCGCCGGTGCGATTTTCGACAACGACAGGCTGCCTGAGCGCTCGCGCCAAGTGGTCGGAGACCACGCGCGCCAGTATGTCGGTCGATCCGCCCGGCGCAAACGGCACGATGAGCGTGATCGCGCGTTCGGGATAGGCCGCAACCGCTCGCAGCGGCAGCGCAGCAGCAATCCCGGCGATGCCGCCAACGACGGAGCGCCGGCTGGGTAGGCGCGCCGATGCGCCGCTCGGGCGCACGCCGCGCGGTCCTAAAACGGGCTGACGCTTCGAAGCAAAGTCATCCCGCCCTGGACTTTTGAGCATGTGCTTTTTCGCAAAAGCTCCCGCCCTCTATCCCTCCCCCGCTTGCGGGGGAGGGAAGGGAGGGGGTTGCGGGACACGCGCTATGCGTTCATGGATTCAAAGAAGTCGGCGTTGCTCTTGGTGTTGCGCAGCTTGTCCAGAAGAAAGTCGATGGCGTCCATGGTGCCCATGGGATTGAGGATGCGGCGCAGAATGTACATTTTCTTGAGCTGATCCGCCGCGACCAGCAGCTCCTCCTTGCGCGTTCCCGAGCGTGTGATGTCCATCGACGGAAACGTGCGCTTGTCCGCCACCTTGCGGTCGAGAATGATTTCGGAATTGCCGGTTCCCTTGAACTCTTCGAAAATCACTTCGTCCATGCGGCTGCCGGTATCGATCAGGGCGGTTGCAATGATCGTGAGCGAGCCGCCCTCCTCGATATTGCGCGCCGCGCCGAAGAATCGCTTGGGCCGCTGCAAGGCATTGGCATCGACGCCGCCGGTCAAGACCTTGCCTGATGATGGCACCACCGTGTTGTAGGCGCGTCCGAGGCGCGTGATGGAGTCAAGCAGAATGACCACGTCACGGCCGTGCTCGACCAGGCGCTTGGCTTTCTCGATCACCATCTCGGCAACCTGCACGTGACGCGACGCGGGCTCGTCGAAAGTGGAGGATACCACCTCGCCTTTCACCGAGCGCTGCATGTCGGTGACTTCCTCCGGCCGCTCGTCGATGAGCAGTACGATCAGGTAGCATTCGGGATGATTGGCGGTGACGGAATGGGCGATGTTCTGCAGCAGAACCGTCTTGCCGGTGCGCGGCGGAGATACGATCAGCGCACGCTGGCCTTTTCCAATCGGCGCGACAATGTCGATGACACGGGCGGAAAGATCCTTCTTGGTGGGATCTTCGTGCTCCATTCTCAACCGCTCGTCCGGATAGAGCGGAGTGAGATTGTCGAAATTGACCTTGTGGCGCGCCTTGTCCGGATCCTCGAAATTGATTGTATTGACCTTGAGCAGCGCGAAATAACGCTCGCCTTCCTTGGGCGAGCGGATATGCCCGTCAATGGTATCGCCCGTGCGCAGACCGAAGCGGCGGATTTGCGAAGGCGATACATAGATATCGTCGGGGCCGGGCAGATAATTGGCTTCCGGAGAGCGCAGAAATCCAAAGCCGTCGGACAAGACCTCGACCACTCCTTCTCCAACGATATCGGTTTCCCGCATGGAAAGCTGCTTGAGAATACCGAACATCAGCTCCTGCTTGCGCATGGTGCTGGCATTTTCGACCTCGAGCTCCTCGGCAAAGGATACGAGCTCGGCCGGCGTCTTGGCCTTGAGGTCCTGGAGTTTCATTTCCCGCATGCGGGGTAGTCCTATGGAGGTGATCGGGAACGGAAAAATTGCCGATCGGGAGGGGGGAGGGAGGTCGCAGGTCTTCGGGTATTAGGGCCCGATGCAGCGGTCCGTCCTGTGCCGGACCGGGAAGGCGATGCATCTGCCTGCGTTAGGGGAGGTAAACCCAACATAGGAAAAGAAAGTTCCGCGCGCAAGAGGCGCCAGTTTTGAGCAACAGTTCGGCTTGGGGGATAATGGAACAGTCTCTGGTCGTGGTCCCTGGGTTTGGTCCCTGATTTAGAATGGCTTGACTACGGCCAGAATCACGATGGCAACCATCAGAAGGGTGGGCACCTCATTGATTATTCGATAAAATTTTGCGGAATGCCGGTTCTGGTCTTGCCCGAAGTTGCGCACCCAGCGGACAAGAAGGCCGTGCAGGCCCGAGAGCACCAGGACAAGAACGATTTTTGCCTGCAGCCAAGGCGCGCTCAACCAGCTGCCGGCCCAGGCGAGCCAAAGACCAAGAGCCCAGGTGACGAGCATCGACGGATTAATAATGATCTTGAGCAGGCGCTGCTCCATCACCTTGAATGTCTCCGATTGCCCGGAGCTCACCTCGGCAGCACAGTGATAGACAAACAGCCGCGGCAGATAGAGCATTCCCGCCATCCAGGCGATAACAGCAATGATGTGAAAGGCCTTGAGCCAATCGTACGTCATTCACTTCTGCCGCGCTCCGCGCACGCGTTCAATCATCTGCTCAACGTGAGCAATCGGTGTCTGCGGAAGAATGCCGTGGCCTAGATTGAATATAAAAGAGCCCCCCGCCAGCGCGGCTATGATTTCATCGACGGCCCGGCGCAGCGCATCACCTCCTGCCACCAGGACCAATGGATCCAGATTGCCCTGCACAGCAACAAGCGGCTGGACGTGCTCGCGCGTGAATTCAAGATCGACTGACCAGTCGAGCCCTACCGCATTGACGCCGGTCTCTCTCACATACGCCACAAGCCTTGTTCCGGCACTACGCGGAAAACCGATTATTTTTGCGTTGGGAATTGCAGTTCGAACCTTGGATACGATGGAACGGGTTGGCTCGATCGACCAACGGCGGAACTCCAGGGTCGGAAGAATTCCGGCCCAGGTATCGAATATCTGGACTGCGTCCGCGCCTGCCTGCAACTGCGCGATCAGATGGCGCGCCGAGGCATCGACCAGAAGATCGATCATTTTCCCAAAACCATCAGCGTCGCGGTAGGCAAAGAGTCTTGCCGGGGCATGATCAGCCGTGCCGCGACCTGCAATCATGTAGCTTGCAACCGTCCAAGGCGCTCCGCAAAAGCCAAGAAGAGCGACGTCTGGAGCAAGCTCGGCCTTCACCCGTTTGATTGCGGCGTACACGGCGGCAAGCCGCTCGATATCAAGCGCGCTCTCAAGGCGAAGCAGATCTTTTTGATTTTCGACCGGCTCCAGTTGCGGGCCTTCACCCTCTTGAAACCATAATCGTTGGCCGAGTGCATAAGGAACAAGCAGGATATCAGAAAACAGGATGGCTGCATCAAAACCGAATCGACGGACCGGCTGCAGCGTCACCTCTGCGGCAAGTTCAGGAGTCAAGCATAGTTTGAGAAAATCCCCGGTTTTTCCACGCACCGCTCGATATTCCGGTAGATAGCGTCCAGCTTGACGCATAAGCCAGACCGGCGGTGGGAAGCAATTGCCGCCATGCAGCACCTCAAGCAGTGGAGCCTTCTTGCCATGGTTGTCCATATGCCTGGTTTTCTAAACCTTAAGTTCTAAGAATCTTGTTGTTGCTCTTGGACGGTTGATTTGACTCATAATGTTCTGTCCACATGCTTTCCATGGGCAAGGACGCTATCCCCTTTTTACAGGCGCGTTTGGACATACCGATCAGCAGGGCTTGTAATGCAATGTAACACAGCAAAAGGTGTGAGCTTGGCGGACAGTTTTCCAGCCGCGGATTCACATCCCCTTCTTGCGATAAGGATTTGCCTTGATCGCGTCCCCAAATTGACGATGTGGACACACTATGGCGAATGGCCGGCCGAGGGCTTGCAGTAACCGAGAAGTCGTGGCCTTCTGCCCACCAATCCACAGTTCTTCCCCAGCACGGAAATGTCGCAGCGCGCTCCCAGCTATTTCCACCTCCATCTGGTGTCGGATGCAACCGGAGAGACGCTTACGACCGTTGCCCATGCGGCGACTGCCCAGTACACGAAAGTCTCTCCCGTGGAGCATGTCTATCCGCTGGTGCGGACGCAGAAACAGCTTGACCGGGTGCTCGCGGAAATCGAGGAATCACCGGGGATCGTGCTCTATACGCTGCTCGACGACGAACTTATCACCCGCCTGGAGAAGCACTGCCGCGATCTCGGTCTGCCCTGTCTCTCGATCCTTGGTCCGGTTCTTCAGCTGTTGCAGTCTTATCTCGGGACCGAAACCTCTCATCGCGTGGGCGCACAGCACGTTCTCAACGCCGAGTACTTCAAGCGCATTGATGCGCTCAACTATACGATGCTGCATGACGATGGCCAGCATCCGGAAGGATTGGAAGAAGCAGACGTGGTACTTGTCGGCGTGTCGCGAACGTCGAAGACGCCAACCTCGATCTATCTTGCCAATCGGGGCGTAAAGACGGGAAATGTGCCACTGGTTCCAGGAATTGTAGTCTCCCGTCATGTCGAGGAGCTCAAGCAGCCGCTGGTCGTGGGTCTCTATGCCAGTCCCGAGCGCATTGTTCAGATCCGGCAGAATCGGCTGCTTGGACTGCAAGTGCATCAGGACGGCGACCAGTACATCGATCGCAAGGCAGTGGCGGAGGAGATCGCATTTTCCCGAAAATTATGTGCGCGCCACAACTGGCCGAGCATCGATGTCACTCGGCGCTCGATCGAAGAAACCGCCGCTGCCGTCATGAGCTTGCTGGTGGAGCGGCGCCGGCTGCCAGCCGACTAAGTGATGGGGACTTGGCTCGGTGTGAGGCCCCTTGTGCTCGCTTCGAGAAGCGAAGTGCGGCACACCATTCTCGAGCAAGCGGGAATTCCACACATTGTCGAGTCTGCCGATATCGACGAGCGTGAGATCGAACGAAAAGCGGTTGGTGGCGGCGAGGCAGCCATCCTGTTGGCGCGGGAAAAAGCGCTTGCTGTTGCAGCTCGCAACCCCGATGCCGTCGTGTTGGGCGCTGACCAGACGCTCCTCCTGGGGCAACGGCGTTTTTCGAAACCGCAGAGTAAGAGCGCTGCCTGCGAGCAGCTTAGCGCGCTTTGCGGCCGTACCCATGAGTTGCATTGCGCTGTTACGGTCGCACGCGGCAAGAGCGTAGCGTTCGAGCATTGTGAGATCGCACGTCTGACCATGCGCGCGTTCAGCGAGAGCTTCCTGCAGGCCTATCTCGAGGCGGCAGGAACTGCGGTCACCGCGAGCGTCGGCGGTTATCAGCTGGAGCGATCCGGCATTCAGTTGTTCGAGCATATTGCCGGCGATTATTTCACCATCCTCGGGCTTCCGCTTCTCCCGCTCCTGCAATTTCTGCGCCGGGAAGGCTTATTGATGGAGTGAATGCCGGCGCGATGTTCGTCATTGGACTGACCGGCTCGGTCGGAATGGGAAAGTCGACGACCGCGCGCTTGTTTGCAGAGCAAGGCGTGCCGGTACACGATGCCGATGCGGTGGTGCATCGGCTCTACGAAGGAGCAGCAGTCGCGGACATCGAGGCGGTATTTCCCGACACCACGGCAAATGGAAAAGTCGACCGCGAGAAGCTCGCCCGGCGGGTCCTCAATGATGCCGCCGCGTTGGCCAGACTCGAAGCGATCGTTCATCCCCTGGTGCACGCTGCGGAGGACGAGCTGCTGGCACAGGCGCGTGCGGACGGCAAGGACGTGGCCGTGCTTGATATTCCGCTGTTGTTCGAAACTGGAGCAGACAAGCGTGTCGATGCCGTGGTCGTGGTGTCTGCGCCGGCCGAGGAGCAGCGCGCGCGGGCCCTGGCGCGCCCCGGCATGACGGCGGAGAAGCTCGCGGCTGTTCTTGCCAAGCAGATGCCGGACAACGAGAAACGCCGCCGCGCGGATTTTGTCGTGGACAGCTCGCGCGGCTTCGATGCGGCGCGCGCGCAGGTCCGTGCCATTCTCAAGGCGATTGCTACAATGCCGAAGCGGCGGCGTGATTCGGCCTAGCGCCAGACGCCGGATGATCCGCGACCAGGAGCCGGAATGCGCGAGATCGTGCTCGATACCGAAACGACCGGGCTTGACCCGTTTGCGGGCCATCGAATGGTCGAAATCGGCTGTGTCGAGCTTCTCAATCGCATGCCGACCGGCCGGCACTTTCATCGCTATGTCAATCCGGAACGCGCAGTGCCGGAGGAAGCATTCGCGGTGCACGGGCTGTCCAGCGAGTTTCTCAAGGACAAACCTGCATTCGCGGATATCGCGGACGAGCTGCTCTCGTTCATCGGCGATGCTCCGCTCGTCGCCCATAACGCCGTTTTCGATCTTGGCTTCCTGAATGCGGAACTGGAACGCGCGGGAAAAGCCGCCGTCAGGCACGAGCGGCTGGTCGATACCCTGCTGCTGGCGCGCCGCAAGTATCCAGCAGGACCCAACCGCCTCGATGATTTGTGCGCGCGTTACGGCATCGACAATTCGCTTCGTACCACGCATGGCGCGCTGCTCGATGCCAAGATACTGGCGGATGTCTATCTCGAGCTGATCGGCGCCCGGCAAGCGCAGCTGCTGCTGGTCGAAGCCCGCGACGTGACAAGCGGCGCGGCCGCCCTCGCTTCAGGCATTCGCCTGCGACCCCATGCGCTGCCGCCTCGGCTTTCGCTGGAGGAGCGGCAAGCGCATCATGCGTTCATTGCCACGCTCGGCGAGCATGCAATCTGGCGGGAATATCTGCCGTTTGAGCGGATCGAGGAAGGAGAAGCAGCCCCTGCTGAGATGGCAGGGCTCCCAACCGCCCCCATCGGCGGCGCGGAGTTAGCCGAGGCGAGCTATGTCGCGGTAGGGGCCGCCGGCTGAGCCTGCATCTGCGCCATGCGCTGCTGATAGAGCGCGACGAAGTCCACAGGGTCGAGGAGAAGAGGCGGAAAGCCGCCATTGCGCACGGCGGTTGCCACAATCTCGCGAGCAAAGGGGAACAGCAGTCGCGGACATTCGATCATGACGATCGGCTGGACCTGGGGCGAAGGTACATTCTGGACGCGGAACACCCCCGCAAATGTCAGGTCGAAGGCAAATAGGACCGTGCCGGAGCTGTCCGCCTTACCCTCCAGTTTCAGCGAAACTTCGTAATCGGTGTCCCCAAGCTGTTGGACGCTGACATTGATTTGAATATTGATCGCCGGCTGCAGTTGCGTTGGCGTAAGCGAGCGTGGCGCGTTTGGGTTCTCGAACGAAAAATCCTTGATGTATTGGCCAAGAACGTTGAGCTGCGGCTGCTGGCCGGTCGCGGTTTGCGCGGGACCGCCGTTGCCAGAACTCTGCGCCGGGCCGCCGTTGCCAGAAATGCTCATGAGTTGACCTTTCAGTGCTGCGTTTATGCGCTTTGGGGCTGCGGCACTCCGCGAGCGTGGCTAACACAGCGATTCGGGCCGGACAAGGTACCGCCAGGTGACCGTCAAGCATGGCGTCGGGAGCGAGGCCGGCCACGCTTTTTCTCCGGAATTCGGCGCCACTCGCCCGGCTCCAAATCGATAACGCCGTCGCGGGGCTTCGGCTTTTGCGCCATTGGGGCAATGCGACGCGCGGCCCATCGGCGAACCGCGGGAATGAACAGCGCAGCTCCTGCCAAATCCGTTATAAAGCCCGGCAGGATCAACAGGAATGCGCCCAAGACGTTGGCAAGCCCCTGCCTGTTCCTGTTCACCCCGCGCAAGCCCCCCTTTGCCAAACCATCCGCGACCCGAGCAAGGTCGCGCCGGCCCGAGCGCTTGAGCAGGAATATGCCGAGCGCAGAGGTGGCGACAAACAGGATCGTGGTCCATAGCCAGCCGATGAGTGCCGCCAGAATGAGAAAGACCGCGATCTCGGCCGCGGGCAGCGCGAGCAGTCCGATAAAGGCCCATTTAACCAAGGACATGGATTGAACTCCGGCGGAGCCTTGTTGGCGCCATGGTTTGGATCGTCTATGCTCGCCGGCCAAGGGCGAGACCTCCCGCTGCAAACCACTGGATCGGTGCGGCCCGGTGCTTACATAATGCGGGAACCGATCTCTGCCTGTGCAGATTTCTTGATTACAACCTCTTAATCCCTGCGGCCGCCACGGAAGCGTGCGAGACGTGTTCGATATCTACACCATCATCTTCCTGGCGCTGGCGGTTTTCATTTTCCTGCGCCTGCGAAGCGTGCTCGGCCAGCGCACAGGCCGGGAACGGCCGCCTTACGATCCTTACTCGGCGCGTGACGCCGTGCGCGGCGCCACCAACGACAATATCGTCAAGCTGCCGGGCCGCCCCGCTGCTGAAGCTCCGCAGCGGCCGCTCGATACGGCCGAACCCGCCGAGCGGTGGAAGGGGATTGCAGAACCGGGAACGGCGGTTGCGGGCGGGCTCGACACGATTGCTCGCGAGGACAAGACGTTCGACGCCAGGCACTTCGTTACCGGCGCCCGGCAGGCCTATGAAATGATTGTACTGGCCTACGCGCAGGGCGACCGCCGCAACCTTAAGAATTTGCTGGCGCGCGAGGTGTATGAAGGGTTCGAAGCGTCCATGCGCGAGCGGGAATTGAAAGGCGAAACGGTGGAAACCCGGTTTGTGGCCGTTGAGAAGTCCGATATCACCGGTGCCGAGTTGCGCGGCCGGGTGGCCCACATTACCGTGCGTTTTGTCTCACAGCTCATTTCCGTCACGCGCGACAAGTCGGGCAACGTGACCGAAGGCAATCCCGACAAGGTCACCGACGTCACAGACGTGTGGACATTCGCGCGCGATCTTTCCTCACGCGATCCCAATTGGAAACTGGTGGCGACCGAAGCTGGGTAACGAGTGCCATGGCGTTCGCGGGGGCGGCGCGCTTGCAAGCTCAAGGTATCCGGATGAGGAGGGACACAGCCCCGGTGGCGCGATGCGTCTTGACGGCTGTGTGGCTCGCAGGCGCAGCCGTCAGCGCGCGTGGGCAGACGCCCCTGAAGGTTGCGGACAGCCAGCTCGAGCCGGTGAGATGGGAGGAGCTGCAAGGTTGGGCCCAGGATGATCACCTCGCCGCATTCACAGCTTTTCAAACAAGCTGCCGCGCGCTCCGCACGATGCGACCGGCGCCCGACAGCGAGCCGATGCATAGCTCGTTGCGGGAGGTCTGTCTCCGCGCTCTGGACGTCCATCCCCAATCCGCCGTGGCGGCGCGCGGCTTTTTCGAAGACAATTTCCGGCCGGTTCACATCGCTCGCTTGGGCGAGTTCGCAGGGATTTTTGACCGGCTACTACGAGCCTGTTCTGCAGGGTTCGCGCTTGCCCAGTCCGCAATTCCACTTTCCGGTTTATCGCCGTCCGTCCGATCTCCTGGTGGATGGCCGCAAGCCCGGATCCCACCCCATTGCCAACAAGAACGCAGCAATCGGACGGCGCGACGAGAATAATGAGATCGTGCCGTACTACGACCGGGGCGCGATCGAAGCCGGCGCGCTCGACGGCCAGAAACTTGAAATTTGCTGGCTCAAGGATCCGTTCGATGTGCTCATCGCCCAAATTGAAGGCTCTGCGCGCGTAATCCTGGAAGACGGCACGCCGCTACGCATCAACTACGACTCCTATAACGGATATTCCTATAGCTCGATCGGGCGTGTCTTGATTGAGCGCAAGATCATACCGCGTGAAGAGATGTCGATGCACCGAATCCGGGACTGGATGACAGGACATCCCGATGAGGCGCAAGCGCTGCGTGCCAGCAACCGCTCTTACGTGTTCTTCCGCATCACCGGTCTTTCCAATGACGGCGAGCCGATCGGAGGCCAGGGCGTGCGGCTCACGCCGGGCCGCTCCATCGCCGTCGACCGGCTGCACGAATATGGCACTCCCTTCTTCATCGAAGCGAAATTGCCAATCGAGAACGCCGGCGCAGGCTCTCCGTTTCATCGTCTCATGATCGCTCAGGATACCGGGTCCGCGATTGTCGGGCCCGCGCGTGCCGATCTCTACTGGGGTGCGGGCGACGATGCCGGCCGCGTCGCAGGCCGCATTCGCCATCCCGGCAAATTCGTGATGCTGGTACCGCGCGACCTCGACATGGTGGAAGTGGGCAAACACATGCCATTACCGTTGGCCAAGCCAAAACTTGCAGCCGCCGAAGCGAAGAAAGATGGTGATAAGGAAACGGAGACGGCCAAGAAGACGGCCACGACGGAGGAACGGCCTACGAGAAGAATACGGCGCCACGCGAGCCCCTGGCGTTGGTACCGGCTATGACGGTCGAGAGTGTGGGCCGAAAGCTCAGGGCGCAGGAGCGCCGCCTTTGGGACGAGATCACGCGCTCGGTGCGGCCGCTCAAGCGAAGGATGGCGGCTGCGCCCACGTCGGCAGCAATCCAAGCATCGCCACCGGGAGCGGCAGCACCCACGCGCGCGCCTGCCCAAAAGCGGGCGCCGCTACCGAGAGCGCCAATGCCCGAACCGCTGCACCGGCGTGACCGCCTGCGTCTTGCGCGCGGAAGGCAGACCATCGATGCGCGGCTTGATCTGCACGGCAAGACACAAGCGCAGGCGCATGCGGTGCTCATGCGTTTCCTGCGCCGCGCTCAGGCCGATGGCGCCACGTTCGTCCTCGTCATCACCGGCAAAGGCTCCGACGAAAACGCCCGCGGTGTTTTGCGTCGCCAGGTGCCGTTGTGGCTCAAGCTGCCGGATTTCGCTGTCTATGTGAGCGCATTTGAAGAGGCCCACGTCAGCCATGGCGGGGAGGGCGCGCTCTATGTTCGAGTGCGCAGGCCTCGCCAACGGCAGACAAGCGAATAGCAATAGAAAAGCGAAATAGTGAGTAGCGAATAGCGAATAGAGGAGGCCTCTTGACGATTGGCTATTCGCTGTTCGCCCTGGGCATACGTGATGCAGCATCGCCTGGGCATTGATATCGGAGGCACCTTCACCGACGCCGCTCTCGAGAGCGACGGACGGCGTTTCACCAGCAAGGTCTTGACCAACCCGGCCGCGCCCGAGCGCAGTGTGATCGAGGCTATCACAGCCGTTCTTGCCGACGCGAAGCTCACGCCATCGGCCCTTTCCATCATCATCCACGGCACGACGCTGGCGACCAACGCATTGATCGAGCGAAAGGGAGCCAAGGCCGCGCTGATCACGACCGAGGGTTTCCGTGACACCATTGAGATCCGGCACGAGAACCGGTTCGAGCAATACGACGTCGGCATCGACTTGCCGCCGCCGCTCGTGCCGCGGCGGCGGCGTTTCGGGGTGCGTGAGCGCATTGATGCCCGCGGCAAAGTGTTGATCCCGCTCGATGAGCCGAGCGTCGAGGGGGTGATCGGAGAAATCGAGCGCGAGCAGGTGGAGGCGGTGGCCGTCGGCCTTCTGCACAGCTTCACCGAGCCGGCGCACGAGCAGCGCATCGGCGAGATGCTCGCACAGCGACTGCCGCGCGTCGCGGTCACCCTATCGTGCGAGGTGTCGCCGGAGATGCGCGAATATGAACGCTTCTCGACCGCATGCGCCAACGCCTATCTGCAGCCGATGATCGCGACCTATCTCGCAAAGCTGCGGCGCGACCTTGATAGCGCCGGAGCGAGCTGTCCGTTGTTCCTGATGCTGTCCGGCGGCGGCCTCACCACGATTGAGACGGCGATGCGCTTTCCCGTGCGGCTCGTTGAATTGGGGCCCGCGGGCGGCGCCATCTTTGCCAGCCACATCGCGCGCCAATGCGGCTTTGAGCGCGTGGTCTCATTCGACATGGGCGGGACCACCGCAAAAATATGCCTCATCGATGATTGTAAGCCGCAGACCAATCGCGCTTTCGAGGTGGCGCGCATGTACCGCTTCAAGAAGGGAAGCGGGCTGCCGTTGCGCGTGCCGGTCATCGACATGGTGGAAATCGGGGCGGGAGGAGGCTCGATTGCGCGGGTCGATGCCTTGCGGCGCATCTGCGTCGGTCCCGATAGCGCCGGCGCGGAACCGGGGCCGGCCTGCTACGGCCGGGGCGGCACCGCCCCGACCGTGACCGATGCCGATCTTCTGCTCGGACGCATTGACGCCGCGGCCTTTTCTGGCGGCCGCATGTCGCTTGCTCCCGCCGCGGCGCAGACGGCGCTTGATGGCGCGATCGCCAAGCCGCTCGATCTCACTCTGATGGTGGCTGCTCTGGGCGTGAGCGAGATGGTCGACGAAAACATGTCGAATGCCGCGCGTGTTCACGCGATCGAGAGCGGCAAGGACATGCGAGGCCGCGTGCTGATCGCATTCGGCGGCGCAGCCCCGCTGCATGCCGCGCGCATTGCCGAGAAGCTCGGCATCGATCGCATCCTGATCCCGACCAGCGCCGGCGTGGGATCGGCGGTCGGGTTTCTGCGCGCGCCGATCTCCTACGAGATCGTGCGCAGCCGCCTTGCACGCCTCTCCAGCATCAACGTTGCGGAAATCAACACGCTGTTTTCCGAAATGCGTGCCCAGGCCGAAGCCATCGTGCGGCGCGGCGCGCCGGACGCAGCGCTCATCGAGGTGCGCCATGCGTTCATGCGTTACCGCGGTCAGGGACACGAAGTGATGGTGCCGCTGCCCGGCGGCTGTTACGGCGAAAAGGAAAGCGAGACCTTTGCGCACGCGTTCGAAACGGCGTACCGGACGCTCTACAATCGCATTATTCCCGGAGTGGAGATCGAGGTCGTGAGCTGGGTGCTTTCATTGAGAGCCCCGGTGGAGACAATGGCCGAGACCCCCGCCGCGCTCGTGCCGCACATGCCGCCGGCAGCGAGTCAACGTTCGTTGTTCGACCCGATCGCCGAATTCATGCAGGCATCGCTTTATCGCCGCCGTGATCTGCGGCCGGGCGCGCGTGTTCGCGGGCCTGCCATTATCATCGAGGATGAAACCTCGACGGTCGTGAGCCCTACATTCGACGCCCTCATAGACGGATTGGGCTATATTGAGCTGATCAGGAAGCAGTGATCGGCAGTTGACTGGGCCTCCTGGTCTTGCTTCCTGATCTGCGATCCCTGATCCCCGGATACCTGTCATGGTCGGAGGCCCGAATACCGCACTCACGCAGCTGCATACGCAGATCATGTGGAGCAGGCTGATTGCGGTCGTGGAAGAGCAGGCGCAGACGCTCGTTCGCACTGCGTTCAGCACATCGGTGCGTGAGGCGGGCGATCTCTCCGCCGGCGTGTTCGACGGTCGCGGCCGGATGCTGGCGCAGGCGGTGACCGGCACGCCGGGGCACGTGAATTCGATGGCGAATGCGGTCGGGCATTTTCTGAAGGCCTACCCGCTCGCTGCCATGCGGCCGGGCGACCATTACATCACCAATGATCCCTGGCTCACCTGCGGGCATCTGCACGACCTCACGGTGGTGACGCCGACCTTTTTGGACGCGCGGCCAATCGGGCTCTTCGCCTGCACCGTGCACGTGGTCGATATCGGCGGGCTCGGCATGGGACCGGACGGCCGCCAGGTGTTTGAAGAAGGTCTTGCCATCCCGATCATGCCGCTCGCGCGCGAGGGCGTGATCAATGACGATCTCATGCGCATGGTGCGCGCCAATGTACGCGAGCCGCTGCAGGTGGAAGGCGACATCTACGCGCTCGCTGCCTGCAATGACGAGGGCAGCCGGCGTCTGCTTGAAATGATGCGGGAGTTCGAGATCTCTCACCTCGACACGCTCGGTGAGGAGATTGTGGAGACGTCGCGCGAGGCGACGCTCGCGGCGATCCGCCGCCTGCCGAAGGGAAGCTACTGCAACACGGTTGTCATCGACGGCTACGACAAGCCGATCACGCTTGCCGCCAATATGAGCGTGTCCGATGACGGTATCCACGTCGATTTCGCCGGTACCTCGCCAGCGAGCACCCACGGCATCAACGTCGTTCTCAATTACACGCTGGCCTACACCGGCTTTGGCGTGAGATGTCTGGTTGCACCGGAGATTCCCAACAATGCCGGCTCGCTCGCTCCGATCACGGTGAGCGCGCCCGCGGGCTGCCTGCTCAACGTCGACCGGCCATTCCCGGTGGCAGCCCGGCACACCGTCGGCCACATGCTGCCGGATCTTGTCTTCGGGTGCCTTGAACAGTGCCTGCCCGGCGGCGTTCCGGCGGAGGGCTCCTCGTCGCTGTGGAATCCGCAAATCAACGGCGGAGGATCGATTGTGGATCAGCTGCCGGACGGGGTCGATCCGGCGAGCTTGCCAAGCTGGAGCACGGTGATTTTTCATTGCGGCGGCGCGGGCGCGCGTCCCGACAAGGACGGGCTGAGCGCGACCGCCTTTCCCAGCGGCGTGCGCACGATTCCCGTCGAAGCGACGGAATCCATTGCACCGGTGGTATTCGGCCGGCGCGAATTCCGTGAAGGCTCGGGCGGTGCCGGCACTTTCCGCGGTGGGCTCGGCCAGGTGATCGAAATCGGCGGAGCGGACGGGCTGCCGATCAGTCTCCTTTGCAATTTCGAACGCATCGCGCATCCCGCGCGCGGGCGTGCCGGCGGACGCCCGGGCGCGCAGGGGGGCGTGTCTCTTCTCTCCGGCCGGCCGATACGGCCGAAGGGACGCCAGACCGTGCCGCCGGGCGACATGATCCGGCTGGAGCTTCCGGGCGGGGGCGGACATGGCGACCCCCGCCGGCGCGATCCTGCTCTGGTCGCCGCCGACGTCGCGGACGGTCTCATCTCGCGGGCGAGCGCGGAGCGCGACTATGGGGTCGTCCTGCCCCACGAGGCCGGGTAGGCCGCCCGCACCCGAGCGCGGGCAGCAGATCATCCCATGACCAAGAACGAGCCCGCCAGGAACGAGCCCGCGATGGCCGGCGCCGCGTCAACGCAGGCTGCGACCCCAAGCGGAAAGCGCACCGAGTTCGAACGCATCGCCTTGCTCCTGCAGGGCGGCGGCGCACTCGGTGCTTATCAAGGGGGCGTCTACCAGGCGCTCGCCGAGGCCGGGCTGCATCCGGACTGGGTGGCAGGAATTTCAATCGGCGCGATCAATGCGGCCCTGATTGCCGGCAACCCGCCGGAAAGGCGCATCGAGCGATTGCGTGAATTCTGGGAGGCGGTGAGCACATCCCCACTGGGTATTCCGGCTTTCAATGACGTTGAATTGCAAAGCGGGTTCGCCCATCAACTCGTGAACCAGGCAACGGCGCTCAATGTAGTTCTGTTCGGAGCGCCGCATTTTTTTGCCCCTCGTGTCCCGCCGCCCGTGCTGTGGCTCGGCACGCGGGCCGACAAAGCGAGCTATTATGATACGACCCCGCTCAAGGCGACGCTCGACCGGTTGGTTGACTTTGAGCGCATCAACGCCGGCCCCATGCGCGTGAGTGTCGGCGCGGTGAACGTGAGTACCGGAAATTTTACCTATTTCGACACCACGACCGATCGCATCCGGCTCGAGCATGTGATGGCGAGCGGCTCGCTGCCGCCCGGTTTCGCGGCCACCGAAATTGATGGCGAGTTTTACTGGGACGGCGGACTTGTCTCCAACACGCCGTTGCAATGGGTGCTCGACAGCCGTCCGCGGCAGGACACGCTCGCCTTTCAGGTCGACCTATGGAATGCGCGCGGCGCTCTGCCGCATGATCTGGTCGAGGTCGAAGTGCGGCGCAAGGAGATCATCTATTCGAGCCGGACCCGGGCGGCGACCGACCAGTACAAGAGCACGCAGAAGCTTCGGATTGCGGTCGCGGATTTGATGAAGCGCATTCCCAATGAATGCCGGGACTGCGAGACTGCAAGACAATTGGAGCAGGAGGCAGACGACAAGGTCTGCAACATCGTTCATCTGATCTATCGCGCCCGCAAATACGAAGGCATCGCGAAGGACTTTGAATTTTCGCGGCGAACCATGGAAGAGCACTGGCGTGCCGGCTATCGCAATGCGGTGCGGACATTGTCGAATTCCGGAAGTCATGCAGCTCCCCGATCGATTGGAGGGGGTGCGAACTTTCGACGTCTGCAAAGGCGATGCTGATTCGTAGGGTGGGCAAAGGCGCGCTCTTGCGCGCCGTGCCCACCATAACCGGACGACCGCGTGGGCACGGCGCGCGCGGTCAAGTTTCTATCTATGCAAATCATCTTGCGCGCGCCTTTGCCCAGCCTACACGCTCATCCGGGCTACGGTTACCAATCGACAGGAGACTGCCGCCATGCGTTTGCAAAACAAGGTTGCCATCGTCACCGGTGCTGCGAGTGGAATTGGCAAACAGATTGCCGTCACCTTTGCGCGTGAGGGCGGATTGGTTGCCATTGCCGACCTCAACCGCGACGCCGCCAATGCCGCGGCGCGGGAGATCGATCCCACGGGCAAGCGCGCCATCGGCGTGAGCATGGACGTGACCGACGAGAAGCAGGTCGATACGGGCACCGCCAAGGTGCTCGAGACATTCGGCGCGTTGGACGTGCTGGTCAGCAATGCCGGAATCCAGATCGTCGCGCCAGTCGTCGAGTTTGAGTTCGCAAAATGGAAGCAGATGCTCGCCATTCACCTCGATGGCGCGTTCCTGACCACGCGCGCGGCGCTGCGCCAGATGTACAAGCAGAGGAGTGGCAGCGTCATCTATATGGGCTCCGTTCATTCGAAAGAAGCCTCGGTGCTCAAGGCCCCTTACGTGACGGCCAAGCACGGCCTCATTGGTCTTGCGAAGGTGGTCGCGAAGGAAGGCGCCGCCCACGGGGTGCGGGCGAACGTGATCTGTCCGGGCTTTGTACGCACTCCCTTGGTCGAGAAGCAAATCCCGGAACAGGCGAAGGAGCTTGGAATATCGGAAGAAGACGTGATCAAGAAAGTGATGTTGAAGGAAACCGTGGATGGCGAGTTCACCACGGTGGAGGACGTTGCGGAGACCGCGCTCTTCCTCGCGTCCTTCGCCTCGAACGCGCTGACCGGCCAATCGATTGTGGTCAGCCACGGCTGGTTCATGCAGTAGCGGGGTTGCGTCAACGTGCCATCAGCACAGGCAAAGTCGCATTCGCCAGGATGTGGCGGGTCGCGCCGCCAAAGATGATCTGGCGCAACCGGCTCTGCGTATAGGCGCCCTTGATCAGAAGATCGCAGCCGAGCGAAGCCGCGTGCGCCAGGATGGCCTCGCCGGTGCTGCGGCCCTTGGGATCAAGGGTCACGGGCTGCGACTGCACGCCGTTGCGCTCGAGATAGCGCGCGAGCTGCTCGCCGGTCGGTCCGGGCACTGTCCCTCCCTGCAGGGTGAGGATGGTGACGCGGTTTGCCTTTCGCAACAGCGGCATGGCGAGCGCCGTCGTGGTTGCCTGCTCCGTGCTGCAATTCCACGCAATCAGGACGTTTTCACCAATCCGCTGCGGGGTCGAAGGCGGTGCGATGAGGATTGGGCGGCCGGCTTCGAACAAGCCGGCCTCGATCGTGGCCATGCTCGGTCTCGCCTTGTCGGCCTCGGGCCTTCCCAGAACGATCACGTCAAACACGCGACCGTAGCTGCCGACAAAGGCATCGCCGTCGGGCACGCCTTCGATCCAGCCGAATGATGGCGCCTCATGCGATCTGCTCGATCGCGCCACCTCGTGGTCGGCCATGAAGCGCTCGAACAGGGCGCGTGCCTGTTTGGCCATTTCGGCATCGTGTTCCCTCACCTCAATGGGCAGCGGGATTCCCGCATCGAACGCGTAAAGCTCGACCATCGCGGGGAATAGCGCGAAGCCTTCGATATAACTGTCGAACTTTCGTGCAAGCAGAAGCGCGGTCTGTAATATCGAACTCGTGAGATCGTGCTGCTCGGTGGGAACGAGGATGGTCTTCATGGCCGCCTCCAGCTTTTACCGACACTCCTGATCCATCCGGATTCTAGCCCGCGAGTATAACATGCCGCGCATGCCGGAGACGAAGAAGGAACTGCCATCCGGCCCCCAGCCCGGCCGCTGGGTCATGGCGCACGGCGATATCCGCACCGTCGTCACCGGGCTCATGCTGGCGATGTTTCTCGCCGCCCTCAATCAGACCATCGTGGCGACCGCGCTGCCGACCATTGGCCGCGATTTTCGCGATTTTGAGCTGCTGCCATGGGTGGTTACGGCCTACCTGCTGACCTCGACCGTGGTGGCGCCCCTCTACGGCAAGCTCAGCGACATCTATGGCCGCCGCGCCATGATGCTTGCCGCCGTGGGCCTCTTCATCGCGGGCTCCGCCGCCTGCGGTGCCGCGCGCGATATGATCCTGCTTATTCTCGGCCGCGCCCTGCAGGGGATCGGCGGGGGCGGCATTCTTCCCCTGGCGCAAGCCATTCTGGCCGACGCCGTGGCGCCGCGCGAGCGCGGCCGCTACCAGGCCTATATGGGCACGGCCTGGGTGAGCGCGGGCCTGGGCGGGCCGGCGCTCGGCGGTATTCTGGCGGAGCATTTCCACTGGTCGATTATTTTCTGGATCAATGTCCCGCTCGGCCTGGGCGCGGCATTGATGACGCACCACACGCTCAAGCGGCTGCCGCGCCACGATTACAAGCACAGGCTCGATCTCCTCGGCGCCTGCCTGATGATGGCAGCGGCGATCCCGCTTCTGCTGGCGCTCACCTGGGGCGGCGCGCGCTACCCATGGCTGTCGCAGCCCATTGCGGCGCTGGCGCTGATCACGCTGGTGCTCTCCATGCTTTTCATATGGAGGCTGCGAGCAGCGCCCGAGCCGTTCCTGCCGCTCCCCGTCCTTGCCAATCGGGTCGTGCGCATGGGCACGGCATGCACGTCGTTCTCGCAAGCCGTGGTGGTCGGGCTCACCATCTTCCTCCCGCTCTATTACGAGATCGTGCACAAGTTCTCGGCGAGCGATTCCGGCCTCGCGCTCATTCCCATTGTCGTCACGTCAACGCCGGGATCCATTCTCGCCGGCCGCGCCATGATGTATATCGAGCATTATAAGCGCGTGCCGATTATCGGCCTTATTTGCGCGATTGCGGCGCTCTCTCTGCTTGTCTGGAATCCGGCGATCTCTCCGATCGCAGGCGCGGGTTTGCTGAGCATCATCGCGTTCGGCATCGGCACGACCTATCCGGTGGGGACGGTATCGATCCAGAATGCGGTGTCGCGGTTTCAGGTTGGCGCCGCCATGGGAGCAATGAATTTCTTCCGCGGGCTCACCGCGGCATTCATCGTCGCGGTCATGGGCGCGATCGTGCTCGCCGCGCTCGGCGTTTCTTACCAGCGCGGCGGCAGCAGCGCGGTCGCGACTGAGGCCGTGAACGCGCTGGGGACAAGCCCGGCGCACGCCTTTCGCGGCATATTCGCGCTTTCCGTGCTGTGTCTCATCGCGAGCTTGATTGCGTTGATCCGCATGGAGGAGCGTCCGCTGCGCGGACGCAGCGAGGACCGGCCAGAATAGAAGGAGCCTTGCCAGGGACGCTCGAAATCGTCGTGCCGGGATTGCCATACATCATCGTGTATCGCATTAAGACCGGCCGCGAGGATGCACTGGAGTATTCTCGGCGTCTACCACGGCGCTCAACTCCGGCCGCGTCAAAGGTAGATGGGGTTGACTGATGCCCTACCCCTACAAGCCATGATGGAGTGCGTGGATGCGCAAGCTGTGGAACAAGGTGACTAAGCTAATAGCAGCCTCATCTGCCATTGCGAGTTGGCTCTTTCCGCTGGCAACCCCGAGGGCCGAGGACCTTCGCTCGCGTTTCCCGGTACGGGCAACTGGCCAATCAGGATTGGGCAAGAAAAAGGATATTTTAATCAGAACGGCATTGAGGTGAACTTATCACCGACACCGAACTCGGTGTTCCAGATGACCAATCTCATCGAGGGCAAGTTCGATATTGCCATGACCGCAGTAGATAACGTCATTGCCTATATGGAGGGGCAGGGCGAAGTGTCTCTGCCCGCACAATCCGATCTTTTGGTGTTCATGGGTGGTAGTCCCTCCACACCCGTCCTGGTGACCATTCCCGAGGTGAAGACCTACCTTGAGCTCAAGGGCAAAACACTCGCCACTGACGCTCCGACCACGGGCTACGCGTTCATTTTGTTCGACTTGCTCAAGCGCAATGGCCTGCAACTCAACAAAGACTACAAGATTGAGCCAGCCGGTGGAACGCTCGCGCGTTGGCAGGGCATGCGTGAACGCAAGTATGCCGGAGCCCTGCTGACCTCCCCGTTCGATCTGATTGCCAAGTCCGAAGGCTTCAATGTTTTGCAGTATGCGAAGGATGTTTACGGGCGCTATGAGGAGACGGTTGCGGCTACGCGCCGAACCTGGGCGTCAGCCAATGAGAAAAAGCTCATTGCATATATCAAAGCTTACGTAACTGCAGTCGAATGGCTGCGCGATCCGGGGAACAAGGACGAGGCCATCGCTATTCTGCGCAAGGCGTTTCCACAATTGACGCCGGAGATCGCGGCGGGGGCGTATACGAATTTCCTCGGTCCGCACGGCCTTGCGCCAAAGGGGCGGCTCGACATCGCGGGGATGCGCAAGGTTCTGGAGCTGCGAAGCGAATACGGCCGCCCGCAGAAAACGCTGACGGATCCAAGCCGCTACTATGATTTGCGCTATTACGAGATGGCGATCAAATGAGCGCTCGACCGTCGCCCTGGGTTTTGTTGATTGAGCCCACGAACTGCGCAAGCTCCGGCGTTTTTGGCGCGGCAAACAAATTGCCTGGGCGGGGTTTTCCTCGCGCACCCTGCCTGGTGCATGAACGCGAGCTTGCTGCCGACATCGCGGGCAAACCGCATCTCGTGAGTGACAAGGATAAGCGTCATGCCCGCGCGCGCGAGTCTCTCGACCACGCGCATACCTCGTTGACTTAAGCCGGACGAGCTCCATCGGTAGTGCAGTGTTTCCAAAGTTCGAATCAGAGGCGTCATTCCCGGGACCGAGCGTAGCGAGGGAGCCGGGAACCGTAACCACCACCGCGCCGATTACAAACCTTGCCGGACACCATTCAATGTTTGTCCATCTGAACCTTCCGGTCCGATCCAGAGATAGCCAACACGTACCCGCTCATTCGATTGGGCAAACGCCTCGTCAAGCGGCGCGACCTGCGGCCATGCCGCCGTCGCTCCGCCGAGAAACGCTATAAACTCACGCCGCCTCATGTGTTGCCCTCAATCCCAGAATTGCTCGCTACCAGACCCGTGGCGCGGCATGTCCGTTGTACCTCCGATAGCTCCCGAATTTCTGCGTTGCAGCGATTCGTCGAAGAGTGCCAAAAGCGGGCGCCACGCTCTTTTGCACCGAGGCAAGCGCATGTTGAGCAGCGCTTTACAGGTCCGGTGGCATTCCGTAGAGTCCGCCGCCAATGAGCTTGCAAAATCACAAGCGTGTTGCGACGACGAAAACGGCACCCTTCGGCGGGGTGTCCTTGGGCGTGCGCGCGGGGTGATCGCGAAAGCATAACAACCCGAGGCTCCCCGGTAACGGTGCGGGGCCTCCTTCGACCAGCCCCCACGCATTCCCGGCACAATAGTGGAGAATGCGTGATGAGCCTGGATACCCCCCTTGAAGCACGGCGAGCGGCGCGGAGCGTGTCTACGCCCACCATGGCCATTGTAGGCGCCACCGGCGCAGTAGGCGTCGAACTGCTGCACTGTCTGGAGCAACGCGGCTTCCCGCTTGCGTCGCTTCGACTGCTTGCTTCGCCGCGGTCAGCCGGACGTGAGATGCCCTTCCGCGGCCGGACCATAATCGTTGAGGCAGTGGACTGCGACAGCTTCGAGGGCGTGGATATTGCCTTGTTCTCGGCGGGCAGCACTATCTCAAAGCAATACGCTCCGCTCGCTGTGGCCGCGGGCGCGGTGGTGGTGGACAATTCCTCGGCCTTTCGAATGCAGCCGGACGTGCCGCTGGTGGTGCCAGAGGTGAATGCCGCCGTCATAGCCGACCACCGCGGCATCATCGCTAACCCAAATTGTGTCGCCATCATCACCTGCGTGGCACTCTGGCCGCTACACTGCCGCCATCGCATTCGTCGCGTACAAGCTGCAACCTATCAAGCGGCCTCGGGCGCCGGGGCGGCAGCAATGGAAGAGCTGCGGGCTTCCACAATGGCTTATCTCGCGGGGGAGACCTATCTGCCACGCGTCCTAAAGCATCCTTACGCCTTCAACCTGTTCAGCCATGACGCCCCTGTGGACCAGGCGACGGGCTACAATGGCGAGGAGTTGAAAGTGGTGAACGAGTGCCGCCGCGTTCTCGATGCTCCGACACTCCCCATCGGGATCACTTGCGTCCGTGTGCCGGTGCTGAGAGCCCATTCCGTTGCGCTGAGCGTGGAGTTTGAGCACCCCCTGGCGGCAGAGGACGTGCGTATGCTGTTGACGGATGCACCTGGTGTGCGGTTGGTGGACGATACCGCGGACAACCATTTCCCGATGCCAGTTGAGGCCCAGGGACAGGGCGATGTGCTGGTGGGACGTATTCGGCAGGACCTCGGCGACCCGTCCGGACGTTCCGTTGCCCTATTTCTGGCCGGTGACCAGTTGCTCAAGGGCGCCGCGTTAAACGCCGTACAGATCGCCGAGCAGTTGATCCATCCAGGATGAGATAGAGGCGCGTCAGTTCTGCAATGGGTCATTCATGTCGGATTGATACGTCCGACGAATTCGCGGCATGTCCGTTGTACCTCCGATAGCTCCCGAATTTCTGCGTTGCAGCGATTCGATGAAGAGTGCCATGCTCGGAATCAGGCTACTCACGCCGCGTTGCGAAAGATCAGGTCGACCGTCTCCTGGGTTCAGTTGATCGAGCCCACGAACTGCGCAAGCTCCGGTGTTTTTGGCGCGGCAAACAATTGCTTGGGCGGGCCTTCCTCGTGCACCCTGCCCTGGTGCATGAACACGAGCTTGCTGCCGACATCGCGGGCAAACCGCATCTCGTGGGTGACAAGGATAAGCGTCATGCCCTCGCGCGCGAGCCCCTCGATGACGCGCAGCACCTCGTTGACCAGCTCCGGATCGAGCGCCGACGTAATCTCGTCGCAAAGCAGAACCTTTGGCCGCATGGCGAGAGCGCGCGCGATCGCGACACGCTGCTGCTGGCCGCCGGAAAGCTGGCTGGGGTAGCTGGCGAACTTGTCGGAGAGCCCGACCTTGGCGAGCATCTCGGTCGCGAGCTCACGCGCCTGCTTGCCTGCGACCTTGTTCACGACCTTGGGCGCCAGCACGATGTTTTCCACCGTGGTGAGATGCGGAAACAGATTGAACTGCTGGAAGACCATCCCGACGCTGCGGCGCAGCGCGCGCAAGTCCGTCTTCGCGCCGTCGACTACGATGTCGTTTGCAACAATCGAGCCGCTCTGAAAGGTTTCCAGCCCGTTGATGCAGCGTAGCAGCGTGCTCTTGCCCGAGCCGGAGCGGCCAATGATGGACACAACGTCGCCCTTGACGACATCGATCGTGATGCCTTTGAGCACTTCGAGGTTGCCGAAGCTCTTGCGCACGTCCTTGATGCTAACGAGCGACATTGAGTTGTCCCTCCAGCTTCTTCGCGTACCAGGAGAGCGGATAGCACAGACAGAAATAGATCAGCGCGACCAACGAATAGACCAGAAAGGGACGAAAGGTCGCGTTATTGAGCAGGGTGCCGGCTTTCGTGAGCTCGACGAAACCGATGATGGATGCAAGCGCCGTCCCCTTGACGACCTGCACCGAGAACCCGACCGTCGGCGGGACTGCGATCCGCATGCTTGCGGCAGGATCACGTAGCGCATCTGCTCGATGTAGCTCATTGCAAGGCTCGCCGAGGCCTCCCATTGCCCGCGCGGGAGCGCCTCGACGCATCCACGCCAGATTTCAGTGAGGAAAGCGCTGGTCCAGAAGGTGAGCGCAAGCCAGGCCGCCATCCAGGGGCTTACCTCCACGCCGAACAGCGCAATCCCGAAGAAGAATAGAAAGAGCTGCATGAGCAGCGGCGTGCCCTGAAAAAACTCGATGTAGCCCTTGGTGGGAAGCTCCAGAGAGCGCATGCGCGACGTACGGCAGAACAGCAGAATGAGACCGACGAACCCGCCGCTGACGAATGCGATGAGCGACAGCGCAACGGTCCAGCGCGTCGCATCGAGCAGATTGGAGAGGATCACCCAGAAGGTGAAATCTGCCATGACGATCAGGCTTTCGGGAAAATGCGATGTCCGACGCCACGCAGCAGCCATCGCACCGCGATCGCAAGCAGGAGGTAGATGCCGGCCACAACCAGGTAAACTTCGAAGGCGCGGAAGCTGCGGGATTGAATAAAGTTGGCAGCGTAGGTGAGGTCTTCCGCCGATATCTGCGACACGACGGCTGAGCCGAGCATCACAATGATGATCTGCGACGACAATGCGGGATAGATTTTCTGGAACGCCTGTTTGAGCACGACATAACGCAGAACCTCCCAACGCGTCATCGCGAGGCTCAAGCCCGCCTCGACATGCCCTTTCGGCACCGCTTCAATTCCCGCCCGGATAATTTCAGTCGAATAGGCACCGAGATTGATGGTCATCGCGAGAAAGGCCGCCTCTGATTCGGTGAGCTTGAGGCCTGCGGCGGGCAGCCCGAAAAAGATGAAGAACAGCTGCACGATGAAAGGAGTGTTGCGGATCAGCTCGACATAGACGGCCACGATCCGGCCGAGCCAGGCCGGGCCGAAGGTGCGCGCCGCGGCGCCCGCCGTTCCGACGGCAATGCCGGCAACGGTGGATACGGCGGTAAGGACGACGGTGAACAACAATCCCCACGCCAGCACATCCCAGTACGGCAGGAGATCGCCGAATTGCAGGGCGTAGACCATCGCGCGGGTGCGCCGCCCGGCCTCAACTTGACGCAAGCATGCGTCAGAAGCTTGCGGGTAACGGCGCCTTGAGCCATTTCTCCGAGAGCTTGGCCAGCTCGCCCGCTGTCTTCGCCTTGGCGATGATGTCATTGAGCCTGGCGAGAAGCTTGGGCTCGTTCTTGTTGAGCCCGATGAAGCACGGGCTGTCCTTGATGATGAACTTGAGGACGGGAGGACGCGCCGGGTTCTTTTCCGAAATTGACGCGGCCACCACATTGCCGGTGGCAATCAGATCGACCTGGCCGGAAATGAACGCCGCGATCGTCGTGTTGTTGTCCTCGAAGCGCTTGATGGTGGTGCCCGACGGCGCCATTTTCGTGAGCTCCTGCTCCTCGATTGCGCCGCGCGTCGCGCCTACCGTCTTGCCCGCAAGGTCCGCAACCTGCGTGACCGCCACGTCCTTGGCGCCGAACACGCCGGAGAAAAATGGGGCATAGGGGGCGGTGAAATCGATCACCTTTTCACGCTCGGGAGTTTTGCCAAGACTCGAAATGACGATATCGGCTTTCCTGGTCTGCAAATAGGGAATACGGTTTGCGCTCGTCACCGCAATGATGTCGACGTGCACGCCGAGCTCCTTCCCGATCAGGTTCGCCATGTCGATATCATAACCCTGCGGCTTGAGATCGGTGCCGGCTGAGCCGAACGGCGCAAAGTCCTGCGGCACCGCGGCTTTGATGACTTTCGCTTTCATAATATCGTCGAGCTCGTCCGCCCGCGCGCTCGATGAAAAAGCAAGGGCGGCGCAGACGAGCAGCGTCGAGCCCAGGGTCTTGTGGAAAAACATCGCTCCCTCCAATTGCAAGAATTCGTGCCGGCCGCTTCCTGCATACCATTGCTTTGCCGCACCCGCACGCATGTTGATACGCGCACGGCCCTACCACTGGGTGAAATAGTGGCCGCCCTCTGCCCAACAACTAGGCGCTCGCATCCGCGTCGATCACGCGCAGTGCGGATTGCTGTTGACAGCTCCCTTTTATTGAAATGCGACCTCGGCAAGACTCCTAAGCTTGCGGGAGTGCAACCGTTCCCGTTCCTGAGCCTTTAGCTTCTCCAGCGCCTTGAGACCGATCTCGAGGTGCTGTCCGACCCGCTTGCGGTAGAACTCGCCGGCCATGCCGGCGAGTTTGATCTCGCCATGCAGCGGCTTGTCGGAGACGCAAAGAAGCGTGCCATACGGGACGCGGAAACGAAAGCCGTTCGCAGCGATGGTAGCCGATTCCATGTCAAGCGCGATTGCGCGCGACTGCGATAGCTTGCGGATCACCGCGACATGATCGCTGAGTTCCCAATTGCGATTGTCCACGCTGGCCACGGTGCCGGTGCGCATGATGCGCTTGAGCTCGAACCCGGAAAGCCCAATCACCTCGCTCACCGACTGCTCGATTGCCACCTGGATCTCGGCGAGTGCCGGTATTGGCACCCAGAGCGGCAGCTCCTCATCGAGCACGTGGTCCTCGCGAACGTAGCCATGCGCCAACACGTAGTCGCCAATCCTTTGGGTATTGCGCAAGCCGGCGCAGTGCCCAAGCATCAGCCAGGCATGCGGCCTCATCACCGCGACGTGATCAGTGATATTTCTCGCGTTGGACGGCCCAGTGCCGATGTTGATCAGGGTGGTGCCGCCACTGTCCGGCTCCACGAGATGCCAGGCGGGCATCTGAGGCATGCGCTCGGGTGGCACGCCGTTGGGCCCGGCACCACCGAGCCGCGCATTGCGGGTGACGACGTTGCCCGGTTCGACGAAAGCATCACCGCTCGGATGACCCGCTCGCATGCGCTCGCGGCCAAAGAGCGCAAGGGCATCGGCGTAGAATTGGTAATTGGTCAGGATGACGAAATTCTGGAAGTGCTCGGGATCGGTGCCCGTGTAGTGGTAAAGCCGGTGCAGCGAATAATCGACGCGGGCTGCACTAAAGAGGGAAAGCGGTGCCGGCGCCCCGGGCGATGCCCGCAGCGTGCCATTAACAATGGCGTCGTCCATCACCGCTAGATCGGGTGTGTCGAAGAAATCCCGCAGCGGTCGATCGCTGGCGTGGAGATCAGTCGCGATATTGATGTCCCGCGGATATGCGAAGTGAATTGGGATCGGCTCGTCCGACTCGCCGATCTCGACCGCAAGCCCGTGATTTTGAATGAGCAGCCCGATCTGCTCGGTCAAATAAGCACGGAAGAGGTCGGGCCGGGTCACCGTCGTCTGGTGCGCGCCTGGGCCCGAGACAAAGCCGTAAGAGAGGCGGGAATCGAGCCGTGAATGAGTGGTCGTGGTGATGCGAACGAACGGATACGTGGAGCGCACCCGCGCACTAAGCGGCTCGCCTCGCAGGTAAGCTTCGAGACGATCGCGCAGGAAGCCGGTGTTGCGCCCGTAGATATCGTGCAGCCGGCCGACGGCGGCAGTCGCATCCGTGAAGGCTTCGATGGCAATCAGCTTCGGGGACAGGGTAGCGATTTTGCCCACCCTGCAAAAACTCATGTCGTGAGCCACTGCGTCCAGCGTTCGCGAATTTGCGCAAGCCGCGGCGCGATCCATGATGCGTCGTGTTGAAACGAGACCTTCTCATTCTCCGGCCATGCCGGGGTCTGCCGCAGACGCCGCTCCGGCATCAGCGTGCGCGCGTCCGGATTGGCGGGGCCATACGGCAGCAGCGTCGCGAAATCCGCCTGCGGTTTTGCCTGAGCGATAAAACCGCAGAACTCCCATGCGGTCTTCGCGTTGGGGTCGCCCTTCGGCACGAGCAGGTTGGCATTGTAGATTTCGGCCCCATTCCAGACGAGCTCAAGCGGTACGTTGTCGGCGATCAGATCGACGGCGCGCGCGCTCCACATGGCGATCATGTCAACCTCGCCGTCGCGGATGAGTTGCTGGGACTGTGAGCCTTCTTTCCACCAGACCTTGATGTGTGGCTTGATCTCGCTCATTTTGCGAAAGGCCCGGTCGATATCCAAGGGATAGAGTTTCTCCGCCGGCACGCCATCGGCCAGCAGCGCAAAGCAAAGGCAGGTGAACGAACGGTCGAACAGCGAACGAGGTCCGGGAAACTTCCGCACGTCCCAGAAATCGGCCCAGTTCTGCGGACCACCGTTCGGGAACTTGTCCTTGCGATAGACGAGGTTCGTACCGAGCGCGTAGCTGGTGATGCCGTATTCACGCACGATCTGCGGCGGCAGCCGCTCGGCCCTGGCGGCCACCTTGTCCACCGGCTCGAGCAGCCCCTCGATCACAGCCTGCGCATATTCGACATCGCCCAAGTTGATGACGTCCCATTCGAAATTGCGCGACTGCACTTGCGCCTTGAGCTTGGCAAACGAAACTCCCGGGACGGCTTTGACCTGAATCTTGGTTTCTGCGGTGAACGGGTCAAAGAAGGCTTTTTTCCAGGACGACTCCCACACTCCGCCATAGGAGTTGACGTACACGGTGCGCGCTTGGGCGCGGGCGGCTTCGATGAACGGCGCGCCGAGCAGGGACCCGGCGGCTAATTTCATCAGGGTGCGGCGGGACGGTCGGGCAGTCATCGGATGTACGGCAACTCGATAGAGCTTGCGAGAGAAGTTCACATCCAGCTAAGGATCGAAGTCAAGCGAAATGAGCAGAGCTGCGACCATACGCGTCCCATCCGAGGGCGTCACCGCCGCGCTCCTGGTCGCGCCGGCTGCGCTGACCATCATTGTGCTGTTCGTGGTTCCGATCGGCTACGTGCTCCTCCTGAGCGTGACCGATCCAACGCTCTCGCTCAACCACTACCGGCGGCTGTTCAATGTCCCGCTCTATGCGGATGTCATGGTCAATACGTTTCGAACATCGCTGATCGTCACGGCCGTCTGTCTGCTGCTCGGCTATCCGCTGGCTTACGTGATGGCGCGCCGAAATGACATTATGGGCATCCTCCTGCTGATCGCCGTAGGCCTGAGCTTCTGGACCGGCTTCGTCGTGCGCAGCTATTCCTGGCTGGTCATCCTCGGCAACAAGGGCCCGGTTGCGGCCGTCTACGCCATGGCGGGCTGGGGCCGGCCGCCGCAGCTTCTCTTTACTTCATTTAGCTCGACGCTCGGAATGATCCATATCCTGCTACCGTATATGGTGCTGGCGCTCTACGGCGTAATGCGCAAAATCGATCCCTCTTATCTGCGTGCGGCCGAGGGGCTCGGTGCACGTCCGTTCGGCGCATTCCGCCACGTCTTCCTTCCGCTGAGTTTGCCGGGCGTCGTCAATGGCGCGCTTCTGGTCTTCACGATGTGTCTTGGTTTCTATGTGACCCCCATCCTGCTCGGCACGCCCAAGGACATGATGATCTCACAGCTCATCAACCAGCAGATCGAGGATCTGCTCGCCTGGGGATTCGCCTCGGCTATTGCCGTGGTGCTGCTCGCCTGCACGCTTGTTCTTCTGGGCTTCTACAATCGTGTCGCGGGCTTGGACCGGCTCTGGGGCTGATGGCATGAATGCATTCGCGCTGACGCTGGCGGTTGTTGTCGCGATCTTTCTAATTGCGCCCATAGCTGTGATCGTCCCGATGTCCTTCTCAACCGCGGTCTCATTCGAGTTTCCGCCGCCGGGCTACTGGATCGGCTATTACATGGAGTATTTTTCCAGTCAGCCCTGGCTCGATGCGACTGCAAACAGCTTCATCATCGCAAGTGCCTCCATGCTGCTCACGCTCGCATTGGCGTTGCCGGCAGCTTTTGGGTACGCGCGTTACCGCTTCTTTGGAAAAGATGCCTTCAATCTGTTGATGATGCTTCCGGTCATTGTCCCCGGGGTGATCAGCGCGCTCGGCTACTATGGCTTGTTCAGCCTTGCCCACTTGGTTGGGACCCATGCCGGCATGATCATCGCGCACACCGTACTTTGCGTGCCCGTTGCTTTTCTCGTCATTGCGGCGGCGTTCAAGGGTTTCGACCGCAACCTCGAACGCGCGGCCATGAGCGCCGGCGCGGGACCGCTACGCACGTTCTTCTTTGTCACCTTGCCGGTGCTGCGGCCGGGCATTCTCATTGGCGGCCTGTTTGCGTTCCTGCACTCCTTCAACGAGGCTGTGGTCGCGATCTTTATTGCCGGCCGCGATGCCTCCACCTTGCCCAAGAAGATGTTCGAATCCATTCGACTGGAATCCGATCCGGTCATTGCTGTTGTATCGACCTTGCTTACCGGCGCGGTGCTGATAGGCGTGCTGATCGCCTTCTCTTTCCGGCAAAGGGCTGCCCATGCGACTTGATCCGCTGGTGAAACCGCGTTCCGTGGCGATCGTCGGAGCGACCGATCGGATATCGCCCGCGCGCAGCGTGATTGAATCCCTCGGGGCGCTCGGCTTTAGCGGCGCGATCTATCCGGTCAATCCGAAATATCAGACCGTGCTCAACCACGTGTGTTATCCGAGCTTGACCGATCTCCCGGAAGCGCCGGATGTGGTGGTGTTCAGCATCAGGAATCCGCTTGTTCCGGACCAGCTGCGGCTCGCCATCAGGCGGGGCGCGCGTGCGGGCGTCATTTACGACAGCGGCTTCGCCGAGCTCGGCGCAGACGGGGCCCGCCTGCAGGAGGAAATCGCAGGACTCTGCCGAGAGGCGAAAATGCCGGTCTGCGGTCCGAACTGCATGGGCATCCTCAATCCCACCGCGCGCGTCACCACCTACAAGCAGACGATCATGCAGCCCGGCGGCCTTGCCGGCAATGTCGGCTTCGTTTCCCAGAGCGGATCGGTGTGTATCGCGATCCTTTCTGATCTGCGCCGGTTCGGCATCAGTCTCTCCGTTTCCGCGGGCAATGAGGCCGTAACCAGAACGGTGGATTACATCGAATACCTGATCGATGACCCCGCAACGTCGGCGATTGCCACATTCACCGAGACCGTGCGTGAGCCCGAGCGCTACGTGGCCGCGCTCGACCGGGCGGCGGACGCGGGCAAGCCGGTCATTGTGCTCAAGGTGGGACGCAGCGAGCGCACCCGGCGCGCCATCACCAGTCACACCGGCGGCCTTGCGGGCGAGCCGCGCGTGTTCTCGGAACTGTTGCGCGCGCACCGCGCCATCGAAGTGAGCGATCTCGATGAGATGACCGAAGTGCTCGCGGTCTGCCAGGGCAAGCGCTGGCCGCGAGGCCGCAGGATTGCAATCGTGACCGGTTCCGGCGGTCTTGCCGAGATGTTTCTGGACAACGCGACGGCAGCGGGCCTCGACTTGCCGCCGCTTTCGCCTGACGAGCGCGCCGAAGCCGAACGCGTCATCGGACGGATTACCGGCGACGGCAATCCATTCGACGCCTGGGGGAACGGCGATTATTCCGTCAACCTGCCGCATGCCATGTCGGTCGTCGACAACAGCGATCGGATCGACGCCATTGCCTATCTCGCCGACACCGCCAATGAAGGCCATATCGGCCATCCCGGACGCGTGCTGGAAAATGTGAAAATGCTGGCGGCCGCGGCGGAAAAATCCGGCAAGCCCTTCTACCTCATGGGGTCACGTTCCGGAGTGATGAACTCCGAGCAGGTCAAGGCGCTGCGGGCGTGCGGTCTTGTCCAGATCGGCGGCACGGCAGGCCTCAAGGCCATCGACCGCGTCGGGCGCCGCGCGATGAAGCGCCCGCCGCTGATGGCCTCCAAAGGACGGCGATCGGAGCTGCGCGATCTTTTCGCTGCGAATGCCGGGCGGCACGTTCTCAACGAGTTCGATGCAAAGCGCGTGCTCGCCGCCTATGGCCTTCCGGTGCCGCGCGAGCGCCGCGCCGGAGCGCTCGCAGAGGCGCGCGCCGCTGCCGGCGAGATTGGCTACCCCGTCGTGCTCAAGATTGTATCAGATGAGATCCCGCACAAGACGGAACTAGGCCTGGTCGAATTGGGGCTTAAGGACGATGCCGCGCTCGCACAGGCATTCAACCGGCTTGCTGCGCGTGTTGCGGCGCTTGAGCGCCGGCCCGCGGACGCAGCGCTCCTCGTTCAGCAGTTTATCCCGCAAGGCGTGGAAGTCTTTGCCGGCGTCGCGCGCGATCCCGATTTCGGCCTCACTTTGGCTTTCGGCATGGGCGGGACGGAGATCGAGGTCAAGCGCGACTTTTCGCTGCGCATGCTGCCGTTGCGCGAAGGTGCTGCCGAGGCAATGATCGCAGAAACGCGCGGCGGCGCGATACTGGGCGAGCACCGCGGTCAGCCGGCGGCGGATGTGAAAAGCCTCGTCACCTGTCTTGAAATGCTGGCGGATTTCGCCGTGCAACACGCTGAGCTGATCGAGGAGATCGATCTAAATCCCATCAAAGCGCTGCCACACGGGTGCATCATTGTTGATGCTTTGATTGTCGGGCGAGAATCGAAAGCAGGGTGAGCGGTGGCCTATCTGCGGCTGCGCAACGTCGTCAAGTCATATGACGGCAAGACTAACGCAGTCGACGACATCACGATCGACGTCGACCGCGGCGAGTTCGTCACATTTCTCGGACCGAGCGGCTCCGGCAAGACGACGACGCTGCTGCTGATCGCGGGATTCGAATATCCGACCCGCGGCCTGATCGAGCTTGCTGGAGCGGATCTTTCCCTGAGCCGGCCGTACGAACGCAACATCGGAATGGTGTTTCAGAACTACGCGCTGTTCCCGCACATGACGGCGGTGAAGAACGTCATGTTTCCCCTGCGCATGCGGCGCTTCCCAAGGCGCGAGCGGCACGCACGTGCACAAAAGATGCTCGACCTTGTCGGACTGCTTCAGTTTGCCGATCGTTATCCGCGCGAATTGTCCGGCGGCCAGCAGCAACGGGTCGCGTTGGCGCGCGGACTCGTATTTAGCCCGGACGTGCTGCTGCTCGATGAGCCGCTGGGCGCGCTCGACAAGAATCTGCGCGAGCAGATGCAGCTCGAGATCAAGCGCATTCATCGCGAGCTCGCCATCACCATGATCTATGTGACCCACGATCAGACCGAAGCCATGACCATGTCGGACCGCATCGCGGTCTTCCGCAACGGCGCTCTTGAGCAGGTCGGCTCGCCGCTTGATGTTTACAACCGGCCGGTCAATCGGTTCGTGGGCGAGTTCATCGGCGAGAGCAATTTTTTCCCTGGGCGGGCCGATCCCGCCCATGCCGACGCCGTCGATCTCATCGGCATCGGCCGGGTGCGCGTCGAGCAAACACTGCCGCCTGCGAGCGCGCATGTATTGCTCATGATCCGGCCGGAGCGGCTGCGATTGCAGGAAGCCGCAGCGGCGCAGAATGAGTTCGAAATGCTTATCGATGACGTCATCAATTACGGCGACTCCATTCTGCTGATCGGCACCACATGCGAGCATCCGCTGCGCGCAAGAATTGCGGGCAATCCGAGCGAGGACTTGCGCCGTGGCGGACGCATCAAGCTCGCCTGGAGCCCGAGCGACGCTCACATTTTGCCGCGGGATCACTGACACTCTGCAAACTACAGCAAATCCCGCTCGAATTGAACCAATCCTCTTCGCGTCATGCGCGGGCTTGACCTGGGCAAGCCCGGCAATGACGACAGAGATTCAATATGAGCGAGAAGCGCTGTAGCGCAGTGCTTGGGAACTGTTGCGGGTGGGCGGCGCGTCTCACGCCTCCAGAAGCCGGCGCCGTTCTTCAAATTCCGCGTTATTGATCTCGCCTCGTGCATAGCGCTCCTTGAGAATCTCCATGGCGTGTCCCCCGCGACTGCCGCGCATCATTCCGAGGACTGCCAAGCAGATAAAGAAGAAGACGAGCATCATCACCGGACCGAAAAACATCCAGGGCATCGGCCAATAATCGCTCCACCACATGACAGGCTCCTTTTGATGCCCAGTAATAAGATGATAACCGCACGGATTGTGTTGATGTAGATCAAATTGATGCACCTCAAGGGATGTTGATTTAGATCAATGCACCGAGCGCAGTTTGATCGCATTTCTTCATCAATGGCTCTGTGAAGGAGGCCATTATGCAAACGGAACCGCACTCAAATCCACTTATTAAACTACTACGTCTATTTGCTGAAGCTGGGAAAGCCTTTTGGACAAGAAGAGCAGCAAGCAATGAACTCGCCAATTGCGACGCCGTAGAACTGACGCGGGTAGCACAAGATCTCGGAATTTCGGCTGCTGATCTTCGTGTTCTTGCCAGCCGAGACAAAACAGCGGCTGATCTGCTCAATCGCCGACTAGAGACACTTCGGCTTGACCCGACTAACGTCGATCCTGCGCTGATGCGTGACCTTCAACGCTGCTGCTCGAACTGTGACAGCAAGCAGCTGTGCGCACATGAGCTTGAGGACAAGCCAAAAGGCGCAAGTTGGCCGAAATATTGCCCGAACGAGGCGACAATCGCTGCTGTCATGACCAAGCCGACATTGCCTGGATGACATTTGGGACAGACGGGCATTCAAGCTTGTCGACGATACACACCGGCGCGCGTCGCAGTGGTCCTTCCCGATCAGGTTCGCCATGTCGATTCATAACGCTGCGGCTTGAGATCGCTGCCGGCTGACCCGAACGGCGCAAAGTCCTGCGGCACCGCGACTTTGTGAAATAGTGGCCGCCCTCTGCCCAACAACTGGGCGCTCAAATAGAATATGCACAAGGCCAATCTGCGCGCGCAATGAAATACAACTTGGGGTTAGTTGCTCAGGAAACGAAAATTCGCTATAAAAACCCATCCTGAATGACTGTGTTTGCACCCCGGCCGATTCCATCGTGTCGGGTTTTTGTTTGGCGCAATCACAATTGTAACGCTCTCAACCACAGGACGGTGGGAACTGTCACGGGATCGAAGCAAGCCATGCAATTTTTGGAGATCAAAATGGCATAGGGCTCCTCCGAAACACCGCCGGCTTGCCTGCTATCCCTCTGTTAAGGCTGCGATTCCCCCTTGTTCTCGTTGATATCATTTTTTTGGAAGTCCGCATTTTACGGGAGCTTCTTCCGCGCGGCATTGTATTTTTCCTGTTATTAACAATGAACGACGCGTCACAGCGGCGAAACCGACCGTTTGCGCTCTGCGCGGAAGTCATAGCTAGCCAATCAAACCCACATCGTGCCAGCATGCATCACCAGCTTGAATACCAGTCCAAATGCTGGTAAAGATGGGCATGGGTGAACTTCGCAAAGTGACGGTGCAGGTGGCTGAGCAAGACCTCGCCATGGCGCAGGCCTATACGGGCGCCGGCGTGACTGAAACCATCAGAGTGGCGCTGAAAAAGCTGGCGTCCATGAAGGCGCAACAGGAACTGCTGAAGCTTCGTGGAAAAGTGAAATTCTCGATGACCAGCGATGAGCTAAAATACGACCGCGAATGATTGCGGCAGATACGAGTTCGCTGGTCGCTTATTTCAATGGCAGATCGGGAGTCGATGCCGAGCGGCTCGCGAGCGCTTTGGCTGGTGGCGATCTCGTTCTACCGCCAATCGTGCTCACCGAAATTCTGAGTGACCCGGTAAGCTCAACTGCCATCGAAGAGCAGATTCGGCAACTTCCAATCCTCGAGGTTCACGATGGCTATTGGATACGCGCAGGGCACGCGCGCCGTATTGTTCTAGGAAAGGGCTTCAAAGCCAGAGTTGGCGATGCGCTCATCGCCCAATCCTGCATCGACCACGACGTCGCGCTGATCACCCGCGATCGTGACTTCCGCCACTTCGTCGCGCACTGCGGCCTGAAGCTCGCCTGATTATCGCGTGCTTCGTCACATGGCCGGCGGCGGTCCGATCCGGTATTCGCCAATATCCGTCGGGCTTCAAATCTGCTCTCCCTCGGTCGAGACAGGAGCCCCGAGCCAGGCCAAGTCGCTTCGTGTCGAAGACAGCGGTCCGCCATCCGCCCCGCGCGATTTCGATTGCAGGCCTTCGGCAGCACCTCAGTAACCAAACGCACCGATGCGGGGGCCGGCAGCGCTTGAGTGCCACAAGCTGCCGTGAGCAGATGCAGCAAGCAGCGCCGTAGCAACCATTAAATCGGGCCATTGTTTCGGCTGTGATCGCTTGGACGTTGGTGTTCGGCCGCACAGCTGGTGTCAAGGGTCGTGACCGCTTCGCGGCGGCAAGCCGCCCTTGACACCAGCTTTGCGTCCGAAGGTTCGCCGTCCAAGCGATCAAGGCCTCCTTCTGCGCCTCAGGCGTCTCTCTTCAAGTTTGCCAATGCCGGTACTTCCTTGCTCCATGGTGTCCCGCGTTCAACCACAGTGTTGACGAAGATCAGAAGCTTGCGGGCACAAGCGACCAACGCAACTTTGTGCGGCTTGCCTTTTGCGATCAAACGTTTGTAGAGCGCCATCAGCTGGGGATTCCAACGCATCGAGGCTGGCAACGCTGCGGTATAAAGATTACCCCGCACGCGTGTGCGGCCGCCGCTGATATGACGCGGTCCGCTGTGGTCTGAACTGTCATTGTCATAGGCGGCAAATCCCACCAATGCGGCTGCTCGCTCCCGCGTCACACGCCCGATCTCGGGCATGCGCACCAGAATGGCAACCGCAGTTCGCAGACCAACTCCGTCAACGCTGAGGATGAGCTCGAGCCGTTTGCCAAGATCCTTATGCCGACGGATCTCGGTGGCGAGTTTCTTGAGCTCTGCGCGTAACAGTGCCTTATGACGGCGGATTTCACTGGTATAATGGGTCTTTATCCGCTCATCGTGAAACGATTCACGGCGTGTCTTTAGACGAGCGATGTCCTCGGTGAGCTGATCAAGCAACGTCGCAACCGCAGCAAACGGCGCCAGGCGAGGATCCGGAGGCGCATGGATCTTCTTCGCCGCCGCGGTACACTCAGCGATCAGGCCAGCGTCGATCTTGTCGTTCTTGGCTTTTTGCAGGTGGAACACGGCATAGGCCCTCACCTGTGCCGGCTGGAATACGATCACAACAAAACCAGCTTGCCGAAGCTGGCTCACGACTGCCTGCTCGTAACCGCCGCTCGCCTCGATACCGACCCGAGCGACCCGGTGCTTGCGCAGCCAGTTCGACAGCCGGCGGTGCCCTTCAGCGGTATTTGGCACCTGCAGCTCCTGCGAGCGATCCTCAAGCGCTACATCGAGCTTGTGTTTGCTGGTATCGATCCCGGCGCAAACTGCGCTATGTTTGCTCATCTTCTCTCGACCCTTCCTTGCAATGCGAACCTAAAGTTCGATCAACCATACAGGTCCTGATGAAGAGCCGACCGCGATCTTGCTACGAAAGACAGCCCTTGAGGCTACGGTGCGCAACGATCCGACGATCGGCCAGTCCCGTCTCGGTGGCCACCTGGGCCGGACCATTCCTTTCGGAACGGACGCATCATCGTGATTCGCGCTAATACAGGGTGCGCAAAATCTCCTGCGAGGCGCTGCAACTTGGCACGGCATCAGAGCGATTTTGCGCACGCGGTCGCCTTGTCGGATGCCTATGCGTGCGCACAACCGCTCGGCCGCCTGCACACTCGATAACGCATCACCGAGGGATTCCCTGGATCCACGGGAGTAAACCTCATCCGCAATTTTGTCACTCTTGCAGTCGTGCCATAGTCCGGTGATGTCGCGTTATCGGCGCTCGAGGATCGAAGGCGGGATATTCTTCTTCACGCTTGCGCTTGCTGACCGGTCGAGCGAACTGCTTGTCCAACAGATCGAGCGATTGCGGCAGGCTTATCGTGCGGTTCAGGCGCGCTTGCCGTTCGAAACGAGCGCCATCTGCATCTTGCCGGACCATGTCCATGCCATTTGGACACTGCCTCCCGGTGATGCCGATTTCGCGTCACGCTGGAGCCAAATTAAAAGCGGTTTTTCCCGCGGGCTGCCTCCGCTGCAATTGAGATCGAGGAGCCAAGTGCACAGGCGTGAAACGGGGATCTGGCAACGGCGGTTTTGGGAGCACGCAATCCGCGACGACGCGGACTTCGAGCGTCACGTCGATTACATCCACTTCAATCCGGTGAAGCATGGATATGTCACTCGGGTTTGCGACTGGCCGTACAGCAGTTTCCAGCGCTTTGTGACAAGCGGTTTATTGCCAGCGGATTGGGGCGGCGATCTGGGCGAGATCGAGGGCCGATTTGGTGAGTAAGCGAGCGGAGCGATCGACTGCGTGCGCAAAATCGCTCTTAGGCTGTGCCGGCTTCGCCCACTTCGCGGGGCGATTTTGCGCACCCTACGGTGCTGTGCATTACAGCAAAGTCGGGCGGCGCCAATGTCGGGTTCGGGTCATTCACGTCGGATTGATACGCCCGACGAGTTTGTGGCATGTCCGCTGTACCTCCGATAGCTCCCGAATTTCTGCGATGCAGCGATTTGTCGGAGAGTGCCATGCTCGGAATCAGACTACTCAGGCTGCCCCGCGCTCGGACAGGTTGCTAAAACTCCGTCACCTTTTTCCCGCGCTTTTCCAGAAAGGCGCGCATGCGGCTTTTGGCTTCATCGCTGCCCTGGGCGATGGCTGCCATCAGCGCCTCCATCAGGAAACCTTCGCGCGGATTGCTCTCGGCAATGCGCGGCAGCGCCTGGATGACGGCGAAATTCGTGATCGGGGAATTGGCGGCGATCCTGGCGGAAAGATCGAGGGCTTTGGCGAGACCCGCGCCGCTCTCGACGAGATATTGCGAGATTCCGAGCGCTTGGCCCTCTTCCGCATTGTACCTTCGGCCGGTGAGCATCATGTCGGCCATGCGCGCCACCCCGATGAGACGCGGCACGCGCACGGAGGCGCCGCCGCCCACGAAGATTCCGCGCTGGCCCTCCGGCAGCGCGTAATAGGCCGAGCGCTCGGCGACGCGGATGTGCGCGGCGACCGCAAGCTCGAGGCCGCCTCCCACCACCGCACCCTTGAGAACGGCGACGACGGGCACGGCTCCGAGCTCCACCTGCGCGAACACGCGATGCCACATCATGGAATGCATCACCCCTTCCATGGTGTTGCATTCGGAGAGCTCCGAGAGATCAAGCCCGGCTGAAAAATTCTCGCCGGCGGCGTCCAGTACGATGACTTTCACATGCGCGGGCAGCTGCGAGAAGAACGTGCCGATCCCCAGCACTGTGGGATCGTTGAGCGCGTTTCGTTTTTCCGGCCGCACGAGACGAAGGATTGCGATCTCGTCGCGCCATTCCACTTGCAGCGACGGCGGCAGCGCAGTTTCTTGCGTCATGATCAAGCGGCCTTGCCGTCGAGCTTGAGCAGCTTCGCCGCATTCTCCTTGAGGATCAGCGGCCGCACCTCGGGCTTGATCGGGATGTTCTCGAAATCGGCGAGCCAGCGGTCCGGAGTGATCATGGGGTAGTCGGACCCGAACAGCATCTTATGCTTGAGGAGCGAATTGGCATATTGCACGAGGATCGGCGGAAAATACTTCGGCGACCAGCCGGAGAGGTCGATGTAGACCTGCGGCTTGTGGGTCGCGACCGAGAGCGCCTCCTCCTGCCATGGAAAGGACGGATGGGCCATGATGATGGGCATGTCGGGAAAATCGACCGCGACGTCGTCGAGATACATGGGATGGGAATATTTAAGACGGATGCCGCCTCCGCCCCGCATGTTGGCGCCGACCCCGGTCTGCCCGGTGTGAAACAGGGCGGGAAGGCCCGCCTCCGCGATCGCCTCGTAGAGAACATAGGCGCTGCGGTCGTTCGGATAAAATCCCTGCATGGAGGGATGGAACTTGAAACCCTTCACGGCAAAGTCGCGAATGAGGCGGCGTGCCTCGCGCGCCCCCATGCGTCCCTTCGCGGGATCGATGCTGGCGAAGGGAATCATGATGTCGCTGTTTTGCGCCGCGAGCTCCGCGACTTCTTCGTTCGATACTCTTTTCTCGCCGCTGGCGCGCTCGCTGTCGACCGGGAAGATCACGCAGGCGATCTTTCTCGCCCGGTAGTAGGCGGCGACCTCAGGAACCGTCGGGCGATCGGTCGCGCCCTTGAAATACTCCGCCATCGCCGTGCTTCGCTCCGCGTAAAGCTCGTCCATCGGTTCGCGCGCGGATATTTCGGCATGGGTGTGAACGTCGATTGCGACAAGCTCTGCCGGACTAATCACCATAGCGCTCCGTCGACCTTGGCGTGGTGAAATGAGCGCAGCGCGGGCGGTCTTTTGACCGCGCGTTGCCGCTTACCTATCTTGACCCAAGTTCCTCCCGCGGACAATCGAGCTCTTTCATCCCAGCGGCGCGAATGCAACAATTGCGACGCGCGCTGCTTGCAGGAAATGAACATGCTTGCCGATCTGGACTTGAGCAAGGTTGTCGAGGTGGACCTCGGCGGCATCGCGTTCAAGCAGAACGCGCGCAGCATCCTCGCGCAATGGGCGAGGCGGCCGCCGTTCTATGTGCTCTCATCCGGGCCGCCCCAGGTGGTCTGCGGCCGCTACGCGGACGTGCACGAGGTGTTCTCCGATCCCGAGCGCTTCTCATCGGACGTGCCGCGCGGGCGCGGTTTCGAGCAGTTCGACAAATTCATGGGCGTGCAATTCATCACCCAGATGGACGGCGAGCGTCACGCCAGGATTCGCCGGCTGCTCATGCCGGCATTCTCGTCCCGCAGTCTGCGCCGCCTGGAATCGCGCATCACCGAAATTATCGAAGGCATGCTCGACGCCATCGAACGCGGCGGCAATGAATTCGACGGCATGCGCGATTACGGCGCCAAACTCGTCGTCGGCGCGCTGCTCACCGCCATGGCCAATCTCGACGAACGGCAGAAGGAGATCTTCCTCGCCTTTCACGCGGTGTTGCCGCTCACGACCTATACCAGGCCGGGGGAGAACTTTGCGCCGGAATGCATCGAGGCTTTCGAGCGCGCGGCGCAATTGGTGCACGAGATCATCGCCCAGCGCCGTTTGAATCCGCGGCCCGATTTCATCAACGATCTGATCACGGCGCGCGATCAGGGCGACAAGCTCACCGACCGGGAGCTGTTCGATCAGATTTTCACGATCTGCGGGGCGGCGCTCTCGGCGACCAGCCGCGCTGCCGGCGGTGCGCTCCATACGCTTTATTCCCACCCCGATCAGGTTGCCGAGCTCATCGCCGATCCGAGCCTGGTCCCCGCGGCGGTGGAGGAATGCCTGCGCATTGCCAGCAACGGCTATTTCACCTTTCCGCGCGTGGCGACCCGGGATACCCAAGTGGGCGGGACGAAGATTCTCAAGAGCATGGTGGTGCGGCCTTCACCGCAGGCCGCCAACTACGATCCCGAGGTTTTTCCCGATCCCATGCGCTTCGACATCCATCGCCGGCCGCAGCGGATCATGGCGTTCGGCGCCGGGCCGCATCATTGCATCGGCAATATTCTCGGCCGTACCACCATCGCCATTGCGATCCGCCGGATGCTCGCGCGTTTCCCGCAGGCGCGGCTTGCCGATCCCGATTTCGTCCCGAGCTACGGCGGCGCGGTCGGAGAGCTTCGCCTCAACGCGCTGCCGATGAAGATCCAGTAGCGGCACGGTCGTGAAGAAAGTCACAGTCGGCCTGGTTGGGTGCGGCTTTGTCGCCGAGCTGCACATGTACGCCTACAAGCGGGTCTATGGGGTCGAAGTGGAAGTGGCGGCGGTCGCGGCGCGCGGCGATCATGTCCGCGATTTTGCAAGCAAGCATCAGATTCCCGCGGCCTACCGGGATTTCCGCGACCTGCTGCGCGATAAAGCGGTCGAGATCGTCGATATCTGCACGCCGCCGGCCTTGCACGCGACCATGATGGTCGATGCCGTGCAGGCGGGAAAGCACGTGATCTGTGAGAAGCCGTTTACGGGATATTTCGGGCGCGACGGCGACAAGGTCCCGATCGGCAAGCATGTGCGCAAGGCGCTCATGTACGAGCGCGTCATGGAGGAAATGGAAAAGACCTGCGGCGCTATCAGGGCGAGCGGGCGGCTCTTCATGTATGCGGAAGATTGGGTCTACGCTCCGGCGGTGGCGAAAACCGTCGAGATCCTCAATGCGACGAAGGACAAGATCCTGTTCATGAAGGCGGAGGAGAGCCACAGCGGCTCGCATGCGCCGCACGCCGCGCAGTGGGCGATGACCGGCGGCGGTTCCCTCATCCGCATGGGATGCCATCCGCTCTCGACCGTGCTCTACCTCAAGCAGGTAGAAGCGAAGGCGCGCGGCGAAGAGATCAGGGTAACGGCGGTGAGCGCGGACGTCGGCAATGTCGCGGCTTCGCTGTCACCGCAGGAGCGCGCCTATATCAAGGCCAATCCCGTCGATGTTGAGGATTGGGGAGTGCTGACGCTCACCTTCTCCGACGGCACCAAGGCGACCGTATTCTCCGGCGACATGATCATGGGGGGCGTGCGCAATCTCATCGAGACTTACACGAGCGGCGGTTCGCTGTTCGCAAACATCACGCCCAACAACCACATGCTTAGCTATCTCACCGAGGAGGAAAAACTCGCGGGCGTCTATATCACGGAGAAGGTCGATCGCAAAACCGGCTGGCAGTTCATCTGCCTGGAGGAGGAATGGACGCGCGGCTATTTGCAGGAGATCCAGGATTTCATGGAATGCGTTGCGACCGGTCGGCAGCCGCGCGCCGATCTCGCTCTGGCTTATGAAACGACGAGGATCAACTACGCCGGATACTGGTCGGCGGAAGAAGGAAGTCGGATCGCGCTGTAAATCGTTTGTATGTAGCCCGGATGAGCGACATCCGGGGATTCCCGCATTTCGCTGCGCTCAATGCGGGCTACGAAGAGGCTACGGAGCCTCCAGGCCTTTGGCCTGCAACAACGGCCGGAACGCCTGCGCGATAAATGCCAGCAGATCCTTCGCACCGGCGGGATCTTGTGCGCTCGCGAGCACCCCGGCCGAAAAGACCGTGATCTTCTGCAATGGATCAGGCAGCGGTCCTACGATCTCGATGCCGGCGACCGGCAACAGCTCGCTGATCTGCTGGATGCCGATCTCGGCCTCGCCCCCGGCAACGACCTCGCCGATGGGAGTGCCGCCTTGCGGAACGACGAGCTTCGATTGCATGGCGTCGCTGATGCCGAGCTTTGCGAGCACGGTCGGAAAATAGATGCCGCTCTGGCCGGTTTTTGAATGCGAGACCGATCGCGCGGCGAGCAGCGCGCGCTTGAGCGCTTCCGGCGAGGCGATGTCGGGCTTTGCGGCGCCCTTACGCACGGCGACGCCAATCCCCGAGCGCGCGAGATCGACGCGGCTGCCGGCCGCGGCCTTGCCTGCTCTGATGAGATCATCGATTACCTGCGCCGTGAGAACGGCGAGATCGCCATCGGCTCCGGCCGCAATGTCTTGCTGGAGGCCCATGGTCGAGCCCCAGACCGTGTCGATCTTGGTTGCGCTCTTGCGCTCGCAAGCCGGCAGGATTTCGAGCATGACCGATTTGACGCCGTTGCTGCAGAGAATCTTCATAGCCTTTCCCTTTTCGACCGGATGAGCGTAGCGTAATCCGCCGGCAAAGAGGACGATAAAATGCAAAGCGAAAGCGCGCGCATGAGCTCTGCCGCCGAGGCGCGGTTCCGCATCGATTATCCCAATTCCGAGCCGCGGGTCGTCAAGGTCGTCGCCCTCGACGAAATGAGCGAGCGCGTGGTCAAGCGGGTCGCCGCTTCGCCCTGGCAGCGGGCGAATTTCTTCACCGCACTCAAATTCGAGGATACGCCCCGTGGCGAAGGCTGGTCCATGCAGGCCTGGCTGAGCGACCTTGCCGGGCGCACCAAGGCGCTGGTCGAGGAAGTCGCCGCCGCCGATCTCGTCGTCATGGTGTCGAGCGCGGGCACCGGCGCGCAAGCCGCCGCGGTCATTGGCGAAGCCTGTGCCGCGCGCAAGGTCATGACCATGGCTCTCGTCATTGGCAGCGAGCAGCGCTCGGACGAAGAGCTGTCCAGGACGCTCGCGGCGCTGCGGCCCTATGCCTCGATGCTCGTCATTGCAAGCGGCGACGAGTACATCGAGGAAATGCTGGCGGCGTTGCGGGCGTAAGCTTGCGCCTGCTTACGGTAGCTATTGGGGTCACTGCGGACATTGAAGGACTTGCCGGCTTGGGTGTCTCCGTCGAAAATGACCCGGAGCGGAAATCAGGTGGCCAAAATTGCTGTGATGCACAACACGGCTTTCTTTCAACGATGTGGTAGGGTGTGATCCTCGGCCTGAGGGGAACACATGAGAAGGCGCGAATTCATCGCAGTCCTCGGCGGCTCTGCGGCTTTGTGGCCGCTCGCGGCGCGCGCGCAGCAGCCGGCTATGCCGGTGATCGGCTTCCTCGACCTAAGGTCACCCGACGCGATGGCGGACCGTCTGCGCGGATTTCGTCAGGGCCTCAGAGAGACCGGCTATGTGGAAGGCGACAACGTAACGATCGTCTACCGCTGGGCAGAAAACAAAATCGAGCGAGTGCCCGAACTGCTGGCGGAGCTGGTTCGCCGGCAGGTCGCGGTGATGCTCGCGGGTGGAAATACTGCCGCCGCTGTGGCTGCAAAGACGGCAACCGCGACGATCCCGATCATCTTCATCGTCCCGGAAAACCCTGTCAGTCTCGGTCTTGTCACGAGCCTCGCCCGGCCGGGTGGCAACCTGACGGGTATCAATTTTTTCAATGGCGAGCTGGTGGCGAAGCAACTGGCGTTCTTGCACGAGATGGTCCCCCAAGCCGTCCGCGTCGCTGTATTCGTCAACCCGACCAACGTACCGACGATTCAGGCCACGGAAAGAGACGCGCAACCGGCTGCCCGCGCCATGGGGCTGCAAATCCAGTTGCTCCGCGTCAGCACAAGCCGGGAGATCGATATGGCGTTTGCAACATTTGCACGCGACCCCCCCGATGCCCTCTTTATTGGCGCCGACGGCTTTTTTAACAGCCGACGCGTCCAATTCGTTCAACAGGCGGCGCATCACAGGCTACCCGCTCTCTATTCAGGACGCGAGTTTTCCGAGATCGGCGGGCTGATGAGTTACGGGACCAACATCGCCGACGCCTATCATCAGGCCGGCATCTATGCAGGCCAAATCCTCAAGGGCGCGAAACCCGCGGACCTGCCGGTCGTGCAGGCGTCCAAGTTCGAGTTGGTCATCAACCATCAGACGGCCAGGATGCTCGGCCTCACTGTGCCGCAGACGCTGCTGGTGGCCGCCGACGAGGTGATCGAGTAAGTCTGGCTTTGCGCATGCAATCTTGCTGCATCTGCTCACGGCAGCCCCTGGCACGACCCGGAAGCGCTTGGCTGCGTGAATTGATTCCGCTAACTGGGGTGAAGCGGACAGCAATGCTGCGGCGCGGTAATGCAAACTATGACCCTAAGCCGACAGAGACCGGATCGAAATCCCGCACTGCGGCAAGCCCCTGACTTGATGCTCGCCAACCGTTATGCTGTCACCTTTGGGCTAGGGACACCGGATGCATTTCTATCGGTTAAGAAGACGAGAGTTCATCACGCTGCTCGGCGGTGCGGCAGCGGCCTGGCCGCCCGGGGCAAATGCGCAGCAATCCGCGATGCCGGTAATCGGGTTGCTCAGCGCCACATCGCCGGACACTTACGTGGATCGTCTGCGCGCATTCCGCCAAGGCCTCAAAGAGACCGGCTATGTCGAGGGCGAGAACGTTGCGGTCGAATACCGCTGGGCGGAAAATCGAATGGATCGCTTGCCGGAGCTGGCGGCCGACCTGGTGCGCCGGAAGGTCGCCTTGATCGCCACGGTTGGCGCCACGCCTGCGGCGTTGGCCGCCAAAGGGGCAACCGCGACAGTCCCTATTGTCTTTCTAGTCGGAGAAGACCCGGCGAAGCTCGGTCTCGTCACCAGCCTCGCGCGGCCCAGCGGGAACCTGACGGGCATCAATATTTTCAATGCCGAGTTGTCGGGAAAGCGACTGGAATTATTGCATGAGTTCCTGCCACGGGCGTCTCGCGTTGCTGTGCTGGTCAATCCAGCAGACCCGAATACCAAAGCTACCTTGAAGGACCTGGAGGCCGCGGCGCGCGGCATGGGGCTGCAAATCCAGGTTCTCAACGCCAACACCAGCCCAGAGATCAGCGCCGCCTTCGAAACTGTTAAGCACGATCGGCCCGATGCCCTGTTCGTCGGGACCAGCCCTTTTCTGAATGCTCGGCGTGTCCAATTGACCCAGCTGGCGGCGTTTCACCGAATCCCGGCGACGTATCCGTTGCGTGAAAATGCTGAGGTCGGCGGGCTGATGAGCTACGGAACCAATATTGCGGATGCATTTCGTCAGGTAGGCGTTTATTCCGGCCGCATCCTTAAGGGTGCCAACGCCGCGGATTTACCCGTGGTGCAGGCATCAAAGTTCGAGTTGGTCATCAACGCCGAGACCGCCCGGATGCTCGGCCTCACCGTGCCGCCGTCGCTTCTCGCCATTGCCGATGAGGTGATCGAGTGAACCGGCGCGAGTTCATCACGCTGATCGGCGGCGCGGCTGCGGCATGGCCGCTTGCGTCGCGCGCGCAGCAGGGCGAGCCCATTCGCCGCATCGTCGTGCTGATGGGCGCTGCCGAGACGGCGTGGACACGGGGCTGGCTCGCCGCTTTCTTGCGCCGCCTCAACGAGCTGGGGTGGAAAGAGAGTCGCAACCTGGTTACGCAGGTGCAATGGTGGAACGATCAGCCGGAGCAGATACAGGTCTGGGCCAGCGAACTCATTGCCCATTCGCCCGATGTCGCAGTGACATACACCAACCTTGCGCTAGCGGTGCTTAAGCCAATCGCGGGAAGTGTGCCCATCGTTTTCGTTGGTGTCGGCGACCCGGTCGGTGGCGGTTTTGTATCCAATCTCGCTCGCCCAGGCGGCAATATCACCGGTTTCGCTAGTTACGAGTCTTCGATGGGTGGCAAGTGGCTTGAGGTGCTCAAGGAGACCGCACCCCACATCACCCGAGCTTTGGCGATCATGCACCCTGAAACCCTGTCGCATCAGGCCATGTGGCAATCGATCGAGGAAGCGGCACCGCGACTGGCAATCGAGACCACAGCGGGCCGTGTGCATAATGCCGCCGAGATCGAACACGTCATCGCATCCTTCGCGCAGAAACCGAATGGCGGGCTGGTTGTCCTCCCGCACGCGCTCACCGTTTTTAACGCATCAGCGATCATCGCTCTGGCGCAGCGGTATCGAATGCCCGATGTTCATGCGCTTGCTGAGGCCGTAGCAGTCGGCGGCCTGATATCCTATGGCATTAATTGGAACGATCAATTTCGTCGCGCTGCCGAGTATGTAGATCGAATTCTCAAGGGGACCAAGCCTGCTGACCTACCGCTGGAGCAGCCGACGAAGTTCGAACTCGTTATCAATCTCAAGACGGCGAAAGCTATCGGTCTCGAAATTCCGCCGGCCCTCCTCGTGCGCGCCGACCAGGTGATCGAATAACCCAACTTTCTGCACCGAATGTTGCTGCACCTGCTCACGGCAGCTATTGGCACGACTCGGAAGCGCTTGGTTGCGCGACTTGATTCCGCTAACTGGGGTGAAGCGGACAGCGATGCTGCGGCGCGGTAATGCAAACTATTGACCCAAAGCGGAAGTTAAGTGTGCATCGCAGCAGTTGATCGTATCGCACTGTGCATACGGCCCGCCGAGAGCCATTGAGCCGTTCCCGAGCGTCGCGTAGGCTTTCAACCGGACTTCGACAAGCCGCGTCAGCAGGCGACCACCGCCATGGAGGGGGCGGCGCCCGAAAGCGGGACAGGGACGGCCGCGATGCCGCAGAGGGCGCTGGCACTCGCATTCGGAGCACCTGAATGGGAGGAGAGACAGATGTCTAGCTAGGTCCATTGGGTGCTTGTTCGCGGCTGCCAATATGAGCAGAGAGGACGTTCATGAAGAACATTGTGGTTGCTGGATTGCTGCTCGCGATGTCGATCACGGGGGCGGCTGCGCTTGATAATGACGTTGTGAAAGAGCTCGCACCCAACGGAAAACTGCGCGTCGGCGTAGCCTATGCTCCGAACCCCACGCCGGTATTCGTCACAAAGGACCCTGTCGGAGAGATACGTGGCGCTCCGCGCGATATCGGCGTTGCTCTTGCTAAGGCTGCGGGAGTGCCGGTCGAGTTCGTTATTGCTCCCAACACCGGCGAACTGACCGAACTTTGCGCGACCGGCGCCATCGATGTCGGGTTCATGCCGGCCGACGATGAACGTCGCAAAAGACTTGATTTTAGCCCGGCCTATTTCGTCATTGAAAGCACATACCTTGTGGCGGCTTCGACTAACGCGAAGACGATCGCGGACGTGGACCGCTCGGAGTTCACCGTTGTGGCTGTGAGCGGCACAGCCACCTCACGTGCTGCGGGGCGTAGCTTGAAAAACGCGAAGCTCATCACCGCTAAATCGGTCGACGAGGCGATGGAGATGATGAAAGCAGGTAGCGCTCAAGCCTTCGCGCTAACTCGCGATGCGTTGCCGAAGCTTCAGTCACAGTTACCCGGCTCGCGTATCGTCGACGGTGCATTCCAGACGTTCGACGTCGCTATCGCAACGCCCAAGAACCGACCGGCTGCACTGGCTTTTGTCACGAACTTCATCAAGACCGCGAAAGCCGATGGCACCCTTCGACGCGCGTTCGACGATGCCAATCTTAACATGCTGCCGATCGCGCCATAGCGTGAGCTTGTGTCAGGGAAACTTCTCACCTGCTCGCCCGCCGAAGGTCAATGATCCGCTGACTCTCCGTTCCCAATTCGATATCCTCTCCTGTTGTGCGTAGTCCCGGCCTCGGTGGGGGACCGAATGCAATTCGATCACTTGAAACGCCGCGAGTTCATTACGCTGCTCGGGAGCGCGATGGTGTGGCCGCTCGTGGCGCGCGCGCAGCAGCCGGCCATGCCGGTGATCGGGTTCCTGGGCAGCGGAACGTCCGTGGGGTTCACGCCCAATGTCGCCGCAGTCCGCCAAGGGTTGGAAGAAGTCGGTTACGTCGAGGGCCAGAAAGTAGGGATCGAATACCGCTGGGCGGAGGGGCAATACGATCGACTGCCGGCTCTGGCGGCCGATCTGGTGCGTCGTCAGGTAGGCGCGATCGTAGCGCCGGTCAGCACCCCCGCGGCACTCGCGGCCAAGGCGGCGACTATGTCGATTCCGATCGTGTTCTCGATCGGCGGTGATCCGGTCGAACTGGGCCTCGTCGCCAGCTTGAACCGGCCGGGCGGCAATATCACGGGCGTCACCTGGCGCTCGACGGAGCTGATTGCTAAAGGGCTGGAGTTGATCGTGGAGTTGGTTCCCGCATCCACGCCGATTGCCGCGCTCGTCAATCCGGCCAATCCGAACACTGAAATCCAATCGAGAGACTTGCACGCAGCCGCGAGCACGCTTGGGCGGAAGGTTCGTGTCCTGAACGCCGGCACCGAACGGGATATCGATTCGGCCTTCGCAACCCTGGCACACGAGGGAGCCGGGGCACTTCTTATTGGCCCCGATGGATTCTTCTACAGCCGGCGCGATCAGATCGTTGCACTCGCGGGACGCTACGTGGTGCCCACACTCTACTCGTGGCCCGAATACGTCAGGGCTGGCGGACTCGTGAGCTACGGAAGCAGCCTGTCCGATGCAAATCGCTTGGTCGGCGTCTACGCGGGACAAATCCTCAAGGGGGTGAATCCGGCCGACCTGCCGGTTGTGCAATCCACGAAGGTCGAGCTGATACTCAACCTGAAGACCGCTAAGGCGCTCGGCATCACCTTCCCGAACACGCTGCTCGGCCGCGCGGACGAGGTGATCGAATAGCCACTTCGTTTTGCTGCACTGCGTAAAGGGGGGTTACTTTGCTGCGATTGCTCACGGCCGCTTTTGGCATTGTGTCACGAGTAACGCCGGTCCATACGGCGATGCGTAACTGTACGAGAGATGAAGGTAGGTCCTTCGAGTTCGGCAATCAGGTGTTGATCTCAAGCCACCGCAAGCTGCTGTTGTCAAAAGCGATGGTGGTGAACGTTGCGGAAAAGTCGGAACGAGATTCCGGCAGGTATGATTGAGAGAGGCGAGCGCAAGCGAACCGCTGATGACGTGTCGAAAGCGGATTAGACGATGTCAAAACCGGGGGGTTGCCATTCCTCTGGGATAAGTTTGGGGGATGTCCTGAGACTGCCCAAACGGCATCCGGCATGGAGGCGGCGCGAAGCTCAATCTGGCTCTTGTACGGAACGTGAGAACCTGGCCGGCGATGCTAAGAGGCTGACCGGAAAAGAAAGCAGGTGATTTCGGCCCTGTTGTGATTCCCTCGTGTTTGCGATTCGACGAGGAGGCACAACATGGCTTGGACCAAAACCACCCGTAAGCAGTATCGGCGTGATGGGCTGCGCTATGCAAGCGACACGACGGCGAAAGAGTGGATGACGTTGCGACCACTGTTGCCGATGCGGAGTCATATTGGACGCCCAAGCAAGTGGGATGTTCGCATCATTATGGACGCGATTCTCTATATGCTTGCGACCGGCTGCCAATGGCGCGCTTTGCCGAAAGATTTTCCGCCGTTCACGACGGTTCAGTATTATTTTTACAATTGGCGCGACGCCAAGGTTTGGCAGCGGATCAATCGTCTCCTGGTAGAGCGCACACGCCGTGCGGCGGGACGCAAGCGCAGGCCATCGGCTGGGATTATCGACAGTCAGACCGTGAAGACCACGGAAAGCGGCGGTCCATGCGGGTTTGATGCGGGTAAGAAGATAAAGGGGCGCAAACGGCACATCGTCACCGATACACAAGGATCATTGCTTGCCGGGCAAGTGCACGCCGCCAATATCCAAGACGTCCATGGAGCGGTACCGCTGTTGAAGCATATTGGGTTGCTGTTTCCGAAGCTGCGTCACATTTTTGCTGATGGTGCCTACCGCGGAAAGAAGTTGCCCGACGCGCTCGCCGAGTTCGGCAGGTGGGCCATTGAGATCATCACCCGATCCGAGAATGCCGGTACGTTCAAGGTCCAACCAAGACGTTGGGTCATTGAACGAACGCTTGCATGGCTCAACCGCTGCCGACGCCTCTCCAAAGATTTCGAGAAAACCATCGCGAGTGCCGAGGCGTGGCTGCTGCTCGCCAGCATTCGCGTACTTTCTCGACGTCTGGCAAGGGCCTGAAATCATGGGCATTAATATTGAGTCCGACTTTAAGGGAAAAGGCACAAGCGGCTCCAACCGCGAGGCCGAAAGTACTGATGCGCCGGAGAGGGGCGGACTGCCTCGTAGTAGTGTTGAAGCGGGGTAATGCCCGTGGAGCGAAGGGGGTGGGTCATCGCCTTTGAGATCGGGTCAACCGGCAACGGGAGGAACCCGATATTCAATGGAAGGCGGCAGCCTTCGTGCGGTGGCACGAGCCGGATGACGCGAGAGTGTCAAGTCCGGATCTGTGAGAGGCTCGGGGTGAAATTCCCCGGGCCTACTCGGCCTTCGCGTAAGTGCCGGGATGTCCGCGTAGCCGCCGCTTTCGGAGGGTAAGCCGACATCACCCCAGATCACCTAGTACTGTCATCCCGCATTGGGCGAGCATCACCGTGCAAACAACATTTGAAAATACAACTTTCGGTTAGTAGACTAGGAAACAAAAGTTCGTTATAAAAGCTCACCCTGAATGATTGTGTTTGCACCCCGGCCGGAACACCGCGCCGGGTTTTTGTTTGGACGCGACCGCGGGAGTGGTGCGCTCCCAGTCGGAGGGATGAGCGCCGATGCAATCTCAGCAGCACCCACGGATGGCGATTTCCTGTTCTGCTCTGTTTTTCTCCTGTTACCGCCCTGTTTTTGCTCCTGATCCCGTCCTGTTATTTTTTGTGCAAACCTCGATTTTCCGGGCATTCCTTGCACGCCGCCCTGTATTTTCCCTGTTATTTACAATGGAGCACCTGTGGAGTGCACCCCAAAAGTGAGGCACGAAAATAGGGAACAGTGGTCATTCACATCGTCGGGTTGCCGTAATGGCCCCCGAGCGCGAGGGACCCGAAGGCCGCGCCGGCGATATCGAAATTGAAAGAGAAGTGCTGATTCATGGCGAGCACGTCGCGCAGATGCCGCTGGAGCGGATCGCGGGTGTAGAGGCCTTGGGCGCCATAGCACGACCACAGCGTCTCCACCGCCTCGCGCGCCTGATTGACCGCAAAGGCCGAGTGTGCGCGAAACCGTAGCTTGGTCTCCAGGTCGGGGGTCTCATTGTGCTCCGCGGCCTCCTGGAACGCGATCGCGGACTGGCGCAGGGAAGAGCGCGCGGAGTCGATGAGACAACGCGCGCGGGCCACTTTGATCTGCACGGCCTGGAAATCTGCGACGCGCGCGCCGGTATATGTGCCGAGCCGCTTGGCCGTTGCCTCGATGAATAGCTCATAGGCGCCCTCGGCCGCGCCCACGGCTGCGGGAGCGAGCGGATGACTGGAGGCGGCTACGATCGGAATGCGAAACAACGGACCCGACGTAAACGGCGCGCCGGGATGATCGAGCCCGCCGCGGCAACGCGCCAGCGCCAGCGCACGGCGCTCCGGCACAAACAGCTCGCTAACCGCGATATCCTTGCTGCCGGTGGCCGCCATGCCCATGGCGAACCAGGTATCGATGATCTCGTAATCGGACTTGGGCACAAGGCAGAGCCGCCAGTCCATGGCTTTGCCACCGTCGTCGTAGACGGTGACGGCCAGCATGTTCCAGTCGCAGTTGTCGACCGCCGAGGAGAACGGCCAGCGGCCGTTGACGATGAAGCCGCCATCGGCCTTGCGGGCGCGACCGGCTGCGAGCGCAATGGAGGAGGCAATCAATGCATCCGGATTGGCGTCCCACACTTCGTGCTGGGTCGCGGGATCGTAATAGCCGAGGATCCAGTGATGGCAGCCGACGTTGCCGACATTCCAGGCCGTCGATGGGCAGCCGCGCGCGAGCTCGGCCGGAATATCGACGACCGCCACGAACGGGAGCTCCATTCCGCCAAACGCCTTCGGCTGGTGAAAGCGAAACAATCCGGTCTCGTGCAGGAGCTGCTCGTTTTCGCGGATCAGGGCGCGGGCATCCTCGGAGCGCTGAGCGCGCTCGCGCAGGACTGGTACGATCTCGCGCGCCCGGCGCATCGCCTCCGCGTAATCAACATTGGAGAAATCGCGACGCACGGTTTGCGGCAGCGTACCCACCATGGGGGCCGGGTTCATCGAGCGCGCGGCAATAGGGGATGGCATTACAGCTCCGGGTCTCTGGCGTCGGGACTCTGACAATGACGGCGCGTTTCACCGCCTGTTGGCCAGCTTGTCAAAACATTTCCACGATGTGAAGCTTTTAGGTCAAGAAAGCGATCAGCCGAGAGTGGGCAATGGACCGGCGTCATTTCATCAGACTAGCGGGCGGTGCGGCGGCGGTCTTTTGGCGGCGCGCGACCTGCGCGCAAGAGGGTGAAAAAATCCCCAAAGTCGGCGTGCTCTGGCATGCAGCGAGTCCCGAGGCGCAAGCTTCGAGCTTCCGGTCGCTCGCCAAGGGTTTCACCGACCTTGGCTATGTCGAGGGGCGCATCATTTTCGATCATCGCTTTCCCCAGGACATGCCCGACCGATTGAAGAGCATGGCCGCGCAGCTTGTTGCGTCGAACCTGGATGCGTTGATTGCGGTCGGGGACAATGCGGCCGCTTACGCAAAAGGTGCAACCACGACGGTTCCCATCGTTTTCATTTTGGTGGCAGATCCCATCGCGGCCAAGTTGGTCGAGAGCCTGGAGCGGCCCGGCGGCAATACGACGGGCATATCGAGCTTCGCCGCGCAAATGTTCAGCAAGCAATTACAGGTCCTCAAGGAAATGATGCCGCAGCTGTCGCGTATCGGATTGCTCGTCAACGCGAACGAGCCAACCCCGCGGCCCTACATTGCGGCGACGCAAGCCGCAGCCGGAGCTCTCGGGCTCACAACCGAGGTGAGCGAATGGCACAACGTCAATGATCTCGGTCCCGCATTCGACGCCTTCAAGAGGGGCAACGTGCAGGCGTTCACGATGAGCCCGGATGGCCCCTCTCTCACGCAACGCGCGCTGATCGGGCAGATCGCGCTCGCCCGCGGCATTCCCGTTTTCAGCTGGTCGAGAGAGGGTTTACGAGCAAGTGCCGTGAGCTTCTGCGCGGTGGATGCCGATGCGGTCTGCGAGCATGCGGCCGGTTACGTCGACAAGATTCTCAAAGGTGCCAAGCCGAGCGATCTGCCGGTGGAAGCGGCAACGAAGTTCGAGTGCCGCGTCAGCGCCAGGAATGCGAGGTCCTTTGGGCTGGCCATTCCAGCGTCATTTTCGGGACGCACGGATATCGTGATTGAATGAGTGAATGGCAGAGATCAGACATCTGAATCACGATAAGTCCATCGCCGACACGCCACCGTCCACGAACAGATTGGCGCCATAGACGAACGAGGAATCTTCACTCGCCAGGAACAGCACGGCCTTCGCCGCCTCCTTGGGCTCGCCGGGACGCTTGGCCATGTTGGGCACCGGCCGCGTGGGATCGAATTCATCCTTGCCAACTGGTGAGCCGATCTTGTTCGGCACAATTGCGTTCACTCTGATTTTGTAGGGTGCAAGTTGCACCGCCATGGCGCGGGTCAGATTGGCGACGCCTCCCTTGGCAGCGGAATAGGCAAGCGCGCGGCTGCGTCCCACGAAGCCCGATGTCGAGCCGATATTGACGATCCGCCCGCCTGTGGGCTGTTTCGCCATCTGCTGCGCTGCGTGCTTGCCCATGAGGAACTGGCTTTTAAGGGTGACGGCCAACACGCGATCCCAATCTTCCTCGCTGAGATCGAAGATGTGCTTGTTGTCGGAGATCGCGACGTTGTTGACCAGAATGTCAATGCGTCCGAAACGCGCTACCACCCGCGCAATCAAGGCGGTCACCTCCTGCCCGCGCGAGACGTCGGCGATGAACAATTCGGCTTCTCCGCCCTGTCCTTTGATTGTCGTGCAGACGCGTTCTCCCCGCGGCTTGTCCGTGTCGACCACGGCCACCTTGGCCCCTTCGGCTGCAAACAATTTGGCTATTTCCTCTCCGATATTTCTTCCGGCGCCGGTGACGATCGCCACCTGATCCTTGAGCTTCATCGCGTTCGTCCTTCTGTTCGCCGCTCCATAGCGCCAGCCGCGCGGCGGAGGCAACGAGGGCGCCCTCGCCTCTGCGTCCACAACGTGATAAAAAACGCATGCGGATCAAGGATCTTTGCGATGACGGCATCTCTGAAAGCCATTGCCAAGTCTGACATTGCGGATCTGATGCACAAGACCGGTTTGCGCGCCAGAACGGCTGCGCGCGTGCTCGCGCTTGCCCCGGCGCGCCAGAAGGACGACGCCCTCGCCGCGGCGGCGCAGGAAATTCGAGCCCGCACCGGTGACATCCTTGCCGCCAACGCCCGCGACCTGGCAGAAGCAAAAGCCGCGAATGCCACGGCCGCCTTTCTTGACCGGCTTGCGCTTGATGAAAAGCGCGTCGATGCCATGGCGGCGGGTCTCGAAGTCGTGCGCGGCCTGCCTGATCCAATCGGCAGCGTAACCGAGCGCTGGCAGCGCCCGAACGGGATGATGATCGAGCGGGTGCGCGTGCCGCTTGGGGTGATCGGCATCATTTACGAAAGCCGCCCCAACGTGACCGCCGATGCGGCCGCGCTTTGCCTCAAAGCGGGCAACGCTGCCATATTGCGCGGCGGCTCCGAGAGCTATCGCTCGAACGCAGCGATTCATGCCGCGTTGGTCGCCGGCTTGCGCAACGCCGGCCTGCCGGAGGGTGCGATTGAGCTCGTGCCCACGCGCGAACGCAGTGCCGTCGGCATGATGCTGGCGGGCCTCGATGGCGCGATCGATGTCATTGTGCCGCGCGGCGGCAAGAGCCTGGTTGCGCGCGTGCAGCAGGAAGCCCGCGTGCCGGTGTTTGCGCATCTTGAGGGCATTTGCCACGTCTACGTGGACAAGACCGCCAAGCTCGATATGGCCAGGGCCATTGTGCTCAATGCCAAGATGCGCCGCACCGGTGTTTGCGGCGCGGCCGAAACGCTTCTCGTCGATGCCGCGGCGGCAAGCTCACATCTTTGCCCTTTGGTGACCATGCTGCTGGATGCGGGCTGCGAGGTGCGTGGCGACGAGGGCACGCGCGCAATCGATGCTCGCGTCAAGCCGGCGAGCGAAGCCGACTGGTCGACCGAGTATCTCGACGCCATCATCTCGACCAAGGTCGTCACCGGTCTTGATGCCGCGATCGCGCATATCGAGCGATACGGCTCCCATCATACCGATGCTATCGTCACGGAGGATGCGGCCGCGGCGGAAAAATTCCTGCGCGAGGTCGATTCCGCTATCGTTCTGCACAATGCTTCAACGCAATTTGCCGATGGCGGCGAGTTCGGATTCGGAGCAGAAATCGGGATTGCCACCGGTCGCTTTCACGCGCGTGGTCCAGTGGGCGTCGATCAGCTCACGAGCTTCAAATATCGCGTGCGCGGCAGCGGACAGACGAGGCCGTAAAGTCCTGTGGAAGCATCGCTCGCCGAGCTTGCGTCCATGGGCGTGCATCCCCCCCAGCCATCATCACTGCGGGAGCGTGTCCGCCTGCCGCCGCATGGCCGCAGGATGCGGATCGGTTTGTTTGGCGGCACGTTCGATCCGCCGCACCTCGCCCATCTCGGCGCGTGCCTCCTTGCCATGAAGCGCCTCAACCTCGACCGGGTTTGGTGGCTCGTCACGCCGGGCAATCCGCTCAAAGATACGCGCGGCCTAGCCCCGCTCGAGGATCGCATTGTTGCGGCGCGCGCGCTGGCGCGGCACCCGCGCATCGAGGTGATCGGACTCGAGGCGCAAATCGGCACGCACTACACCTACGAAACCATCGCGTATCTGCGTAAGCGCGCTCCGATGGTGCGTTTCGTCTGGATCATGGGCGCCGACAATCTGCGCAGCTTCCACCGCTGGCAGAACTGGCGCGGCATCGCCGCCTTGGTGCCGATTGCGGTGGTGGACCGGCTTGGACCAAGCCTTTACGCGAGCGCGAGCCCTGCTGGTCAGGCGCTCGCGCGCAGGCGCATCCCGGAAAGCTTGGCCAGGTCCCTGCTCGATCGGCGACCGCCGGTCTGGCTTTACCTGCATGGGCTCAAATCCCCGCTTTCCTCGACCGCGCTCCGCGCCGCACGGGCGGGGACACGGCAGCCGCCGCGCCCTCCCGAAATTGTCGGATCAAGGACAAAATCCGATGCAGAATTGCCACACAGTCTGACCGGCGGAACGTCGTCCCGTTGAAACTATCAGCCGGCCATGCCTATCTAATGATTGCCCCTGCTTCGCCCGGGGCATTGAGTGCAGACGAAAGGAAAGGAACCTGCCCACACCTGCATTTGCCCGGCTTGGCGCCCGCAGCGCCGCGCCCGCGATCTCCCAGCAGCGACCCGCAGCCGAGGAGGTCCTTCAATTGGTCCTCGCTACTCTCGATGACATGAAAGCCGAGGACACCCTCCCCATCAACATTACCGGCAAGACCACGATCGCCGACTTCATGGTTGTGACCTCAGGCAGGTCGCAACGTCATGTTGGCTCCATTGCCGATCGCGTTTTGGAGGCACTTCACCGGGCAGGAGTTCCGGACGCCCGGGTCGAGGGCATGCCCCATTGCGACTGGGTGCTCATCGACGCGGGCGACGTGGTTGTCCATGTCTTCCGGCCGGAAGTGCGCGCCTTCTACAATCTCGAGAAAATGTGGGTGGCGAGCTCGCCTGCCGGCCGGCGCGCGACCTGAACCGCCGCGCTGGCGCTTGAGGGGAGTTGGCGTGTGCGCCTATCGTGGCGCATGCGGATGATGGTGGCCGCTGTCGGCCGGCTCAAGCAAGGTCCCGAACGCGAGCTTGCTGAGCGCTATCGCAAGCGCGTGGCCGATGCGGGTCGCTCCGCCGGTATCACGTCCCTCGATATCATCGAGATCAGAGAGAGCAGGGCTGGTGACGCTTCCCGGCGCATGCTGGAGGAATTGATAGCCATGGCCAATGTCATTCCGGATGAGGCGGTTGTGGTGATTCTCGATGAGCGGGGAGAGAGTATGAGCAGCCCCGCTTTTGCTGGCCGGTTACAGGGCTGGCGGTCCGAAAATAGGCCTGCTGTTGTTTTTGCTATTGGCGGCCATGATGGGCTCGCACCGAGTCTGCGCGAGAAAGCAGTCCTTGCCATCGCTTTCGGTCAAGCCACCTGGCCCCATCAATTGCTGCGCATCATGCTGTTGGAACAGCTCTACCGCGCGCTCACCATTCTCACCGGGCACCCCTACCATCGCAAGTAGGTCATTGCGGGGCGCCCACGCAGTGGCCTTGCCCCGCGCCCCGGATGACTGCGTCCATTATTGTGGCACTACAACGCGCGGCGCACGCCTTCCCGTGTACGATGTTAGTCTTAATCCGGCGCCAATCGAGGCGCCTACTGCGGCTGGCTCTGTTCTTGCTTCAAAGGGGTTCATGCGCCTGGTGCCGATGTCCTGCCCAATTGTCGGACGCGTGGTTGTGGCAACTCTTGCCCTCCTGCCACTGGCGCACATTCCTGCCCCGGCGCAGACACCCTTGCCGGTGCCCCGCAATGGGTCCGCGACCGAGGGCAAGCCGCTGGTGCTTACTCCTCCGAGCGTCGAAGGTCTCAAGCAGCGGGACAGGGAACTCGAGGCGCTGCGGACCGAGCAGCGCAAGACCCTCGAAAAAGAGGCAAAGCTCAAGCGCGAGATAGAGCTGATCGGAGACGATCGCCGCAAATTCAACCAACAGATCATCGACACCGCGGCACGGGTGGCGGTGGTTGAGGAGCGAATCGCGAACACGCAAGAGCGGCTGCAACCGCTTGAGGACAGCGAGCAGGCGCTGCGCATCTCACTGCAGCAACGGCGCAGTCTCATTGCCGAGGTGCTCTCCGCGCTCCAGCGCATTGGCCGGCAGACACCACCTGCCCTCATGATCAGAGCAGAGGATGCTCTGCAATCGGTGCGCTCGGCCTTGGTGCTGGGAGCTGTGCTGCCGGAGTTGCGCCAGCAGGTGGAGTCGCTTTCGGTTGATCTCAACGAGCTGGTACGCCTGCGCAAAGAGATCGCGCAGGAGCGCGACAAGCTCGCGCGCGACCTGTTCGTGCTCGCCGACGAGCGCCAGCGCCTCTCGCTCTTCATCGAAGAGCGGCAGAAACGGCAAGCCGAAGCGGAGCAGACATTGGGTGCCGAGCGCAAACGCGCCGCTGAGCTCGCGCGTCAGGCGCAAAACCTTACGCAATTCATCATGCAGCTGGAGCAGGGTCTCGATGCCGGCTCGCGTGGCGCGCGCGCAGCCGCCCGCGCAAGCGATGACCGCAAGGCGCTCGATCGGCCCGACCTCGCTGCTTTCAAGGACCCGGGGCGGCTAAGTCCGGCAATTGCCTTTGCTGCCGCTAAGGGGCTTCTGCGGCTGCCGGTCAATGGCGAAAAGATCAGGGAGTTCGGCGCGGCCGACGGCCACGGGGGAACCGAAAAAGGCATTTCCATCGCGGCTCGACCGGGACGCCAGATCACGTCTCCGTGTGACGGATGGGTCGTTTATGCCGGAAGCTTCCGCAATTATGGCCAACTCTTGATCCTTAATGCGGGCGGCGGTTATCATGTCTTGCTCGCAGGAATGGAACGAATATCGGTTGACTTGGGGCAATTCGTCGTTACGGGAGAGCCCGTTGCGGTGATGGGAGGCGGAGTCTCATCAACCGGCGTGCTCGCGGGCGGCTCCAGCCAGCCCGTACTATATGTGGAGTTCCGCAAGGACGGAGTACCCGTCGATCCAGGCCCATGGTGGGCCGCAACTGAAGCCCAGAAGGTTCGCGGATGATGCGCAAGACTTCTCTTATTCTCCTCGGCGCGGCGGCCGGCGTGGCCGCGACGCTGGTTGCCACCCAGCCCCGCCTGTTGGACGGCGCGCGCGCCCAGGCGGCCGCGGCGGACACCTATCGCCAGCTCAGCCTTTTCGGCGATGTGTTCGAGCGCGTCCGCGCCGATTACGTGGAGAAGCCCGACGACAGCAAGCTCATCGAATCCGCGATCAACGGCATGCTGGCGGGGCTCGACCCCCATTCCAGCTACATGGATTCCAAGAGCTTCCGCGACATGCAGGTGCAGACTCGCGGCGAGTTCGGCGGACTCGGCATCGAAGTCACCATGGAAGAAGGGCTGATCAAGGTCGTCGCGCCGATCGACGACACGCCGGCGGCCAAGGCCGGGATCATGGCCAATGACATCATCACCCATCTCGACGACGAGCCGGTTCAGGGTCTCACGCTCAACCAGGCGGTCGAAAAGATGCGCGGTCCCGTGAACACCAAGATCAAGCTCAAGATCATGCGCAAGGGCCAGGACAAGCCGATCGAGGTGGCGATCACGCGCGACATCATTCGCGTGCGGTCGATCCGTTCGCGGCTCGAAGGCGATGACGTCGGCTTCATTCGTATTACCCAGTTCAACGAGCAGACCACGGATGGCCTCAAGAAGGCGATCGCGGACCTTTCGACCCAGATGGGCGACAAGCTCAAGGGCTTTGTCATCGACCTGCGCAACAATCCTGGCGGGCTGCTCGATCAGGCGATCTCGGTGTCGGATGCCTTCCTGGAGAAGGGCGAGATTGTCTCGACCCGTGGGCGCAATCCGGAAGAGACGCAGCGCTTCAATGCACGCGCGGGCGACCTCACCAAGAGCAAGCCGGTCATCGTGCTGATCAATGGCGGCTCGGCGTCGGCCTCGGAGATCGTTGCGGGAGCGTTGCAGGATCACCGGCGCGCGACAGTGATCGGCACGCGGTCCTTCGGCAAGGGATCGGTCCAGACGATCATTCCGCTCGGCTCAGGCAATGGCGCGCTACGGCTCACCACGGCGCGCTACTTCACACCGTCCGGCCGTTCCATCCAGGCCAAGGGGATTTCGCCCGATATCGAGATCCTCCAAGACGTTCCGGAGGAGCTCAAGGCGCGAACGGATACCCGTGGCGAAGCATCGTTGCGCGGGCATCTCAAGGCGGAGGGGGACGAGCAGACCGGCTCCCAATCCTATGTTCCTCCCGATCCGAAGGATGACAAGGCGCTCCATACCGCGCTCGACCTCATCCGCGGTATTGTGAAGAATTCGGCTTATCCGCCCAATCCAAAAACGGCGGTCCCGAACTAAAGCCGGGCACCCAGATGTTCATCGGGGCGGCCGGATTGCCGCCCCGAATTTTTTTGGCGGACCGGCGCCGGGCTCAGAGACGCGAGCGGCCGGACCGGTAAACGGATCGTTAACGCATGTGAATGCTACTCTTTCGCGATGATTCGCGAGGGATGGCCCATGCCGGCAGATGACCTCAGCGCCCCGCTCGGGCAGGACAAAAGGCCGCGCCCGCGCAGGAATGGGCTATCTCTCTTGCAGCTTCTGGCCGCGGCGATGGGCGCCTTGGCCATTACCTTTATCGGATGGGCAATGCTCGTGGAGGATCCGCTTGGGGGAGAACCGGTGGCGATTGCTCCTGTCGATCTTGCGGCCGCTTCCAAGGGCAAGCCGCAAAAGCCCGAGCCGGCTGTATCCCAGCAGGGCACTGGTCCAGCCCGCGATGGTAACGACCGCGCAGGCAACGAACCGCCGGCGCCGGCGCTGCCACCCAGCAGGACCGTGACTATCATTGACGGGATGAGCGGGCAGCGCCGGGAGATCGTCATTCCCGGTCCGGCAGATTCGCCGAGCAGCGAGCCGTCCGCGGCGGCGCGTCCCGCTCGCGGCGCACTGCCCAAAGCTGCACCGGCCGGGCGGCCCTCAGCACGCACGATTTCGGTGCCCTGAATTCCCCCTCCCCCGCGTACGCAGGGCTATGGCCGCGAAGTGGCACTACGCTGGTGGTTCTTGCAGGGGCGGGTTTCAAACCCGCCCCTGCAAGCTTCGCGACCGCGATGTGCTTCCCGTCCGGGGCGCCGGCTTCGGGACCAGTGGAAAACACGACGCCGGCCCGCTACTACGGTTCACGTAACCTGAGCTGTTGCGTAGCCCAAATGCCTGCATTCGAATCCCTGCCCTACCGGCCTTGCGCCGCCCTCGCCGTATTCAATCGCAAGGGCCGTGTTTTCATCGGCCGCCGCATTGATGGCCCCGAGCATGTCGACGAAACCCATGCCTGGCAGATGCCTCAGGGAGGCATCGACCCGGGCGAGGATCCGTGGCCGGCTGCACTGCGCGAGCTTTACGAGGAAACCAATATCCGCTCGGTCGAGAAGCTGGGCGAGATCGAGGAATGGCTTACCTATGACATTCCGCGAGAGATCGTCGGTCAGGCGTGGGGCGGGAAATATCGCGGCCAGACGCAAAAATGGTACGCGCTGCAATTTACCGGCGACGAAAACGAGATCAACATCGCCTCCCCGGCGGGCGGCCATGACCCCGAGTTCGTGGAATGGCGGTGGGAGCCGCTTGCGAATCTCCCCGCAATGATCGTGCCGTTCAAGCGCCCAGTCTATGAGCGGGTGGTGCAGGCGTTTGCGAAGTTTGCATCTGCATCCGCGGCGCGCCGGCGCGGGTGAGGCCGCCCGAAAACAGGACTTATGAGGCTTGCAGTGCCGCCTGAAGCGCGCGCAATTGCTCCAGCTTGCGGGTAAGCTTGTCGCGCTGCCAATCATCCGTGCTGTCGGCCACGTCCTCTTCCGTATCCTTGATCGTCCCGGCAAGCACCGCCAGATCGAACTCTTCAATCGGCACGGCCGTATCGGCAAGCACGGTGAGGCCGGAAGGTCCTACCTCGGCAAAGCCGCCATTGACCACGACCCGGAGCTCTTCCCCGCCCTCCCCATAGATGACCAGAACTCCCGGCCGCAAAGTGGTGATCTGCGGCGCATGTCCGGCGAGCACGCCGAAATATCCTTCCGAGCCCGGCACGTCGACCTGAACGACTTGGCTGTCGAACAGCACTTTTTCCGGCGAGACCAGGTCGAAGTGAAAGGAGGCCATGGCGGGTATCAAATGTCAGATGATTACGCGGCTTCGGCGGCGAGCTTTTTGCCTTTCTCCACCGCCTGCTCGATGGTGCCGACCATGTAGAACGCTGCTTCGGGCAGGTGGTCGTATTTTCCCTCGCACAGTCCTTTGAAGCCGCGAATGGTGTCTGCAAGCTCCACGAACACGCCGGGCGAACCCGTGAACACTTCTGCGACGTGGAATGGCTGGGACAGGAAGCGCTCGATCTTGCGCGCGCGCGCGACCGTGAGCTTGTCTTCTTCGGAAAGCTCGTCCATGCCGAGAATCGCGATGATGTCCTGCAAGGCCTTGTACCGCTGCAGGATCTGCTGCACCTGACGCGCGACATTATAGTGCTCCTCGCCGACGACCAGGGGCGAGAGCATGCGCGAGGTTGAATCGAGCGGGTCCACGGCCGGATAGATGCCCTTCTCGGCGATTGAACGCGAAAGCACCGAGGTCGCATCGAGATGGGCAAACGAGGTCGCAGGTGCCGGATCGGTGAGATCGTCGGCAGGCACGTAGATCGCCTGCACCGACGTGACCGAACCTTTGGTGGTGGTGGTGATACGCTCCTGCAGCGCGCCCATGTCGGTTGCAAGCGTGGGCTGATAGCCGACCGCGGACGGGATGCGGCCGAGCAGAGCGGAGACTTCCGAGCCGGCCTGGGTAAAGCGGAAGATATTGTCGACAAAGAACAGCACGTCCTGTCCCTGGTCGCGAAAATATTCCGCGACGGTGAGGCCGGAAAGCCCGACGCGGGCGCGCGCCCCCGGGGGCTCGTTCATCTGGCCGTACACCAGGGCGCATTTCGATCCTTCGGCCGAGCCGTTGTTTTTCTTCGGGTCCTTGTTGACGCCGGAGTCGATCATCTCGTGATAGAGGTCGTTGCCTTCGCGCGTGCGCTCGCCCACGCCTGCGAAGACGGAGTAGCCGCCATGCGCTTTGGCGACGTTGTTGATCAACTCCATGATGATGACCGTCTTGCCGACGCCGGCGCCGCCGAACAGGCCGATTTTGCCGCCCTTGGCATAAGGCGCCAGCAGATCGACGACCTTGATCCCGGTGATCAGAATCTGCGATTCGGTCGACTGCTCGGTGTAGGCAGGCGCGTTCTGATGGATCGCGCGGCGTTCGCGATACGATACCGGGCCGGCTTCGTCGACCGGATCTCCGATCACGTTGATGATGCGGCCGAGCGTGCCGTCTCCGACGGGCACCGCGATCGGCTGGCCGGTATCGGTCACTTCCTGACCGCGCACGAGCCCCTCGCTCGTATCCATGGCAACGGTGCGCACGGTTGACTCGCCGAGATGCTGGGCGACTTCGAGCACCAGGCGATTGCCCTGGTTACTGGTCTCCAGCGCATTGAGAATCGCGGGCAGATGTCCTTCAAACTGCACGTCGACGACAGCGCCGATAACCCGGGTGATGTGTCCGGTTGGATTGGACTGGTTAGCCATTCTTATTGTCCTCATCGTTCCGTCTGTTTGCCCTCACCTCGCCGAGGATTGGGCTTACGAGTTCATTATATTCATACGATTACCTTGTAACGGTTCATTACATCGCCGCCTCCGCCCCCGAGATGATCTCGATCAGCTCCTTCGTGATCATCGCCTGCCGGGTACGGTTGTAGCTGAGCGTCTGCTTGCGGATCATTTCGCCGGCGTTGCGGGTGGCGTTGTCCATCGCGGTCATCTGCGCGCCGTAGAACGAGGCCGAGTTCTCCAGCAAGGCACGGTAGATCTGCACGGCCACGTTGCGCGGCAGAAGCTCAGCGAGGATTTCATCTTCCTCCGGTTCGTACTCGTAGCTCGCGCCGCCCATGTCGTTTGCCGTGCCGGGCTCGAACTCGGGCGGAATAATCCGTTGCGCAGTCGGAATCTGCGCCATAACCGACCTGAAACGCGAGAAGAAGAGGCTGCACACGTCAAAAGCGCCCGCGTCGTAGAGCCGAATGATCTTCTCTGCGATGCTTTCGGCGTGCTCAAAGCCGAGCGCGCGTACGCTGCGCAGCTCGATGTGCTCGATGATTTGCCTCTCGTATAGACGTCGCAGCTGCTCGTAGCCCTTGCGGCCAACGCAGAAGAACTTGACCTCCTTGCCCTGCGCCACAAGCGCATTCGCCCGTTCACGCGCAAGCCGCACGATGGCGGAGTTGAAGGGGCCGCAAAGTCCCCGCTCCGCCGTGCAGACAAGAAGCAGATGCACGTTGTCGCTGCCGGTCCCGGACAACAGGCGCGGGGCGCTGGCGAGATCACCAAGCGCGCCGGCAATATTGCCCAGCACCTTGCCCATATGCCCGGCGTAGGGCCGCGCCGCTTCGGCCGCCGCCTGGGCACGCCGCAGCTTCGATGCCGCCACCATCTGCATTGCCTTGGTGATCTTCTGGGTCGCCTTGGTCGCGGCGATCCGAACGCGCATGTCTTTGAGGCTGGGCATGAGTTCGTCGTCTGCTAGGCGAACGTCTGCGCGTACTTATCGACCGCCGCTTTGAGCTTGGCCGCGGTGGTGTCGTCGAGATCCCTCGTCTCGCGTATCGCATCGAGGATTTCGGGGTGCTGGCTACGAGTTACTCCGAGCAATCCATGCTCGAACGCGCGCACCCGATCGACCGGGATGGGATCGAGATAGCCGTTTACACCGGCATAGATGACCACCACCTGCTCTTCCATCTTCAACGGCGAGAACTGCGGCTGCTTGAGAAGCTCCGTCAAACGCGAGCCGCGGTTGAGAAGGCGCTGCGTGGTCGCATCAAGATCGGAGCCGAACTGAGCAAAGGCGGCCATCTCGCGATATTGCGCCAGCTCCCCCTTGATGCGGCCGGCCACCTTCTTCATCGCTTTCGTCTGTGCCGAGGAGCCGACGCGCGAGACCGAAAGGCCGACGTTCACCGCCGGCCGGATACCCTGATAGAACAGATCGGTTTCCAGAAAGATCTGCCCGTCAGTGATCGAGATCACGTTGGTCGGAATATACGCCGACACGTCGTTGGCTTGCGTCTCGATCACGGGCAACGCGGTGAGCGAACCTGCCTTGTTGTCGTCGTTCATTTTCGCAGCCCGTTCGAGTAGCCGCGAATGCAGATAGAACACATCGCCCGGATAAGCCTCGCGTCCGGGCGGGCGCCGCAACAGCAGCGACATCTGCCGATAGGCGACCGCCTGCTTCGAGAGATCGTCATAGATGATCACCGCATGCATGCCGTTGTCGCGGAAATATTCACCCATGGTGCAGCCCGCAAACGGGGCCAGAAATTGCATCGGAGCGGGATCCGAGGCGGTGGCCGCGACGATGATGGAATAGTCAAGCGCACCGTTTTCCTCCAGCACCTTGGTGAATTGAACAACGGTTGAGCGCTTTTGGCCGACGGCGACATAGACGCAGTAAAGCTTGATCTTCTCGTCGTTGGAGGCGTTGAGCGATTTCTGATTGAGAATGGTGTCGAGCGCGATCGCGGTTTTTCCGGTCTGGCGATCGCCAATGATCAGCTCGCGTTGGCCGCGGCCAATGGGAATCAGCGCATCGATCGCCTTGAGGCCGGTTGCCATCGGCTCGTGAACGGATTTGCGCGGAATGATGCCGGGGGCCTTGACGTCCACCCGGCGACGTTCCGTCGCATGAATGGGGCCCTTGCCATCGAGCGGATTGCCGAGCGCATCGACGACCCGGCCGAGCAGCCCCTTGCCCACCGGCGCGTCCACAATGGCCTGCGTGCGTTTGACCGTCTGTCCTTCCTTGATCTCGCGGTCATTGCCGAAAATCACGATACCGACATTGTCGGTTTCGAGATTGAGCGCCATTCCGCGCACGCCGTTCTCGAATTCAACCATCTCGCCGGCTTGCACGTTGTCGAGGCCGTAGACACGCGCAATCCCGTCGCCGACCGAGAGCACTTGGCCCACTTCGGAAACCTGTGCTTCCTGCCCGAAATTCTTGATCTGCTCCTTGAGGATTGCCGAAATTTCGGCGGCGCGGATGTCCATCAGGAAACCTCTTTCATTGCGTGCTTGATCATGTTGAGCCGGGTACGCAGCGAGGTATCGACCATGCGAGACCCAAGCTTCACCACGAGACCCCCGATAATCGAAGGATCGACATTCACCTCGACCTGCACATCCTTTTTGGTCACAGCGTTGAGCGCCTCCTTGATCGCCGCGAGGTGCTCCGGTTTTGGGGGCTGCGCAAGCGTCACCTGCGCGCTCACCTCCCCGCGGTGACGAGCGACAATGAGACCATAGGCCCTGATCATATCGCGCACCGCGAACAGGCGGCGGTTGGCGGCGACCGTGAGCAGGAACTGCGCGGAAAGCCCGCTCAGTCCGGCCCAGTTGAGCACGGATCGCAGCGCGCGCACTTGCTCCTCGGCGGTAAATACCGGGCTGCGCACGAGCCGGGCAAGATCGGCACTCTCAGCGATGAGTGCATCGAAGCGGTCCAAATCCGACTTGACCGCGGCGATCGCGTTGGTCTCGAGCGCAAGCTCGAATAGCGCAGTCGCATAGCGGCCGGCCATGCCAGATGGAGTTGCGCCTTGGGTCGCCAAGTGAGTGCTCTTTCCGCAATCCGCGGGCCCGGCACCGTCATGGACGGGGCGCCAAGCCCATGAAATCAAAGTGGGACTTGCAGTTTTGCGGCGAGCGGCGGCGCGCCCTGGAATGCCACAAAAATTCGCGCGGTTGCCTAACATACCGCCCGCTGCGGTGCAACCGTGGCCCCCTGCTCCATCCTGCTCCATCAGGGCACGGAATCCAGGTTAGCGTCATTTGAGCTGGAGGATTTGTAGCAGGAATTCGGGACTCCAGCCCGCGCGTTTGCGGCGGGTCTTGATGCTTTCCTTGGTTTTGTTGGCACGCACGAGATTGAGCGCGAAGCGCCGCACCACAGCCATGTTTTTGGCGCCGTAGCCAGCCAAGGGGCACAGGCGCGCCGCAACCCCGCGAATTGATGTCGGCTTTTAGTAGGGCACCTCGGCGGTAAATGGGTCGCCGATGGGGTGGCCCCCAAGACGCAATGACCCAAACCGGAAGTGGCGTGTGCATCGCAGCAGTCGAGGATGGTCGAGTTCGATGCACCGCTTGGGGGACACGGTCCGCTTGAGGACAGCTTAACACCTGGCTCGATTAAAGCCGGTGGCCCGACTGGTAACCTCCACCGCGTCCCGCTCATGCCTGCCTTCGGGATGAGGGCGGCGCGAGAGATTTGCAACTGGCGCATATTCGTTTGCCCCGCCCCTTCTGCCTGAAGAGGAAAATTCGCTCACTGCGGCTTCATGCTGTGCGACAGCGCGATCAGGTTTTGCGGCGAGACGTGGATGGCGCCGCCGCGCGGACTGTCGATGTCGGCGATCAGGAAGAACGAGATCGATACGACGATCGGCAGCACCAGCGCGAACGGACTGGTGCGGCGCTCGCCGTAGCCAAGCAGCAGGTTGCTGGCGAGCGCGATCAGCCCCATCAGTCCCCAGGCCGCAACCGGTATGCGGTTCCACCAGGCGGCCTGGGTATAGCCTTGCGAGTTCAGCACGTCGTTCATGCCCGAAACCACGAGCGCCGTCACCGGCGTCTGCTGCGGTGTCACCGCGCCGACGACCGTGGACCAGAGTTCGCCCTGCAGCTCTGCGGTATCGGCGTTGATGCGGCCGACCTGGCTCTGGTCGCGGGCGAGATAGAACGCGATGCGCTGTTCGGTGTACCGCTTCAGCAGCTCGCGCACCTTCGCGGCCGCCTCGGCCGGCACGAAATCGGCGCGCACGTATTCGGTGCCGATCGCGTTGGCCTCGGCTTCCTCGTAGTTCTTGCGCTGGTCGTAGCGGGTCACCGCCATCGCGAAGCTGAAGCCGATGATGAGCCCGAGCAGGGTGAGCGTCGCGGTGCGGATGGTGTCGAAATCCTGCCGCTCATCCTCCGCGACGGAGCGCGTCTGCTTGCGAAGGAAGTCCCCGCCATAGGCCGCCAGCCATTGCGCGACGAGCGCGACCACCAGGACGACGAATGGGCTGTCGAGCGTGGACATGCGGATTTCACTTACACGTTTCGGCACGATTTACGTTTTATCCCATCCACGATTTCAATGAGTTAGGCTCGGCAAAACAGCGCATTCAACAACTTCTACGCGACGAGCTTCGAAAGGCAGCATAGAATGAACTGCTTCCAAAGAACTTCCAGGACATTCTCGGTTTGCCGAGCCGAAACTGTTTTGATCTCTCCGTCAAGATACCCACCGGGGTCAGGCATGTCCGCAGCTGGTGGAAGCTGACGTGCGAGCGTCAAAGCTGGGTTCGGGTTTTGACCCTGGCTGTGTGAAAACGTTGCGCGGTATGACTGCACCCGGAATTTTGAGGCTCGTGGTCACGTTCAGAGCAAAAAAATGCAAAAATTTGTCCTGCGCTCGGCTTTACGGCCAAATCAGATTTCGTTTTCACACGACCAAGACCCAAACCGGGCAATTGCCTCAGCCAAATTCCGCACTGCGGCAGGCCCCTGACTTGATGCTCGCCAATCCACTATGCTGTCAGCCTGGCCAGAGGCAGCGAATGCATTTCGATCGGTTGTATCGCCGCGAGTTCATCACGCTGCTTGGCGTCACGGCGGCGTGGCCGCTCGGGGTGCGCGCGCAGCAATCAACCCAGCGTGCTAAAATTGGCGTGCTCTATCCCGGCCCCGCGTCAGCCTTGCCTTCGCGCATCGCTGCGCTCCGGGATGGACTTCAAGCGGTAGGTTACCGGGAATCGGATAATGTAGAATTGGTCGTTCGTTCGACTGGCGGTGATCCCACGCGCATCATCCCACTCGCAATGGAGTTAGTCGAGCGTAAGGTCGATGTCATCCTGGCAGCCAGTGCGCCAGCTGTTAATGCCGCTAGATCGGCGACCGCCACTACTCCCATCGTTGCGCTCGATTTGGAATCGGATCCGGTAGGCAGCGGTCTAATCAGTAGCCTTTCGCGGCCAGGGGGCCAAGTGACGGGCATATTTTTCGATTTTCCGGATTTCAGCAAAAAGTGGTTGGAATTGCTGAAGGAAGCGATCCCCAAGCTCAGCAGCATCGCCGTTCTGTGGGACCCTGCGACCGGTCCAGTTCAGATCAAGGCTGTCGAACTTGCAGCTAAGGAATTGAAAGTGAAAGTTGAGACTATGGATGTTCCAGGCATCTCGAATCTCGACGATTCAATTTTCGCAGCGAGCAGCAAAGGCGTGGACGCAATTATACTGCTATCTTCGACGGTGATTGGTGGGAGTCAGGAGTACATCGCGGGACTCACGCTGGGACTTCGACTACCGGCTGTGATGCCATTTCCAGATTTTGCGCGACGCGGCGGGCTGATGGCCTATGGCCTGAATTCGGTAAACCTCTTTCGTCAGAGCGCACCGATCGTTGCCAAGGTTCTGCGTGGCTCAAAGCCAGGTGAAGTGCCAGCTGAATTGCCAACGAAGTTTGAGCTCGTTGTAAACCTGAAAACCGCGAAGAGGTTGGGAATTGTATTCCCGACATCGATACTATTGCGAGCCGACGAGGTGATCGAGTAAGTCTGGCTTTGCGGAGCAATCTTGCTGCATCTGCTCACAGCAGCTCCTGGCACAAAGCGGAGGACGGCCGCGTTGCAGAAGATTGGTAGCGATTGGGGAACACCGGACACCACAGGCAAATAAAATCCCGCGTATGTTCAGAAGAATCTACAACGGCCCCGGACGCAGCTTCTCTTCGTCCCGCGGGCTGGCACAACGAGAAGCTGCTCCTTCGCAATCCAGGACGCTGATCAGAGGAAGCTCTGGGGGTCGACATCGACTTCCAGCTTGACGTTGCCTCTTGGTTTGGCAGCGCTTGCGAGCCAGGCCCGCAGGTAAGCGGAAAGATCGAAGGCGCGCGGTGATCTGACCAACAAGCGAAATCGATGGCGTCCACGCACCACGGCAAGCGGCGCTTCCGCGGGGCCCAGAATGCGTGTCTCCTGCGAGCGCGGCGCGGATGCGGCGAGGCGCCGCGCGTAGCTCTCGGCCGCGACGCGCTCGTTCGCCGAGATCACGAGGCTCGCAAGCCGCCCGAACGGCGGGTATTGCGTTTTCTCCCGCAGCTCGATTTCGCGCTCGTAGAATGCATCGCGGTCACCCGCAATCAGCGCCCGGATCACGGGATGCTCAGGCTGGTGCGTCTGCAAATAACCCACGCCGAGACCCTCCTCGCGTCCTGCCCGCCCGACAACCTGATGCAGAAGTTGGAACGTCCGTTCGGCGGCCCGCGGATCGCCGTTCGCCAAGCCAAGATCGGCGTCGACAACTCCGACAAGATTGAGCTTGGGAAAATGATGTCCTTTGGCAATGAGCTGCGTCCCTATAATGACATCGAAACGGCCATGGCTGATCTCATCGAGCTCCTCGCGCAGGCGCTCCACTGATTTAACGAGGTCGCTCGAAAGCACAAGAATCCGGCTTCCCGGGAAGAGTTCGCTCGCCTCCTGTTCGAGCCGCTCGACCCCCGGTCCGACGGCGACGAGCGAATTGCTGGCCTGACATTGCGGGCACTGCGGGGGCACAGCCATGGAGAATCCGCAGTGGTGGCACACGAGCCGGCGCCGGAACCGATGCTCCACCAGCCAGGCGTCGCAGTTCGGGCAGCCGAGGCGAAAGCCACAGCTTCGACACAGCGTGAGCGGTGCGTATCCTCTGCGATTGAGAAACAGCAACGCTTGCTTGCTCTGCTCGAGGGCCGTCTTTACAGCCTCGGCCAATCGCGGCGCGATGAAACGCCCGCGCGGCGGCCCTTCCGTGCGCAGATCGATCGCCTCGATCGCGGGAAGATGCTGGCCCCCGAACCGCTCCGGCAGCCGCAAGCGCCGGTAGCGGCCGCGCCGGGCATTGACCTCCGTTTCCACCGCGGGTGTCGCCGAGACCAGCACGACAGGAACGTTGGCCTCGCGGCCACGCACGACGGCCATATCACGCGCGTGATAACGAACCCCCTCCTCCTGCTTATAGGCAGGGTCGTGCTCCTCATCGACGACAATCAGTCCGAGGTCGCAGTAGGGCAGAAACAGCGCCGAGCGCGCTCCGACGATTACGCTGATCTCGCCACCGGCGACCGCGCTCCAGGTGCGCGTGCGCTGGCGCGCTGTCAACGCGGAGTGCCATTGCGCCGGGCGCACGCCAAAGCGTTGCGTGAAGCGATCGAGGAATTGCGCGGTCAGTGCGATTTCAGGCACGAGGACGAGTGCCTGGCAGCCGCGCCGCAAAAGCGCAGCGACCGCTTCGAAATAAACTTGCGTCTTGCCCGATCCGGTCACTCCGTCCAGCAACGTGACACTAAATCCGCCTTTTGCGGCATCGGCGCCCAGCGCGGCTGCCGCATCTTGTTGTGCCGCCGACAGTTCCGGCCGCATGAAATCAGGATCCGGCCGGCGTGCCACCGGCTCAGGCGGAATGGACAGGGTTTCGAGCGTTCCGTGGTCGACGAGACCGTCGACGACGCTCACCGACACCCCGGCCGCCTGCGCCAATTCACTCTTTCCGCGCGCGTGTCCGCCGGCGAGTAATTCCATCACGCGGCTGCGCCCCGGTGTCATTCGCTGCGGCACGGGGCCGGCCAGCCGCACTCCGACCGTCTCTCGCGCCGGGCCGAGATGCTCGCCCATGCGCAGCGCCATCCGCAGCACCATGCCGCGCGGAGCGAGCGTATAGGCTGCGACCCAATCCACAAATTTGCGCAACTCCAGCTTCAGCGGCGGAAAATCGAGCTTCTCCGCCACGTCCCGCATGCGGTTGTGCAGTCCTGCCCTCACCTCGACCTGATCCGCCCAGATGACGCCGGTGACGGCACGCGGGCCGAGCGGAACGCTCACCAAGTCTCCCGGCGCGAGCCGCAGATGGCCGGGCACCCGGTAGGAATAGGGCTGGTCGAGTGCGACGGGCACAAGCACATCCACAACATTGGGGGCGGAAACAGGAGCCATTCGGTGGGGCATGTCGTTTACGACAATGTCGTTTCCTCGCTTCGGGTCATGTATTCGCCATGCCTACGCGGCGCACTTAAGAAAGGATGAAGAAACAGGATGCAATATCGCGCGCTCAGCATCATTGGAAACGCCAATGAACCGGATCCCAGGATTTGCCTTCGCCGCGGCCGAGCTCGCAATCGAATTTGATCGCTGGCGTATTCACCTGTCCGGCGAGCGGCAAGTCTCGCCGAAGACAGCCGAAGCATATGCGCGCGACGTGCATCAGTTTCTAAGCTTCCTGTGCGAGCATCTGGGCGCCCGCATGACGCTGCCGGCACTTTGCCGACTTCATCCCAGCGACGTGCGTGCGTTCATGGCGGCGCGTCGCTCCGAGGGCATCAGCAGCCGCTCGCTCGCGCGCATGCTTGCCGGGGTGCGCTCCTTTACGCGTTTTCTCGAGCGACAGGGAAAGGCGAGCTGCGGCGCGCTTTCGGCCGTGCGCGCGCCGAAGCAGAGCAAGACATTGCCAAGGCCGCTTAGCGTCGCCGCGGCAAAACGCGTCGTCACGACCGAACTGCGCGCCGATACCGGGCCGCCATGGATTGTCGCCCGTGACGCGGCCGTGCTCGCGCTGCTGTACGGATCGGGCCTGCGGATCTCCGAAGCGCTGGGCCTCAAACGCAAGGATATTGACGGGGGGACCGAAGCCATCACGGTCCATGGCAAAGGCAACAAGACCCGCATGGTTCCGGTTCTGGCCAATGTCGTTGCCGCGATTGAGGAATACGCCGCCCTCTGTCCGTTTGAACTCCCGCCCGATGGCCCTTTGTTTCTGGGCGCAAGGGGTGGCGTGCTCTCGGCACGTGTCGTGCAACTTGCCATGGCGCGTCTGCGGGGAGCGCTGGGTCTGCCGGACACAGCGACGCCGCACGCATTGCGCCATTCCTTTGCAACTCATCTTCTCGGGCGCGGCGGCGATCTGCGCGCCGTGCAGGAGTTGCTCGGGCACGCGTCGCTCTCGACCACGCAGATCTACACCGCCGTCGATACCGAGCAGCTCCTGCGGGCGTACCGCAGCGCGCATCCCCGCGCGTGACGCCCCCACCTGTCCCTCCCCGCAAGCAGGTCGCATGCAGGGGAAGCGTTAGAGTGGGGAAGATTAATTCAATTCGCTTGCAGATCAGCGTTTGTCCCGCCATCGTCGCGCGCGAGCAGCGCGGATGGGAGAGCAGCATGAGTGAAGGCGTGCACGCGGTCCAGCATGAGGCCGAGCATCGCTTGGAGCACGAGCACGCTGATGCCGGAGGACATGCGGCGATAGCATCCAATCGGAACAGGAAAATAGCCGTCCTGATCGCGGTCATTGCGCTGTTTCTCGCGCTGTCGGAGACGCTCGGCAAAAGCGCGCAAACGGCCGGAATCGAGCTCAATATCAAGGCATCGGATACCTGGAACTTCTTCCAGGCAAAGACTGTGCGTCAGACCACGCTGCGCACGGCGGCAGAGGCCTTTCGGATCGAGCTGACGGGGCAAACCGACGAAGCCTTGAAATCTTTGATGAGCAAGCAGATCGACAGCTGGAATGCGACGGTCAAACGCTATGACTCCGACCCCGAGCAAAAGGACGGGCGCAAGGAACTCAAAGCTCAGGCCGAGCAATACGAGCGCGACCGCGACGTTGCCATGGCGCGTTATCACAACTACGAGTTCGGATCGGCCGCATATCAGATCGGCATCGTGCTCGCTTCGGCCGCCGTGATCACTGGAGTGATCGGACTTGCCTACGGCGCAGCAGGCCTCGGTGTCATCGGCCTCATCTTTACCGGCATAGGTCTGTTTGCGCCAAATGCCCCGCATGACGCGATGCACTGGTTCGAACATTTGTTCCAGGCCGCCAGTGCCCACTGAAGACCGCCGATGGGGCACTGGCGCGGGCTTCCATTCCGGACCGGCGCAACGTAGTATCTGGTCAGGGAATCCCCGAAGGGAGGGGCGTCGCATCGGAGCGCGGTGCCATGCCTTTGATCAGGTATTTCGTAACGGTCGGCGCCCTTCTCACGCTTGGCTTGTTTGCGCTGAGTGCCTATCTCGAACCAACATCAAGCGATGCGGCTGCGCGTGTTTCCGTTTCGCCGACAACGGCCTCCCTTGTTTACGCCGGGACGGCTCATAAAACGAAATAGCGCTCACATATTTATTGCCCGTTTGTCGACCGCAAGCGCCGCCTCCCGGACGGCCTCGCTCAGGGTGGGGTGCGGGTGGCAGGTGCGCGCGATGTCCTCGGCCGCAGCCCCAAATTCCATGGCGACCGCGGCCTCTGCGATCATGTTGCCGGCGTCGGCGCCGACAATGTGCACTCCGAGCACCCGATCCGATCTGGCGTCGGCCAAGATCTTGACCATGCCTTCAGTCTCGAGATTTATCTTGGCGCGTCCGTTGGCGGTGAACGGAAATTTGCCGGCGCGGTAATCGATCCCGCTCTGTTTGAGTTCCTCTTCACTTTTGCCGACCGAGGCGATTTCGGGAAACGTGTAGACCACGTTGGGGATCACGTCGTAGTTCACGTGGCCGGCCTGGCCCGCCAAAATCTCTGCAACCGCGACCCCCTCGTCCTCCGCCTTATGCGCGAGCATCGGTCCCGCAATGACATCTCCGATCGCGTAAATGCCGGCGACGTTGGTCGCAAAGCGCTGATCGACGAGCACGCGTCCTTTGTTGTCTTGCTTGACGCCGAGAGTTTCGAGCCCGAGGGCCGCGGCATAGGGAACGCGGCCTACCGCCATGAGCACCACGTCGGCTTCGATCGTCTCAACGGCGCCACCGTCCGATGAGCGCGCAATCTTTACTTTGAGCGGCTGACCCGATGAGTCGATGGCGGTCACTTTCGAGGACAATTTGAACGTCATCCCCTGTTTTTCGAGAATACGCTGAACCTGCCGGCACACCTCGTTGTCCATCCCCGCAAGAATGCGATCGAGGAACTCAACCGCGACAACTTCGGAACCCAGGCGACGCCAAACCGAGCCCAGCTCGAGACCGATCACGCCCGCGCCAATGACGAGCAGCCGCTTGGGTACCGCGCCAAGCACAAGCGCGCCGGTCGAGGATACGATGCGTTTTTCATCGATCTCAATGCCGGGGAGCCGCGCCACATCCGACCCGGTTGCGATGACAATCGCCTTTGCTTCAAGTGTTTCGCTCTTGCGTCCCGCCGAGCTCACCTCGACTTTTCCGACAGCGGCAATGCGGCCGGTGCCTTGAAAGGTGTCGATTTTGTTTTTCTTGAACAGGAAGGCCACGCCTTTGACGTTCCCCGCCACGCCCTCATCCTTGAATTTCATCATCCCGGGGAGATCGAGCTTGGGCTTGCCGACCTTGATGCCCATCCTGTCGAACAGGTGTGCCGCTTCGTCGTAGCGATGGGATGCATGCAGGAGCGCTTTCGAGGGAATGCAGCCGATATTGAGGCAGGTACCCCCGAAGGTCTTGTCCTTCTCAACTACCGCGACCTTCATGCCGAGCTGCGCGGCGCGCACGGCGCAGAAATATCCTCCGGGACCGGAGCCGATCACAAGAAGATCATAAGCCATGGAGTCCTCGTGATGAGGATGAGACAACGCTATCGCTTACGGTGTCTATCACAAATCCAGGACGAATCTTGCCGGATCCTCCAACATCTCCTTCACCCGTACGAGAAAGAGAACAGCCTCGCGCCCGTCCACAATGCGATGATCGTAGCTCAGAGCAAGATACATCATCGGGTGGGCCTCGATCTTGCCGGCAACCACGACCGGACGTTCCTCGATCTTGTGCATTCCGAGGATGCCGGACTGCGGCGCGTTGAGAATCGGGGTCGACATCAAAGAGCCGTAGACGCCGCCATTGCTGATGGTAAAAGTGCCGCCTTGCATCTCCTCGATTTTGAGCGTGCCCTCGCGCGCGCGCCGGCCAAATCCGGCGATCTCCGCCTCGATCTGCGCAAGCGATTTCTGATCGCAATCGCGCAGCACGGGAACAACCAGTCCTCGCTCGGTCCCGACCGCGACACCGATGTGATAGTAATTCTTGTAGACAATATCGGTCCCGTCGATCTCGGCATTGACGGCGGGAATGTCCTTGAGCGCTTGCACGCAGGCGCGCACGAAAAATCCCACGAAGCCGAGTTTGACGCCGTGTTTCTTCTCGAACAGCTCCTTGTACTGGTTGCGCAGCTTCATCACCTCGCTCATGTCGACCTCATTGAAGGTCGTGAGCATGGCGGCGGTGTTCTGCGCCTCCTTCAACCGCCGCGCGATGGTCTGTCGAAGCCGCGTCATCTTCACGCGTTCTTCGCGCGCGGCATCGTCTGGGGGCGCCGGCGCGCGCAGCGCAACGCTGGCCGCCGATTGAGAAACCGGTATCGGAGCCGCGGCGGCGCGCTCGATCGCCGCCAGCATGTCAGCCTTGGTGACGCGGCCGTCTTTTCCGGAACCTGCCAGCATGGATGGGTCGACGCCCGTCTCGGCTGCGATTTTTCGCACCGAGGGCGAAAGCGCCAAGGCCTCCGCCGCACCAGCCGTTACTGATTGCTTCGGCTGCTGCCGCGACTCCTCGCGCGGCGCTACTTTTTGTTCGACGCCGCGCGCGCTCGCGGGTGCAGTCGCGCCGGCTGACGGCGCTCCTTCCTTGATCTGACCGAGCAGGGCTCCGACGGCGACCGTCTCGCCGTCCTTGGCCGCGATATCCGCAAGCACGCCCGCGGCCGGAGCCGGCACCTCGATGGTAACTTTGTCGGTTTCAAGCTCGACCAAGGGCTCATCTGCGGCGACGGCATCGCCGGGGTGTTTGAACCACTTGCCGATCGTGGCCTCGGTCACCGATTCACCCAGGGTGGGGACACGAATCTCAACCATGCCGGCGCTCCTTTGCAGTCACGCAGCAAGGCCATGAACGCCCTAAAGGGGCGAGCACAGTCTCGTGCCGTTATCCCAGAGCTTCGTCCAACAGCGCCTTGAGCTGCTTGAGATGTTGTGACATTTGCCCGGTCGCTGTTGCGGCGGAGGCTGGACGGCCGGCATAGGCGGGCCGCTCGCTCTGCCCTCCAATCTGCCGGAAAACCCATTCCAGGCAGGGCTCGATGAAGGAATACGCGCCCATATTACGCGGCTCCTCCTGGCACCACACGAATTGTGCCTTCGGAAAGCGGGCAAGCTCCTGCACCAGCGCCTTCAGCGGCACCGGGTAGAGCTGTTCCAGGCGCAGGAGATAGATGTCGTCGATCCCGCGCTTCTCCCGCTCCTCGTGAAGATCATAATAGATCTTGCCTGAGCACATCACCACGCGCCGGATCTTGTCGTCGGGCACGAGCTTGATCTTTTCGCCGGAAAGCACCTGTGCGTCGTCCCAGAGCAGGCGATGAAACGTGGTGTCTGGTCCCATCTCATCGAGCCGTGATACCGCACGCTTGTGGCGCAGCAGCGATTTCGGCGTCATCAGGATGAGCGGCTTGCGGATGTTACGCTTCAACTGCCGGCGCAGGATGTGGAAATAGTTGGCCGGCGTGGTGCAATTGGCGACCTGCATATTGTCCTCGCCGCACATTTGCAGGAAGCGCTCGAGACGCGCGGAGGAATGCTCTGGACCCTGCCCTTCATAGCCGTGCGGCAGCAGGCAGACGAGGCCGGACATGCGCAGCCATTTGCGCTCGCCGGAGGAGACGAACTGATCGAAAACGACCTGGGCGCCGTTGGCGAAATCGCCGAACTGCGCTTCCCATAAAGTGAGCGCGTTGGGCTCGGCGAGGGAGTAGCCGTATTCGAAGCCGACCACCGCCTCTTCCGAGAGCATCGAGTTGATCACCTCGAAGCGCGCCTGGCCTTCGCCGAGGTGGTTGAACGGGATGTAGCGGTCCTCATTGTCCTGGTCGACGAGAACTGAATGCCGCTGGGAAAACGTGCCGCGCTCGGTATCCTGTCCGGACAGCCGCACGGGATGGCCTTCTCGCAGAAGTGAGCAGAACGCCAACGCCTCGGCCGTTGACCAATCGATGTCCCGGCCGGTCGCAATCGCCTTGTTGCGATTTTCAAGAAACCGCTGGATGGTGCGATGGACGTGAAACCCTTGCGGTACCGCGGTGATTTTTTTGCCGATGTCTCTGAGCGATTCGAGCGCGAACCCGGTCCGGCCGCGGCGCGGATCATCGTAATCGCGCGTCGCCTGGATATCGGCCCAGCGGCCATCGAGCCAGTCGGCGCTGTTGGGTTTGTAGCCCTGGCTCGCTTCAAGCTCGATATCGAGCTTGGCGCGCCATTCGGCTTGCATTTTCTCCACTTCCTCCTGGGATACAACGTTCTCAGCCACGAGCTTCTTGGCATAGATCTCCCGGGTCGAAGGGTGATTGCGAATGGCTTTGTACATCAACGGCTGCGTGAAGGCGGGCTCATCGCCCTCGTTGTGCCCATAGCGCCGGTAGCAGAACATGTCGATCACGACAGGACGCTGGAAGCGTTGCCGGAACTCGGTGGCGACCTTGGCCGCGAAAACCACCGCCTCGGGATCGTCTCCGTTGGCATGGAAGATCGGCGCCTCGATCATCTTGGCGACGTCGGAGGGATAAGGCGAGGACCGCGAATAACGCGGATAGGTCGTAAACCCGATCTGATTGTTGATGATGAAATGGACGGAGCCGCCGGTCCGGTGGCCGCGCAATCCGGAGAGGCCGAAACATTCGGCAATGACGCCCTGCCCCGCAAATGCTGCGTCGCCGGAGATAAGCAGAGGCATCACCATGGTGCGGTCTTCGCGGGTAGCGCCGTATTGGTCCTGCTTGGCGCGCACCTTTCCGAGCACCACGGGATTGACGATTTCGAGATGGGACGGATTGGCAGTGAGCGAGAGGTGCACGTGATTGCCGTCGAACGCGCGATCGGATGACGCGCCGAGGTGATATTTCACATCGCCTGAACCTTCCACTTCATTGGGGGTCGACGAGCCGCCCTTGAATTCGTGGAAGATCGCGCGATGCGGCTTGGCCATGACCTGGGCAAGCACGTTGAGACGCCCGCGATGCGCCATACCGATGACGATTTCCTTCACGCCGAGCGCGCCACCGCGCTTGATGATCTGCTCGAGCGCTGGAATCATGGATTCCCCGCCATCGAGGCCGAACCGTTTGGTGCCGGTAAATTTCAGATCACAGAATTTCTCGAATCCTTCCGCTTCGATCAGTTTGTTAAGGATGGCTCGCTTGCCCTCGCGGGTGAACGTGATGTCCTTGTCCGGTCCCTCGATGCGCTCCTGCATCCAGCTTTTCTGTGCCGGATCGGAGATGTGCATGAACTCCACGCCCAAAGTCTGGCAATAGGTACGCTGTACGATCGCCAGGATTTCGCGCAGAGTTCCGAACTCGAGCCCGAGGACCCGATCGAGAAAGATCTTGCGATCGAGGTCAGCATCTGTGAATCCGTACGAACGCAGATCGAGGTCGGCTTCGTCTCTCTGCGGTTCGAGGCCGAGCGGGTCGAGATTGGCATGGAAATGACCGCGCGCCCGATAGGCGCGAATGAGCATCAATGCATGGATCGAATCGCGCGTCGCCTGCTGGACTTCGGCGCCGGAGAGCTCGACACCTGCAGCCTGCGCGCGGGCTGAAATCTTTGCGCCGGCAACCTTCTCGGCATCTTCCCACTCGCCGGTCAGTGCCGAAGCAAGCTCGTCGCGCGCCCAACGTGGCCAATCCGGACGCTGCCATGAGGGCGCATGGGCGGCTCGCTCCACGGCCGCGCGATCTTCCTTGAGAGCCTGGAAGAATTCCTGCCACTCCCGGTCAAGCGAGCCGGGATTCTCCTCGAAGCGCGAATACAAGTGCTCGATATAGTCGGCATTGCCACCATAGAGAAACGAGCTCCGGGCCAAGGCCGCGTTGGAATCCTGACGGGTCATGCGAGGGATCCTATCGTTTTAAATTGCAAGCGTTTCCCTTCCCGATCGTTGTCATCGTGGCGATGATCGTGTGCTCCAGGCCAGTCCACCTTGTTTATGTAAGGTTTGACTGCGCGCAGGGCGAGCGGCGCAAACCAGATCAGCCTTTGAGTGCCTCGGCCAAAGTCTTGCCGAGGCGTGCGGGTGAGGGCGACACCTTGATTCCGGCGGCTTGCATCGCTGCAATCTTCGAATTCGGCATCACCCTTGCCGCCGGAGATGATCGCTCCCGCGTGCCCCATGCGCCGTCCCGGCGGGGCCGTGCGACCCGCAATGAAGCCTGCGATCGGCTTCCTGCGGCCGCGCCTAGCCTCGTCGATGAGGAATTGCGCCGCATCCTCTTCGCCCGATCCACCGATCTCGCCGATCATCACGAGTCCTTCGGTCGCGTTGTCCGCCAAAAACATTTCAAGGATCTCAATGAACTCCGTTCCCTTGACCGGATCTCCTCCGATCCCAACGGCAGTGGTTTGGCCGAGCCCTTCCTGCGTGGTCTGGTAAACGGCCTCATAGGTCAGCGTGCCCGAACGCGACACGATGCCGATGCGGCCGGGCTGGAAAATATTCCCCGGCATGATCCCGATCTTGCATTGACCGGCCGTCATCACCCCCGGACAATTCGGGCCGATGAGGCGCGATTTCGATCCCGCCAGGGCGCGCTTGACCTTCACCATGTCGAGCACCGGGATGCCCTCGGTGATGCAAATGATGAGCGCGATCTCCGCCGCGATGGCTTCGCAGATCGCATCGGCCGCTCCGGCCGGCGGCACATAGATTACGCTGGCGTCGCAGCCGGTCTGCTCCTTGGCTTGCGTCACTGTCTCGAATACCGGCAGGCCGAGATGGCTCGTGCCTCCCTTGCCCGGCGACGTCCCGCCGACCATGCGCGTGCCGTAGGCGATCGCCTGTTCGGAATGGAACGTGCCGTTCCTGCCGGTGAATCCCTGGCAGATGACCTTGGTGTTTTTGTCGATCAGAATGCTCATTGCGCCGCCAAGCCTGGCTCCGTGGTCGTCGCTCCGCGCAAAGCGCCGAACTCCAGGTGAATTGGCGTTTGTGTCGGGTTGTACAACAGTTCCACACGCCTCCAAAGCAGCATGATCAACCTGCTGCTGCTCTCACCGCATTGACGATCTTCTGGGCGGCATCATCGAGATCGTCTGCGGACGTAACATCGAGATTGGACTTGGAAATGATCTCCTTGCCACGCTCGACATTGGTGCCTTCGAGTCGGACCACGAGGGGTACCCGCAGGCCGACCTCGGTCACCGCGGCGACGACGCCCTCGGCGATCACGTCGCAGCGCATGATCCCTCCGAAGATGTTGATCAAGATCCCCTTCACCTTCGGATCGGCGGTGATGATCTTGAACGCCGCCACCACTTTATCGTGCGTGGCGCCACCGCCCACATCGAGAAAGTTGGCAGGCGCCTCGCCGTAAAGCTTGATGATATCCATTGTCGCCATCGCGAGGCCGGCGCCGTTCACCATGCACCCGATGGTGCCGTCGAGCGCGACGTAATTGAGGTCGTATTTGGAAGCTTCGATCTCTTTTTCGTCCTCCTCCGTCAGATCGCGCAGTGCCAGGATATCAGGATGCCGGTAGAGCGCATTGTCGTCGAAACTGATTTTGGCATCGAGGCAGAGCAACTCGTCGGACTTTGTCAGGACGAGCGGGTTGACTTCAAGCAAGCTCATGTCGGTCGCGATAAAGGCGGCATAAAGCTCCGAGACAAGCTTTTGCGCCTGTTTGGCGGCGGCACCGTTGAGGGCGAGTGCCTGTGCGGCGCGCCGGCCATGATGCTGCATGATGCCGGTTGCGGGATCGACGGAGAAGGTTGTGATTCTTTCCGGCTGCGTGCGTGCGGTCTCTTCGATGTCCACGCCGCCGGCGGTCGAGAGAACGAACGAAAGCCGTGACGTTGCACGGTCGATCAAGGCAGAAAGATAGAACTCGCGCGCGATAAGCGAGCCCTCCTCGATATAAAGGCGATTGACGGCTTTGCCGTGCGGACCTGTCTGGTGCGTGACAAGCGCCGATCCAAGCAGCCGTTGCGCCTCTTTGCGGACCTCCTCGATCGACCGCGCCAGCTTGACGCCGCCGGCCTTCCCGCGTCCGCCTGCATGGATTTGCGCTTTGACGACCACGACCGGCGCGCCAAGCTCACGCGCAGCCGCAACCGCTTCATCAACGGAAAAAGCCGCCTGTCCGCGCGGCACTGGAACGCCAAAATCCCGCAGCAGCGCCTTGGCCTGGTATTCGTGAATGTTCATACCGGACTCTCACGTGACCCCAATTGATTGGTAAAAAACGAATTGAACAAACGCAAATCCGGCGCGGGTTCGCCGTCAGGATCACACAGGGCGTTCACTTCTCCTTTGTCTCGTCGGTAGTGAACCAGGTTCTCGCCCGTACTTTTTTCATCTGCTCTTGATCAATGAACGGCAGCACGGTCTTGTTGAAAGCTGCGCTTAGCAGCTGATATTCCTTGGCGCAGTCTTGCGCGCGTTGCTGCGGCAACCAGCCCGCGTCGACGAAATCCTTGAAAGTGGCGGGATCGCCGCCATACGCGAGGCAGATGACGTTGTACATGCGTTGGCTGGCGCTGCCGTGCTCGTCGGAGAAGGAGCAGAATGACAGCCGGCACTGCGGCTCGGGATTGTTTGGATTGACTCTGGGCGTACCGAGCTTCGGGTCCTGTCCCTGCGCGGCGCTATACTGCCAGTAATAGGCGAAGCCCTTGATGACGGTACGTGCGGTCTCGGTGCCGAACTGAAGCGGAATGAAGACGGCCATGAAATCGGCCGCATCCTCCTCGCGTCCGAAAACCGGCACGTTGAGCAGGTCGAAAACGGCGTGGCCAGTCTCGTGCAACAGCACCGACGCGAACAGGCCGGCGAACAACTGATCGCGCGACACCGGGGTCCACAGTTTCTGCGTGTTCTGCAGCTGCACCAGCAGGTCGGCGCTTTTCTCCGCCTCGGCGATGAAGGAATAGCACATGTTGATCAAATGATTGTCGGGATCGTAATACGGGCTGTCCCACTCGCTGCCGGAGCAATCGCTGGCAATCATGAGGAGCGTATAGGGCAGCCGCAGCGGCGAGAGAAATTCGGCGTATTGCTCGAGCACGCGGCGCTTCATCATGCGTTCACGTAACGCCATGCGCTCCGGACTGATCTGCTTGGAGTCGGACGCGAGCCCGGTTTTCCAATAGCCGCGGTCGCCCTTTTCTTTTTCATACAACACGATTTTGCTGTTGCTGAATCCCGGCGCAACTTGTGCAAATGCCCAATTTGTCAAGGCCACCGGCAAGGACATCGCCGCGACAAGAACGGCAGAGTGCAGGATCGATTTCATGGGGATGCCCTCGCGTTTCACTTTGGCGGAGTCCAGTTGAGCCAGGGCGTGGCGCGCGCCTTGATCAACAGGTCCGGATCGACATAGGGCATGATTCGCAGGTCGAAGGCCCTGCGAATCTGATCGTATTCGCCCTGGCAGCGCTCCGCGCGGCGTTTCGGAAGAATGCCGCGATCGACCATATCCCCGAATTGCAGCGGCGCGGCGGCATAGGCGATGCAGACGTAGTTGAAGAACCGCTGGTAGTCCGGCGAACCCGTATCGGAGAAATCGCTGCCGGTCCATGTCTTGTCCGACCACATGAACAGGTCAGCAGTCCCGATGATGGCGGTGCGCGACACGTCCTCGCCGAATTGAGTCATGATGAGCGCGGCGAGGCGATCGGCAGCGTCTCGTTCCCGGCCCCAGATCGGCACGTCCAGGATCTCGAAGATGGCGCGCGAAGTCTCATGCAACGCCGTCTGGACAAAGGCCCCGATGATCACGGACTGCGCGAGATTGCGGTCGGATGTACGCTGGCCCACAAGCCTTTCGATGGCCGCGATCATCTCATAGCAGACGGTCGCGGTATCTGCCGGGCGCTGCGGCAAGGTCGTTGTCCCGCATTGCGCGGTCTTGATCGTAAGCGGCCGCGGCAGGTGCAGCGGCGTGAGAAAGGCCTGCATCTCTTCCAGCACCGCGCGCTGTTTGAGGCGTTGATAGATGGGCTGCAGCTGCGCATTCGTGGGCGCATCATACGCGACCTGGACCTGCGACGACTGCGCCGGCGCTTGACTACCGGCCGAGCACATCAGAACAGCCGCGGTGAGCAGGCTGTGCGTCGTGTATCTGCTTAACATGAGTTAACTCTCACGGTCTGAACTGGGTTGGAGCAGTCAAGAGCCCCGTGCAGCCGCATGCGTTGCACGGAACATAGGGATGGGATTGTCCTTGCAAACGGGTGGGAGGGTCTAGGTACCGTCCGCGCGAAGATAGCATAGCATTTGAGACGGAATCTTGGTGTTGAGCAAGTTCTTCTTTCAAGCCGATCCAGCGAGCAAGAAGAGCAAGGACCGCATTGCGGTGGGCGCGGGCGCGCGCGTTACAATTCAGTCACGGACCGCAACGTGCGCTGATGCCGCCTGCCTCCTTGTCAAGCGCCGATGAACGCGGCTCCGGCGGCGCTCAAATGCTTGACAGATGCGTCATCAAAACGGTCAGAATTGTCCCGGACTGCGCAACGCGCTCGCCGCCGCGACGGTGATCTTGATCGGACCGGGAGGAATGACATGCCCAAACTCAATCTGGTTGGAGCGGGTTTAGTTCTTGCCTTCCTGTCCGTCGCAGTTGCCGCCCAGGAGCTACGGCCCCCGGGCGGCCCCACCGACAAGCTGCCCGATGTTGTGCGCGCACATGAGGCGTTCTATTCGCGCATCGGGACGGGACGTGGCAGCGGATTCCGGCAGTTCAAGCGCTGGCAGCACCTGTTTGCCTCGCGAACCTATCCGTCAGGCGATCTCATCAACATCACGGCACTTGCCTGGGTCAATCATTTCCGGGCGGAGCGTTCACCGGAATTCGCGGCGCGTAAAGCCGCGGCCGTCGCCGCCGGCATCGGCACCGGCAACTGGCGTTCAGTCGGGCCCGCGCGCGCAATGACGCAGGCAGGTGGCGGCGATATCGGGCGCATCAACGCGCTCGCATTTCATCCATCGGATCCGCAGACCCTTTATGCCGGAACTCCCGCCGCCGGTTTGTGGCGCTCACAGGATGACGGCATCAATTGGACGGGACTGACCGATGCTCTTCCGCTGCTTGGGATCACGGACATCGCCATTGATCCGCTGGCGCCCGCCACGATCTATGTCCTCTCCGGGGACGGCGAAGGCGGCGTTGCCATGCACGGGCCTCCATCGGTCGGAGTGCTCAAGAGCATGGATGCGGGGCGCACCTGGAATCCGACTGGTTTGGTCTGGAAGGTCAACCAGTCGGAATACGGCCATCGGCTGGCGATCCATCCAATTGCGCCTAACATCCTGCTCGCCGCCACCTCGGCCGGGATGTTCCGCACCCAGGACGGGGGCGATGCTTGGGTCCGCGTGATTCCCGGCACCGCAAGAGAGCCGCTTTGGGATGTGTTGTTTCACCCCACTGTCCCTTCGATCGTGTATGCGGCGTCCAGCAGCGTTGTCTACCGATCAGACGACGCAGGTGTGACCTGGATGCCGCTCACGCTGGGACTGCCGCAACGTCCGGCAAGCGTGCGAATACGCCTTGCCGTATCGCCTGCCAGTCCAAACACGCTCTATGTGCTCTACGGAGCAACGAACGGATTCACCGTCGGGCTCTATCGTTCCGACGACGGTGGACGGCACTTCACCAAACAGTCGAACAGCAATCCTCAAATCGACCTCACGACGCCGAACATTCTCGGTTACAAAGCGAACGACAACCATTCGCAAGCCGATTATGATCTGGCCTTGGCTGTTTCCCCCACCAACATCGAGCGTGTAAATGTCGGCGCGCTCGACAGCTGGAGATCGGACGACGGCGGCCGCACGTGGAAACAGACCTCATATTGGGAGAAGAACGCGTCCGCCCCCGATTACGCCCATGCGGACTTCCACGTCATGGCCTACCGTGGTGCTGTGCTTTATGCCGGAAACGACGGCGGGGTGTACAGGTCGAACGACGGCGGGGATCGCTGGGCCAGCATCACCAACATGATGACCGGCATGAACATCGCCCAGACCTATTCCGTCTGCGCCACGCCACAGGACCCCAACCTGCTCTTCTACGGCGCCCAGGACAACGGCACCTACCGGCTCTCGCTCGGCGGCGAAGTGACGCTGGCATACGGGGGCGACGGCGGAATCTGCCTGATCGACCCCAGGGACTCCAATATCGTGTACGCGAGCTACGTCTACGGCGAATTTTACAGGTCGGACCAAGGGGGACGGAACGGCACCTTCGTGCCGCGCAATCCCAATGTCTCGGGTCCGTGGATCACGCCAATCCTTCTCCATCCCGCGAATCCGGACATCTTATTTGCTTGTTATGCCGATCTGTGGCGCAGCCCGGATCGCGGCTTCGAATGGAGGAACCTGAGCAACGGAGCGCTTGGTCCGAGCGAGGAATGCAGACAGGTCGCCGTTGCTCCGTCGGATCCAAATACGATCTATGTCGTCAAGCAGGCTTCCTGGCCTTCGCGCTACAGCGGTGATGCAAGACCACCTTTTTTCGGCGGAGGCGGGGTATTTCGCAGCACCGATGGGGGCTCCGGCTGGGAATCAATCACCGGGACGTTGCCGATGGCGGACGCCGCCATCACCAATCTGGCGGTCAGCCCGACCGATGCCCGCCGGGTGTGGGTGACTTTTTCGGGCTATAACGCGCAAGCCAAGGTATTCGGCAGTACGGATGGCGGTGCGACCTGGAGCAACCTTTCGACCGGGTTGGCAAACCTGCCGGTCAATGCCATCGCCGCGGCAAACGGGCCTGCGCACGGCGTCTATGTAGGGCTCGATGTTGGCGTGTACTATCGGGACGATCGTCTCGACGGCTGGGTCCCTTTCATGGACGGTCTGCCGGACGTAATCGTCAATTCACTGGTGCTTGACGAGCAGCACCACAGGATGCTCGCGGCTACTTTCGGGCGGGGCGTGTGGATGACCGATATTCAAGCGCCATGCACCGAAAATTGCGGCTCTCCGGTGCGGCCGCTGCTGCTTGCGCCCAGCGCGGAGGTCGACCGTCCGCCAGCGTCTGCATCGGCCCCCTACCAGGGCCGTATCGACGTATTCGAATGAGCAACCAGCCGAAGCTTTTTCCCCTTATTCGATCACCTCGTCGGCGAGCAAGCGCGAACCTGTGGGCGTCTGCCAGCTTACTCCACCGGAATTGTTTCGAATCGCATCATCGCGGCGCTTGCGCGCAAGCGCGGCCTCGCCGCCATTGGTTGCGTGGTAAAGATCGAGCGCCTCGAACTCGTCCTCTCTGGGTGCCGCAATTGCAAGGTCGGTATAGGTCGAGCGGTCCGGAGAGCTCAGGACCTCATCGAGGATCGATTTGCATTCGCGATAGGTGAGCCAATATCGCCAGGCCTTGACGATGGTTTGTGCAAGATAGTGTGGATAGAACATTAAGATGCTCTCCCGTGGGAGGTCATGCCGGCGGTCGGAGCGGAATTTCATCCGCAGCGCACCGCCTTCGAGCGGATGCACGCCCTCATAGGTGCTCACGAGCTTGAACCAGAGAAGCGTCGTCAACGTCGTCTTCGGCCGACCGAGGCGATTGGCGGCGGCGCGGCGCAGGATCGTGCGGATGTGCTCTGGAGTGTAGAACGCCTCCCAAGCCGCACGATAGGCATCCTCCCATTCCGCGTCCGACATCTTTGAATGATGTGCGACCCGATGATTGAGGTCGTACTTATTCATGTCGGGATCCATCCAGGTCCTGTTCTGCCACAGTATCTTGTGGTCCTCAGATCCGGGTAATGGCGTGAGGAAGAACAGTTCGAGGATGTCAAGTGGCAACTCACGCTTGATGATCTCGATGTCCCGCAGAATTGACGCTTTGCTATCACCAGGAAAACCGATGATGTAGCCGGCGCAGGTGATAGCGCCGTGCTCGCGCCATTTCTGCAGCATCTGTCGGTAATCGGTGATCTTGTTCTGGCGCTTTTTCGCAGCAATCAGATTGTCCGGATTGATGTTTTCGAGACCGATGAAGACGCGGCGAACGCCTGCACTGCGCCGCCTTCTCGATGAAATTCGGGATTTTATGGCAAAGGGTATCGACCTGGATCGTGAAGCCGATTTTCGGACAATCGCCGGCGCGCAACGCTATTAAGCGGTCGAACAGCGGCTCCCAATCGCGGTTTCGGGCGAAATTGTCATCGGTGATGAAGAAGCGCTTAATGCCCTGGGCGTAGTTCTCACGCACAATCTTCTCAAGGTCATCTGGTGAGCGGAACCGGCTTTTGCGTCCCTGCACGTTGATGATGGTGCAAAACGAGCACTGGTACGGGCAGCCGCGCCCAAGGTCCATGCTCGAAAGCGATCCAGACGTTCGGCGAATGTGTTTTCGAGGCAAGATCGGCGGCGGCGCGCCTTGCAAGGCCGGGAGGTGGTCCATGTGGTTGTAGAGCGGCGCCAGCTTGCCGTTCCAGGCGTCGCGCAATACCTGATCGAGACGGCCGTCCTCTGCCTCGCCAGCAAAGAAAGAGATACCCAGCGCCTGCGCCTCCCGCATGTCCGGCGGCATCTCGGGCAGCATCGCAATACAGCCCGAGATGTGGAAACCGCCGATGCAGACCGGGAAATGAGCGGCTACAAAGCGACGCGCAAGATCCACGGCGCGGGGAAACTGATTGGACTGCACTCCTACGAGGCCAACCAGGGCTTTGCCGCCCTCCTTGGAGATCATTCGAATGATCTTGTCCGGACGCACGCGCCGGTTCGTTTCGTCGTAGGTGTGCAAACGGATTTGCACGTCCGGCCCAAGCGCCTGGCGGCGGTCGGCGTCCTGCGCAAGCCCGTTCAGACAGGCGAGCGTGTTGGAAGGAATGGCCGACCGGAACCATTGAATGGGATAGCCGTCGTCATCGTAGTGCGTCGGCTTGATCATGACGAAGTGGAACAATGACTGCGGCCGGCGCGGTGTGGAGATGACCATTGGCTCATTTGCCATTTTTGAACGAACCACTCGAATGAGGCCCACAATCCGCTAGGCCTGCGCGGAACGGCCGGCGCCAACTTGCTTCTAGACGCCAGTTGGATGCCTGGCAAATTAACATTGCATAAAACCGAGGGGCCCGCATCCCCACAGCCGGCGTCTAAAAAGACGTTCGGTTCCCTCCAATACTCTCCGTGAAAGCGGGACCTTGCCGTTCAGCAGCCCAGTGCCATCGGCCACAAACTGCGTTGCAGCAAAATAAGGGCTGTTATTCGGAATGTAATTTTGGAAACTGATTGAAGCCTGTCAGTTTCTTCTTGGCGCCGCCATAAGCGATGCACAGGATATTGTACTTGCGCTGCGTGATCCTGATGGCCTGGCAATTCACTCGATCACCTCGTCGGCGCGTCCGAGTAGCGTGACCGGAAAGGTGAGACCAAGCATCTTGGCTGTTTTGAGATTGATTACGAATTCGACTTTCGTGGATTGCTGGACCGGCAGGTCTGCAGGCTTCTCGCCCTTGAGAACACGGCCGGTATATAGGCCAGCTTGACGATAGGTATCCGAGGCACTGCCTCCGTAGCTCATTAGACCGCCGGCCACGACGGATTCGCGTGATTGGAAGATCGTCGGCAGCTTGTGGCGAAGCGCCAGGGCGGCGAGTTGTTCCTCGCGTGTAATGAGGAAGACATCGTTGACTATGACGAGCCCGCCAACCCGCAGTGGGATTAGGGTTGCGAAAGCCTTATCAATATCGCCTCGGTGCTTGCCCTCAGGACGTTAAGTTCGAGCCCTAGCGTGCGCGCAGCGACCTGCAGACCTGTAAACCAGACGTCATTTCCCTGCGCGCTGCGACGAAAGTTGCTCCTCGGTCTCGACAGGACAACCTTCGGAGTGGCTAAACTTGCTGGCCAATATGTTGCCGAATTCACCGCAAATCTGGCATTTCATCTCATAAGTCTGCCCGCCATCATCAGCGGGAACCATAACGTACAACAAATCGTATCGCCCTTCGGCAACAGCCTTTCGAACCATTTCTAATACCTTTGCGTCAAAGAGCATCACTTGCAGCATACAGTCTGTATCTACTGTGCCGCGATATTGTTGGCGCGGATCACGTCACCCCAAAGCTTGATCTCGCGCTTGAGCAATGCACTCGCGGCCTCGGGCGTCAGCTCGTCCGGCGGGTATGGGTCCATGCCGCCCTCGGCAAAGGTCTGTTGCGCCTTGGGGTCGGCGAGCGCAGCACGCAGCGCGCGGTTGAGCTTGTCGATGAGCGGACGCGGCGTGCCGGCCGGCGCCAGCAGCATATGCCAGAAATCGATGTCGAGTTTTTTATATCCAAGCTGACCCATGGTCTTGAGCTCCGGCAAACCGGCGAAGCGATACCTGCCAATGACAGCATAGGCTTTCAGCTTACCAGCCCTGACCAAAGGTCCTGCGACTACGGCCGATATCGGGCCGAGATCCACCTGGCCTGCCAACAGATCAACCAACGCCGGACCGGCGCCGCGATAGGGTACCTGCGTGACCTTCATGCCGAGCTCCTGCACGATCAGTACATCGGCCAGATGACCGAAGGAGCCGACGCCGGGATGCCCGAACTTGATGTTCTGTTCTGGCTGTTTCATCCAGCTCAGGAATTCGCCGAAATTGTTCGGCGGCAGCGTCGGACGCGCCGCCAGCGTCGTGGCAGCCATATTGATGAGTCCGATGGCGACGAAATCCTTTTCGGCATCGAACGTGCGATTTGGATAGAGCGTCATGCCTGCCGCCAGCGAGTCCTGATGCAGCAGGATGGTGTAGCCGTCGGGTGCGGCACGCGCGGCCTTGGCGGCGGCGATCATTCCGCCAGCGCCGCCGATGTTTTCGATTACGATCGGCTGGCCAAGCGCTTTCTGCAGGGGATCGTGAAGAGTGCGCGCGATGGTATCATCCGCTCCGCCGGGTGGGAACGCGACTATCAGGGTAATTGGTCGATCGGGATAGGTCTGCGCCGAAGCTCCGCTTACCAAAATGCATGTGCAGACGAGCGAAGCGGCGAGCGCGCGTACAATACTCATGGCACTTTCCTCCAGCAGGTTACCAGCGTTTCTGGGCAGGTGGCATGGCACGGCTTCCGCCGCTGCGAGCTGATTATTTTGTCTTGTTCGCGATGAGCTCAAGCACCGGTTTCCACTTTGCTTGTTCTGCCTGCACAAACGCAATGGCTTCGGCCGGTGACATCGCTCGCGTATAGCTGCCGCGTGTGGCGATCGTCTTCTTGAGATCCGGGTCGCTGACGACCTTGCGCAGATCTTCGCTGATTTTAGCAATTATGTGTTCGGGCGTGCCGACAGGCGCAACCAGGACTTGCCAGCCCGTAGCAGAAAAGCCGGGGAAGGTTTCCGCCACCGTAGGCAGAGCGGGGAACTCGGCGAGGGGCTCCTCCGATGCGACCGCGATCGCTTTAACCAAACCTGATTGAACCGCCCCGGCAATTCCGGAATAGCCTTCAATGATCAGCCCCACCCGGCCACTCACGACATCGCTGATCGCGTGCGCTGGACCGCCGGTATACGGGACGGTCAGCAGCTTGATGTCCGCCCGGCTTTGCAGGAGTTCGGCGGTCAGATGCGTGAGCCTGCCGACCCCGGTGACGGCACAGGATATTGCGCCCGGACGCGCTTTCGCCTGCGCAATCAGATCAGAAATCTTGGCAATGCCGAGCGAGCGACTGGCTACCACGAACATGGGATTTTCGGCGGCAAAGCCGATTGCGGTAAAGTCCCGCGGCAACCGGATCGGCACGTTGGGCGCCGGTCCCGGCAGCGCCACGAAGCTGGACAGCACCGGCATGTAAAGCGTGTATCCGTCAGGCGGCGAATCCGCTGCAATTCTCGAAGCGATGCTCCCGGTGGCACCGGGATGGTTCACTGGAAGAATTTGTTGGCCCCACATTTGGCCCAGCCGATCGGCAATCACCCTGAGCACGGCATCGGGCGTGCTGCCCGCAGCCGAGTCCGAGATGATTGTGACCGGTTTGGCAGGATACTCCTGGGCGTGCGCTTGACTGGCAGCTGATATCGCTCCAGCCGAAACGATGGTGAGAGCGGCAACGCTTAAGACGGCGTCACATAACATGCGGAATGGTGCCATCCATTCCTCCCTGGAAGGTTATTGTTCGAAGTTCTGGTCGACTTGATCCAAGCGACACGTGTCCGCAGGCAATTATCCGGACGGAGCGGGGTTCACGCGCGTCGCTAAAAGCATGCTCCCACGTGCCAGCCTTAGCAATATCAATAGGCGTTTCGAGGCTGCGATGACACGTCGCACGGCGGGCATGGATCGGGGTGGTTAGACTACCAGCCAGAGAAAATCGCGGTCCAACCAAGCTTTCAAACGCGATGGGAGGAGACGATGATACGATCGCGCCGTCAAGTTCTGGAGCTGGCAACTGGTGGCGTCGCTTTCGCTGCCATCTCGCGGAGCGCGCGGGCGCAAACATACCCGACGCGTCCCGTGCGCATCATCGTCGGGTTCCCCGCTGGGGGGCCGAGCGACATTACTGCACGGCTTATCGCTCAATGGCTGTCGGAGCGCCTTGGGCAGGAATTCGTAGTCGAGAACCGGCCTGGAGCGGCCAGCAATATCGCGACCGAGGCGGCCCTGCGGGCACCTCCCGACGGCTACACGCTTCTGCTCGTCACTTCGACCAATGCCGTCAACGCAACGTTCTATGAGAACCTCAGTTTCAATTTCATGAGCGACATTACGCCGGTCGCCGGTATCATCCGCGTCCCGTTCGTTATGGAGATAAACCCATCGATCCCAGCCAAAACCGTTCCTGAGTTCATCGCCTATGCCAAGGCTAATCCGGGCAAGATCAACATGGCGTCTGGCGGCATAGGAACCTCCGTCCATATTGCCGGCGAGCTCTTCAAGATGATGGCCGGCGTCAGTCTCGTTCACGTGCCTTATCGCGGCTCGGCACCTGCGCTCACCGACATGATCAGTGGTCAAGTACACGTCATGTTCGATATTTTGACGAGCTCGATTCAACATATTCGATCCGGTGCGCTACGCGCGCTCGCGGTCACCAGCGCGACGCGCTCGGAAGCACTCCCGGATCTGCCAACAGTAGGCGCGTTCTTGCCGGGTTATGAGGCAACCGCCTGGTATGGCATCGCCGCGCCGAAGAATACGCCGAGCGAAATCGTCGACAAGCTTAACAACGAGATCAACGCGGGTCTCGCTGATCCGAAGATAAAGGCGCGGTTCGCCGATTTAGCCAGCGCCGTAATCCCGGGTTCGCCCACTGATTTTGCAAGGCTGGTCGGGGAAGAAATCGAGAAATGGGGCAAGGTCGTCAAGTTCTCAGGCGCCAGGCCGGAATGATCAGCCAATTTGCTACGCTGCCATCCAGCGCCGGTTCCTGGAAAGGAGAGAATGCAACGGTCCAGGAACTGGAGTGGATTCAGGAAGTGAGCTCTCGTGTGCGATTATCGTGCCAGGCACGGCGGTATTTCTGACCAGTACCGCGGATTTGGCCCCGACTGCGCTTCTGCATAATCTCAAGCACAACAAGATTTCTGCACGAGCACAATGTCATTCTCACCGTTGTTACCGCCGACACGCCGCGGGTCAATGAACAAGAGCGCGTGACGATCACGCCGATATCGCCGCGGTTTTCGCGGGTAGCGCTGAAGTTCGGCTACATGGAGACACCGAAAGTGCCAAGGGCGCTTGCAATCGCCCGCAAGAAGGGCTGGCAGTTCGACATCATGTCTACTTCGTTCTTTCTGTCACGTCGTGCACTCAAACCTGCGGCGCATTCCGGCATGCCGCGTTGGCAGGACCGCTTGTTCATTGGGCTTGCTCGAAGCGCCAATGACGCGAGCGACTTCTTCCACATTCCGACCGGCCGCGTGGTGGAAGTCGGCACGCAGGTTACCGTCTAGCCGTAGCCGCAGGAGCGCAAACCACACCCTCAGTCGGAGGGCTCGATGTGGGCGTCGCTGGCGAGCTGCACGGTCGCTGCGAGATCCTCGTTAAAGAACTTGCCGAATTGCGCCACGCTCATGAGCTCTGGCTCGACGCCAACCCTCTCCAGGTTTTCCTTCACCGCGGGAGTTTGCAGAGCCTCTTCAACCACGCCATGGAGGCGATTAACGATCTCCTGCGGCGTCTTCGCCGGCGCCGACAATCCGACCCAAAAGGAGGACTCCGCCGTTGGATAGCCCGCTTCCGCAAGCGTCGGCACGCTCGGCAACAATGCGGCGCGCCTGCGCGCGCTCACGGCAAGCACGGCAAGCTTTCCAGTGGCAATCGCCGAGACCGCAGCGGCTAGCGGCAGGAAATAGTAGTCGATTCGTCCTGCCATCACTTCGGTAAGCCCGCCTTGGCGAAATGGAACATGGCGGACCTCGATATTCGCGGCGAGGCGAAATCGCTCGGCAGCCATATGCGATGTGGAGCCGATACCGGCCGACGCAAAAGTCAAGGTTGCGGGTTTTGCCTTCGCGGCTGATACCAGATCGGCAATCGTCTTGAACCCGCTCTGCGTAGAGGCAACGAGCACATTGGGCTGAATGCCGAAGAGCGCCACGGGAATGAAATCGTGCACAGGATCGTAGGGAAGGCTCTTGTGCAGAACGAGCCCGGACGCCATCGCGGATGAGCTGGTCACCAGCGTGTATCCGTCAGGTTCGGCCTTGGCGACTTCGGCAAATCCGAGCCTCCCTCCAGCTCCAGGCCGATTCTCGATCACGATGGGGCGGCTGAGCGAGTGAGACATCTGGTCAACCACGACGCGACTCGTGACATCGGAAGCGCTTCCGGCGGGAAACGGACTGACTACCCTGATCGGTCGCGTAGGCCATTGCTGCGCTTCGCTCGACGCAATCGCCATCACCAGCAGTGCAGTTGTCGCGACGCTACGCAGCGCATTAACCCATACCATCCTTGGCACTCCCGTTTCATTGTTACTAAGAGAGGGCGCGCACCGCCTGGGCGAGCAAGCAGATGCTCGGTCGGTTCCTCTGCGACTTCCTCTCTTCGCCAGCGCTCGCTGGCGCTGTGGTTCTTCAGCAAGGCGCGACGGCGATTTCCAGCGGGAACCTGTCCGCGCATTCGTGGCCGTCGGGGGTGACGATGAAGGTGTGGCCGAGGAAGATGCCGAACATTCCATCTGCCGTAATCGGATTGGGCTCGGCCATGATGATCATGCCGGGCTTGAGGATCTTGTCGACTTCGTCTGCTTCGGTGCGCTCGGCGAAGACATGCGGCTTGTCCGTGACGATGTCGATCCCGTGCACCTGGGTGGGTCGCGACTGCACGCCCTTGTCGCGGAAAAACCGGCTCGCGAGCCGCATATTGTCGGTCGCATTGCCCGGCCTGATCTCGCAGATGATCTTGTTGTAGCCAGGGAGCGTGACCTCCTCCCAGAACCTGCGAACCATCTCGGTCGGCTCGCCGAGTGTGATGGGGGACCCGATCTGCGCGGAGAGCCCGTTGTATCCGGCCGCAAGCTCCATATTGATGATGTCGCCCTTCTTGAGCTTGCGCTGGGAGGGGCGCGGGTTGCCGAACACCATGGCCGGGTTGTCCATCGGCGTCGAGCCGATGATTAGAAAATCGATGTCGCCGCCGCCGTCGAGAATGGCAGCCCCGGCCGCGGCGCGCAGCTCGTATTCCGGCACGCCGGGCTTTGCGCGCGCGACCATGGCCTCCATCGCGCGCTGACACAGGACGCCCGACTTGCGCACGCAGGCAAGCTCCTCCTCGCTGTGAATGACCAGGAGCTCGTGCAGCAAGCCCTGGGTGAAAATGAGCTCGGCATCGGGCAGGGCCTGCCTGAGCACATTGTACTGATTGACCGGAAGATAATCCTTGTGCCGCGCGTCGATCTCGATGAGCCCGATGCGGCAGCGCTCGAGCTTGAGCTCCTTGATGCGCTCGACCATGACCTCGGCATATCTGCCGTTGCGGCTGTGGCGCACGTCGGAGAGCGCGTTGGCGCATTCCCGCCGGCACGCCTCGGCGTGGGTGCCGCCCATGGAGAAGACGAGCGTGGGCTCGCCCACGAGCGGCACCACGACGTACGAAGCAATAGCGTGCCACTCCCAATGCCCGGTGAGCCACTGCATCCCCCCGCCGAAGCTCCAGTGGCTCGGCCCGCCTGGTACAATCACGCAGTCAAGCTTGTGGATGCGCATCTTCTCGCGCAATGCAGCATAGCGGCGCGCATATTCCTGCTTGGAGAAATGGTCGTAGACCGCGTCCCGATAGTAAGGCGTAGCGAGCATGTTTGAGAACGGCGCATTCTGATCGAGCTGCGTGCGCACCTGTTCCCAGCTCTGGTGCTTCATGGGCGGCATGTGGATGTTCATTCTCTTTGCAATTGCCGAGAGTAACTCGCTCGCCGGCCTTGACGCCGTTGATGCCACAAGGGCAGCACTCGAGTCATCCACTCTGGCGGGCTTGCGCGCTGCCGGCAGACTCTGCGGGGCGTAACCGGCGTGACTCTTGGGTGCCCACAAACGCACTAATGTGGAGCAAATGGCGGTGGTGACTTCGATTACCTCATGCGTGCATCCCCGCATGGTAACCGGCTGGACTATAGCACTCTCGAAAGCGCGCGGCATATACGGTCGCCGGATAATCGATTTCACGACGGCTGTATGCCGGCCATTTTGCATGGCCGCGCGCCCGCTTTGTCTTCGCCCAGAAAGCCATCGTAACGGCGCACGACCGCCAGCCGGCGGTCATAGCCCAGCGCCGCTCGCGCCCGGATAGATGCGTTCGGTGTTGACACGCAGAATGCCGCTGTCATCATTCGGCGAGAGGGAAAACCGCGAATGAGCGGCCTGGACGACTGCTACAACATCTTCGACCTGCGCGAGGTCGCGAAAAAGCGACTTCCGAAGGGCGTGTTCGAGTTCTTCGATCGTGGCACCGAGGACGAGGTGGCGCTCGCCAACAACCGCGCGGCGTTCGAGCGGCTCAAGCTGAAGCATCGCGCGTTAGTGGATATGACCAGCCGCACAATGGCAACGACGCTGTTCGGAAAGCCGGCGTCCATGCCGATGGCGATCGCACCGACCGGCGTTGCCGGTCTATGCTGGTATCACGGCGAGCTTGAGCTTGCGAAAGCGGCAGCGGCCGCGAAGATTCCATTCACGCTTGCGACTGGCGCAATGACGCCGATGGAGGAGATTGCCGAGAAGGCTTCGGGTCGGTTGTGGATGCAGCTCTATGTCTGGCATGAGCGCAAGCTTTCCTACGAGCTCATCGACCGAGCTAAGAACGCCGGCTTCGAGGCGCTGATTATTACCGTCGATACGGGGGCGCCACCCAATCGTGAATACAACGCCAGGAATGGCTTTGATTTGCCGTTTCGGATGAGCGCCCGCGCGGCC
>CAVYVC010000005.1:0-222619 GCA_963771845.1 uncultured Alphaproteobacteria bacterium | reverse complement strand
TGCGGCTCGTTGGCGCGATTTGAAGATAGGTGACATGGCCTCGCTGATCGGGGTTGCTGACGAGAAAGCGCTCGTATGCCTCCATTCTCTCTTGAATGCCTTTCGAGTAGTCCAGACGATCAACCCCGATAATCAATTTACGCGAACCAAGACCTGCAGTTGTCTGCGTGAAAATGCGATTTGAACGAGGATGCGCCGCGACCTCCTGGAAGTCGTTCACATCAATCCCGATGGGAAAGCTTTTCACGCAGGTACTCTTTCCACCTGCGTCCAGCACATCTACCTTTTGAGGAACGGCGCTGAGCTCCTGCATAAGCGCCCGCCTCAGGTTGTCGGCATCCCGCTCAGTTTGCACTCCGACGAGATTGAAATCCATGATCGCGCGCAGAAGGTCCGTGCTTCCTGGAAGTGTTCCGAGCACCTCAGGTGCCGGCCAAGGTATGTGGTGAAAGTACCCGATCAAATTGGTGAGGCCGAGACGCCGCAACTCTGCCGCCAGGGGGATCAGGTGATAGTCGTGCACCCACACGAGATCGTCTGGCAAGACAAGCTTCGCAAGCGCCACTGCAAATGTGCGATTAACTCGCAGGTAGCCGCTGTAGTCGGCACGTGAAAAATCCGACAGCCCCACGCGGTAATGCATCGTCGGCCACAGCGCCCGGTTGGCAAAACCATGATAGTATTCCTGACGATCAAGCGAGGTGAGGTCGAGGAGCACATAATGGACGTCTCCTTTGTCGACTATTCTGGGCTGCGGACTAGGCTGGGCAACGACCCTGCCGCTCCATCCGAACCACAGCCCTTGATAGGCTCGAAAGGCCTCTCGCAATGCAACGGCCAGGCCGCCGGCTGTTCCTTTGTCGGCCGCATCGGGAACCGGTACACGGTTAGAAACAATGACGAGGCGAGGCAAAGAAACGCTCCAACATGGTGCGTCGTGAAGCGTAGCACCGGTGCCGCCGCAGAAGAACAGGCTCCGATGACCGTTTCGAGAATGATGAGTAAAAGGTAGCGCGGTTACCCGCGAGGGAGCATCCGGTACGCCCTCTTTACTTCTTGTTTATAGCGTTTTTCATTTTGGGGCCACGGGCACGCAAAGAAATCCTTGCCGCCCAATGCGAAAATCTATTCTGGTGACAGCCCTAGTCTTAGTCTGTCTAAGGTAGCTCCGTCCAACCTATAAGGCTGAAAATGGCAAGAGCAATATTTCTCCTTTTGGTCGCACTGGTTTTCGGAGCTCAAACAAGCTCCTCTTCGTCCACCTCAACATTTCTCGGCGCGCCGGGATCGACCACACTTGGCACGATCGGTTCGACCCTGTTTAACCCGACCTCCTCCACGGGATCAAACTCTCAATCGCTTGTCGCGCGCCCTTCAACCTCAAGCACATCGAGATCCCCTTCCACCATCATTGTCTGCGACGAGGTTGATCTGATGGGAACACTGACGAACGTAGATGACGTGTGCAGCACGTCCAGCGGATTGAAGTGAGGTAGCACACGCCCCCATCGATGGAGGGCAAATCGACCCTTTCAGAGCGGAGAATTTGCCATGCCGCTGCAACGAGGAGAGATACTAGGCTACGACTTCAACCGGACGGTCGTTGAATTCACGATGCTTACCTCGTCCGAGACCATGCTCACCATTGCCGCCGATCCCAAGCATCTCGGCGCCCGCATCGGCACTCTGCACCGGTCATTTTCTCAGCTCGCCACCGCCACTCGCATATTCATCCCACTCGACACCGCAGGTTAACCATCTTTTCCCAAACGTGTCGCCCGAGCGCATACGCAGACTTGGCGATTGCCGCACTTACGGTGCCTACATGTTTATCCAACCAGAGCTAGGGCGTACGCCCAAGACAGGCATGTGAGACGCGCTGCGCTTGGCAACGAACCATTGCGCGGCCGCCCGGGCCTCTTCCCGGTAATTTCTCGGATCGATCGGTGCCGCCGGATTTGGATGCAACGCGCACATCTCTACTTCGGGCGGATCGCCGGAAACATGAAACTTATACTCGTGTTTCGTTTTTTTATGATGCACACGCACTTGGTCGGCGCGCAGCATGACAAGCACAAACTTGCCGGACGCATCATCCATCGACCTGCTCCTCGCGCGTCCACTCACGAACGAGTGTCGATCCCGGACGTGAAAGCGAGGTTAACGCGTCGAGCCTTCCGGTTGGGCCCGTCAAATACCAACATCTTTGCGCAACAGAGGGACTGTGCGTGTTCGTGCTGCGGGCGTCGGTGCACCCTAGCGGCGCTTCCCGGCCTTCAGCTCCTCGAGAGGAGGATAGCCGCGCTTTTTGAGCGCGAGCCCGATCCCTTCGAGGACGATATCATGGATTTTGCAGCGCTCCTCGAAGGCAATTGTGCGCAGCGCCTCATAGACGCCCTCAGGCAGATAAAGGCTTGAATGCACGATGTCCGGCCGGGGTTGCCGCCCAGCGGCCTGTCGGGGCGCTTCCGAAGGCGGTTGGGCTGCTTTGGTGCGCTTGGCCATGCTTCCTCATTGTACGGCCTTCCCAAGGCCTTGGGTGGCCATTCTAGCGGTAGGCGGCGGACGGTGGTAGCCTCGTAAATGTATACCGCTTCAATAGTGTAGCACTACAGCATTGACGTGCCATGGCGGTACTTGTAACATGCAAACGTCCGATTGCATGTGACGGGAGCTAGGCATGTCCCGGCGATTTGTCGCCTATTATCGAGTTTCCACCGATCGCCAGGGCCGTAGCGGCCTTGGCCTCGAGGCCCAACGCGACGCGGTCATGCGGCATGTTGCCGGCCACGACGGCAAACTGGTCGCGGACTTCTGCGAAATCGAGAGCGGGAAGCGCTCGGATCGGCCTCAGCTCGCGGCTGCCATCGCCGCCGCCAAGAAGGCCAAGGCGACCCTAATCATCGCGAAGCTCGACCGCCTCGCCAGAAACGTCCATTTCATTTCCGGGTTGATGGAGAGCGGCGTGGACTTCGTCGCGGCGGACAACCCGCATGCGAATAAGCTCATGGTCCATCTTCTGGCGGCCTTCGCCGAGCATGAGCGGGAGCAGATCAGCCAGCGGACCAAGGATGCGCTCGCCGCGGCGAAGACACGCGGGATCAAACTCGGCCGCAATGGCGCTGACAGGCTGGCGCCAGCCAATCGCGCGGAAGCGGTCAAAAGGGCGCAGCAACTCGCGCCTGTCCTTGCCGAATTGAAAGACGCCGGCATGTCGGCGCGGCGGATGGCGGCAGAGCTAACCGCGCGCGGCATTGCAACCCCGAGCGGGGGCCGATGGCATGCTCAGACCGTATTGCGGATGATTGATCGCGCTAGTTCAGCCCACACGCACACACGTGACAACGGAACTTGTCGTCCCGCCGAAAGAGCTGCATGATGGTACTCGATGACACCGCGAATGCATATCACCTGGGCAGTGCTCGAAGCGGCCAAGGACGCAGGAGACGAAATGGTCGTTGCAGCCTGCCGCCGCATCATCGTGGCCGAGCGTGTCGGCTGGCGCAGGCACGGTAATCCCGCTGATCTCAGGCTTGTTTACAGCTTTGCCGATGCGATGGAATGATCCTGGCCAGACGGCTTGAAGTCCACCAATCGGAGGCCACGCAATGACAAAGGATCAAGCCGAGCAGACAGCTGCCAACCTTCGAGAAGCCGGTTGGCCCATCGTTTATGTTGAATGCTGCGATGATGGTAGATGGCGTGCTGTGGCTGAGGATCGGGTCGTACGGGACGGATGGCTGACACGCCTGATGCGCTCTCAGAACCAATCATGGAATTGATCTGAGTCGCGGTGGTCTGGTGGTGGAATAGTCCTTATGACGTGGGATGCCGATGCGGCAATGAGAGTTTCTCCATCCAGACGTACTTTCGTGAGCCCTGATCGGTTTGTTCCAGGGACGGTGACCACTCGGCAGGTGTCGCCGCGCATAACAATTAGATCACGCCGCCACTCGGCATTGCTAGGATCTCCGCTTCGTCTGAAAGCGACAGAATTGTCCCGTTACCGCAAATTGGACGTAATCTGTCGAATTAAACATAATGAAAGTGGCGGGTTCATCGTCGAGCAGCGTATAGAGCACGATCCCCGGTGATTCCTCGATTTCCTCAAGCACCCGGTCAAGCTATTTCTGTGTCCGCACCAGCAGACATGCTCCACGGGAGAGACCTTCGTGTACTGGGTAGTCGCCGCATGGGCAACTGTCGTAAGCGTCTTCCCGGTTGCATCCGACACGAGATGGAGATGGAAATAGCTGGGTGCGCGCTGGGACATGCTGGGGAAGGACTGTGGATTCATGGGCAGAAAGCCACGACTTCTCAGTCACTGCAAGCCCTCGGTGAGCCACTCGCCATAGTGTGTCCACATCGTCAATTTGGGGACGCGATCAAGGCAAATCCTTATCGCAAGAAGGCGATGTGAATCCGCCGCTGGAAAACTGCCCGCAAGGCTTGCATCTTCCACTGCATTACAGCGCGCTGAGTTCGTAATAATTAAACGGCGCCACGGCGAAATGACTGTTGACCATCTGTAAGGGCTAGATATGCCACAACACCGAGCGCGAGCGCTAAAAGACCAAGGACCGCGATCGTGCCTGCATCGAGCGGCATGGCGCGTTCTGCACTTGTCCGAGCCCACGGTCAGTCTCCTACAAATTAGGACACTCCGCAAGTCAAATTAGGACAGAAGCCTCGGAATTAGGACAGTACCCTGTTTTGCTGAAAAGGCCCCGACCGGGGGCGGGGAGATGACGGTCGGGGCCAAGTGCTAGTGAGTATCGGGGTCTGTCAAACCCGACGCCGGATAACTAGCGCGTAAAAATTACCGAGTAGCAAAACCAGCCACTCTAATTTTCAAAACCGGCCACTTCGGTCGGAAACCGGCCAGTACCGAACAGTCTATTGGCTCAAATGGTGAAACGTGAACGGATCGCATTACTTGTGCTTTGTCCGATCACGCACTCGGCTGTAGGCGGGGCGCGCCAAACAGCTGTCCAGCCATCGTGCGACGTTCGGATGAGGCGATAAGTTCAAGCGCCCCATTTTGCCCCAGACAAGGATGCTCGCCACATTGAGGTCGGCGACGCTAAATTGGCGGCCCGCCAGGTGGTCGCGCTCACTCAATGTATTGTTGAGTACCCCCTGCGGCTTTCGCAACAGCAACTCGTCACGTTCCGCGTAGGAGGCATCACGGGCGAATTCAGGCAGCACTGCGCGATGCTGCAGTAAATCCAGCAGCAGCGCCTCCGTCTCTAACATTGCCCAGAAACTCCACTGGGCAGCTAAACCTAATACTTTGGAATCAGCGCAGTGCATTGGCCCTGCATATTTTTGCGCGAGGTAGAGGTTGATGGCCATGGATTCCCATAAAACAAAGTCGCCGTCCACAAGAGTGGGAATTCGCGCGTTGGGGTTAAGGCGAACATACTCGCTACTCTGCAATTCATCAGTTCGGGTGCTCTTCTCAATCAGCTGATATGGTTCGCCCACCTCCTCAAGCATCCATAGGCATCGCATCGCACGAGACCTGGCATTTCCGTATAGTTGAAGCATTAGCGTGCCTCCGAAGCACATTGCACATTCGAAGCGAATGCTACGTCAGCATGGAGCGCCAGGCCAGTCCAACTGGAGACGCGATTAGGGGAACTGGATTGGGCATACAGGGCCCGCTCCTATGCGCGGCAGCGCGTGTATTTCGGCCACGAGTTTGCTGCCGAGCGTGACGTCAACTCAATGAGAATTCCCATGGCGTTTCAATGACTTTTCGAAATGACATTTCGAGGTTTGAATCCTCTCAGCCCAGGCAAGTCGTCCGGCGCGCGCGAGAGCAGCCAAGCTGGAGCGCGTGATACTTTTTGGTCATAATCCCGAGTTGACCGAGCTCGCACATCGCATCTCAGGTGAGATCACTCATATGCCGACGCGCGCCGTTGCTGAGTTTACGTTCAATACGAAGTCGTGGTCAAAGATCGTCAAGGCCAACCTTGCAAAAGTGGCGCTCGACTATCCAAAGAAAAAGAAAGCGTAGGGCAACGCATCGCTTCAATGATGAAGGCGATAATGCGTTCGGCAGTCAGCCGTTCTGCGCCGCGTTCACGGCTCAGGTCCCCGGAGGAAGTGCAGAAGACCTTGCTTTACACCGCTTCTTTCGCTGCCTTCACGGGGCGCGCCCGAATGATCTTTCGGGCGGGCTTGGCCTTAAACACCGTGGGCTCTTTTGTGAACGGGTTGATGCCTTTTCGCTCCTTGGTAGCAGGCTTCTTTATGACGACGAACTTGGCGAAGCCGGGGACAACAAAGGCGCCGTTCTTCTTCAGTTCTTTGTAACCGACGGTCGCTAGAGAACTCGATGACGCCCTTCACTTGCTTTTTCGACAGCCCAGAATGCTCCGCAGCAATCTTTTCGATCATCTCTGACTTCGACAGTAGCTTGCCCATCTGACATTCCTTATCCAAATTTGCCCTGAGCGGGTGACAGTATTGAAAATCCATCCAGAAAAAATAGCTTTACCCGCCAGTTCACAGCTTTCTTGCGAGATCGGGTCAGAAAATGCGGTGAAAATGCTGTTGCTGCTCAATCCACTCGATCGGGAATGGCCGCATCAACGGCGCTATCTAGCCTTTGCACTAACAGAAAATGGGCGGCTGTCGTTGGGCCAGCGGGGGGCTGGCAAGAAGGGGGAGCGGTGCTACCTGTCAATTCCAGCTTTGCGCGCGATCTCGTTCAGCCGCTCTTGATCCGCTTTGAAGGCGTTGGCAGTGGCACTCGCCCGTTCGATGACCTAGCTCTGATCCAAAACATCGCGCCAACCAGTATAATCAGCAACAGAACCACGATCAGATCGGTGAATGTCTCGAACATCAGATTGATGAACGTATCGAACACCGTCGTCACCTATTTGCAAGGAAAGGCTTCCTGCATCGCCATAAGGACCTGGCGCCGCAAGTTCCGCGGATTAGCCTCTAGGTCAAGCAGCGCGCACTGAAATTGAATGATGGGAGTTTAGCCAGTGGGCTGAACGGCGGCTCGCATCCCGGCGGGAGTGCGGTTTTTGTGGTCCGAACAACTGTGATCCGATCGCCTTTCTGAGAACGATCGACCCTACTGGGCTGAGACGCCAACTCGGGTTGCCCAATCGGACCCGATTGGGAAGGTGAATCAGGGGCAGCGCCGGCTCCCAACCAACTCCTATACGGCGAGTCATTGGCAAGATTTGATAAAGCTCATTCCATCGCGTCGGCACCGGGAGTTTAGAATGCGTGGCTGCCAGATCGCGTTGCCATTTGCGTATTGGACCAGGAAGCTGTTTGAATGCAGATCGATAATCAGATAGCCTCACATCGCTGGAGATCGCGAAGCGCAAATTCCAATCACATTCCGGGCAGCACCTTTTCTAGTCGAATGTGGTGACGCCTCAATTAGAACCACATCTGGACATAGAGCCACATCTAACAATTCTCCTATAGCACGCCACCGCCTGAGCCGTAGAACGATGCAGAATCTCCAATCAGTGGCGGCTATCTCAAGTGATCGCGGACGACTTTGGTGCAAGCAACCAGCGACTTATCGTCCCGCCGCCACTTTGTCGAACGTGAAAGGGAAACGCGACGCGCCATCGCTGCCGGCGACCGTGACGTGCTTGCAAAGCACACAGACGAATTGTTCCGAGCCGACGATGTGCGTTTCTGGAATGCCGGGGGCGCAGTCGTGCAAGTGCTCATGCGAAGTGACTTTTTTGCAACCGAAGCATTCTTTTGTGATCATGGTCGCCACCCCTTTCTGGAACAGCGGCGAGGTCCGAATGCGGGTTCTCGGGGGCCCGATCAGTGCGCATTGATAGCACGCGAGCGCATCAGCGGCATTGTCATCCCTCGGATTAGCAAGCGTTGCGCGGTCAGATCGGCCAGCGACGATCGGGCGAACACCTGATCGGAAAGCTCAATCACCCGCTGCCCGGCATTGAAATACCGGCCTCGTTGCGCTTGCGTTTCGCGTAAGCGCGGCTTGCGAAATGCGAAAGCTGACACATTTTGCAAGCGGCAGTGCGCGCGGGAGAACCGGAGTAATCTGCCTTTTAGCTGTTTCCCGCGACTACGCTGTAGGTTCGCGTATGGCCGCACTCGGCATACACGTATGCGACAAACCAGTCGATGCAACATGGCAGCAGCCATGCAACGAGGAAAGCCCGCCGACCTGCCAGGAAGCCACGGCTGAGCTGAGCCGCGCTTGCAAACCCTTCGAGCCATCTGCTCCATGTGCCGCACTCCGAACCGGCACAATTTCAAGCTATTTTATGAGCTGCGAATGTTCTGCATTTTGCAAGACATCCGCTCCGTGCAAGCATTCCTCGTTATCTGCGAGCGCCAGGAGTTCTTTTTCCAAGCGCAAGTGCTCTTCGCGGGATGTCCAATCGCTGCGTGTTACCGCTTAGGCGCAACTCACCTCCCGCTGTCCGCTAATTGAGATGAACCGGACAGCAATGCTGCGGCGCGGTAATGCGGGATCATACCAAAATTCACCTGGAGATGGTTGATCCGCACGGCTCGGGAATGGCGATCGAGCCAAGTTTGTCGGTATCGCGTGCTTTTGCCATAGCGCCAGAAGGGGGTGCAGTTTTTTGCCCCCCTCGAAAAAAGACCCCCCAAAAACGGATTCCGCGGGGATTGGGGTATGTCTCGATCGAAGAGCCTCGAATTGCTGATCTCGATCCTCTACCTCAAGGGGGTCTCCATCGGCGACCTTCGAGGAGGCAAGCGACGCTCGCGATCGAACTGGCGTTTCGGTAGTGAGTCAGTTTGATTGTGGCGGCCATTGACAGCCGTAGATAAGGCCAGAGCGACCGTGGCATACTCTAGGCATGATCAATACATTTGCTGGTGGGGTTTCCGTCGTAGTCGCAACTGGGGTGGGCAAGATTGAATATTGGGTCGCAGCAACCCAACGCGAAGCGGCGGTGTCAACGGTACAGCAACTACTCGCGCCTGGATGGACGGCCGTTCTCTCGGATCGTCGGCTCACGCCTAAGCAGGTCGCGGTCCTAAAGTTGCGTCCAGGGGGAGCGTGCAAGCTAAAATACGCCCCATGACCAAAAGGGCAATTGCTGATGCGAGTCCGAGCGCCTACCGATGCCCATGCTGCTGGTAAATGACAAGGACAACTCTGAATCGCGGAGAAAACCTAGAGATTTTTGCGCCACCGCCATACCGTCGTGGGCATGATCACGATTTCTCGAAATGATCAACGCCAACTCCCCGAAAACCACCAAGACCGCCGCGGTGACTTTGGACACGAGGTCGCCGCCTGCCGCAGACAGCGTTGAGGAGACTGCGCCGCCCGCTGATGACGATTGGTTTAGGCCGCATCCCGAGTGGAGCCCGAGGATGTATGAGATGGCCTACATTCACATGGTCAGCGCAGGTGACGAAGATGAAGGCCCGCATCGTGTACCAAGGGTGCGATCGCAGCCGGGCTAGCAAAGGGATTCGTCCTTGCCGAGGCGGTGCGCAGCGCCATGGCCTATGTGACGGCGGCGCTCGTCGCCGCCGACCAGATCACGATCGGTTCGGGAAATGGCCCTCTCCACCATTTCCATGGGACGTGATGAAAGACATGGACCGGAGGTAGCAATGATCACGCGTCGAACGCTGGCTCGAACTGGAGCCTTGGGTCTCGTCGGAGCAATCGCAGCTCCTAGCGTCGTGCGGGGCGAGACGCAGCGCTGGCACATGGTCACTTCTTGGCCTAAGCGCCTACCCGGGCCCGGCATGTCGGCGGAGCGCGTCGCCGAGCGCATCGCGGCGCTTTCCGGCGGACGGCTACAGATCACGGTGCATGCGGCGGGCGAGCTCGTGCCGGCCTTCGAGGTGCTCGATGCGGTCGAATCCGGGGTTGCCGAAATGGGGCATACTGCCGCGTTCTACTGGCAGGGCAAGCAGCCGGCGGCGGCGTTCTACACCACGGTGCCGTTTGGCCTTACGCCGGCGGAACATGTCGCCTGGATCTACGTCGGCGGCGGCCAGGCGCTGTGGGACGAACTCTACGCACCGTTCGGTGCAAAGCCGTTCATGGCCGGCAATACCGGCGTGTGCATGGGCGGCTGGTTCCGGCGCGAGCTTAACAGCGGCGATGACCTCAAGGGTCTGAAAATCCGGTCGCTCGGGCTTGGCGGTGAAATCTATCGCCGCCTGGGAGCGACCCCCCCAGACTACCTCGCCCGGCGAGATTCTCACCAGCATGCAGTCGGGGTTGATCGACGGCGCCGAGTTCGTCGGACCAGGTTCCGATATCGCGCTCGGACTCTATCGCGTTGCATCGTTTTACTACGCGCCCGGCTTTAACAAACCGAATGGCACAGGGGAGTGCATCATCTTCTTCAAGGCGTGGGAAGGTCTCAATTCTGAGATGAAGGCGATTGTCCAGCACGCATGTGCGGCCGAAGCCGCTTTTGCGCTTGGCGAAATGGAACGCCTCAATGCCGAGGCACTCGCGGCCTTGATCGGCCAGCACGGCGTCAAGCTGCGGATATTTCCGCAAAGCCTCATCTCTACAGCTCGCCGGCAAGCGAGCGACGTGGTCGGCGACCTCGCCGGGAAGAGCACGATTGCGCGCAGGATTTTCCAATCTTATTCGTCCTTTCGTGACCGCACCGCGGCGTGGTCGCGCATCTCCATCAAGGCAGTGTTGGAAGCTCAGGAAAGTGCGTAGCTTGGGTTATCGAGACGCTGCATCAAGCCTGCGCTACGCCGGACCGCCCGCAAGCGAGCAGCCTGAGTTGAGGGGAACCGGAGCCTTTTTGATATTCGACTGATCACGGGGGAGCGGCTGGTGTTTGACAGCGAGGGCAAGAGATTCAGCGTTGGATAGTATGCAGGCGATGGATTTGGCGATTTGAGGTTTGTGTCCTGTGGTACCCAAAACAAAGAGGCGGAGGACGAAGCTTCGCCCGTAAATTCAAGCGATCGACTTTGGAGACTCCCATGCGGAAGAACACCGGACAAAAGAAGCAGAAGTGTAAAAATTGCGAAGGAAAAGGCACCCTCAAGAAAGGTGATAAGATTGTCAGATGTCAGAGGTGCGGCGGGACTGGAATCAAGCCGTAACTATTCATAACCTGGCTCAGCGGTTGGAATTTCGCACCTTCAAGAGCACACGCCGAAGCGGGGAATATTGCGGGCTTCGAATACTGCTAACTTGACAAAGAGGGGATGGTGTTACGCGGTGATTTATAGGTTCTGCGGCGTCGCTGGGGTTCTTTACGCCGCGCCCCGTTGAACGGCGCGAGCCAGCGAGGCTTGGGCGGCCTGGGGCAAGATTTCCGCTCGTGTTGGGCCACCCGCGAGCTACACCGGGAAATAACACTCCAGAGACAATGGACTGCCTGGCTGGGCGAGCGCTTCGAGCAACCCGACCAGCAGGCCGCCGAGGCTATTTCGGCATAGCCTGCTTCTGCACCGCAGCAACAGTGTGCTCATGGTGGCCATCCACAAGCTGCTGCCGGATTTCTCCCTCGGATTTCACCGCAGCTTCGAACAGCTCGTGCTGAATCTCTTGCGGAAGACGGCTCCAACATTGAGCAACCGCTTGCCCGAGAGCACATGAGAGCTTCGCGATTGCTTCGGCTGACAGCGCCTGATGCGCATTGCCCCCGCTGCCGAAATCGGCCGCAGCCAGCGCTTCCATCAAGGCGTGATGTTCTGGTCCTTGCCCGCCTTGAGAGAGAAAGACGTCCACGCCGGTTTCCGAGGAGCTATCGCTGAATCTTGGTGACGGAAGGGGTCAGGCGGCAGCGGGTTAAGCTTGCAGTTTGACGACCTCAATTCCATCGGTGAACCTTACACCGAGGATTATTTTCGGCAACTGGTTGTGGCCATCGAGACGACGCCAGCTTTTCTCGGCAGCTTCGGCGAGCTTGAAGATCATGGCGAGCGCGGTCTTGTTTGAGAGACATCCTTTGGAGCGCACCGTTCGGTGGCGCACCGTCGCGAACGAGCTTTCGATGGGGTTGGTCGTACGCAGATGCTTCCAGTGCTCGGCCGGGAAGTCATAGAAAGCGAGCAACGCGTCACGGTCCTTGACCAAGCATTCCGCCGCCTTGTCGTATTTGACGCCCCAGGTTTCGACGAAGGCAGCGAATGCCACGAGTGCATCCTTCTTGGTCTCGGCCATCCAGATCTCCTGCAGCGCCCGCTTGGCTTTTGATTGCTGGCTCTTCGGCAGCTTGTTCAAGACATTGGCAGTCTTGTGCACCCAGCAGCGCTGGCCGCGCATCTTCGGCCACACGTCCTCGACCGCCTGCCAGAAGCCAAGCGCGCCGTCGGCGACCGCGAGCTCGGGGCCGATCACAAGCCCACGCCGCTTGAGATCGAGGAGCAGCTCCCGCCAGGATTGCGTGCTCTCGCGCACGCCGTCGATGAGGCCAACAAGCTCTTTTTTGCCCTCCGGGGTGGCGCCGATGATGACCAAGAGGCACTGCGCGTCGTCCTCCAGGCGGGCCTGCACGTGGATGCCGTCGACCCAGAAGTAGACGTAGCGCTTGGCCGAAAGATCGCGTCTGCTCCAGCGCACGTGCTCGTCCGACCAAGCGTCCTTGAGCCGGCCGATGGTCGAGGCCGAGAGTCCGCCGGCATCCTTGCCAAGCAAAGCGGCGAGCGCCCCCTCGAAGTCGCCGGTAGAGACGCCCTTGAGATAGAGGATCGGAATCAGCACTTCGAGGCTCTTCGAGCGGCGCGCATAGGGAGGCAAAATCGCCGACGAAAAGCGGATGCGCGCGGAGCCTTCGCCGCCCCGATCGCGCACGCGCGGGCAGCGCACCGCGACCGGGCCGATGCCGGTCACGATCTCGCGCTCGGGCAGATGTCCGTGGCGCACCAGCCGCTGGCGACCATCGTCGGTGAGCTTGTCGGCATGGTAGCCCAGCAAGGCCGCAACCTCGGCCTCAACCGCTTGCGAAAGCAACGCTCGCGCGCCGTTGCGCAAAACCTCGGTCAGCGGATCGGCGAAAGTTCCTGGCTGGGAGAGTTGGAAAACGTTAGTGTCGGTCACGGCGTATCACTCCTTCGGTGGAGAAGTGGAGGCTTCGAACACCCCCACGATACGCCGCCTTAACCCCTCATGCCGTCACCAACTTTCGGCCATAGCTCGTTTCCGAGGGGCGTCCGCCAGAAGATTTATTCGGGTGATGAATGACAACGAGCTTGCCGGTGCTGTCCTTTGATAGGATCCAGCGATCTCCATTGGGGCTGTTATAGAGCTCCTTCAGGGCTGGCGCTGTCATGGATCATCTCTCCCGAAAACTGAATTTAGCCGCCGCTCCGGTTCGTCGGTGGATTTCTCGTAACGCTGAATGTTCAGCTGACTGAAGAACCGTTCCAAGGGAAAGCCCCGCGTGATTCGGATTGCCCCTCCGAATTAGCCTGCGCCGCTTATATTCCTGCGTCTGTATAAAACTGCTCACTGCAATTCTCGGAACACAACGCGACCTTATCCGTTATTCCCTCAAGTGATGAATGGAACCGGAGCGCTCCGGCAATTTGTCCCAAGGGCCGCTCGGCATAGCTCCCGGGCGGCCTTTGGCTATTGGCCGTTGGCTGATGCGCGATGCCGGGGACATCCAAGGATAGCGCGGGGACGTTGCCCGCGAGACTAACGATATTGATCGGAGCCGTCATAGCTCAGATGCCGTATTTTCGTAGGGTGAGCTATTTTATACAGACGCGGAGAACGGATAAGCCCATATTTCTTCTGAGGCTAACTTAGAATGGCTGCAAGATGTGGCCTTATCTCCAAACGTTGGTCCCTTTATGCACGGTCGCGTTAGCAAGTGCGATCTGTGTTGGCGTCGTGTCATTCATCGCAGGACACTCAAAACCTCAGGCATGAGCTCATGGTATTCATCCCAAACAAATCTATTGCGGACCATTTGTTCGAAAAGGCGAACCAGTGCTTTCGACGCTCTCGGACCGATTCGAACGTGCGAATCGAACTTGAAGCCCTGGGCAATGCGTTCATGGTCAAGGCAATTGAACTCGATACAAAGCTTCAGAAACTTGCCAAAGGCAACTACACCGATTCTTCCCCGCACGGGCATGACAACCGTGGACAAACTGCATTTTGACCGCACCGACTATTCTGTCGTTGTGAAGAACAGGGCACCGCCTCCGTGCTCCTGGAAGTGGGAGATTTATCGTGCCGGGAGATCAAGCCCGGTAAAGCAATCATCGGTCTATTTTCACACCATGGTGACCGCCAATCGGGCAGGAAAAGAGGCCCTCGAGCAACTATTGGAGAAGCTTCCTATAAGCCAAGCAGACTGAGCGGTTTTATACAGACGTAGGGGTAATGAACCGGCTAGGTCGGTGTCTGACAAACTCAATGCTGCGATCGCCGCGATATTGCAGTCGAACCTTTCCTCGTTCACCTCCAGGAAGGTTCCCAGGAACGAGTTAGCTGGAATCTCCTCAACTGCGTAGCGGATTGCTTCCGCTGCTGCGGCAAATCTAATATACGCCACGGTTGCCATCATCTTCGTCCTTTGTCTGCCGGGGAATAGCTCCGCGGCGGCGCCGTAGTCGAAATAAGCCATTTGACCCTCCAACTGGCATGTCACGCTCCAACTGGCATGCCGGCTGCTAAGGCAAGACATGGTTGGGATCTGATAGGACGAGATTTCACACGAAAGAGAGGGTGCGCGTACATCCGGCGGCACCAGCTCGATCTCGTGATGGTTTCCAATGACGGAGCCTTGCGGCATCGACGTCCTCGCAGATTTCTATATGGGGGCGCGGGCGGACTTCCACAAGAGAAAGAACCATGATCTTTCGATCCACTTAGAAAAGCTGCGCGAGGGCAAGGAAACCTGGAAAGCGCGTCACTTCGCGCAGGTACTGTCCTAATTTCGACCCTTCTGTCGCAATTTATTCTGCGGGGTTTCCCAATTTCATTTACCCGCATCACGGTCAATGGTTTGTATCATTTGCCGTCGAGTGCTTCCGAATAAGATGGGTTAGAACAGAACCGGTTATGTATATTGGCAAGTGTCAGCCACGATTCCGCGAGGGCAAGGGCCTGTTCTTTAAATCTCGGGGATTCGTTGGCTATCTCCATAAGTACTAGGGCGCGACTCCGACAATCATCGGAAAACTGCATGTTACACCCCCTTCGAATGAGCTAGCGCCGCTTTCTATAGTTTTCGGCTGCGGGAACCGTTGTCAACGAGTGGAAGTGCTCTCATCCGTCGTTTTGATCGCAGGCTGGTCGTACAAAACCACGTTCAACAAGGAATTATGGACTTCCAGTTTCCCGTTGTATTCGATAAAACCCAATTTGCGGAATTTGTTCATGAAAAAGCTCACGCGCGATCGGGTCGTGCCGATCATCTCCGCAAGCGTTTCCTGACTAAACTTTCCCACGATCGGCTCCGGCTTGCCTTCCTTACCGAAATTTGCAAGCAGAAGGAGAAGCCGGGCGAGGCGCTTTTCGCTCGAATTGAATAATTGGTCGACTAAGTCCTCTTCAATGCGACTGTTCCGAGTCAACAGATACGACATGAACAGTTCGGAAAACTCAGGCTCATTATGAATGGTAGCGATCATGGTCGCCTTCTCTAGGCGAGTAACCACGCATTCATCGATCGCCCTCGTTGTTGCGATGCGCAGCGGATGGCCATTCAGACATCCTTCGCCAAAAAAATGACCTGGTCCCAGGACTGCAACGACCGCTTCCTTGCCTTGCTCGGAAACGACGGTGAGCTTGATCTTGCCTTGCTGGATGTAAAAAACCGCGTCCGCGACCTGTCCTTGTGAGAAAACAACTTGATCCTTCCGATATTTGGATATCGTTTTTCCCTCGCCCACCTTGGCGAGAAATGTTTTGGGATCAAATGAGGCTTTAACTCTCTTCCTCACAAAGGCTCCTTTCACAAGGGTTGCCCTTTCCCCAGACGAAGGCAGGGCGAGGCGGAGGGATTATAGCGATTCCAATGCGCAAATGAAGTAGGACTCCCGGTAAGATTGCACCATCCGCAGACAATCCCTTCTGTTTCAGCGTAGCGTCATGGATGATGGGGTACCACGCAAAGCTGGTAGTGGGTCAGTTTGAATAAGGCGCCGGTTCGCAACTGGGCTGATCCGTGCCATATTTGCTACGTGACCAAGCAATCTCCACACCCTTACTACTTGAAAATTAGACCATGCAACGCGCATGTTGACCGCCACCGTTGGGAAATTCTTGATAACGAAGGGCTATTGCAAACGTCTGCGGACTCATTCGCGACGGAGCGAGAGGCCAAAGATAATGGGCGTCTGGAGATGCAAGGTCTCATTGAGATATGGAATAAGAAATAATGTGGGGCTCTATCGCTGCCGTCTTTGTGATGGCGATGTTTTTCTTTCTGTGTCTCGGCACTTTCGTCCCGAAGGTGAGCACACCATCGCGGTCGAGGACCTGTTCGCGGGTTATTTCGAGACCGTGCTGGCGAAGAACGAGCTGATCGCCGAGTTGCAAATTCCGGCGCAGGGCAAGACGCGCGCGGCCTATCTCAAGGTCACCACCGGCTCGGCGGAGGACTGGCCCGCGCTTGGCGTCGCGGTGGCGATCGAGGGAGACAGCTCGGGGGTCAAGTCCATCCGCGTCGTCGTCAGCGCCGCGGCCGAGAAGGCCGTCCGCCTCAAAGCAGCGGAAAAAACGCTGAGCGGCGCGACCATCGACGACAAGACCCTCGCGCGCGCCGGCGATGCCGCGGTGGACGAAGCGGAGTGCATCTCGGACGTGCGCGGATCGGCCGCCTACAAGCGCGAGCTTCTACGCGTCTATGTCGCGCGCGCCGTACGACAGGCACTCAGCAGCAACGGAGCGACCCACTAATGGCAACAACGACGATGCAAGTCAGCCAGGTCGGCAGCCAAGTCGGGCGCTCGCTGCCGCGGCTCGAGGCGCGCGAGAAGGTCACGGGGCGTGCCGAGTACACCCACACCATGCGGCTACCCGGCATGCTGCAGGGAAAGATCTTTCGCAGCACCGTCGCGCACGGCCGTATCAAATCGATCGACACCAGCGCGGCGAAGAAGGTGCCGGGAGTCTACCGCGTCGTCACCTCCGAGGACGTGCGCAAGGTCATCCCGGAGCCCTATTACGGCCCGGCGTTCCACGACCAGCCGATCCTTGCCATCCACAAGGTGCATTACGTCGGCGAGCCGGTCGCGGTCGTCATCGCTGCCGACCCGCACATCGCGGAGGAGGCGGTGCAGCTCATTGTCGCGGACTACGAAGAGCTGCCGGCGATCTACGACGAGGTCGAGGCCGCCGACAACAAGACATTGGTGCACGAGGAGCTGCGTCCCGCCGGCACCTTCGCCGATCTCAAGCATCTCAAGGGCCGCAAGGGCACCAATATCGCGCTCGATTACAAGCTGCGGCGGGGCGACGTCGACAAGGCCTTCGCCGCTGCCGCGCACGTGTTCGAGCACACGTTCCGCACGCAGAAGTGCCTGCACGTCGCGCTCGAGCCCTATGCGTCGATCGGCGATTGGAAGGAGTTCAGGCCTCACGATCTATAGCGCGGCCCAGGGACCATCGTTCGTGCGCACCGAGATCGCGCGCCTCATCGGCTGGCCGGAGAACCGCGTGCGCATCAAGGTTCCCTATCTCGGCGGCGGCTTCGGCGGCAAGCTCTACATCAAGCTCGAAGCGCTGGTGACCGCGCTCTCTATGATCGTGCGGCGGCCGGTCAAGGTCGCGCTCACCATGGAGGAGCAGTTCTACACCATCACCAAGCATCCCAGCACGTTCCGCATCAAGACCGGCGTCGACAAGACCGGCCGCATCACCGCGCGCAAATGCGAGGTGTGGTGGAACGGCGGCGCCTATGCCGATATCGGCCCGCGGGTGACGCAGAAGTCGGGCTTCACCGCGTCGGGCCCCTACGACATCGACAATGTCTGGATCGATTCCTACGCGCTCTACACCAATCTGCCGCCGGCGGGGGCGCTGCGCGGCTTCGGCATTCCACAGCTGGTATGGGCCTATGAGAGCCACACCGACATGATCGCGCGCGCGCTCAAGCTCGATCCGCTCGAATTCCGCCGAAAGAACATCATGCGCGAAGGCCGCCCGCATGCGACCGGCCAGATTTTGGAGAACGCCAAGCACGAGCGCGCGCTTGAGCGCGTGGCCGAGCGCCTGAACTGGACGCGGCCGCTCGACCGCGGCACCGGCACGCTACGTCGCGGCCGCGGCCTCGCGGTGGCGATCAAGGCGGTAATTTCGCCCACCACCTCGGTCGCCAACGTCATCATCGCCGCCGACGGCAGCACCACCCTTCATTGCGGCACGGTCGACATGGGCCAGGGTTCCGACACCGCCATGACCCAGATGGTCGGCGAGATGCTCAATATCCCGGCCGAAAGCGTCAAGGTAGTGCAGCGCGACACCGACGTGACGCCCTACGACATGGGCACGCTGGGCTCACGCTCGCTGTTCCATATGGGCCACGCGGTGCAGCTGGCGGCGGAAGATGCGCGCGCCAAGATCAAGGCGCTGGCGCGCGACGTCGGCGAGCCCGAGGGCAGCAACATTCCGCTTGCTGCGCTGTTCCAGAAGAAATACGGCATGCAGGCCGGCAATATCGTCGGCACCGGCAGCTACAAGCCGGATTACGTATCACCCGATCCGACGACCGGGCTCACGCCCAATGCGACGCCGTTCTGGATGTGCGCTGCCGCGGGCGCTGAGGTCGAGGTCGATACCGAGACCGGCCAGGTGCGGATCGCGCGGCTCATCAACGTGGTGGATTGCGGCAAGCCGGTGAATCCGAAAATCGTCGAGACGCAGATTTCCGGCGCATCGCTGATGCAGCTCGGCTTCACTATGTTCGAGAAGATGCATATCGATGCCGGCCAGGTGACCAACGCTTCGCTCGCCGACTACAAGATCCCGGGAACCCTCGACCTGCCGCTTGTGATGGAGAACGAAGCGGTCGACGCCCATCAATCGAACGGTCCGTTCGGCGCCAAGGGCGTAGGCGAGACCGCGACCTTCTGCGCGTCGCCAGCCATCGCCAACGCCATCGAGGACGCCTGCGGCGTCCGCCTCACCGAGCTTCCGCTCAACGCCGAAACCGTCTTCCGCGCGCTGCGCGCCAAGGACAACAAGCCGATCGAGGACGAGGAATGACTCGCACGATCAGTTTCACCCTCAACGGCGAGCCGGTCGCAGCCGAGATCAAGCCGCACCACAATCTCGTCGAGGTCTCGGGCGCGCGCGAAAGCTGCGGCCAGGGCATGTGCGGCTGCTGCACGGTGCTGGTGAACGGCACGGCCGTCTCCGGGTGTCACTACTTGGCGGCCTTCGTCGACGGCGCGATCGTATTGCGAGCCCGAGAGACAATGTCATACCCCGGATTCAAATGAGGCATTCGCTCAACTATCGGCTTTCGATTTTCCTCATACATAATTACTGCCTTCATCGCAGCTTCATCTATTGCGGCGTTACGCTCGAACTGGCCTGAAGGTGGCGCCGCCTCAGTTCCTTTGCCCTTACCCTCTGGAACGACGTATGAACGCATCCATTGCGTTCTCCTATTTCTCTCTGCTGGTGTGGCCTGTCCTCGCGCGCGCCCCCCCCCTGTACTTTCATCGGCTTGCTTGCTCGCACTTTCCCCAGATCGCACGCCTCCGTCTACGGACTGATCATTGGATCGCGCAGCCCCGTTGTAATCCTCCGAGTTGCCAGCGATGGCATAGGGTCTGCGGGAATCTGTATCCTTGATGAGAGGGCCAAAGGGCATGTTGTCCGTTTGACCATCTGAGGATAGATCACCAAGCCCGAAACCGTCGCTGACGAATTCGTGCTGCTCAATATCATGCGGAGGCTCGAATCCTGCTTGCTCTAATTCAAAACGAGCGTGATCAAGAGTTTCGGCTGAGAGAATGTGACTGCCGGTCAGCGCGCATTGCCGAATATCGATACTGCTCTCTCCAGCTAGCAGAGTGGAAAAGATTGCTCGGAGTGACGGAATCCAAAATGCTTCACCTAAAGGTCGGGTCGACCTTTGCTCGCGTACGCATGTCAGGTGTACGTCGGATAAAATCCAAAGGCGTTGCGCGTGGTGCACGATTCCTTCTCGAAAGGAACGCCATCGGTCACGCGTCCAGGGTCGAGCGGACTGGCGGCATACGTATCGCAATCCGTAGGAGGAGGGGTTTGTGTCGCTCGGAGTACAACAGCGGCGCACACGGCAATAGTTATTGCAGCAGTGGCTCCTGCAGCGATGGCGCGCAACGAACCCCCCCATTCCCGGGCTGCCGTGCATTAACCTGACGCAAATAGGGCACTTTCGCGGCAGGTCGGCGGCGTCAAAAAACTCGCTGACAGAGCGTGTCCTTTCTGCACCCTGTTATTACGGCACCGACCCGAGTGCCTGCCATCTCCGATCCAGATCGGCCACCCACACGTCACCAATCCGCCCGTGCCCGCAGGTCATTGAGTTGCCTCGGGAATCCCCCGATTGGCGCGCAAAGGCGTAGAAATGCCCACCCGTGCGCCCAGGCGGCATTACCTTGCCCCGACATGCCCCCGCCATCGCCAGCGTGCATGGGTGGGCTTCTCACGAGATTTGCGCGTTGTTGTCAGGATTGTTGTCAAAGAGGCGTTTTCGGCAATCTTGCGAGAGGCGTCTTTCCGGCTAAGTCATTGATTTTATTTGGCTCCCCGGGTCGGATTCGAACCAACGACCAACCGGTTAACAGCCGGTTGCTCTACCGCTGAGCTACCGGGGAGCAGGGCAGAAAGCGCTTCGCCTATAACAAGGCAGCGCCTGCTTGCAAAGCCTCAAGCCTGGGCAGTTGCACTTTCCGCAAAGATGGAGGCCACGACCGGAATTGAACCGGTGTACACGGTTTTGCAGACCGTTGCGTAACCACTCCGCCACGTGGCCCCAGCTCTGCGGAGAGAGATGAACGACATCATCACTGCCAGCTTGTTCGCTATATAGGAGCAAGTGGTGACGGGCAACCGGAGCATCTTGCGCGGCGCTCCAGGTTCGTTTCGGCGAAAGCTCCGCCGCCTGCATGCAAGCCCTCGGACTCCGATTCACAAAGCGGCATTGCGGGCGGATACGTCATGCTCCGTGAGGGTTGCGCCCTCAACCAATGATTTATATTCTTCCGGAAAAGCACGCTTAGATTGGTAATTCTTCGGAATGAACGGAAATTGCTCAACAAAATCAGTGCCGTCATTAATGCATGCCACCGCCTGCGCCCCTGGGCGCGGCCCGCGGCATGGCCTGCCGCGATGGGGGTATGTCACTGAGCAGTACGCGTCGGGTTTTCACGCCTTTGCGGCCCAGCCCCGCTTGCCAGTTTTGCCCCACTGTCGCTAAGAGAGGCAGTCAGCCCTCTTTGGAACTGCGCCAATGACCGACTTTGCCGCGGCACGCCGCATGATGGTCGATGGCCAAATTCGCCCCAACGACGTGCACGATCTGCGCATCATCGCGGCGATGCTGGAAATCCCGCGCGAGCGCTTCGTCCCGGCATCCCATGCCGAGTTTGCCTATGCAGATCTCGATCTTCCCCTCGGCACCAATGAGCAGCCCGCGCGCCGGCTTCTCAAGCCTATGGTGCTCGCCAAAATGGCTCAGGCGGCCGCCGTCGGCGCGAGTGACCGCGTGCTCGATGTCGGTTGTGCAATGGGCTATTCCTCGGCCGTGCTCGCCCGGCTGGCGCAATCGGTGGTCGCGCTCGAAGAGGATCCGGTGCTCGCCAAATCGGCCGAACAGGCGTTGAGCGATCTGCATACGAGCAATGTTTCGGTGGTCAACGGCCCCGCGATCAAAGGCTGGCCCGCCCGCGCGCCCTATGACGTGATTTTTCTCGATGGCGCGACCGAGGTTGTGCCGAAGAGCCTGTTCGGCCAGCTCAAGGAGGAGGGGCGGCTCATTGCCATTATGGGGCGCGGCCCCGCCGGGCGGGTGATACTTTACCGCTGCGTGGGTGGAAACGTGAGCGGCTGGCCCGTTTTCGACGCGGCAGCCGCGCTCCTCCCAGGGTTTGCCGAGCCGTCCACATTCGTGTTCTGAGCAGCAATTCGAGCGCGCCGAAAGAGCGCTTTAATCGCATGTGTGGCTCTGGAACACCAGCCGGCCTCTTTTTGTAGAAAACCCGGATTTCCAAGCAGTTCGCTCGCCCTGTCCGCCGTAATTCGGGTAACTTTGGCGCCCAGTGTTTCAGTGGGTCGGGCTGCATCGCGTGCGAGGCAGCACGCGGGTGCGTGGGGCGGCGTATGTTGTGTCACGTCAGGGAGCGGTGGCGGGAGCGCGCATGGTTTGGCGCGCTCGTTGTGTTCGCCACGGCCGGGACGCTTGGCCTTGCACTTGCCGCTGATCAGAGAGGAGTGTCGCCCGAGATCCGCATCGTCGCGGCGGCGGGGGCCGGTGTCGGCACCATGGAAGAGGCACTGGTCCTCGCGTACCAGAACAATCCCCAGCTCAACTCGCAGCGCGCCGCAACCCGCGCCGTCGATGAAAACGTCGGCACCGCGCTTTCCGGCTATCGGCCGCGCGTCAGCGGAACCGTAAGCCTCACGGAGCAGTATCTCGATACGATCACCAAGTCGGTGCAAACCTCGCCTCCGAATGCCGGCGGCCCGCTTTATCTCCAGAACAAAGGCGCGGCGGCGGTGTCGAGCTTCGGAGTGACCACGACGCAGACGCTCTACAACGGCTTCCAGACCGGCAATCGCACCAGGCAAGCGGAGGGACAGGTCTTTGCCGCGCGCGAGACGTTGCGTTCCACGGAGCAGGGCGTGCTGCTCAGTGCGGCCACAGCCTATATGAACCTGCTGCGCGACGCGGCAATTCTCGAACTCCAGCGCAGCAACGTCAACGTGCTGGAAGTGACGCTGCGCCAGACCCGCGACCGTTTCGCCGCGGGCGAAGTGACGCGCACCGACGTCGCACAGGCGGAATCAAGTCTGGCGTCAGGCAGGGCGCAACTCGCTTCGGCGGAATCGAACTATATCACGTCGCGCGCCAACTACCGGCAGGTGATCGGCGTGGAACCACCGGCACGGCTCGCTCCCGCCGCTCCGGTCGACCGTTTTTCGCCCCCCAGCATCGACGGCGCGGTCGCGCGCGGCCGCAGCGAAAATCCCTCCATCACCGCGGCCATGTACAACGTCGATGTCGCTCTCCTTCAGGTAAAGGTCGCGGAAGGGGCGCTCTACCCGGTCCTGCAGGCGGTCGGCACCGCCCAGAAGAACTACGGCTCTGGCAATTCGCTTCTCATCCTGGAAAACACCTCCGCATCGCTGGCCGCGCAGCTCACGGTGCCGCTCTATCAGGGCGGCGCCGAGTACGCCGCCATCCGGCAATCCAAGGAAACGCTGGGACAGCGCCGGCTCGACCTCGACACCGCGCGCGATCAGGTCCAGTCCCAGATCGTCCAAGCCTGGGGCCAGCTCCAGGCGGCCAAGGCGCAGATCAATGCCTCACAGGCGCAGGTGACGGCAGCCGAGGTTGCACTCAACGGCGTGCGCGAAGAGGCCCGCGTCGGCCAGCGCACCACGCTCGACGTGCTCAACGCGCAGCAGACCCTGGTCAATGCGAGAGTGGCCCTTGTCACGGCCCAGCACGACCGCATCGTCGCCTCCTACTCGCTCCTCTCGACGGTGGGCAGCCTGTCGCCTCAGAATCCTCGGCCTTCGCGTGCAAGTCTATGACGCCATGGTCCATTATCAGCAGGTGCGCGATGCGTGGAGCGGCGTGCGCATTCCCGACGGACGGTGAGGGTTTATTATTTCCCTCGCCGGGCCGCCATGCCATACTCTTTCCATCGCGGCGGATAGGTTCGGGATCAGGCGCGTGCGCCGTTGCTGCTTGCGGCGCGCGGAGCGGGGAAGAGCAATGACGCAGCCGGCAAAATCTCAAGAGCCCTCGATGGAGGAGATCCTCGCCTCCATTCGCAGGATCATCGCCGACGATCCGGTCAGAACACCGCGCCACGAGACTGCGCAGGGTCAGCCTCTGCGCGGCGAGAAGACGCAGGCGAATGACGCGCTCTATCGCGGTCGGGCACCAGTTTCGGCGCCGCGCGAGGGTCTCTCCAGACCGTTGCCGCCGCGCGATGATGCCTCTCAAAGCTTCCCACGGCCCTTTCCTTCCGAGCGTGCGCCGGAAGGCAATACGGGCGCTGCGCCGCCTTCTCGTTCGGCTTCCTTGCTTCCAGGTGCAATGCCACAACCGTCAATCTTATCTTCGCGCACGGAACAGCCCTCTGCTCCTGAGCCGGTGAGCCCGCAGCAAGAGATCGATGCCATGCTGGCCGAGCTCAATTCCCGCACACGCCTTGCCGCGCGTGAGCCCGAGCCCGAGGAACCGGCCGCCGATATCCTCGAACTGACAGAGGAAGTGCCGGTTGAAGAGCCGCTGGCCGATCTGGTCTCCTCGCACACGCAACTTTTGGGGGACGTCAACGCAGCCGAAGAGACGCCGCCTGCTGCCGCCGCCCTGAACTTTCAGGCGCGCGGAGAGGAGCTAGCGCAAGAGGTAGAGGAAGAGGAAGAGGAAGAGGAGGTCGCGCCCGAGGAAATGCAGCCTCACTCCCACGCGGCCGAGCACGAGAGCGAGCAGCTGGCTGATCCTCGCCAGCTCTTTGCTGGCAGCGGGATGGATGAGGGGCTCATCTCATCCACGACCACAGCGGCCGTCGATTCCGCCTTCAACGCGCTGGCGCAAACTGTTTTGGTGCAGAACGCCCGCACGCTTGAGGATTTGGTTCGCGAGATGCTCCGGCCGATGCTCAAGATCTGGCTCGATGACAATCTGCCGGGTCTGGTCGAGCGGCTCGTTCGCGCCGAAATCGAGCGGGTATCCCGCGGGCGGAGCTGACCCTACAAACTCTCTGAATTGGTTCCGCGCCAGCGGCCGTAACGCCAGGGCAGATACCAGTGGGCGCCGGGCGGCAAGGCCTGCGGCACGAAATCAAGTCCTGATGTTCCGAATGGCTGGCATCGGCAGAGCCGGGCGAGGGTCATCCAGCCGCCGGCCCAAAGGCCGAAGCGCGCGATGGCTTCATCGGCGTACATGGAGCACGTGGGCAAGTGGCGGCAGTGGGCCCCCATCACCGGAGAGAGCACGAGCCGATAGGCCGCGATCAGCGCGCGCGAAACGAGCCGCGCCCCATCCGAAATGGCTGCAGCGATGGTCGTCGCCCATCGTGGGAGGAGCATGGAGGTCATTGGCCGGTATTATCGCACGGGAGGGTTGTCAGGCGAGCCATGCTGCTCTGCGGCAAAATTAGGCAGCTGCTCCATTTTTTGGGGCTAGACCCGAATCTGCACCGCCTTTAAAAGAGGCATGCACAAACTGGGACACACAGTTCGCCTTGAACGGACTCCCCGAGAAGAGCCCGGCACGGCGCCGTTGGTGAGGGTCAGCATGCTCCGATTGCTCTGGGGCGCATTTGCGCTTGGATGTGGGGTTGCGCAGGTCTTTGCCGGCTCGCCAGCGCCCGCCGACGAGGGGGGAAGCACGCCGATGCGCTTCGAATGGCGCCGCGAGGGGCCTGCAGATGCCTGCGCATCCAATTGCCGGGTCTGGGTTTCTGCAATTGGGTACATCACCGCCGACACGCCGCGCGAGTTTGAGACCTTCGCCAAGGATTCGAATGTCCGCGGGGCCGTGATCGCCCTTGATTCCGATGGTGGCTCGGTGCTGGGCACGCTTGCGCTTGGCCGCATGATCCGCAGCCTGGACATGATCACCACAATCGGGCGTTCAACGGCGCTCCCGCCCACGCTTAATGCCGGACGCCGGGCCGCGCTCTCTCCTGACGCCAGTTGCGAATCCATGTGTGCGTTCCTCCTGCTCGCGGGCACGCGCCGCTACGTACCTCCGGAAGCCAAGGTGCTCGTGCATCAAATCTGGTTGGGCAAGAAACGGCGCCAGGCCCTTGAATCGAGCTATTCCGCCGAAGAGCTCAACGTGGTGCAGCGCGACATCGGCCGGCTGGCACAGTACACCATGGAAATGGGTGGTGGCGCCGATCTCTTGGAAGTCGCATTGCGCATTCCACCATGGGAGCCGCTCTACCGTCTTTCGGGAGAAGAGCTTCACCGCATGCACCTGAGCACGGTCGACATGCTCTTCGAGAAAGCGCCCGCGCGGGCTCAGTCTGTAAGCGCCGCCTCGGTCGCCACGGTGGGCCGTCCCGGCGACAACTGAGGCCTCTTACCGCGTCCGTTTGCAGCGGTACTGAGCGAACAGCTTCGAATAATCCGCGCGCTTTTTGACCCAGTCCGCCGCCGCCGGCGCGTATTGCGAATTTGGACAATGGCCAACGTGCGCCTGTACACGGCCTGCAAACGCCATGATGGTCTCGAGCGTAATGCAATAGGGCGGGCGGTCCTGCGGAGAAGCCACTTCGAGGCGCGGAAGCTCGGATTGAGCCTGGCTTAGAACCGCGGCTTCGGTTGTGCAATCGACCTTGGCTGCCGCTCTCGCGGTCGCGCAGGTCAAACAGGACGCCGCGATAGCGGCGCTCCACCACACGCGATCGGCAAGAAGCAGCCGGCGTGCCACCATATGTTATGACGCGGCCGCCATTGCGGTCTTGCGTTTGGCCTCAATCTGGTCGATGGCGGCGGCAACAGCATCAAAGGTCAGCATGGTTGAAGCGTGGCGGGCCTTGTAGTCGCGCACCGGTTCGAGAACCGCAATTTCAGCCCATTTGCCAGTGGGTGGCGCACCGTTTTCCTTGAGCATCCGGCGTACCGTTTCACGCAGGCTTCGCAACTCCGCTGCGTTCGATCCGACCACATGGCGCGCCATCACGGAGGAAGAGGCTTGCCCGAGCGCACAAGCCTTCACCACATGGGAGAAGTCCGTAACCGTGTCCCCTTCCATTTTGAGGTCGATCGTCACCGTCGAGCCGCAGAGCTTGGAATGAGCGGTCGCGGTCGCATCCGGGGAAGCAAGCCGCCCAAGCCGCGGAATGTTTCCGGCCAATTCAAGGATACGGCTGTTGTAGACGTCGTTGATCATGGCACCAATCGCGGCTGCCCTTTGCCGGCTGTGTTTGCACCCTTCTTCACAACCAATATATAGGCGCTGGCGCGTGGGTGCGAGCAGGAAGGGCCTACCCTTTGTCCGATCAGATCAGCGATGCACAGCCCGGTTCGGGCACGGGTTTCTCCCCTCTCTCCACGCAAGAGCGCGAAGAGGGCGGCAGGCTTTCGCCGAAATTCGATGCTAACGGACTCCTCACTTGCGTAACGACGGATGTCCATTCGGGCGATGTGCTGATGGTGGCGCACATGAATGCCGAGGCCCTGGAAAAAACCATCGCCACCGGTGACGCCTGGTATTTCAGCCGCTCCCGCCGCGCACTCTGGCGCAAGGGCGAATCGTCCGGTCACGTGCAGCGCGTCATTGAGATGCGCATTGATTGCGACCAGGACGCGGTCTGGATCAAGGTGGAGCAGCGAGGGCCGGGTGCGTGCCACACCGGCCGGCGCTCGTGTTTCTATCGCGCCATTGCGCTGGGTAGCGCGGCTGCGGTCACGCTTGAATTCCGCGATGCACAGAAGACTTTCGATCCGAAAGCCGTGTACGACTGACAGACATCAGGCGGGTGCGCAAAGGCGCCGTGCAGCCCTAACGACAATTGACAAAATGGTGCGGCGCCGTGCGCACCTGTCCCGCGTGGGCACGGCGCGCGCAAAGCATCGCGAATGTGGATAGTTGCCGGAACCGCGCGCCTTTGCCCACCTACTGTAATGATTCCTCATGTACCTGAAACCCGATCGAGCAGGTGGCGCGCGCGCACAAGATGCGGGCGATCATACATGACCCCATCCACAGCCACCGCCCCGCGGCCGGGGTTGGCTTCAAACGCCGCGATGATCGCACGCGCGTTGGCGATCGCGTCAACTGTCGGGGTGAAGACTTCATTGATGATGGGCACCTGGGTGGGGTGAATTGCGATTTTGCCGCAGAAGCCGTCCCGTCGCGCTTCCTGCGCCTCGCGCCACAGCAGCGCGGTGTTGCGAAAATCGGGGGTGACCGTATCCAACGCGGGCACCTGCGCCGCTGCCGCTCCCGCGAGACAGAGCGCTCGCGCCAGCCGGTACGGATCAAGGAAGCTGCCGTCATTGTCTCTGTTCGTCTCGGCGTGAAGCTCGGCTGAGAGGTCTTCCGCACCCCAGGTCAATGCGATCAACCGTTGGCTCGCTCCGCCATAAGTGCCGGCGAGAAACAACGCAGCGGCCGTTTCGGTTGCGATCGCCAAAATCTTGATGCCGCCGTCAGGCAAGCCCGCGATTGCCTCGCGTACCGCAATCTTCGCGTCGGCATGGATGACACTTGCCCCCCCTTGCGCCTTCGGGAGGAGAATGGCGTCCGGCTGCGTCCACACCACGGCATCGAGGTCCTCGTCGATCAATCCGGTCTCGATCGCATTGACGCGCACAATGATGCGCGGTCGGCTTGCAGCCTTGCACGCATCTTTGAGGAAATCAGCGGCGCTTTTGCGGGCCGCGGCTTTGCTCTCAAGCGCGACCGAATCTTCAAGATCGACAATCACGCCGTCGGCGCCGCTTGCCATCGCCTTGTCGAGCTTGCGGCCCCCATCCGCAGGCACGAAGAGGAGCGAGCGCATCAGGCCGGACGCATGCGCATAAAGACCTGGCGCCGGCATTCGGCAACAAGCTTGTTGTTCTGGTTGTAAGCCCGGTGCTGGAATTCGACGATTCCGGCACCCGGGCGCGAGGTCGATTCGCGCTTGTTGATGACCTCGGTCGTGCAGTGGACGGTATCTCCCTCGAACAGCGGGTGAGGAAACTTCACTTCCGTCATGCCGAGATTGGCGATGGTCGTGCCTACTGAAAGATGATTGACCATGATGCCGATCATCAGCCCGAGCGTAAACAGCGAGTTCATCAGGGGCTGTCCCCATTCCGTTTCCTGTTCGCAGAAATGACGGTCGATATGCAACGGCTGCGGATTGAGCGTCATATTCGAGAACAGCATGTTGTCCATCTGAGTCACGGTGCGGGTGAGCGGATGCTCGTAGAGGCGACCCACGACGAAATCTTCGAAATAAAGGCCTCCCCGCTTGTGACGCACAACCGTTTGATCGCTCATCCGCCATCTCCCCTTCGCGCTATCTTCGCTTCGGTTTACCACAATCGCGCGAATGGCGAATAGCGAAACCCAATAGACAGGATCGGGCAAGCCCGACTCGCTATTCGCTATTCGCTATTCGCTACTCCCTATTCGCTTCTCCCGCGGCCCGTTTACGTTCCGTCAATCTTCCCAAAGATTTATGGTGAACGCTTTATTAAGGCTCCCGCCGTAGGCTGCCGGAATGGGCGGTCTGATTGCCGCAAGCAAGGAAAGTTGCTCGTCGTGACGCGGGTCGTGTCATGATCGTTCGTGATTTCCTCCAATGGATGCGCATGGCGCCCGCAGCCGAGCGAGCCGATGCAACCGCGGCTTTGGCGCGTGCGTATCTTTATTCCGAACTGAGCCGGGATGATCGGGCAGCTGCCGAGGGCGCGCTCATCATGCTCCTCGATGACCCGTCCCCATTGGTGCGAGTGGGACTCGCGCGCGCGCTCGCGTTCAGCGAAAACGCACCTCCTGCCGTGATCCTCGGACTCGCGGTCGATCAGCCGGAGGTTGCGGCCTGGGTGGTCGAGCATTCGCCCCTGCTTCTGGATGCCGATCTCGTCGACGCGGTGGCAACGGGCGAGTCCCGAATACAGGCCGCAATCGCCAATCGCGCCGCCCTCCCCGCCTCGGTCAGCGCTGCGATCGCGGAGGTAGGGTCGGCGGAGGCGTGCCTTGTTCTGCTCGAAAACCCGCAGGCGGAAATCGCCGCCTTTTCGCTGGATCGCATTGTTGTCCGCCACGGTCATCTCGCGGCCGTCCGCGAGTCGATGCTCGCCCGCGACGACCTTTCCGCGTCCACCCGGCAAGCCCTGGTCGCGAAGCTCTCCCACACGCTTGCAGGTTTTGTTATCGCGCGCGAATGGCTCGAGCCCGAACGCGCCGAGCGCGTTGTCAAGGAGGCTTGCGAGAAGGCAACCGTTGCGCTTGCGGCACAATCGCCCGAATGCGAGATCAGACCCCTGATCCGCCATTTGCGCGAAAGCGGTCAGTTGACGGCGGGCCTGATATTGCGCGCCCTCCTCTCGGGCAATGTCGACATGTTTGTCGAGGCACTGGCTGAGCTCTCGGATTTGCCGCTCGCCCGTGTGAGGGCGCTCGTATACGAAAAGGCCGGCGGATTGCGAGCGATTTTCGAGCGCGCCAATCTTCCGGCTTCTACCTATGCGGCGTTCCGCGAGGCACTCGAAGCCATGCGTGAGGGCGGGTTCGATCCAGCCGGAGCATCGAGGCTCAAGCGGCGGATGGTGGAACGAGTGCTCACCCGCTGCGCCGATGAACCCGATGTCGAGACTGCGCCGTTGCTCACCCTGCTGCGGCGGTTCGCGGCCGAGGCGGCGCGCGAAGAGGCGCGCCTGTTCTGCGATGAGCTGGCCGCAGATGAGGATTCCTTCGACCGGCGCGCCGCGGCATGAGCCTGGGTGGAAGAAACGCCAAGTAACGCTAATGCCAGGTTTTACTTCGCGGCTTTGTCGACAGCCCCTAACACCGCAGCGATAGCTTCTATCCAGCGCTGGTCCCCGCCTCTTCGCGCAGTCGCATGAGCTTCCCATGGATGCAGCAAGGCCAGGGAGTGATTGTGAAGTCGCCGTGATCGGTGCCGGCCCTTATGGGCTGGCGGTCGCAGCGCATCTGAAGGCCTGCGATATCAGCGTGCGCGTCTTCGGGCAGCCGATGGCGTTCTGGCGCAACAATATGCCCGCCGGGATGAAGCTTCAGTCGCCCTGGCATGCGAGCCACATCGCGCACCCCCAGGGCAAATTTTCGCCCGACGTCTTCGCTCATCAACATGCCTTGCCAGCGCCGCGGACGCAGCAACCGCTGGAGCAGTTCATTCGTTACGGCGAGTGGTTTTCGCGTCAGACCATCCCCGATCTCGAACGCGTCACGGTCAGACGCATTGAGCACATCGGTAGCGGCTTCTGTCTGGCTCTGGAGAATGGCGAAACAATCCAAGCACGGCGCATCGTTTTGGCGTTGGGCCTCGCCAATCATGAATTTATTCCGCCGAAATTCGATGGCTTGCCGTCGGCCCTGGTGAGCCACAGCGGCTTCCACACAGACTTTGCGTCATGGCGCGGACGCGGGGTCGCAGTGATCGGGCGGGGCCAGAGCGCCTGCGAATCGGCTGCTCTGCTGCATGAGGCGGGAAGCGAGGTCGACATCGTCTCACGCGGCGACATCAACTGGGCCGTTGATAACGAAGCGGACACGCCACGCGGCTGGCACAGTCGGATTTCCACTCTCTCAGGCACGGCCGCGGCGGTGGGTCCGCTGCCTTTGAACGTGCTCAATGAAATGCCCGATATCGAGCATCGCATCCCCAAGCGCGCCCTCTCCTGGATCAACAGATGCAGTTTGCGCCCGCGACCCGCCTCCTGGCTCAAGCCCCGACTGGCTGGCGTGGGGATTGAGCAAGGCCGTCAAATTCTCAGTGTCACGGTGAAAGGGAACCAGGTTGTTCTGCAACTCAATACGGGGTCGCGAATCTATGATCATGTCTTCCTTGCCACCGGCTACAAGGTCGATATCTCCCAATTCAAACTCTTGCCGGCCGACCTGCGGCATAAAATCGCCTGCGCGGATAGCTCTCCCATGCTGGGTGAGGGATTCGAATCCACAGTACCGGGGCTGCATTTTGTTGGGCCCAGCTCCGTTGCGGGCTACGGTCCGCTGATGCGCTTCATTGCCGGCACAGGTTACGCAGCGCGCAGCATCACCCAGATTCATTTGGCACAGACCGCCCGTGCCAAGCTTGAACGACTCTATTGGCGGCAATCCGATTTTCTCGGCAATCCGTCGGAGGAGATCTTGCGGCCGTAGCGGGTGCCTGACCGTCAAAGGCTAAGCAGGAGGATCGAAAAACTTGCGACCTTGCTGAGCTGTGAGCGCGCGAGGGCCAGTTTCAAGGTTGGCTCAGCGCCATACAGGCCAGAGCGCGAGTGGCGGCCGGATTACGGAGAGCTGGTGGCCAACCGCGCGCGGCGGCCGAGGCCCGCTCCCCGCGGGCGAGGCGGTGCTGCCAATTGCATTTGGATCTTTTGTTCCTGCCGCCGGACTCGAGCCAGCCTTGTGGTTGGCGACTTTCGACCGCTCCGGCTTGCCCAATCGGAACGGGCGGGAATACTTGAAGTTGAGCGCGCTCGGGATCGGCAAGACGGTGGCATCGGCGGGTGCCGGAAAAGAGGCCTCCCGCGGCCACTGTGTCGCCGGCGGGAGCGGTGTCGCGCGCTCGCGCACGGCGTGCCGCTCGAAGGTCTGCGCCAAGGCGACCTTGATCACCGGCTCGCCGAAATGCTCGATGCCGAAATTCTCCGGACTTGGCGCCGCCAGCACCGGCAGCGGGGTCTCCGCGCCGACGACGAGAGTACGCGGCCAGACCTGCTGTTCCGGCGAACGCCGCGCGACCCATTGCTCGGGCTCGGTGACCGTCTTGGGGCGGTCAGGTGTGGCCGGCACCACATGCACAATCTTGAACCCGCGCACCTTGAGCTCGTGCAGGATCTCAGGGAGCGCCAAGGCGGTCGCCGGCTGGATGTCGTGCAGGAGCAATATGCCCTTTCCGCGCGCCTCGATGCGGTTGATGGCGCGGCGTGCCACTTCCTTGTTGTTGATGTGGGTCCAGTCGTCAGCGAGGAAATCCACGCTCCAGGTCATGTAATCGTGCGCGGCGAGATATTGCTCGACCGAGTTCTGACGCAACAGCCCCGGAATGCGAAAGAAGGGCGAGATCGCCTTCGGGTCCCCAAGCGCGCTGCGCAGCGACGCATTACCTTCCTCGATTTCGTGCGCGGCCTGGTCTACCGACATCTTGTTGAACGTGAAGGGGTGGGTTTGGCTGTGGTTCGCAACGGTGTGGCCCTCGTTGTAGACGCGGCGGACGAGGGACGGATATCCGCGCACCATGCGGCCGACCATGAAGAAGGTCGCTTTCACGCATTCCGACGCAAGCGTCTCGAGAATGCGGGTGGTATAGGGCGGCAATGGCCCATCGTCGAACGTCAGAACGACTTCATGGTCATTGAGCGGCAGCGATTCTGAATACTGCATGCTGCCGACGCGGGCATGCTCACTCACGTCAACCGCAATGGTGCGGCTCACGCCGAGAGCGCCCGGCGGGCACTCGTCGGCGGCTGCGGTTGCGCCAGTGATGACGGACGCCAGCAAGACGTATGCGGCGATTGAGTTGCCCATCCCCCCGGATCCAACCCCAACTGTCGGACAAACACCCGGAAATACGCCCGGGGAACCATTGGCGAATGATTTACTGTACCCAAACAGTAGGTGGAGGCAATTTAATGACCGCTTAATCGAGTGCATGGCGGCTAATTATTTCCGGCTGTGACAGAAGCGACACGATCGGGCCTTGGGATCGTTTCTTTTGCGCCACAGTTCCGCAGCCCGACGAGCCACAATGCCGTCGCCATCGAACGCCGCAGTGCCTCGAAGCTGCGAAGTGATCCTAAGAACATGTTCGAGAAACGGGCGAGCGTGACCGTGCATTAACCTTACCGGCCTACGCTGCCCCTTCGCGTTGAGTGAAGCAGCCGGAGTAGCCGGTGAAGGTTGGTGAAGCGGATACTCCCGGCCCCGACGGATGGTTGGCTGGCCCTTTGCGCGCATGGCGGCTGCTTGCGCCTCGCGCGCGCAGGAAAAGGTCCCAATCCGCGGTTTTGCGCCTCATCGGCCCGCTCGCACTTGTGGTGATTGCGGCCCTTACCGTTTTTGCCGGCCTCGCCTACGTACTGGCCCGGCAAGCCGACGACTATTTCGAAGCCCAGCACCGGCAGGCTTTGGCGGGAGCAGTGGAGGCATTGCAAGCGCTTTCCCCCGATCTTGCAAAGGTCGAGCCCAAACTCATTCGCGTGCTCGAACGCGCCTCCGGACTCAAGGAGCTCCGCTTTGAGACCGAGCCAGCCAGCGAAGGGCGGGACGTTCAATCCGTGTTCGATTCCAAGGGTCGGATCGTCGGCTGGTTCAGCTGGCAGCCGGAACGGGCTGCCACCGCCATGTTGAGCAAACTCCTGCCGGTCGCAGCCGCGATCGCGCTCGGCTTGATCGGATTTGCCGCTCTCGCGATCTGGCAGCTCGGCCGACTCGGATTCCAGCTCGCCCGCAGCGAGCAGTATGCGCGCAAGCTCGAGGACCAGGAGCTTCTCACCGGGCTACCCAACCACAACCACTTTTTCGAGCTGTTCGATGAGGCCATCTCCAACCGCAGTCCACAGGACCTGCTGGGCTTCGCAGTCCTCGATCTCGACGGCTTTGATGAGGTCAATGATGCGCTCGGTTATGCCGGCGGCGACGAGGTGCTCGTCGAGGTCGGCGAGCGCTTGCGGCAGGGCCTGCCCCTTGGCACGCTGGTTGCCCGGCTGGGCAGCGACGAATTTGCCCTGTTGATCTCGGCACGCGAGCTCCAGGTTGTGCGCGATGTCACGGAGACAGTGCGCCAGTCGATTATTCGCCCGATCTGGATCAATCAGATTGTTCAACTTGGTGTCAGCATTGGTGTTGCGGTTGCTCCATATGATGGCACTACCCGCGACGCTTTGACCCGGCGCGCCGATCTCGCGCTGCGATCCGCCAAGCGGCGTGCCCGCGGCACGGCTGTCTTCTTTGCGCCCGAGATGGAAGCGGAGTTTCAGGAGCGCAGATTCATCAAACGTGAGCTTGCCCGTGCACTTACCGCACGCGCCTTTGACATGCACTACCAGCCGATCGTCAAAGCCGATGCGGGCGATATCGTCGGCGTCGAAGCACTCTTGCGGTGGAATCATCCAACCCGCGGCTTTGTTCCGCCTTCCTTGTTTGTGCCCGTGGCGGAGGAAGCCGGTTTGATGGATCGGCTCGGCGAGTTTGCGCTACGCCGCGCGCTGGCCGACGCAGCCCGGTGGAACGGGCTCTACGTCTGCGTCAATCTTTCGCCCGTCCAAGTACGCAATCGCGGCTTGGTTGATCTCGTCACCACAGTTCTAAAGGAGACGGAGTTTGAGCCCTCCCGTCTGGTTTTGGAGATAACCGAAGGCGTGCTCATCGAAAATCCCGATGAGATCAACGCGAGGCTGCGGGAGTTGCGCGGACTGGGCGTACAGCTCGCGCTTGATGATTTCGGCTCTGGATATTCCAGCCTCGGATATCTCCAGAAGCTTCCATTCGACAAGCTCAAAATCGATCGCAGTTTCGTTCTGGGACTCAATGACTCCGCTAATGGCGGGGTCATTATTCAGGCCATCGTGACACTCGGCCGGGCGCTCGGGATGGGCATCGTGATCGAAGGCGTGGAAACCGAAGAGCAACGGGTGCTGCTTCGTCTTGCGGGTTGCAGTGAGATGCAGGGCTATCTGTTCGCAAAGCCGACCGCGGCCGCTGACATCGATCGTTTGATTGCGGCACGGCGAAGTTCCGCACATCTCGTGCCGGCGCCTCTGCGCGCGGGCAGCCGCGGCTAAATTACAGTCCCAGAGGAAATCAAGCGATGATGCGACTGCGACTAAAGGCCGATGGCCGCATTGTTGAAATTCTTGCGGACGGCAGCGAAGGCGCAGTCGTGAATGCGCTCAAGCCTGCCCCGGCAACTTCACGTCCACAATCGGCTGAGCAAGGCGATGTATCCGAGTCGGCCTACGCGCGTCGCGTTCGGGCGCGCACCAAGCTCACGCAGGCGCAGTTTGCTGCACGTCTTGGGTTGCCGGTGGAGACCGTGCGCAACTGGGAACAGGGAAAACGCTCTCTCCGCGGCCCCGCCCGTGCGCTTCTCAAACTGATCGAGAGAATGCCTGAGCAGGCTGTAAGGATGTAACAGGGAGCTTCGGGTCTCAGCTGGACCTCAGCGCTATGGCCAAAAGAGAAGCGAATCACATAAGCATGGGCTGGCCAAACGCGCCGGAGCATATCCAATGGTCTCGCCAGAGCTCGTTCGATGCGGTCAGCAGGTACTTGCCGCAGTCGCGAGGGAGGCCGCAACGGGTGCGCCGCTGGTGAAATGCCAGCTCCTCGCCTCCGGCTTTTACGAGGCGTTGAAGCATGAACTTGCACAGACGGCACCCATGGATGTTGCCGCGCGCGACACGCTGATGGCGGCTGCAATCCAATGCCTGCGCACCGCAAGAGCCGCTATCAGCCCGGCGGCGATGCTCGAGGAGCTTGAGCGGGCGGTGATCATGTTGGAAGGTCACCCGTCGACGTCGCGGCCTGTTCTGCGCGTCATTGAAGGCGGCCGATCGAGCAAGCCGCCGCTGGCAAGACCAGCGCAGCGTCTGCGTGGAGTCTAGGTAAGCCGTAGTTCAGGCGTGAAATTGAACTCGATGGGCATGTGGCTCCCAACAACCGCGCAACCGAAAAGTTCCTCGTGAGATGAGTACGCGACTGAGTCGAATTTGGTGAGAGCATGTGCGTGCTTCTCACCCCGTTCGCAGAACGCAGCGGCGCACTTGACCACCAGCAAGCTTTACTGGATCTGGGGGATGCGGGCGCCTACTCATCTGCGCGCCTACTCATCTGCTGCTTTCGGCAATCGAGCCGGCTTGAGATACGCATTGAGGAGCGCAACCTCTCGCGCTAGCGTCGTTATGACCTCCATCTGCGCGCGCAGCTTGAGATGAAGGTTGAGCGCAACCAAAAGGCTGATCACCACCCATACATAGATGATCAAATCGACCCCCCGGCCTATCCCGGCTAACTCCGCCAAGGCGGTGGCATGAGCCGGAAGCCACACAAAATAAAGTCCGCCTGATGCCACAACCACGGCCGTGAGCGCTATCGCGGGGGAACGCCGATGCTCGGTCCAGGCATAAAGCAGGATGCCGCCCAGCAATACCGTCAGTATGATCTGTGCGATCATGCTAAATCTCCTGCGTGATTTGAATGTTTGCGCAAACCCATTCATCGTCGAGCGCGGCGGCAGCGGCAAGCCAGAACGCTAACACGCGTCTATGTTGCGCCTGCGGCTCTATCACCGAGCACGACTTCCGTTTCCATGTTAACGGCTGCAGCATCTTTCAATGCCGCTTGTGCGGGACTGGCTGCACGGACGCACAGGGCTTCGATCCTGCGCTCTATTATGCCGAAGACTATTTTTCCGGCGGCCGTGCCGACGGATATTCTGATTATATCGGCAGCGAGGAAGTGCTGCGGCGGGAATTTGCGCGCAGCGTCGACTTCATTCGCCGCTACCGGCGCGGCGGAAGGCTGTTGGAAATTGGATGTGCCTACGGGTTTTTCCTGACGCAAGCGCGTGGGCATTTCGATGTCATTGGCCTCGAATTGGCTACCGAGGCGGTCGATCACGCCCGCCGTGCGGGATTGCATGTTCTCCAGGGAGAGCCTGATGAGAAGAGGCTGCGGGAAATCGGAAACGTTGACGTCATCGTCATGCTCGATGTCATAGAGCACCTGCCGGATCCCGCACAGACGCTTGCACTATGCCGCCGCTACATCAATCCGGGGGGTATCATCGTTATTACGACGGGTGATTTCGGCTCCGTTCTCGCGCGATCCGCCGGAAAAAAATGGCGTCTCATGACCCCACCGCAGCACCTTTGGTTCTTTACGAGAGAAGGCATGCGCCGGCTCGCCACTGGAGCTGGCTTCTCCATGGCGCATTTTGACCGTCCCTGGAAGATTGTTCCTGCTTCCCTTGCCCTTTTTCAGTTGCGGCGAATCTTGCACGTTCCAGTCCCCCGATTCACAGCCACAAGCCGGCTGGGCATTCCCATCAACCTGTTCGATGCAATGCGGGTCGTCTTGCAGAAACCCTGGTAGGGGGCAGCCGTGTCTCGCCGGAAGTAGCACGAGGTTACGCGCAGCTTTCCTGGAGTACTGGAACTCTTTTTGTTGGTCGGGTATTGTTCTTGCGTTCGCGCTATTCCAGCCGCAATGGAAATACCGCCTCCCGCACGCATCCATGTGGTGATTGCCGCCTACAACGAGGCGGCAATGATCGGCGGCGTTGTGCTCGACCTCATGCGTTCGGGCTATCGAGTTGTCGTTGTGGATGACGGCTCAATCGATCACACCGCGGATATCGCGCTGGCGAGCGGCGCGATGGTGCTGCGTCACCCGGTCAATCTTGGCCAGGGGGCGGCCCTGCAGACCGCAATAGATTATGCACTTGCCAGCGGAGCCGAGTTCGTCGTCACCTTCGATGCTGACGGCCAGCACCGCCCGGGTGAGATCATTGGTCTGATTGAGGGACTGAGCCGCGAGCAGGCCGATTTCGCGTTGGGCAGCCGCTTTCTAGGGCAAGTGCCACGGCTGCCGGCACTCCGCCGGCTATTGCTCAAGGCCGCCACGCTGTTCACGCGCCTGACCACCGGGATGCAGATCACCGATACCCACAACGGGCTGCGGGCAATGACTCGCAGGGGCGCGCTGGCCATCCGGCTGCGACAGAACCGCATGGCGCATGCATCGGAATTTCTCGCCCAGGTCGCGGCCAGCGGGCTGCGCTATGTCGAGCGGCCGGTGACGATAGATTACAGCGCCTATTCGCTTGCCAAAGGGCAGAAGACGGGCGATGCATTCGCTGTTCTGCTCGACCTGTTCGCGAGCCGCCTTTATCACTGAGCGGAATCACTGAGCGGAGTGTCTGCGGTAGGTCCACGCGAACGCGCGATCAAAACGCTTGACCTCATCGATCAACTCGAGATTCGCCCGGCTCGCGCAGTGCGCTCGCGCGCGCTCAGTCACAATGATGTAATCGGCCTTGTCCGGGTCGGTTTCGAGCTTCCATGGGCGCCGGAGCATCGGGCCGACACCCCACTCGCGCCACGGTATGCAGACGACGAGACTTGGGGGCGACTCGTTCCACACGACGCTGCGATCATAATCCAGGCGTTCTTCGAGCCGGCGCACGGCGGGTTGTGCAGCTATTGACCAGTAATCCAGGTCGAAGCGGCCGTAAGCGCCGTAAGTGCCCCCCACAAGGGCATTCATGGCGACGTATTCGAGGGGGTGGAGAATTGCGAGCGTGAGCGCGGCGCCGCCAACGTAGGCGCCTATGGCTGTCATAACGGCGGCGGTGACGACAGGCGAGCGGCGCAACCACGGGAGAAACCCCGTTGCACCGGCGCCGGCGACAACCGCGAGCATGGGTATGACGAAAAGAACGTGGCGAACGCCATCGTAGAGGGTGGAGCGTTGCAGGATGAGAAAAGCAAGCGGGCAAATTACCGCTGCCCAAATAGTGAGGATGGCTCGTTTTTGAGCTAACAGCAGCCAAACCGATCGCAGACTCCGGTTCGCCCGCCAGCATTTCACTCCTTGAAGAACGAGCCGCCATGCCGCTGCCAGCGCTGCAACGGCGGCGATGGCCAATAAGCCAAGAAATGCCAGGGGCAATCGCGCCAATAACTGGGCCGGAATATATGAGCGTGGCAGCGCGTCGGTTAACATCCGCACGCCCCAGTGTTGAAAATCGAATGAGACGGGAATGGTGGCAAAATAGACGAGCGCAATCCGAAACTGCTCGAAGGGATTACCGACCTGAAGCCAGGGCCAGATCGCAATCGCCAGGAGCCACCCAAGCGCGATCGCCGCGCCGTAGCGGGCCGCAAGTGCGAGCAGAAACGACAACCGCAAACCGCCATTGCGTACGCCGAACTCGATTGCGCATAAAATGATGCCAAGCAACAGATAAGCTGCGAGTATGAGACCACCCGTGCGCGTGCCGAGCGCCAACCCGGCCACAAGGCCCGTTATTATTGTGGCCCGCCAGGATGGAAGGGGCTCGCGGACCATAACGAGAATGGCCAAGATTGCCCACGCCATGGCAGCCATGAAGGGAACGTCGATGGGCGCGAAAAACAGGTTGCCGTAAAAATACCCCGTGATCAGGCACAGCACGATTGCCGTCGTGCCTGCCCATGGGCCAGCCGCAAGCCGCCCAATGGGCAACAGAGCGGCAACCCCTCCCAGCCCGACCAGAAAGGTCAAGGCGTGGCGAACTGCAAAGCTGTCGGCAAAATTGAGCGACTGCACAAAGGCCGTGAGGATCTGAAACCAAGGGCCGTAATACCACAGCGAGAATTCGACGTTCTCGAACTGAGAGCGGTCGGTGAAGCCGCTCGTGTACCAAGCGAGCGCCTTGGGCCCATAATCGTCCGCATTGAATTCATCAATGCTGATGCCGTAATCGGCAGCGGTCGCAAGCCCTACAACGAGAGCTGCCCCCAGCACGGCCGCAGCCGTGAGGATTTCCGCATCCAGCGCCAATCTTGCAGCCGGGAGGCCGCGGCGGATAATCCCGCGGAACCGCCCAAGCACCCTCTGCGGCGCACGACTGTCTGAACCAAACGGCTGGCGCCAGCGTCGTTCGACCGAATGCGGGGTGTGCATGCCTGCACCATACCTCTTTTTATTCTCGAGATTTGAACGCCAAAGGCTTCAGGTGCGACCGCAACGCGATGGCGTGGATCCCGGAAGAGACGCCCGCAACGACCGGAGCACCGTCAGTTCCTGCGCAAAGGAACAGATAGTCAGTCGAACGGCAGCGTAATTGGAATAGACCGCCGGTGAATGGCCGGCGGTCTTTTCGTCAAGGAGTCGGCAAAAGCGGGTCTTTTCCCTTATGGAGTTGTATATCTACGAGGGCCAATAGGGCAGCTGTGCCGGCATAGTTGCCCATCAGCAGCACCAGGTCGACGAGTTTGTTCGCTCCGAACTGCGCCTTCAATCTCGCAAACAGTTCCGACGTTACCTTGTGATCGCGCCAGATTTGGCGCCCAAGCTCGATAACCATCGCATCGGGTTCAGGAAGACCGCTAGTGTCTTTGCGGTGCTTGATGGCCTCGACGACATTCGGCTCGACTCCTTCCTTGCAGGCCTCCAGCTCATGCGCGACCCATTCGAACTGACTGTCAAGTTCGCGTGCTGTGGTCAGGATGGCAATTTCGCGCACGCGTGGAGAAATGCCGGCCTCGTAGCGCAGATAGCGATTGAGAGCCGTCAAGTGCTGGGCAGTCCTGCTGCTGTAAAGTTGCACGCCTGCCGGGCCCTGCAGGCCGGCGATTGTTGCTCCCGGGGTGGTCGCGCGGTCGTAGAGCTTCTTGCCCGTCTCATCCAGATCTTCGCGTCGTGGCACCGGCAGGCGAAATCCCGACTCTGGATCGATATCGGCTGGTATGCTCTTCATCTTGGTCTCCCAGGTCCATGCAGCCATGTTGCACGCATTCGCGGCTCATGTCGCTTACGCTCTCTCTTCCATCATCGATATACTGGACCATGGCCGGATGAAACCGCTGGAGATTGCCGCCGCGAAAATGTTGCGGTGTCTGCGCACGCACGGGGTGTCGCTGCATGACTGAAGCTGCGCCATCGGGCTGCGCCTTCTGGCGGTTCTCGATCGGGTTCTACCGCAAGGCCGGTGTTGCCGAGGCTTGTATTCGCTTGCAGGACGAGAAGAAGGTCGATGTCAATCTGCTGCTCTTCGTTCTGTGGCAAGCAGTATTGGGGCGGGTCCTTTCAGAACATGAGGTAGAAGAGCTGGAGCGCCAGGTTGCGCCATGGCGCAATGCAACCGTTATTCCATTGCGGACGGTCCGCCGCGCGCTCAAGCCCGCCCCCGGCTTGGTTTCTGCGCCTGCGGCCGAACTCTTTCGAACCCGGATCAAGGCCGTTGAACTCGAGGCCGAGCGCCTGCAGCAGGAGGCCATGGATGAGCTTGCGCGAAGCTTCCCTTGCGGACGCAAAGTGTCTTCAATTGAAGACGCCGCGCGTGTCAATCTCGCTAGCTACGCAATGATCTGCCGGACGAGTTTCCCGGAGCCTGAAATCGCAACCCTGCTTGCGGCACTTGGCAGCCCCGAGCTTAAGCTGGAGGAATGAGCATGGATAAGGAAACCTATGACCGCGGACTCGCGATGCGCCGCAAGGTGCTCGGTGAGGAATACGTGGATCGTGCGCTCAAGAGCGCTGACGACTTCAACCGGGACTTTCAGCGCATTGTCACGCAATACTGCTGGGGTGAGACCTGGGGGGACGCCACGCTGGGCCCGCGCGAACGCTCGATCCTCAACCTCGGCATGATCGCGTCGCTTGGAAAGATGGAGGAGTTTGCGACGCATGTTCGCGGTGCGCTTCGCAATGGACTTACGCCGGACGAGATCCGCGCCGTCCTCACGCAAATCGCGATCTATTGCGGTGTCCCGGTTGGAGTCGATTGCTTTCGAATCGCCAGGAGTGTTCTGAGCGAAGCCAAAAAGGCTTGAACGAGGGCGATCCTCGGCAGGCCTCGAGGCCTGTCCGGGCGGGCCCGAAAGGGCGCCAATCGAATTGGCTCGACCCCGGCGGTTCCTCCTGTAAACGCCTGTATTATCAGGAATTCCCTGCCAGGATCCCGCGTCAACAGCTTGGTTAGTTTTCCTCCCTATGGTCTTGAATGTGCCTTGTTCATGGGTGACTTAATTCACCCCTTGCAAGGGAGTTTTGAGGGGGAAGGGGAATGAATTTCCGCACAGCGGCGGGTGCCGCGTCGGCAATGCTGCTCGGTTTGGCAGCTTCGGCCGGCGATGCGGGCGCCCAATATTACCCGGCGCCCCAGGCGTATCCGCCCCAGGCGTATCCACCTGCGCAGGCTTATCCGCGCTATCGGGCCTCTCCGGTCATGGATGCGGATGATGACCCATTCTACGACCCGCCGATTGTGCAGAGGAGGCCGCTCCCTCCGCTCGATGCGGGAGGGCAGCAGGAAACGACGCTTCCCCCGCCCGGAGCGGGTTATGGGCGCCCTGCCCCCGTCCGTCCGGAGGATTCGGAAGTTCTGCCTCCGCCGCCGCGCTATTTCTTCCGTGATGCGCAAGGCAATTTCCATCCGGTTGAGCCAGAGGCGCTGCCCCCGCGCCCCAATTACGCTGCTCCGCAAGGCGCTCCGCCCTCCCTTCCTTCTACTGCCGCCGCGCAGCCCGGCTTAGCGGCACCGGCGGATGCGAATGCTGTTCGCCCGCCCCTGACGATCGGGCCGACGCTGCAATCCGACCCGGGAGCAACCAGTACGCTGCGGGGTGATGCCCATTTTGCGGCTCTGCCGCCCGATGTGCGACCCGAAACCGGACCGGCCAAGGAGCTACCTCCCCAGTTCCGCCGCACGCTGGTCGACTACCGAACCAAGGAGCCGGCTGGCACCCTCATCGTCGATACCCAGAACACGCACCTTTATCTCGTGCTCGGCAACGGCAAAGCCATGCGGTACGGCATCGGGGTGGGTCGCGAAGGCTTCACTTGGGCCGGCACCGAAAAGGTAAGCAGGATGGCGGAGTGGCCGGACTGGCATCCGCCTGAAGAGATGATCGAACGGCAGCCTTATCTGCCCCGTTTCATGGCGGGCGGCCCCGGCAATCCACTGGGCGCGCGTGCCCTTTACCTCGGCAACACCGTTTATCGGATTCACGGCACCAATCAGCCCTCGACCATCGGCACCTTCGTATCGTCAGGCTGTATCCGGCTTGCCAACGAGGATGTGATGGATCTCTATACCCGCGTCAAAGTGGGGACGCGGGTCGTGGTGCTGCCGGGCAAGGCTCCGCCGGCCACCGCCGCGACATCTGTCGCCCCACCCCTCGCAGCGCCAGCAAACGGCGCGTCGGTCACGGCGGCACCGCTGCCGGCACCGTCCGCAATGGCGCGATAACCCTTACCGTTCGCCTCATTTGCCTCGTCATCCGGCGATGACGAGGCAAAACGGCTGCAGGCGTCAGCCTAATACGCGCACCGGCTTTCCATCGAGGAACGCGCGAATGTCGTCCACCACACCGGCGAAATAGGCGCGATAATTCTGAATCGCGACGTAACCCAGGTGGGGCGTGAGCACCACATTGTCCATCTTGCGCAAAGGGTGATCGGTGGGCAGCGGCTCCACGTCGAAGACGTCGAGGCCGGCGCCCGCAATCTTCCTCTCGCGCAGCGCGGTCAGAAGTGCCGGCTCCTCGATGATCGGGCCGCGTGACGTGTTGATGATGTAGGCCGAGGACTTCATCAAGCCGAGCTCGTTTGCCCCAATCAGTCCGCGCGTGCGCGACGACAAAATCAAGTGAACGGTGATAATGTCTGATTGACGGAAAAGCTCATCCTTCGGCGCGTAATCGACGCCGGCTTCTTTGCACTTTTCCGGAGAGAGGTTCTGGCTCCACGCGATGACCTTCATCCCGAAGGCGAGCGCGATCCGCGCGGTTCGGGTGCCGAGCTTGCCGAGGCCAACGACCCCCAGCGTGAGTCCTTCAAGATCGAGGCCGATCGTGCTTTGCCACGGCACGCCGGCCTTCATGCGGGCGTTCTCGTAACCGATCCGCCGGGTGAGCTCGAGCATCAAGCCGATCGCGATTCCGGAAGTAGGATTTCCGACCGCGGGTGTGCCGCAGACCACGACGTTGCGTGCCTTGGCGGCTGAAACGTCAATGGACGCATTACGCATTCCGGTTGTGATCAGGAGCCTGAGATCAGGCAACTTCTCGATGACGTCGCGCGAAAATGCCGTCCTTTCGCGCATGGCACAGATAATTTCAAAACCCTGCAGGGCCTGGATGACAGCCTCATGGCCCGCGACGTGCTGATTGAATACCTTGATGTCGAGGTCGCCGGCAATCTTCGACCAGTCGGCCGACTGCAAGGCAACGTTTTGATAATCGTCGAGAATAGCGCATCGGTGACGAGGCATTGCCGGTTCCGTGTTGTAGCGAAAGGCGCGGGGCAGACGAGATTACCCCCTATACCACAGCAAGTCTGCCTTGGCCGGTAACCGCCGATGAGGCCGTATCAACCTAGGAAAATTCAGTCAGACGGGAGTGCTGAGGAGCCGATTCGGCCAGTCCGTCACAGGCGACAGTCGCGCAGGCAGCCTTGTTGTGCTTGCGATTAGCGCTTTGCGCGGACCCGTACCGGGACCGGATGACCACTATGCTTGGCGTGCCACTTGGGTCCGGGGCCGCGCATGTAATGCAGTTCGGGCCGATAGGGATCGAACAGGCCTGTCATCACGTCGTGCAGGCGGTTGGTAAACTCTGCAAGGAAGCTCCCACTGCGGGCGGACCAAGCAACTGTCTTTCTGCTCATGACCCTCTCCGGCGCTTTTGATAACCGGTGACCGGTTTTGCCCCTGAGCTCGCCCCATGGAGCGCCCGGTTGAATGGCCATGATCGGACCAAATTTGTTAAAAATCAGTACGAATTCGCCAGCGATTTCAATTTTGTCCGCCACCGTTGCTAAAAAGATACGGTAACGGTTAACAGGATGATGAATTCTGGTCACACATTGCTGCGGTCAGCCTCGCGCCAGGGCTTGCCGCCCCTCGTGCGCCCGGCTACATCACCGCAAATCCCCGAGACCCGCGATGGAGCCAAGCGTGTGCACTCTGCACAGACTTGGTTGCTTGCGCGCAAAATTGAGGTCACGCCAGCCTCATGGCCCGTCAGTTCATCTACCACATGGAGGGTTTGTCCAAGACCTATCCGGGCAATCGGAAGGTCCTGGAGAATATCAATCTCTCCTTCTATCCCGACGCCAAAATTGGCGTGCTCGGCGTGAACGGTTCCGGCAAATCGACGCTGCTGCGCATCATGGCCGGCATCGACAAGGAATTCGCCGGCGAGGCATGGGCCGCCGAAGGCGCCAGCGTCGGCTATCTGGAACAGGAGCCGCAACTCGACGGCTCAAAAAACGTGCGCGCAAACGTGATGCACGGGGTGGCGCCGCAGCAGGCCATCCTTGAGCGCTATAACGAGATCGCGATGAACTACTCGGACGAAACCGCCGAGGAGATGACCAGGCTGCAAGACGAGATCGAGGCCAAGGGTTTGTGGGACCTCGATGCCAAGGTCGACCAGGCGATGGAGGCGCTGCGCTGTCCTGCGGACGAAGCCGACGTCACGAAACTCTCAGGAGGAGAGCGCCGTCGAGTTGCGCTTTGCCAGTTGCTGTTGGAACGGCCCGATCTCCTGCTGCTCGACGAGCCGACCAATCATCTCGACGCCGAGTCGGTCAGTTGGCTGGAGGGGCATCTGCACAATTACCCCGGCGCCATCCTCATCGTGACCCACGACCGCTATTTCCTGGACAATGTCACGGGCTGGATTCTCGAGCTCGACCGCGGCCGCGGCATTCCATATCAAGGCAATTATTCGGCTTGGCTGTCACAGAAGCACAAACGGCTCGAACAGGAAGGCCGTGAGGAGGAGGCGCGCCAACGCACGCTTGCGCGCGAGCAGGAATGGATCGCGGCTTCTCCGCGCGCCCGGCAAGCCAAATCGAAAGCGCGTTATCAGCGTTACGAAGAGCTGGTGAAAAAGGCTGCGGAGAAGACGGCCCAGACCGCGCAAATCATGATTCCGGTCGCTGAACGGCTCGGCCAGAACGTCATCGATTTTGAGCATCTGCGCAAAGGTTACGGCGAGAATCTGCTGATTGATGATCTGACATTCAAGCTGCCGCCCGGCGGGATCGTAGGCGTCATCGGGCCGAATGGTGCCGGCAAGACTACTTTGTTTCGGATGATTACCGAACAGGAGAAGCCGGACGCGGGCACAATCAAGGTCGGGGACTCCGTGCACCTCGGTTATGTCGATCAGTCGCGCGACAGCCTCGACGGCAAGAAGAATGTGTGGGAGGAAATTTCAGGAGGAAACGACGTCATCATGCTCGGAAAGCGCGAGATCAACTCGCGCGCTTACTGCTCCAATTTCAACTTCAAAGGGCCGGATCAGCAGAAGAAGGTCGGCCAGCTTTCCGGTGGCGAGCGCAATCGTGTTCATCTGGCCAAGATGCTCAAGTCTGGCGCCAATGTGCTGCTTCTTGACGAGCCCACCAACGATCTCGATGTAGATACCTTGCGTGCGCTGGAGGAAGCACTGGAGGATTTCGCGGGTTGCGCCGTCATCATCACTCACGATCGCTGGTTTCTCGACCGCATCGCGACCCATATTCTTGCATTCGAAGGCGAGAGCCACGTGGAATGGTTCGAAGGCAATTTCCAGGATTACGAGAACGACAAAATGCGCCGGCTGGGTACCGATTCAACAATTCCGCATCGTATCAAGTATAAGAAGTTCAGCCGGTAAGCAGACGTCAGGTATCGGATGTCAGAGATCAGAAAGCCGACGTCTGATATCTGTCAATTTCGAGCGGAACCTGCATTCCTGACGCTCCATACGTTTGGCGTTTTTGGCCTGTTTTTAAACGCCCTGCCGGATCGAATCGTTTCAGCACAAAGCCGCTCTGGCCGGTTTAGGCGCGGCTTTGGGAGCTTGCGGGAGGAGTTAGCGGCGAAATGATGCAGTCGCACAAATACGCGGCCTTATGGATGGGCCTCAGCATGGTGTTTGCGGCCAGCAGCGCCACAGCGGCTGATCCGGCCTTCCAAAAATGGTTGCAAGGGCTTTGGCCGCAGGCCCAAGCATTTGGGGTGTCCCGTGCGACATTTGAGGCCGCCACGAATGGTGTTGAGCCTGACCTCACGCTTCCTGATCTTGATCTTCCGGGGCGTGAAGGCGCTCCAGCGCGCGGACAGGCCGAGTTCGTGCAAACACCGGCCGACTACATCAAGGACGCAACCATCGCGCGTTTGGCCGAGCAGGGAAAGAAGCTCGCCGCAGAGCACAGTCGCACGCTCGCTGCCATCGAGCAGAAGTTCGGAGTGCCGGGCAACGTGCTGCTCGCAATCTGGGGACGCGAGACGGCATTTGGCGGTTACAAGCTGCCGAAGAATGCCATCACCGTGCTTGCGACCCAGAGCTATTACGGCCGCCGGAAGGATCTCTTCCGGCAAGAGCTGCTGTATGCCTTCAAAATGCTGGAAGAAGGCCACGTCAAGCTCGCCGACATGCGCAGCTCCTGGGGCGGCGCTATGGGTCTCACCCAGTTCCTGCCATCCGAGTTCTACAAATACGCCGTCGATTTCGACGGTGATGGGAAAAAGGATATCTGGCACTCCGTCCCCGATGCGCTGGCATCGGCCGCGGCGCAGCTCGTGGGCAAAGGCTGGCAGCGGGGCGCCCGCTGGGCTTATGAGGTGCGCGCGCCCGAGGGCATCGATTGCACAGTCGGAGTGCCGGAAGTCACCCATCCGCTGGGCGAATGGCTCAAACAGGGATTTGTGCTTTCCTATGGCCGCAAGCCCGCCCAGGCGGAGCTCACCGAGCCGGCATCCCTATTGCTTCCAGAGGGGATTTATGGGCCGGCCTTTCTCACCTTCAAGAACTATTACGTGATCAAGGAGTACAATTTCTCCGATCTCTACGTGTTGTTTGTTGGCCACCTGAGCGACCGCATCAACGATCCGCGGCCATTCGAGCGGCCATGGAGCAAAAACACCCAGTTGCGCACCGCAGATGTCGAGAGCATGCAGCGCACACTCATCAAGCTCGGGCTCTACAAGGACAAGATCGACGGCAAGGCAGGGATGCAAACGCGCGCGGCGCTCGGGGCCTATCAGAAAGCAAATCGCCTGAAGCTTGATTGCTGGCCAACCGCAGCCGTGCTCAATGACATGCAGCGAAGAGCAGGCAAATACTGAAAAAAAAGCGAAACGCCCGGCGGGCTCACGCGCGCCGGGCGTTGATCAAGGTGATCGGTGGACCGCGTTTACCGGCACACCGCGACCGGGCGGCCGCGCCAGCCGATGACGTTGCCGTATGCATCATAGACAGGCATGCGCGACCAATAGCAATTGGGTCCGGGAAGCGGAGCAGCATAGCCGCTGTAGACCACGTAACCCGGAGCGGGCGCAACGACATAAGCCGGGCCGGCAGCTGCGGCGCTGCCGACAATGGCTCCGGCGACGAAGCCGCCGACAACCCCGGCACCAACGGCGCAACCATAGCAGCGAGCATCTGCGGGCGTCGGCAAGGAGGTGGCTGCGCCAGCGAGCGTCGCAGCCGCGACCAGGACAGTGAGAGTCTTCTTCATCAGAGTCTCCTTGGAGCTCGGCTGCCGCCGAGCGCGGAAAAGGGTTGCAAGCTCGGAATACCCCCGATGACCCAAACCCCCCGTTTGAGCCGCGCTCAATAAGGCCCGGCAATTTGTCGGAATTTCGTCCGAATTCGGCTCACTCACCTGATTTGTGGCCTCGACGGGTTACGCCCAGCAAGCATGACGGAACCGTCGCCGCGCGCCCGACACGCGTTCGCACCCCTCGATCAAAGGACCAAGTCAGCAAACCCGGTAGCGAGAGCCATGGCGCCAGCGCCAGCAGCCGTACGGGCGCGGGCCGTAATATCCGTAATGAAGTGGGGCCGGCGTGTAGTAATCGTAGTAGACCGGAGCCGGAGCATAATACCCATGGTACCCGTACGGATAATAGTAAGGCCTTGCCAACGAGCTTCCAATGATGGCTCCAGCAGCGAACCCGCCGACCAGACCAGGTCCCCACCAACCCCAGCGCGCATGAGCGCTATTCGGGGTTGCAACCGTTACAGCGGCGATCGTTAGAGCTGGTCCCGGTTGTCTGAACAGATTTTCCGCGTCGATAAGTGGAGCCTCTGCCGGGGTTAGGCTGCCAAGCGGAGTGGCAGCGGGATGAAGTAGGCTTGATCGGGCGTGCTGCCGTCAAGGCTCGAGTGTGGACGCCGGCCATTATAAAAGTCCAAGTAGCGGCCGATCGAAGCGCGGGCCTCGGATACGCTTTCGTAGGCCCGCAGATACACCTCCTCGTATTTGACGCTGCGCCACAGGCGCTCGACGAACACATTGTCCCGCCAAGCGCCTTTACCGTCCATGCTGATCGCAATGCCGTTGGTGGCGAGCACGCCGGTGAAGGCCGAGCCAGTGAACTGCGAACCCTGGTCGGTATTGAAGATACCCGGCTTGCCGTGACGAGCCAAAGCATCCTCCAGCGTCTCGACGCAGAACGCCGCCTCCATGGTGATCGATACGCCCCACGACAGCACGCGACGGCTGAACCAGTCGAGCACAACGGCCAGATAGACAAAGCCGCGTGCCATCGGGATGTACGTGATGTCCATCGCCCACACCTGGTTCGGCCGGACAATCTCCATCCCACGCAGCAGATACGGGTAGATTTTGTGGCCCGGCTCCGGCTTCGTGGTGCGGGGACGGCGATAGAGCGCCTCTATCCCCATCCGCCGCATCAGCGTCTTCACGTGACGACGTCCGATCTTGCACCCCTCGGCCGCCAGCAGGCCTCGCAACATCCGCGAGCCGGCGAAAGGGAACTCCAGGTGCAGTCGGTCGAGACGCCGCATGATCGCAAGGTCGGCTTCCGGAACCGGCCGCGGCAGGTAGTAGACGCTGCCACGGCTGATACGCAGAACCTCCGCCTGCTTCGTGATCGGAAGATCGTGTTCGCGGTCGATCATCGCCTTGCGCTCAGCAAACCCGCCTTGGTGAGCGCCCCCTCTAAAAAATCGTTCTCCAACGTCAGTTCGCCGATCTTTGCGTGCAGTGACTTCACGTCAATGGCCGGCTGCGTCGCTCCATTATGGCCGCCGGGGCCAAATACATCGGCAGCCCCGCCCTCGAGCTGCGCTTTCCATGATGTGATCTGATTGGGGTGGACGTCGAACTGCTCCGCCAGCTGAGCCAGTGTGCGATCGCCTTTGATGGCTGCAAGCGCCACCTTCGCCTTGAAGGCCGGTGTGTGGTTCCGGCGGGGTCGTCTGCTCATGGTCTCTCCTGATTCGGCAGGCACAGCGTGCCCGCTGTCAGGCAGAAACTCCACTTATCGCCCTGTGCAGATTTCTCGGACCAGCTCTGTTGCCGCAGCCGCAAGCGTAGCCACAGTTTTTCTCATGGCATCACCTCAAGGATCGATTCCTGAGTGAACAGTTAACGTCACCCTTCCATCCAATGTTCCACCCCGCTGCTGAACAAAGGCTGAATGGTCGAGCGGTTTGGGCGTATCCATGGCGGCGGGTGCGGCAAACGCAGCATTCGGGCGCCAAAAATGGGCTGCTGGGTCCGGGCGCGGGGCTCGGACAATAGAGCGACAAATGGGCGGCACCGGGCACGGTCAGTAACAGGGAGGTCGCATGCGTCTTCGGGGATGTAGTACTGAGCGAACGTATTTTCGCACGCGCGAGCATTATTGCCGGCGACGAATTGCGGCGCGAACCGAATGGCGACAATGAGGGGGCATTCCAGGATCCTGCGTCGACGCAAGCCGCTCTCATGATCTGAAGCCATGCCGATCTCCTCCGAAGCCGCGATCCTTCAACGAGCAGATCGGAGCTTGTCAGGGTTTATTTCCGTCCTCAGAGCGAGAGCTTTTGATGTGAGCCGCGGGCTCACAAACAATTGAAGGCGCTTACCGGACACGCTCATTCAGAAACGCTGGCTTGCGCGGGAATGAAACGGGGGCCTGGCGCGATCTCATCGCATGGAAGCCAAACCCGCTTCGAGCAAAGGAGAGACAGTCATGTCGAGCAAGATCATCCTGGCGCTCACGTTGGCTACCGCCGTGATTACAATGACGGGGTTCATCACCGAATTAAACTAAAGTTTAGATTACTGAACCCAAATTTAATGGCTGCAGCACCCTGCCGTGCCTATCGTTAAGTGATCGAGAGAAAAGCAGAAAACCGGAATAAATCGTGTTTGAATGCGGTCTTTTGCACGACCATGGAACGGAGATCCACAATGTCCCACTTTCACCTGCAAGGAAAGCAGAGAGACCGCGCAATAGGGGCGTCGGTGCCCGCTATCATCTGTCAAACGGACGCTCGCCAGAGTTTAGCCAGGCAACACTTGTTGTATTTTCTCGGATTTGGCGTGGCGAGCGCGATCTTGGTGAATATGACTATGTTCCTCTATGTTTTGTCGCTTCACGCCTCCGGGTAGGAATGCAGAAACCCAGCAGCTAACACAAGCAACAGGAAGACGTATCATGAAAAGGCTTATAGCAACCGCGTTGGCTCTCCTCAGCCTTCTTGCCGTGACGGCATTGACGCAATCGGCAGCCGTGGCGCAAACGAGTTGCGATGCCGGCTATTATTATCAAAACGGTTCACAGTACTACGATGGATACCCGTTAAGGGATTGGGAAAACATGCGCGATGGCTGGTAGAAGCCGCTTCATGTGAACTAGACTAATTCGACGACGGAATTAAATTATCCTGTACAAACAGCCTGCGAAGCCACATCGCCGGCCTGTTCTCCACAAACAGGCGATGCACCGCTCCAACCAATACAGTCGACGGTTTGCCCCTTGCAAAGTGCCTGAGCCGATAAGGCAATTCAACTTGCAACCGTTCCCGCCACGTCATCGGGCTAAAAACGCCCGCAAATGTCCCGCCTCGCGTCGCTCGCAAGCGGCGCGGCGCAGTTGATGCAGTGTGTAAGCCGTCTACCTTCCAGCAATCCGGCGAGAGGCTGATTTTCCAGGCATTGATCCAGGGCGGATTTGCTTCGTCACGCGGCATGTATTCAGGCAGACATTCTGTTACCGCTTGCCAGAAAAGAATTTGAGCCATTTCCTCAAGGTATTGCAGATTGAGCCGCGACGCCTGCAGGAATTGCTCCTGCGTGCGCCGCGCTGCGAGCTCGAGATGGAGCAACTGGTGGAATTGGCTCCGCCCTAGATCGGTGTGCGCGAGGAATGGGGCACGCGCGGGCGCTGTCTCGGACCAATCGATAAATAGACGCTGGACCCGCTCATTGAGCTCTTTGTACTGATGGAGCAAGTCGAACACATCCGAGGACGGCTGGCGGATGATATCTTGTATGAACATCTGGGCGAAGATCGCCGAGATGATTGCCTGATCCCAGGCATGCTTCGCATAGTAGATATGCGGATGTCCAAAAACGCGGTAGGTATCCTTAAAAAGCGCAAGCCCGAGCGGCGCGAGGAAATCCAGTACCAGCCGATTGAACTCAGCAACCGCATTCTCGGTCAATCTGCCGTCGGTTTCCCGGCGGATCATCTCGACTGTGATTGTATTTTCAATGGCGATGAAATCGGAGCCGGGGCTGTACAGCGGGTCAAGGAAAATTCCCGCCTCCCCGATACAGCTCCAGCGGTTGTGCGAGAAAAGCTGTCGCGCGTGATAGCTGAAATTCTTCAGCCGGCGAAAATCAAGCGGGACGTGGCCGTTGATCAGTTTCCAGGCCGCAGGTTCATGCTCGCTTAGCCATTCCAGACTCTGCGCATATGATTTGGCATAGCTGTGGAATGGATGAATTGTCTCATCCGTCACGATGCCGATGCTGGTTGCTCCCGAGGAGAGGGCAATGAACCACACCCAATAACCGCGCCCCATCAGATGATTGGTGGAGAGATAACGGTCCTCTATGATTCTGTGCCGCCACTCCCGGCTCGCATTTGCCCCCATGTCAGAAACGTCGATGCGCGCGTTTATGCGCCACCAGGCGGCGCTGGCGGAGTGCGCGTTTGGTTGCGCCAGATCAAGCTTCGACTGCAGGAACCGGCCGCGGCCTAGCGCATCGATCAACCACCGGCCTGAGAGCGCGCGGGGACAACCCTCGCCGCCATGGCACAAAACGGTATGTGCCTGTGGTCCTTGCGCGAGAACGACATCATCAATGATTGTTCCTTCGAGCACGCGCACGCCCATATCAAGGATGATCTGCCGCAGGTCATTCTCCAATCGTCCCCGGTCGACCAGGTAGGCGGGCGATGGCGAAAACAGTCGGGGACCGATCTCGCTACGATCCTCAAAAGGGCCGTGCGCATTGCCGAGAAAGAAGCGCAACCCAAGCTTCGGCAGCTGCCGTTTGGCGAGGTAATCCTCCAGCCGCAAGACCCTGGCGAAATAGTGCCCGGCGATCTCGGTCGTTGCCTCGCCCACCTTGTGCGCCGCCTCGGGCAATGGTCTTGTCAGGCGGTCGATGACCGCGACCGACAGCGACGGCAATTCGAGCTTGAGCTGGCGGGCAAGGGTCAATCCGGCAAGCCCGCCGCCGCAGATCAGCACATCATAACTTGTCCGGGTGTGTTCACAGGGCTTCCCCGCGGCTTGCGGGGAGGAGACTGGAATCGGAGGGCTAAACGTCACTGTCATCAGCTGGCAAACAAGACCGGCATCTAGATTTTTCGCGCTTCAATGATTTTCGCGATAATGTAATTCCTTTCTCTTGCAAGCTCGAGCAATCGACCGCCGAGGTCGAGTGCCTCCAATCCTCCATTGGAATTGTGGGAAAGACGGCGAATAAACTCATAAGTCGGCAGAGTCTTTCGATCGATATCGCGAGTGCTCAAACCTGAAAAGCCCAGCCACTTTAGCAGTCTGAGGGCTCTCGCCTCGGTAAACGGCAAAGTCGTCCTTCCGCGATTTTGCCGAAAGGCGAACCAGTGCTTGTAGCTGAGCGCCAAGAGTCCGGCTGCCGAATTGAGGTCGCCGGCAAAGAACAAATCTGTAAAAATCAGTTTTCCTTCCGGCTTGAGAACCCGGTACGCTTGCTTAAAAAAGCGTTTTCTCGACGGAAAGCAGCCAATGCACTCGATCGCCAGAACATAATCGAAACTATTGGATGAAAACTGGAGCTCGCAAGCATCCTCAACGAGAAATTCCATTGTATTGGAATTTCTTGCAAGCGGCTTCACCTCGGCGCAAGCGCGCGCAATTTGGTTTGGATCGACATTGAGACCGACGAGCTGCAAATCGTTGCCGCGACGATTGAGGTCGGAAATCGTGCCCCCATAGCCGCAACCCACATCAAGAATTCTACGGGGTTTGCTTAAGTCAACATGCCTGAAAACCTCCGTATTGAGTCGTTCCGACGCCTGCTGGAAGCCTTCGAAAGAAAGATCAGGATTCTTTTCGTCGTCCCAATATCCCAAATGAATGTTCGCACCGAGCGCGCTCGCGACATTCGAGTTGCCGCGTCTGATCTCGTCCAGGATCTCATCAGAGTAGGGAACCGTTCTAGCAGTCAATCGAACCTCTCCAGATTGCGGCAGCGACAAGTTACGCCATTAACTTGAGAGCAATGGCTCTAGCCGCAGCTGGTTGGCGGGAATCTGGATATAGCGGTTGAGCAGATTCTCCTCGAGATTGAGCTCCTTGCTGCCGTCTGGACCACGCAACCGGACCACCGGATGAATGTGTGCGCTCTTGTCGGGATCGCCTGGGTAGCGGGGGATTTGCAGCGCATTCGGAAAACTGTGAATGTCGCCGTATTCGAGGGTGGCGAGCAGTAACGTGTCATCGTCAATAGGTTGCTCCTGGTACCATTGGCGCGTCTGGTGACCCAGATCAATCCAGGTTCCATTTCCAGTTCGGCGATAACACCGCCCGATATGCCCAGGCTGGAGATACATCCCTGCATCCTCTTCAAAATCCTCAAGCAGATGGTCGGATAGATCGTCGGGAGCGATACGGGACCTTGCTTCGCTGGCACCCAGCATCTCGGCGAGATGGCGGGCCAAAATCGTCGAATTGTAACGAAATCCGTGGATGAAGCCGCTCGATGAGAACGAACGATAATCGGGACCGTGTGTGAGCGCGCCGGCGAAGAAGAGTCCCGGTATTGCGCGAGACTGAAACATTCCATCAATCTCGGGGAACTTGCCATGCAGGCGAGATGGGCCGATCGCATCCACGACTGTGTCGAGATTTCCGGTGAATCCCGTTGCGGCTATGACCTCGTCGAACTCCAATCTCTCAACTTCGTTTTGCGCATTCGTATACGCGACCGTAGCCTGGTAGACGCCGTTCGCACGGGTGACTTGCCGGATCATGCAGTTCAAAAGCGCCGCCTGGTGCTTGAGTTGGTAGTTTTCGACGAGAATGGCGTTGGTATTGCGCACACTGCCGACATAATGGGTCTGATAGGCCAAGCGGGCCGGACTGGGGCTCGCCAGCATGATGATCGATGCTTCATTCAAGATGTCTTTGGCGCATTCGAATCCGCTGTTGCCCTTGCCGATGATCAGAACCCGCTTGTCGCGATAGTGTTCGCGCGGCTTCATCGCAGCATAGGGGGTCGTCAGTTCAATGCCGGGAATGGGAGCGGTCCAGGGTTTGAGTCCGGTGGCCACAACCACGTACCGGGCAACGATCGGACCCTCTTCGGATTCGATGAGAAAGGCGCCGCCGTCGCGCGCTACCTTCGTCACCGCGACATTGTAGGTCACGGGAACCGCATAGCGCTCGCATAGATTTGCCAGCATCGCGGGAATGACTTCCCGGCGAGGAAAGAACTCTCGCGAAAAGTCTCTTGTCAGCACGGCGCGATCATCTGTGATCAGGCTGTTCCAGTCGTACCGTTCGCTAAACCTGCTCTTTGGATCGCGGCCGGTGTAAAGCTTGTTGTTGCTGATCAGCTGGCCATGAACGGGAAATCGCGTGAAAAAAGCCCCGGGAGCACCGGTCTGTTCAAGAATGCGATAGCTGAAATTTGCCCCGGCCTTCCGCTTGATTTCGCCAAGCGTCAGAGCGACCTGCACGCCCCCCGGGCCGGCGCCGATAATTGCCAGATCAAGTTCCTTTGGACCTCCCATTGTTGGATTCCCGATACCTACTCGTTCCTTTTCCACCACATTCGCAGCATTCGGCCGCAACCCTATCATAGGTCTGCCGTGTTGCTAGCACTATGAACAGCGTGATCGCAACATGCTTATCGTTTCAGCGGCACTGCCCGGCGCGCGCACATGCTCAGGCCGGAATCCCAGCGCAATGAGCCGCGCCTCGACGCGGCGCAACGGTGGCAAGCAAGATGTCAGCCGAAACAGCAATGGCACCTTCGGGCTTGTGTCCACGGTTAATGCGGAGTGTATCAGCTGGTTATGGAGAAACACCTGCAAGAGTTGGGTCGCGCGGGTCGGAAACATGCGCCGTCTCTGAACCCGCCGCAGATGGTCGGACTGCACCATCCCCGATTGAAGCGGCTCCCAGAGGATGTTCGCCGCTGCCACCGCGTCCTGGATGGCAAGATTAACACCCACGCCGCCCAGGGGAGACATCGCATGTGCTGCGTCGCCAATGCAAAGCAGACCTGGGCGATGCCAACAATCGAGCCGGTCGAGCGTAACGGTGAGAAGCTTGATTTGCTCCCAGTCGTCGAGCTCATCGAGTCGATCTGCGAACTCGGGCACAAGGCGAGCAACGCTCTGGCGGAAAGCCGGCAGTCCGGCCCGTCGTGTTTCATGCGAAGATCCTTTCGGAATATGGTAGGCGCATTGCCAATAATCCCCGCGCGAAATCGCGACTAGGAGGCACCCGGCGCCAAAACGCATTGTGCTCGCCGCAGGATGCATGTTTCCTTTCCGAAGCCGAAACCACAGTATGTCCATTGGGGCACCAAGCTCGCGGCGCGCCAATCCGGCCCGCGTGCAAACAACCGAGTCGCGGCCATCGCATGCAACGGTAAGATCGGCGCGCACCTTAATTCGACCATCGGGAGTATTGGCACAAACACCCGCGATACAGCCACGCTCCTCGATCAGATTGACGGCCTGGGCGCGCATGCGTAGCCGGAACGACGGATAGCGTTTGCCGCGCTCCGCGAGGAAATTGAGGAAATCCCACTGCGGCATCAGCGCAATGAACTTGCAGCGGGTGGGCAAGTGGGTGAAATCCGCGAAAGCATAATTCCGACCCCGGAAAAATGCGCTCTGGGTCAATTCCTTCTGGTGTGGCAGCTTGAGCAGTTCGTCGAGCAAGCCAAGCTCGCTCATGACCTCAAGCGTCGAGGGATGGATTGAGTCGCCGCGGAAATCGCGCAGGAAATCCGCATGTTTCTCCAGAACGATGACATCGACCCCGGCCCGGGCCAGTAGCAAGCCGAGCATGAGCCCGCACGGGCCCGCTCCAACAATGCAGCAGCGGGTAGACAGATCGTCGACTTTCAATCGAAATAATCCCGAATGCCCGCTGCCCACGAAAGATGCAAGGCCAAAACGTGAACGAAGGCCATTAAATCTGCGCAGGCGGATTTCACCTGCTCACATAACACAGTGGTTTACCCAACTCATCAATGCCCTCTTCGGCGCTGCTCAATTAATTGAGAACCCAAGCTCTGCTCGCAAGCTTCGTGAATCTGGCGGCGGGCCCGATCGCGATGTGCCTTTTGAGTCCAAGACGAATTGGGAATCGAAAAATCGCTTCGATCAGCATCGTCTGAGTAACAAGGTCGTTTGCGTGGGGTCGTCCGGCGTTCGCAAAACGATGCACATGCAACGGCGCGAGGGCTTGGTTAGAGCACGCTGATCCGTGTATAGTGCAATTCTCAACCGAACAGTTCGCGTTGAGGAGGCATGCAAGGCCGGCGTGGGGCACGGGCCGGCAAGCCGCTCCAGTTCATCAACGGCCCATTTTTGGCAGCCATGATCCCCACGATACGCAATACGTTATTCCCCGTCGCCGTCGGGGTGCTTGCTTTATTCACAACATGGGCGGCGTTGGCACCGATCGGGCGCGCGCAGGACCGGTCCGGCGCGGGCGCGCCGGATGATCGGCGTTGGCAGGTGATTGCGCCTGGCGAGGTCGAACCTGTTTCGGGGGAGATCAAGATTGGGAGCTCCGTTGTTGGGCGCATTGCCGAAGTGACCGTCAAGGTCAACGATCGAGTTTTTGCCGGCGAACTGCTGGTTCGTCTTGAAGACGATGATCTCCAAGCGCGCGTTGCAGTCGCCGAAGCGCAGGCTGCGCTCCAGAAACGGCTCCGAAATGATGGCGTGGCCGGAGGCCGGGCCGCCGACCGGCGAAAGGCCGAAGATGCAGTTGCCGATGCCGAAAAGGCGGTCGTTGACGCCCAATCCGCCGTCGACAGGACAGCTGCCGCGGTGCGCGACAAGGGCGCTCCCGAGAACACTCTCACCGCGGCACGCACCGCCTTGTCACGCGCGCAGGATCGGCTCAAGCAGCAACGGGATGCGCTTCGCAGGCTCGATGCCCAATCTAATGTCCCGTTACCGACCCAACCCGAGGGCCAACTCAACGTCGCCCGAGGTGAACTGGCCTACGCCAATGCAAATCTCGAAAAGATGCGAATTCGTGCACCCATTGGCGGCACCGTGCTTCAGGTCAACGCCAAGGTTGGTGAATTGACGTCACCGAGCTCGCCTCAACCGCTTATCTCGCTGGGCGACGTCTCTGCTTTGCGTGTGCGCGCGGAAGTCGCCGAACTCAATATCGGGACGATCAAGGTCGGCCAACCGGTAATCGTGCGAGCGGCCGCTTTTCGCGAGCGCGAATTCGCAGGAAAGGTCTCCTCCATCGCTCCCACCGTCGAACCGCGGCGCCTCGGCGCGGATGGACAACGCCCCCCCTCCGACAGCAAATTCGTCAAAGTGTTTGTCGATTTGACCGACCCCGGTTCACTCGAGGTCGGCATGAACGTTGACGTTTACTTTCGGAACGATGTTACACAGTGATCGTCATCGTGCGCATGCTTGGCATTAAAACAATGATCGCAAACCCGCCAGCCCGGCAAGGCGTTTGCCGTGCCGGACGAGGTCGAGCATCATGGGATCATTGGGTCCAAGCTCATAATGATAGAAGCGCTCTCCCGAACGTTTGAATCCGAGCATTCCCAGAATGGGTGTCAATTTCGGTTCGCACCCGATGTAGCATTCAAGGATCCCTTCTTGCATCGCGTATAGCAGCCATTCGGTACACAGTTTCAGATAGGCCGGCGTACCGCGTTTCGATTTTTTGATAATCACTTTAGTGCAAATTGCCGTCCGTTGGGGATGATTTTTGGAGTCGCGCATTCCGTACAAGTCCTCAAAAACGCCGAGCGCTCCTTCCCTTGCCAGATTGGTACGCAAGGCCCCGATGACCTCGCCCTCTTCAATCGCAACGAATTCATGACCAAAGTCATCAAATTCATCCCGCAAGATCTTCTTATCGTGATCAAGATGCGGCGAATACCTGGCAAACTCTTGCAAACAAATGTGATAACGAAGCTTCATGACCTCATTGAGGATCTCGTCATCGCGGCAATGAACTACGTTGATGTTTGGAAATTTGCCGACTATTGACAGCGGCGACAGGTTGCTCGCGTCACGGCTTTCCCCCCGCACAACCGCGTTCCCCAAAAATCTGCAAAACTCAATCGCAACCTGTGGTGCATCTTTCTGCATTCTCCACAAGGTGTCATCCTCTATGACAAGCGCGCGGACGGCTGTTTTTGCCACGACATCTGCCGGCGCCCGGAAACCTTGAACGAACCCCGTATCGCCGATGACCGACCCCGGTCCCAATACGGTGAAGCCTAATCTGTGATCGTCCGGCTTTGGATGAAGCTCGAGGCTGCCGTCCGCAATCAGATACATCTCCCTGTAATGCTCGCCCGCGCGGTGGATGACTTCGCCCGCGGCGAAGCTCACCTCCTTCAGAAGGCGGTCAAGCGCTTCAGGATAGCGCGAAGACGGTGATACAAGTCCGGAAAGATTCGTCATTGATTCGTTCTATCTGTTTGCGCGATGAATTCAAAGGCGCGATGAGTTCAAAGATCCGAGAACCGCGCCAGCCTAACTGGGCCGACCCCGCTCAAGCGCGCGCGACAATCTGCATTGGGAGTTTCTCGCCAGGACGCAAAGTGATCCGGCATGTGGCTTCTGCCTGGTGCCCCGGCTTCATCCGCAACTTGAAGCGTTGGGCCAACGTCGCAACGCAAAGGATCGCTTCCGTCAGGCCGAACGCCATGCCGGCGCAGACGCGCGGACCGACGCTGAAGGGAATATAGGCGAATTTTGATACTGGTTCGGGACTGCCAGGCAGGAAGCGCTCGGGGACGAAATGGTCGGGCCGGTTCCACAATTTGCGATGCCGGTGCAGGAGCCATGGGGAAACGACGATGATGGAGCCTTTACGAATGCGCCTTCCTTCAAATCTCTCTTCGCGGCCTGCTTCGCGCGAAAGCATTGGAACCGGCGGATAAAGCCGCATAACTTCTTCAAGAATTGCGCGCGTATAGATCAGTTTTGGCACGTCTGCGAACGTCGGCGGCCGGTCACCCAGGACCTCGTCGATCTCGCTGTGCAGGCGTCCCTCGACCTCAGGTGTCTGCGACAGGATATACCATGTCCAAGCAAGGATATTGGCCGTGGTTTCATGTCCCGCCATCAGCAGGACGATGGCCTCGTTGCGCAACGCCCGCGGATCGAGCGGCGCCCCGGTTTCCTCATCACGGGCGTCGAACAGCCGGCTGATTACGGATGCCCCGTCACAATCGCGTTGCGTTCGCAGCGTTGCGATGACGTCATCGATGGCTGCATGGACGCGTCGGACCGAGCGATAGAGCCCGGGCAAATGCGGACGGGGCAGCCAATCCGGCAGACCGAGCATGGAAATGAAATCGATACGCCCGATGCGACGTTGATAGTCGCTGAACCCTTCCACGATCTGCGATGCCCGGTCACTACCGAGCTGCCGCCCAAAAACAGTGCGACAGATGATTTCGGCGGTGAGCTGCGCCATTTCGCTCAAGGCATCCAGCTCAGCAGGCGCAAGCTTTTCCCAGCGAGCGCGCGTCTCCAGCGCCGTGTCGACCATCACCGGCGCAAATTCTGAAAGACGCGAGGGGTGGACGATCGATGCGACGATGCGCCGCCGCTGCTTCCAAACATCCCCATGGCTGACAAACAGGCCGTCTCCAATAAGCGGCTGCAACAAGTGGCGATGAGTAGGGCTCTTGCGTTCGAAACTATCGGTATGGGCGCCGAATGCGAACTGTACGCTCTCCGGTGAGTTGCACAGGAAAATATGCCGGGCGAGGAACCTCATCCGCACGAAATTATACTCGAACGCCTCCTCCTCAAAGACAGCCAACATATTCTGTCGCCACAACCGGGCACGCTGCCAAACCGAGGGCACGTGCGGCATCCGATGCGGAAATGGCGGGACAAAATCGGTTGGCATTCTGCGCTCAATGCTTGGCTCGAGAGTGGGAATGCTCAAGAAACCGAAATCGCTGGCGCAATCAAGTATGTGAGGTTCGTAGGCCTTCGGAATTAGATCAAAACGTGAACAACCGATTTCGGCTAAGTTCGATAGTTCTCCTCCAAGGACGATCTACCAGTCTAACCAATGGCCCCATTCGGCGGCATTCGCGCCTTCACGGAAAAGCCAAATTCAACTCTCATGATTCCCGACGTTACGCAGCGTTATGGAAATTCACTGGGGCGACGCCTTGCACCATGTCGGCCGATCCGGGGCTTTTTACAGATACCGGCGTGGATACCGCAGCGTTAATACGCGACCCGTGTGTTTACGATTTGGGTTGGATTGCCGCAGCTAGCCAATGAGGTTGAAAGAGTGATGACACCGATCAGGCTGATGAATGCTTTAGCTACAGGTATTCTATTGGCGTGGATCGTTCCCGGCACGGCCAGTGCCGAGGGCAACATGGGTGTGCTTGAGGGGGAGTGGGCCGGCAGTGGCGCTGAGCGCGATACGCCCTTCCAGTCCATGCAGAAGGTCACCTGCCAATCAAAAATCCGCTCCGATGAGCGTCATATGAGCAACGAGATTTCGTGCACAACGCAGTCCGGGGTTCGCAAGACGACACACATGCAAGTCACTCTCGAGGGAACTCGCCTTAGTGGCAGCGTAGTCCAGACCCGCACAACGCCTCACGAGCCGATGCAGTCGAGAAAGGGAACGGTGCGAGGAGTCAGGACTGGAAATTCTGCAGTGACCGAAGTCCAGTTCCCCGGATTGATGATGCCCACTGCCAAGTCGCACCTCACCGTCCACGATGCGTCGTCCTACTCGATCCGGGTCGAGGCGATGGGCGCAGTGATGATGGATGTGAAATTCAAAAGAGTTGGCGCACCCAAAGAAGCCAATAAAGAAGCCAACCAGGAAGCCAACCAGGCCAGCCAGGCCAGCCAAGCACAATAGTCAGATTTGCCAGGCCTCGAGCTCTTGCTTACCCCCGGGGTCGCCTGCAGCTGCAGCGCCAGCTCTGGGTCGAATTCGGCAATCAGCCGGTATCGGTTGGAACTGTAGTCGCCTTTTAGCACTTACGGTGCGCTTGATTCCCGGTTGCCCAATCGAGCGCGCGATTCTCCGTGCGAATGCGTATCGAGACCCCAATCACATTGAGCACAAAAAACAGTGCCGCCCAGATCGGCATCCCGAGCGCCAGCGGCACGACGGCCATTTCGGCACTCCCAATGAAGTAGGCCGGATGCTTCAGCACCCGATAGGGGCCGCTGGCGACGAGCGGTACTCCAGGGAGCACGATGATGCGGGTCGTGAAGCGCCGGCCCAGGCTCATTATGATCCACAGTCGGCCGCATTGCAGCAGTGCAAAGATAATCACGAACGTTAGATGAACCGGCCGGTCGTAGCCCCAGAACCATAATCCTGCAAGCCACCCCACAAGCAGCGCGGGCAAGGCCGGATGCTGCTTGCGCCCGAACTCAACACCACCCGAAGCGAGCAGGCGGGCGGTGTTCTGAGCCCCCCAAACCAGCTCGCCAAGACGCTGCAATGTGACAAAAGCGAGGAGCGCGACGGCGTAAGACATCACAACAGTTCTGTCTCACAAAGTTACTGGCTGTCGCTGCAGACGCAGTCTGCTCCAACTATTGCTCACTGAGAACGGCGACAGGCTGCTCCTCCGCCACTTGTTTTGCTGTGCTTGCGGGGGCCTCGTCCGATGATTGCAACGCCAGCAGGAGGCGATTTGCCATGTTGTTGATGGATCCGGACTGGATGACCTCCATGACTGAAATTCTGATCTGCAGTTCTCGGCTCATCACTCCGCTGAGTTCAACAACCATGAGGGAATCGAGTCCGAGTTCAACTAGCGGGCGATCCGCATCGATCTGTTCCGCGTTGGCGCCGAGAACGCGCACGAAATGGCCCTGGATCCATGTAACCAGGAACGACTTGCGCTGCTCAGGCGGCAGCCGCTCAAGCTGCTTCTGAATGTCCTCAACATGGCCGTTACCCGAGGCGCTGACAACCAGACTTAATCTCGGCTGTATCTCGCCCTGCCATAATTGGCCGATCCGTCCCCAATCCACCTGCGCGGCAGTGACGCAGGTCGCATTGGCTCCGAGCAGACGTTCCAGCTGCGCAAACGCCTGGCGAGAGGAGATACCCTCGATACCAACGCGTTTGTGCAGATCATTTACGGTGGGATTGCGTGTTACGTAACCCACATCGGAAAGTGGCCCTAAGCCAAGCGCGAGCGCCGGCAAACCCCGGCGACGCCGATATTCGGCCAGCGCTTCGAGATACATGTTTGCGGCAACATAGTTGGCCTGGCCCGGCGTGCCGAGGGCGGTCGAGAGCGAGGAATACATGATGAAAAAGTCCAGTGGATGATCGAGCGTCGCCAGGTGCACATTCCAGGCACCTTCCACCTTGGGCGCCATGACTCGCTGCATGCGCTCCCGATCAAGATTCAGAATCATGCCATCGTCGAGCACCATGGCAGCATGGACGACGCCGCGAATGGGCGGCATTGCTTTTGAAATGCCGGTGACCATTTCCGCAACCGCACTTTTGTCCGATATGTCGGCACGACAGACGCGCACAACCGCCCCCGTGGCTTCGAGCGCCGTGATGCCGGCTCGCGCTTCATCCGTGGCAGCACCGCTGCGGCCAATCAGCGCAAAGTGCCGCGCACCCTTTTCAGCAAGCCAACGCGCCGTAGCAAGCCCAAACCCACCAAGCCCGCCGGTGATGAGATAGGTAGCATCATTGCGCACCGTGGCCTGCCGCCGGATTACCGGCTCCAGTTCGCCGTCGTCGATTGCAATAACCAGCTTGCCGACATGACGCGACTGCTGCATCTGCCGGAACGCTTCGACCGCGCGCGAAATTGGAAAGCTGCGATGGGGGAGCGGCCGAAGCTCGCCCCGTTCGAAAAGTTGCATCACTTCGCCAATCAGCCGCGCGGCCAAGCTTCGCCGCTCGTTCAGCAGAGTATCGGCGTCGATGCCGAAGTAAGTCAGATTGTTGCGGAACGGGCGCAGTCCGATCTTGCTGTTGGCATAAATGTCCCGCTTGCCGATTTCAAGAAAGCGCCCGAACGGCCTGAGCAATCGGAAATTCTGGCCGATGGCTTCGCCGGCGAGCGAATTGAGCACAACATCAAGGCCATTTCCTTCCGTAATGCGCATCACCTCGTCGGCAAAATCGCGCGTGCGCGAATCGAGAACATGATCAACACCGACGAGACGCAGGATCTCGCGTTTTTCCGGCGATCCGGCAGTACCGAATATCTCGGCGCCGCAAATCTTGGCCACCTGGATTGCCGCCATGCCGACCCCGCCGGCGGCACCATGAATGAGGACACGCTCACCGCGCTCCAGGCGAGCGAGGTGGACCAGTGCGTAATAGGCGGTGAGAAAAGTAGTAGGGATTGTCGCGGCTGCCTCGAAGCTCAACTGCTCCGGAAGCCGTGCAACCGAGGCGACCGGAGTTGTCACGAAGCTGGCGAAACAGGCAGGTGCAAAAGCAAACACCCGATCACCGATGGCGAAACCGTCGACATCAGGGCCGAGTCGGACGATTTCGCCGGCGCATTCCATGCCGATGGTAGGACCCGCGAAGCCGTTCTCCAGCGCCTCTTCGGGGAGCATCCCCATGACCCACATCACGTCGCGGAAATTGACGCCGGTGGCGTGCACGCGAATCTCAACCTCGCCGGCGGCAGGCGGCCTGCGCTCCGCCGCGGCGACGAACAGGTTGTCCAGCGGACCGTGGGCGGAGAATTCGAGCTTGAAGGATTCCGTTGTCGCAGTCCGCCTTCTCTGTGCGCCCAAACGATGGTGAGCGAGCCGTGTTTGCTCGGCAACGGAGGTCGGGCGCAGCCGATTGACGTAGCGCTCGGCCGGCGTGAGCAGAACCTCGCTTTCGGCTTCAGCCCGGACAAGCTCGCGGGTCAGTAAGCGGGCCGTCGACGAATCGTGGAGGTCAGCCTGCAAGTCAATGAGCCGGCAGCGCAGTTCGGGATGCTCAGCCTGAACCACACGCCCGAATCCCCAGATTGGCGCCTGTCGTGGATCGAGAACGCCGCTCCCGCAAGGTGGCGCGACCGCCATTGAGCTGACCAATGTCAGACGCGGCTTGCTCGTCATCTGCGATTGCATAACCGCCTGCACGAGCAGCAGCGTGGAAACGCAGCGCGCCTCCGAGGCCGCGCGCGGACATTCGGTCGGACTCACACCGGCCAAATGAACAATCTCGTGACACTCGATCTGGAGGCTCGCCAATTGCTCGAACAGCCTGGTCAGACCCTCCAAGCTGATGGGCGACGCGATCGTCGACCCGGGCATGTCGCCAGCGAGCTCTTCGCCGAGCACGGCCACGATCACCCGTCCCCCCGCCTCGCGCAGGAGCGTTGCGGTCGTGGCTGCCAGAGAGTCCGCCAATGCGGATTGGTCTGTCAGCACGAGCCAAGTGCGATCGTTGGGAGGGATTGAAATGGCCGGAAGCGAAACGTCGTTCGTGGGATTGAGCGCCAGTATCACCGATCGCTGCGGATATCGGACATTCCCCGCCAGAGCAGCCTCGTCCGACAGCCGTTTGATTTCCGTGAAACCAGCCCGCGCTAATGCGATTTCCCACTGCTCCGGTGCAAGCAGTGCGGACTGGGGTCGCATGTCGGTATCGGAACAGCGGGGCCAGCCAGTGGATTGGCCGAACACGAGATCGAAAGTATTCTGCTCGTGCGGTTCGATCAGGACAAGCAGCCCATCCCCAGCCAGCAGATTCTTTACATGGTTGAGTGCGGTGCACACATCCGGCGCAAGATGCAGGACATCCGCGGCGACAATGATGTCAAACTCTCCGGTCGTCATGCTCTGTTCGAGCGGATCGCGTGCGATGTCGAGTACCTGAACGCGAACAAATGGATAGTTGCCGAACCGTTGCGCGGCGCGATCAACAATCGAGCCGGAGATATCGCTGAAAAGATAATCGATCCGCTCGGGCGGCAGGATCGGAAGCAGGTTCGCGGTGAGGCCGCCGGTTCCGGCACCGAGCTCCAGCACGCGCAGGCGGTGATCCAACGGATGTCCATCGATCCATTCGGCGATTGCCTTGCACGCGATGCGATTATAGATGCGCGAGGCGGGCGCGCTGTCATACAGATGCTCGATAGCGCCCCCGTTCTCCGGAGAGAACAAGTGCTCGGCATTAAACTCCCCCCGCAGCAGCGGCACGATGCGCTCGCCGGCGCAGCCGATCAGAGTGAGTTCGGCAATATAGTCAGGGTGGTCACGCAACAGCTCTCGCCAGAGAAGCATGGGCTCGGGCAGTGGGTGATCCGTCGGCAAGGACCAGCCAGCGGACTGCTGCTCAACCTGCCCTGCTGGCTTAGCGATATCGACGAGCCGCTCCAGATACCGGCGATGCTCCGCCTTGATGCCCTCCACTGCTGTCAGGCTCTCCAAGGTGAACGGCCCTTCGCACACACCTAAGGCCGCAAGCGCTCGTGCCGCATACGCGGTCACCAGCCGTTCCAAGCGAGGTTGTATCTCCCGATAGAACCGCGCACGATCGAATTTGCTGATCAGCGCACCGATCGCAGGCGCAACGCGCTCCGCCACGACAGACGTCCGCATAGGGGGCTCGGATCGCGCAAACCCCGCTCCGTACCGCTCCGCAACTTGCCAGGCATGAGCGTAAAGCGGCACCGGAGACGCGTGCGCAAAATCCATCTGAATGAAACGAAAGTCATCGATTTGAGCGAGGACATCACCCCCGCGGCCGAGCACTTTTATGTCGGCAACGACCGAACGCGGGGTATCGCGCGTGAGTTTCGCGTGACAAAACGCGATCTCATCCGCCGAACGGAACCTGCGCAGCCGCGCGATCTGCACTGGCAGATAAGTGCTCCCCAGGTTGTCGGGGATTGCGAACAGGGTCTGCAGGCAGGCATCGAGCAGACAAGGATGCAGGCCATAGCCGGCGCGGTGCGAAGCGATTGCAGGAGGTGCGTGGATCTCTGCGAATGCCTCGCGCGAGCCGACCCGCACCGATTCGACGCCCTGAAACGCCGGTCCGTAGGCAATACCTCTGGACTGTGCAATGGCATAATGCGTGGATTTGTCGATGCTGTCGGCGGTCATCTTAGCGCATAAGGCGGAAAGCGAGACCGATTCGGCCGCAGCGCCTTCCGGCGCCCGAACAATCCTGCCCACGACGTGCAGTGTCCACCAAGGAGCGTCGACGCTGGAGCGGCCCTGAATCCGGAAGCCGCCTTCTTCCTTATCGAGAGAGAGTTGCACGCATGGGACTTCGCCTGTCCGGATCACCAGCGGATTACGGATTTCGAAATCTTCGATGTCGCAGGGAACGTCGCCATAAATCTGGCTGGCGGCGGCGAGCGCCATCTCGATGAAGGCGGTGGCCGGAATGACCACGGCGCCGTGCACGACGTGGTCCTCGAGATAGGGGAGAAGCGCGGTATCGATCAGGTTCTCCCAAATGCAATCGCCGGACTCGAATCGAAACCCGAGTAGCGGGTGATCGCGGTGCGAATAAACGGCAACGCCGGGCAGCGGGTTCACGCCACTCCAGAAGCGCTGCCGCTGCCAAGGGTAGCTCGGCAGCGGGTACGGTTCGGCCGGCCGGGTATACAGGGCCGACAGCTCGGTAACCGCGTTCGCATGACAGGCGGCAATGGCCGTCCATACGCTATCGGGCTCAGGTTCGGCATTAACCCCGATGGAGCGTCTCAACGTTGCAATGCCGGTCGCCGTCGCTCCACGATCCTGCGCACATTGGCGCACGTAATCGAGGAGCACTGGATGCGGGCCGATCTCCAGGAATACATCGACCCCCGCATCACCGAGCAAATAGTTGATGGCGGCGCCGAACTGGACCGGAGCGCGGATGTTGCGCCACCAATAACCGGCGCCGAGTTCGCAGCCATCGAGGGGGCCTCCCTCGACGGCGGAGATGAAGGGGACTGTCGCGCGGGCCGGGTTCAACTGCGCCAGCTCCTCGCGCAATGGTACCTCGATGACGTCCATGGCCATGCTGTGAAAGGCGTAATCGAGCGGCAGCAGGCGATAGAAAGCGTCGGCGTCCACCAATTTTTGCTGGAGTGCAGCTAGCGCTGCCGGGTCGCCCGAGATGGTGACGGAGCGGCCGCTGTTGACTGCAGCAAGTTCCAGCCTGCCGGGGATCTCGGCTATGGCCGACAGAGCCTGCTCTCTTCCGAGCCCAACGGCCGCCATTTTGCCCACGCCCGCGGTCTTCGCCTGGGCACGGCTGCGCTCGTAGATGACTTTGACCGATTGCTCCAGGTCCAAGGCACCCGCGGCGAATGCCGCGGCAACTTCACCAACGCTGTGTCCGATTACCGCCGCAGGCCGTACACCGCCAGCCTCGAGCATGCGCAGTATGCCGAGTTGAAGCGCGAACAGTGCCGGCTGCCCGACTTCGGTTTTATCCATCCGGGATTCGGCTTCCGGCCGCGTCATCTCTTCAATCAGAGACCAGCCGGCCAGTTTTTTGAACACGGCATCAATCCGCTCAACCTCCGCGCGATAGCGCGGAGCGCAGGCCAGGAGCTCGCACCCCATCCCCCACCATTGCGGGCCGTTTCCCGAGAACAGGTACGCGACCCGTCCGGGCTGCGGTTTCACTCGCGCCGCGGCAAGTCGCGTTGCAGGGGCCGCGGCGGCGAACTTTTCGAGCCGCTCGGCCATTTCGCCCGTGGTAGAGCCGAGAACCGCCACTCGATGGCTATGATGCGAGCGGCATAGTACAGCCGTCGCGCAGATCCTGCCGAGTGAGCGAGGCTCGGCGGCGCGCAGGAAGGCCGCATAGGAAGCGCCCTGCGCCTTCAAGGCGTCGCTGCTTCGCGCTGACACTAGCAGAATATGGTTGCCGTCCACGGGAGCAGAATGGCAATCGAGCTGCGCGATCGGGAAGCGCGGCTTGCGATATTCCGAAATCACGACATGCGCGTTCGCGCCGCCAAAGCCGTAGGAACTCACTCCCATGACAATTGGCGGGTCCCGCTCCGGCAACGGGATCGTGCGGTCAACGACCTCAAGATTAAGATCGTCAAATGCGATATTCGGATTCGGAACGGTGAAGTGCAGATTCGGCGGCAATTCGCGATGTTGCAGTGCCAGCAGGACTTTAGTTAACCCGGCCATGCCGGAAGCGGTCTCAAGATGGCCAAGGCTGGACTTGATCGAGCCAACGAGGCACTTGCTCCCGTCACGACGAGGTGTCCCAAGCACCCTGCCAAGTGCCCTGCATTCGATCGGATCTCCGACCGGCGTGCCGGTGCCATGCGCCTCCACATAGAAAACATCTTCCGGCGCCACCCCACATTCGGCATATACGTGCCGCAGCAGCCTCTCCTGGGCTTCCTCGTTGGGCAAGGATAAGCCGCCGGTACGACCATCCGAATTGGTCGCGCTGCCGATAATTGCCGCTCTGATTGGATCACCATTCCGCTCGGCATCTGCGAGCAGTTTCAGTACCACCACCCCCCCGCCTTCGGCGCGCACATAGCCATCTGCGCTTGCATCGAAACTCTTGCAGCGGCCCGTGCGGGAGATCATTGCAGCGTTGCAGAAACCCACGAACGGCTTCGGCTGCAGCAGCATGTTGACTGCACCAACGACTGCCACGGAGCATTCGCCCGACCACAGGCTGAGACATCCCTGGTGAAGAGCGAACAAGGCCGAAGAACACGCGGTATCTATCGCAAAACTCGGGCCATGAAAGTCGAAGAAATAGGAGATCCGGTTTGCTGCGATACTGAGCGCGCTGCCGGAATTGACGTATGGACTCTTTCGCGACGTACGCAGGTTATTCTGCATGTCGGCATAGTCGTGACCGGCGATTCCGATAAAGACGCCGGTATTCGATCCGGCCAAGAGCTTTGGCACCAGCGCGGCATCTTCCAACGCTTCCCACGTAAGCTCGAGCAGCAAGCGCTGCTGCGGATCGACATAGGTCGCCTCGCGCGGCGATATGCTGAAAAAATCTGCGTCGAAGAGGTTGACCTGATCGAGCAGGCCGGCGCAGCGAGTGTAGATCCCACCCATTGCGGGGTTGGGATGATGGTAGCCGAGATCCCAGCGGTCACCCTGGACCTCGCCAACACCGTCCATGCCCGACTTAAGATTGCCCCACAGGCGCGCGAGATCGTTGGCGCCGCCGGGATAGCGGCCACTCACCCCGATTACAGCGATTGCAGCACGCGAACGGGGTGTCACATAGGCACCCCGTTCACCCAACTGCGGCTGAAAATAGTTCATTCCTGTTACTCGGCCCCCCCACTTACATTGCCGGTTGCCCGATCAAATCCTAATTGGCCTTTCCTTGCAGGACAATCCATTATCGATTCAATGAGAAAAAACCTTAATGGCACTATGTCGCCATTGTTACGTGGTGTAAAATACGCGCGTAGTGGACGCATTTCCGAGCTGATCAGCTTGCACTGGCCGGCGAAAACGACATTCCACAGGATGAATTCGCATTATGCAGTATACCGCCGTTCAGCCGGGGGCCAGCCGTACGGGCCGCAGAATCAGACGCGTGAAGCCTATGATTCTGACGCTTGCCTCGCGAAATCTGTTTCTTGATCGCATTCGATTTGTTGCCACGATCGTGGGAATCGTATTCTCCATTGTATTGGTGACGGTGCAGCTCGGATTATATGTGAGCTGCCAGCGCATGATTAGCGCAATGATCGATCGGGCGCAGGCGGATCTTTGGATCGTGCCAACGCACGCGACAAGCTTCGAAGATGCTGCTCTGCTGGATCCTCAGGAGCGCTTTCGAGCATTGGCAGCGCCTGGAGTTAGCGGGGTGACACCGCTGCTTGCCACCTTCACGACTTGGCAGAAACCGGACGGTACGACGACGGTGATCATCATCGTCGGGATAGAGACCGATGAGCCCGGATTGCGCCCCTGGAATTTAGTCGAGGGAAGCCTCGACGATCTCACGACCCCGAACGGGGTGATCGTCGACCGTTCATATTTGAAACGGCTTGGAATTAACGGGGTCGGCGAGCTTGCGGAAATTTCCAATCAAAGGGTTCGCATCGTCGGCCTCACCAACAAGATTCGATCGTTTACAACGATGCCGTTTGTTTTTACCACGCTCGAGCGAGCTCGAAAATTTATGCGCACCGGGCCGAGCGACAGCACCTATTACCTTATTCAAACGTCGCCTGGCTTCAACATCGACAGCGTTCGCGCAAGCGTGGCCGCCAATCTCAAGGATGCCGAAGTCGTCACTCCCCGGGAATTCCGCAATCGCAGCCTTGGCCATTGGCTCTATGGCACCGGAGCCGGGGCCGCGCTCATTGTCGGTGCCGTTCTCGGCGTGATCGTAGGAACGGTAATCGTCGCGCAGACGCTGTATTCCAGCACCAAGGATCATCTAAACGAGTTTGCAACTTTGCGCGCGATTGGATCATCCGCCTTCTATATTCACCAGGTTATTATCTGCCAGGCCATCTTGAGCGCGGTGATCGGGTTTTCTATCGCCGTGGCATTAAGTCTGATCATCGTGTGGGCAACCGCCAACATGGCCGTGCCCGTGACTATGACACCGATCCTTACGCTCGGGATCTTCATGCTCACCGTCGCGATGTGCGCCATCTCCGCTGTCGCGGCCATCGTTAAGGTGACGCGAATCGATCCCGCAGTCGTATTCAACCGATGACTACTTGCCATGCCCACCAAAACGGTGCTGTTCGGAACCAGCTCTGCGTCACCCGCGCGCTATAGCGCTTACCGATTCTATACCTTCAGAATCTGGTATGGCATGGTTGCTTCCGTTTGGCTGGGCCTGCTGATTCGCAACCGCTTTGCGGTATCCCCAAGGCGGTTGCCTTTCGCCTTGTTCGGCTTCGTTATATCGGCCGTAAATTCCTGCCTTAATTTTGTTCAGACGCTGATCCTTGCGAGACGCATTCGCGCTTGCGTGATCGAGGAGCCTCCGATCTTCATCATTGGTCACTGGCGAACCGGGACGACCTTGCTACATGAACTGCTGACGGTCGATGAACGCTTTACTGCGCCCACAACGCTTGAATGTTTTGCACCGGCTGGGTGCCTGTTAATAAGAGGGTTGCTGCGAAGCTTGTTTAACTTTGCACTCCCGCCCAGGCGTCCAATGGACAACATGCTGATCGGCTGGGATCGCCCACAGGAGGACGAGTTTGCACTCATGAATTTGGGGCTGAGGTCTCCCTACGAAGTCGTGATTTTTCCCAACCATCGCCATGCTTGCCATCCCTTTCTGAATATGACCGGTCTCGCTCCCGAGCAGATCGAGGAATGGAAGGCCGGCTTCCTAAGCTTCCTCCAAAAAGTGAATCTGACGAAGCAAGCACGAGCAAAAGTGTTTGGAAAGTGTGCGGCGCCTGGTGATCAAATCACCTTACCATACCGCGCGGCTCCACATCTTGCGACAGATGTTCCCTGAGGCGAAATTCATCCACATCGTGCGGGATCCGTGCGAGGTATTCCCGTCCACGGTCCGGCTTTGGAGGGCGCTCTTTGAGACGCAAGGGTGCCAAAAACCGGAATTCGGCGCGCCCGCCGAAGATGTGCCCGATCTCGAGCAATATGTGTTCGACAGCATGGATTTACTGTATCGCGATTTCTTCACGGAGGTTGCACAAATTCCAGCGCAGAACTTCTGCCAAATACGATATGAAGATCTCGTTCAGGCGCCGATCGAAGAGGTGGCTCGAATATACAGCCAGCTGCAGTTCGGCTCCTTCGAGAAAATCCGGCCAAAACTAGAAGCACATCTGCGCGAACTCGAGGGATACACAACCAATAAACACCACATTTCACCCCATCAGAGGGCCGAGGTATATCGGCGTTGGGGCTGGTACATGGACCGGTTCGGGTATCACGCTCAATCGGCGGCGTAAAATGCCGTGGCGAAGCATGCAGGCCATATTTCAAAAAGCTCGGCATTTCTAAAAGATTTTGGGACTTGTGTCGCTGTCGGGTTCAACCGATGAAGACAATCGTGATCGAAGCACTCGATGTGGTAAAATCACTCGGCGAAGGAGCCGGCCAGGTGTTAGCCCTCAAAGGCGTGAGCGTATCGCTCAAAGGCGGCGAATTGACGCTCCTGATGGGACCTTCCGGCAGCGGCAAAACGACCCTGCTCTCGGTGCTGGGATGCATTTTGTCGCCTACCGCCGGATTGGTTCGAGTTGGCGGCCGTACCATCACGGGGCTGGGGCCCGAAGAGCTGGCCAAGGTGCGGCGGCAAAACATCGGGTTTATTTTCCAATCCTATAACTTATTTCCGACCTTGACGGCGGAAGAGAATGCTCGCCTGCCGTTGGATGTCCGCGGCGAACGCACGGTGGCCGCATTGGACAAAGCACAGCAGGCTTTGATCACAGTTGGCCTTGCCCATAAGTTCAAGTCCCTCCCCAGAGATCTCAGCGGCGGCGAGCAGCAGCGCGTCGCGATCGCACGCGCTGTGGTCGGGGCTCCTTCCGTGGTCCTTGCGGACGAGCCGACTGCCGCGCTCGACCGCGAGAACGGTCTTGCGATCATGGGCGTGCTGGCCGATATTGCAAAGGATCCTACCCGTGCAGTGTTTGTCGTCACTCACGATCCGCGCATAGAGCCGTTCGCGGATCGTATATTGCGCATCGAAGATGGGCTGATCGTGGGCGACGAGACAAGGACCAAGCGGGTCAATTAGCTCATTCGAAGGCGATTATCATGCTCAGGCCAAAGCGGGTGGTACTTTGGTTGCTCCCGGCCGTGCTGGCAGGCGGCAGTGCGCCCAGGCTCGGACATGGACCAGGCTTCGCGCCATTAGGTGTGTCGGGTTTCGCCCACGCCGCACCGGCGGAGAAGCGCTGGGAGGCGGCCGCGCCCGGACGCGTTGAATCAGCCTCGCGCGAGATCAGGATTTCGTCGGCTATTTTGGCGCCGATTGCCGAGGTTCTCGTCGGCATCAACGATATTGTTGCTGCCGGCGATCTTTTGGTTCGAACTCGATGACCGCGAAACCCTGGCCCGGCTGGCTCTAGCCGAGGCACAGGTCGAGGACGCGAGACGCGCGCGCGACGATGCGACCCAACCGACAGCGGAACAGGTGAAGGCCGCCGATGAGGTTTTCGCTTCTGAACGGGCAGTCGCGGCTGCACGCTCCGCGCTCGACCGCCTCTTTACCGCGAAGCGAGCGGGCAATGCCTCGGAAGACGAGCTTGCGAACGCTCGCTCGACACTTTCGCGCGCGCAAGAGAAGCTCAATCAGCAGCGGGCGCGGCTCCAAAAGCTCAAGACAGCGCCGGATGCGCCATTACCGAGCCGGACGGAAGCCGCGCTGGCCGTCGCCCGCGCCCAGTGGTCGATTGCTCAAGAAGCTCTTGAGAAGACGAGAATCCGCACGCCGATCGCAGGGACGGTGCTGCAGGTCCAGGCTAAGCCGGGCGAAATTGCCGGTCCTTCATCGCCCGAACCCCTGGTCGTGCTGGGGGATCGATCAAGTCTTCGCGTCAGAGCAGAGGTGGACGAACGCGATATCGGCAAGGTCGCGCTTGGCCAGCGGGCCATCGTGCGCGCGGATGCCTTTCCGGGACGCGACTTTGACGGCAGGGTTTCGGCCATAGCCCCGATCATGGGCGCCGGGCGCATCAGCCAACGCGGCCCACAAAAAAGCACCGATGTGGAAGTCATGGAGGTGCTGGTCGATCTCGCCAATGCCGATTTGCCGGTCGTCGGCCTGCGCGTCGATGTGTTTTTCCGGCCGGAAAAGTTCGACAGGTAAGATCGCTGACGGCTTCCCCAAAATCCTGCCACTGTCAAGCTTCTGATTTGGATGTTGATAACTTTGTGGATAAAGTCGGGTTAGCCGCGGCTGTTGCCGTTTGACACTACGCAAATAAATCGACCTGCCGGATTGTGTTTCTTTCTCGCTTTCGCAGCGAGAAGGGCGGGGTGGCTCGCTGCGAACGTCGGCATGTACTCCTGAACCGCGGTGCAAAGAGCGGGAGTGTTGGCGAGGGAGGGGGCGCGATGAGAGTGCGTGCGGTAGCGTTAGCAGCCGTTGCAGTGTTGTGCTTGCAGCACGCAGCATCGGCCCATGACATCGGCAAGAAGTTCATCCACCAATACCGAAAGTCCTATCCGGCGGATAGGTGGGAGCTCATAGGCAGGACGCCACAGGCCGGCAATAACGTGCGCGTGTACTTCAAGCGAGAGACTGAAAATACGTTGCGAACGACGACTTGCACGAGATTGAACAAGAGAAGCAAATGGGTATGTGAAGCCGGGCCAAATCTTCCGGAGGGCTCTCTGGTCGTCAAATAGCCGGGCGGATGCGCTGACTAAGGCGCGAGGTCGACTCGTCTTCGCTCGGCATGGCCTGGGCTCGCATCCGCGGCCCGCCTGCTTGGATCATCGGGAACTTTCACCTACGCTGCTCGCTCACGTCGAGCGTCTCCACCCTCCGGAAGCGGGCACACATCATGTATGACGCGACAAATTTGATCTGCCGGGCACTGCTGTCAGCCGTGCTCATTGTGCTCGGTTATCTCGAATTCGTAGACGTGACCAGGATCACGAACAATCCGGGCACGAAACGCTTCGTGCAATTACTCACGGGAGGAGTTGAGGCGGCTGCGTGGTTCGGATATCTGATTGCTGCAATCGAGCTGCTCGGAGGCATGGCGATCTTGCTCGGGTTCAAGACTCAATGGGTCGCAGGCGCGCTTGTGCTCTACATTGTTGTCCTAACGTTGCTCGTTAATCCGTTCTGGCTTCAGCAGGGCGCAGCACGAGAGGCCAATCAGATCCATTTCTATAAAAATCTTGCGATCATCGGCGGGTTCCTGCTACTCGCCATCACCGGAGCCGGCCGCTATTCAGTCGATAACCTTATTGCCCCCGTCAATGACTGAGCGATACATGGAAAGATTTCGCTCAGCATATCGAGCTCGAGAAGCTTTTTGGTCGTGATGGCGACATTTGTCATAGTACTTCCGGCGATCGATCCGGTTGCAGTCAGTATCGGTCCGTTTGCCATCCGCTGGTATGCCCTCGCGTATATTTTCGGATTTCTCGGCGCGTGGGGCTATGCCTATGCCCTGCTTCGAACCGACCGTCTCTGGTCCGGCACCCCGCATCCAGCTCCTGCAAACCTCATTGACCTCGTCCTCTACGCCATGCTGGGGACCATCATTGGCGGCAAACTCGGGCAAGTAATACTATACGAGCCAGCCTATTACGCAGCACATCCGATTGAGATTGTCGAACTTTGGAACGGGGGGATGGCCTTTCATGGCGGCCTGATCGGCGTGTTGCTGGCGATCTGGTACTTCGCCTATCGTTTCAAAATCTCCTTTCTCACAATCGCAGATCTGGTTGCCGTCGTTTTCCCGATTCCGGTCTTTCTGGTGCGCATCGGAAACTTTATTAATTCAGAGCACTGGGGCCGTCCGACCAATGTTCCCTGGGCTGTCGTATTCCCCGAGGTGGACGCCATCCCACGCCATCCAAGCCAATTGTACGAAGCGGCGCTGGAGGGACTGTTGCTCCTCATGATCCTTGGCATTGTCGCGCAAAAGGGCGGCCTCAGGCGTCCTGGTTTGCTGACGGGTCTCTCGGCGCTCGGCTACGCGCTCGCCCGTATTGCGATGGAATTTTTTCGCGAGCCAGACCCGCAGATCGAGCAACTCCCGTACGGCCTAACGATGGGCATGGTTCTTTCGGCGCCGATGGCAGTGATTGGTATCGCACTCATGCTCCATAGCGCCCGGGCTAAGCGCCAGCTTCAAGCTCGTCAGCGCAGGCAAATGCTTATAGAAGCGGACTCAGCCGATCCTGCTCTACCGCCGTGAAAAGAATCGGAAGCGGAATACGCTTCGCTATTCCGCCGTACAAGTTCATGCAAAGCAGTGGAAAGCTGGTGCGGTCGAGAGGACTCGAACCTCCACGGGTCGCCCCGCTAGCACCTCAAGCTAGTGCGTCTACCAATTCCGCCACGACCGCAGGGATGGACGCGGGGCTCTTGCCTCGCGCCGGAGCGATGACCAGGATGTAACAAATCGACCCCACAGGAACAAGAGTTGCCCGCCGTCCGCCATTTTGGCAAATGCGCGCCTGCTCCCAAATGCCGGGTGCTTGCGCTAAAGCGCGAAAGGCCGACTTGAGCGGCCCGGGAAGGCCGGGCTTCACGCATATTCCGCTGCGGGTACATGCGTCCAGCCGGAAGAATGAGCAGGTTGTGTCCGGGATCATTACCAACCGAAACGATTTGGCGACGCAGGCGGCGCCGGTCGCAGACGGGGTGGAATGGCAGATCAGCCGTGATCTCGTGCCCTATGTCGCGGCGCTCGCGGCCATGGACAAGCGCGTTGCCGCTATCGCGAACGGCACCTTGCCCGAACTCGTCTGGCTGCTCGAACATCCGCCGCTTTACAGCGCGGGCACCAGCGCGAAGCCGCAGGCGCTGATCGCGCCGAGATTGCCGGTATATGCCGCCGGGCGGGGCGGCCAATTCACTTATCATGGACCAGGCCAGCGTGTGGCCTATGTCATGCTCGACCTCATGCGCCGCGGCCCCGACGTGCGCCGATTCGTCGCCGGCCTCGAAGAATGGATCATCCGCACGCTTGCTCAGTTCGGGGTCACCGGGGAACAGCGCGCGGGCCGCATCGGGGTTTGGGTCCGCCGGCCGGAAAAGGGGCCCGGCTGCGAGGACAAGATCGCCGCCATCGGGGTGCGGATCAAACACTGGATCACGCTCCATGGCATCGCGCTCAATGTCGACTGCGATCTTTCCCACTATAGGGGCATCATTCCCTGCGGAATTTCCGAGCCACGTTATGGCGTAACCAGTCTCGCTGACCTCGGCCGTCGTGCCACTCTGCGAGAGGTAGATGTGGCCCTGCGGGATGAATTCGCTCGGGTCTTTGACAAAGCCGCGGCGCTGGGATGAGCCGACACGGTCAGGCCGTCAGCACGACGGAAAATCGCTCCCCGCACCTTCGCAAATCCAGATCGACTTGCGAGCCTTCGCGCTCATCAAGGGCATCGACCCATGCGCCCGAGGGTCCGCGGCGGCACGCACTGACCATTTCACTCACCACGCTCGCTTCGCCGCAGAACATGGCTTCGACCGACCCGTCACGCCGGTTGCGCACCCAACCTTCGAGGCCACGGTCGAGCGCGCTCCATTGCACCCAGGCGCGGAAGCCCACGCCTTGAACGCGGCCACGGATACGCACATGGCGAATAACGTTCATCCGGCCTCACCCGTCTCTTTCGCACGCGCGCCGCACAAGCCCGTGCGCGACCAGCGTGCAATCGAGCGAACATAAGACGGCGGCAAATTCCAATCGAGCGCGGCTTCGATGACCACATCGAGATAGCCCGGCCGCGGCATGCCCTTGCCCTGCCGGCGCGCAACGTAGACCAGCGCAGGCGCGCTCCGTTTGCCGTTGCGGACCGTCAATGTGCGCAGGAGATAAAGGCCGGACTGGACGCTCTCATAAGCGTTGACAGCCGCGACGTCGCGCGCACTCAGCCGCCACAACACGCCGTGCACACGTCCGCCCGGCTGCCTGATCACGGAAGCATATCCGTCCGGCCCAATCACAAAGCGCCAGCCGGAAAGCGTGGCGGTGCCGAGCGCGTGCGCGTCGGGGCAGCGCGCCTGCATCAACGCCCGGCTCATGTTGCTCGCGTAAGCAAAATGCAGCATCAGCGCACCCCCGTTTAACAGGTTGCAAGACGCGGCCACAAAGTCGGCAAGGACGGCATTGCGTAGGTATTGCGTAGGTTGGGTCGAGTTCCTCACGAGACCCAACATTCGTGACAGCGCACCGCTGTTGGGTCTCGCAACCTCGACCCTACCGGTTCTCCCGGTTCCTTGCCTGAGCCCATCCCATTTGGCAGCATGGTTTCCTGATCGCCCGAGGACATGCCATGCCGCTTGCAATCAAACAAATCATCGATATCAGCCTGGAGCTTGACGACTCGAAATTCAAGATGCGCACCCCGCCGGGGTTCAAGAAGGACCTTCAGTTTCAGATGGAGGTTCTCAAGGAGCATGATGCGCCCGCAGGCGCGGGGCAGATCGTGCGCGGCGTGCACATGCGTCTGCATGCGGGGAGCCACATCGACGCACCGGAGCACAATGTGCCGGGCGGCAGGCAGGTGCAGGATCTGCCGCTCGAGACCTTCACCGGCGACGCCGTGATTGCCGATTTGCGCCATCTGGTCCCCGGTGGGGCGATCACTGCCGGCGAGCTGGACAAGGCGGCGGGAGCCACCATCCGGCCGGGCGACCGGCTCCTCCTGCGCACCGACGTCAACAAGACCTACATGATGAACGAATGGGAGAAGCGCTCACCCTATTTGCGCTCGGATGGAACGCGCTGGTGCATCGAAAAACGCGTGGTGCTGGTGGGCTATGACTTCTATCATGGGGTGGACGAGCCGGGCGCGCCACGCGTCTTCAACGCCTCGCGCTCACTGAGCGAAGCGGGTATCGTCACCCTACCCTATCTCAACAACCTCGACCGCATCCCCGGCGAGCGCGCCACACTGGTCGCGCTTCCGCTCAAGCTCGTCGGAGCGGAAGCGTCCCCCGTGCGGGCCGTGATTCTGGCCTGATTGCGAGCACCCGCGATGAGGCTTGCGCAGCTCGGTGCGGTGGTTTTGGCGCTGGCGCTCGCGCTTGGCGTTCGTGCCGGCGGGCAGGAGCACTATCCGTCGCGCCCAATTACCATCGTGGTTCCGATCACGGCGGGGACCACCATCGACATTCTCGCGCGGCTGTTCGGGGAGAGTCTGTCGAAGCGGTTTGGCCAGCAAGTCATCATCGCGAATTGTCCGGGTGCCGGCGGGCTCATTGGAGCTCAGACCGTCGCGGGCGCGCCGGCCGACGGCTACACTATTTTGCTGGCCAATTCCGGGCACGCTATTCTGGGGACGTTGAACAAAAACCTCCCGTTCGATCCGGTAGGAGATTTTTCCGGCATTTCCCTCATCGCGGACGCGCCCACGCTTGTCACCGTGGCTCCTTCGCTCGGCGTGCATACGCTGCGCGAGTTCATCGAGCTTGCCAAAGCCAGGCCCGGCAGCATCAATTATGGTTCAGCCGGCATCGGCACGGCTACACATCTCGCGGGCGCCTATTTCGCCTTGCAGACCGGCACGCAGCTGGTGCATGTCCCCTACACGGTGAGCTCGACCATCATCGCTGATCTCCTCGGCGGCCGGATTGAGGCGACCTTTGCGCCCGCCGCTTTCACGCTGCCCCTCCTCCAGGACGGCCGCTTGCTCGCGCTTGCGGTTGCGGCCGACGAGCCCATGCACGAGCCGATCGAAGTCCCGACCGCGGTTTCAGCCAATATCGATTACCGCAACGCGACCTGGTACGGCTTCCTGGCTCCGGCAAAGACACCGTCCGCGATTCTAAAAATTATCAATGCGGCGATCGCCGAAGCGGGGCGTGATCCCGAGCTGCAGGCAAAGATGCGGGTGCACGGCGTTGCGCCCCAGAGCATCGCCCTGGCTGATTTTGACCGGTATATCCGCAACGACATGGAGCGCCTTGCGCCAATCCTGGCGACAATTGCCAACTCGAAATAGCGGGTTGGATTTCAGTTCGACTGGCTACCCGCGATTGCTACTGTATAACAACCCTGATGCGGCAGCCGCAACTGCGCGGCGTTTCGCATAGACTTGCGCCAAGGAAAAGGTGATTTGATCGAGCCATGAGATCGCGCAGCGGCACGACGGCAAAACGCAAGCGCGGCACAAAGCCGGTACGGTCGCGCCGTGTTCCGTCTCCCGCTGCGGCCAGTGATACAAAAATTGCGCAGCTTGCGCGCGCGCGCGACGAGGCACTGGAGCAGCAAGCCGCGACAACCGAGGTGCTCCATCTCATCAGCAATTCGCCCCGTGACCTTGCGCCCGTGTTCGAGGCCATTCTGGCGAACGCGACCAAGCTTTGCGATGCCATGTTCGGAACGCTTTATCTTCGCGAAGACGATGGCTTTCGCGCGGTTTCGATGCACAATGCCCCGCCGGGTTACGCGCAAGCGCGAACGCGCAGCCGGATCGTGCATCCGCATCCCGACAGCACCATCGCGCGTGCAACCAGGACAAAGCAAGTTGCCCAGATCGTCGACTTGACTCGAGAGCGGGGTTACGCCGAGCGTGACCCATGGTTCGTTTCGGCTGCGGCATTGGGCAACTACCGTACCGTCATGAGCGTTCCGCTACTGAAAGAAGATCAGCTGATCGGAGCGATGAGCATTTTCCGCCAGCAGGTGCGCCCGTTCACGCAGAAGCAAATCGAGCTGGTCAAGAGCTTCGCTGCCCAGGCCGTGATCGCCATCGAGAACGTGCGCCTGCTCAACGAATTGCGCCAGCGCACGAATGATCTCACCGAGGCGCTGGAACAGCAAACCGCAACGTCGGAAGTGCTGCGCGTGATCTCCAGCTCTCCGGGCGAGCTCGAGCCGGTCTTCCACGCCATGCTGGCGAATGCCATGCGCATCTGCGCGGCGAAGTTCGGACACCTGCTGCTTTACGACGGAGAAGCATTTCGCGCCGCAGCGTTACACGATGTCCCTGCCGCGTATCGTGCCATATGGGAGCATGGCCCAATTCGGCCGAACCCATTGACTGGACTGGGCCGAATGGCGAGCTCGAAGCAGGCATTCCAGATTCCCGACCTCACGGTCGAAAGGGCGTATCTCGAGCGCGAGCCCCTTCGCGTTGCCACTGTCGAGCTTGCTGGGGCCAGGAGCTTTCTGGGCGTACCGATGCTCAAGGACAACGAGCTTGTCGGCGCGATTGTCATCTACCGGCAGGAGGTGCGCCCGTTTACCGACAAGCAGATCGCGCTGGTCGCCAATTTCGCCAATCAGGCCGTGATCGCCATCGAGAACGTGCGCCTGCTCAACGAATTACGCCAGCGCACGGCTGAGCTTGAGGAAAAAAGCCGCCAGCTCGAGGAAGCGAGCCAGCACAAATCGCAGTTTCTTGCCAATATGAGCCACGAGCTGCGCACGCCGCTCAACGCCATCCTCGGCTACACCGAGCTTATCATTGACGACATCTATGGCGAGACGCCGGAAAAGATGCGCACCGTCCTTCATCGCATCGAGAGCAACGGCAAGCACCTCCTCGGCTTGATTAACGACGTGCTTGACCTCTCCAAGATCGAGGCGGGGGAGCTCAACCTCTCCCTTGCCGATTATTCGCTGAAGAATGTCGTGCAGACCGTCTTCAGCCTGGTCGAGCCCCTGGCACTCGAGAAAAAGGTTGCCTTGAACGTCGAGCTTGCTCCCGATCTGCCAGCCGGCCGGGGGGACGAACGCCGCATCACCCAGGTATTGCTCAACCTTGTCGGCAATGCGATCAAATTTACCGATCAGGGGGAGGTTGCGATCAAGGCCTCGAGTGCCGATGGCTTCTTCCAGATAGCTGTGCATGACACCGGTCCCGGCATTTCCAAAGCCGATCAAGCCAAGCTATTCCAGCAATTCCAGCAGGCCGACAATTCCATCACCAAGCGGAAGGGCGGCACCGGTCTTGGCCTTGCGATCTCCAAGCACATTGTGGAGATGCATGGTGGACGAATTTGGCTCGAATCGGCGCCGGGCCAAGGATCGACATTCTCCTTTTCGCTCCCGGTGCGAGTGAAGCAGCAAGCGAGGCAGGCATGAGCAGGTGCATCCTGGTGGTCGAGGATCAGGAGGACAATCGCCAGATCGTGCGCGATTTGCTCACCACCACCGATTACGAGGTCATGGAAGCCGAGAATGGCGAGGAGGCGCTCGCGGCAGTGGCCAAACAGCGCCCGGACTTGATCCTCATGGACATTCAGCTTCCGGTCATGGACGGTTACGAGGCGACGCGCCGCATCAAAGCGGATCCCGCGCTCTGCGCCATCCCGGTGATTGCGGTGACATCCTACGCGCTGAGCGGAGACGAGGAAAAGGCGCGGGCGGCTGGGTGTGATGATTTCGTGCCCAAGCCGTTTAGCCCACGCCAGCTGCTGGCAAAAATCCGGCAGTATCTGCCGTAGTTGCCGGAGGCGCTGTGAACCGAAGCAGCACGCTGGAAAAGCCCCGCCAGGCGCGCGGCAAGCTCAAGATCGGCGATGACTGGAACGCGATCACCATCATCGCGCTCTCCCAGAGCAGCCCGCTCAAGGCGATCGCGGAGCTCGTCGAAAACAGCATTGATGCAAAGGCGCGCGCGGTCACGATCACGCGCGGGCGCGAGCATGGCCGGCATTATCTCGCGATCCGCGATGACGGCGAGGGCGTTCCGCGCGATGCGCAAGGGCGGCCCGACTTTCGTTACGTCGCCACTCACATCTGCGATTTGGTCAAGCGCCGGATGAAGGCGGATGGAGCGTCCGGTCTGCAAGGGGAATTCGGCATCGGTCTTCTGAGCTTTTGGACGGTGGGCGAAGAGCTCACGATGACCTCGGTCGGCGCCGACCACCATGCCTATCAGATGATCATGCGCAGAGGCGATCCGGGCTATGCCGTCTCGCCCAGGCGCGCGCTCTTTGCCGATGCCGGCACGGAAGTTCGCATCGCGCCTTTGCTCGACGGCATTCGCTCCCTCTCGGGCGAAAAGATCCAGTGGTATCTCGCCGCTGAGTTGCGCGACCGCATCCGGCAGACCGGCGTGCGCATCACCATCCTCGACCGGCTGGCGCGCAAGCAGTATGCGGTCGAGCCGCGTCAATACGAGGGGCGTCTGCTGCATCGGCTTCCTGGGCTGCCGACGGCGCTCGGCGACATCTATGCCGAGCTCTACCTCAATGAGCCTTCAGACGAGAACTGCGTTGCGCTTTACCGGCACGGCACGCGCGTTGTTGAGGATATCGCGCTGCTCGATCAGTTCGCGCATCCGCCCTGGAGGTTGCGTTACCTGCAGGGCCACATCGATGCGCCGTTCATCACCCTTACGCCCGGCACCCGCACCGGTTTCATCCACGATGCCGCGTATATGACCTTGTGCGAGGGGCTACAACCGCTTGCGGCAAAGCTCGTCGGCATCATCGAGGAGCAGCGCCGCGCCGAGGAAGAACAAACGAGCAGAGAGCAGCTGCGCGCGATTCAACGCGCATTTCGCGAGGCGCTCCTCGCGTTGCCCGCAGAAGAATATGACTGGTTCGACATTCACGCGCGCGCATTTCGGTCAGGGCCGGCCGGCTCGGCGGAGCAGTTTTCGCAACTCGCCGAAACCGGCGAGGCGTTTGCGGGCGCTTCGGAGCCGTCGCCGGGCGAGGAGAAACAAAGACAATTTTTCGAGTTCGCAGGCCCGCTCTTCAGTGTTGCGATCTCTCCTGCATCGAGCGTCGTGCAGGTGGGCAGCCAAAAGGAGCTGCGCGCGCTCCCGCGCGACCGCTCGCGCCGGCGCGTCGATCGCAATCTGGAATTTACCTGGCAGCTGGCTGAAGGCTCCGGCTCGCTTGAAAGACTGCATGATCAGGCGGTGACATTTGTGGCGCCGGCTGAGCCGGGCTTGGCTCGGGTCGCGCTAACGGTTCGGCAGCATGACCTCGCCTGCTCGGCCGAGGCGCTGATCACGATCACACGCGAACTGCTGGCCCAGCTTGGTTCGAGCTCAATCCCCTCCCACGGCCTGCCGGATTACACGTTCGAGCGAGCGCCGGGAGAATCATGGCGGTCGAAATTCGATCCGCGGCGCAACGTCATTGTAGTCAACAATGGGCATCGCGATTTCGTCTACGCCTCGCGCAACAAATCGCTCAAGCTGCGGTACCTCGTGCGCCTTTACGCGAAAGAGCTTGTCCTGCACAACTTCTCCGGCCTGCCATCCGAGCAGTTGCTCGAGCGCATGGTCGAGCTTTCATTGCGAACGGAAGAGCATCTGTGATCTGGTGGCCGGCACGCGGGCGCGGCAGATAGCAAGAGTCAGATCCGCGGGAGCCGCAGCAGCATGTCTGTGACCGGGTGCTGAGTCCAGGAGAGGGTGACATAATCGCGGTGGTTGATTCCGCCGCGCGTCGCGATAAACGCAACGGTGCCCGGCTTGAACGGCCCGTTGAGCTCAGTAACAACCGGAATGCCTTTGTCGCGCAGGGTGCGCGCAAGCTCGTCGTCGTGGCGCTTTGTATAGGGCGTGTAGGCGCTGACAAAGAACGCGGAGCGATTCTCTGACAATCCACCCCGAGAATTTGTCCAGCTCGCCATAGAGCGCATCGAGCAGCACCACACCCTTGACCCGCCTGCCGAGCCCGCCGACTTGGAGGCTTGCTGCGGTGGCGACGAAGCCGCCGCTGTAGCCAACGAGGATCACCGGCATTTTCGCGAACGCAGCGGCGGCGCGCGGATCACCGTAGACGCGAGCAAGATTCCCGGCTGCTTCCGCCATGAAGCGTTTGAGCCCGCCGCGTTCCCAAAACTTGCCGGCGCTGGAATTGGCGGCGTCGTAAGCGAGCTGGGGAGCGACCAGCACCGCGTTGACGCCCGATTCGGAAATCTGCGCGGGCAGGAGCTGGCGGTCGCGCACATCGCGCGCGAGGGTGGCTCCGTGCCCATGGAAGAAGACCACAATCACGCCCGGCTTGCGGACGTCGAATCCCACCGGCACGTGGACGAGGACGCGATTGTCGGTGTAGCGGCTTCCGCTCTTGCCGTGATACGGAAACGCCGAGTTCTCAAACCCGATCAGCTGGGTCTGTCCCTGCTTGATGGCAGGCAGGCCATAAGGAACGTCGGGCGACAATGAAGCCACCTTGTACGCACCCTCAGCCGAACCGACAGGAACGGCTCGGTTGCGGCTGGCGGAGGCTTCGCGCCCCGGGGCCGACGGAAAGTTTTCCGCCGCGGCAAACCGGGCCGCGAATGTGTCCGCCGGCGCCGAACTCGGCGCCATAGGCGGCCGATCCCGTTAGGAGCGAATCCCCCGCAAGGATCGACTTCGTTTCCGAGCAGCCCTGAAGCAAGCATGGCAGCAGCACGAGCGGCGCGGCCGCCCAGCGCCGCCATTGGCTTGCGGCCCGCGTCCCGAGGAAGTCAAACGTGTAGCTGCGATTCGGGACTACTGATCCCGCTGATACCATCCCCCACACAGTTCCAAGCCGGACGCGCTATGCCAACGGCAAGTCCCCACGAACCGCGGCCACGCCCTTTGTTGGAACTCCCCCACTCTCCGTATCCTCATGACAACATTAGATTATGTCGGCATTGTGAGGCGGTTAACGCGCGCCCCAGGTGCCAAGCCACTGAATTTGCTTCCATTCGCACCCAAGGCGGGCGGGCAGCGCCGTTATGCGCCGCGTGCCCCAACGCGCTGAGAGGAGCTCGGGCGGCATCGATGTGCATCCACGCGATTCCAGTTTCATGTCCCACAATGACACGATAGGTGGTGTATATGTGACGACAATAAATTTACCGGCCGTTAATGCTGCGAGAGCTGTTACGACGCAGTAACGCCCATGTTTAATAATCAACTCGAATCGCGGAAGCGGAACGGGAGTAAAGCGCGCGTGACCACTATCGATGTTGGAAGCCCCGCTCCGTTGACTGGAATTCGCCAGCTCGGGCTGACGGTCTCTACGCTGACCGCCACCGCCATTGTGGTCGCCGACATGGTCGGCGTTGGCGTATTTACCAGTCTGGGGTTCCAGGTGCAGGGAATCCCGTCGGGCTTCTCGCTGCTGTTGTTGTGGGTGGTTGGCGGTGGCGTCGCGCTCTGCGGCGTGTTTTCCTACGCCGAGCTCACCGCGATGTTTCCTCGTTCGAGCGGCGAGTACAATCTTCTGCGGCAGACTTACCATCCCGCGATTGGCTTCCTGGCGGGCTGGCTTTCGGCGACGGTAGGATTCGCGGCCCCGGTGGCACTCGCTGCCATGGCCTTCGGCGAGTATGGCAAAGCGATCCTGCCTGGCGCTCCGCCGCTCGCGCTCGGTCTCGCCGTTGTCTGGGCCGTTTCACTCGTTGGCTTGCGCGGCATCCGCCAGAGCAGCGCATTCCAGATGCTCTGGACCGTTCTGAAAGTTGCGCTGATTCTCGCTTTCCTGGTCGCGGGTTTTGCGCTCGCTACCCCGCAGCCAATCTCGTTCGCGCCATCCTTTGCCGATGTCTCGAATGTGACCAGCGCATCCTTTGCGATCAGTCTCGTCTTTGTGATGTATTCCTACTCGGGCTGGAACGCCGCGACCTATATTGTCGGTGAAATGCGCGACCCGCGCCGCAGCCTGCCACGCTCGCTTCTCGTGGGAACATCGATCGTTATCGTCCTTTACGTCGCGCTCAATGCGCTTTTTCTTTATGCCACGCCGATGAACCAGCTCGCAGGGCAGATCGACGTCGCCGTGATTGCGGGCAAGCACATCTTCGGCGACATCGGCGGGCGCATCGTTGGCGCGCTCATCTGCATCGGGCTCGTCTCCTCGATCAGCGCCATGATGTGGATCGGCCCGCGCGTAACGACGACCATGGGCGAGGACATGCCGATGCTGCGCCTGTTCGCCCGCCGGTCGGACAACGGGGTGCCGACCAACGCGATCATGTTTCAGCTCGCCGTGGCCACATTGATGCTGCTGACCCAAAGCTTCGAGGCCGTGCTCGAGTTCATCCAGTTCAGCCTGTTGTCGTGCTCGTTCCTTACCGTGCTGGGCGTGATCAAGCTGCGCTTCACCGCACCGGATTTGCCGCGGCCCTATCGTGCCTGGGGCTATCCGGTGACGCCGCTGATCTTCCTGTGCGTGACGGCGTTCATGATGTATTATCTCATCACCGAACGCCTGTTGCAGTCCTTCATCGGCATGCTGATGATGGTGTCAGGCCTTGCCGTTTACTATTTCTCACGACCACGGACTGCTCCGGATCCCGCAACGTCAACATGAGCCCGCAGAAATGCTTCAGTGCAGGACGATGGTCGCCGCCGCGGCCGGTCTATTTTTGCTCGCACTCTCGCCGGCGCTTGCCGCCGAGACCATCGCGCCGAATGACACCGCGCGCTTTCTTGCTGGGCTGCCGCCCGCGGAGAGCTCTCCGCTCGCGCCGCTGACGAAGGACGGCGCCTGGCAGCAGCATGCCCGCAATTTCGACGCCGCCTTCGGGCGCCTCGATCAGAGCCAGCTCGCCCACATTCGCGCCTGGTCGGCGAGCAATATCACCATGCCGCAGCCGACCGTGTTCTATACGTTCAGCGGGCCCGATTTCCTGTACGCGAATGCCTTCTTTCCCAGGGCCAAGACTTACGTCCTCGCCGGACTTGAACCCGTGGGCAATGTGCCGGACCTCACCAACTTGCGCGGATACCTTGCGCCGAACCTCTACCACCTGCATGCCTCCATCAGCACGCTGCTCGCGCATACTTTCTTCATCACTCACCGCATGCGCCAAGAGTTGAGCGTTGGCAGCATCAACGGCACTTTGCCAATCCTCTACGTATTCCTGGCACGCTCAGGCAAGACCGTCCGGGAAGTCACTCGGATTCGCCTCGACGAGCAGGGCGCCGTGCAGCCTGACGATGGGCCCATTCGCGGCAACCCGGCGCGTGGCGTGAAGATTGTGTTTGCAAGCGAGGACGGCGAGGCACGCACGCTCTATTATTTCAGCACCAATCTCGCCGACGACGGCGTCAAGAGCAGCAAGTTTCTGGAGTTCTGTGAAGCGCTCGGGCCCGGGGACGGGCTGGTGAAGAGCGCCTCCTACCTCTTACATTCGGGTGGCTTCTCCAAGGTGCGTGACTTTCTGCTCGCCAACACGCGAGCGATGGTGCAGGACGATTTCGGCATTCCGCTGCGCTACTTCGATCCCAAAGTTTGGGACCTGCAGCCGTTCGGCCGCTATCTCGGTCCGATCAGCGTGTTCCCCGGCAGATATCAGCGTGAATACGCTGTTCTGTTCCAGAAGGCGCGCCCAATCAATTTCGGCATCGGCTACCGCTGGCGGCCAAGCGAGACGAACCTGCTGCTGGCGATAAAGACCGCGAGCACGTTCTCCGGCGAGGCAAAGACGTCGGCCGATGCAAAGAGCTCCGGGGAAGGCAAAGCTCCGGCAGAGGCGCTGCCAGGCGCCACGCTTCGCCCATCGCTTGAAGAGCCCGGCTCGGAAATCACGTCCTCTGAAACCGGCAGCACCCGGCAGTAGGTACGCTACATAACAATCATAAAATGAGACGTGCCCAGGGGCGGAATTGAACCACCGACACCTGCATTTTCAGTGCAGTGCTCTACCAACTGAGCTACCTGGGCAACGCGGCGGCCTTATAAAGGCTCGGTCTATTCCTGTCCATCCTGCTGCGGCGTGCCATCCTCGTGCGAATCCTCGCTCACTGGGATGGCGTAGACGCCGCTGAGCCACCGGTTGAGGTCGATATCGGCGCAGCGCCTGCTGCAGAATGGACGAAACTTGTCTACCGCGGGCTTGCGGCAGGTTGGACAGCGGCCGGCACTCTCAATGCGATCAGGCATGGCATGCATATGGTGAGAGCAATGCGCGCTGGACAGGCTTTACGCTGCGCACATCATTTCCCGCTTGGCCTTGCGAACTCGCGCTACGAGGCGCCGCTGATCCAGCCGAAGCGGATAGGGTAGCCCTCGCCCGACAACAGCGTCGTAACTTCGTAGAGCGGCAAACCAACGACGTTGCTGTAGGAGCCAACAATCTTGACAATGAAGCTGCCGGCGATCCCTTGCGCCGCGTATCCCCCTGCTTTGCCACGCCACTCGCCGGAGGCGAGGTAAGCTTCAATGTCATCCTCCGACAGGCGCTTGAACCGTACGCGTGTTTCCACGAGCCGCTGGCGATAGGCCTCGTTCGGCGTTACCAGGCAGATGCCGGTGTGGACGCGATGGTTACGTCCCGAAAGCAGCCGCAGGCATTGCGCGGCCTCATCGAGCAACTCGGCCTTCGGCAGGATGCGCCGGCCCACCGCCACCACCGTGTCGGCGGCGAGCACATAGGAGCCGTTGAGCTCCTCGTCATCGCGTACCAGTTCGAGCGCGGCCTCGGCTTTGGCGCGCGCGAGCCGGTTGGCGCAGGCGCGCGGCAATTCTCCGCGTTTGGGCGTCTCGTCGATATTGGTCGGGCGCAGCGCATCCGGCTCGATACCGGCCTGATTGATGAGCGTAACCCTGCGCGGCGACCCCGACGCGAGCACGAGCTTTGGCCGTCCGATCATCTTCATTTGAATCGATAAGTGATGCGGCCCTTGCTCAGATCATAGGGCGTCATCTCGACCAGTACCTTGTCGCCGGCGAGCACGCGAATACGGTTCTTGCGCATCCGTCCGGCCGTATGGGCAATGATCTCATGTTCATTTTCGAGCTTTACGCGGAAAGTGGCATTCGGAAGCAACTCGGTGACGACACCGGGAAATTCCAGGAGCTCTTCTTTTGCCATTCGGGGGCGGCAGTCGTTGCAAACCGGCGGCGGAAACTAGCGGAAACGGCGGGGCGGCTCAACCATGTTGTTGTTGTAGGCTGCCGCTCATTCGTTCACGCTGGCGCGCGTGACAAAGCGTTCCCGGATCTTGTGCACAAGCATATCACGCACGGCGCGGTACGCGTTGAGCCGCTGTTCGCGATTTCCCTCAGCCGCGGTCGGATCATGCGTCGGCCAATACTCGACCTCGGCTGCCAGCGTTCGCGTCAGATCGAGTGCCTTATGATGGGCTTCCGGGGAAAGCGTCACGATGAGATCGAAGTTTAAACCTTCGAGATCCTCAAGCTCTTCAAACGTAATAGGTACATGGCTGGTGATGTCAATCCCGATCTCCTCCATGATGGCGATTGCGAACGGGTCGAGTTCGCCTTTGCGCACCCCGGCCGATCCGACGTAAAGCGAGCCGCCGAGCATCTGCTTGAGCAGTGCCGCCGCCATTGGCGAGCGCACGGCATTGAGACCGCAGGCAAACAACACGGCCTGCGGCCGCGACGTCCGGTTCATCCCTTCCAATGCAGCACGCAGATGAGCGTGAACAGCCGGCGCGCGGTGTCGAAGTCGAGCCTGACCTTGCGCTTGAGCCGCTCCATCAGAATTTGCGAGCCTTCGTCGTGCAGCGCGCGCCGCCCCATGTCGAGCGCCTCGATTCGGTCCGGGGTCGCCGTGCGGATCGCGTCGTAATAGCTGTCGCAGACGGTGTAGTAGTCCTTGACGATGCGGCGCAGCGGCGTGAGCGAGAGAAGGTGCGCGATGATCGCAGTGCCGTCCGCGCGCCGGATGTCGAACATCAACCGGCTCCCCGTGATGCTCAAATGCAGCGCGAATGGGCCTTCCTGATCGCCCTCGGGTGCGAAGATGTTGTCCTCGAGCAGGTCATAGATCGCAACCGCGCGTTCGTGCTCCACATCACGGTTCGAACGGCCGATGGAATTTTCATCGAGCGTGACCGCGATGAGCCGATCGCTACGCTTATCGGAGGAGCGCTCGCGAGTCATTTCGAACGTCGCGGAATGGGCAAAATCGCCTGCGGTATCGGGTGAGTGGCGGTGAGTGGTTGAACTCGGCGCGCGATATTGCCCACGCGGAGAGAGGCTCGCCGCGCGCCTTAGCCTACCTTACAGCATTGCGGCATCTTATGTCCGCGGGTTCAGCCGCATCGCCACGGAGCGGGCGTGCGCATCGAGACCTTCGGCCTCGCCGAGCGCAATGGCGGCGGGCGCCAGTGCCCGCAACTGTTCCGGCCCGCATTTGAGAATGGACGTGCGCTTCATGAAATCAAGCACGCCCAATCCCGAGGAGAAGCGCGCAGAGCGCGCGGTAGGCAGCACGTGGTTCGAGCCCGCTACATAGTCGCCGATCGCCTCGGGGGTGTGCGCCCCTATGAAGATCGCACCGGCATTGCGGACGCGGCGCGCCAGTTCCTCCGCCCCCTCACACACGATCTCGACGTGCTCCGGCGCGAGCGCATCAATGAGTGGAACCGCGTCGGCGAGGCCCGCGACCAGAACGAGTGCGCCGAAATCGCGCCAGGACGCACCCGCAATCGCGGCACGCGGCAATGATTGCAGCTGCGCCGTGACGGAGCGCTCCACCTCGTCTGCAAGCTTCGCATCATCGGTGATGAGAATGGACTGCGCGCTTTCGTCGTGTTCGGCCTGGGCAAGAAGATCGGCAGCGATCCAGTCCGGATGGCCAGTCCCGTCCGCCAGAATGAGAACCTCTGAAGGCCCGGCGATCATGTCGATGCCGACCTTGCCGAAAACCAGACGCTTGGCGGTTGCGACATAAGCATTTCCCGGCCCCACGATCTTGGCGACCGGCGCGATGCTCGCGGTCCCATAGGCGAGTGCCGCCACTGCCTGCGCCCCGCCGACCCGATAGACCTCATCGACACCGGCAAGCTTTGCCGCCGCCAGCACGAGGGGAGCGACCTTGCCCGCCGGCGCAGGCACGACCATGACCAGCCGCGGCACGCCGGCAACCTTGGCGGGCACTGCGTTCATCAGCACGGAGGAGGGATACGCGGCGCTGCCACCGGGCACGTAAAGGCCAACCGACTCGATCGCCGTCCAGCGCGACCCAAGCTCGACTCCGAGCGCATCGGCGAAGCGATCGTCCCGGGGCAGCTGCCGGCGGTGATAAGCCTCGATGCGATCGCGGGCGAAGAGAAGGGCGTCGAGTGCCTTTCGATCACAGGCCGCATAGGCAACCTCGATCTCGTCTGCACCCACCCGCAGCCCGATCTCTCCGAGATCGACGCGATCAAACCGTCTGCTCAGTTCGTTGAGCGCTTTGTCCCCGCGCAACGCCACGTCGGCTATGATCGAGCGGACCGCCGCTTCAATGTCGCTCTTTGCCTCGCGCTTGCCGGCGACAAATGTGCGAAAAGCTTCGGCAAAGTCCGGGGTGCGGCTATCGAGGCGGATCGGCATCCTAACGGGCCGCTCTGGCAAAAATATTGGGCCGAGTTTGTGTCGCTAATCCCAGCAAGCTCCCCTCCCCCGGTCGAATGCGGGTTTATCCGCCTGCCGCCGGATGAGGAGAGCACACCGGGGACGCAGGGCGGTTACAGCAGAAAACCGGACGAGGCGATCGCGTCAACCCCGCAGATCGGGCGTTTCGTCCACATGGGTGGGACGCGCGGCCGCCGGCCAGGACGGGCCGAGGTCGGACAGCTCTGCCTCCAGGCATTCGACTTCAAGGCGCAGCGCTTTGCCGCCTGAGAAAGTGAGCGTGATCACCCCCGCGGGAGGATCGGTTTCGGAAAATTCGATTGCGAGCAGATTAAGGACGGCGTCCTTGCCCGCCGGGTTGACGCTGCGGCACTTGCAGCTGTTAACGCGCTCGAACCGCAAAGCCGACTGGCAGCGCCAGAATTGAGGTTGCGGAGCTTCCGCGGACGGCCAATCAAACCGGCTGAGCGCAATGACCAGGCGTCTTTCCTGCGGACGCCACATGATCTCGGATACCTTGACCAGGGCGTCCTGCACGTGAGTTGAGACAACTGCGAGATCGTCCTGATCCAGGGCAGCGAACTTCACAGGCTCCATGGGTGTGCGCTCCCTCCCGTTCGTTGGCTCCATCCCGTCACCCGCAGGCTTGACCCACGGCCAATCCTTTTGCCGTCGATTGCCGGGTCAAGCCCGGCAATCGCCAGCTTCGCAAACATTACGCAGTAGTTAGGAAGGGGGCCGTTCCACCGCAAGCGCACCCCCGATCAAAATGACACGCAGGCTCCTCGCAGGATGATGCCGACGGACTGCTGCTTGAAACGGCACTTATAAACCTGAGCGATCTCGTTGATCCGCGCGGGCGATACAACTATCCGCTGATGCGCTCGATCGCGGCTCCGCACGCGGAGAGCTTATCCTCCAGCCGCTCGAAGCCACGGTCGAGATGGTAGACCCGATTGACCATGGTCTCCCCCTCGGCCGCCAGTGCCGCAATGACCAGGGAGACCGAGGCGCGCAGGTCAGTCGCCATCACCGGCGCGCCCTTGAGCGTTTCCACGCCCTCGATGGTCGCGCGTTCGCCGTCGAGCTGGATGCGGGCGCCGAGCCGCACTAGCTCCTGTACATGCATGAAGCGGTTTTCAAAGATCGTCTCGGTGATATGCGACGTTCCCTTGGCGCACGTCATCAGCGCCATGAGCTGCGCCTGCAAATCGGTGGGAAAGCCGGGGAAGGGCGACGTTGTCACTTCGACCGGCGCGATGCCGGCGCCGTTGCGCGCCACCCGCAGTCCCGCATTGGTCTCGGTGATCTCGGCACCTGCCGCACGCATCACGTCAATGGCTGCCTGTAAGAGGTCGGCGCGCGCGTTTTCGAGCAGGAGGTCGCCGCCGGTCATGGCAACGGCCATGGCATAGGTGCCGGTCTCGATGCGATCGGGGAGCACGCGATGGCGCGCCCCGCTGAGCTTGGGCACACCCTCGACTACAATGCGCGCTGTGCCGGCGCCGTGGATGCTCGCGCCCATCTTATTGAGACAATCGGCAACATCGGCAATCTCGGGCTCACACGCGGCATTCTCGATAACGGTCGTGCCACGGGCGAGCGAGGCTGCCATCAAGGCGGTATGCGTGCCGCCGACGGTCACTTTGGGAAAGCGGATCTCGCCGCCTTTTAGCCCGTTCGTCGCGCGCGCGATGACGTAGCCGCGATCGATTTCTATCTCGGCGCCGAGCGCTACGAGCGCCATGATCAGGAGATCGACGGGGCGTGTTCCGATTGCACAGCCTCCCGGCATGGACACCTTGGCCTCGCCCATGCGCGCCACCAGCGGTGCAATCACCCAGAAACTTGCCCGCATGCGCGAGACGAATTCGTACGGCGCAGTCGTGTCGATGATATTGGCCGCGGAAATGTGCAGTGTCTGCCCGTCGTATTGCGTTTCGCCGGGGCGTTTGCCGTTCACCATGATATCGACGCCATGGTTGCCGAGGATGCGCTGGAGGAGCGCGACGTCGGCAAGACGGGGAACGTTGTCGAGGATCAGAATCTGGTCGGTGAGCAGACTCGCGATCATCAGAGGAAGCGTCGCGTTCTTGGCGCCCGAGATCGGAATCGTGCCGTGAAGCTTCTGTCCGCCGGTGATGCGAATGCGATCCATGCCCCCTGCCCCTTTTCTGCTGCCGCTTCTATGAGCCGCGACAGCGATACAGAAAAGATCAAACCGCCCGTACGGTTACCGCGGTCGTTTGACCGCCTGCCCCTTGCCCGTCACCCGCGGGCTTGACCATTTTTCAAGCAATCAAGCTTGCTCAGCCACTGTCCTTATCCCCGGTAATTCCGGCGGAATCGTGAGGCTCGCGCTCGCCTTCCTCCCTCAAGGCGCGGCCTCTGGCTTGAGCCTTGCGCCGCTTGAGGTTTTCCCGCAGCGCTGCCCGCAAACGCGCTTCCTGGCGTCCCCTGTTGGCGTTTTTTGGCTTGTCATTCACAGCGCGAATGTAGGGTGGACGAGCAAGCTCCGCCAAGGGGAATTTCGGTGATCAGCGGTGCTATGTAGCGGGCGGCGGACATCACTTATGCGTCTCTCGAAGTCGAACTGCCCGCGCTTGCACCCACCCTCCCCTTGTGGCAAGGATCGCCACTTGCAGCCGCCTTCTATCAGTTACAAATCTGCACGCGGCGCCGGGGCTGCCGTAGCTCAGTGGTAGAGCACCCCCTTGGTAAGGGGGAGGTCGTAAGTTCAATCCTTACCGGCAGCACCACAAAAAACCTTATAGAATGGCCGCATTTAACGACATCGACGAAAATCATATCTTGCGAACGGACACCGAACACAACATCCGAAAACGCCCTCGAACTGGACAAAATCTGGACACTACGTTCTCGCACGTTCGGCAAGCGTTCGCACTCCGTGCCTTGGTGAGCTTGCCGGATTTTTTTCTGACCTCTCGTTGCGCCGGCAGGTGTCACTCGCACCGATCCGGTGTGCTTCGAGCATGCGCGTTTTGTTAGATCGATGCGAGAGCGGTGAGCTATCGGGGCAGCAATCGCGCAGCCCCGGTTAGGCCGACCGCACGCTACATGTCGAGGCTAACGGGCAATCGGGATTGAAGATCGCCGAAATGGCGCAGCTGGCAGGCGACCACTACCGCAAAACCGCGCGCTGCGCTGGCGCGTCGCCATTCCCGACGCGAAGACGGCAGATTGGCTACCAGCCAGAGTTTACAGTAGCTTTCAGGGGTATTGCGGACATAGGCTCCGGCTTGTGGCCGATTGGGGCCGCTGCTTATGACCCGAACCCGTCATCAGCAGGACAGTTTTGCTGCGATGCGCAACAGAGCCTTCCCTCACTGGATGTGATAGGGTGCGCCCATCGGCCTGAGGGGAAAGCGGGAGAGCATGAGGCGGCGCGAGTTCATCACGCTTTTCGGCGGCACCGCTGCCGCGTGGCCGCTCGCAGCGCGCGCGCAGCAGGCGGCGATGCCGGTCGTCGGATTTCTGAGCACGAGGTCGCCCGATGAGAGCGCACATCAGTTAGCCGCGTTTCGTCGGGGATTGTCCGAACACGGCTACGTCGAGGGCGGGAACGTGACAATCGAATATCGCTGGGCCGAGGGGCAATACGATCGGCTGCCAGCGATGGCATCTGATCTGGTCCGTCGACAAGTGACCGTGCTCGTGGCTGGCGGCGGCGACCCTTCCGCGCTGGCGGCCAAGGCTGCGACGGCGACGATTCCAGTCGTCGCTACCTTCGCCAGCGATCCCGTTAAACAAGGCCTCGTCGCAAGCCTCAACCGGCCCGGCGGAAACGTTACCGGGATAAGTAACTTGATCGCGACCTTGGAACCCAAGCGATTCGGTCTGTTACGTGAACTAGTGCCGCAGGCAGTAATGGTCGGCGTCCTTCTCAACCCGAACTATCCAACGGCCGCGAACCAGTTGAGTGAAATGCAGGAAGCGGCGCGTGCCGTTGGTGTGCAGACTAATGTCGTGCGGGCCAGCACTGATCGCGAAATCGATATCGCGTTCGAATCCGTTGCGCAGCACCGCATCCCCGCACTCGCGGTGGCCGCCGATCCGTTCCTCCTCGCGCGCCGCGACAAGCTTGTGGCGTTGGCGGCGAGCAATGCGGTGCCCGCGATGTACGGTTTTCGCGAATATGCCGTGGCCGGCGGCCTGATGAGTTACGGAATCGATCTTTCTGAGGTGTATCGCCAGCTTGGCGTCTATGCCGGCCAGGTTCTCAAGGGTGCCAAGCCCGCTGACCTGCCGCTCATGCAGCCGACCAAATTCGAGCTGGTAATCAACCTCAAGACGGCAAAGGCGCTGGGCCTCATTATACCGCCAGGCATCCTCGCGATTGCCGACGAGGTGATCGAGTGAAACGGCGTGAGTTCATCACGCTTCTCGGCAGTGCCACAGCATGGCCGCTTGCGTCGCGCGCGCAGCAGGGCGAGCCCATTCGCCGCATCGTCGTGCTGATGGGCGCTGCCGAGACGGCGTGGACACGGGGCTGGCTCGCCGCTTTCTTGCGCCGCCTCAACGAGCTGGGGTGGCGAGAGAGTCGCAACCTGGTTACGCAGGTGCAATGGTGGAACGATCAGCCGGAGCAGATACGGGTCTGGGCCACCGAACTCATTGCCCGTTCGCCCGATGTCGCAGTGACGTACACCAACCTTGCGCTAGCGGTGCTTAAGCCAATCGCGGGAAGTGTGCCCATCGTTTTCGTTGGTGTCGGCGACCCGGTCGGTGGCGGTTTTGTATCCAATCTCGCTCGCCCAGGCGGCAATATCACCGGTTTCGCTAGTCACGAGTTTTCGATGGGTGGCAAGTGGCTTGAGGTGCTCAAGGAGACCGCACCCCACATCACTCGAGCTTTGGCGATTATGCACCCTGAAACCCTCGTGCATCAGGCCATGTGGCAATCGATCGAGGAAGCGGCACCGCCCCTGGCAACTGGTTGCTCTATGCCACCGGCGGATACGCCTCGACCTACAACCAATCGACCGTGAATCAACTGGAGTCCGGTTATGGCAGTGTTGCAAAAGTCCCAAATTGCCGGGTGCGTTGGCAATCAGCGGATGAGAGAGGATCGCACGGCACCTATTTTGGCCTAAGCGCTTGTGGCAACATCGGAGGACGAAATGGGAACCCTAAAAAAGGGGGAACACATGGTCCGGCTCATTTTGGCAGTGGCAACCGCAGTTAGCTTTGTTGTCTCGGTCCACGCTGACGCGCTCAATTTTTTGAGAGCGGGGCTTGCGGCAAAACTCCGCAGTGATTTTGAGGCGGCCATCTCCTTTTATACACAGGCAATTGATACAGGCGAACTCACACAGTCCCAGCTTGCGGTCGTACTGAATAGTCGTGGCGTCGCCTACGACATAAAGGGCAAGCCTGACAGCGCGATCGCGGATTTCAACGCTGCAATCCAGATAAACGGCGACTATGGGGAAGCGTATATCAATCGCGGTCTCGCATGGGTCAACAAACTCGATTACGACCGCGCCATCGCCGACTTCACGGCGGCAACGCGCGACGGGAAATCTGCGTTTTTGGCCTTCAATAACCGCGGCAACATCTACTCAGAAAAGGGCGATTACGATCAGGCGATTGAGGATTACAGCCGGGCGATCCGTCTGAGGCCCGACTACGCTGATGCGTATTATGGGCGAGCGAATGTCTACAATGAGTTGAACGAATTTGAGAAGGCGATCACGGACTTCGACGCTGCCATCCGGTTCAAACCTGACTTTTCGGCCGCATACGTTAACCGCGGCGTTCTCAAGATAGCGAGTGGCGACCCCGATGGAGCAATTGCCGATTTTGATGCCGCGATCAGGCTCAATCCGAACGATGCAATGGCGTTCAGTAATCGAGCATACGCACATCAGGCCAAGGGGGAATACGGCCGCGCAATTCCGGACCTTGATCGGGCGGTCAGGCTCAGTCCTTTCAGTTCAACGGTGTATCTGAACCGCGGTGTGGCTCAACTTTATTTGGGGCGCACGGAGGCGGCCATTCAGGACTTCGCAACCGCGGTTCGGCTCCGTCCATCGGATGCCTATGCTGTTCTCTGGCTTCATCTTGCGCGCGAGCGCGCCGGACAAGATGATCGACGCGAACTTGCCAAAAATGCAACGGGGATTAACCGCGCACTCTGGCCGGGACCGGTTGTGGATCTGCATCTCGGGATAGTGGATCGCGAATCGGTTATTAACGCTCGCATTTCGACCCAGGATGCGAAGGCGCAGCGCAAGAGAACTTGCGAAATCGAGTTCTATCTGGCCACGTTTGACATCGAGCAGGGATTGCAAGAACAAGTACTGCAACACCTCCAGGCCGCGTCAAACACTTGTGCTGCAGGTGAAATTGAGTTCATCGCTGCGCGCGCCGCCGCTGCCGAAATCAACTCGAAGCGCTGAGCAGAGATGAACGTGTTGCAGGTATTTGGGCTGCTTGCAGTCACTGCAATGCTACCGTCTCCTCAGAACTGGGTGTGCACGCGCGCGCCAAATACCGACACTGGACCGCGGTCAGTGTTGTAAGCTGGGTTGGTGATGAATTGGTAGTCTAAGGTAACGCGCGTGGAAGGGGAAAACGCATAACTGTAGTATGCCTCGATTATTCGTTCGAGCCCAGGATGGGGCAACTGGTCGTCGCCAATGACGATTCCCAAACCTCCGGCATTGAGAAATTGTTGGTGGATGGTGGAAATACCATTGACCGTGGCTCCAACACCGATCGTGTCATATGGCCGCTGCCACAGTTTGCCGGATAGCGAGAAGCCACCGGATACCGTGCGGTCGATGTCGGTAAAATCCCATGGCTCGACGTTGCCGTCGGCCCAACCGGCGCGTGCGAACACGCCAACATACTGGGAAACCTGCTGCTCCAGATTGACGCTCACGCCAGGGCGGCTCTGGTAGACGCGCACGGAGTTTATATCGGCGGGCTGCCCAGTAACTTCGGCGACCGCAATCGCATCTGCGAAGGCTCCCGCCCGCCCGCGGCTGAGAAAGCCAGTGATTTTGAGCTTGCCGGGCTGTCCCCACAGCTCGTGCCTTTCTTCGACTTCTCCCACCAATTGGAACTGATGGAAGCTGGAGTTGAGATCAATACCGTCGGGACTCATACCACCGGTCGGGGTTTTCGACAGGTCGAAGAAGCCGCCGCGCAGCGTCCAGCGGCCCTGATACCACTCGGCTGCCGCGCCGTAGGTGTATCCCCAGCCGTCGGCGGCGTAGTCGAATGTGCCGGTTTGGACGTGCGACCAGTTCAAGAAATCGAGCTTCGGATTGTTTGCGTATTTGTTGGTATCGAATATATCCACAACGGCAAATTTTCCGACGGTGAGCACCAGGCGGTTCTCAGTCTGCTTTCCAGCAAACTGCATCATGTCGGCGTCGACCTTTTCGGATTTGCCGCCCAGATCGATGGTCTGACGAATGAACGCGCGTGGTATCCGCGCGTAGGGGTAGTTGAAGCCTTCCTTATAGGCCTCTGCGCTCGTAAATCCGGCAACGCCATGGGTTTCCGCAAGCCCGAAGCCTTGACCGATCTCGGGAACGAACCAGAGTTCGGCGCCTTGCCACAGCCGCAATCCAGCATAAAGCGTCGTGTCGAATATCTCACGCGGCCTCGCGATGTGGGGTAGGCTATTGGTGCCGTCGTAAGGCGCTTGGAATGCTGGATAAGTCTGGGCGCTGAACGTCGCCTGGCCGTGAAAATTGATGAGATCATCCGGATCTGGTGCCGTAGGCGACTTCACCGAAGCCTTGCCTGAAGCATCCCCGAACCGATAATTCAGACCCAGGCGCACCTGTTGCAGCAAAAAATCGGAATCGAATCCCTGTCCGGCATTCGGGAAAAATGTGCCGGTGTGGCCGTAATGTGTGTACAGGTATTCGAAACTCGCGGTCCAGTGCGGCTTTATCGGAAACTCCACGCCGCCACCGGCCACCCAGCCAAATCGCCACAAAAACGGCGAGTCGGTTGGCCCGTTGCCCAGTTGATTCACGGTCGATTGGTTGTAGGTCCAGGCGTATCCGCCGGTGGCATAGAGCAACCAGTTGCCAGGGGCATAGCCCACGCGACCGCGGGTGGTGCCGAAAATGAGCATCGTCTCGCTGTAGGTTTGTGCCCCAAGCGACGGCGAAATAAACAAGGACCTGCCTCCGATAGAGATTTTATCATGATTTGGAAAGCTTGGGGCCGATACATCAATTACGGCACCAACCAGTAGGTGACTTGGAAAGATGTAATCGTAGCCGGCCTGAATTCCTGCAAAAAAGCTTCCCGTGTTTTGGAATGCGTCAAACGATTGGTACAAGCTGAACGAGCCGGAGATCATATCCGGCGCTTCCACCCAATTCGAATGCCCCCCGCCATAACCGAGGTGGGCCCCTACATAGAACCCGCTCCAGTCGTATGCAGAAGGAACCTCATAAGAACTCTGTGCAACCTTTCGCGGCATTGTGGTGGAACCGTCAGCGGCAACTGCATGGCAGTTCACTATCAGCACACTAACGCTGCCGATGAAGAGCCTTTTCAACACAGCACAGTTTCTCCGAAGCAAAAACGCCGCCAAACTCTTATGAAATGACCATAACAGCAAGAATGACGGTCCCATACTACGACAAGGATTTCGTTTGCCTGTGGCCGTAGCATCACACCGGGCGCTCATTTTCATGTCGTCTGCGCGGCCCCAATGATTGCTGGTTCTACTCGACTTGTCGGCCAGTTGCATTAACTCGCGCCCTCAACTGGCTGAGCATCTCGGCAACGCCGACGAAGTTACGGTCGCCGCCAACCGCTGCAAAAATCTCACTATCCAGCTGAAGTCGACCCACCCCTGTTGGTGTTGGTCGTCCGCCCAAGGAGGGCTAGGTGAGACGGCGCCGGATAAGCGCCGCACAAATCAAGCTCGCACACCTCGCGTGCAAATCAGAACCCGTTCGCGAGTAGGGTCTCGCTCAAGCTCGAAGCCGACCGTGGCAAACTGCCGTTCATTGAAGAAGTTGGCCGACGCATCATTTTGGGCGCGTCATTGGATTTGCTGGACACGCCCTTATTGAGGTCAGTGCCAAGAATCAATTTGGCCATGACGCGATCCGAGCCGCCGGTAAGCCCGTAGCCTATTCCTGCATTCACATCCCAGCGGCCAATCTTGAAATCAGCGACGGCATAGATGTTGTGCTGCTGCTCGTTGAACGGCACGATGTCCTGAATCGGCCCGAGACCGGTGTAGTACTCGACGCCAAGCGAGAGATTTTCGCCGAACTTCCGTGCGAGCCGTGCCGCGGGTGCCAAGGTGGCGCCGCCGTTCTCGCCAAATCCGACGCCAACGATCGGATTGATGATGAACTCATAGTCGCCCTTGCGGAAACCGATAATCGGCCTGATCTCGAGATTCCACCGGGTTTCGGAAAAGCGCGGCGTGGCATAACTCAATTCGAAATTCACGCCATAAAAGAATGACCGCTGGGCGGCATTGGGCGTGACGAATAACTGCCGAATCTTGCCGGCGTTGGAAAGGACCTGCCCGTTCTGGTCAACCGCATACGGAGCGTAGAACCCGATCTCCCACCACTTCGTGATCCCGTAGGCCAGCTCCGGTGTGCCGTTGAGCGCATGATTGGGAATTATTCCACCCTCGAAATCAGGTTCCTTGCGGCCGTTGATGGCGTAATTGTTGTGAAACTGGATGGTCCACTGGCCGACCTTGGCGATTTCGGCGTTGTACACTTGGATCTCATCATTGACGGCATGGCCGGTGCGCCCCGGCTCTTGGTCGCTTTGACCTCCCGCCTGCTGGGCGTTTTGCGCGTATGCGGGCAGCGCCCACAAAGCGAGCGCGATCGGCGTTGCCAGACCGATCCGGTGTCGGGCATTCATGCTCAAGGCTCAGGCCAGCGCAAAATGGCATTTTTGCAGAAAAAATTCGCGCCATGGTTGCCGCTAGGCCACACCTTCTTGGCGAATAGCGAATAAAGAGTAGCGAATAGGGAGAAGGAGCTGCCGGCGCGAGCGATTGACTATTCGCTATTCGCTCATCTCACTCCCACGCCGTCGTTTCCACGATATCCACGCCGCGCACGCGGTCGACGGATAGATGAGCCCGCGGTCGTCAATGGTCACATCGTTGGAGTGGCGCGCTGCTCGCCCTCGGGACACACCGTGTTCGGCGACACGGTCACTTTCTACGGATCGTCAGCATAGTTCCTTTCTGGACCAGCCCGATCATGGTCGGCCTGATTGACCGCGTGGACGCCGCGCGCCGGAAACGATGATCGCCGACACCACAGTAAGCGTAACTACGATTTACCGTCGGCTGGCATGATAGGCTCAAGGCGCCAGCGCTGGATGTCTCCTTCTGGCACTTCTGAGACCCCCGGACTCGCGGCAGGAGGTCTGCTTACTGAGGCGTTGCGGAAGTGCACGTGATGCCGGGCGGCTGCCCGTGACCATAAAACCGCGTAGGTCGTTCAGCAGAACCCGACACGTCAGGTGCCGGGTGTTCGCACACTCAAATAGCCAACGTGCATCCCCGCACTGAGAGCCGCGCCCTCGCCAGGCGCGGCTTTTTTATCGCCGGAGAGTCTGGCCGGTCAGCCGAGCAACGCCTACCTCGGCAGAGCGGCCGATGCGCCAGCAAGTGACCGGCTGAGCCCCGGCTGAACCGCGACTGAGCTACAGCGCGCGTAACGTTTCGCCGACGAATGTAGTGACCGTCACTACTGATCTCAGCGCAGATCAGACGCGATCTCTCGGCATTGTTGCTGTCGATTGTGTTGAATCAAATCAATGTTACAGTAAACAGGATTCGTGCGCGCGCGAGTGATTTCTACTAGTTTGCCGGCGGCCGATGGCCCGGCCCGCACCAATCCGACCCCCAAGAGCTAGGCGTAACAGAGTAGCACAAAGCGCAAGAGCTCGCTTGCAGGCGGGCTTTTGCCGTGCCGCCCATGGAACAGATCGGCAGGCAAGCGGAAGGAGAGAGCGACAGCAATGACGCCACGACAGTTCGAGCTATTGAGTTTTCTCCACGAGCGAATCGAGACCACCGGCATCCCGCCGACGTTTCGCGAAATGGCGAACGCGGTCGGTTTGAAATCCACGTCGAACATATTCCGCCTGCTCAATGGACTGGCGGAGCGCGGATACGTCAGCCGGCTCTACAACCGCAACCGGGCGATCGAAATCCTCAAGGTTCCTTCGGTGTTGCGGCGCTCTAATCAGCAGGTGATGCACCAATGACCATTAAACCGAAGAAACCACGCCGCATCGTGCGAATACCGATGTGGTCATTCGATCGCGAGACCGCATGTCTGGCTGCCGACGAGGTCGGCATCCTCTCGAAGCTCATATCGTACCGGGGACAGCATGGATCGCTGCCGACCGATGATGCGGGGCTCGCCGCAGCAGTTAACAAGGCCATCGAGGAATGGCGTCAGCTGCGCGGCAAGGAAGCAATTCTGCGCGCATTCACCGCACTCGAAGCCGAGAGCCGCTGGCCGCGCGTGCGCAAGCAGAGGGCCACGGCATGATCAAGAAGAAAAACCGACTGCATTGGTTCGCTTTTGACGTCGACGAGTGGGCGGCAACATCCTGTCCACTGGACGATCGAGGCTCCGGTCAGCTGATCCAGCTGATGACGCAATACTGGCGCGCCGGCAGGTTGCCGACTGATGCGCAGCAGCTGGCGATCATCGCCAAGGCCCGCGATGGCGTCTTGCCGGAGGTTCTGGCGCTGTTTCCGGAGCACGATGGCTGGCTCACCTGTCCATACCTCGACCAGCTGCGCCGCGAGGCCGAGAAGATTCGCGACAGCAAGCGCAAGGGCGGCCGGGCTCGACATGCCAGACCATCGACCAACGGTCACGCCAGGAACAGGCATGATCACGAGCAGCAATCCGAGGAGGAACCGTTCTGATTTCGTGCTGAGCAAATGCTCAGCAGACACTTGTGCTGAGCAAATGCTCAGCAGGATTTGTGCTCGGCAAATGCTCAGCAGAAAGTTCTGCTCAGCATATGCTGACACAGGAACAGGAACAGTTTCCGCCTGCAGGCGCAGGAAGGGACTCTCTCAGGGTATTTGTAGATGAAAGGAGCCGTCCCATGAACGACCACCCCGCGGCAAAGCTGCCGCCGATTACCAAAGCTGGTGGTCGTGCGATCCGGCACTGACACGGAGGTCACCATGCCATGTCAGCGATCCTGACGCCCCGACAATTGAAAGCCGTCCGCGCCGCGCTCGCACACGCGCGCGGACTCGAGTTGCAAGCTCGGCACCGCGAGCCGAGCGATTTCGCGGTGGTGTGGAAAGCCCTGGTCGAGACAATTGGCGAATGCGAGCGCGCCGACCAGCATGCGACCGGAGCCCCGCATGGACCGCGCACGTCATGGGCACCCTATCGCGCCGAGCACGACCCCGAGCCCGATGACAGCCTGGAAGCAACAGTGCTCGACGATCCCGGCACGGCGATCCAGGTCATGCTCGGCTGCGTCAAGCAACCCCTTCATCGGCTGGTCATCAGCGTGATGGCGCAGGCCGAGGCGCGCTTGCAGCCATGGGAGGAGGCGATTGTCACGATCAGCCCGAGGCTCCTGCGGTCACGCGCAATGGACATCAAGGAAATTGCCGTCGATCAGATCGTGCTGGCGCTCGGCAACATTCTCGCCGACGTGAGGAAGAAAGCCGGAGGGAGCCCCACAAATCAGCGTACAGAGCGAAAGAGTGGCTCCTCCATACCAACACCCACACCCAACCGCGCCAACGCTGGCAGCGGCCCCGTTCTGAGCTTGAAAGAATTCGGCCGCGTGCCAAGGCGCAAGGACGAGGCGGCATGACTGACTGGCAAGGGCGCGTGCACGATTTCGTGAGCAAGCTTCCCGGCGACGAGTTCTTCGCGCCGAACGAGCTTACCGACGCGCTGTTGAAAACCGATGGCAACGTGGCCCAGGCGGCGCGGCTCCTCGCCTGCCGGCCCACGCATATCGAATTCGAGCTCGTGCGTTTACCGGCGTTGAGAAACTGGCTCGCATGCGTGCGCGAGCTCGCCAAGCGCAAACGCTCCAGAGCGCAGGCCGCGATCGAGCGGCAATTGCAGGAAGGGATCGAATATCAGGGCACCAAGCTCACGGTCGCACAGCTGGCGGCGATGGCGGCACTACCCGAGGGCACCGTCAAAACAAGGTTGCGACGTGGCTGGGCCGTGCAGCAAATCCTTCGCAAGCCGAAAGGTGCGCGGGAGCAAAAGCCGAAAGGCCCGATGCAATACAGGTCGACCTATACCGCTTGGCGGAGCATGCTCGACCATTACGGCAATCCCGCACGCAGGAGAGACTTCGTGTGCGACGAATTCAAGACCTTCGAGAGCTTTCTCACGATCGTCGGCGAGAAACCGAATTCATGGTATCGCCTCAAGCAACTCGATGAGACGAAGCCGTTCCAGGTCGGCAATGTCGAGTGGCAATTGCTGGACAGCGCCCGCGAGCAACGGGCGATCTTTGCCAGCCATGCGCAGGACGCAGAGGATGAGCCGGGGATAAGCCCTCGCGCGCGCGCCCGCGCGTGAGGCTGAGACATCGTGGCAGCTATCCAGCGCAGCGATAGCGGCAAACCTCGGCTGATCTGCGCACCCAACGCATAGCTGTTGCTGGACGATGATAGGAAGGTGCTTGACAACAGAAAGTTGTTCGCTTACGTAGCCGTCACCCGCCCGAACTGCGCCTTCCGCAGTCCGGGCTTTTGTTTTTCTCAGATCAAGCAATCGTGGGAGACGACCATGGCCGCGAAGCAGCCTGGCGAGGAGATTCTGTTTGTTCGCGTCGATCAGGGCTTGATGGACCAGGTCCGGCAGGCTGCCAAGAACGAGGACCGGCCGGTGAGCTCGTACGTCAGGAACGCTCTGCGCAATGCGCTTCGCCGGCAGGCGGCGACCGCGCAGGAAGCCGCCGCGTTCTGATCGACGCGCGCGCGAGAAGATCATCGAGCCGCTCCTCGGGGCGGCTTTTTTGTTGGCCACAGCGCCGCACGGTTCGCCCGTTCGCAACGTGGCGGATAATCGCAATGCTCTGTCATGCGCAGGAAGTCGCTGCCGGCTGCGAAATGATCGGCATGCAATTCGGCAAGCTGCGACCTCTGCACATTGTCCAATCGCATTGCACACCGTCGGGCGCAATCTTCGCTCGGCTGAAATGCCAATGCGAGTGCAGCAATCGTACGGTGACCTACGCGATCCACTTGCGCAGCGGTCACTCAGTTTCCTGTTCGTGCGTTCGCAGTGAAACAGCGCGCATGAATACGTCGGAGCGCAACCAGCCCAATCGAATGCGCCCGCGCGGGAGGCGCAAATCGAAAGCGAGGACATGATCGAGCAACAGCTGGAAGGCACCGTGGTTGAGGCCGTGCAGGGAACCGGGTTCGGCCGCATCAAGGCGGATGACGGCCACGAGTTTCGCTTCGGCAGAGCTCGCGATTGCGTTCTTCGCTTCGGTGATCGGGTCATGTTTCAGGTGCGAGAGGCGCGATCGCCTTGGGCTCCTCCTTATGCCCATTCGATCGTGTTGCTCGATACCGCCAAGAGCGAGGTCGAGAAGGCGTTCAAGAAGCTACCGAGGAAAGGACAGCGGACCATCATTTACACGAGGATGTGAGGAATACGGATATGCCCAAAATCACAGCCGCCGCCCTCGAGCACGAGCGGCAAGCATCAATCGAGCGCGAAGCAGAGCTCGCCGCAACGCGGTCACAAGCTCTCGGCTGTCACTGTTGCGGACGACCGTTCGTCTACAAAGGTCCGCGCGGCAACGACGGCGGCAGGTTTTGCAGCGATCGATGCCGGGAAGCGTATGACGCCGGAGCTCCGGCATTCGATCCGCTCTACGGCACCAAGAGCGATCCTCGTTTCTACAATCTACCGTTTGCTCCTGGCGGCTTTCGCATCAGCTGCGGCGGATGCGGCAAGGGGTTCACCAGCAAGGGATTGCGGTGCTGTCCATCCAAGCGCGATGCCGAACGCGAGCGCCGCCCATTGTCGCAGCATGCGCCCAAGGTCGATCCTGGACGTCCGTCGAAATGCGAGGCGGACTATCGCCGCAAGGCCGAGAACAAGGCGGTCGCGAACAAGCTCCCCGGCGAATTGGTCGCGCCACGACGCAAATGCCAGGCACCCGACTGCGATCGCGAGATCCCGAACTGGATCAATCCTGGCAGCAAGCAAGCCAAGCACACGTCCAAGCGCACCCGGTTCTGCTCTCCTGCCTGTCAGCAACGAGCGGCCAGAATCGCCAGGGTAGGGCATGATGGCTCCCCAGCGGAAATGAACGGCAAAACCGCAAAAAAGAGCCCATTCCATGCGGGTTCCCAAGCCACCCGAGAAAGGCGGTGGCCAATTGCGGACGCCCTTGGCGGCATCCGCGCCCCGGAAGACGTGATCGCGATCGAGTGTTTCGAGGGCCGGCAGTGGACCTCTGGCGTGAGCAGCGACGGCGTGGCCTACCAGGTCGCCCGGATCAAGGTCACGGAGGAGTTCCTGCGACGGCAGGGGGACGCTGGACCGATCAAGCTCGGTGCGTGTCCACCGGAGGAGAAAGCGAGCGAGCCAGCTGACGGCGAGGCTGACGTAATCCCGATCAGCACCAAGCGCGATCGCACTACGCCCAGCACTCCGCTGTCGGAATGGTCCGGCCGCGACGATCCAAACAATCTGGACATTCCCGAGTTCCTGCGCCGAGCGCAGACACCGCCACCGATCGAGCGGCGAGAGGCCGCCTAATCTTTCAGAGCCGCCCACCGGGCGGCTTTTTCATGACCGGCAATCGCCGGCAAACAGAGGAGGCACACCGATGCCAGCACTACGCGCCACCATCGAACGGCTCGACGACGTCAGCGAAGCGTTGCGCCAATTCTACATTCCAAAGCTGATCAAGGGTGCAAGCGGCAAGGACCGTGAGGTCTTTTGTTTGAACATCGTCGACCTGCCGACGCATCCCGACGCAAAAGCTCTGCATTCCGCTTTGGGCAGGGCCAAGCAGGAGCGCGACGTTCTCAAAAAGCAGACGACGTCCCTGCTTGCCGGCGACGGACTGCGCAAGCATCTGATCGATGCCGGATGCGATCCGCGCCTCGCGCCGATGGCGATCGCGATGCTCGAGCCGCAGCTGAAAACCGGCGAGGATGGATCGGGCCGTCTCGTTCTCACCGGACCAAGTGGCATGTCGCTCAAAGACATGGTCCAGCTGTTTATGGACAGCGAGGACGGCCAAGTCTGCAAGCGGCCTGCGAACGAGCAGGACAACACCGACAGCGGTGCGCCTGGCGGCGGCGGCAATCGCAAGCAGTCGCTCACGCCGCCCGAGAGAAATCCATGGAGCCGGCACGCATGGAACCACACGATGCAGGGCCGCATCCTGCGCGAGAATCGCGCCCGCGCCGATGAGCTCGCGATTGAGGCTGGTCATCGCCAGGCGCTCGGTGCGCGCTTTGATGAGGCTCGGTGAGGGAGGCGGAGCGCACACGCATCCGCAATTCGCGCCGAAGAAGCCGCAGACGCTTGCGACCACCGAGTCGCTGATGGTTGACCTGTATTCCAAGGTGTCCAGGCACGTTGCCTTTCGTTTCTGCCGTTCGCTCGCGCTGGAGCATGCCGCGCATTTGAGCGTAGACGAGAGATCCTGGATCGACCATCGTCCATCCATCGCCGCGCCAGCGCATTGTAGCGGCGCTCTCTGGCGCGCGCTCGTTTATCAGGATCGCTAGCAAGCGATGCGATGTCGATCTGAGAGTCACCACAAAGTTAACTTCAGCCGCGCAACGCACGTAATTTGTTTGATTCAGATCGGCGCTGGAGCAAGTGTACTGATGCAACGAGTTCACTTCCCTACCACGCAACGATGGCTGATCGGCTCTGCAATCCGGCAGGGGCCGATCGCCATTAAACAAAGAAAGAAATGCCCATGCCAATGCACATTCTCCTGCGAAAGAAAGATCACGCCATCCTGCGACACCGGCGGGCTGCCGCGCGCATGTCGGAACTACTTGCGGCCGGCGCGGATAGGACACATCGACAACTGGATGAAGCGATCGAGGAGTTTAGCCGATCGTGGCTCGAGATAAGGGTTATTGACGAGACGATGAGCGAGCAGGGCGTCCGAGACAAGCTGCCTCGGATCTGCAGGCTACGAGGCAGGGCCTTGCAGTCACACTGTTTCTCGCAGCCGCTTCGCTGAAGATCGCGTCAGTTGCTCCATTCTGGCCGCCATACGGGCGGCCTTTTTGTTTGGAAAAGCATCATGACAGAGCAAACCGCTGTTCATCCGCTACCGCTCGACCCACCTTCACGCAGTGCTGAAGACCCGGACAACGAGCGCGCGCTCATTCAAGGCATGGGGCTTTGGCCACGGCTGCTCGCACGTCACGCGAAAGGGCCGAGCGTCAGGTTATGCTTCGATAGCTGCCGGTGTTGCTGCACCGCAGCGGGGCGGCAGAGAGGGCCGAGTAGGCCCGGGGAATTTCACCCCGAGCCTCTCACAGATCCGGACTTGACACTCTCGCGTCATCCGGCTCGTGCCACCGCACGAAGGCTGCCGCCTTCCATTGAATATCGGGTTCCTCCCGTTGCCGGTTGACCCGATCTCAAAGGCGATGACCCACCCCCTTCGCTCCACGGGCATTACCCCGCTTCAACACTACTACGAGGCAGTCCGCCCCTCTCCGGCGCATCAGTACTTTCGGCCTCGCGGTTGGAGCCGCTTGTGCCTTTTCCCTTAGCATCGCCGGCCAGGTTCTCACGTTCCGTACAAGAGCCAGATTGAGCTTCGCGCCGCCTCCATGCCGGATGCCGTTTGGGCAGTCTCAGGACATCCCCCAAACTTATCCCAGAGGAATGGCAACCCCCCGGTTTTGACATCGTCTAATCCGCTTTCGACACGTCATCAGCGGTTCGCTTGCGCTCGCCCCTCTCAATCATACCTGCCGGAATCTCGTTCCGACTTTTCCGCAACGTTCACCACCATCGCTTTTGACAACAGCAGCTTGCGGTGGCTTGAGATCAACACCTGATTGCCGAACTCGAAGGACCTACCTTCATCTCTCGTACAGTTACGCATCGCCGTATGGACCGGCGTTACTCGTGACACAATGCCACTTCCGGACTAATGCAGCGCAGCAAAGCTTGCCTCATTCTATGACCTCGTCGGCGCGCAGCAGGAACGATTCCGGGATGGCGAGGCCGAGTGCTTTAGCGGTCTTGAGATTGACCACGAGCTGAAACTTCGTCGGGTATTGCACCGGCAGGTCTGCAGGCTTGGCGCCGCGCAGTATTCGGTCGACATATCCTGCCCCCTGCTGAAACTGGTTGACCGGATCGAAGCCGTACGAAATCAGCCCGCCCCCTTTAGCATAAAAAGCGAACGGATAGAGCGCCGGCAAGCGCAAGCGTGCGGCCAGTGCGACGATGAGGTTGTGATTAGAAAATGTCACGGCGTGCGGAGTGACAACAACGCTGCCATTGCCCTCGGCAGCGAACGCCGTCAGGACCCGCTCGATCTCATCTGCGTCATGCACACCAAGCGCTTCTAACTTGATCTTGAACGCAGGGGCCCGGGTTTCCGCAAATTTGAAGAAATTAAAACTGGCGGCGGTCTCGGGATGTATCATAAACCCGACGCGTTCGACTTGGGGTGCGACCTCCTTGAGCAGTTCCAGCCATTTTCCGCTCATCGCCGGCGAGTCCCAATTGGCGAAACCCGTTAGGTTGCCGTTGGGACGTGCATCGTTGCTGACAAAACCGGAACCGACCGGATCGCCGACGCTTATAAAAACAATCGGCAGGGTGCGGACTTCCGCCTGAACAACCGCCGTCACCAGATTACTATTGGAGACCAACACGTCCGGTGTGAGGGTCATCAATTCCATAAGGATGGCGCGTACCCTGCCGGCATCCGTGCCCGGAAAGCGAATATCGATGCGGATGTTGCGTCCTTCTTCCCAACCCAGCTTCCCCAGTTCCTGTCGCAGTGCCGCGATCTGAGCTTGTGCCGCAGCGTCACTCTCGGCATACCCCATCAACACGCCGACGCGCCGCATCCGCTCGCCCTGCTGCGCGCGCGCCGCAAGCGGCCACGCCGCTGCCGCACCCCCGAGCAGCGTGATGAACTCGCGCCTCCTCACTCGATCACCTCGTCGGCGAGCGCAAGCAGTTTTCCACGCCAAGCGCCTTAGCAGTTTTGCCATTAAAGACGAGTTCGAGCTTATTTATCTGCTCAACCGGCAACTCAGCGGGTTTAACGCCCTTAAGAATGCGACCCACGTAAATGCCGCCTTTGTGATAGCCATCCCGGAACACCGTTCCATAGCTCATTAAGCCGCCAACTTCGACATACTCGCGGATTTCGTAGTGCGTCGGAATTGCGTGACGCGCCGCAAGCGCGATAAGGTGCTCGCGCCGGCTGTAGAAGAACGGGTCGGCACTAACCAAAAGCGCATCGGCACGCTCCTGAATAAGTGCCGCGAAGACCTGATCGAAGTCGTTTTCGGTAGTCGCATTCAGGACCCGCAGCTTGAGGCCAAGCGCGTGCGCAGCGCCTTGCGCGTCCCGCGTTTGCGGCTCGGCAACCGGACTTTTCGGATTAACGAGTAGCCCGAACAATTCGGCCTTGGGCACCAATTCGTGCAGCAGTTCCAGTCGTTTTTAAGCCAATACTGTGGTGACAACCCAAATGCCGGTGATGTTTCCACCCGGCCGGTTGAAGCTGGCGACAAAGCCGAATCTGATTGGGTCAGCGCCAGTGACAAAGACGATAGGAATGCTCGTTGTCGCGGCCTTGGCCGCGAGCACTGCCGGTGGCCCAAGTGCGCAGATCACCGCCACCTGACGCTGAACGAGATCGGCAGCCATTGCCGGCAGCGAATCATAACTATCCGTTATCCAGCGGTATTCCGTCGAGACGTTTTGGCCCTCGACAAAACCCATTTGAGAAAGACCGCGGCGGAATGCGTCATCAAACTGCACGGAAACGGCTTGGCCCAAGCTGCTGAGATATCCGACTACCGGCATAGCTGGCTGCTGCGCACGCGCAGCGAAGGGCCACACAACCGCCGCGCCGCCAAGCAGCATGATGAACTCGCGCCTCTTCAATTGATCGAATTGCATTGGGTCTCCCGCCAAAAGCCGGAACCGGGTGCAGGATATCAAATTTGGGGGGACCAGTCAGCGGGTATGCCAGCCATTCTGCAACCGAGCAGCCGGTTGCACTGCACATCCGGGGTCCGCAGTGGGTCATTTTCAGCCCGAAATCCTCAGAGCCGCAGCCCATTTCGCGGCCGGATGGCTCCGAAAGCTGACGCAATTTCATTCCCTTAGCCTCGGCGGCAATAACCAGTCCGGAGGCACTCAATGCAGGCGTCTCACGTAGCCCCTGATCTTTCGGTCAGGGGCTCTTGCTTCAAGCCTGCCAATCGGCAGGGCGACGCTGGCAGCTTACATGTCAACTTGTTCAGCTATAGCCAGCGCATCGTCGACCTCGATGCCAAGATATCTCACCGTGCTCTCCAATTTTCGGTGGCCGAGCAAAATCTGCACCGCGCGCAGGTTGCCTGTTCGTCGGTAGATCAAGGTCGCTTTGGTCCGTCGTAATGAGTGCGTGCCAAAACGATTTGCGTCCAACCCGATGCTCGCGATCCATCCGGACACAAGCCGTGCGTACTGCCGCGTAGAAATGCATCGGGCCCGATTAGCCCGGCTCGTGAATAGAAACTCGCCGGGTTGTTTGCCGACGGCTTTCAAGTACTGGTCGATCGCTTGCCGGGTCTGCTCTGTCAGTTCGAACTTGACTGGCTGGCCAGTTTTCCTCTGTCGCACTGTGGCGCGCTCGAGCGTATAGCCATTCGGTGCGACATCCTCGACCCTGAGGGCGACGACATCGCAGCCACGTAGCTTGCTATCGATAGCGAGATTGAACATCGCCAAGTCGCGGGTCCGCCGTTCAAGCTGGAGCTTGGTACGGATGGACCAAACGTGTTTTGCGCGAAGCGGTGGCTTCGCTCCAATCAGCTTGCCCTTGTTCCAGGGTGTACGCTGGGCCGCGGCTTTGGTCGCAGTCGGATTCTCATGATATTCCATGGTGATACTCCTCAGTTTGCTGAGGATGACCAGCATGCGCCTAGGGCTCGTCTAAAGGCTTGAAATTGCGTCAGCTTTTGGAGTTGTCCGGCCGCACGACCGGTTCTTTGGCCTGAGGTTTCCGGCTCAAAATGACCCCAAGCCGACATGCGCAGCCTGAAATTTGTGCAGTGCACAAATTGACCGTCGAACCCCATTTCGCTGGTTTCGATTTCGTGCTTTGATCTTGGGAATTGGAAGCCAAATCTGGCGTCGTCCCGAGCCTCAGGGGAGACGACGCGGCGACGCAATTTCATTGCAGGAGAGCTGTGCTTGCGCGCTGCATGCAGTGCGCGCCCTAATAGGGAGAGACAGATGTCCAGGTTCATTGGTTTCGTGTTCGCGGCTTGCTTACTCGCCGTTGGGACCTCAACAACCGTCCCAGCCGCCAATCCCGATTGGCCAAAATCCCTCACCTTGGCGACCGCCTCGCCGGGCGGTGTTTTTTATGTCTACGGTGAAGCGGCGGCGAAAATTCTGACGGAAAACCTGAAAATCGATGTCAATCCTTTGCCGACTCAGGGATCGGAGCACAACATCAAGCTCATCGAAAGCGGCGGCGCGCAGCTCGGCCTTCTCACCCTGGGCACTGGACTGCAGGGCTGGAACGGCACCGGCGATTGGACGAAGGGTCAACGCTATCGCAAAATGCGGGCACTATTTCCGATGTATGACAATGTATTCAACTTCGTCACATTGCGGCGGTCAGGTATCACGGCGGCTGCTCAGTTCGACAATCGAAACGTCGGCACCGGGCCGCGCGCGGGACCACATGGCACTTATGTTCAGGCGATGTTGGCGGCCATCGGAGTCTCGGCAAAAATCGGCTACGGATCGTTTGACTCTGCGGCCTCGGGACTGCTGGAGGGCCGTTACGATGCCCTCGCTTTGGTAGCCGGCGTACCGTTCCCAGCATTGAAGCAAGTGGAAGCTAAGGAACCGGTGGTGTTTGTCAGCCTGACTCCAGAACAGATAGAAGCGATCCGCAAGGCGATGCCGGAACTTACAATCTCACAGATCGGTAGCGGAGTTTATACGTCCCTGGACAAGACCTATACTACGGTCGGACTATACTGTTTTGCGATTGGCCGGGACGATCTGCCGGATGATTTGGTTTACCAACTGGTCAAAGCAGTCTTCGAGAACCAGCCTCGCCTTGTTAAAGTGACTTCGGCCGCAAGCGAGACCGTCCCGCAAAATGCGATGAAAGATACCTTCCTGCCGTTCCATCCTGGCGCGGTCCGCTACTATCGCGAGATTGGCATCAAAATTCCGGATGCGCTCGTCCCAACGAATTGATTGGCTTCATCACGCGAAGGTGCTTTTTGCTGCACCTGCTCACGTCGGCTCATGGCACAACTCGGAAGCGCTTGGCTGGGCGAATCGATTCCGCTAACTGGGGTGAAGCGGACAGCAATGCAGCGCTGCGGTAATCTCAGGTTTTGACCCAAAGCCGTCAATCGGCAGGCAAATTTGCTGTGCTGCACAACGCGGTATTTCCTACCATGGGTGTGGTAGGGTGCAATCCTCGGTTTGAGGACAGCAGATGAGGCGACGCGAGTTCATCACGCTGGTTGGCGGCGCGGCGGCATGGCCGCTTTCGGCGCGCGGGCAGCAGCCGGACGGAATGCGGCGCATAAGCGTGCTCATGGGGTTCGCCGAGGACGATCCAGACACGAAAGCAAAACTCGCGGCATTCCAGCAGGGGCTCGACAGGCTCGGATGGTTGGAGGGCCGCAATGTCCGGATCAACTACCGCTTTGCACCTGCCGGTGCTCAGGCGCAAGTGCTGGCGAAAGAGCTGGTAGCCCTCCAACCTGACGTGATTCTCGCTAGTTCGACACCGATCGTCACCGCGCTGCAACGGGAGACTCGCACGATTCCGATCGTGTTTGTGCAGCTTGCTGACCCTATCGGTTCAGGTTTCGTTGCCACCCTGGCGCGGCCGGGTGGCAATATCACGGGCTTTCTGCTGTTCGAGGCGAGCATCGTCGGCAAGTGGCTGGCGTTGCTGAAGGAGATCGCGCCAAATCTTGCGCGCGCCGCGCTCGTGATCAATCCCAAGACTGCTCCCTATTATGAATTCTACCTCGGCCCGGCCCAGGTCGCAGCTTCCTCGCTCGGCATCGAGCTAGTGCTCGCGCCCATTGATGACGTGCCCGACGACATTGAGCGCGCGCTCGATGCGTTTGCGCGCGTGCCCAATGGCGGCTTGCTCCTGCCTCCGGATACTAACACCAACGTTCATCTCGACCTCATCATCGCGCTCGCGGCCCGGCACCGCTTGCCCGCAGTCTACTCGGACCGTTTCTTCGTCGTGGCAGGTGGTCTCATATGCTACAGCACCGATCGTGCTGACCAGTATCGGACTGCGGCATCTTATGTCGATCGCATCCTGCGCGGCGCCACGCCTGCTGACCTTCCAGTGCAGGTGCCAACCAAGTACGAAACCGTCGTCAATATCAAAACCGCGAAGGCACTCGGCCTGACGCTGCCGCCAGGCCTGCTCGTCGCCGCCGACGAGGTGATCGAATAGCTTCTATTTTGCTGCAGCTGCTCACGGGCGGTGCCATGGAACGACTCGGAAGCCCTTGGCTGCGCGAACCGCTTCCGCTAACTGGAGTGAAGCGGACAGGAATGCTGCGGTGCGGTAATGCAAACTATTGACCCGAAGCGGTCCTTGGCCAGCACCTCATGTTGCAGTAGCGAAGCCGGTTTTCAGCCCCTATCAAAGCACTCGCTTGAGCGGATACCATACTGCGCCTTGAGCATGAGGGCGCGGCATGAGGCGACGGGAATTTCTTCGTGTTTTCAGTGGTGCGGCGGCCGCTTGGCCGCTCGCGGCGCACGCGCAGCAGCAGGCGACACTGCCGGTGGTCGGAATGCTTCGGAGTTCGCGTGCGGAGGGGTTTGCCAATCTGATGGAAGCATTGCGGGCCGGTCTGGGCCAAAGCGGCTACGACGTAGGCCGCAACGTCGCCATCGAATACCGCTGGGCGGACGACCAGCCTGACCGCCTGCCGGCGCTTGTCGCCGAGCTGATCCGCAAGCCGGTCGCCGTGATTGTCAGCAACACCCAAGCTGCGCTGGCGGCCAAGGCCGCGACCGCCACGGTACCGATCGTGTTTGTGACCGGAACCGATCCGATCCGGGACGGGCTGGTGACAAGCTTCAACCGGCCCGGCGGGAACGTCACCGGCATCAGCTTCCTGACGGGCGGCAGTTCTGGCAAGCGGCTGGAGTTGCTCCGCCAACTTGTGCCCAACGCGGCGACGATCGCCGTGCTGGTGGATCCGGGCACCGCCGAAGGCATGGCGGAACGGCGCGATGTCGAGGTCGCGGCGCAGGCCGTCGGGCAGCGGCTTTTCGTTGTTGGAATCAGGACCGATCGGGACTTGGAGCCAGCCTTCGCTTCCATGGTCGAGCAAAAAGCCGGCGCGCTGTTTATTGGAGCCGGCGCATACTTCGGGGGCCGCCTACGGCTGCTGGCATCGCTGGCGATGCGCCACGGAGTGCCGGCAGCCCACGCGCAACGCGAGTTCGTCATGGCCGGCGGCCTGATGAGCTACGGCACCAGCTTCACCGATGCCTATCGCCAGGGTGGCGTCTATGCGGGGAGGATTCTCAAGGGCGAACATCCGGCCGACCTGCCGGTGCAGCAGGCAGCCAAGTTCGAGTTCGTCATCAATCTGGCGACCGCAAAGGCGCTCGGCCTTGCCGTGCCGATGCACATTCACGCCGCCGCCGACGAGGTGATCGAGTGAGAAGGCGCGAGTTCATCACGCTGCTCGGCGGCGCGGCAGCGTGGCCGTTGGCCGCGCGCGCGCAGCAGCCCGCTATCCCAGTCATTGGCGTTGTCAACGCTGGGTCGCGCGATGCGTCAGCTTCCCGGGTAGCCGCCTTCCGCAAAGGCCTCAGCGAAACCGGCTACGTCGAAGGCCAAAACGTGGCTGTGGAGTACCACTGGTTCAGCGGCGAATACGACCGACTGGTGACGCTGATGGCCGACCTCGTTCGTCGCCGCGTAGCCATAATCGCCACGCCCGGTGGCACGCTTGCTACGAGTGCGGCTAAAGCCGCCACCACGACAATCCCGATCGTCTTCGGGGTCGGCGAGGATCCTGTGAAGCTGGGTCTGGTGTCGAGCCTTGCCCGGCCAGGCGGCAATGCGACCGGCATCAACATTTTCATCTGGGAGGTCGCGGCCAAGCGGCTGGGTCTGCTGCACGAGCTGGCGCCCAGGGCCGTTCGCGTTGCCGTGCTGATCAATCCGGGTAACGTGCCGAGCGCCGAGGCCGCTTTGCGAGACCTGCCGGAAGCTGCTCGCGCTATCGGACTGCAAATTCAGATCCTCAATGCCAGCACCAGCGGCGAAATCGAGGCAGCATTCGCCACCCTCGTGCGCGACCGTGCCGATGCCGTGGTTGTCGCGCCCGACACGTTCTTCATCAGCCGGCGCGTCCAATTTGTGACGCTTGCGACGCGCCACGGGATTCCCTCGGCCTTTTCCACTCGCGAGGAGGTCGAAGCCGGAGGGCTGATGAGCTATGGGACCGATATTCCGGACATGTGGCGTCAGGTCGGCGTCTATGCCGGTCAAATCCTCAAAGGCGCCAAGCCTGCCGATCTGCCGGTCGTGCAGGCCACCAAGTTCGAATTTGTCATCAATCTTGTGACCGCGCGAGCGCTCGGCCTCGAAGTGCTACCTACTCTGCTCGCCCGTGCCGACGAGGTGATCGAATAGAGCGGCATTTTGCTGCGATTGCTCACAGCCGGTTATGGCACGACTCGGAAGCGCTTGGCTGCGCGAACCGCTTCCGCTAACTGGGGTGAAGCAGACAGCAATGCGCGGCGCGGTAATGCGTGCCATTGAGCCATCTCGGAATTGGGCGGTCAGTTTTTGCCGTGCTGCACAACACAGGCTTCCTGTGATAGTCTCAACTTTGCTCGACGGGTCGGCACGGGAGGCTTCCCATGAGGCGGCGCGAGTTTATATCGCTTCTCGGCGGCGCGGCCGCTTGGCCGCTGGCGGCGGGCGCGCAGCAGCCGAAGGAGGGGACGCCGCATATCGGCGTGCTTCTTGGACTGGCTGACGGTCATCCGGAAACACGATCACGCGTGAAGGCATTCCAAAAGGGATTACGCGACCTGGGATGGGTGGAGGGACAAAATATTCGGGCCGACTACCGATTTGCTGCCAGTGATCCTAACCGCAGCCGTGAGTATGCGGCGGAACTGGTACGACTGAAGCCGGATGTAATCGTCGGGAATAGCACACCGGTATTGAGCGCGCTGCGGCAGGCGACAAGCACCGTTCCCATTGTAATTGCGATGGTGAACGATCCGGTGGGCCAAGGCCTTATTTCGAGCGCTGCGCATCCGGGCGGGAATGTTACTGGTTTCAGCTTCATCGAGCCGGATTTGATCGGGAAATGGTTGACAATGCTCAAACACGTGGCGCCCCAGATTTCTCGGGCTAACTTGATGTTCAACCCCGCGACGGCTCCGTACTATGACGTTTATCTTCGTTCGTTCGAGGCTGTGCCGCAATCGACGAAGGTCGATGTTACAGCGTTGGCTGTTCGTCAGACGGATGATATCCAATCCGCCATCGCCAAACTTGCACGCGATCCGAGCAACGGCTTGATCGCGGCGTCAGATATTTTCATCATCGACAACATTCGATTGATCGCACAGCTAACGCTGCGACAGCGAATGCCGGCGATATCAGTCTACCGACAGTTCGTGGCCGAAGGCGGTTTAATATCCTACGGCCCTGACACTGCGGATATTTTCCGTCGTGCAGCCGGCTATGTTGACCGCATCCTGAAAGGAGCAAAACCGGCTGATCTGCCTTTGCAATCGCCAGATAGATTTGAATTAGCAATAAATCTCAAGACTGCGAAGGCACTCGGACTCGAGCCGCCGCCGACATTAGTCGCAATTGCCGACGAGGTGATCGAGTGAGGGCACCCGGAACCGTGGCGCCTGTTGCGCAACCTGAGAAGCCGCGGGCGCACGGACGCCTGTTTCGCAAATATGTCGGGCTGTTCCTGGCCGTCGTTTGCGTTGCTTTGCTTACGAACGGATTGTCCGAGGTCTGGTTTTCATTTCAGGAGCACAAGGCGTCCCTAATCCGCATCCAGCGCGAGCAAGCCGAGGCGGCCGCGGCCAAGATCAGCCAGTTCGTAAAGGAAATCGAGAGCCAGGTAGGGTGGACCACGCAGCTCCCATGGCGGCCGGCACCATCGATCAGCGCCGTTTCGACGGATTGCGGCTCCTGCGCCAGGTGCCGGCGATCACCGAGCTTTCGCAGCTCGACGCAACCGGGCATGAGCAGCTGCGCGTCTCGCGCCTGGCCATGGACGTGGTCGCAAGCAAGACCGATTTCTCCAAGGATCCGAAATTCGCCGAAGCGGTTGCGCACAAGGTCTATTACGGGCCCGTCTACTTCCGCCGCGAGTCCGAGCCCTACATGACGCTGGCGCTCACCGGTACCCGACGCGATGCGGGGGTGAGCGTCGCCGAGGTCAATCTCAAGCTCATCTGGGACGTGATCTCCCAGATCAAGGTCGGCGAGCGCGGGGCGGCCTATGTCGTCGATGCACAGGGCCGGCTCATCGCGCACCCCGATATCAGTCTCGTGCTGCGCAACACCGATCTCTCCCGGCTAGCGCAGGTACAGGCGGCGCGCGCGGCCGGCAGCGGCGTCGATGCGACGGAGCAATTGCAGGAGGCCGAGGACATCCATGGCCGCCGCGGCCCATCGCTGCCATGCGCGGCTTAAGGTTCCTGCCGCGCAACTTGACCTCCAAACCCCATTCCGCTTGGCGTAATTTCCTGTTTGATGGATTGACTGGAAGAATTTTTGCACCGCAGCCTGGCGTGCGGCGAACTTTGAGGATGACAGAATGAGTGATGACGCGACGAAGACTCTGTACGAGCGCCTTGGCGGATATAACGCAATCGCCGCAGTGGCAAATGATCTCCTGCCAAGGCTCCGATCCGATCCACAGCTCGGGCGCTTCTGGGCGCATCGCGGAGAGGATGGCATAATGCGGGAAAAGCAACTCCTCATCGACTTCCTTTGCGCGAGCGCGGGTGGCCCAATGTACTATCGCGGCAGAGACATGACGCTCACCCACAAAGGGATGCGCATCAGTGAGAGCGACTGGAATGTATTTCTCGGTCATGCCGCCGCGACTCTGGCGAAGTTCCAGGTGCCCGACGCGGAAAAGAGCGAAGTGGTTGCGTTCGTTCAGAGCCTCAAAAAAGAGTGTGTTGAGTGTTAACGGACCACTTTGAAACCCTTTTCGGTTTCTGTCGCCGAATAGCGTTGCCCTTGCTGCGGTGCCATATGTCTCCTCCTGGCACATAGCCGCCGTTCGATCTCCTCCCAATTTTGCGTCCGCAATCAGACCATTGCGGATGTTCGGGGCTGAACTATTCGGTCCGGCGGAACGCGCAACGAGCTTCGAAGCTCAACGTGTGAGAGCCCGACATTGTGGCGCACGCGGCGACTTTTGTTACTCAGCATTGCCGGCGTGCAGGACTGCTCCGGTCGCACTTACTCAGGTGACGCTGAGTTAACTTCAGCCTCGATTCTTTCGGGCACTGAGCGGAAATGACTTGCCGTAGCCGCAGCGCCTGCAAGACTTGCAGGTATGAACGATCGAACTAACAAGTTTCTGACACGAGTCGACGCCCATCTGAAAACGCTTGCCGCCGAGGCCAAGCGCCGCTCGTTTCTGGCGCAGCAGATCGCTGCCTGGGAATTTCGTTACGAGCGGTTCCAGCTGACCAACGGCAGGTCTGAGCCGATCAGCGATGCGGCGAATCCGCCCCAAGCGGCGGACTTCCTTCTCACGATCATGGCCCTACACAGCCGGCGCAAGGCGCTCACGCAAGAGCACGCATGTCCCTACCACTCGACCGTTCTGTCCCGCTTGCCGGCGGCGGGGCAGAGCCCTGCGCAAGTGGAGGCCGCCGAATGACTGACTTTGTGATTGGTTATCTGCGCGACCCTAGCGGCCGGGCTTTGCCCGTCGGACCGGAACGCCTCCAAGAGGCTGAGCCGCCGCTTGCTGCAATGATCCGTCATTCGCAACAAACATTCGATTGTGGCGACATCGCGTGGCGCGAGTTTGCCTCTCTCACCGATCTTCAGAGCGGCGATACGGTACGTTGGTTCGTTGCCGATGTGCGCTCACTGCCGAAATCTCGTGCCAGTAAAGGCATTCAAATGGCCGACCTAGCGGTGGCGTATCGCAACATCGATGTGGCACGCTGTGTGCTTGCATTTGCGGGAAACCGTTCTCGCAGAACTTGAGCACCACCGCCGCCAGGCGTTGCATATCTCGCGCCGCTCTTGCCACCGTCCTCGTTCGCGCCCTTGCCGGCTGGTCACATCCGGATTGGCATTTCGCGCGGCATCGCGCGGATAGCTGTTAGGCGGATCGCTGAGTAAGGCAAACCGCGTACTCACCTATGATGGCCATCCCCGGGTGCGCAAGCGCGTTGACGGGCCGCCGTAAGGCGCGGCGTCGATCTCATTCAATCGCTGAGACGGCACACGCTGCATCGGTTTTGACGGGACCCTGTACAAAAAACCTCGTGCGCGACGCGAGCTTTTGCAGTCGAAAAGGCAACAAAAACAATGCTCGAAAACGGCACGGAGACACGTCAACCATGTAGCGGAAAACTAATCTTTCCTGTACTTCGCTCGCGCCGCTGAAGGTACTCTCCACTGCATCAACGGTGTGAGAAGTGCTGATGAAACGTGCTGTTCTCTACCTCCGCGTCTCGACTGCGGAGCAGACCACCGCCAACCAGGAGCGTGAACTGCGCGAGGTCGCGGCCAAGATCGGTTGCGAGATCATCCGCGTCTACCAGGATCATGGCATCAGCGGTGCCAAGGGCCGCGATAAGCGGCCGGCCTTTGACGCGCTCTGCCGCGACGCGACCAGACGCAGGTTCGACCTCATAATGGCCTGGTCCGTCGATCGCCTGGGGCGTTCCCTTCAAGACCTGGTTAGCTTCCTCTCGGAGATCCATTCGGCCGGCGTTGACCTGTTCCTGCATCAGCAGGGCCTCGACACCCGGACTCCTGCCGGCAAGGCGCTGTTTCAGATGCTCGGCGTTTTCGGCGAATTCGAGCGATCGATGATCCAGGAGCGCGTGCGCGCAGGGCTCGCACGAGCGCGGGCTCAAGGAATTGTTCTCGGACGGCCGAAGATCAGCGAGCAGACCGAGCGCGCCATTGCCGCGGCTCTCGCTCAGCAGGACCGTCCAGGCTTGCGAAAGATCGCGGAACGCTTCCAGGTCGGCACCGGCACGGTGCAAAGAATCAGCCGCGAACTGGTCGCGCGATGACGGCCATTAAGACGGCGTCGTGGTTTGTGCCCTTGCCGGCTGATCATGTGCGCATCGGGATCTCGCGCGGCATACCCAGGAACGAGCGCGATGAGGACATCCTGACCTATCGGGCACTTGCGCCGGGGCCATGGTTTCGATCGGTCTCGCCCAAGGAGTATCAAAACCGCTTCGGCGCGCAGCTGGCTAGGCTCGATGCCGGCGCGGTGGTGGCGCGTCTGCAAGAATTGGCGGGCAGCGACAACATTCCTGTGCTCTGTTGTTTCGAGGTCGCTCGCGATATCGCCGCTGGGCGCTGTTGGTGCCATCGTCATCTTGTGGCCGCGTGGCTCGAACGATCGCTTGACATCACAGTGGAGGAGGTTGATTGGCCGGAGCTTGAACGCTTCCGCTTTCTGACTGATCCGCAACCGTGGCGACCAAACCATAAGCCGCTGAAAGCCAAGTCGCGAAAAAGCCCCAAGTCGAGGAAGCCCTTGAGAGGACCGCAACTTGATCTTTTCTGCTCTGACCGAACGTCAGGTTAGCTTTAATAGCTGCCGGTATTCTGCACCGCAGCGGAGCGGCAGAGAAGTGCCAACAGGAGACCTGAGCAGGTGCAGCAAATTATCTGCAATTATTCGATCACCTCGTCCGCAATCGAGAGCAGCCCCGGCGGAATGGTGAGCCCCAGCGCCTTGGCGGTCTTGAGATTGATGACAAAGTCGAATTTGGTTGGCTGTAGTACGGGCAAGTCGCCCGGTTTTTCACCCTTGATGATGCGGCCGACATAAACGCCAGCTTGCCGGTAAGCGTCGGTGAGGCTGATCCCGTAGCTCATCAAGCCGCCGGCAGTGGCGTATTCGCGTACCTCATAGATAGCCGGAATGGCGTAGTGGGCGGCAAGTGCCACCAATCGCTCCCGGCGGCTCAACATGAACGGGTCGGCCGTAACGAGCAGCGCGCTGGCTCGGCGCTCTGCCGCCGTAGCCAATGCCGCCTCGATCTCCTCTTCGTTGCTTGCGCGCAGGACGAGGAGCTGCTGCCTGACGCCGCGCGCAGCCTCCTGAACATCATTCAGCTGGCGATTGAAATTATCCCGCGAGGTCGGGTTGAGCAGCACGGCGATTAGCGCGGCGTTCGGTATCATTTCGCGCAGGAGCCCGAGGCGCTTGCCTTCCATCGCCGGTAGCAGAGGGTTCACGCCAGTTGCGTTCCCGCCCGGCTTGTTGATGCTCGCGACAAGTCCCTCCTGCACAGGGTCAGCGCCGCTGATGAAGACAATCGGGATCGTTGCGGTTGCCGCTTTTGCGGCCTGTGGTGTGGTGGGGCCTCCTACCGCAACGATGATCGCAACCTGACGGCCAACCAGTTCGGCTGCCAACGCCGGCAACCGGTCGTACCGGCCCTCAGCCCATCGGTATTCGATGATGACATTCTTGCTCTCAAAATAGCCAGTCTCATCCAAACCCTGCCGGAATGCGCCAACAACGGCCGACAACTCGTATGGCGATCGGGCGCTAAGAAAACCAATTACCGGCATCCCTATCTGCTGCGCGCGCACTGCGAGCGGCCACGTCGCCACACTGCCGATGTACGCAATGAATTCCCGTCGCCTCATGAGCCTTCCCCAAGCTTGAGGGACAAAACTCTACCACATCAAGGGAAGCCGTTGTGCATCACAGCAAATTGGACCGCCCCACTTCCGGAGTGGGTCATTTTCAGCCCGAAATCCTCAGAGCGGCAACCCATCTCGCGACCGGATTGGCCAGTAAGCTGACGCAAATTCAACCACTTGGTCACGGCAGTGAGGTGCAGCAACAGGGGGATTCTAACCCGGCTGACGCATTCCTGACAGCGTGGCAGGACACGGAGCCGGTCCGGTGAGGGTGAAGCGTTTCTGTCCCGGCAGGTACTAGCCCAATGAAGGCAAGCGGCTCGTCACCAAGCGCACAGCTGTCTCCATCGCACAGCGCATGATCGAGGACGCAAGCCGCGCTTTTGACCGTACACGAGCAAACGAGTGAGGCTCCTCACCATCTATCCTGGGCGAACGATCGCGCGATCGCGGGCCGCGTAGCCGCTGCCAACCATTTTCGTCCATTTTGGACATTTTTCGTTCTCGTGACTGCATGGCGATTATGTATTTTGCAAATTTGCAAATACATAATCGCCGACTGAACATCCACTGGACACAGTCCGGCGGAATCACTACGCTGTTTACTGTTGGAGACGAAGGCCGTCTCGCCCGAGAGACCCGTCGTTCGCTTTGAGAGCTCCCCGCGGCCGAAAGCAGCAGGCCAGGACGCGGTGCCACTCCCCAGCGGAACTCAGGGCGCGGAGTGCAGCTGGATCGCTGCCAGGCGCGTAAATCCCAGGAACGAGGTCCGCCATAGCGGACGCACAGCCATCACAGGCAGTGATCGATCGCGATCGCTGTCGGCGACAGGAGCTTTGCGAATGCCCGAAAAGAAGGGTCAGGCGATCTATGTAAGGTGCGATCGCGACTTGGAGGAGCAGATGCGCAAGCTCGCCTGCAAGGAGGATCGATCGTTCTCGGCCATGGTTCGCGTTGCCATGCGCGAGTGTGTCGCCAAGCGCATGCATCTTTTGACCGATGAGCCAGCAACAGCAGGAGGAGCCTGACCAGTGCCGTTACTGAGCACCGATCTCGCATTTTCGTCTCGCTGGTCTGCTGGGTGCGATCGAGGAATCCGCCAGCGAGTCTCGGCCAGGAATAGCGCACGCCGATGCGCAACCGGAGTCTCGCAGTCTCGGGACTGACCACCCCCACAACAGCCAAAGGAGCGACCATGCGAGACCTCTCCCGCTGCCTCATCGCGCTAGCATCCCGAGGAGCGCACTCGAACTGGCGCAGGCGGATGCGGAAAGCGAGGGCAGAGATATGCGTGCGAGAATCATTCCGCCCGAGATCCAAACAACTGAGTGCGAGGCGTCTCAGCCCGAAAAGATCGAGCCCTGCTCTGCAGTGTTCGTCGACGATCGCGAGTTGCGCCGCCGCATCAATGCCAAGCTCGGCCGCGATTGTAATGCCGTTCTCAAGCTGTTCACGCTCGAGGAGGTCGCTGCGACCTTTCGCGTTTCCCGCCGCACCATGCTTGAATACGTCCGCCGGTTCCCGTTCTATCGCAAGCTCGGCAATCGCAAATTGTTCACGCGCGACGACATCAGCGCGCTTTACGAGGGCCTGCAATGCCCATCAAGCTCGTTAAACGACCAGGTCGCAAATACTGGCACCTATCAGGCACGGTCCGAGGCATCGCTGTTCGCGAGAGCACGCGCACTGACAGCAAGCAAAAAGCCGAGGAGATCCGCGCGCTCCTCGAAGCGCAGCTGCTCGAACGTAGTATCCATGGCCACAAGGCGACCGCCACCTTCGTCGAAGCGGCCGTAGCCTACATGGATGGCGGCGGCGAGACGCTCTATCTGCAGCCGATCATCGACGCCATCGGATCGCTGCCGCTCGCCAAGCTCGACCAGCTGGCGATCGACAAGCTCGCCGTGAAGCTCTATCCGGACGCCTCGCCGGCCACGCGCAACCGGCAAGCCTATACGCCGATTTCGGCGGTGCTGCATTTCGCCGCCAAGCGCGGCCTCACCGAGCACCGGCCGATTGAGCGGCCGGCGATCGAGGACGAACGCATCCGCTGGATCACGTTCGAGGAAGCCAACCGCCTGATCGCTGCCTGCGCGAAACATCTGCGCCCGCTGATCGTGTTTCTCCTCTGCACCGGCGCTCGCATGTCGGAAGCGCTGTATCTGGACTGGCGCGACGTCGAACTTGCCCGCGCGCATGTGACCTTTCCCGCGACGAAGAACGGCGAGGCGCGCGGAGTGCCATTGGATCGCCGTGTCCTCGCCGAGCTCGCAGCCCTGCGGCATCGGGAAGGGCGCGTGTTCCTGACCAATAGGGGCGTTCCTTACGCAGAAAAACCCGACGGCCCAGGCGGCGGTCAGATCAAGACCGCATTCAACGCTGCCTGCCGGCGCGCCGGGATCGAGGACTTTTCACCGCACGACTGCCGGCACACCTGGGCGACGTGGCATTACGCGGCCAACCGCGACCTGATCGGTTTGATGAAGCTCGGCGGCTGGAAATCAGAGCGCATGGTGCTGCGCTATGCGCACGTCAACGTGTCTCAGCTTGAGCCCTCGATCAAAGCCGCACTGGCAAACTGGACGCTGCCGAAGCCGAGGAAGCAGACTGCAAGACGATCCAAGGTTGCATAATGGCCCGACCGCTCAACTGGACAAAATCTGGACAGTCTGCAAGAGCAGACTGAAAATGCAAAGACTGCCACATAGATAATGAGCACGCCCTCGCCCTTGGTAAGGGGGAGGTCGTAAGTTCAATCCTTACCGGCAGCACCACGAACAGCCCGCAGGTTCCAATTGACTGTAACCTCCTCGCAACTGACTCGGATTGCAAATGGTGTCGGGCACTCGGGTCTATGTGATGCGTACGAGGACTGCGCTCGCCTCACGGGCGCAAAGGATGCAAGCAGGTTCTTGTACGGGTATTCGCATGGCGCGTTTGCGGGACATTACGGCCGATTTGCAAGGTCGGCTGGACTTGATCGACCCGCTTCGTCGCGATGAAGACGAACGCCACAGTGACGCGCTGGAAGCGCTCGATCGGCAGCTCCGTAACTAAAAAGAGCGACACCAGGACGCGGTCGAAGCGATTGAGCGTGACCGGGAAATGGTCGCGGTCGTGCTCGATCTTGAATCGCAATTCCTGAGCGAAAGCCGGGTGAAGGACCTACAGCGCGAGCTTGTGCGTGCAGGCGACACGGCGGATGCACTCGCAAACGAGAAAGACGCCGCGGGGGAAGGCCCCGTATCGATCCTGCGGCGGCGGCGCAGAACTTGATCGCGCGAAGTACCGTATCTGCGCGAGCACTGTAGCGCCGCAGGTTTGCGTCCGGACCCGGCGAAAGGACTCGCGCTCATTCGAGCCGAGCGCGGGAATTGACCCACAAGAGATATTGGGCGTGCACAGCGGCAATGGTTTGGACGCCGGTTTGAGCCCCTATCAAAGTACTCGTTTGAGCCGATACAATGCCGTCCCCCGAGCTTGGGTGCGGAATATGCGGCGACGTGAGTTCATAACGTCTCTCGGCGGCGCGGTGGCCGCGTGTCCGCTCGTGGCGCGCGCGCAGCAAGGCGACCAAGTGCGGCGGATCGGCATGCTGATCAACTACGCGCACTCTGATCGCGAAGGTCAGGCCAGCGTCGCGGCATTTATCGGCACGCTGCAGCGGCTCGGCTGGACCGACGGCCGCAACTTGCGGATCGACTATCGCTGGAGCGCGGGTGAAAGCGAGCGTATCAAGGCGGCGGCGGCGGACCTGGTCCGCTCGGCACCGGATGTCATCGCGGTTGCCAGTACTCCAGCTCTTGGCGCACTCGCGCGGCTGACCAGCACGATCCCGCTGGTCTTTACGCAGGTCGGCGATCCGGTCGACAGCGGCTTTGTGACGAACCTCGCGCGTCCAGGCGGCAACATCACTGGCTTCTGGGCTTTCGAACCGGAGATGGGTGGTAAATGGCTCGGCGTCCTCAAGGAGGCGGCGCCAAATCTCCGCCGGGCCGCGGTGCTGTTCGGTTCCGACACCCCAATCGATCGTGCAATGCTGCGCGCGGCCGAGGCCGTCGCACCATCGCTTGGGATCACGATAAATGCCATCAATATCCTTGACGGCAACATCGAGCGCGCGGTCGCCGATTTCGGCAGCCAGAGCGACGGCGGCCTCATTGTCCTGCCTCACCGCTATACCCTGGCGAACCGCGCATCGATCATCATCCTGGCGGCGGGGCAGCGCCTGCCGGCCGTCTATCCTTTCCCGAACTTCGCAGCCGAGGGGGGATTGCTCGCCTACGGACCGGATCCGAATGATCAATGGCGCGGAGCGGCGACCTATGTCGACCGCATCCTGCGGGGTGAGAAGCCGGGCGACCTTCCTGTTCAAGCACCGACCAAGTTCGAGCTTGTGATCAATATGAAGACTGCGAAGGCGCTGGGTCTCTCCATTCCGCTGGCGCTCCCACTGCGCGCCGACGAGGTGATCGAGTGAACAAGCGCGACTTCAGAAGACTACGCGCATCATCTCGTCGTCCCTGCATTTGCAGGCAGCTGCAAGACTCGTGGCAGCGCGAAGTTCGAGCAATTTTGATCCACTGCGGATGAGATCAACTGCGCGCCCAAAGTATTCGATCGTTTCAGCTTTTTTGGGCTCTAAAATTTTGCCTTGAGGCGCCAAAGCTCAGGGTCCAGCCACCCCGTCATGGTAGCGCAGCCCGACCCGCTTCATTCCCCCTCACCTGGGGGCGCAACTGAATACAAAAGCCAGACCAGTGCTCCGGGCACCGAGCCCGCCGCGAGCGCGAGCCCAAAGCAGACGGAAAAAACCAGCGCTTGTTCCGGCGCAATCCCGTGACGTCCAAGCACCGCAACCACGGCAACCTCCCGCAGGCCCCACCCATTGATAGAGATCGGTATTAATGTCACGCCAATCATGACCACGAACAACACGGCGGCATCGGATACCGGCAACACCAGCCCCTGCGCTCGTCCGAGGCACCAGATGACGATAATCGTGAGCACATCGATCAGACAAGCAAGACCCAGGATGCCGAGCCCTTTCGGGCCAAGAATGACGCGGCGCGTATCCGAGGCCAAACTTGCGATCCAGCGCAAATAGCGAAACCGTTCGAATAGTGGAATAAACTTTGGGAGCAGCATAAGAACAAGCAACCCAGCGAGGACGAGCGCGCTATTGACGATCAGCACAAGGTCGCGATAGCCGCCGAGCGCGGACAGGCTGGACGGCAGGAGCAGAATGACGATTGTCAGCGCGATTATCCCGCCGACGCTCACACCGCGATCGATGGCGATGCTGGTCACCGCGTTGCGCAAATCACATCCGCGCCGGACAAGAAGCCAGGCTCGTACGCCGTCCCCCATCAAGATCGGCAGGACTTGCATGAAGAACCCGCCGATTGCGGTGATCGCGAGGATGGCAATGCTCGCAATTCGCCGGTCGATCCCCACGAGCACCTTTAGTACTTCGCGCCAGCGCATGGCGACGAACGGCGTCTGCAAAATCACGATCAACGGGGCAGCTGCTGCCCAACCGAATTCCAACTGGCGAAGCGTGGCGAAAAGCCCACCAAATTCGATCTTCCGCAACAAGTACCAGAAGCAAAGGCCGGTTATGATGAGCTTGGCCGCAACCATTGCTGCCTTATTGATTGTGTGCGAATACCCACGTTCATGTGCTGCCGAGCGGATCTTGTTCGAATCGTATTGCAGCATCAGTTGCTCGTTCATGAGCATCGGAATGGCCGGACTGAACCAGTTCGTTCGAATATAGCCTGCAAAGCTTTGTATATCGCGCTAGGAGCCTGTCCAGATTATCGTGGTTGGGAGATGTAGCCCAGGCCGAAGTTTGATTGGTGGGCGTAACCTGTTGTGACGCCCGCTATGCAGCGGGCGTCAGCGACATTGCAGGCAGACTCCGCCTGTGGGCGAGCTTCAGAAGATTGTGGACGGTGCAGACGATAGCCCACTCGGCGCGCACTTTCTCGAAGCCGCGTAGCAGAAACTGGCGGAAGCCGCGAGCCTGTTTGATCTGCCCGAACACCGGCTCGGGGAGTTGCTTGCGCAGCCGATAAGGGCTTTCGTGGCCGCCGGCCTTGATCTTGGCGCGCATCGCCTCGACGCGCGACGGTGCGGTTTCCTCGGAGCCGGCGGGTAATGCGGCGGTGGCCTTGCCTTTGAGGGTGCCGGCGACAGCATCCCTGGCGCGGCCCGTCGCCACGTAGGCATCGATGTCGCGGTTCTCCAATGCTTCGAGATTGGCCTCTGAGCAGTAGCCGGCATCCGCCGATAGCTGGTCGGGCTTGCGGCCGAGATTGGTCTCGATCGCATCGATCATCGGCACCAGCTGGGCGCAATCGACCGCGCACTGCGTCACGTCCTGCGCCACGATGATCTGCGCTTCTGCATCGACGGCGGCCTGGGCGTTGTAGGCCTGCACGAACCCGTCCTTGCTCTTCATGATCCGGCTCTGCGGATCGGTGAAGTTCTTCTGGGCTTTGGCATCCGGCTCGGTGGAGGGCGCAGCCGCTTGCCGTCCGGGTTTGCGGCGCCCCTCGGCCTCTCGCTTCTCTGCCGCCTCGACTTCGGCCTTGAGCTTGGCCTCGGCAGCCGCCTTCGCCTCCGCCTCCAGTTCGGCCTTGGCCGCGCGGATTCTCTCAGCGCGCAGCTTCTTGTCGGCGACCCAATCCGGCATCTCGTCGCCGGTCTTATCGCGGCCGTACAGCTTGTCATCCTCGGCGTCCGCCGCCGCAGCCGTCCTGAGCCACTTGGCGACCTCGGCTTCCAATTCCGACGCGCGATCCTCCATGCGCTCGTAGCTCATCGCCTTGTGCTTCGACGCGTTGGCTTTGATCTTGGTTCCATCGAGCGCCACAGCCCGAGCTTCACAAGGCCGGCCGTCTCGCACAGATGCAGGATTTGCCCGAACAGTCCGCCAAGCGCCTTCAAGTGCCGCTTACGGAAATCCGAGATGGTGCGAAAATCCGGCGCCTCGAGCCCCACAATGCTCATGAAATCCACCCGCTCGCGACACGCCTTGGCAATCCGACGCGACGAGTAGATGCCGCAGCAGTAGGAATACAGCAGCAGCGCCGTCATCATGGTGGGATCGAACGGCGGCTGGCCCCGCTCGCTGCCATAGGTGCCAGTGATCTCGGCAAGGTCAACCTCGTCTCTCACCAAGCTCAGCACAAAGCGGGCGAGATGGTCCTTGCCCACAAAGTCCTGCACCGTCGGCGGCAGAAACAGCGGCTGATCGATCTTCCAGGCGCGAAATGTCTTGCTCATGCGCACAGACAGAATTCGACTTGCCCTTCTTTCGCCAGCAAAATCCCCCTATTACTCGGACAGGCTCCTAGTGCGGCTCAATCGAGGCTGGGCGCAGCGCCCGCGCAGCAAGCGCCCCATGAATGAGCTGCCGCTTCGCGCCTCATCAGGCGCCGATGAAGCTTGCGCGAGCCCAGAATGCACGAAGAGCGGGATCGCGAAAGGGACTTTGAACGCAGCTCAAATAATCGCCTGACCGGGGGAAGAGATCGCCTCCTGCAGATTTGCTTCCACCGCGTCTTTCCGAGTCCAGCCAAGCAGGAGAAATTTAGGCGCCATGCCCAACATCCTAGCCCATGGGAACTCCGGCAAGAGATGGAGGCTCCAACCTGGATGGCGCCGCGAAAATGCTTTTTGAAATAATAACAACCACCACGTCTTGTTATCGGCGCTGCTAGGCCAGCAATTCCGCGATGCTAAACCCCACAGTGGCGCTCACCACCGCCTCGATAGCGTTGAACGCCAAGGCCGGAATATCGAGATAAGGAAACAGCAGACCTCCGAGCGGGAGGACCAGACACCCAACCATGGCGGCACAGAGCACTTTGAGAACGACCGCACGACTGAGCATTGATTTCCCTCCCCGTTTTTCCCGCTGCTGATCGGACCGCCCGTCGCCGGACCGCGTGACGCCCGCCTCTGCCCATGATTATGCGCAGCCATTTGCAGGCCGGTCAATTTGACCGCTCGCATTTTTTGCCGCCCAGGGAACAAACGAAAAACGAGGCCTCGAAAGCCGCCTGCTCTGCCCTGCTCACCCTTGCGCAAACCAGCTTACCAATTGTCGCCGCATATTCGCGCTAATGACCGGCAGCCATGAAATCCTTTTCCTTCATGCTCTTCCTCTGCCTCGTGCTCGCGAGCTCAGCGAGCCCCGCCCAGTTCCTGTTCTTCGACCCCGTGCCGCTCGATAACCTCGACGGCAATTACCGGACCATTGCCGCCTGCGCCTACGATCATTTGGCGCGCCGGCAGACCGGAATTTCCAGGACCGACCAACAAGGCCTCGTTCGCCTCTCGGGCGTGGTAAGCCTGTTCGAGCGCTGGGAGCTTTCGCTCGTTAGCGATGAAGGCGGCAGGCAGACGCGGCTTGACTGGTCGGCGGGGGCCTATCCGAGCGAGCACGTGCTCTCGACCGTGCGCGCCTGCGCCGCTTAAGCTCCTACCCTCCTCCCCCCGCATGTTGCCGGGGGAGGCCTTGGGGCTCTGCTCGCGGGATGTGCTCGCGGGATTGCCTCGATGCGGCGCCCAATGTATGCGACCCGGCGGGTTGGGGGGGTGCCGGTCAGGATAAGGGGACCTATGACGAGCGTCTTTTTTCGGTTCCAAACGCCTTGCGGTCGCGCTGCTGCTTCGCAGATTGCCCCACTGCTTGTCGCAGGCATGCTCGCTGCCGGGCTTGCCGGCTGCGCGGGCTCGATGGGGAGCGCTGGGAGCGTGACCGGAAACGAGCAGGGCGGCAAAGTTCCCTATGCCGAAGGGGGGATTGGGGCGGCGGGCGAAGCCGCCAAGGCGCATTGCCTCGAGTACGGCAAGAAGGCAGCCATCACCGCGATGACTCCCCTCGGACGGTGGCGGCGGTACCGTCGGATTTCAGTGCCGCTAGCGCATGTCCCGCAAAAGTGGGAACCGGTTTGCGAAAAAGGATATGCTCAACAAAGAGATAGAGCGGGATGACGATTCGAGGAAAAATCATCCCGCTCTAGAGCCCCGGCCCGCCATCCTCATTACCGGCGCGGGCTCGATCCTTGGACGCGAGCTTACGCGGCTTGCGGCGCTCGACGGCAGCTCCCTTGTCCTCGTCGACGACCCCGGCCGCGATCTCAGCGCCGCCGAGTTTGAGCATTACGGCGTGCCGGCGGCCGCGGTCGAGATCGACGTGACGGCTCCTGACGCACTCGAGCGCCTGCACAGCGCACTCGACCAGCGCGGCCTCTACTGCGATGTGCTCGTCAACAGTGCGGCCACCGCGACAGTCGGCCCCTTGAGCAAAATTTCCCCCCGCAGGCAGATCGACGTCGTCAATCTCAACGTTCGTGCGCTCACGCAGCTCACCCTCGGCTTCGTCCCCGCCATGGTCGCGCGCAAGCGCGGCGGCGTTCTCAACGTTGGCTCGATCGCCCCTTTTCCGGTCTGCCCTGAACTTGCTGTCTACTACGCGTCAAAAGCTTACGTGAATGCGTTTTCGGCCGCGCTTGCACGCGAGCTGGCGAGCACCGGCATAACCGTCACCTGTGTGGCGGCGGGCCTGATTACGGAATCCTTTGAGCACTGGGCGGGCAAGCAAGGCCTGGCTTTGCTGCCGCAGTCGAGTGCAACCGACACCGCCGTGAGCGCGTGGTTGGGCTTCAAAACCGGACAGCGGCTGGTGGTCCCGAAACTCTCAAATGCGCTCGTTGCAACCATGGGCAAATGGCTGCCCCCGCGCTTGGTGCAGCGGTTTCTGCAAGCCTCGCAGCGCGCGGCTTGACTGCGGGGACGGGACTAATCCCACTTTGAGACGCGCTGTGGCTTTTCAACACTAGAGCAGCCGCAAGGATCGTGGTGCAATGCTCCTCTACTACCCGTAACAGAGGGGGTTACTATGAAAAAGGTTCTCTTTGCGCTGATTGCCACAATAGTGGCGGTGAGCGTTGCGGGCTGCGCCGGAATGGGCAAGGGCAAAGCGCCTCCGGTCGTGACCAAGGGCTGATCCGGGATCATGCTCAAGGGGCCGGCTTGCGCCGGCCCTTTTTTCGTCTCGACAGTAGCCTGGATTGAGCAAAGCGAAATCCGGGGCAAGCATGGCGGTGAGCGCGCTCCAGGGTTTCGCTGCGCTCAACCCGGTCTACACCTTCGCCGGATCGCTATGACGCCTCGGCCAACAGCGGCTTCGAATTCGCCACCACCGCGTTGCGCCCACGTCGCTTGGCCTCGTAGAGCGCATCATCCGCCCACTGGAGAAGCTCCTGCGCGCTCTCGCCTGCGGCGGGCAAGGCTGAAGCCGCGCCGACGCTGATGGTTATCAGGCCGCGGGGCGAATTCTCATGCGTAATCTTGAGCTTTTCTATCCGCTCGCGCAGGCGCTCGGCCACTTTGCAAGCGGTCTCGAGGTCGGCCCGCCGCAAGAGAACTGCAAATTCTTCCCCACCATACCGCGCCGTGAAATCGGAGACGCGAGCGGCGTATTTTCGAAAGGACGGCGGCGTTGCCCACGTGTCCACCTGAGATCGCGTTGCCCCGATTAGGAGCTCGCTGATCTTCTTCAAGCAGTCATCGCCTTGAACATGACCATAGCGATCGTTGAACCGCTTGAAATAATCGACGTCGACGATCAGAACCGCGACTGGCTCGGCCAACTCGCGGGCGAGATCCCATGCGGCGGCAAGTTGCGCGTTGAAAGCACGCCGGTTCGGGATTCCTGTCAGAGCGTCCTGATACGCGAGCTCTCTTAGCTGGAGGTTGCTTTCACGCAGTTGCTGCTCCCGGCCGGCAATGCGTCCCGCCATATCTTCAAGCGCCGCCGCGAGCGGCATGAACTCACCAGTCCAGGAAAGCTCGTTTGCGCGCGCGCTGAATTCACCGTTGGCCAGGCGCTGTGCCATCCGGGTCAGCGAGCCTATGGGCTCAACAAACAGTTTCTCGCCGCCGCACCAGATGCCAAGCAGCACGATCGCAACGAGAATCCCGAATGCCGTCGAGCCGGTGAGCATTTCCGCCTGCACCGCAAATACCAGCGGCACGATCGGGATCAACGCCAATATTAAAAGACGCGCTCGAATGCTGAGCGCGAGTTCTCTTCTCCCGGCTGCCCCTGCCGGCGCGCCGCTCCCACCCGACATGTCTTGATCCCCCAACCTGCTCTGCATTACTAGCCCGGCCGGTTTAAAAAGCCCTTCAGTCAATCCATAGAATTCATTCTTTGCCCGATAAAAATCGTACGCCGTCCCTGGTCGAGCGCGACAGAGGTCAATCGGTTGTGCCCCGGTGTTGCGCCAACGGTTTCAGCAGTTCAAGCTGGCGTGAGCTTCACGCCAGCTTATGTCAGGCGGCGGCTTTTTATGCGTTGGCGTAACAGGAGATTAACAGATCGCCAATATCATTGGTTGCATACTACTAGGAGCAACGTATGCTGCTGCAGTTGCAGAATCACGCCGTGCGTATTGTCATGGGCGTGGCCTTTTACCTGTTCGGCTTTTTCGTGGTCGCAAACGCCCTTGATCTCGACGATCGGGAAATCGTCGTGGGCCTGATGGCCGGCTTCATCGGCGGCGTCACGATGCTGGTCGCAGTCATAAGGCAAGAGCGCGCCGTGCGCTATTGCTCCAGCCCTTCCGCCTCGTAGCACGCGGGCGTCATTCCGCTACCGAGCGTAGCGAGCGAATTGGCAATCCATTAAATCACTGCGCCTGTTATAAGTCGGTGATCAGGGGCGCGCCGCTCACGTCTTGATCAGCGGCACAGAACTGCCTGAGATCCCGCGCGCCGCGAGATTTTCCAAACAGGCCCTGGTAAAAAGCGCATGCTTTTCCCGGGCGATCATTCCTGGGCGAATCGAAGGAAAATCAAATGTCGAAGAACATGCTCGATGGCGGCCAGGTGATCGTCGATTACCTGGTGCGCGAAAAAGTGCCTTACGTCTTCGGGCTTTGTGGGCACGGCAATATCAGCTTCATTGACGCGCTCTACGAGCGTTCCGATGACATCAAGACGATTTCCGTCCATCACGAGACAGTCGCAGGTTTCATGGCCGACGTGTATTACCGCGTAGCGGGAAGACCGAGTGCGACCTTCACATCGTGTGGCCCGGGCTCGGCGAACCTGCCTATTGCCCTTGCGAATTCATATCTTGATTCCGTGCCATTCCTGGCGGTGACGGGGAACGTGCCGACCAGCCAGTTCAATCGGGGGGCGTTTCAGGAGCTCTATCGGCACTACCAGGCGGACTATCCCTCAACCGTGCGCGCCTGCTGCAAGCGCGTGTTCCAGCCCACGCGCGGCGATATGGTGCCGCTCGCGATCAGGCAGGCCTGGAAAACAATGGTGACCGGTCGCCCGGGCCCGGTGGTGCTCGATGTGCCGTTCGATATCTTCAAGGAGGCCGCGGCCGAGGAAACCCCCAAGCCGGAAGACTGGAATGCTGCCATATCCTGCCGCTGCGGCGCCGATCCTGACGGCGTGAAAAAGGCCGCCGGCATGCTTCTCGCAGCCGAGCGCCCCGTCATTCTTGTTGGCCAAGGTGTCAAATACGGTGGCGCAGTCGACGAGCTCGTGCGCCTCGCCGAGCGGCTGCATATCCCCATCGCCTGGTCGGCAAGCGGCACCGGCGCAATCGATTCCCGCCATCCGCTCGCGCTCGGTCTCGTTGCGCGCAACGGACCCTATCAGGCCAATCACGCGGCACGCACGTCAGATGTCCTGCTCGCGCTCGGCGTGCGCTTCGACGACCGCACGTCGAGCTCCTGGTTGCCGGGCTACTCGTTCACCATCCCACCCACCAAGCTCATTCACGTGGACATCGATCCCGACGAGATCGCACGCAATTACCCGGTTGCGCTCGGCCTGATGGCCGACGTGCGCACGTTCCTGCGCCAGCTCCTGGCAGAGCTGGATGCGCGCGATGGAGTGAGCGAGGCCGCCGCTTCCCGCGCAAGGTGGATCGAGACCATCGCGGGATATCGCAAGCAATGGAATGCCTTTATCGCGCCTGGCTTCATCGCGGACAGCACGCCCATTCATCCCCAACGCGCCGCGCATGAGATCGACAAGGCTTTGCCCGATGATGCCATTCTGGTGAGTGACATCGGCGTGCACCACAATTGGCTCATTCAGTTCTGCCAGCCGAAACGGCCGAATTCTTTGATCGGCTCCATGGGGTTTGGCCCGATGGGGTTTGGGGTCGCAGGCGTCCTCGGAGCGCAATTTGCTGCGCCCGAGCGGCCGTGCGTATCGGTGTGCGGAGATGGCGCGTTCTTCATGCATGCGAGCGTGCTCGGGACTGCGGTCGAATACAATCTGCCGGTCGTCTGGGTGGTGTGGAACAACTATTCCTATGCTTCCATCCGTGGCCTCCAGCGCGGCTATCTCGGCGGCCGCGAGCTTGCCACCGACTTTCGTCACCCGCAGACCGGCGCCCCCTACAATCCGGATTTCGCTGCGATGGCGCGTTCCGCCGGCATCGACGGGGTGAGTGTCGAGCGCGCCGGGGATCTTTCCGAAGCGCTGCGCGCGGCCATTGCGGCACGACGCCCCACTCTCATCAACGCCAACATTGCTGCTGACAAGAACCCCGGCGGCTCCGGCGTATGGGAGCTTCCCGGGCTTGGTCAGAGTCAGCCCGCCTTCGGCGGAAGACATCAATTGGCGACGCAATTTTAGGACTGCTTCCGGTCTTGTTCGCTTAGTTCCGTCATTGCCGGGCTCGACCCGGCAATCCATCTCGCTTCGCAAAGAGACTTTATCTCGAAGGAGATGGACCACCCGAACTCGGGTATACCCGAGTTCGGGCACATTGGGCGAGCAAGTCGACTAAAGTCGACTTGCGTGGTCAAGCCCGCGGGTGACGCTCTCAAATATCACTGCGGACGGAAATGTTTGGAGAGCTTGAGCCCCTGGGCCTGATAGTTGGAGCCGATCCGATCGCCGTAAAGCGAGCTGGGCAGCTCCAGCATCTTCTCGTAGATCAGGCGTCCGACGATTTGCCCATGTTCGAGGATGAACGGCACTTCGCGCGAGCGCACTTCGAGGACGGCGCGAGCGCCGCGCCCGCCGGCTCCGGCATGGCCGAAACCGGGATCGAAGAAGCCGGCATAGTGCACGCGGAACTCGCCGACCAGCGGATCGAACGGGACCATCTCGGCGGCGTAATGCGGCGGCACCTGCACCGCTTCTTTCGAGGCGAGGATGTAGAACTCGTCTGGGTCCAGAATCAGGCTCCGGTCTTTGCGCGCACGGATCGGCTCCCAGAATTCAGCAACGTCGTAGCCGGCGCGGCGCTCGATATCGATGAGGCCGGTATGGTGCTTGGCACGAAATCCGACGATTGCGTCACTGTTTTCACCGTTCACTCGCGAACGGAGCGTGGCTGAAAGATCCACACTGACCGCAATCCCCTCGCTAACGTCGGCCTCATCGTCATCGACCAGACGCTCGCGTGCGTGCAACGCCTGCAGCGCCTGCGCATCAAGGAGCGCATGACCCCGGCGAAACCGCAGTTGAGACAAGCGCGAGCCCGTGCGCACCAGGATGGGGAAGGTTCGCGGACTGATTTCCGCATAAAGAGGGCCGTGATAGCCGGCCTTGATGCGATCAAAACCGCGCGTGCGATCGGCAATCACGCGGGTGAAGACGTCAAGCCGGCCGGTCGAGCTCTTGGGGTTGGCGGCACCGGCGATGTCGCTTGGCAAAGCAAGGCGTTCGATGAGCGGCACGATATAGACGCAGTTGGTCTCGAGCACGGCGCCGTTGCCAAGCGGGATTTCGTGCAGCTTGAGCTCGTCGATCCGCTCCGCCACAGTCGTATGCGGGCCCGGCAGAAAGCTCGCGCGCACGCGATAGGCAATGACGCCGAGGCGCAGATCGAGGCTCGCGGGCTGGATCTGCTCGGACTCAAGCTCTTGCGTGCACAAAATGGCGCCTGCCTGCGCCAAAGAGGCGATCATGCGATCGGGAAGAATCCCATTTTGATCGGCGACAACGGGAGACGCCACTGCGTAAATCCCTCGGCCAAGCGTGCCCATCACGTAGCCGATGACCGGCTTGACGGAAAGTCGTTGTCCGCGCTAGAGGGAGCTTATCCCGTGGTCATTTGAGCCGGCCGGCTTGCAGCCACGTAAAACAACTCGCTAAAGGGCCGGGAGACGCGAAGGCGCCCGGCCAAGTTGTTGCGGCCGGGTTTTTGTTGGGCAAAGGAGAGCCTGATGCCAGCGTCCCGCAAGCGAAGCTACCGCATCGAGACCAATCTCGTGCACGCCGGCGTTCTGCGATCGCCCTTCGGCGAAACCGCCGAAGCGCTGTTTCTAACTCAGGGCTACGTCTACGACAGTTCGGCGCGGGCGGAAAAGCGGTTCAAGAACGAAGAGCCGGGGTATCAATATTCCCGCTTCTCCAATCCGACCGTCACGATGTTCGAGCAGCGCATGGCTGCGCTTGAGGGCGCGCAGGCCGCGCGCGCCACAGCAACCGGAATGGCCGCAGTCACCACCGCGCTGATGGGTCAGGTGCGCGCCGGCGATCACGTGGTGGCATCAAAGGCGCTATTTGGATCCTGCCTATACGTCGTGCAGGACCATTTGCCACGCTACGGCGTCGCATCGACCCTTGTCGATGGGACCGATCTCGATGCCTGGCGCAAGGCAGTGCGTCCAAATACAAAAACTTTCTTCCTGGAAACACCGACAAATCCCGCTCTCGACGTGATCGACATCAAGGCCGTCGCCGAGATAGCCCACGGCGCGGGAGCGACGCTTGTTGTGGATAATGTGTTCTCGACGCCGCTGTTCCAGAGGCCGCTCGAACTGGGTGCGGACTGCGTCGTCTATTCCGCCACCAAGCACATCGACGGCCAGGGCCGCTGCCTCGGCGGCGTGATCCTGGGATCGGAAAAATTCATCGCCGACAACATTCAGACCCTTATTCGCCAAACCGGTCCGTCGCTTTCCCCCTTCAATGCCTGGGTGCTGCTCAAGGGACTGGAGACACTTGCGGTGCGCGTGCGCCAGCAGACCGATACGGCGGCGACGCTTGCGGTCTCGCTCGCCGAACACCCCAAGATTGGACGCCTCATCTATCCTGGCCGGCCCGACCATCCGCAAGCGCCGATTGCGCAACGGCAAATGGCGGGAGGCTCAACCCTCCTTGCCTTCGAGATCAAGGGTGGCAAAGCTGCCGCGTTCCGTTTTCAGGACGCGCTCAAGCTGGTGCGCATCAGCAACAACCTGGGTGATGCGAAGAGTCTCATCACCCATCCCGCAACGACAACACACCAGCGGCTCACGCCCGCGGCGCGTGCTGAGCTCGGTATCAGCGATGGCCTCGTGCGGCTGTCATGCGGCCTCGAACACCCCGACGATATCAGCGAGGACGTCTTCTCTGCGCTTGAGGTTGTGTGAGCGGCATGGCGAAGCATGGCCGACAGAGGAAGTACGAAAGACAACGGAAAAAGGACTTATCTGTCGCCTGTCGTGCGTCGTCTGTGCTCTGTCGTCTGAACAGGCCTGCTGACGGCGTCCGCTATCGCCATGCCGAGTGCCTTGGCGAGGCAAGCATAGCTCCAGTCGTTCATATGCAATCCATCGGCTGAGACGAATGTCTCGAACGGCAGATGCTCCACAGAGTACCAGTGCCGCATCAACTCGAAGCGGTGAAATACGCCGATGTGCTCGGCCTTCGCAGTGGCAGAAATCAGGGATACCATGCCGTCACAGTTATGCTTGGCAATGACGTTCGGCGCGTATTGGGGATCGATGAGGACCACATCGGCGCCGGTGGCCTTTAACCGCATGAGACCCTCGTGCAGTTTTCCAGCATGAGGCGGCAAGGCCTTATCGTGCAGCACCGAGTTGGTGCCGACCTGCCATAAAACGAGGTCGGGATGCTCGGCGATGACCGCCTTATCGAGCCGTTTCAGCATGTCGTCGATTTCCTCGCCGCTCACGCCACGATTGAGAACGATAAATTCATGTCCCGGTAATCGGCGGGCGAGTTCTTCCGCCAGGCGACTGGGATAGGCCGCTGCGGAGGAGCTGGCCCCGGCGCCGTAAGTCGAGGAGGAGCCGAGCGCTACGATCTTGACTGGCTTACCGCGCGCAAGCTGGCGCGCTGTATGGGGGAGCGGAAAATCAAACCTCGCCTGCTCCGGGGGGATCGCACATGGCGCGGCTGGCGGAAGTGAGGACTGTGAGGCCGCAGGCGACTGTGCCCATGCGGGAAACAGTATGACAATACCCGTGACCGCGAACGCAGCAGTCATTGCGCCGCGGCGAAGAAAGCTTTGAGCTGGCATCCCTGTCTAAATATTCCCTGCTGGAAGTTTTTGCGTTTATTGACCGGCTTTATGCTCCGTCTCGCGCAAATGCGCCGCGTCCATAATCATAGCGGCGATTCCCCGGCCAATACAGTCGTGGACGCGCTGAGCCAGCACATTATCCTTGTCCGTAGCATAAAGGTCGAAAGCGCCGGTATCGGACCAGTGGCGCATAATGGAAAGCCTGTCAAACAGTGGAACCTCGTGTTGCTGGGCAGCAACACGCATGCTGTCCGCATAGGGACCGAGTGACAGCATTATATCGGTGCGCGGGCTGTATTGCATATTCATCAATATGACGTCTGTTCCGCCCTTTTCCAGGGTTTCGATTCCGTTCTCCAGGGCGGCACGGAAATCATCCGGCTCGATGCGCCGAATGGCATCGATTGTCCCGGTTTGCCATATCACCAGATCAGGCTTCTCATCCGCCAGCAACTTGCTCATTCCCTTGGCCAAATCCTCGGCTGTCTGACGACTTCGGACCAGCGGGATCACCTTCACGTCCACCCCAGGCAGCCGCTCCCTCAGCCTCGTTTCGAGCCGGGCCGGGTAGGCGGACGAGGGGCCGTCCGGGCCAGTGAGCGCCGAGGAGCCCGTTCCCACCACCGCTATACGCAGACGGTGGTTCTCCCTGACCGCAACCGGCACCCGCTTCAACTCAGTGGTGCCAAACAGAAGATAGCCTGGGATGTCGCACCCCTGCCCCTCCGAGGCCAACGCTGTCCCGCAAAGGGCAAACATTGCCAGCAGGGCCGCAATCGCGCCGTTCATGCCTCTCCTCCCGCGAGGTCAGCATCCGGCGTCTTCTTCGGACGCGATCCTGGACTGCGGCCCTCCGCGCGCTTGTACCACGTCAGAAGCCATGCCGCTGCAATCATTATGAGAATGCCTAATGCGCTGGCGAGGAACTGCATCCAAAGCGCGCCCGACACCTCCGTCACCGCGAAATGGGCAGCAAAGGAGAGGAAGACGCCGATGCAGAAGATCTCGAGCGAATGCTGGCCGCACGTAATCGGCGCCCACAGCCAGCGCGACTTGAGCAGCGGCCAGTCGCGCGGCACGTAGTGAACCGTTACCACCGCGAGCGCCAGGAAATGCGCAAAGCGCAGAACATCAAGATTGACCTTGTCGATGGGATAGATCACCTCCTCCAGCCAATGGGGCACATAGTCTCCCGCAACTGGAAGATACCAAGTCAATGAAATAAGGAATGCAAATACGAGATAAGCAAGCGCCAGCGCGAGAGTTATCCTCGAACGCAGGACCGCTCCCAGTCGCTCAGCTCCCCCGAGCGCACACCATGCGCCGAACACGAACAGAAGCTGCCAAGCAAATGGGTTGAAAAACCAGTGTCCGCTCGGATAGCTCGGCAGGTTCCAATTGAAATGCCAGGTCAGCACGTAAAGTGTCATCGAAGCTGCAAGCGCCAGTGTTGGGCGCAGCCGCAGGAGCCACAGTATCGGGGGGAACAAAAGCAGCAAAACGATGTAGAGCGGCAGCACGTCCATGTTGGCTGGCTTGAACTTGAGCAGAAGCGCCTGGACGATGGTCACGTCGGGCTGCTTGAGGAAATCGAGAATATTCATTTCTTCCGCGTAGAGCGGATTCTCGAAACGGGTCGCCACATACGTGATCTCGGCGAGATAGATCGCGAACAGGAACACGTGCGCCACATAGATTTGCCAGGCGCGGCGCAGGATGTGCGCCCCTGCAATCAAAAAGCCGCGCTCGCGCATCTCCTTTCCGTAGACGAAGGCGGCGGTATAGCCCGACACAAACACGAAAATTTCGGTTGCGTCGCTGAAACCGTAATTGCGAATGGTGATCCAGGCGACGAGGTTGGACGGGATGTGGTCGAGGAAGATCAGCCAAAGCGCGATACCGCGGAACAGATCCAGCCTCAGATCGCGAGCGGCCGTGGCCTCCGACGCGTGCGTCGAGGCGGTCCGCTGCTCCCGAATCGCCTCTTCATTCTCCGGCGGTTGTGGACGTGCGTGGAACACGTGCTTGGTCCTCGATCGGTGAGCCGCCGCGGGCCAGTATGCAGTAAGCGCAATCGGCGCTACATTGGTTATAACGACGAAATTCCCGAATCGAGGCAAAGGCAAGGTCATGCAGGCGGTCAAAGAACCTTATCGTGCCGTAACCCGGCAGATTGAGGTGAAGGTGATCCCGCGCTTCATGCCTGACCGTTCGTCGCCCGAAAACGGCTATTTTTTCTGGGCCTACACCATCACGCTGACAAATCTCGGCGGCGAAACTGTTCAGCTCAAAACCCGCCATTGGCGCATTACTGACGCACAGGGTCGCCTGCAGGAGGTCCGTGGGGCCGGCGTGGTGGGGGAAGAACCCGTGCTGGGGCCGGGCGAGAATTTCGAATATACCAGTGGTGTTCCGCTACCGACCCCATCCGGCTTCATGACCGGAACTTACGGCATGGTCAGCGCGGCTGGGGAAGCATTCGACATCGAGATACCCGCCTTTTCGCTCGACACTCCACAGCAGGGGCGGACCCTCAATTGAGGCTTTACGCCTGCGCGGCAGGCTCCTGCACCTCCAAGGGGTCGAACACGTAGGTTGAGTTGCAGAACTCACACGTCACGGTGATCTTGCCGTTCTCAACCATGTGATCGCGGTCATTCTGCGAAAAGCTCCGCAGCATCCGCTCCACGCGTTCGCGCGAGCACGAGCACTGCGCGTGCAGATCCTTGCTGCGGAACACCCGCACGCCGCGTTCGTGAAACAGCCGGTAAAGCAGCTGCTCGGCAGAGAGCTCGGGATCCAGGAGTTCGATGTCGTCGACCGTTTCGACAAGCGATCGCGCTTCTATCCAGGCATCATCCTCGCGCGGCGTTTCGAGCTCCATTCCCGCGGGAACATCGCCGGGATGAATATCTGGAACGCGCGCCCGCTCCGGCGATTTCGGAAGGAACTGCACCAGAAGGCCTCCCGCGCGCCACTGGTGGCGGGCACCTGACCGGTCCGCACGCAGTTCCTCGGCCACCGCAAGACGCACCCGCGTCGGGATCTGCTCCGAGCGCAGGAAATATTCGTGTGCGGCTTCTTGAAGGTCATTGCCCGCCAGTGCCACGATCCCCTGGTAGCGGGCCGTATCCGGCCCCTGATCGATGGTCATGGCGAGATGGCCATGGCCGAGCAACGCGCCGGCGCTGGTCGCGCCATTTTCAATCGCGCTTGCAACCCTCGCTTGATCGAACCGGGCGCAGGCGCGCACCTTGCCCGGCGTGGTGTAATCGATCACCAGCATGCGCACTGGGCCGTCGCTCTGGCTTTGCAGGATAAAGCGCCCCTCAAATTTGAGCGTCGAGCCGAGTAAAACCGTGAGCACGATCGCCTCTCCCACGAGCTTTGCCACCGGCGCAGGATAGCGATGCCGCGAGAGGATCGTGTCGATGGCGGGGCCGAACCGCACGACCCGGCCGCGCAGATCGAGCGCCTCCACCTGAAACGGCAAAATGGTGTCATCGACGGACGTTGCCGCCGGCGCCCGCGTGGGAATGATGGGTTGAGGTTCTGACATCAGGCGCTCTGGAAGCACCAAGTCAAAACGCCTTTTTGTGCGTGCAGACGGTTTTCGGCTTCCTCGAAAACGACCGACTGCGGCCCGTCGATCACATCGTCTGTGACCTCCTCGCCGCGATGCGCAGGCAGGCAGTGCATGAATAATGCATCGGGTCTGGCGCGCGCCATCAGGCGCGCATTGATTTGATAAGGCCGCAGCAGATTGTGCCGCCGCTGGCCATCCTTGTCTCCCATCGATACCCAGGTATCCGTGACGATACAGTGGGCTCCTGTCACGGCTTCGTCCGGATCGCTCCCGACGCGCACCGGCGCGCCCGAGCGCTTGATCCAGTCGAGCAGCCACTTTTTCGGAGCAAGCTCCAGCGGTGTGGCCACGCGCAGCTCAAACTCGAAGCGCTCGGCGGCGTGCATCCAGGAGGCAAGCACGTTGTTGGCATCGCCGCTCCAGGCGACTGCCTTGCCCCGGATGGGACCGCGGCGCTCCTCGAAGGTCATGACGTCGGCGAGCACCTGACAGGGATGCGACCGCCGGGTGAGCCCGTTAATCACCGGAACGCTGGCGTGCCGGGCAAGTTCCGTCACGACCTCATGGTCGAGGGTGCGGATCATGATTGCATCGACATAGCGCGAGAGCACGCGTGCTGTGTCCGCGATCGTCTCGCCCCGGCCGAGCTGCATCTCCTGGCCGGTGAGCACGATGGTGCCGCCGCCAAGTTGCCGCATGGCGACGTCAAACGATACCCGCGTGCGGGTGGATGGCCTGTCGAAGATCATGGCGAGCGTTCTGCCTTCGAGCGCCTGCCTCATGTCCGCCGGGTGTTCCTTCATCGCGCGTCCGGCCGCGATCATTCCGCGCAGTTCCTGCGCGGATATATCGACCAGGTCGAGAAAATGACGCACGGCGCTCATCCGCGCGCTCCCTCCCGCTCCCGTTGCCGCGCGCACGCAATGCGCGCGCAGGCGCGATCGAGGCGCCCGACGGCGTCGCTTACCTCCGCCTCGGTCACGACCAGCGGCGGCAACAGGCGCACCACGTTGTCGCCGGCCGCAACCGTGATCATTTTCTCGTTGCGCAGTTCGTCGACCAGTTCTGTGCTTGGCACCACCGCGCGCAATCCGATGAGGAGGCCCTCGCCGCGGATTTCCGCGATTACGCCGGGGTAGCGGTCTTTGATCTCCGCAAGCTTTTGCTTGAGGATGAGCGAAGTCCGCCGCACGCGGTCGAGGAATCCATCGGCGAGCATAACGTCGAGCACCGCTGCGGCCGCGGCCATGGCGAGCGGATTACCGCCGAAGGTCGAGCCATGGGTACCTGTGGTCATGCCCTTGGCGGCTTCATTGGTGGCAAGGCACGCGCCGAGCGGGAAACCGCCGCCAAGCGCCTTGGCAAGCGCCATGATGTCGGGGGTCACGCCGCAACGCTGATACGCGAAGAGTTCGCCCGTGCGTCCCATCCCGCTCTGGACTTCATCGAACACGAGAAGGAGCCCGTTCTCATCGCACAGCCGGCGCAGCGCACGCAGGAATTCGGGCGGAACGACGCGCACCCCACCCTCGCCCATGATCGGCTCGATCAGGATGGCCGCCGTCTGCGCTCCGATCGCTTTGCGGGTCGCGGGCAGATCGGCGAAGGGCATCTGGTCGAACCCTTCGACTACGGGGCCGAAGCCCTCGAGATATTTCTTCTGTCCGCCGGCAGCAAGCGTCGCCAGCGTGCGCCCGTGAAAGGCGCCCTCGAATGTGAGGACGCGATAGCGCTCCGGCTGCCCGTTCGCCGATTGGTATTTGCGCGCCATCTTGATCGCGCATTCCATCGCCTCGGCACCTGAATTGCAGAAGAACGCGACGTCGGCGAAGCTTGCCGCGCATAGCCGCTCGGCGACGCGCTCGCTCTCGGGAATGCGGTAGAGATTCGACACGTGCCAGAGCTTCTTGGCCTGCTCGGTGATCGCCGCAACGAGATGCGGATGCGCATGGCCGAGCGCATTGACCGCGACCCCGGACGTGAAATCGAGATAGCGTTCCCCGTTGGTCGCGACGAGCCATGCACCCTCGCCGCGCTCGAAGGCGAGATTGACGCGCGCGTAGGTCGGCAGCAGATGCGATTTCGCAAGTTCGCTCATGGGGACGCAGCCTTCAAATGAAATGTGCCGCCTCTCCTGGGCGGCACCATAGTCTATTTTATTGGCCGGCGGCCCGCTGTCAACACGAGTGGCGCGCCACGCTCTGAGGCAGTTTCCCCATCCGGGCGATCGCAAGTGTGGATGATCGCGCGGAATCGGCCGGAACATGTGGATGCGGTCTGGCCAACTCTTGCGCCCGAGTCTCGCCATATTGTAGTTCTTCGATCGTCAAATACGACTATCCGTGCGGCGGACCAGTCAAGCGTAAATCGGTAGCGGGAGTATGCGTCGGGCCAACAGGTCGTTGCCCAGACCCGTAGTCGGATTCTGTCCGGACCTCGCCGCGACGGCCACTGCCGAGGAATTGAGGCATGAGCTGGAATGACGAACGCGTCGAGACGTTGAAGAAGCTGTGGGCCGAAGGCTTTTCAGCGAGTCAAATTGCCGCAGAGCTCGGCGGGGTCACGCGCAACGCGGTGATCGGGAAGGTACATCGGCTCGGCCTTTCCGGCCGGGCCAAATCGCCGAACTCGTCTGCACCGCGACCACGCAAGCCGCGCAGCGCCAGCCCGATGCTGCGGGTTTCGCGTTCGTCCATTCGGGGCAACACCGCGCTCGCACACGCGTTCGACCTTGATGCGGAGCCGGAGCCCGAGCACGCCGATAATGTCATTCCGATCGGGCAGCGCCGCAGCCTGTTGGAGTTGACCGAAGAGACATGCCGGTGGCCGATCGGCGATCCCGGCAACCCGGATTTCTATTTTTGTGGCGGTCCACCGATCGGCGGGCTGCCCTATTGTGCCTATCACTCGCGCATTGCCTATCAGCCCGTCAATTTGCGCCGCGATCGCCGGGCGGCACGCGGCTGAAAACGCGGCAGAGGCCGTAGGTTGGAGCGAGCGCCCTTTGCGAGGCCCACGCGGTGCCCCGTTGCTCGATGTCGCATCTCGTGAAGCATCGACCCAACCGGCCCCAGCCCGCCTGGCTCTCAGCATGCCGCTTTATCCATGCGCCACGATATGCTCCATTAGACCTTTCCTGCTGGGCGCTGCGATTAAGTTCGTCGCGACCAGCCCACACGCATTGGAAAGCCGATGGAGAAGATCGCAAAAAGCAATCGATTGCCAAAATCCCGAGCTACCGCGCAGCGCGGCGCAACAGTAACGCGACCCTCGCGCCCGCAAGCCGAAGATGCCGTCCGAACGCTCATTCGATGGGCCGGTGACGATCCCGACCGGGAAGGCCTGATCGGAACGCCGGCGCGTGTGGTCAATGCCTATGAAGAGTGGTTTGCCGGGAATTTCGAGGACCCGCGCGAATACCTCAAGCGCACTTTCGAGGAGGTCGCAGGCTATGATGAGATCGTGCTCTTACGGGACATTCGATTTGAATCGCACTGCGAGCATCACATTGCCCCGATCATCGGCTGGGTTCATATCGGCTATCTTCCGCGCGATCGCGTGGTCGGAATATCCAAGCTCGTTCGCCTCGTCGATGTCTATGCCAAGCGGCTCCAGGTTCAGGAGAAAATGACGGCCGAGATCGCAAAATGCCTAAACAGTGTTCTCAAGCCGTTTGGGGTTGGCGTGGTGGTGGAAGCAGCGCATGAATGCATGACGACCAGAGGCGTGCACAAAACCGACGTGACCATGGTCACGAGTTGCATGCTGGGCTCGTTTCGGACCCATGCCGAGACGCGCCAGGAATTTCTGGCGGCAATTAACCTGCGTGCGGTTCCGCGCAACGGCGGTTCCAGCGCCTGATCGAGGAATCCGCAGGGCGGGTTAAAAAATCGCCGTTCGCTCGCGCTCTGTGCTTCTGCAATTCATTTCAGCCTCCCGCACGCCAATCGTGAACGCGCTGGGGTAATTGATTCTTGAATGTCTCGCCCTGCGACTTTCTTATCCGCCGGTATGTCCGCGGCTGGCGGAAGCTGACATAAGCTGGAAAGAGACGGATTCTCGTTTTGACCCACAAGAGACATTGGCTGCTATATTTTGCTGTGATGCACAACACCGCCACATCCAGCGATCTGTGCCTGGCTGGAACAGACGCCAATGAGCCAGGCCATCCAGGCTACTCGATGGGTCGTGCCAACGGTTCAGTCCGTCCATATCCTTGCAATCGCAGTGGTTAGCGATGGCCCCGCATTGCGCATGTCAATTGACCGGGTCGCCTCTGTTGGTCCTAAATCGCGTCACTCGGTCACTTTGGCCGCCGTACGCCTTTTCCGCTGACGGCCGCGCCTTCGAGCATGAAGTGGCCACAGATCGTGCGCTAAAGGCGTGCCATCGTTCATCCGCTGGATCGGGATGACCCCGCAGGGAGGGTCCCACGGGATCCACCTTCGACGGCGTAGGTCCGCGCCTTCCAAAAGGGGGTCCCCCGATGATATACACTAAAAAGGTTTGCGCCTCTGAAACCTCTGATGAGGAGTTTCGGTAAATGAGAGGCGAGATCTCTACGTCTATCCGCTCTGCTTCAAGAAACGAAAACTCGATGAGAATATCTCGTCGCCGGCGCGGTGATCGTCAGCGACGCAAAGCTCGTCGAGTTCATGAGCGAGGATTGCCCGAGCGTGAGCTACTGTAGATTGATGGAGACGTCATTATGATTCTGCACGGACGAAAGTTCATTGCGGCATCGGCTGGATTTGCGGCCGCATCAGCTCTGTACCGCCCCGCCATTGGCCAAATCAAGAAGCTGCATTTCGGTGTCGGACCGCTGTTGCCAAATCCGGACGATACCAAGAAGGCCTATGCGGCGGTTTTCGCTCATCTCGCCAAGGAGCTTGGTGCGGATTTCGATCTCGTGAGCACGACCGATTGGGCCGGGATGGCGGTAGCGATGGGTTCAGGCCAACTCGACGTCGCCTGGATGGGCCCTTGGGGCTATGTGATCGCCAATTCCGCGACCAATTGCCAAGCTGTCGCCACCGTGAAATATGACGACAAGCCGATCTACCACGCCATCATCATTGCGCGGCCTGACCTGCAGGTCTCCAAATTTCCTGACGATACCAAAGGCAAATCGATCTCGTTCGCTGACCTTGGTTCGACCTCCGGCTGGCTGATCCCGACCTATTACGCCAAGGAAGTGTGGAAAATCGATCCGAAAGCATTCTGGAAATACAGCGAAGGGGCGACGCACGCTGCCAACGAGGTTGCAGTCAGTGCCGGCCAGGTCGACATGGCGACCGACTTCGATCGCAATCGCAATGCAATGATCGCCGGCGGCAACGTGAAACCGGATTCCAACAAGATCATCTGGACTTCCGATCCGCTCCCCAACGACGCGATTGTGCTCCCGGTTGATGCGCCGCCTGAGCGCTCGGCGCAGGTGCAGAAGATACTCACGTCGATCACCGGCGATCAGGCAAAATCGCTTCTGCCGCCGCGTTATACGGGATTCGTGGCCGCCACCCATGCCGCCTACGCAACTATCGAGAAGGCGGGCATAGCGGTGGGTAAGATAAAAGCCAGGACATAACACTAATCCGAATACCGGCATCTCGCCAGTACAGCCGAGGAGCGTCGCCATGACTCCCGCGGAACGCGTCCTCGAAGATCTCGATTCGAGCCACCGCGGCTTTTCTACGAACCGTCTGCGGTTTTGGCTGGTTTTGGCGGTGATCCTCGCCTTCTACGCCGTCTCGTGGAACCTGGCCGGCATCGATTTGCAAAGGCTTGGCGCCGGCCTCCCGAAGCTCGCCCATTGGATCGCTCAGGCATGGCCCCCGAAGCTCAATGAGGTGCCTCTGTTTGCGCTGCGGACTGCTGAGACGGTCGCCATGGCTGCCATCGGGACAACACTTGCCACGCTGCTGGCTATCCCGATGGCGGTTCTCGCGAGTCGCAATATTACGCCCCTGCCGGGTTTGTACTACCCGGCACGCTGGTTCCTGAATGCATTGCGAGGCATCGATTCCTTCGTCTTCGCGCTTCTGTTCGTGGCCGCCGTCGGGCTCGGACCGTTCGCGGGCGTGCTGGGAATCGCGCTGCACACTTGGGGCAGTGCCGCCAAGCTCTTCGCCGATCACATGGAGAGCACCAACCTGGGTCCGTTCGAAGCGGTGCGGACCACTGGCGCCGGCCGCCTGACGAGCATCGCCTATGCGCTGGTACCGGATGTGCTTCCTGTCTTGCTTTCGACCACGCTGTTCTGGTGGGAGTTTAATGTTCGCGCTTCAACTGTTTTAGGCGTGGTTGGCGCCGGCGGCATCGGGCAGGAGCTCAAGAACAGCATGGACTTGCTCGACTTCGCTCGTCTATTCACTATCATCGCCGTTATCCTCGTCGTCGTGACGGCGCTTGACCAGCTTTCAGGCTGGCTGCGCAAACGCCTCGTCTGACGATGATGGGCCAGACCTGCCTGGCTGCGCCAGCTTTGCGCGAGAGCCCCGACCCGGCGGGCTCTTCCCGTGCGGTGCGGCTTTCCGTCCGCGCGCTCACCAAAACGTTTCATGGGCGGGCGGCGATCGAAGATGTCGGCCTCATCGTCTCCCAGCATGAATTTGTTGCCGTCCTGGGGCCGAGCGGCGCTGGCAAGACGACCTTGTTCCGTTGCATAGCCGGTCTTCTCGCTGCCGACAGAGGCAGCGTCCGGATCGGAATGAGCGAGGTGACCCTCCCAACGAGGAACCGCCTGCGCGAAGTGGCAGTCATCTTTCAGCAATTCAATCTGGTCAATCGGCTGACCGCGCTTGAAAACGTTCTCGCCGGCCGCCTGGGCTACGTGCCGGCCTGGCGCGGATTACTACGGCGCTTCGATCGCTCCGATCGCTTGCTAGCGCTCGAGTGCCTCGATCGCGTGGGCTTGATGGAGCTGGCACCACGCCGCGCCGATACGCTATCAGGCGGACAACAACAACGCGTTGCGATCGCCCGCGCGCTGGCGCAACGTCCAACTCTCATTGTCGCCGACGAGCCGGTAGCAAGCCTCGACCCAAACGCGAGCACGGGCGTGCTCGATCTGCTGCATGGCATCGCCCGCTCCGAGGGCGTAGCGGTCGTTTGCAGTTTGCACCAAGTGCATCTCGCGCGCGCGTATGCCGACCGGATCGTCGGTTTGTCGAGCGGTCGTGTCGCATTCGATCTGCCGACCGCAAGATTCGATGAAAATGCCTTCGAGCGGCTCTATGGCTCGGTGACCGACGCCGTGGCTCATCCGCAGTTTGAGCTTCGCAGACGAGAAGAACCATGAAACCGTCAACCGAACATTCCTACACGGCCGACATTAGCCTCGAATGGCACATAGCGGTCTGAGACCTCTTGAAAAAGGATGCCCGCAGCTGGCGACAGCTGACTTGCCGACCATCATTGTAAAGCCGCCGGGCAAGTTATGGTGGCTTCCGGTCTGCGGGAATGTATTCGGGAGGGAACCGGCGTCGAGAGCCGGATCTGGTTTGCTCAATCCAACTTGAAGACCATCAGTTCGGCCTGTCGCAAATGTTTTGGCTTTCAGGCCGATTAATCTCTTCCAGCTCAAAGGGTGGATCGGCGTTGTCGCGCCTCCTGCTCGCCGCTCATTGCAAGCTGCGGTGGTGGCAAACAAAGCTGCGGCAACAAAAAATCACCCCAAAGAATTTTCCCCAAAGAATTCGCTTGACATTTCGAAACATTTCTGGTAGAGGAATTGGCATGCTCCAGAGGTGAGACCCGGACGCGCAGCGTGCCGGGTTTTTTCATGCGTGCACGTCAGCAACACGAGGTCCGGCCGCATCGCAGTCGCAATCCGCATCCGCCGTTTGTTGCCCTCCATGCAGCGCGATTTTTACCAAACGAAGCCAACAGACGAAAAGCTTTATCAACGAAGGAGTTATCTGTGAGGGCTGCTTGACACAGCGCTTGCGGTGCCGATGCTTACAGTCCGCATGGCAACGCGCCCAAATCGCAACAGGATCAGCGCTTCATGACGATTAGCTCGCAGCCTCCAAGTACTCAAAGGAAGCCATGCAATTTTGCCGATCCAAACGGCAGCAGGCGAGTTTGCAATCTCCGCCCGGCTTCCCTGCTATTCTCTGTTATCGCCCTGTTCCCGCCTCTGTTATTTTTTTCGCAAGTCCGCATTTTACGGGCACTTCTTGCACGCGGGCCCGTATCTTCCTGTTATTTACAGAGAATACAGGCGCGGCGCGGTGAAAGGAGCCGTTTCGGCGCTGCATTTGAGTCATAGCTCACGAATACTCTTGGGTTCGTTTTGGCGAAAGAGCCGATTCAGCCTACTTGCCGGGGGCGCGGGGTTGTCCCGGATTTGCGCTTGCGCTCGCGCAAGCTGCAACGCGGGGGGTACTCGTCAGCTTGCCAGTTTGAGCAGACGGCCAAAGAAGCCGGTGCCCTCGCGCACGGCCGCGACGTGACGGCGCAGCCACGCGTCGAGCCCGAGGCTTCGCCCGGCGGCATGCAGTGCGAACATGAACATCACGATCGCGAGAAATACGTACGACCAGGGCCACTCGGGCGGGTCGCCGGGGCGATACATGCCGAGCCAGAGATGCAGCACAAATACGATCGCAAGCGCGCTGACCAGGCGCATGCCCAGCCCGAGGATGAGAGAGACCGCGAACGTGAGCTCCGCAAGGAAGATGATGGGGTTGAGGATGTAGAGGTACGGCAGATAGAATTCCGTTACGAGCCGGCGGTGAAAGGCGAAGGCTGCACGGTTGCCCAGCTGCTCGGTCCAATACTGCAGGGCACCCGAGACCGGCAAAGGCAGCTTCCACAGCATTCCCTGAAACCACATTCCCCCCACGGCCACGCGCACGAACCAGGTTGCGACATTCGATGGCGTGCGCTGCGCGGGGTCATCCCGCCAGTTGTTGATTGCAATGACGATGCTCGCAAGCAGGAGAGCGAGAAACAGGGCGACAAGGAAATACTTCAGGGCGCCAAGCTTGTTGTGATCCTCGGTATTTCCGATCAGGAAATCCCAAAAATCAGAAAGCGGATTGGGCAAATTAGAAAGCGGATTTAGCATAGTGCCTCTCCCCGGGTGTGGTGGCGGCCTGCGAACGTTCCATTGCCGGAAAACGGGCGAGCATTGGCCCGACAATTGATCCGTCAAGATCGATGGTGACCGGCTCGATCTCGCTGCTGCGCTCCGTCACGACTCCAATGGCGCTTGCATGCACGTATGACGCCTCGCGCAGCGCATCAACGCACGCTCGCGCACGTTCGAGCGGGACTGCGGCGAGGAGGCCGCCGGCCGTTTGCGGATCGAAAAGGAGCGGATAGAGCGGATGCTTGGCAGCAGCCTCAGGCGCGCGGATTGCACGCCGAAGGCGCACGTTCTGCGGCTGCAGCGATGAGAAGATTCCCATCTCCACGCTCTCACGCGCTCCTTCGAGCAGCGGCACGCGGCTGATTGCGATGGTCACATCCACGTCCGAGGCTCGTACCATCTCGATGAGATGCCCGAGGAGGCCAAAGCCGGTCACGTCAGTGGCGGCGTGGGCGCCGTGCCCACGCAGAATTTCCGCAGCACGGCGATTCGACTGGATCATGTGTTCACAGGCCGCCATGACCCAGCGCGCGCGGGCCTTGCCCCGCATGTCGGCCGCGAGCAACGTGCCGGTGCCGATCGGTTTTGTGAGGATCAGAGCGTCGCCGGCGCGCAATCCCCCTTTGCGCAACGCCGCTGCGCGTGAGACGAGGCCGTTGACGGCGAACCCGAGCGACAGCTCCGCTCCCTCGCTGGTATGACCCCCAACCAACGCACAGTCTGCCTCCCGCAGCACTTCGTTGGCGCCGAGCAGCATCGCCGACAGATCCGCCTCCACCTTGGATTCGAGCCCGAACGGAACCGTGGCGATGGCGAGCGCCGATTGCGGCTCACCGCCCATGGCGTAGATGTCGCCCAGCGCGTGATTGGCCGCGATCTTGCCGAACAGGTAGGGATCGTCGAGCATGGAGCGGAAATAATCAACCGTTTGCACGGAAAGTTTTTCACCGCCGGTGTCGACGAGCGCCGCATCATCGGGTGCGTCGAGGCCTGCGATCACATCCGCGCGCGGCGCCGGCGCGATTGCGGAAAGCGCGCGTGCGAGCACGGTCGCGCCCACCTTGGCGCCGCAACCGCCGCACCGCATGGCAATGGCGGAGATTTCTTTGAGCGCTGATTGATCCGCGAGCGGAGAAGCGGGACGAACAGCCGGCTTGGACATTTCCGGGAGTTCATTGAATTTGCGCATGAAGCGCCGGTCGATCCAATCCTTCCAGTGCCACACCCATCTCCCCGAGAACACCACCCCGTTGCGGGTACCGACCGCATACGCATCGCCGGTCGAGACCAGGTACATCGCATCGCGCTGGGGATGGAATGGCCGAGGCGACCTGCGCGTGAGGATGCGGCGAATATTGTGCGCGAGAACAGGCCCGGCGCGCACGGTGTAAACCCCCGATTTCGGCAGCTGTCGCGAAGGAAATGAGATGATATCGCCGGCCGCGAACACGTCCTCGCGCCCCGCTGCGCGCAGATCAGGCTCGACGCGAAGGAACCCATGCTCGTCGAGCGCAAGTCCGGTGCTTGCAAGCCAGGCAGGTGGACTTGCTTGCGTGGTCCACAGAACCTCATCGACGTCGATTGGCACGCCACGTTCCAGAACGAGACGATGGGCTTCGACTCGCGTGACCGCCGCTCCTGCCACAACGGAAATACCACGCGCCGCGAGAATGTCGCGGAAGGTGGCGCGAAAGGTCTTCGGAAATGTCGCCAGGATATCCGGCGTGTCTGTGACGAGCATGAATGCAAGCCCGTTCGGACTAAATCCTGCCGAGGCGACGTCCCGGCGCAGCCGGTGCGCGACGGAAAGCAGAAGCTCGACGCCACCTGCTCCCGCGCCCACGATCGCGATGGAGGCACGGCCTTTCTTCTCCATCACGCGAGCCTTGAGCGCCAAGAACCGGTTGAGAAAGCCGTCGATCGGCTTCACCGCAATGGCATGCTCGCTCGCGCCCGGAATTTGCGTCGTGTTCGGCGTAGAACCGATATTGATGGATAGAACGTCGTAAGGTACCGGCGGACGCTGCCGGCAGATGACTAGCCGGTTGGTCAGATCGAGGCCAACGGCTTCATCTTGATAGAGCCGGGCGCCGGCAAACCGTGCCAGCGGCCCGGTGTCGATATGCGCCTCGTCGAACTGATAATGGCCGGCAATCAGACCCGGCAGCATGCCCGAATAGGGCGTGTGCACTTCGCGCGTGATCAAGGTGAGACGCACGCCGGGAAGGGGTGCCATGCCGAACATTCTCAGCACGGCCACGTGTGCATGCCCCGCGCCGACGAGAACCACGTCCTTGATAACGGGATGTGCTGATGACTGCATGCAAGTGCGTGCCCCTCTCCCGCCTCACCTACTATGCGCAGGTGCGAAATCCGGCAATGACGTCATTGCGATCAGGCGTGAAGAAATTACGGTAGCCGGGGCGTGCGATGCGCGCGCTGGTCGCAAAACTTCCACCGCGCAGCACCTTGCGGGAATTGAACCAGGGCTGAGAATAGTCCTCATAAGGGTCGGCGGAAAAGCCGGCAAACGGCACAAAATCGGACGCCGTCCATTCCCACACATTGCCGGTCATCTGCCGGCACCCGAACGCGCTGTCACCGGCCGGGCATCCCACAACATCGATTGCGCCGTCGGACGCAAAATCGAGATTGGCGTGCGCGGGGGTCAACGCTGCCCCGCCCCAGGGCCAGCGCCGTTTGCGATGCGAGAGACGGTCCCCGTCGAGCTCGCCGACGGCGGCGGCTTCCCATTCGGCCTCGCTCGGCAACCGCCGTTTCGCCCACCTGCAGAAGGCTTGGGCTTCGTACCAATTGACGAACGTCACCGGTGCGTGCGGCGCGAGGGGCTCAACTGCGCCATAGCGGCGCCAAGTCCACCCAAAGCTAGAGCCAGAACCGCTGCCTTGTTTTTCAAGCCAGTAGACCGGCCGTTTTGCATCAACCTGTTCGCGCCAGGCCCACCCGGCGGCGCTCCAGAATTCCGGACGGCTATAACCGCCTTCCTCCACAAACGCGGCAAACTCCGCATTCGTCACCAGCGCCTTGGCGATGCGAAACGGCGCAAGCGCGACCTCGTGCTGCCATTTCTCGTTGTCGAAAATGAAACCGTCCTCGGGTGATGACCCCAGGCGCCACGTCCCGCCGGGTATTTGCACATCGCCCGGCCAATGATCCGTTACCGGCGCGACGGGGTCCCTGCTCGCTTCCGGCGGCCCATATCCCAGCGTCTGGCGGGTATAGGCGAGCGCCTCGACATGCATGTCCTCATGCCGGATCGCAAGCTCATAAAAATAGCGTCCTGGAGCATCGATCGGGCCGGTTAGCGAATTGAGCTGCCTGCCGAGGACATCGTCGAGATAGCGGAACACGCTGCTGCGATCGGGCAGGTCCAAATCCCACCGGGTGTCATGGGCGACGGTGCTTGAATTCCACAGGAGATCGGCACGCTCGATCAGCGGTGCGAGCCCGTGGGCATGGCGCAGCGTCCAATACTCGTGAAACCAGCCCACATGCCCAATCTCCCACAACACCGGATTGACGATCGGAAGCATGGGCCCCATCAACTGCTCTGTGGAGAGGTCCTGCGTGAGCCGGCGCGTGCGCTCGCGCGTCTGACGCAACTGCGAGCATAGCTCGACGGGCGTGGCGCCGCTGGTCGGACGATCGATGAGATCAGGTTGCATGAAAATAATTCTTATCACACCGGCGCGCTCGTCGTCACGTTCCGGCAACGCCACCACCAGCTCGCGCTGGACGCGCATTTTGCGCGAGCTTGGTCATAGGGTTTACGTAGCAACCAAATACAATGGCGAGCGCGCGGATCTGATGATCGCGCTGCATGCCTGGCGCAGCGCAGAGAGCATCCGGAGCTTTCGCGAACTCTATCCTGACCGGCCGCTGATCGTGGCCTTGAGCGGAACCGATATCAACGAGTACATCGAGCGCGACCCCGAACCGACGCTGCACTCGCTTGCATGCGCCGACCGGCTGGTCGCGCTCCAGGAGCTCGCGCGCAAGCGCGTGCCCGGCCGGTTTAAACGCAAAGTTCGCGTCATTTATCAGTCGGCTGCCGCGCTCCCCGGCGCGCCTGCGGCAACTGCACGCGGGTTCGACGTCGCCGTCATCGGGCATTTGCGCGAAGTGAAGGATCCCTTGCGCGCGGCGCATGCCGCGCGCCTCCTGCCTGCGGGCTCGCGCCTTCGCATCGTACACTTCGGGGCGGCTGAGACGCCTCAGTGGCGCGCGCGGGCGCAAGCCGAAATGCGGCGCAACCCGCGCTACCTGTGGCGAGGAGACCGGCCGCGCGCGGACGTCCGCCGGCTGCTTGGCCGCGTGCGGGCGATGGTCCTCTCATCACGCAGCGAGGGAGGCGCCAACGTCATCTCGGAGGCTATCGTAGCGGGGGTCCCGACACTGGCTTCGCGGATTGAAGGCTCGGTCGGACTGCTTGGGCGCAATTATCCCGGCTACTTTCCGGTCGGTAACACGCAGGCTTTGGCGCGACTGCTGCATCGAATTCGAGACCGATGCACGTTTCCTCCAATGCTTGCGCCGCGCGATCGCGCGCCGCGCCTATTTCTTCCGTCCCGAGCGTGAAAAGGCCGCCTGGAAAACACTCATTTCAGAAATCGTGCAATCTCAATAAATTGGCAGACACTACCGGCCGAACTCTCCTTCTCCCGGCTCGATTGGCGGGCTCTCCACGTCGGTCGGCGCAATGGAGGGAATTGGCTCAATGGGCGGCAGATGCGTGCCGCGCAGCGCCAGGGCGCATTCCCGCGCTCCGAGAATGAGGAGCGAAAGCGCGAAGGGGACGATATAGTAGAGCAAGCGGAACAGGAGCAGCCCTGCGAGCAGATCCTCCCGGTCAAACTGCCAGAGCGCAACCAGCATGGCTGCATCGAATACGCCAATGCCACCCGGCGCATGGCTCGCAAAGCCGAGCAGCGTCGCCGAGACAAAAATGACAGCGAGCGTGACGAAATTGAGGTTCGGCTCCTCCGGCATCAGCATGTACATGGCCAGCGCGCAAAAGCCGAGATCGACGATGCCGATCGCGATCTGTAAGAGCGTCAGCGGACCGGCCGGCAGTATCACGTGCCAGCCGCTGCGCCCGACAATGCGCGGCCGCTGCCAGACCCAGACGACATAAAGTATGAGCAGAATGAGGACGAGGACCGCGCCAATGCGGTTGAGCCAGGGCGGAAGCTGGTCAATGGCGGTCGCGGCAAGCGGCACGTAGAGAATGCCGAGGCCAAGCACGGTCGCGTTGCCCAGCCAGAACGTCAGTCCCGCGATGAAGCAGATCTTGGCGACGTCAGCAGCGGTCAATCCCCAGGCCGAATAGATGCGGTAACGCACCGCGCCTCCGGTGAGCACGCTTGCGCCCACATTATGGCCGACCGCGTAGCTGGTGAAGCCCGCGAGTGCGGCGCCCCAATAGGGCACGTCGTCTCTACCGATCGTTCGCAATGCGAACAGGTCATAAAACGTCAGGGTGAAATAACCGCCGGCGACGCACAACGCGGCGAGCCCCACGGCACGCCAATCCGTCGTCGCGAGCGCATCGAGAACCTCGCTTGCGTCGATGGTCCGCAGAATACGGTAGAGCGCGGTCGCCGAGATCGCGATGATCACGAGGCTTAGCGCGACGCCTATTCTGTTCCAGCCGATTTTTCTGTCGCAGAACAGCGCCGCCCGGTGCAGCGCTTCGAGCACCCTGTGCTCGGCATCTTCCTGCGGCGGCATCGGTCGATCCATAAGGAGGAAAGCCCTAGCAAAACTCCTCTGTTCGCGCGAGAGTTCGTGGGCGCGACTTTTTGGGCGCGCAAAGATTGCAGGCTGGACGCGCCGTAAGCTGTCGTAGCCCGGATGAGCGTAGCGATATCCGGGTTCAACCGGCCACATCTACCCGCATGTCGCTTCGCTCATGCGGGCTACTGCGGTCCGCAAGCATGCGACAAACAGTCGTTTCCCGAACCGAGCTGCTCGTCTTGATGCGGCCTTAAGAAATCACCTCTGCCTCAACGGCAGCCCGAGATGAAGCGCTGCGACGCCGACGGCCAGATTGAAACCAATCTGCCCACTCACCGAGAGCGGCTGTAATGCCACCGTGTGGTTGGAGCCGCCGAGAAGAACGTTGGCGCCTAGCCCGGCCGCAATGCTGACTTCCCCGCTTGCGCCAATGTAATCGCCGGCAAGAAAGCCGGGACCTGCGAGCGTGTCCGTGAACACTGCCCAGACCATTACGCCGCCGCCGGTCAGCCCGAGATCAAGCCCGTACTTGGTAATGGTGCCGTCATAATCGTCCCGCCGGCCAGGTCCCTCCGGCGTGAAGACGCAGGCCATCTCCTTCTTCGAGCCAATAATGAACCCGATGCCAGCCGAGACGTCGCAGGTCAGAAGTCCAGCCCTGATCCTCTGTGCCGACGCTCGATCGATCATGGCGATGGCCAGCACGAGCGCCAGAACCGTTGCGCCATAACGTTGCATCAATGCCTCACGACTTCTGCAATCCTTCTCCACCCTAGCCAAAACCAGACCGACTGTCGCGCGCGGCTTCCGGAGTTCTCAGGTAGCCCGGATGAACCCGTCGAAGCTTAATCGGCGGGTCGTTTACTGTTCCTATAAAACCCTGAACTTGTCAGACGTACGCTTTGTTGGCGCGCTCTCGATTTCGCGCATGTCGCCATGATGTACGATCGCCGTGTGACCGTTGTCCCAGACGATCGTGACCGCGTCCCAGCTTGTTGCGCGGATGATGCCACTATCAGCTGCGTTCCCCTGCCAGTAAACACGGCTGCCCTTCCTCAGAGCCCTGGATTCGGCGGCGGTCATTATTGCGTCCCCTCACGCTGAGCGGGTTATGGCACATGGGCCGGATAGTTGCGCTCGCTACTGGGACGCGTCGCGATCGGATGATCTAGCCCTTCGCTCCGTTCGACTTCATGCGCCAAAGCGGAAAACCCTGCGTGTCAATCGCCCGTTCAATTTAGATCTAACACCATCGCAACCTTCACATCGGTACGCGGACGACGGTGATCCATTGGTGACCGCACGCACGGCATAGCCAGTGATGGTGAATCGTTCCTTCATCGCGGTACTCGGAGGAGAGCGGGGCGATTGGGGCGGGCCGATTGCAATCCGGACAGAGGCCGCTGTCGGCAACATCGGGGTTCTTTAGCACTGCCGCAATGGCGGCCCTCGATCGCGATTGCCAGCGACGCTCGATATTGCGGGCGATGTCGAGAGGATAGTTCTGAGCCACGGCACGCTCCTCGCTTAGTTACGGCGGGAGCACGACGTATCTCTCAGTCATCGGTGCCTGAATGAACTGCCGATGATTCCCAATATGGAGGGTCGCTGGTCAAATAGCCAGCTTTTTTTGCACCCAGCCAGCGTTCTAAGGCTTGCTCACGATCGCAGTACGCCCGCGCTCCCGTGGATTTCGGAAAACCAGCTCGGCGCGGTGGGTTATTTTGATCGCGGCGACCGCGAAGCCAGCTCATTCGTGCAGCTCGCCGCGTTCAGCCAGGGTGCGCTCAACCGTCATTCGTCGTCCTTTTTATCATTCGGGACAGGATCATCTGCAGTGCGTTCGGCTTTGCGCTGCGCGGCTTTCTCCTCCTTCTTACGCTGTTTTTCCTCATTGCGTGCGCGAGCTGCCCGCTGTCGTTCGGCGCGATCTCTACCGTAGTTTGGCTTAAATGCCATAAGGCCCTCCTATCGTTCCTGTTGATCCAAGGCCGTATGATCCATAATTAGGATCTCATCGAAACTTTCTCTACGATTGCAGCCTTAAAAGGCCTTCGATTACGGAGACCGACGCCGATGTTAGCTCCGATAGGCGGTTTTGAGGAGAAAGGTTGAACATGGCTCGGAAGCCGGGAACCCGTGCAGCTGCTGAATTTGTGCTGTTTGATGTCTTTTACGAGGATGGCTCGCAGCGGTCCAATCGCAGGGTACCAACCACAGTGGTGCTTGGACCAGAAGGTGACGCTTCGGCTAGAGACTTCATTGCTGAGCAGGATCAATTGATCGCACGCAAATCTGGGCTCCCCGCATTGGCCATCAAAAGTATGCGCCGGTCCGCCAAAAAGGGTTAAGATCTAACCTCCGAAAGGGTGTCCCGATGGGCCTGAGGTTTCCGAACCAAAACCGCTTTTATGACGCTACGCGGCGTGCCGTGCGGTTTTGGGGGCACGACAGCGCAATGGAGGCCATCTTCTTCGTGACCGAGGATGCCTTGAAGCGGGTTCAACCCAACGTGCGCCTCGACGAGGCCAGCCTGCTCGGTGCCTTCGACGCGAATCGGGATCTCATTCATGCCGCGGCAGCCAAGGTGTATGCACGGGGTCGGAAAGGCTCCTACGATGTGGTCAGCACTGACTTCTGAGCGCCGGACGCTTACCGCTCAATAGCAACTCGGCCGCGCCAGGGTCAGGCAAGCCGCACCTGACCATATGCCAAACAACGAGTGCCGACCCAAGTTGCGACGCCTTGAAACGAACACATCTGTGTCCCACATAAGGGGTAACTGCAAGCCGCGTGCATTCATTCCACAAACGGTGTGTCTGGCCTGCTTTTAGTTTCAGTGACAGCTCGAATCACGCGAGAGCTATCATCCACCAACGCTGCGATACGGATCCGAGCACGCGCATTGCGCGCGGAAGCCGATTGCGTCGCCCAACGAAAGATTCCCTATTGACTTCATTTCAGGATTTTGGCCTTGCGCAGCCGATCGCGCGCGCTGTTGCAGAAGAAAAATATGTCGTCCCCACTCCGGTTCAGGCGCAGACGATTCCGATCGTTTTATCGCGCCGCGACGTGATCGGGATCGCCCAGACAGGCACCGGAAAAACAGCAGCATTCGCATTGCCGATTCTGCATCATGTTTTCGCAGATCGGCGGCGCATCGAGCGCAAGTGCTGCCGAGTGCTGGTACTCAGCCCAACACGCGAGCTGTCCGGGCAAATTCTCGACAGCTTTCGCGCCTATGGCCGCCATCTTGGCATCACTGCCGCGTTGGCAATCGGCGGCGTGCCTGTGGCCGGGCAGGCGCGAGCGCTCCTCGGCGGTGTTGAAGTCCTCGTCGCAACCCCCGGACGCCTGCTGGATCTTGTGAGAGGCAACGCGCTCCGTCTCTCCCAAGTCGAATTTTTCGTGCTCGACGAAGCAGATCGAATGCTCGACATGGGCTTTATTCATGATATCCGCAAGATCGTCGCAAAGCTGCCCGCCCATCGGCAGACGCTGCTATTTTCAGCTACGATGCCGCAGGCGATTGCGGAGCTCGCGGGTGCGATGCTGCGCGATCCAGTGAAGATCGCTGTAACACCAGTCGGCTCGACCGTCGCTCGAGTCAAGCAGCGCGTTCTTCGGGTTGATCGCGCGGCCAAATCAGGAGTTCTCGCGGATATATTGGATGGCGAATCAATTGAGCGTGCCCTCGTATTTACCCGCACCAAGCGCGGAGCTGACAGGGTCGTGCGGAGTCTTGCGAAGGCCGGCATCGCGGCGCAAGCGATCCATGGCAACAAATCACAAGGCCAGCGGGATCGAACGCTCGCTGCGTTCCGCAAAGGCGAGGTGCGCACGCTTATCGCCACCGACATTGCCGCGCGCGGGATCGATGTCGACGGCATCAGTCACGTAGTCAACTTCGATCTTCCCAACGTGCCGGAAACCTATGTGCACCGGATAGGCCGCACGGCGCGAGCGGGAGCGACTGGTATCGCTATCTCTTTGTGTGACGACGATGAGGCCGCACTCCTGCGCGGTATCGAGAAACTGATCTGCATCTCTCTTCCGGTGAACGACCATCCTTCCACGGCGCGACAGCGGCGCGGGCCAGCCCAGGACAGCCGCTCACCTCGTCCGGCTAGACGGGAGCAGGGCCGCAACTGGACTCGCAACGATGCATTCGATGGGAAAAATCGGCAGGAGCACTTAGGAAACGAGTTCGAAAGAGCTTCCCGCATTCCTGCTTCGCAAGCCCAGGATGGAAACTGTCCGGGGAAGAGGTGACGCAAGGCATTTCCGGACGAGCGGGCGTTTTGAGTGACAATGAGGAGATCAGCGTGATGGCAGTGAAACTGACCAGGAAAAACGATCCTGGAGATCCTAAACAACCAGCCCCTTCACAGGACAAGCAGGCCGAGGGTCGATATCGGCTTCGAGTCGATAGGCAGACCAAGGCCACTTACGCCACACTGGAAGCTGCCGAGGCGGCTGGCCTCGCAATAAAAAAGAACCATCCGATCGTGCAGGTAGCGGTGTATGATCATTTGAAGGATATCGACAATATAATCCAAACGCCGGAGGCTTGACGTGCTGCGCCGCATGTTCGCGCTGAGCGCCAGAGCCCAAATCGCTACAAAGATTAAGGAACCGTTCGATGTCGAAGGAATCAGAGGAAAAGAAGCAGGACCGGGCTAAGGAAGGTGCGCAGGCGTGGGCAGAATATCAGGCCCAGCGTCGCGCCACCCAAGAAAAAACCGCCCGCTTGCGAGCACTTCGATTGGCGAGGGACGCGGCGAACGCCGACGTCGCGAATATCGATAAAACAAAGAAGAAGTAAAAGGCGCGGCACTCTTTGCCCAGAACTAGCGCTTGCGATTTTGCAGTCGAACGCATATACGGGTTCACCGAGTTTCGGCCGAACGACTTGGCCTCGCGCGCGAACAGCGCGCCTGACTGACGACCTCGCAAAATTGGAAAATCAGCGGCGCCAGTGTCCGCTATCAGCCAAGTCCCAGCCCGCTCTTAGGTATCACGGCGATGTCTTCTGGCAGCCGATATCCGAAGGCACCCACTGCGTCCGGCCAAGCCCGGACGCAGCCAGGAGTGTCGGCGAGTCGTTGCTTCCTGCTCGTCCTGATAAAGCCCTCGCACTATGATGATGAAGGATATGTGATCCGCTGGTGGCGGGCGATGATCCCATCCAATTCGCTCGCTGCCATGTATGCAATCGCCGACGATTGCGCCAAGCGGCACGTCCTCGGGCCCGACGTTGCCATTGCCATTGAAGTCATTGACGAGACAAACACGCGCGTCGACATGCCTGCGCTGCTTGCCCGGTTCCGGGATCACAATAACTTCGGGCTCGTAGCGCTGGTCGGCGTTCAGTCGAACCAATATCCCCGCGCCCTGGACATAGCACGGCCATTCAAAGCGGCAGGAATTTCAGTCGTGATGGGTGGCTTTCACGTTTCGGGGTGCCTAGCGATGCTGGATGGCCACGCCGGTGACCTGGACGGTTGCCGGAACCTTGGGGTCGCCATGTTCGCGGGCGAGGCCGAAGGCCGGTTCGCGGCTGTGATGCGCGACGCGGCAGAGGGTCGCCTCGCCGCGGAATACAATTTCCTGCAGGAGCTTCCCTCGCTGCAAGGCACGCCGGTACCATTTCTCCCGAAGCGGCATGTGACTCGGACCCTCGGGCTGAGCACCAGTTTCGACGCGGGTCGCGGTTGTCCTTATCAATGCTCATTCTGCACCATCATCAACGTGCAGGGCCGCAAGTCGCGCTTTCGTTCAGCCGATGACGTTGAGGATCTCGTTCGTCTCAATTGGGCTCAGGGCATTCACAAGTTTTTTATCACCGACGACAATTTTGCGCGCAACAGAGAGTGGGAGGCGATCTTCGACCGGTTGATTGAGTTGCGCGAGCAGGCGGGGATTCCGCTTGGCCTGATGATTCAGGTGGATACCTTGTGTCACAAGCTTCCGAATTTCGTGGAGAAGGCGAAACGAGCCGGTGTTACACGTGTCTTTATCGGATTGGAGAATATCAATCCGGACAATCTTGCCGCGGCGAAGAAGCGCCAGAACAAAATCACGGAGTACCGGCGCATGCTGCTGGCCTGGAAGGCGCAGGGCATCATCACGCTTGCTGGGTATATCCTCGGCTTTCCTGCAGACACGCCGCAGACAATCAGGCGCGATATTACGATCATGCAGAAGGAGTTGCCGGTCGACATTGTTGAATTCTTCTGCCTGACACCGCTCCCGGGCTCGGAGGATCATCAGGCGCTCTGGAAAAAGGGCGTCGCGATGGAAGCAGACCTCAACAGGTACGACGTCGAGCATGTCTGTACTGCGCATCCCAAAATGAGCAGGCACGAGTGGGAGGCGATCTATCGCGAAGCTTGGTCACTCTATTACACGCCGCAACATATGCGGACTCTGCTGCGTCGCATGGCGACAACGGGGCAGCCGCTGGGCAGCTTGGTAAAAGTGCTGCTTACATTCGCGACTACCGTGCGGCTCGAAAATGTACACCCGCTGCAGGCCGGCATCCTCCGCCTGCGGCATCGGTCAGAGCGCAGGCCCGGCTTGCCGCGAGAGCATCTCTTGATGTTCTGGCCGCGTTTTCTCTGGGAAACATTGAGCAAGCACGCCATCCTCGCGGCTATGATCGGCCGTCTGGTGCTGATGAAGATCGTGATAGAACGTGATCCCGACGCGCGGGCTTACCGAGATCAGGCGCTTGAGCCGGTCCGCGACGACAACGATGCGTCCCTGGACCTCCTCACCCGGACGACTGGTGCGCTCGCAGCTGTCGCGCATGAGAAAAAAATTGCCGAGTTAACCGGTAACGCCCGCGTTCACCGACTGGATGAATATGCTGAGCACGGCGCGCAGTTACATAGGTCGAGCTTTTCCGAGCAAGACATGCCATAAGGCAAGGAGCTAGCGTCCGAACCGGCTTGACGGGACAAACGACAGACCAGCCAGGCGGCTCCGGCTCCTGGTCATCAGCTATACGGCGGAACTAACCTTCGGCACCACTCGTCCAACCGGCGCTCCTCAGCGCAGCCAGGAGATTTGTGACAAGCAAAATCAAGATGCAGCTGCAGAAGGAAGAGGCCCGGGAGGAGGATCCCGCGTCCCGGCCGGACCGCCCCTTGCTTGACCTGTCGGATGCGGCGGTCAAATCGCTGATCCACAGCGCCAAGAAACGCGGATATGTTACTCATGATCAGATCAATACGCTCTCCAAGGAGCTCAATTCCGAGCAGATCGAGGAAATTCTAGCCAGCTTCGGCAGGCTGGGCATCAGCATCGTAGAGCCTGACGCGGCGAACGAGGACGAGGATCGGGACAGAGAGCCGGAAGAGGATACTGAAGGCGAAAGCGAGAGCGTAGAGCTGGTCGAGGTCGGGCAAAAGCTGCCCATCAAGTCCAATAGCACGAGGCCGATCGAGCGCGCCGATGATCCCGTGCGCATGTATTTGCGCGAAATGGGCACGGTGGACCTGCTATCGCGCGAAGGCGAGATTGCCGTGGCCAAGCGAATCGAGTCGGGCCGCGAGGCCATGATCGCTGGTTTGTGCGAGAGCCCCCTTACCTTCCAGGCCATTGTCATCTGGCGCGACGAGCTCAACGAAGGAAAGGCCTTCCTTCGCGACATCATCGATCTCGAAGCGACTTACATTGGCCCTGATGCGAAGCCCTTTCCAACCACCGTCATCGGGGCAACCGGCCAGCTGATCCCGGCACCGTCGCTGGTGCCCGGGGCACACGTCCCGACAGCAGCGCATGCAGCACTGCGGACAACAGATGGCGCCGCTGCGGTAGCGACGATGCCTGCGTCTGCGAGCGGCAACGTAGAAACCGAAACCGACGAGAGCGCCGAAAGTGAACGCGATTTCGACGACGAAATCCCAGCGTCTCTCTCGCTCGCGGCGATCGAGGCCGAGCTCAAGCCCAAAGTTCTGGCGAGCTTCGACAAAGTCGCAGATGCCTACAAACGGCTGCGCCGCCTGCAGGATCAAGACATCGAGCTCAAGATCAAGAACACCACCCTCTCGCCGGCGCAAGAACGCCGTTACAAGAAGCTTCAGAACGAGATCGTCACCGAGATAAAATCGTTGCGGCTGAGACAGGCGCGCATCGATTCCCTGGTCGAGCAGCTCTACGACGTCAACAAACGGCTTGTTGCTCACGAGGGCAAGTTGATGCGGCTCGCCGAGAGTCACGGCGTGGCGCGGGAGGAGTTCATCAAGAACTATCGGGGCTCCGAGCTCGACCCCCTCTGGCTCAACCGCGCCTCGAAGCTCTCCGCCAGTGGCTGGAGGAAGTTCGTCGCCAGGGACAAGGACAAGATCAGGCAGTACCGCTGCGACATACAGGCGCTCGCGGCACATACCGGCCTCGAGATCGTCGAGCTCCGCAAGATCGTGCACATCGTGCAAAAGGGGGAGCGCGAAGCGCGCCAGGCCAAGAAGGAGATGGTAGAGGCCAATCTGCGCCTCGTCATCTCGATCGCCAAAAAATACGCCAATCGCGGGCTGCAGTTCCTGGACCTGATCCAGGAAGGCAATATCGGTTTGATGAAGGCGGTCGATAAATTCGAGTACCGGCGCGGCTACAAATTCGCCACTTACGCCACCTGGTGGATTCGCCAAGCCGTCAGCCGCGCGCTCACCGATCAGGCGCGCACCATTCGCATCCCGCTCCACATGATCGATGTGGGCAATAAGATTATTCGTACATCGCGGAAACTGCTCAATGAGATTGGCCGCGAGCCGACGCCCGAGGAGCTTGCCGAAAAGCTCGCCATCCCGCTGGAGAAGGTTCGCAAAGTCCTCAAACTCGCCAAGGAGCCGCTCTCCATCGAGACTCCGATCGGCGATGAGGAGGATGGCCGCCTTGGCGATCTCATTGAGGACAAGGAGGCAATCCAGCCGATCGACGCCGCCATGCAGGCGGAGCTTCGCGAAGCCACCGCGCGCGCGCTCGCCTCGCTTACTGCACGCGAAGAGCGGGTGCTGCGCATGCGCTTTGGCATCGGCATGAACAACGAGCACACGCTAGGAGAGGTGGGCCAGCAGTTCTCTGTCACCCGCGAGCGCATCCGCCAGATCGAAGCCAAGGCTATAAGGAAGCTCAAGCACCCGAGCCGGTCACGGATCCTCAGAAGCTTTCTCGATCAGTAAAGCGGTATGCGTTTTCTTTGTGTGAGCTAAAACATCGTGATATTTCTTTTTTGATGGGACTCTGCTCCTCCTCTGCCGGTTAATTTGCTGGCGAAGAACGTCGCCATAACTGGCATTCTTCAACCTTTAAAGACTTCCCGTCGATGATAGGCGAGGAAATGCGGATGCGGGCGAAGATCGACACGCTCTGGACCACGAAGACGTCCGCCGGGGTTAATAAGCCGAGCCACAGTGTCTGGCACGCGGTTACGGGCCACCAAATTCGACAAGTCGTCGTCGATCGAGATCAAGCCTCGATCGAACATCCAATGCATCGTGCTGCACAACGCGATCCCATTTCGCACCGAGTCCGGGCCACGATCGGCGACTGGTCGGATGTGCGCAGCTTGGACCTCCGAACGACCTCCGCCATTGATGATCTTGAAGCCAGTAACTCCACAGGTGTCTTGGTAGACGGTCTTGACAGCCACAGCGAATGCAGCATCGCGAAAAGGTCGAGCTACGAGCCGCTCAACGATCGGCCGATCGAATAGCAAGGATCCCTCGGAGAGACCGGGCCCAGCATTGTGACCCGCAGAATCAGGCTCCGCTGTAAGGATCGGTGCAAAGCCGGCCTGTAGAATGAAATCGTACTCGTGGTCGGGTAGACGGCGGACTGCATTCTGAGCCGTGCCGGCATTTGTTGTTCCGTCCGGATTGCTGAGCTTGCTCTCGTAGTAATGGGCGCCCTCCTTGAAAGGCACCGCGCGATCAAACTCGAGGTAGTCCTGAACGAAGGCGTAGAAGTGATCTGGTCGCGCTGGATCGGTCTCAATATGGTCGACACGCGCTGTTGCAAAGTAAGCGCGGCGGCCTGCGCGACGACCCGATTCTACCGTCAGCCGTCCGGGCTCGTAATAGATAATCCAATCGCCAACGCAGGAACTCCATACGACCGAGATACTGGCGCGGAAAGTGATAGCGCTCTTCCGGTAAATCGTCGTAGATCGAGCCAATTTTGGTGACCAGGACCGCTTTCGCCATTGCCCGCTACATCCTGAACACTTTGAGCATCTCGTCGCCGTAGATCGTTGATCCACTTTGACGGTCATCTTGCTGGCGACCTTAACGCGGCGGGGAAGCGTTCCAAAACTTTTTGATGCAGCGAGACCTCTGACAGCGTGCTTGTAGCCGGAATGGCCGGCGGGCACGGACCCGCCACGTACGATTATGACGTCTCTGCAAAGAGTACTGGCGCGCCGGAAGAAATTCGAACTCCTGACATTCGTAGTCTGTGACAAGTCATTGATTCTGCACCCTGTTGGAAATACCCGAAAACGAAAAAACGCGCCCTACATTCGACGAACACAACCTTGTTCATCGCACAGATATGTGCGATGCTGAGAGATGACCGGGGGCGAATTCGAAAGGCGAATCAGGAAATTGGGTCGCCGGCACGGCGTGCTTGTCTCTTTCGATCCAAGTCACGGAAAGGGGGGTCACGGACGGCTCTATTACGGTCAACGGTTTACGACCCTAAAGGACCGCAAGAAAGAAATCGGTCCCGGTTTGCTCAATGCGATGCTCGATCAGCTCGGCCTGACCAAAGAAGACTTGGAGCAGTAATCATGGCGTTTGGATATCGCTATACTTTGCACCGGCAGGAAAATGGCTGGTGGCTAGTCCGTTTTCCTGGAATTCCGGAGGCGCTAACCGAAGGCGAGACTAAGGAGGAGGCCCGGGCCAATGCACGGGACTGCGTGATCACGGCTCTCGAAGGATATATGAAGGCCGGCAAGCCGCTGCCGCGAACGGGGGCGGGACATTCGGGGCCCGATCGTGCGGTGCTTCCGTCGCTCGTTACCGCGAAGCTCGCCGTTTACGAGACTATGCGCGCTCGCCGCTGGACCAAGGTCAAGCTCGCCAAGGAGCTCGGCATGTCAGAGAACTCGGTGCGCCGATTGCTCGATCTGCATCACAGCTCGCAGATGTGGGTGATCGACGACGCGCTGGCGAAGATGAACGCCGAGCTGTCGATCAATTTGCCGAAGGTACGGCCCACCGGGAAGGCGGCGTAACGCTTGCCATAATCCCGGGCTGGACCGCAATGCTGGGAATCAGGATGGCTGCCCTCGGTGGCAGGTCGCACACGCTGAGGCGATGTTCCCCCGGATTTTCAGCGACCGTGCCGCCATGCCGGTAGGTAACAATCCATTCGGAGCCAGACGGTGGCGGCGAAGGAAGCGGCAGATCGGTCAGACCGATACGTTGCCGCTTGCCAGCGTGCTCGCAGACGGCTTTGAGGCCGCCATCTCATCCATCTCGACCGCGACCACCGAGACCTCGGTGCCGAGGACCCGCGTCCGGAACGGCAAGGCGAGATTCCCGTCGATCATAGTGAAGAAGCCGGTCGCCTGTTCCTCCTCGTTGTAGCAATCGACGGTGGCCTCCTCGATCAACCTGTCCAGTTGCCGCGGAGTTGCGAGTGTGTCCGCGAAAGTTTTTCGCTTGCGCATGGGTCTCTATCTCCAAGGCCGCCCAGTAGACAACAATAACGGCTGTCCAAGGTGATTCGCACGGCTTGGGCCCGGCTGCCAGCCGAGCAGCCGAGAATGGGAACGTGCGGCGCTGCGCGCGCCCAATGACGAGGTCTGTCATGAGCGAATATCAATATTACGAGTTTGCAGCTATCGACCGGCCGCTCAGCACCGAGGAAAGACAACAATTGCGCGCAATCTCATCCAGAGCGCGGATTACCAGATCGAGCTTCGTCAACACCTACAGCTTCGGCGATCTCAAGGCCGATCCACTCAAGCTGATCGAGCGTTATTTCGACGTCTTTGTGTATGTGGCCAACTGGGGCACGCGCTGGTTCGCCATGCGCGTGCCCAAGCGGCTCATAGATTTGCAGGCGCTCAAGCAATTCCACCTCCACGATGGTCTGGCGCTGATCCGGCCGGCCGGCGAGCATGTCATCATCAGCGTCACCCGCGATGAAGTCGATGACGAGGAATGGGACGACGGAAGCGGCCACCTGGCGGCGCTCGCACCGTTGCGCGCCAACCTGCTGGCCGGAGATCTGAGGCTTTTCTCATTGCTCTGGCTGATGCAGGTGGAAAACGAGTGGATTGCCGACGAGGCGGTCGAGCCAGCGCCCGGACTCACGCGTGTTTCGGGCGCGCTCGCCGCGCTTGCCGAGTTTCTCGCAATCGATCCTGACCTCATGGAGGCGGCCACCGCAACGGCAAGGCCGATTGCCGCTAGCGGGCCATCGCCGAGCGAGATCGAAGCCTGGATCCGAGCGTTACCAGAAGCGGAGAAGGTCGCACTGCTGCTGCGCCTCTATTCCGGCGACGATCCGCATCTCAGCGCGGAATTGCGGAGGCAATGCCGAAAAGCCGGCGCACATGCCGACGTCGTCGGCCCACGCCGAACGGCGGGCGAGTTGCGCGCGGTCGCCAAACGCATCGCAGAAGAGCGCGTCCGCGTCGCCGAAGAGCGAGCGAGGCGCGAGCGCCTACGCCAGCAAGAACACGATGCGCGCGAGCAGCAGGGCCGTCTTTCCACGCTGGCCAGGCGCGGGGAGGCTGTCTGGCGCGATGTCGAGGATTTGATCGTCGCGCGCAACGCATCGGCATACAACCAAGCCGCGATGCTGCTTGCGGACCTCGGCAAGATTGCAGCCGATGCCGGCGAGAACGAACGTTTCGCGCAACGACTTGCCAAACTCCACAGCCGTCATGAGCGAAAAAGTCAATTCATCGCTCGCCTCAGGGAGGCCGGGCTGGTGGGCACACGCCTCCAATGAACTGCTCGGCTATGCCGCGGCTTCGACGCCGATGACGAGACGCTGCCCAAGAGCGCGCAACGCCTCCGTCAAGATACTCAGCTTGGTAGGGTGCCTTGGATCGAGCAGGCGGCGGACTTCCTTCTCGTCTTTGCCAATTCTTCGGCCAAACTCTGACTTGCCGATCCCGGCCTCACGGAAGGCATCGAGAAACGCGAGCTTGGCAGCGACTGCCGCCTCCACCGCAATCGGCACGAGGCCACCTCCTTTAGCCTTAGGCTTCGGCAGTGGGATATTGCGCGCCGGATACGTCAGCAACGCCAAGCCGAGCGCCTCCTGCGCTTGGGCCGTCGCGTCAGACTTGCCTCTCCCCTCGGTGATCGCCTCTGGAACGTCTGGAAAACTCACCACAATCACGCCGCGTTTCTCACCGGGTTCAAAACGGGCTCGATAAACAAAAGTCCTCATTGCACCTTCTCCAACGTCAGGGACAGCGCATCTAGGTCTTCAATCAAGACCGAGCGCTTTCGCTTCCTAAAGACAACGGAAAGCTGATCGCTCGGACCCGGCTGTCCTTGATTTTGCTGCGAGTCAATAATGGCTGCGCCTACTGCTCATTCCATGAATTCATTGAAAAACGATCGGTCGATCTCATAAGTCATAATGGGTTTTAGGCCTAACGTAAGACGAGTAAGCATATCAACCAGTTTTTCACCGTCGATCAATTCTATTGGAACTACACCATCCCTAGATGCCTCGCGGCGAGCCTCGGCGGTGAATGTGCCGGTCGTGACGACGATTCCCTTGTCAGCACGGCCCGCCATGGCTCCACGGAAATCTCGACCATGGGATGATGAAACCGATTTACGATACCTCTTGCACTGAAATAAAACTTTGAATGAAACGAGCGGATTGATTTGCAAGGTTCCGTACCCATCGATTCCTTCGTCGCCGCTCCTGCCGGTGACGACTACTTGTGTGAATCCTGCTTCTCGAAAATCCGCTGCGATAACCGCTCAAATCCTGCTGGCGGAAGTTTGTTGAGCAACTCGATCACAGAAGTACGGAAATCCGGTGAACTGCCCACAGCTTCTTCGACGATCTGCTCTGCTGGTGATTCGGTAGACCCGCTCTTCGCCCGCCGCTGTTCCTGGAAAATTCGAACCCATTTCAAGAAGATTTCACGACTCTGCTCTGGAGTTAAGCTTGTCGCACGTCCTTTCTCAGTAAGGCTCCAGACGCCACGCGCAGAGGAATCAACCAAACCTTCTTTGACGAGATAGAAACGCGCCCAATGAACTTGGTTGCGGTACCGAGGTTCCCCGGAGGGCAGAAGCTCATTCTGTACTTCATCAGGAATTGAGAGATTAGAGGCAATACGTTCCGTGACCTCTTCAGGGGTGCCAGATCCTCCGAGGCGCCGTAAAGCATCGAGCAGAGGCCCAAAATACCTGACGAACTGAGCGCGCCTTCGTCCCTTTTCTTCGGCTTGATGTTCATTACTGCCCCTTCCACCCTGCTCTATCGCTTCGACATTTGCGTTGGCAAAATGGCATCTGCCGACGCGCTCTCGCCACCGCCTGCGCACGCCTCACCCGAGCTTTGCTCAGGCGGCGCGGGGGCGAACTTCCCGGTCGATGCGGCGGCGAAGCTTTCGTTCCGCGGCATCCAGATCGTAACGCGCTTGCAGGTTGATCCAAAAATCTGGCGTGGTGCCGAAATAGCGCGCCAGTCGAAATGCGGTATCAGTGGTCACGCCGCGGCGGCCCAGCACGATGTCATTGACCCGCGAGCGTGGCACTTTGATCGCCTGAGCGAGCGTGTAGACGCTGATTTTCATCGGCAGCAGGAAATCGCCGCGCAGGATCTCGCCCGGGTGAATAAGCGGAAGCCGCTTGCCGATGGTAACATCCGCAAAATCGATCCGGCCCGCATCCAAATCTTCGCGTTTGATACTCATTGCGTCATCCTCTGTGGTAATCCACGATCCCGACGCTCCACGCCGCGCCTTCCCGCCATTCAAAGCATATCCGCCACTGATCGTTGATGCGGATGCTATGTTGCCCACGGTGATCCCCGTGCAAAGCTTCGAGACGATTGCCCGGCGGGGCACGCAGGTCATCGAGCTGTTTCGCTGCGTCGATGGCGAGAAGCTTTGCTCTCGCCCTGCTTTGAATCTGGTTCGGTAAAGCCCTGACCAAGTAGCCGGCAAATACCGCCGCCGTACGCTTGTTAGCAAAGCTTTTAATCACGAGTGTCGGACGTACCGGAAAACGGTACGCCTGTCAATGTTGTTAGGAATCAGGCGGAAAAATTACCTCGAGACCCCTGTGTAATTTGGCGCGCCGGTCAGAATAAAACTGCGAACACCTATGTTATTGAAATTGCGATATAATTGTCTGCCCTTTCAAGGGCCGTTCCGGTTGAAAGTCTGCATGGCGGCCGACCTCGGCCCTTTCCGCGCCGCGAACAGATTATTGAAGGGCGGCTTCTAGGGCCGCTTGTAAGAGGGCGACATAGTTAGCGGCATCGTCGCCATTTCCCATCTCAACAGCCTGGGTTCGCACTTGGGCTTCGGTCCTATCTGCCCCAGCCTTTCTGCTCGAAGGTTATGTCCGTTTACTGAGATGAAGCGGCTGTTTATGTTGCGCTGCGGTAATGCAAACTATTGACCCTAACCGGACCATGCGGGCGCAAATTTGCTGTGCTGCACAACGAACCTCCCGACCTCCCGATGTGGTACCTTCAGGGCGTCCGCTAGCCTTCTGGCAACATGAAATTTCGTCCATGTGGCAGAGGGCTTGAACGCCTTCACCGGGCCTAACCACCAACTGACGCCCTGCTCAGGTCAGGCCGCGCTTGACGCCCCTAGCGCGTCGCCGCGAAGATCAAAATCCCGCGAGGACTTATCGCCGATGACCGATGCCCCTGTAGAGCAAGCGCACCCGTCCAGGGCCAAGGTCTTCATCTCCTACAGCCGAAAAGACATGGTCTTCGCTGACCGCCTTGAAGCGGCGCTCAAGGCACGCGGCTTTGAGCCGTTGATCGACCGGACAGACATCTACGCCTTCGAGAAATGGTGGGAGCGCATCGAGGCGCTGATAACTCGTGCGGACACCGTAGTGTTCGTGCTGAGCCCGGATGCGGTCGCCTCCGAGGTGGCGCTAAGGGAGGTGGCGTTTGCTGCCTCGCTCAACAAAAGGTTCGCGCCGGTCGTGTGGCGCAGGGTGGACGACAAGCTCATCCCCGAGGCGCTCGCGAAACTCAATTTCATCTTCTTCGACGATGAGGTGCAGTTTGAGCGGCGCTCCGACCAACTGTCCGAAGCGCTACACACCGACATCGGCTGGATCAGACAGCACACAGACTTTGGCGAGCAAGCGCGGCGCTGGACGCAAGCCACGGGTGCATCTGGGCTCCTGCTGCGCTCGCCAGTGCTGGAGCAGGCGGAACGCTGGATTGCGGCGCGGCCAAGCGGTGCGCCGGCGCCAACCGAAGAGACGCAGACATTCATACGGCGGAGCCGGCAAGCGGCCGCGCGGCGGCGGAATATTCTCACAAGCAGCCTTGCCGCCGGCCTCGTGCTCGCTCTCGGTCTTGCCGGGCTCGCCTATTGGCAGCGTGGTATAGCCGTCGAGCAGCAGGCCATCGCGCAGCAGAACGAGGCGCAGGCGAAGACCGAGCGCGACAACGCCACGCGCAACTTCAAGCTGGCGCAGAAGACCGCCGAGAGCTTGGTTTTCGACATCGCGCAGGGCCTCCGTAATGTGCAGGGCATGAGTGCCGCGACGGTGCGCAAAATTCTCGAAACTGCGAAGGCGACATTCGAGCAGCTTACGGCTTCTGCGCCGGATGATCTGACGTTGCAGCGAGGCCGGGCGGCCATGCTCGACGAGTTCGGCGGTACCTATCTGACGCTGGGGGATTTAGACGCGGCTCTAAAGGCCTACCGCGACAGTCTCACCATCGTCGAGCGGCTCACCGCCGCCGACCGCAGCAACACGCAGTGGCAGCGCGATCTGTCGGTCTCCTACAACAACATCGGCGACGTGCTGGTGGCGCAGGGCGAGCTCGACGAGGCGCTCAAGGCCTACCGCGATAGCCTCGCAGTCCGCGAGCGGCTCGCCGCCGCTGAGCCTGACAACACGCAGTGGCAGCGCGATCTGTCGGCCTCCTACGAGAAGATCGCCGACGTGCTAGTGGCGCAGGGCAAGCTCGACGAGGCGCTCAAGGCCTACAGCGGGATTTCCATTACACGCATGTTTCAAAACAGCCGGCATTTGTGCCGCCGGTTGCTTCACCCCTTTCGTGTTGGCGGAACCATCCACCCCATGCCATCAGGCGGAGTGCTAGTGCTCGTCTGTACAGACAATACTCTGAACTCTGCTGGTCGAAGCGGTGACCTCTCCGGATCCGGCAAGTGATGCAGCTCTATCGCTGGCAAATTGCAAAGCTCTTTTCCAGGTCGGCACTCCAAGGGAGAATGGATGCCATTCAAGAGCGCTGCACCACAACAAATCCACACAAGTCCAATGGCATTCTTCTCGCTCATTTTAAAAGGTCTTTTTCCAATCACGACTCACCTCGCGAGAAACAAGGTACCACATCTCGCGATCAAATTCACCGTTTGTTCTATCACCGTCTAAGAGAGGGTCGACTAACCTAAGCCATTGATTTATCTGCGGTCCTTGCGCGAACTGCAAGCGCTTTGGTTCAGGAAGCCAGGATGACGAGCACGGCGGCTCTGGCGGCGATTGAGGACCATCGCCCTGATCCCAGGACTACTCCAGTTTCCAGTCCGCCTTCTGGCCTTCGCTCATGGCCGGGCTAAGTCTCGTTTGGAGCGCGGTTCATCCAGAAACACGCGCTCCAGGGGGACGAACGACGCGAGCGCGGACAGTGAGTACAAGGCGGATTGCCGATCAGTCTCGGCCTGAATCAGACCTGGATGCTGCATCTTTGCCACGCGCAAGGAGGGCAGCATCGCGCGCTCGCCAAAGGAGCGGCCGTCCTCCTCGTCGCGCCTCTCGTCCTGGATTCAGTCCGCCCAGTGTCGTGAATTTTCAGCTTTGGAATTGGGCGAGGGGCAACAAACAAGTCACCCGCGGCTGGGAGGTGGTCGACGATCTTCCAGAGCACCTCCCCCTGTCGTCCGGAGAGAGTAATCGAGACTTATTTGGCTCGGTTGCTGGATGAGACCTTGGAACCCGGGACCTTGGAGACGAACAGCTCTGTAAACGAGATGGCCAAACGGGATGTGGAATAGAGCTAATCTGGACAAAATAGCTCTTGGCCGGAACCCACCTACTTGCGAACATAGATGCAGTGAACCGCAAAGCCAAAAACCCATGAACGGCCCTCGCTCTTCCCCGGATCTCGGCCTGGAGGATTTGCCTGCTGCGCTTCGTGCAGCCCTCTACATGCGTGTATCGACGGGCCGCCAGGCTGAACACGATCTTTCGATTCCTGATCAACGAAGCCAGCTGAAGTCATGGTGCCGCGCGAACGGCCATCATATCGTCGCAGAGTACATCGAAGCTGGTGCCTCTGCAGGCGACGATCGCCGGGCCGCCTTCCAGCAGATGATCGAACGCGCCTGTGACGGCGAACATGCGTTCGATCTTATTGTTGTCCACAGTTATAGCCGTTTCTTCCGCGAAGCCTTCGAGCAGGAATTTTATCTCCGCAAGCTTGCCAAGCACGGAGTGAAGGTCGTTTCCATCACTCAGCCCGTAGGTGACGAAACTGAACCAGTCCACGCTATGATGCGAAAGGTCATTGCTCTGTTCGACGAATATCAGTCGAAGGAAAACGCAAAACACGTCATCCGATCCATGAAGGAGAATGCCCGCCAGGGGTTCTGGAACGGGGCAACGCCTCCCCTTGGCTACCGACTGATTGAAGCCGAAAAGCGTGGCGCGAAGATCAAGAAGAAACTCGACGTCGATCCGGTTGAAGCCGAAACCGTACGGCTCATTTTCAAACTATATCTTCTCGGTGACGGCAGCTCGGGCGCACTTGGTGTCAAAGAAATAGTCAAATGGCTGAATGCTCGCGGATATCGGACTCGGCGGGGCAAGAGCTTCGGTGTTGGCCAACTCCACAAGCTGCTGACCAATACGGTCTACATCGGTCGATGGAAGTTCAACCAGACCTCGTCAAAAACGCGCAGGAAAAAAGCCGCCGAGGAGGTCGTGGAAATCCCGGTCTCGCCGATCATCGAGCTCGACACCTTCGAGCAGGTCCGGCGCCAGCTACATGCGCGCAACCCAAAGAGCCAGGCGCCCCGCGTGACGACTGGTCCAATTCTGCTTACAGGATTGGCTGTGTGCGCAACCTGCCGCGGGGGCATGACCCTGCGCACCGGCACCTCGAAAGGCGGGCGAGTATACCGGTACTACACCTGCTCGAACTGCGCGACGAAAGGCAAAACGGCCTGCAAAGGGCGCTCGATCCCGATGGATAAGCTCGACACCCTGGTCACCAACCATCTGCTGGAGCGTCTCTTTAAACCGGAACGGATAGCCTTAATCCTTGCGTCTTTGTCATCCCGTCGAGTGGAACTGGCGGCAGCTGTCAACACTCGGATATCGTCTCTCCACCGCGAGATGGTTGATGCCGACGACAAGCTCAAGCGTCTGTACCGGTTGGTCGAGGACGGACTGACTGACCTTGATGAGGTGCTTAAGGACCGGTTGAACGCACTCAAATCAGATCGGGACCGGGCGAAGGCTGCGCTGGAGCGCGCCAAGGAGCATTCGGCTTCTCAGATCCAGATCGATCCGGCGTTGATCGAACGCTTCGGACGCACCATGCGCGATAACTTCACCGCGGGCTCCGTGCCGTTCCGGAAGGCGTATCTTCAATCGCTTATCGATGTCATCGAAGTTGATGACCACCAAGTACGTATCAAAGGTAGCAAGGACGTGCTCGAAAAGGCCGTCCTCGCGAGCCAAAGCGGGCAATCCTGGTGTTCGCAGACGAGTACTAAGTGGCGCGCCCGGAGAGATTTCGAACTCCCGGCCCCCAGATTTGTAGTCTGGTGCTCTATCCAGCTGAGCTACGGGCGCGTCTTCCGCAATCGCGGTGAAAAATGGTGCCGCCGCATGGCGGGCGGGCAGCGACCGATTAGCTATAGGCTTCGACCGGCACTGGCAAGTTCGAGAGCCGGGTCCACCGAGAGAGCGCAACGCGGACTACATCCCATCCATGGACCGGGGCTATGGATCCCGAGTTGCGCGGCCGTTGGCTGCGCCCCCGGGATGACACCCCCCTCACGCACTCGCCCGCTGCCCGCGCCGCGCGTCGAGTGAAACCGCACGATCCGGAATGGTAATGCGGAAGGTCGCCCCGATGGTGCCTTCAACGAGGCGAATGTCACCGCCATGGGCGCGAACCAGCTCGGCAGCGATCGCAAGGCCGAGGCCCGCGCTGCCCGGGCGAGTGGATCCCTGGAACGCCTCGAAGAGATGCGCGCGGGCGCGCTCAGGCAGGCCCGGCCCGGTATCGGAGACTTCGATCACGACGACCGCGCCCTCGCGCCGGCCGGTGACGCGGATCTGATCCTGTCCGGGATGCTTCACCTCCCGGCTTTCGAGCGCCTGCACCGCGTTGCGCGCAAGATTGAGCAGGATGCGAAACAGCTGATCGGGATCCGCGTCGACCATGAGCCCGCGCTCGATCGCGCTGATCCAGCGCACCGGCGCGCTCGCGTCGAGCCCGAGCGTCTCGCGCACGTCCTGTGCCACCTCTTCGAGCGCGACCATGCGTCGGTCGGGCGGCGGCTCCTGCACGCGGCCGTAGGAAAGCGTCGACTGGCAGAATGCGATCGCCCGCTCGAGCGCGCGCATCAACTGCGGCGAAAAGCGCTGCACGTGCGGGTCGGCCACCTTCGCGAGCCGCTCGGAAAACAGCTGTGCGGACGTAAGCAGGTTGCGCAGATCATGGTTGATCTTGGAGACCGCAAGGCCGAGCGCAGCAAGCCGGCTCTTCTGCGCAAGCAGCGCGGCGAGATCGCCCTGCATCGCGGCAAGCTCTCGCTCCGCCATGCCAATCTCGTCTCTGCGATTGGAAGCCGCGATGATCCGGGCGGGATTTTCCGGCTCGGCACGAAAGGCGAGCATGTTGGCGGTCATTCGCCGCATGGGCCGCACCAGGAGAAGATGCAGCGCGAGATAAACAAGCGTCGCGGTCACCGCCGAAATGATCAGCGAGAGAATGAGAATGCGAATGGAGAAATTCACCATGGCCGCGCGCAACGGCGCCTCGTCGGCGACGATCTCGACGAATTCGCCCATGGGTGCCGGCCCCACCACGCGCATCACGTCGGTATTGGCGGAAAACAGCGTCTGGAAGGCTTCAATGATGGCGCGATGCCAGGCCATGTCGCGCATGTCGACGTCGTGGTTAATTGCGGGCGGCATGTCGGAAGCCGCAAGCAGTCGGCGCTGCTGGCCCATCTTGAGCGCGACCGCGCGCGCACCAATGCTGGCGAGAATCTGCCTGGCCACGCTCTCAGGCACCTCGCGGTCACCCGCGGTTTCGAACACCAGCGCCGCGGTGTAGGCGGCGGAGAGCCGATCATTGAGCCAATTGAGACGGAAATTCGCGACCGAAGGCACATAGATGAGCACCTCGGCCATCATCACGAATGCCACCGTCAGGCCGAGTAGCTTTCCGGACAGCCCGAGCCCGAATTGTCCGGTGTCCGAAGCCTTGGATGCAGTGGTGCTCATAAACTGCGCCAATTCGAGCGATCGTGTTGAAGCACCGTGGTGCCCCGCGACGGGCCGATACCTCCGCCTGAAAGGGGGCCCTTTCTGGGGGGGTGTCTCTGCGTGCTGCACCAGTGTGCCTTTAGAGTGGTCAAGGGAGCCTCTCGCTACCCAAACCAGCGCAGGAACGTGATCAGGCGCTGCGCCATGGGGCTTCTCGCACCCGGCAAGAAATAGGTCATAGCGGCGCGTTTTCCAACTTCAGCAAGGGTCGGATACGGTATCACCATGCCGGCGAGCGTGCGCACATGAAGGCGCTCGCTCACCGCCAACGCCCAGGTGGCAATCAGCTCGCCCGCATTGGCCCCTACAATGGTCGCGCCAAGAATGCGGCCCCCTCGGCTCGTGATCACCTTGATGTGCCCGCGCGTCTGCCGCTCCGCACGGGCGCGATCATTCTCGTGATAAGGCCAGCGCAACACCTTAAAGCGCATCCGGCGCGCCCGCGCATCGGCTTCGCGCAGCCCCACATGAGCGAGCTCCGGGTCGGTAAAGGTCACGCGCGGAATGATGTCCTCGTTCATTTTCACCGGCAGTCGAAAGAGCGCGTTCCGAATCACGAGCCCCGCATGATACCCGGCGAGGTGGGTGAATTGTGCCCCGCCCGCGACATCGCCGATGGCATAGACGCGCCTGTTCGCGGTCTTAAGCCGTTTGTCGACCAGGATGCCGCCGCCGTCGTAACGGATGCCAGCCAGTTCGAGGCCGAGCCGGTCGGCGTTGGCGCGCCGGCCGGTGGCGAGAAGGAGATGACTGCCGATGATGCTCTCCTCGCCGCGCTGTGCGCGAACGGCGACCTTCACTCCCCCGTCGCGTGCCTCGACGCGCGCGACCGCAACGTTGGTGCGCAGATCGACGCCTTCCTCGCCGAGCGCATCGAGCACGATCGCCGCGCACTCCTCGTCTTCGCGCGCCAGCGCCTGCGCCACGTCGAGGACAGTGACTGCTGCTCCGAGGCGGCGGAAGGCCTGCGCAAGTTCCAGCCCCAATGGCCCCGCTCCCATGATGATGAGATGCGAGGGCAGGATCGTCAGATCGAACACGGTCTCATTCGTGAGATACGGAGTTTCCTTTATTCCCGGGACGGGCGGCAGCAAGGGCGAGGAGCCCGTTGCAATCACAAACCGCCGCGCCTTGATCTCGAACTCATCGCCCACCGTGACGGTTTCCGCGTCCCGAAAGCGCGCGGCGCCCGCGATCACGCGCACGCCGAGCCCGGTGAAGCGCTCCCTGGAATTGTTAGGCGCAATGCCTGCAATGACATCGTGAATGTGTCTGTGCACCGCTGCGAAGTCGACGCCGGACACGCGCGCGGAAATGCCGAAGGCGCGCGCTTGTATGATCGCGCGCGCGTGCTTGGCCGCCGCAATCAGCGATTTCGATGGCACGCAGCCCGTGTTGAGACAATCGCCCCCCATCCTGCCCTTCTCGATCAGCACCACCGGCACGCCGAATGCGGCCGCCGCGGCCGCAACCGAAAGCCCGCCGGAGCCCGCCCCAATCACGCAAATATCAGGAGTGAGGAGTTCCCCCCCATCTGCCTGGTCCCGCCGAGTCAGCGTGCGCTCCATCGCTTCACAATCACCGGAACAAGCGCGAGCACGGCGAGCGCCGCGAGCGCCGCCATGAGCTGCGGCGTGAGCACCGCGTCAGCGTGGAACGCCAACCGGCAATCGCTGCCGCCTCCCGCGACGCAGGCGTGGTACGCACGCTCCTGCGCCACGATCGCGCTTTCCAGCCCGCTGCCCACGAACGCAAACGCAAACGTCGCCGGAATGATGCCGAGCGCGGTCGCGGCGGCAAAATGCAAAAGCCGCACGCCGGCGAGCGCCGCAACGAGATTGACCAGCCAGAACGGAAACACCGGCACCAGCCGCAGGAATAACAAATAGCTGAACGCATCGGCGCGAAAGCCTTTGGCAATCCGCTCGGCCGTGGGCCCGGCACGACGCACGAGATGCTCGCCGAATGCGCTTCGCGCGATGAGAAAGACGCAGATCGCGCCCAAGGTCGCGCCCACCACGGCGCCCGCCCCCCCGCGGATGACGCCGAACAGAATGCCGCCAATCGTGCTGCAATAGGCGCCGACCGGAAGCGAAAGCGCGACCGCGGCGATGTAGAGGCCCACATAGGCGGCAAGCGCGCGCATCTCATGCGCGCCGATATAGCGCTGCAGCCACTCATGATGACGCGCGAGCGACTCCAATGAGAGCTGCCGGTGCCAGCCCATGGCTACGATCGCAAGCGAGAGCACCGCTACGACAATGAGCGGAACGAAGCGCCGCCGTGACCTTGGCCGCGCATCATTTGCCAATGTACAGATGGGATGATTATTCTCGGCCATCACGCGTGCGCCAAACGTAACCCGTATTGAGGGTTCAGCCGCCTTCGCCAAGGCTTCGGCGGCATTGCTCAACGTGGCCCATCGAAGCTTTACCGTAGAGGGGCGAAATCCGGGGCGCGCTTCACCTTATCGTGACGTAGCTCGCGTCCACGCTCCCGGGGGTTTTCCGAGCCCGAGCGAAGGCACCTTCGCCAAGGGTGCGGCGGCCTCGGTCACATTAACCCATGGGGGCTACTCGTCTGATCGCCCCGCAATTGACGAATCCGGCCCCCCTCCCCTATAAGCCGCCGCATTCCGGCACGCCGCAGGAGGCCCGAGGCCCGCGTGCCAGGCGACATTCCAAGTTCCCAATCAGCGGAGAGCAGCCGTGAAACGGACCTACCAGCCGAGCAAACTGGTGCGCAAACGCCGCCACGGCTTCCGCGCTCGCATGGCCAAGAAGGGCGGTCGCAGAGTGATCGCGGCGCGCCGCGCTCGTGGACGCAAGCGTCTGAGTGCCTGATGTGACGTTCCGTGGAACGGCTGCGACGGCGAGCCGATTTCCTGGCCGCGGCGTCCGGAAAAAAGCTGCCGACCACGGCTTTTGTCCTGCACGTGCGCGAGCGCGGCGATGATGGTCCTATCCGTGTGGGTTTTACCGTGTCGAGAAAGGTCGGAACTGCGGTCGAGCGTAACCGGGTCAAGCGCCGGCTTCGGGAGATGGTCAGATTGGCGGCTGCAACTGGTCTTCCAGGCGGCAATGACTATGTGCTGATCGGACGGCGGGCGGCGCTCTCGCTTCCGTTCGAGCAAATCGCCCACGATTTTCGGCGCGCGCTGGAGCGGCTGCGAGTTAACAGATGAATGACCAAAAGAACACAATTCTCGCCATCGTGCTCTCCGCGCTTGTCCTGATCGGATGGCAAGTCTTCTACGGGCTGCCGCAGATCGAAAAACAGAAACAGACCCAGCAGCAGCAGGCGCAGGAACGCGGCCAGCCGCCCGTGAGCACTCCGGCGCCGCAGACCGGCGCCCCATCGCAGCCACCGCAAACACCGCCAGCGACGGCTCCGGCGCAAACCATGACGCGCGAGCAGGCACTCGCCGCCTCTGCCCGCGTGCGCATCGACACGCCGAGCGTCTCGGGCTCGATCGCGCTCAAGAGCGGGCGCATCGATGATCTGTCGCTGATCAAATATCGCGAGACCGTCGATCCGAGCTCGCCGCCGATCGTCCTTCTTTCTCCTTCCGGGAGCCCGGCGCCATTTTATTCCGAGTTCGGATGGACGACGGCGGCGGGCACGAACCTCAAGCTGCCGGGCCCCGATACGGTCTGGCAGCAACAGGGAAGCGGCGCCCTCTCTGTCAGTCATCCGGTCACGCTCACTTGGGATAACGGCGAAGGGCTCGAATTCCGCCGCACAATTACGGTCGACGACAAATATCTGTTCACGGTGAGCGACCAGGTGATTAACAAGGGCGACTCGCCCGTGACGCTTTATCCCTACGCGCTCCTTTCACGTCATGGCACGCCGCCGACGCTCGGCTATTACATCCTGTTCGAAGGCATGATCGGGATGCTGAGCGATAAGCTGCAGGAAAAGAGCTATTCCGACATGGAGAAAGAGAAGGAAATCTCCTTCTCATCGACGAACGCCTGGCTCGGCTTCACCGACAAATATTGGGCGGCAACGCTCATCCCGGCGCCGGCGGCCAAGGTTCAAGCGCAGTTTTCCGCGTTCCAGAATGGCACCAAGCGCTACCAGACCTATTACAGTCTTGATCCCGTTACCGTCGGCCCCACGGGAACCGGGACTGCCGCTGCGCGGCTCTTTGCGGGCGCCAAGGAAGTTTCGATCGTCGACGGCTACAACCAACAGCTCGGCCTGAACAAGTTCGACCTGCTCATCGATTGGGGCTGGTTCTATTTCATCACCAAGCCGATGTTCTTCGCGCTCGACTGGATTTATCGCCTCGTCGGCAATTTCGGCATCGCGATCCTGATAATCACCGTCCTCATCAAGATCATCTTCTTCCCGCTGGCCAACAAGTCCTACGCCTCCATGGCCAAGATGAAGGCGGTCCAGCCGGAAATGATGGCGATCCGCGAGCGCTATGCCGACGACAAGATGAAGCAGCAGCAGGCGATGATGGAGCTCTACAAGAAGGAGAAGGTCAATCCGGTCGCGGGCTGCCTGCCCATGCTGATCCAGGTTCCAGTCTTCTTTTCGCTCTACAAGGTGCTGTTCACCACCATCGATCTGCGGCACGCGCCGTTCTTCGGCTGGATCAAGGATCTCTCGGCGCCCGATCCGCTTACCGTGTTCAATCTGTTTGGACTGATCCCGTGGGACCCGACCGTCGTTCCCATCATAGGTCCATTCCTGCATCTCGGCCCATGGCCGCTCATCATGGGGCTGACCATGTGGTGTCAGATGAAGCTCAATCCGCCGCCGCCCGATCCTGCACAGAAGATGATCTTCGATTACATGCCGGTCATCTTCACCTTCATGCTGGCGAATTTCTCCGCCGGCCTTGTGATCTATTGGGCCTGGAACAACACGCTCTCCGTCCTTCAGCAGAGCGTGATCATGCACAAACACGGCGCCAAGATCGAGCTTATCGACAACCTCAAGGGCCTCTTCGCCAAGAAAAAGAAAGCGTGAGGTCGTAATTTCTCATGGCGGATTAGCGAAGCGTAATCCGCCGATCGCAAGTCGGGCTTGCCTGACTTGCGCACTATATGTTTGTGCAACCCGGGCAGGGTTGCGCCGGCGGGTTGCGGCGCTCAACGCGCCTGACCCGGCCTACCGATACGGGGCGGGATGCGACCATCCTTCACGCATGCCGAGATGGCGGCAGGACGCAGGCTGTTCGCAGGCGAATGGCGGTTCGCGGGCGCGGCCGCATCCATGGATTCGCTCCCGCCCATGCACGGCATTGAAGTCGCCTTTGCGGGACGTTCCAACGTCGGCAAGTCGAGTCTCATCAACGCGCTCACCGGACGGCACGCGCTCGCGCGCATCTCGCACACGCCCGGACGAACGCAGGAGCTGATCTTTTTTTCCGGGCCCTCTCATCTCACCATGGTGGACATGCCGGGCTATGGTTACGCCGCGGCGGCCAAGGCCAAGGTCAAGACATGGACCGCGCTGATCCACGCCTTCCTCAAAGGACGCGCGAATCTCGCGCGGGTTTACCTCCTCATCGACGCGCGTCATGGGCTCAAGGGGACGGACGAACCCGTGCTCGAACTCCTCGACCAGACCGGCGTCAACTATCAGGTCGTTCTGACCAAGGGCGACGACGTCAAAGACCCCGCCCCATGCCTTGCCGCAATGCGTGCTGCGATCGCACAACATCCGGCAGCCCATCCCGAGCTCATGCTTACCTCGGCGCGCACCGGCGCCGGATTACCCGAGCTGCGCGCGGCCATCGCGCGCCTCCTGCGCGAGCGCGCTGCAACGCCGTAGGTTGGCTCGAGCGTTTGCGCGACTCAAGGGCGGCAACGCGTCGGGTCTCGCGAAGTGCTCGGACCCAATCTACCACGCGCGGGCGCGGCGACGCAGAGACCTCCTGTTATACAACCACTTTCGCCAAGCGCGGCTGGCCGCTACAACACGCCCCCGCATGCTTCCTCCGATCGTCTTGGAAAATCACGAATGACCGTTTCTCCCCACGACATCGCGCACGTGCTCTCGGAAGCGCTGCCGCACATGCAGCGCTACGACGAGGAGATCGTGGTGGTGAAATACGGCGGACACGCAATGGGGGAGGATGATCTCGCAAAAAGCTTTGCCCGCGACATCGTGCTTCTGGAGCAGACGGCGATCAATCCGGTGGTCGTCCACGGCGGCGGGCCACAGATCGGAGACATGCTGTCCCGGCTTGGCATCAAATCGCAGTTTGCAAACGGACTACGCATCACCGATGCCGCCACCATCGAAATCGTCGAGATGGTGCTTGCTGGCTTGATCAACAAACGCATCGTCGGCTTCATCAACGAGGCAGGCGGCAAAGCCATCGGCCTGTGCGGCAAGGACGGCAATATGGTGCTTGCGCGCAAGGCAAGCGGCAGCATGATTGATCCGGATTCACAAATAGAAAAAATCATTGATCTCGGTTTCGTCGGCGAACCTGAGAGCGTCGACATCACGGTGCTCAACCAGATTCTCGGGCGCGACCTCATCCCCGTGCTCGCCCCGCTTGCCACTTCGAAGGAGGGCATCACCTATAACGTCAATTCCGATACCTTCGCGGGTGCGATTGCCGGCGCGTTGAAGGCCAAACGGCTCCTGCTGTTGACCGACGTTCCAGGCGTGCTGGACAATTCGAAGAATCTGATCAAACAACTTTCTTCCGACGAGGCGCGCCGGCTCATTGCGGACGGCACCATCTCCGGCGGCATGATCCCCAAGGTCGAGACCTGCATCTACGCGCTCGAGGCGGGGGTCGAGGGCGTGGTCATTCTCGACGGCCAGGTTCCTCATGCCGTGCTGCTGGAGCTTCTGACCGACCATGGCGCCGGCACGCTCATGACGCGCTGACAGGACGCGCGTCGCGCAGGGCATCCTATTTGTAAGACGCAGCTGCGCGACAAGGGCATACCTCCCCCTGAAAGGGACCTGAAAGGGGAAGGTATCCGAGGTTGCTGCACGATTGTGCGATACGCGATGGCCGCGTCTTTCACGGCGCGCGCAGCATGAACAAGCGTACAGCATTAGCCTTAACTCTGCGCCGGCATGCGCCGCACTTGCACCTGCGAAGAAAAACAACCAATTTTAATAAAATTGGGCGGGGGCGGCATGGAGCGTGTCATGACGCATTGCGCCACGCGCATCGTCCCCATCCTGTTGTGCGCGGCGTTTGCCGCTCCGGCCGCGGCTCAGCGTGGAATGGGAGGGCATGCGGGACACGCAATCGCCGTTGCCCCTCCCCCGCGTGTCGCGCCGCAACTATCCCTGCCGCGCGCCGCACCGCAGATTTCGGCGCCGCATGTGGTGCCGCGGGTGATGGCGCCGCAAATTTCGGCGCCGCGCGTCATGCCGCAGATCGCCGTTCCGCAGGTTGCTCCGCGCGTATCACCGCACATCGGCGCGCACCAATTCGCGCAGCCATCAACACCCGGCGTCGTCCAGCGCGCGCCGCGAGCCTTCGCAGCACCGGTTGAGCGGGCGCAGCAATTCACATCTCGCCGCCCTGAAGCGGGCACAAACGCTCCGGCGCCGCACGGCAATCCGGCGCCGCAACATCACTCCGGCACGCCCGGCATACAGGAGCGCACTTCCAGCGGGCCGAGCCAGCTATCCCAGGCAGCACGGGTTAGCGCGTCCGTATCAAATCGCGTGCTCCGCAATCCGGAATTTGCGAGGCACGCGAGCGCGGCCAATCTTCAACTCCGCGCGCTCGGGCACACAACGTTCCAAGGCCGCTTCAATGCGCGCTTCGCGCAATGGGGCTGGCATCATCATCATCGGCATTTTGTCGCCCCGGTCGTCATCGGTTTTGTCGGACCGTTGTTCTGGCCATATGCTGAGGACGACTTCTTCAATTACACCTATTACCCCTACGCCTATGACTCGTTCTGGCCCTACGCTTACGGTGATCTCTACGACGAGATGTTCGGCGGCTACGCCTACGGCGTGGGGACTGCCTATGCTGCCGTCGGGCCCGCACAGGCAAACCGGGCGCCGCTGCCGGCAGCGGCCTCGGATCCATGCAGCGGCGACGCGTCGGGACTAAAGAATTCGCCGATCTCTACCATCGCGCAGACAATCGGCCCCGACGCTGCGCAGCGCGCGCTGCTCGAAGATCTCAAAAATGCGACTGCCCAGGCGCTCGCTGCCCTCAAGGCGTCTTGTCCGGCCGATCTGCCGAGCACGCCCACGGGCCGGATCGAAGCCATGCGAGTGCGGACCTCAGCCATGTTGGCGGCCGTGCATCTCGTGCGTCCGGCGTTCGCGGCTTTTTATGACTTCTCTCAATGACGAGCAGAAGGCGCGCTTCAACGCGCTCGGCTTCGGCGATCAGGAGAAGGCGCAAACGCGCAATGAGCTCGCACAGATCTGCGCCGACCGGTCTTTCCATGCCGCCGGCGTGCCAATGGAGCGCATCGAACGCGCGGTTCGCCCGGATAATGCTCAGCGCGCCGCGTTCAATGAGCTGCAGGATGCAACGGCGCGAGCCACCGATCTCCTTAAATCGGATTGCCCGAGCGATCGCCCGCTCACTCCGGTCGCCCGCCTCGACACGATAGAGCAAAGGCTCGATGCCGTGCTGCGCGCCGTCACGACCGTCCAGCCGGCACTGCAGAAATTCTACGCCATGCTGAGCGACGAGCAAAAGGAGCGGTTCAATCGGCTCTCGTAGGCGATTGCGAATAGCGAATAGTGAGTAGCGAATAGGGAAAGCGACCTGCTTAACCTATTCGTTATTCGCTAATCCCCATTCGCTCATTCTGCGGCAATCCGCACCTCGGGCGCTGCCGAGCGCACGTCGGCATCGACATCCTCCTCGAACTTGATGAAGTTCTTCTGGAACATGCCGACGAGTTTGCGCGCGGTCTCATCGAAGGCCGCTTTGTCCTTCCAGGTTTTCATGGGATACAGCAAATGCGGCTCGATGCCAGGCACCGAGCTTGGCACTTCGAACCCGAAATAGGGATCGGTGCGGAAGCGCACGTTCTTGAGCGAGCCGTCGAGCGCGCCGGTGACCAGGGCGCGCGTCGCCTTGATGGGCATGCGCCGGCCGACGCCATAGATGCCGCCGGTCCACCCGCTGTTCACCAGCCAGCAATCGACCTTGTGCCGGGAGATGTAATCGCGCAACACAGCGCCGTATTCCGCCGGCGGACGGGGCAGGAAAGGCGCGCCGAAGCAGGTTGAGAATTCGGGCTCGACACCGACCAGCCCCTTCTCCGTGCCGGCGACTTTGGCGGTATAGCCGGAAAGAAAATGATACATGGCCTGGGCCGGCGTGAGCTTTGCAATCGGCGGGATCACGCCGAACGCGTCAGCGGTCAAAAAGATAATGTTGCTCGGATGCCCGGCGCGCCCACTGCGCGAGGCGCGCGGCATGAAATCTAGCGGGTAGGCGGCGCGGGTATTTTCGGTCCGGGACTCATCGTCGAAATTCGGAACGCGCGTTTTTAGATCAAACACTACATTTTCGAGCACCGTTCCGAACCGGTTGGTCGCGGCGTAGATATCGGGCTCGGCCTCCCGCGAAAGCTTGATGCATTTCGCGTAGCAGCCGCCCTCGAAGTTGAAGACGCCATCGGGTCCCCAGCCGTGCTCGTCATCCCCGATCAGGATGCGACCGGGATCGGCTGAGAGCGTCGTCTTGCCCGTCCCGGAAAGCCCGAAGAAGAGCGCAACATCGCCTTGCTTGCCTACATTGGCGGAGCAATGCATCGGCATCACGCCGTGCGCCGGAAGATAGAAGTTGAGCGTGGTGAATACTGATTTTTTGATTTCGCCCGCATAGGACGAGTTGCCGATCAGAATGATCTTCTTGCTGAAATCGATGGCAATGACCGTCTCACTGCGCACTCCATGCCGCTTCGGATCAGCCTTGAAAGAGGGCAGATCGACGATGGTGAGCTCGGGAATAAAGCTTGCAAGCTCCGAGCGCTCGGGCCTGATCAAGAGCTGGCGAATGAACAGAGAGTGCCAGGCAAGCTCCGTGAACACGCGCACCTTGATGCGGTAAGTCGGATCCGCGCCGCCATAAAGATCCTGTGCAAAGAGCGTCTTGCCGCGCGCATGGGCAAGAAAGTCCTGCAGCAGCTGCTCGAAGTTCGCCGGGGTGATCTTGCGGTTACCGTCCCACCACACCGAGCCTTCGGTCAGGTCATCGATGACGGTGTGCTTGTCCTTGGGGGAGCGCCCGGTATGGACGCCCGTCTCGGCGCAAAGCGCCCCCCCTTCGACAATAGTAGCCTCGCGGGCAGCGACCGCATGCTCGTAGAGCACAGGCGCGGTATGGTTCCAGTGTACGGCGCCAAGACCGGTGAAGCCGAACTTGTCGGCCCCGTAGCCGCCGTTCCTCAGGCCGGTTTCTTGCACGATTTCCTCCACAAAAGCCCGGACCCCCGGCCGGACTACGCCCTGGTCTTATAGCTTGGATCGGGAGGCAAAGTTCCCTGGGGGAGAAAGCTATAGTAAGGAAGAGAGAGCCTGCCAAGGCGCAACGCAAAGTCAGAGTTTACGTCCCTTCCGCGCAAGTACCGGCGTTGCCTGCCGAAAAAGCCGCACGACTTCAAGCCACGATGCACTGCAGCATCAGCGGCGGGTGATGCGTCCACCCAGTCTCGCCCGGCTTCATGCCGCACGAAGGAAATTGTGCGGGATCCCCCGCAGCCCGAATAAGGACCAAAACCCAAGGCTTTGCGCTCTGATGCGGCTCAAGCTATGTTAACAAAGCCATTGACGAATCATGCATTTGTCCATGACCGGTCACATTTCGGCCTTGCTTTGGTAGCTACGGAATCGCAGGCCGAAACAGCAGCAAAGGGGCTTCATGCCAACCATCGCTCTCGTCGACGACGACCGCAATATTCTCACTTCGGTCTCGATCGCGCTCGAGGCCGAAGGCTACCGCATCATGACGTATACCGATGGTGCGTCTGCTCTCGACGGCTTCAAAACCAGTCCGCCGGATCTCGCCATTCTCGACATCAAGATGCCGCGCATGGACGGGATGGAGACGCTGCGGCGCCTGCGCCAGAAGTCGGACATGCCGGTGATCTTCCTCACTTCCAAGGACGAGGAAATCGACGAACTCTTCGGTCTCAAAATGGGAGCCGACGATTTCATCCGCAAACCGTTCTCACAGCGTCTGCTGGTCGAACGGGTCAAGGCTATTCTGCGCCGAGCGACCCCCAAAGACGGCAGCGCGCCGAAGGAAACCGACACCGCAAAGGTGCTCGAACGCGGCCTGTTGCGCATGGATCCTGAGCGTCACACCTGCACCTGGAAAAATGAAGCGGTGACGCTGACGGTCACCGAGTTTCTCATTCTCCAGGCGCTGGCGAGCCGTCCGGGCGTTGTGAAGAGCCGCAATGCCCTCATGGACGCCGCCTACGACGATCAGGTCTATGTTGACGACCGCACCATCGACAGCCACATCAAGCGTCTGCGCAAGAAGTTCAAGGGAACCGACGACAGCTTCGACATGATCGAAACCCTCTATGGGGTTGGTTACCGGTTCAAGGAGATGTGACGCCCGTAACGAGCGGGCGCCGCGCATCATGTGAGGGGGGCTCGACCGCCGGACTGACCTGGGCGGAAGGAGGGGGCGCGCAACCCGCAGACTGATCGTGCTCAATCGAACGCCGGAAAGCTTTGTGACTGCGATCGAGCCGCAAGCGCTCGATGAGACCCCCCTCGCGGCAGGCGGCGGGGGGGTGGCCGACCTTCTGCGCCAAGGCTGGTACCTCTTCGTGCGGGTGAGCTTCTCAAGTCTCACCCGGCGCATCATTTTCCTCAACGTCACGGGACTGCTCGCGCTCCTCATCGGAGTGTTCTATCTTTCTCAGTTCCGTGCCGGCCTCATCGACGCGCGTGTCCAGAGCCTGCTGGTGCAAGGAGAAATCATCGCAGGCGCAATCGCAGCGTCCGCAACGGTCGAAACCGACACCATCACCATCGATCCCGAGCGGCTGCTCGAATTGCAGGCGGGCGAAAGCTACGGCCCCTCGGACGAGGCGCTCTCAGGTCTCGAATTCCCTATCAACCCGGAACGGGTTGCACCGTTGCTGCGCCGGTTGGTGTCTCCGACCAACACGCGCGCGCGCATCTATGATCGCGATGGCGGGCTCATTCTCGACAGCCGCAATCTTTATGACGTGCTGCGGTTCGATCTGCCGCCGCCCAGCCAGAAGCCGAGCTTCCTCGAACGCGCGTATGTCGCCATTCGAACCTGGCTGAGCCGCGGCACGCTGCCGCTCTATCACGAGATGGGCCCGCAAAACGGAAGGAATTATGAGGAAGTCGCCAAGGCCCTGCAGGGTTTCAAATCCAGCATGGTGCGCATCAATGAACGCGGCGAGGTGATCGTTTCCGTTGCGGTTCCGGTCCAGCGCTTCCGCGCGGTGCGCGGCGCGCTCATGCTCTCGACGCAAGGAGCCGACATCGACAACATGGTGGCAGCCGAGCGGCTTGCGATATTCAAGCTGTTCCTGATCGCGTCGGGGGTGATGGTGGTGCTCTCGTTCCTGCTCGCGGGGACCATCGCCGGGCCGGTGCGACGGCTTGCCGAAAGCGCCCAACTCGTCCGCCGCCGCATTCGCGGCAGGGTGGAAATTCCTGACCTTGGCCATCGGCGCGATGAGATCGGGCACCTGTCAGGGGCGCTTCGGGATATGACGGATGCGCTCTACTGCCGGATCGAGGCGATCGAGAGCTTTGCCGCCGACGTCTCCCACGAGCTCAAGAATCCTCTGACCTCCTTGCGTTCGGCGGTCGAAACCCTGCCGCTCGCGAAGACGGAAGAAAGCCGCAACCGGCTGCTTGCAGTCATCCAGCACGATGTCAAGCGGCTTGACCGACTGATCTCGGACATCTCCGACGCGAGCCGGCTCGACGCCGAGATGCAGCGCGACGAGGCGCAGCCGGTCGACCTCACCAAGCTCCTGACCACTGTGGTCAATGTGGCCAATGAGCGCCATGACGATCAGGTGAGCGTTAAGCTGATGCTCGAAGGCGCTCGGCCGGATGCCTTCGTGGTGCTCGGCCACGATTCCCGGTTGGGCCAGGTCATCGACAACCTCATCGACAATGCGCGCTCATTCTCCGCCCCCGGAGGCTCGGTGCGCGTCTTCTGTCGGCGCCTGAAGAACTGGATTGAGATTGCCGTTGAGGACGATGGGCCCGGCGTGCCGCCTGACTCCATGGAGCGGATTTTCGATCGCTTTTACACGCACCGGCCGCATCAGGCGTTCGGGCAGAATTCAGGACTGGGCCTCTCGATCTCCAAGCAGATCATCGAGGCACACGACGGGCGCATTTGGGTCGAGAACCGGCACGCCGAGCCGATTGCCGGCGAGCCCGCCGAAGTGGTCGGTGCCCGCTTCCTCGTCCGGCTACCTGCAATGGAATGAGCGAGGATATTGCAAGCGTGCACGCCTCGGCGGTGCTCGCGGGCAACCGTGCGGTGCTCATCCGCGGAGCTGCCGGAACCGGCAAGTCACGCCTTGCGCTGGCACTGCTCGGCGCGGCGGCAACCGGCATGTTGCGCTTCGCCCGCTTGGTCGGGGATGATCGCGTGCACATCGAACCACGTCATGGGCGCTTGGTGGTGCGGCCCGCTCCCTCGCTGGCGGGACTAATCGAGGTGCGGGGCGTCGGCATCCGCAGGCTTGACTACGAGGAAGCAGCGATCGTCGGCCTGGTGGTCGATCTTGCGGCGGAGAATGCCGAGCGCCTGCCCCAGCCGGGCGAAACCGTCCTCAAGGGCGTCAATTTGCCTCGCCTGGCCGTGGCGGCGAATACCGACCCCTTGCGTCTGGTGCTTGTGTTTTTGGCCGTGCCCGCAACCGGCATTAAAAGCCTGTAAGGAGGCTTGCGGCGCCCCCTCTGGGTACAGAAGTATATTAGCCGACTGGCAAAAGGCGGTGTTTTCATTAAGCAATTCAGCGCCCGCGCGTTCTCAACCACAATGCAACATTGCCCCGGAATCGCCATGAAACCCCTTGCGCCCGCAATGGGGATGACCATGATGGGCGCCCTTTGGTGCGGTGCAACCGGGAGTCGGGGAACTCGATGATCGGACTCGTTCTGGTCACGCATGGGCGCCTTGCAGTCGAGTTTCGGTCGGCTTTGGAACATGTGGTGGGACCGCAGACCCAGATCGAGGCCGTGACCATCGGTCCAGAGGACGACGTGGAACAACGCCGCAACGACATCATCGAGGCGGTCAAGCGCGTCGACAGCGGCCAGGGCGTCGCCATCTTGACCGACATGTTTGGCGGGACTCCTTCCAATCTCGCCATATCGGTGATGGGGCGTCCAAAGGTCGAGGTTCTCGCAGGCATCAATCTGCCCATGCTGGTCAAGCTCGCGAAGGTCAGAGACGAGTGCCCACTGCCCGAGGCGGTGGCGGCAGCACAAGAGTCCGGTCGCAAGTACATCACGATTGCGAGCCGCGTCCTGACGGAAAAATGAGCGAGTCCGCCGCCGGAGCGGACTATGGTTCGGGCGGCGCGGGCGCCCCTGTCGTGACGCGCGTACTTGAGATTTGCAACAAGAAAGGCCTGCACGCGCGCGCTTCTGCGAAATTCGTGCAGACCGTCGAAAAATTCGAGGCCGAAGTAAAGGTGACGCGGGGTCAGGAAACCGTCGGCGGTACCTCCATCATGGGCCTGATGATGCTGGCCGCCGGTCCCGGGAGCACGATCAAGGTCGAAGCGACGGGACGGCAGGCAAGCGAGGTGATCGAGGCACTCGATGCGCTGGTGAGCGGCCGCTTCACCGAGCAGGAATGATGTTTCAAGCCGCGCGGTCGCGCAGAACCTTTGCCGCCAGCCGCAGGTCGGAAACGAAATTGCGATATTCCCGCTGCTTGTCGGCGTGATCCTCGGGGGATGGGGGACATAAAGAATTCTTTATATGTTCGTTGCAGGGAAGCGTCCACGCTGGTATAGGCAGCCGGGCCCGGGCTAAGCCCGGCTCTGCTCGTTTTTTCCAAGCAATCCAAGGCACCTCATGAAAGCTGCATCAAAAGCCAGCGCGAAGCGGCCCGCTGCCGATTATGTGATCAAGGACATCAGCCTCGCCGAATGGGGGCGCAAGGAAATCGCCATCGCCGAGACCGAGATGCCGGGACTGATGGCGACGCGGGAGGAATACGGCCCCGAACAGCCATTGCGAGGCGCGCGGATCTGCGGATCGCTGCACATGACGATCCAGACCGCGGTCCTGATCGAGACCCTCAAAGCGCTGGGCGCAGACGTGCGCTGGGCCTCGTGTAACATCTATTCGACGCAGGATCATGCGGCCGCCGCGGTCGCCGCCAGCGGCACGCCCGTGTTTGCCGTCAAGGGTGAAAACCTCAAGGACTATTGGGATTACCAGCATCGCATCTTCGAATGGTCCGACGGCAGCGCGCCCAACATGATTCTCGACGATGGGGGCGATGCCACGCTGCTCATTCATCTCGGATTGCGCGCGGAGCAGGGCGAAACCGGGCTCATCAGCAAACCCGCCAACGAGGAAGAGGAAATCCTGTTTGCGGCCATCAAGCAGCGGCTCGAGGAAAAGCCCGGCTGGTACAAAAAGAATGCGCAGTCCATCCGTGGGGTGACCGAAGAGACAACAACCGGCGTTCACCGGCTCTACGAGATGCAGAAAAAAGGCACGCTGCTGTGGCCTGCAATCAACGTCAATGACAGCGTCACGAAATCGAAATTCGACAATCTCTACGGCTGCCGCGAGTCGCTGGTGGACGGGATCCGCCGCGGCACCGACGTGATGATGGCGGGCAAGGTCGCCATGGTGGCGGGTTTCGGCGACGTAGGAAAGGGATCGGCCGCCTCACTGCGCCAGGCCGGCTGTCGCGTCATGGTCTCGGAGATCGATCCGATCTGCGCCTTGCAGGCCGCAATGGAAGGCTACGAGGTCACAACCATGGACGACGCCGCGCCGCGTGCGGATATCTTCGTCACCGCCACCGGCAATCTCGATGTCATTACCATCGAGCACATGCGCAAGATGAGGGATCGCGCGATCGTCGCCAATATCGGCCATTTCGATAGCGAGATTCAGATCTCGGCGCTGCGCAACCTGAAATGGCATAACGTCAAGCCGCAGGTCGACGAAATCGAATTTCCGGACGGAAAACGCATCATTCTCTTGTCGGAGGGCCGGCTGGTGAACCTCGGCAATGCCATGGGGCATCCGAGCTTCGTGATGTCATCCTCGTTCACGAATCAGGTGCTGGCGCAGATCGAGCTGTGGAGTAATCCGGGCAAATACGAGAAGAAGGTCTATACGCTGCCCAAGCATCTCGACGAGAAGGTCGCCCGGCTGCACCTTGCCAAAATCGGCGTGAAGCTCACGCGCATGACGGACCGGCAGGCAAGCTATATCGGCGTGCCAGCCGAGGGACCGTATAAGCCCGATCATTACCGCTACTGAATTAACCCCGTAGCAGGATTTTGCAGAAGGGCCCATATTAGAGCGAGGCGTCTTGCCATTGGTTTGCCGCATCGCTCATCAATGCTGCGCGCCTATCCCGGAGCAGGCCGATGTGCCGCTGGATTGCCTATCGCGGCGAAACGATCCCGCTGGAACAATACGTTACCGCGCCCGCCCACTCTCTGGTCGTACAGAGCCAGAGGGCGCTCGAAATCGACCGCCAGCACCAACGGCGACGGTTTCGGCATGGGCTGGTATGGCGAGCATCCGGAACCCGGTCTCTACCGCGAAGTGCGTCCCGCCTGGTCGGATGAGAATCTTCGCTATCTCTGCCGGCACATTCGCTCGCATCTCTACTTTGCTCATGTGCGCGCATCGACTGGCACGCCGACCATGCGGCCGAACTGCCATCCCTTTGCCTGCGGGCGCTGGCTGTTCATGCACAACGGCGTGATTGGGAATTGGGCGCGCCTGCGGCGCAAGGTCGAGGCGCTCATTCCCGATCAATTCTATGGCTCGCGTGTTGGTACAACGGATTCCGAGGCGGTTTTCCTTGCCATCCTGGGCGCCGGCGGAGACCGCGACCCCATCGGCGCGACTTCGCTGATCCTTGCAACGCTGACCGGGATGGTCACGACCAAGGATTACCGGGAGCCCTTGCGCTTCACGGCGGCGCTGGCGAACGGCCGCGACCTCTATGCGTTCCGTTATTCGGCCAACGATAATGCCAATTCGCTCTATTACCGGCAGGCGGGCGGCAATGTCATCATCGTCTCCGAGCCACTGGATGCCGAGCACGCAAACTGGAAGCCTGTGCCGGCGGGCCAGATCGTTATCGCCCAAGCCGACAAGCCGGTGCGGCTCGAACCCATTCCAGTCGCGCAACGCGTGGCTGCGGAGTGAGTAGGTCGGGGTCGAGCGCCGCGCGACCCAGCACTGCGTCCATCCGCGCCAATGTTGGGTTCGCGTGAAAAACTCGACCCAAGCTCCGCATCCCGAAAACTTGCCGCCCGCAAACACCAATGCTAGTGCGCGCGGCATGGCCACGGTCATCCCGAATATTCGCAATTTCGCGATCATCGCGCATATCGATCATGGCAAGTCGACACTTGCCGACCGTCTGATTCAGGCGACGGGCGCGCTCGAAGATCGCGAGATGGTCGAGCAGGTGCTCGATTCCATGGATATCGAGCGCGAGCGCGGCATTACCATCAAGGCGCAGACCGTGCGGCTCAATTACGTCGCGCGTGACGGCAAGCCGTACATTCTCAATCTCATCGACACGCCGGGCCATGTGGATTTTGCCTACGAGGTCAACCGCAGCCTCGCCGCCTGCGAAGGATCACTATTGGTCGTGGACGCCTCGCAAGGCGTGGAGGCCCAGACGCTCGCCAATGTGTACCAGGCGATCGAAAACAATCACGAAGTTGTACCGGTTCTCAACAAGGTCGACCTGCCGGCGGCCGAGCCGGTAAAGGTGAAGCAGCAGATCGAGGACGTGATCGGGCTTGATGCCTCGAACGCGATTCTCATTTCGGCCAAGACCGGCGAGAATGTCCCGGAGGTGCTTGAAGGCATCGTCACGCGGCTGCCGCCGCCCAAGGGCGAGCGCGACGCAACGCTCAAGGCATTGCTCGTCGACAGCTGGTACGATCCCTATCTCGGGGTTGTCGTCCTCCTTCGCATCGTCGACGGCGTACTGCGCAGAGGCCAGCGCATTCGTATGATGGGGACCGGTGCCGCCTACGAGGTCGACCGCATCGGCGTCTTCACGCCGAAGATGATCAATGTCGATGAGCTCGGCCCTGGCGAGATCGGATTCCTCACCGCCTCCATCAAGGAGGTCGCTGATACGCGTGTGGGCGACACCATCACTGATGATCGCAAGCCGGTGGCTGAGCCGCTGCCCGGCTTTCGGCCCGCCGTGCCGGTCGTGTTCTGCGGCTTATTCCCGGTCGATGCGGCGCAGTTTGAGGACTTGCGCGCCGCCATGGGCAGGCTCCGCCTCAACGACGCAAGCTTCACCTATGAGATGGAGACCTCAGCGGCGCTCGGTTTCGGATTTCGCTGCGGCTTTCTGGGCCTGCTCCATCTTGAAATCATCCAGGAACGCCTGGAGCGCGAGTTCAATCTCAATCTCATCGCCACGGCGCCCTCCGTTATCTACAAGATCGATCTCACCAACGGGCAGCAGATCGAGATTCACAACCCTGTCGACATGCCCGACCCGGTTCATATCAAGGAGGTGCATGAGCCCTGGATCCGCGCCACCATTCTCACGCCGGACGAGTATCTCGGCAGCGTACTCAAGCTGTGCCAGGACCGGCGCGGGATGCAGGTCGAGCTTACCTATGTCGGCAATCGGGCCATGGTGAAATATGACCTGCCGCTCAACGAGGTGGTGTTCGACTTCTACGACCGGCTAAAATCGGTATCGAAGGGGTATGCCTCCTTTGATTATCAGCTCACCGACTTCAAGCCAGCCGACCTCGTGAAAATGCAGATCCTGGTCAATGGCGAACCCGTGGACGCGCTCGCCATGCTGGTTCATCGCACCCGCGCCGAGAGCCGCGGCCGCGCGATGGTCGAAAAGCTCAAGGAGCTCATTCCTCCTCACATGTTCCAGGTGCCGATCCAGGCCGCAATCGGCGGCAGGATCATTGCACGCGAGACGGTGCGCGCGTTTCGCAAGGACGTGACCGCGAAATGCTACGGCGGCGACGTGACGCGAAAGCGCAAGCTTCTGGAAAAGCAGAAGGAAGGCAAAAAGCGCATGCGCCAATTCGGAAAAGTGGAAATTCCGCAGGAGGCGTTTATCGCGGCCCTCAAGGTTGATGTGTAGCCGCTGGCGCGAGCACGCGGATAAGATAAGATCAGCCCAAATGGTGCTGTAAGCGTTCATTGGGAGGGTCCAATGCTCGATGGGATCATGGTGCCGGTCCTGGCTATCGGCGTGTTGGCGGTCATCTGGGCGATTATCTTTGTCGGATCGAGTTTTTTTGGTCCAAAAACCGAATAGGGCTCGCTCCGGCCGGCCCTTTGCCGCGAGCAGCCCGGCTGGATGCAGCAGGCGTTACTCCGCTTTACCGCATCAATCAAAAAGCCCCCGCACTTGCGGGGGCTTTTGCTCCAGCGAAGGATGTTAGGCGCCCCAATACGGCCCCACGCCGTAGTAATCATAGACTCTCTGGCTGCGGGCCCGATCGGACCAATCCCAGCTCTCGTATTCGTTTCATGAGCCTTTAACGCTCCAATCGTATGTTTCTGCGCGCGTGTGCGCAGGAGAAGCGATGTCCATCACGGCGGCCAGTTCCGGTGCTGTGAATTCACGACCGGCTGCTGACACCCGGGTGCTCCTCTTCATCATTTGGTGCGCGATCACGGCGGCGTACCTGATCGCAGGGTGGGGGCGCGACGGCGCGTCCACCGATGATGCAATGCGACTTGTGGAGGTGCGTGACTTCCTGGCCGGCCAAGGCTGGTTTGACCTCACCCAATACCGGCTCAACCCGCCTGACGGCGTGGTGATGCATTGGTCGCGTCTTATCGACCTGCCGCTCGCGACGCTCATTCGAGCAGCGCAAACCGCGCTGCCTGCCGGTTCGGCGGAACGCCTGGTCGTCACAGTCTGGCCGATTGCGCTCCTTCTCATCTTTCTTGCTGGCGTCGCACGACTCGCGCGCGATCTCGCCGATGAGACGGCGGCGTGCCTCGCGCTCATTCTGGCCGCGCTCAGCGCACCGGTGCTGCAACACTTTCGTCCCGGTGCAATCGATCATCACAATGTACAGCTCGTACTGCTGATGTGGTCGCTTGTGCATGCTTGCCGCATGCCGGCCCGGCCGCGCGATGCAGGCGTGGCCGCTGCTTTATCGGCTGGGTCGCTTGCCGTCGGCATGGAAATGACACCCGCAATCGTGGCGCTTGCCGCGGTGACTGCACTGCGCTGGATCGTGCAAGGCGCGGCGGCCGCTCCCATCGCCCGGGCCTTCGGCATCGTGTTCGCGGCAGCGATGTTTGCGCTCTTCGCGGCCACCGTGTCTCCACTGCACTACGCAACGCCTGCCTGCGATGCACTCTCGGCCGTACACCTCATGGCAGCATGTATCGGCGGCATTGGACTTGCTGCGCTCGCGAGCCTGCACGTGCTGCGTTCATCCATCGGGCGACGCCTGACCGGCGCCGGCGTGCTGGCCGTCGTGCTCGCGACTGCGCTCGCCGTGGCGCATCCCGCCTGTCTGGGCAATCCGTTCGAGCATCTCGACTCTCGCCTGAGCACGCTCTGGCTCTCCCGCGTGAATGAGGCGCGATCGATCGCCAGCATGCTGCGGGATCTGCCACAGGAGGTGCTGCCCTATTACGGCCTTCCCTTAGCCGCGCTCGTCCTCTCATCCCTGCAGATCGCGCGCGAGCACGCTGACGTGCGCTGGAGCTGGATTTGCGGCGCGGCGGTGCTCGGCAGCTTGTTTTTGCTCGCGCTTTGGCTTGTGCGTGGCTCAGCGGCGGCAAATGCAGTTGCGGTTGCGCTCGTTGCAGCGGCGCTGGTGCGCATGCTGCCCCCTCAAAAAGCGTTGACGTATTTCGGATTGAGCCGTGCGGCACTCGTGGCCGCCCTTCTGCTCAACCCGCTTGCCATGCTCGCAATTGGCGCCGCGATTGCGCGCGGCCTTGCGGGCGTGACGACCAACCACCGCCTCGTGGCGAGCTCCGACAGCCCCGAGACCTGCCAACGAGCGTCCGACTATCTGCTGCTTGCAAAGCTTCCGAAGGGCTTGGTGCTCGGTTTCATCGATGCCGGTCCGTTTCTATTAATGCAGACGCCTCACACTGTGTTGGCGGCGCCATATCACCGTGACATCGTGGGAAATACGACGATGCTCGACATCTTTCTCGCCCCGCTTGATGAGGCGCAGCGACGGATCCGTGACGCCGGCATCGACTACGTGGCCTTCTGCCCTGGTTCCCCCGAGCGCTACAATTATTCCACCGCGGCGCCGCAGGGACTTGCGGCAGCACTGGGGCGAGGTGACATCCCGGATTTTCTCATTCCTGTTCCGCTGGATGGCCACAATCTCGCGGTTTACCGGGCAACGGACTGAGTCGGGCAGGGACCGAGGAGTGCTGCGCGGGGCAAAACTATTGGGATTCGGGGAAATGATGAAGTTGGATACGATCAAAGCCGGTCTTCCGAGGCTGGTCGCATTGGTGCTGCTTCCCGCGCTGCTGACGAAGGCCGATTGTGGCGCCGCTCAGGACCGAGGCGCGCTCAACCCCGAGCCCCTGCCCCCGCTCGCAAACCCGAGCGACCCCGGCACGCCCGCGAAGGAACTCTTTGGCCGCAAGACCGGCCCCTTGCCCGTGGGGGCGCGGACCATAGGTTCCTATTCCAAGGGCTGTCTCGCGGGTGCTCAGGCCTTGCCGATCAATGGCAAGACTTGGCAAGTCATGAGGCTTTCACGCAACCGCAATTGGGGCCATCCCAACCTGGTGCGTTTCCTGGAGCGTCTCGCCAGTCAGGCCCCGAAGACGCATTGGCGCGGACTCCTCGTCGGCGATATGTCGCAGCCACGCGGCGGCCCCATGCGCACGGGCCACGCCAGCCATCAGGTCGGCCTCGATGCGGACATTTGGCTCACCCCAATGCCGGATAGACAATTGACGCGCGCTGAGCGCGAAGGGATGTCGGCGACCATGGTGGTCGCCGAGGATCGCCTGGATGTCGATCCAAACGTCTGGACCCCGGCGCATGTTGCCGTGATCAAGGCCGCGGCGCAGGACCCGGAGGTGGCGCGGATATTCGTCAATCCTGCGATCAAGAAGGCTCTGTGCCGCGATGCCGGCAGCGACCGCTCGTGGCTCAGCAGGGTACGGCCCTGGTGGGGGCACGATTATCATTTCCACGTGCGGATCCGCTGTCCGTCCGACAGCCCCGATTGCAAGCCCCAGCCTCCCGTAGACGCAGGTGATGGCTGCACCGGCGAGGACCTCGATCACTGGTTCAGCGATGCGATCCTCCATCCCAAACCCTCGCCTATCCCGCCGAAGCCGACTCCGCCCATAAAGATGGCCGATTTGCCGGCCGCATGCCGCCAGGTACTGCTCGCGCCCTGACCTTTCCGGGAAGGAAAGCCGCTCATTAGGTGAGAGCTTGATTGAGGATTTTGATCGGGCATGAGCCAATCATGTGGTGCGATGCTATGATCGGTCGCCATGACCACGCTCCCTGCCGATCTCGAAATCCTGCGCGAGCTTGAGAAGAAAGTCCTCTGGCTCGCCAGCTGGACCATTCACCACGCCAATGCGCTGCGTGAGAACACCGACGGGCTCAAGGTCGGCGGGCATCAGGCGTCCTCGGCGTCGCTCGCCACTATCATGACCGCGCTCTATTTCCGGGCGCTGCGGCCGCAGGACCGGGTGGCCGTCAAGCCCCATGCCAGTCCGATCTTCCATGCAATCCAATATTTGCTCGGACGCCAGAGCCGGCAAAAGCTCGAAGACTTTCGCGGCTACAAGGGCGCGCAGAGCTATCCTTCGCGCACCAAGGATTGCGATGACGTTGACTTCTCTACCGGCTCCGTCGGCCTCGGCGTTGCGCAAACCCTCTTCTCCAGCCTGGTGCAGGATTACGTGCGCGCCCACGGCTGGGGGTTGCAGCGCCCGCAAGCGCGCATGGTTGCACTCGTCGGCGACGCCGAGCTCGACGAAGGAAATATTTTCGAAGCGATTCTGGAAGGATGGAAACAGGGTCTGCGCAATTGCTGGTGGATCATCGACTACAATCGCCAGAGCCTCGATGCCGTCGTGCGTGAAGGCTTATGGGCCCGCTTCGAGACGCTGTTTCGCGCTTTCGGCTGGGACGTCGTGATCCTCAAATACGGCTCTCTGCTGGAATCCGCCTTTCGCGAGCCGGGTGGCGAAAAACTGCGAGCGTGGATCGACAATTGCCCGAACCAGCTCTACTCCGCGCTCGTGTTCCGCGGCGGCGCCGCGTGGCGTAAGCGGCTTCTCGACGAGATCGGCGATCAGGACGCGGCGACGCGGCTGATCGAGGCGCGCTCGGATGAGGAACTTGCCCGCCTTATGACCAATCTTGCCGGGCATGATCTGCCCTTCCTGATCGAAGCATTTGGTCGAGTTGATCACGACCGGCCGATTTGTTTCATCTGCTACACCATCAAGGGCTACGGGCTCCCCTTCGCCGGCCACAAGGACAACCACGCGGGATTGATGACTCCGGCGCAGATGGAGGCGCTGCGACAGGCGATGAATATTCGCCCTGGTCACGAATGGGATCCGTTTGAAGGGCTGAGCATCGACCCGGCAAAGCTGCAGGAATTCCTTGCCGCCGTGCCGTTCGCGATGGGTGATCGCGCGCAAAAAGCCGCCCGACTCCCCATTCCCGCAGAGCTGGGCGGGCCAACTCAGCCGGTCGTATCAACACAAGCGGGTTTCGGCGCGCTGCTCAACGAGCTTGGCCGGGGAAAATCGGAAATTGCAGAGCGCATTGTCACCACGTCTCCGGACGTGACGGTCTCGACCAATCTCGGGCCGTGGGTCAATCGGCGCGGCTTGTTCGCCCGCGAGAACATGGCGGACATTTTCAAAAGCGAGCGCATCCCGTCGACATTCAACTGGGATTTCTCACCCAAAGGCCAGCATATCGAGCTCGGCATTGCGGAGATGAACCTGTTCATCCTGCTTTCGGCGCTCGGGCTTTCCCACGCGATCAACGGCGAGCGGCTCATTCCCATCGGCACGCTTTATGACCCGTTCATTCAGCGCGGGCTCGATGCGCTCAACTACGCGTGCTACCAGGATGCGCGCTTCATCCTCGTGGCCACGCCCGCCGGCATCACGCTTGCCCCTGAGGGCGGCGCGCATCAGTCGATCGCGACCCCGCTCATCGGGATCGGACAGGACGGACTTGCGTCCTTTGAGCCCGCGTTCGTTGACGAGCTTGCGGTTATTCTCGCGTTTGCGTTCGACTACATTCAGCGCGACGGCGAGGGCGAGAGCTCGGAGCGCAACTGGCTGCGCGACGAGACCGGCGGCTCGGTCTACCTGCGGCTTTCCACGCGACCGATCGAGCAGATCAAACGCGCAATGACGCCGGAGCTGCGGCAGGCCGTTGTCGACGGCGCTTATTGGCTGCGCAGGCCCGGACCGAATTGTCAGGTGATCGTTGCCTATACCGGCGCGGTGGCGCCGGAAGCCATCCAGGCAGTCGGGCTAATGGCGGAAGATCGCCGCGACGTCGGTCTTTTGGCGATCACCTCGGCCGATCGGCTTAACGCCGGCTGGACCGCGGCGCAGCGGGCGCGCGAGCGCGGGCTTGTCCACGCGCGCTCGCATATCGAGCGACTGCTCGCGGAAGTGGCGTCCCATTGCGGGATCGTGACAGTGCTTGATGGCCATCCGGCAACGCTCGCGTGGCTTGGCGCCGTGCACGGGCATTGCACGCGCCCGCTCGGGGTCGAGCATTTCGGCCAGACCGGCTCCATCCCCGAGCTCTACCGTCACTACGGGATTGATTCGAATGCGATCGTCGCTGCCGCCGCAGCGCTCACCCCGGGCCGGCCGATTCGCCATCTCAGGGCGCTGCCGTAGAGTATGTTTCCAATCGGATAGTCATTTGGCCCTCGGCAACGGACGGCTAGCCAGCGCTGCTGGCCAACGCTGCCAATGCCAAGCCCGAGCCTGATGTTACAGGTGTTTACAGGCGTGTCAAAAGCGGAAAGGGCGCAAAGAAATCTCTGTCAAACATCGCCATCGAAAAATTCGGACAACAAAGCCAACAAAACAAATCGCCAACGGAAACGAAAAAAGTGAAAAATGAAAAAAGTTCTTGACAAAGAAACGGAACTCGTGTACAAAAGCGCATCCTCCAAAATTATGAATTGATCTCGCGCTGCAAGGCGCGCGCAGTTCTGCGGCATTTGCGCAGCACGTAGGGCGGAATAGCGAAGCGTATTCCGCCATTCTGCGCGCAACCTCGCTAAGCGCGCCGCACTTGAGCGACCATGCGGACAATACGAATGCCGATAGGCCAGTAAGCGGCCGCAGCTTCCAGCGATTTTGCGGATGGCGATTGACGCGTTCCAGCGATCGGCGAGGCCGAGTGGCGGAATACGCTTCGCTATTCCGCCCTACAAGTGGAGACGGCGAGGCCGTGATCGCAACCGTGCGGACGCAGACGAAAGAGCGCCGTACAACCCCAGCTGTTGGACACGGCAAATGCCGTCAGCCGTGGACGACAGGCTGGTGACGAGCACGGGCCAGCACCTCCGGATTGACCACATTGATTGGAGAGCCTGCAGCGTAAGCAATGATCTGATCGAAGATGTCGGTGAACTGTACCTCGAATTCGTCGCGCGAGACGTAGCCGAGATGCGGCGTGCACACGACATTGTCCATGCCGAGCAACGGATGATTCGTGTCGAGCATCGGCTCATCTTCATAGACGTCGACCGCCGCCATCCCGGGTCGCCCCGCGCGCAGCGCATTGACCAGTGCTCCTGGCTCGATCAGGCCCGCGCGGCTGGTATTGACCAGAAGAGCGCTGGGTTTCATGCCGGCAAGATCGGCTGCGGTCACTATGCCGCGCGTTGCCGGCACGAGCCGCATGTGGAGCGTGATGATGTCGGATTGCGCGAAGAAGGCGTCCTTGCTGGGCGCGGTCGCATAACCCTCGCCCCTTGCCCGCGCAAGCGAACCCTCGCGCGCCCACACCCACACTTTCATGCCGAATGCCGCGCCATAGCCGGCCACGACCTTGCCGATGCGGCCGTAGCCATAAATGCCGAGCATCTTGGCGCGGACCGAGCGGCCAACCCCGATTTGCCACTTTCCGGCTTTGAGCGCGGCCATTTGCTGCGGGATCTCGCGCATTGCTGCGAGCACGAGGCCCCAGGTGAGCTCGGCGGTGGCATAAGAGGGCGTGCCCGCATGCTGGCTCGATGACACGATCACGCCCAAGCGCGTGCACGTATCGATGTCGATATGGGGATAGACGCTACGCTGGCTGATGAGCTTGAGCGCGGGCAGCCGCTCGAGCAGCGGCGCGCGGATCGCCGTGCGCTCGCGGATCAGGACCAGTACCTCGGTCTCGCGCAGACGCCGGGCCAGCGCGTCGTTATCCGCGACGTGATCGTTCCATATGGTCACGTCGTATCCGTCAAGCTTGCGAAAGCAGGCAAGCGTCCGGATTGTGTCGTGATAGTCGTCCAGAATGCTGATTTTCATCTGCGCGCGTCCTCACGGATCATGGCAGCGCCTTTTTCGGCAATCATCATGGTCGGTGCGTTGGTATTGCCTGAGGTGATGGTCGGCATGACGGAGGCATCGATCACGCGCAGCCGCTCGATCCCGATGACGCGCAGCCGCTCATCCACCACCGCGAAAGGATCCGTATCGCGACCCATCTTGGCGGTGCCGACAGGATGAAAGATGGTCGTGCCGATGTCACCTGCTGCTTTGACCAGGGCGGCATTGTCGTTGCCGACCGCAGCGCCCGGAAGGTATTCAAGCGGCTTGTAGGGCGCGAGCGCAGGCTGCGACACGATCTTGCGGGTCACGCGTATCGAATCAGCCGCGACGCGGCGATCTTCATCGGTTGAAAGGTAATTGGGCTTGATGATCGGCTTTTCGCCGGGCCCAGGCGATCGCAGCCGCACGAAACCCCGGCTGGTCGGCTGCACGTTGCACACGCTCGTCGTAAAGGCGGGGAATTCGTGCAGCGGATCGCCGAACTTGTCGAGCGACAGCGGCTGCACATGAAACTGAATATTGGCGCGCTCGCGGGATGGATCCGAACGCGTAAACAAGCCGAGTTGGGATGGGGCCATGGTCAGCGGTCCGCGGCGGAAGACCGCATAGTCGAAGCCCATGCGCGCGCGGCCGCGCCATGACCGGTACATCTCGTTGAGCGTCATGACGTTCGAAATCTTATAGATGAGCCGCAATTGCAGATGATCCTGCAGGTTTTCGCCCACGCCCGGCTTATCGCGAACGACGCTGATACCCAGAGCGTGCAGCTCCGCCGCAGGCCCTATCCCTGAGAGTTTCAGGATCCCAACTGAGCCGATCGATCCGGCGGCGAGAATCACTTCACCTCGGCAGCGCGCCGCGTGCTCCGTTCCGTCCTGGCTCCAGCGCACGCCGGCGGCACGCCCGTCTTCGAGCACGAGCCTTTCCACCAGACAGCCGGTTTCCACGCGAAGATTCTTTCGCCCAAGCACCGGTTTGAGGAAAGCGCGCGCGGCCGACCATCGTCTTCCCCGCTTCTGATTGACATGAAACGCGCAGGCGCCCTCGTTGTCGCCGGTATTGAAGTCGGGAATGGATTTGATGCCCGCCTGGTTGGCGGCGGCGCAGAAGGCATCGAGAATATCCCAGCGCACCCGTGGAGCCTCAATGCGCAGCTCGCCGCCGGCGCCGTGCGCTTCGCTCTCGCCGAGGAAATGATCCTGATGACGCTTGAAATAGGGCAGCACGTCGTCCCAGCCCCACCCTGTGAGGCCAAGCTGGCGCCAATGGTCGTAGTCGGCCGCCTGGCCGCGCATATAGATCATGGCGTTGATGGCGGAGGAGCCGCCGAGCGCCTTGCCGCGCGGATAATTAAGGCTGCGCCCGTTGAGCCCTTCCTCGGGCTCGGTGCGGAACATCCAATCCGCGCGCGGGTTTCCGATGGCGAAGAGGTAGCCCACGGGAATGTGGAACCAGATCCAGTTGTCCTTGCCGCCTGCTTCGAGCAGCAGGACGCGCATCGCAGGGTCGCTGGAGAGGCGGTTCGCCAACAGGCAGCCCGCCGAGCCCGCGCCGACAATGACGTAATCGTATTCCCCTTGCTCGCACGCCGCGAAAGCCATTGCAGGCATCCCGATGGGCTGTCCTATGGGCACTGTGCGGCGCCGTTGCGCGCTTGGCAACGCCGGCGTGCGAGACCTTTGACCCGACCTCACACGCTGCTACAGCACGTCCCGACCGCAGTGAATCGGGATTCCCAAGACACGCCGGAGGTGCGAGTCTTAACGCATTGATTCGCCGGAGGGCTGGCCAATGCATGGACCGTATCCTGGTGAGTTGAGAACGCGCGTCATCGACTTCGTGGAAGAAGGAGGATCCCGACGGGAGGCGGCCGAACAGTTTGATGTCAGCGTCAGTTCTGCGATCCGGTGGGTGCAGCACTTTCGTGAAAACGGGACTTTCGAACCCATGCGCAGTGGAGGGAGTACTTCGCCACTGGAGAAGCACTCGCGGCAGATCCTCGCCCTCGTCAGCGAGGAATCGGACCTCACGCTGAATGAGATCGTTTCGGCGCTTCACAAGCGGCGAATCCCAGGCAGCCGCAGCGCGCTGTCCCGCTTCTTTGCTCGCCATGGCATCACGATTAAAAAAAAGCCTGCGGGCGGCAGAGCGGAAGCGAGCCGACGTCGCCCGCGCGCGCCGACGCTGGATTCGGGAGCAAGGCTTTCTTGATCCGGCCCACCTCGTATTTATCGACGAGACGGCAGTCACCACCAACATGCTGCGGCTCAACGGTTGGAACCCACGCGGCGAGCGCTTGGTCAGCGATGCCCCGATGGGACACTGGGAGACGGTGACGTTTATCGCCGGGCTGCGGCAAACCGGCGTTGTGGCTCCGATGCTGATCAAAGGAGCCATGAATGGAGAGGCCTTCCTGGCTTACATAGAGCAATGTTTGGTCCCAACGCTCAAGCGCAGGGACATTGTGGTGGTCGACAACGTCCCCTTCCACAAGGTTGCAGGTGTGGAAGAGGCGATCCAGGCTGTCGGTGCAAGCCTCCGCTACTTGCCAGCGTATTCTCCGGACCTTAACCCTATAGAGTTGCTGTTCCATCCTCTGAAGACATGCCTGCGCAAAGCTGCGGAGCGCACAATGGAAGGACTGCACCGATGTGTTCGTTCGTACATTCGGGCGCTCGATCCTGCGGAATGCATCGCTTACTTCAGACATTCGGGGTATGAACCACTATGATCGGGACGCGCTGGTAGGATAAGAATGCGGGCCCGCGGCGCGCCGTAAGCGCGCCCTGCCCCGGAACGGCGCTTCCGGGATTGACCGCTTCTCCAAACACATCGCCAAAGCCGGCGGAGCCTTGCTCCGCCCGCATTGTCCACCGGAGCGACCGCATGCGCACGCGTCTCATGGCTTTTCTCCTTGCAATCATGCCTTTTGCCGGAACGGCAGCGCATGGCGCGGCGTCGAGCCTCACCGTGTTCGCTGCCGCTTCGCTGCGCAACGCGCTCGATGACGTCAACGCAGCATTCACGCGACAAACCGGCATCAAGACCACTGCAAGTTATGCCGCGACATCCGCGCTGATGAAGCAGATCGAGAATGGCGCCCCCGCCGACGTGTTTTTCTCGGCCGATTCCGACTGGATGGATTATGGCGCGCGGCGAGAACTCATCAAAACGCAAACTCGCCTCGATCTGCTCGGCAATCAGCTGGTGCTGATCGCGTCGAGCCAGTCTGCAATCGGCGCGGTCAACATCGCTCCCGGCTTCGATCTTGCCGGACTTGCCGGTACCGGACGCATTGTCACGGGAGACGTGCGCGCCGTTCCGGTCGGCAGGTACGCCAAGGCGGCCCTGGAAAAACTCGGCGCCTGGGAGAATGCAAAGACCAAATTTGCCATGACGGAGAACGTGCGCGCGGCACTCACGCTCGTTGCGCGCGGGGAGGCGGCGCTGGGGATCGTGTATGCGACCGACGCCAGGGTCGAGCCGGGCGTAAAGGTCATCGGCGTGTTCCCGCCGGACTCTCATCCTGCGATTGTTTATCCGGTTGCGCTGACGCAAACCGCTGTCCCGGGCGGGGTGCCGTATCTTTCCTTCCTGCGCTCGCGTGCCGCGAAGGACATTTTCGAATCCTACGGCTTTGTCTTTTTGCCGCTAGCGCGGACCTGATGCGTTTCCATGTTTGACCTTTCTCCCGATGAATGGGTTGCGATCAAGCTTTCGCTTCGGATTGCGACCGTTGCGACGCTCGTTGCATTGCCGCTTGGCCTAGCCGTCGCATGGCTGCTGGCGCGCAAACAATTCTGGGGCAAAGCGCTGCTTGACGGGCTCATCCATCTGCCGCTCGTGCTGCCGCCGGTCGTGACCGGCTATCTGCTGCTCATTTCGTTTGGGCGCCGCGGCCCAATCGGAGCCTTTCTTGCCGATTATTTCGGCATCGTGTTCTCGTTTCGCTGGACCGGCGCGGCGCTTGCCTGCGGTGTCATGGGATTTCCTCTGCTCGTGCGGCCGATCCGCCTTTCCATTGAAGCAATCGACCGCAAGCTCGAAGAGGCAGCCTCTACGCTCGGCGCCGATCGACTGTGGGTGTTTCTCAGCGTCACGTTGCCGCTCGCCATGCCGGGACTGATCGCGGGATTGGTGCTCTGCTTTGCCAAAGCACTCGGCGAGTTCGGCGCGACGATCACCTTCGTTTCCAATATCCCGGGCGAGACGCAGACCATTTCGGCGGCGATCTACACGTTTACGCAGATCCCGGGCGGTGACACAGCCGCGGGGCGCCTGGTCCTGGTCGCCATCGTGATCTCGCTTGCGGCTCTGGTCGCGGCGGAGTGGCTCGCGCGCCGCGCGGGCATGCGCTTTCACGGGGAATGAGCGTGCTCGCCCTCGACGTGGAGAAACGCCTTGGCGGCTTTTTCATCCGCGCGTGCTTCGATAGCGAGGGCGGCGTCACCGCGCTGTTCGGGAGTTCAGGCGCGGGCAAGACGACGCTGGTGAACATGATCGCCGGCCTGATCGCTCCCGACCGCGGACGCATCGTGCTCGATCATATTACCCTCTTCGATTCATCGAGCGGCACCAACGTGCCGGTGCATCGGCGCCGCATCGGCTATGTTTTCCAGGAGGGCCGCTTGTTCCCTCACCTGACCGTTGCAGGCAACCTCGATTATGGGCGGCGCATGTGTGCGCTCGCGCCTGATCCCATCGAGCTGGAACGAGTTGTGAGCCTTCTCGACATCGGCAATTTGCTTGATCGCCGCCCGGCGAAACTCTCAGGCGGGGAGCGCCAGCGCGTTGCGGTCGGCCGCGCCCTTCTCATGCGTCCTCGCCTCCTCCTGCTCGACGAGCCGCTCGCTTCGCTCGACGAGGCGAGAAAGCGCGAGATTCTGCCTTACCTCGAAAGGCTCCGTGACGAGGCACGGGTCCCGATGGTCTATGTCAGCCACAACGCCGCCGAGCTCGCGCGGCTCGCCACCTCCGTGGTGTGGATCGAGGCGGGAGCGGTGCGCGCCGTCGGGGGCGTGGAGTTATTGGAGAGTCCTTCCTCGTAGCCCGCATGAGCGAAGCGACATGCGGGAGGCCGTTCCCAGATTGTATGTTAGTCGTGCCTTCTGCGAAGGTAGGTCGGCGGGACTTTAGACCGGAGGTGGCGTGCGGAGCTGGCGAAAGCGGACTCGCAGGCATTCGAGCCGAGGGCTGGACATGACCTATCTCGGACATCGGCTAGAAATCTCATGTTGCAGTAGCGAAGCCGGTTTCAGCCTCTGTCCAAACGAGCTCGTTTAGGTGCATATCGGGCTTGAATTGTGCTAGCCTTTGCGCACTGCACGGGTCAGGTTCCCCATAGGCGCGGAATTTCGACAATTGCAAACAGCTATCGACGGCATGCGAATGGCACGCTGCCCGATGTCCTATGTGCCGGCCCTGACGCGACGACCTATGGAGGTGATCCAAGTGAAACGGCGCGAGTTCATTACCCTTCTCGGCGGCGCGGCAGTATGGCCGCTCGCAGCCCGTGCGCAGCAGCCCAAGCGGGTCGGCGTGCTGATGAACGACGTTGAAACGGATGCAAGGGGCCAAGGATTTGTTGCAGCATTCGTGCAGCAACTAAAGAAATTGGGATGGATCGACGGCCAAAACCTCCACGTCGATTATCGTTGGAATGGCGGCAAGGCCGAACTCGCGCGGGCATATGCGGCTGAGCTTGTCAAACTTGCGCCCGACGCAATTCTATCATCCTCTACAACCAACCTCAGTGCATTGCAGCGGCTGAGCCCGACAATGCCAATTGTGTTCGTCGAGGTATCCGACCCCGTGACACAAGGCTTCGTGTTAAATCTGGCACGTCCGGGCGGCAACATTACGGGCTTCGGCGCTTACGAATTCACGATCGGCGGCAAGTGGCTCGACCTCCTCAAGCAGCTTGTACCGGCAACCACACGCGTTGCTGTCATGTTTAATCCCCAAACGTCACCCCAGTCCAAGTTTTTGCTAAACTCTATCGAATCCGCTGCGCCGACGTTCAGCGTGAATGTGGTTGCGGCCCCTGTTCAAAGCAGCTCGGACATAGAGCTTGCAATCGAAACTCTTTCTCGCCAGCCGAACAGCGGCCTGATCCTTCCCCCGGATTCATTTACGATTGTCCATCGCAAGCAGATTGGCGAGCTCGCGGCCCGCTATCGGATCCCGGCGGTTTCTTCGGAAATCCGCTGCGTCCAGGATGGGGGGCTGATGTCGTATGGGATCGAGTTCGAAGAACAGTTTCGGCAAGCGGCGATCTATGTTGATCGTATCCTCAAGGGCACCAAGCCCGGCGAGCTTCCTGTCCAATCGCCGACCAAATTCACGCTAGCGATTAATCTCAAGACAGTAAAAGCGCTCGGCATCGAAGTACCTGTGGGCTTGTTACTCATCGCCGACGAGCAGATCGAATGATGGGGCTGTTTGCTACGGTGTGCTACGGTGCATGAGTCTCTGTTTTGGCACACGGCAGAATAAAGCCCATGGGGCGGCTTGTCCGCAGCTGGCAGAAGGTGACCTGCAAGCATTCGGGAGGCATTCGGGTTTTGACCCGTTGCGGAAGTCAGGTGGCTGAAATTGCTGTGATGCACAAAGCGACACTGTCTACAACGGCGTGGTAGGGTGCAATCCTCAGGTTGAGGGAGCGCGCATGAGGCGGCGCAAGTTCATCACGCTTGCCGGCGGCGTAGCGATCGCGTGGCCGCTGGCGGCCCGGGCGCAGCAGCCGGCCAGGCTGCCAACCATCGGGTTCTTGGGCGCGACCACGCCTTCAGCTCAGAGCCAATGGACAGTTGCTTTTGTGCAGCGACTGCGCGAACTCGGCTGGATCGAGGGTCGCACCGTCGCGATCGAGTATCGCTGGGCGGACGGACGCGGCGAGCGCTATCCCGAGATCGCGGCTGAGTTCATCCACCTCAAGGTCGACGTCATTGTCACGCCGGGAGGCGCGGTCGTCGCGGCAAAGCAGGCGACATCGGTCATCCCGATTGTCTTCGCGGCGGCGGTGGACCCGGTTGGTGACGGACTTGTCGCGAGCTTGGCGCGACCGGGTGGCAATGTTACCGGCCTGTCGATCCAGGCGACCGATACTTCTGGCAAGCGACTCGAACTCTTGCGCGAGGTTGTCCCCGGTCTCCGCCGGTTAGCGATTATGGGCAATGTCGGTTATCCCGCCGTGGTGCGGGAGATGGGCGAGGTTCAGGCAATGGCCCGCACGCTCGGCGTGGAGGTCGTCACACTCGAAATCCGGCGAGCGGAGGATATCGCGACCGCCTTCAAGGCGCTCAAGGGCGGCGCAGACGCACTCTATGTAGTGACCGACCCGCTCGTAAGTGCCACTCGGGTTCGAATCAACACCTTGGCGCTCGGCAAACGACTGCCGACGATACACGGCAATCGGGAGGTCGTCGAAGCGGGCGGTCTGATATCCTATGGACCGAACTTCGTGAACCTTTACGGACACGCCGCAGATTTTGTCGACAGGATCCTGCGTGGAGCGAAGCCGAGCGACATCCCGGTCGAGCAGCCGACCAAGTTCGATCTTGTTGTCAACCTAATCACCGCGCAGGCGCTCGAGCTCACCGTGCCGCCGAACATCCTGGCCCGCGCCGACGAGGTGATCGAATAATGAAGCGACGCGAGTTCATCACGCTGCTCGGCGGTGCTGTAGCATGGCCGCTCGCAGCGCGTGGGCAGCAGCCGGCGATGCCGGTGATCGGTTTCATGAATGACGGCACGCCCGAGGACCAGGCGCGCTCGTTGGCCGCATTTCAACAAGGCGTAAGCGAAAGTGGCTACATCGAGGGCCAGAACGTCACGATCGAATACCGTTGGGCGGAGGGTCACTACGACCGACTGCCGGGACTGGCGGCCGATCTGGTGCGCCGACAGGTGACCGTGATCGCAGCGACCACCACGCCCGCAGCTCTCGCAGCCAAAGCAGCGACCGCTGTCATTCCGATCGTCTTCGAGACGGCCGGTGACCCGGTCACGCTCGGCCTGGTGGCCCGCCTAAATCGGCCGGAAGGCAACGTCACCGGTGTGACCCAGTTGAGTTCCGAGTTGGTGTCGAAACGACTGGGGCTAATGCACGATTTGATACCCACAGCCACGATTATCGGTTTGCTAGTGGACCCGAAAGATCCGAGAGCCGATACCCAAACGAGAGATATGCAGGAGGCGGCGCACGCGCTCGGACTGCAAATCCATATTCTGAATGCCAGAACCGAAGCTGAAATCGACACAGCGTTTGCGATTTTGGCCCAACTCCGAGCAGGCGCGCTCATAGTCGGCACTGGCGAACTCTTCAATAGCCGGCGGGAACAGCTCGTGGCTTTGGCAGCACGACAAGGGGTGCCCGCGATCTTTCAGTATCGCGAGTACGTTGCGGCTGGCGGTCTGATGAGCTATGGGGCCAGCCGCACTGATCCCTATCGACTCGCCGGCATCTACACCGGTCGGGTTCTCAAGGGCGCGAAGCCCGCTGACCTGCCAGTGATGCAGTCGAGCAAATTCGAACTGGTCATCAACCTCAAGACCGCCAAAACGCTCGGCCTCACGATTCCGCCGGGCGTGCTCGCAATCGCCGACGAGGTGATTGAGTAGCTGTTTGCTGCACTGCACGAGTCTGGGAATTGGCACTTGGCGTCTTTCGCTGCGGTGCACAAAATTCCGACGCGATTGGAGGCACTGCGGACATAGACTGGCCCCCGGCCCCGATCGCCTCCGAGGCTTATGACCCTGAGCGGGCATGAGCCGGGCGGAAATCCTGCACTGCGGCAAGCCCTGACTTGATCCCCACGAATGCGGTATGTTGCCTTGGAAGCTGGCAGAGGCCGCAAGATGCAATTCGATCGATGGAACCGCGCAATGGGGCTGCGATGCCGCAGGTAGTCGATTCCAACTTCGTAGAGGAACTGGCGCTGGCACGGCGCGAGCTTGCCGAAGCATTGGAACGGCAGGCGGCGATGGACGAGGTGCTGCGGGTCATTTCGACCTCACAGGGCGAACTGGACCCGGTCTTCGCCGCCATGCTGGCGAACGCGGTGCGACTCTGCGAAGCCAACTTTGGCAATTTGTTCCTTTACGAAGGAGATGCTTTTCGCATCGTTGCGTTGCACGGTGCGCCGCCAGCATGGGCCAAGCGGTGGCAGCAGGAATTGGTGCTTTCAATCCCTGACAAATCGGAGATTCCTCTTAGCCCGCCTCGTCAGAACTAACGAGATTGTTCACATTTCCGACCTTAGGAGTGAGCAATCCTATATCGAGCGCGATTATCCCATCGTCGCTCTGATTGAACTCGCCGGCGCTCGGACCTATCTCGCCGTTCCAATGCTCAAGGAGAACAAGCTGCTCGGCGCGATTGCGATTTACCGACAGGAGGTACGACCGTTCACCGACAAGCAGATTGAGCTGGTCACAAATTTTGCTGCCCAAGCCGTCATCGCCATCGAGAACACGCGGCTGCTCAATGAGCTGCGCGAATCGTTGCAGCAGCAGACCGCGACCTCCGACGTGCTTAAAATTATCAGCCGCTCAGCCTTCGATCTGCAGACTGTTCTGGAGACGCTTGTTGAATTGGCTGCGCGGCTCTGCAACGCAGAAATGGCAAACATCTGGAGGTCCAAAGAGGGCAGCTACCATCTTGCCGCGAGCTATGGGATCGCAAGTAAGTCTAAAGAATGGCTGGAGAACAAAAAATATTTAGAGACCGTAGCGATAAAGCCGGGACGAGGAACAATCGTTGGCAGGACCTTACTCGAGGCGAAAACGGTTCATGTTGACGATATTCAGGCCGATCCAGAATACAATCTGGCTGGGCTCTTATTGATTGGGGATTATCGCACCACGCTCGGGGTTCCCTTGTTACGCGAGGGTACTCCAATTGGGGTTCTGTTTTTGACGCGGACTAGGGTTGATCCTTTCACCCAACAACAAATTGAACTGGTGACCACCTTCGCCGACCAGGCAGTGATCGCGATCGAGAACGTGCGGCTGTTCGATGAGGTGCAGGCGCAAAAACGCGAGCTGAGTGAATCTCTGGAGCGGCAGACAGCGACTTCGGAGGTGCTGAGCGTTATCAGCAGGTCACCGGGTGAATTGAAGCCAGTGTTCCAAGCGATGCTGGAGAACGCCACCCGCATCTGCGAAGCAAAATTCGGCAATTTGTTCTTGCGCGAGGGGGATTTGTTCTGCGCGGTGGTCGTTCACGGGCAGCCAGCCTATGTCGAGTATTGGCAGCGAGCGCCGGTGATCGCCATGCGCGACCATCCGGGTAGCCCGCTTGATCGTCTCACCGTCACCAAGGCGGTGGTCCACATCCCGGACATCACCACAGACCGCACGTATGCGGAGCGAGACGCGCGTATCGTCGCGCTTGTCGAAACGGCCGGCGCGCGAACATTCCTGAACGTGCCGATGCTGAAGCGGACGAGCTGGTTGGCGCAATCGCCATGTACCGACAGGAGGTACGCCCGTTCACCGACAAGCAGATCGAGCTGGTGAAAATTTCGCGGCGCAGGCGGTCATTGCCATCGAGAATACGCGCCTGCTCAACGAGCTGCGCCAACGCACCGACGATCTCTCCGAGGCGCTGGACACGCAAATGGCAATGTCGGAGGTGCTGGGTGTGATCTCAAGCTCGCCGAGTGACCTAGAGCCAGTCTTCCAGGCCATCGTCGAGAGCGCGGCGCGATTGTGCGAGGCATACGACGTTGCCATCTGGCGTCCGGAAGGCGACCAAGTCCGCCTTGTCGCGCATCATGGCTCAATTGCCGTCGAGTCTCTTCCGTTGATCCGTGAGACCGTCGCTGGCCGAACGGTCTTGGACAGGCAAACTCTCCATATCGCTGACTTGCAGTCCGAGATCGACGAATTTCCCGAGAGCAGCCAAAATGCACGAAGCTGGGGGTTCCATTCGCTGCTTTGCGTCCCGCTGATGCGAGAAGGTGTCGCGATTGGGGCAATCGCGCTTCGCCGGAGAGAGATTCAGCTCTTCACCGACAAGCAGATCGAGCTGGTCACGAATTTCGCTGCCCAGGCCGTCATCGCCATCGAGAATACGCGCCTGCTCAACGAGCTGCGCGAATCGCTGCAGCAGCAGACCGCCACCGCCGACGTGCTCAAGGTCATCAGCCGCTCGGCATTCGATCTGCAGTCCGTGCTCGAACGCGCTCGTCCAGTCGGCTACTCGACTGTGCGAGGCTGATACGGCGGCCATCGCTTGCCGGAAGGGCGGTGTCTATCATCACGCTGCAAGCCTACGGCTATCCACCCGAATTCATCGAATACATGAAAAATCATCCGCTCTGAGGTGGATCAAGCATCCGTAGTCGGTCGCGCAGCGCTTGAAGGCAGATCTATCCACATGGCCACGATGCGCGATCCGGATACACCGGGCACGCACCAGAATGCGGTCTTCGCACTATCCTTGGTGTGCCGCTGCTCGCGACGGAGTTCCGGATCGGCGTTTCTGGCTCTACGCGCTCAGCGGTGCGGCCGTTCACCGACAAGCAGATCGAGCTAGTTGAGACCTTCGCGGACCAGGCGGTGATCGCGATCGAAAACGTGCGGCTGTTCGACGAAATCCAAGACAAGAGCCGTCAGCTTGCCGAGGCCAGCCAGCACAAATCGCAGTTCCTCGCCAATATGAGCCATGAGCTGCGCACGCCGCTTAACGCCATCATCGGCGTCAGCGAGATGCTGCGCGAGGATGCCGAGGCACTGAACAGGATCTCGAGCCGCTCGACCGCGTACTCGGCGCGGGCCGACATCTGCTCGCTCTGATCAACGACATTCTCGATCTCTCCAAGATCGAGGCCGGGCGGATGGAGCTGCAGCTCGAAGACTTCGCGCTCGCACCGCTCATCGACGGCGTGGTCAAGACCATCGAGCCGCTGGCGGCGAAGAACGAGCAACCGGGTGGCAGTCCGTTGCGATGCCGCGATCGGCATGCTGCATGCAGATCAGATGCGGCTGCGGCAGGCCCTGCTCAACCTCATGAGCAACGCCAACGAGTTTACGGAGCGCGGCACCATTACCGTTGAGGCGCGCCAAGCGCAGGAAAACGGCCGCGACTGGGTCACGATCGCGGTCGCTGACACGGGCATCGGCATGACGCCGGAGCAAATGGGCAAGCTGTTTCAGGAATTCTCCCAGGCTGATGCATCCACCACGGCGACAAATACGGCGGCACTGGACTTGGTCTCGCCATCAGCCGGCGCTTCTGTCAGATGATGGGCGGCGACATCACGATTGAGAGCGAGCCCGGCCACGGCTCGACCTTCACGATCCGACTACCTCGGATTGTGGATGCTCCCAAGGAAACCGGCTGATACACGATAGCCCGACATCGTGTGGAAAGGTGAAGTCTCAACTTTGACCTCACTTTGCTGCATCTGCTGACGTCCGG
>CAVYVC010000004.1:0-68152 GCA_963771845.1 uncultured Alphaproteobacteria bacterium | reverse complement strand
ATCGACATGATGGGCAAGCCACGTTGGCTGGCGCTGGTGATGTGGCGCTATCTCATGAATGGCGGCATGCCGCGTTACGAGAACTATCCGGCGCATTTGCGGCATTCGATTCGTACCGATCCATCGGTGAACGCCGTGATGCGGCGCGACAGCCTGTCGTGGGAAGACATCAAGATCTTCCGCACTATGTGGCCCGGTATCTTGATGGTGAAGGGTATCAATCGTCCCGACGATGCGTTGCGCGCGATCGAGCACGGCTGTGACGGCATAATCGTCTCGAACCACGGCGGACGCAACATGGATAGCGCTGTCGCCTCTATCGATGCGTTACCGGAGATCGCCGACGCGGTCGGCGCGAAGGCAACCGTGCTGCTGGACAGCGGCGTGCGCCGCGGCTCCGACATCGCCAAGGCGCTCGCGCTCGGTGCCAAGGCCGTGCTGACCGGTCGCGCGACGCTTTATGGCACGTCGGTTGGCGGCGAGGCTGGAGCCGCCAAGGCGATCTCCGTGCTTCGCAAGGAGTTTGACAACACCATGGTGTATTGCGGCTGCAACGCAGTCGACGAAATCACGCCCGACATTCTGTTCGGGCCCCGTGCTGTCAATTCGGCAGCGGGGTTCGTCAGTTGACGCCCGGCTCTGCCCTTCGCGGGTGCCGGCGGGTCCGCTTCACCCTAGACGTCAAAGGAATGCTATCCGCAGCGGGCAGCGCTGAACTTGCCAACAGTTCCGCGCGATGGTGAAACTCAATCAAATGATCTCAATTCCTGACGCAACCATCGGAGCGAGGGCATGGTGAAAAGGCGGGGGGCCAGGCGACGGCCGTGGAACAAGGGCCTTGAGGTTGGGAAAAAGGGCGCGTTCACGCCAGCTCAAGTGAAGCGAATTCGACAGGTTCTCATGGCTCGTGGGGCGTCCGGGCTCAGGGACCTAGCTTTGTTCCAGGTGGCGATCGATACCATGCTGCATGGGCCGGACCTATTCAATCTCACAGTCAAGGACGTTCAGCTTCCCAACGGTAAAATTCGTTCAGTTATCAAAGTCGCGCGCAGGGGCGGAATGCTGCCGGTTCGATGCGCCTTTTCCAAAACGACAGCCAGCGCAGTTGGAAAATGGATCGCAGTGTCTCGCAAGAAGCGTGCAGATTACCTTTTCCCTGGCCGGGGCACCCGGTCTCCTCGTCCAATGGGGGTTCGACACATGAACCGTCTGCTGAAATTCTGGATTGCTGAGGCGGGGCTCGATCCCAAGAAGTACGGCAACGAATCCTTACGACGGACAAAGGCTCTCCACATTTTGAAAAGCACCGGCGATTTGGAGATGGTTCGGATGCTGCTAGGTCACGCGAAAATCGAATCAACGGCGAGGTTTCTGCGCGTGCCCACAACGTCCGACCCAATCGCTATTAGTCGAGCATTCGACATCTGACGCTGGCGAATAGAATATCGCTCGATTGCGCAAGGCTGAGCATCAGACGCTTTGCGGTAAGGTGTCGATGAACTTTGCCTTCAAGGGTGCCTTTAATCCCTCGTTAAGCGTATGTCTCCCAAGCCCAGGCCAGGTATCTCGATGAATGGCAACGGTCTCGTTCCGCTAAGAGGCCTGGCCCGGCTCGCCGGCCTGTTACTTGGCCTGACGCTTACTTTTGCCGTCCCTGATGCAACTGCCGAACCGGGAAACCGAGCGGTGCTGGAGAAATCAACTCCGCGCTCTTGTCCTCTTTTTCTCCTGCGATCATTCCTCGCCAGAAATGGGGCGCTAAGCCGCCGCTCCCGGGCATGACGCCGCAAAGCGTGCAGGGCATCGTTCTGCACCACACCGGCGTGCACACAAATCCGAACCTTTCGATCGAGGCCAAGATGCGAGGTCTCCAGGAGTTTTCGCAGCGGCCCGGCCAGGTGTCTCCCAAGAAAATGAAGCCTGCATGGCCCGACGTCCCCTACCATTTCTACATAGATTTCGCCGGTCTGATCGCGGAGGGTCGTGACGTCCATTTCGCCGGCGACACGAATACGGGCTATGACACGACCGGCTACGTTCAGGTGGTGCTCGAAGGAGATTTTGAGAAAGAATCGCCCTCTGCTGGACAGCTCAGCGCGGTACAAGAGTTGCTGGTCTGGCTGCTGTTGAAGTGGAATTTGTCCGCCCAGCAGATCACGGTTCATAAAGACCATGCCGCAACGGATTGCCCGGGCAAGAATTTCGAGGCCGCTCTTCCCGATCTGCTAAAAAAAGTAGCCCAACGTCGGCAACAAATCGTGGCACAAATCTGCGCTCAGGCAACACCGCAGGAAAATCTACCTTTCGCTTGTTTGCCGAAGGCGAGGCCGCCCTCGACCGAGCAGTCGCTGCCCCCAGTCAATCCCAAATCGCGGCCGCTAAACCCGCGATAATGCAGCAACAAGTCCGCACGCCGATCAATTCGGCTGCTGGGCGGTGACACCGGCTGCTCGCTTGGCCAATCGCTGCATCGAGGCGTTCTTTGCTTTCCGTCAATGCTTCCCGCCATGCAGCGTTATCAGGATCTCTGGCAGCGAGATCCTCATGAATTTGGTAAGCGCTTTCGTAGTTGCTTATCGCTTCATCCAGGTCTCCTTTCTCCATCATCAGCCCGCCAATGATCTTTGTAGCTCGAGGCAAGATGCGTCAGATACAGCGCGTTGGTGGGGTCTCGCTCTTTCAGACGCAGCCTGATGTCCAAAGCGCTGCGAAATGCATCGTATGCTTCATCCAGTCTGTTCAATTTCTGCATGGTCGCTGCCGATCCTGCTGTAGCGAACGCCGAGCGTGAGCTTGCACCCATAATTTTGCGGATCCTCAACTCGCGAGCTTAAGCGAAATATCCAAAGCCCTCTGATACTCGCTTAATGCCTCAGTCAGCTTGCGCTGCTCTACGAGCACCTGACCGATCCGGTTCAGCGTCGCCGACAGTCGATGCCAAAACTCGGCCCGGCTCTGATCGGCCGCGATCAGATCGCTTTCAATCGCCAGCGATTCCCGGTAATGATCTAGCGCCGCCGGCAGATCATCGCGCATCTTGAACAGGTCGCCTTCCTTGCCGTGCATGAATTCCAGCTGCAGCTGCCACGCGGGATCATGCGAAGTTTGCGCTGCAAATCCCTTCGCTATGTCGAGCGCGCTTTCATATTCCTGCTGTGCCCTGTCCCAGTTACCGGCATCGACCAGCGCATCGCCAATTCGGAAGCAGCTTCCATACAGCAGCTGCTGAAGCTCTATGTCGGTTGGCGCCTGCTTAACCATGCCTGTCAACAATTGCTTCGCGGCCTCAGCGCGCGAAAGCGAGTTATTCACATCTCCTAGAGTAACGTAGGCATCGGATAAAGTTAAAAGTAATCGAACCTGCTCCGTTGTGATCAACGGACTCGCGTCGATTCTCTCCAAATCCTCCAGCGCCTGCTCCGCAGGGCTCAAAAGCTCTCTCGCAGCTCTTGTCGAAACCGCTCCACTCTCGATATAACCATTGACCTCTTCGACTTCGAATTTGATGTACTTTATCGCCGCATTAAGCCGTGCTTCCGCAATTTGCTTTTGTGTTTCCGCAGTCTGTTTTGGGTTTCCGCAGTTTGCTTTTGTGACGAGAACAACAGGGCGAGCGTTGCAGCACCAAGAAGCCCTATTCCGGCGACAAGCGCCAGGATGCGGGTGCGCACCAGTTCGCGGCGTTCGCGTTTCTCAACCGCCTGGTCGCGCGCCCGGCAGGCGGCAAGATAGTCGCGACCTTCTGCGGAAAGATCGCCCGCGAGGTCGGTGCGCGCGGCGACCTTCTCGGCGTCTTCAAGCCGGGTGCCGGAATGGTCGAGCCAGTCCTGCGTGCGACTGTTGGCCCCCCAGCCGCGGGCTGCGCGCTTGACTGCGTCGAGCGCGGTGAGCGCCGCGAAATCTTCCTGCAGCCAGCCGCGCAGCAGGCTCCATTGCCGCAGCAGCGCCTCGTGCGCGGGCTCGATCGTGGTCTCGTGCCGTTCTTGCCCCCCTTCGCGTATGATTACCCGGTCGGTCGACAGCAGGCGCTGCTCGACCAGCAAATCGATGAGCGGCGCAGACTCGGCAGGAATATCGGAGCGTCGGGCGACGCGTCGGCGGGTGCTGTCCGCTTTCCGGGTCGATGCCGGCGAGCCACGGGATGAGCCCTCGGCGCAGCAGAACGAGACGAAAGTCGCCATCACGGGGAATGCGACCATCCGCATCGGCAGCCCTCAGAGCACGCTGGACGGCGGCTTCGATGGCGCCACGGATGCCGCCAAAGGCTTCATAATCGGCAAGCTTGAGGGCGCCGCTGCCGCCATAGTCGAGGTAGAGCTGCTCCAGCGTGAAGGCGAGGAGCGGCAGCGCGTCGCTGCCGCCGCCCTGATCGATGTCTTCAAGCAGCCGCTGCGTCAGTCGCGGCTCGATGGTTAGACTGCGATTGATATCTTTGAGCCGCGCAGCCGGACCTTCGATCACTGTCTGATACGCGCCGCGTGGCATCGGCAACAAAGGCATGGTTCTCTGGCGAGTGCCTTCGAACGCTTTTGCCGTTTCCAACAGATCGTAGGAATCGGAGCGGATCGTAAACAGCGCGAGCACCGCAGGGCGATCCTGCTTGACGAGATCACTGATGATTTCAAGAAGCACCTGGCCTTCCCCCCCGCCCTCGGCGGCAAACAGCTCTTCAGCCTGATCGATCGCAAGCACAATGACGGGACGTTTAGCGTCGCGATCCTCGGGCAGCATGCTCGCAAATGCCTTTTCGACAAACGCCGCCAACAAAGGCTGCAGCTTTTCTGCACCGCCGGCGATGATTTCGCGCAGCTGCGCCCGCGAATATGCGAGCCCATGGCCTGCGAGCGCCGTCTCGATGGAGCGCAACAAACCTGCCTCCCCACTGATCGCGGCGCGCTCCGGTCGGATCACCGGCAGGGGGAGAAAATTGCGGTCGTCGCGCGCGAGCCGCGGTAACAGGCCGGCTCGCAGAAATGAGGATTTGCCGGCGCCGGAGGCGCCGATAATCACCATCAGGCGTGGGGCAGCGCCCTCGCGTAGCCCGCGTAACGTATCGAGTGCCTCGACGATCGGCGCGTCGCGACCGAAGAACATGCCGGCGTCTTCGGCCTCGAGCGGCTTGAGGCCGCGGTAGGGGGCGCGGTTGGGATCGTGCGCCGGCGGCCAGGCAAAAAACCGTGGATCGAGCCCTGCTTTGGCGAGGCCGGCGCGCAACCTGGTCAAACCTTCCTTCGAGAAGGTGACGTGGGCTTCCTCTTGATTGCGCGGCAGCACCACGCGGAACATGACATGATCCTGCCCGGAGGCGAGATCGACGACCTGCCATGTTCCGGTAAGCTCGACCGGGAGCTGATTGACCTGTGTTGCGTCGATGATCGCTCCGAACAACCGCTTGTTGAGCTTACGCGCGAGATTGAATTCGGTGAGGCACCAGCGCGACTCGAGCCAGCTCTGGGAGATCAGAAACAGCACCGCCTCACAGCGCGAGGCTGCCTCGTTAAGCGCCCGCTGCCAGCGTTCGCCTGCGGCAATGCCGCTGGTCGGATCGAGATCGAGGAAGACCTCGTTCCAGCCTTCCGACGCGAGCCAATCGCGAACGGCGATGGCTTCCGCATTATTGGCGCTGGAATGGCTCAGAAACAGGCGTGACATGGAGCGGCGTCCTCGCGGCAGTGTAGCGTTGCGCGGGAGGCAGTGTGTTCAGAGCCCGTTTTCACCAGCAGGTAAATTAAATTAGTCCCTGACAGCATTATATCCTGTTACTCACACCCTGTGCCACATCGCGGCGAATCCCACACGCCCTGCTTGCTGTGCGGCAGTGGGCAACGGGCTCCACGAAACCGCATTGAGATAGCAAACCTCTCTCGGAATGTTGAGACAGTGCGCGTTGCGACGGCAGCATTTCGGTTTCTGTGCTCCGTTTGCAGCGAACCGTCTACCTCTCGGTGCTGTAGCAGCATTCTGAGCCGGGAAACCTCACTGCAGATCTTCCGGCGCCAGCCACTGCATGGTTTGAATCTCTTTCAGCAAGGCGGTGTCTACCGACGGCAACATCGTCTGCGCAAAGGCGTAGCTTACCTGCTGATACTCGTCGGCGCACGTGTCGGCTCGGCTTCTTGGAAGCAGCCCGTTGTCCACGAAGTCCTGGAACAACTTCTTGTCGCCGCCATAAGCGATGCACAGGATATTGTACTTGCGCTGCGGGAAGACGCTTGAAGAGCCAGCGATATTGAACGCCACGTTGTTGGCGCGGGCATAGTATTCATAGGTGTCCCAGACGTAATAAGTCCCTTTGGTCACGGTGCGCGCCACGTTCGGGCCGAATTGCAGCGCGACATACGTTGCGATCTGGTCCGCCGCATCTTCGTCCGCACCCAGCCGGGGAACGTTGAGCATGTCGAATGCGGCGTGTCCCGCGGCGTTGAGAACAGTCCCCACCAATCCACCCACAATGACCTCTTGCCTGGTTGCAAATGTCGCCGGCGGCGTGAAAGTGCCCAGAAACGAAAGCCACTGGTAGCAAACGGTGATTGAATATTCGAGGCTGGAGAAGAAAACCTCCGGCTTTGGAGTTCCTGAATGGGGACATTCCTTCATCAGCAGCCTGACCTTCTTCGGCCAGTGGACGGGCGCGAGGAAATGGCTGAGCTCCTCCAGTACTCCCCGGCCCTGAAGCTTCACATAGAGCGGCACGAAATCGGCGCTGCGCGGCTCATAATAATCGAACACGATATTGGGATTGCTCAGATCTGCCTGTTGAGGCTCAGCTGTCGCAATCGTCGCCACGCCGGCCGTCGCAAGCATGAGCAGCGTCGCAACAAACAAGCGTGCGCCGGAAATGGTCGCTGCAATGAAGCCAGGCATGTATCCTGCCCTCAAACTCAGTTCCTGAGATCCAGCCAATGGTCATCCTGGACCCGTTTCACCAGAGCCTGATCCAGGTGCGGCATGATTGCCGTGCGGAATGCCTGTGCGACTATGTCGTATTCCGCGCGGCAATTGCCGGCGCGAGCCGGCGGCAAGTCGCCAGCGGCCGGCTCAGCCTCAAGGCCGCTGCGGTTGGCGGCGACAAAGCGGCCAAAGGTTTGCGGATCTCGGCCATAGGCGAGACAAAGTACGGTATAGTAACGCTGCGCCATGACGCCGCGCTCGTCCGCAAAATCCGGCGGCGCGGTCGTGTTCGCCGCCAGGAACCAGGCCGTGCCGATAATCGTGTATAATGCCACGTCGGGACCGAAGTTCAGCAGGATGAGTGCGGAGACCCGGTCGGCGGCATCGTCAAGCCGGCCCCACACGGGCACTTTCAGAATATTGAAAGTTGCGAGCGCGATTGCATGCAACACAGCCTGTACGAATGGGCCGGTCTTCGCGCTTGCGACTGTGACGTTGGCCTGCTGGAGCCGGACAGTCGATTTGGGAGCAAGGCGTTCGATATCCGCGACGTACTCGTAACAAATCGTCACCGGTCCATCGGGTTTATACGCCATCGTGACGGCGCCGCCGCATTCATCGACCTTGACCACGAGCTTGCGTGGCAGTTGCAACGGCGCGAGGAACTGCTGCAACGTCTCCAGCACCTTGCGCGCAGTCAGCTGCTCATAGATTGGGCGGAAGCTCGCGTTCTGCGGCGGAGAATAGTCAATTTCGATCTGCGGATTGGGCGCTCGTGCTACTCGTTGCGCCAGCGCCGGAGCGGCAGCGATCGTCAAGCTGGCAAGAATTGATAGCGCTACGAGCCTGTATCGCGGCCTCATACGCGTGGTCTCAACTCTCCGCATTGCCGGGCAAACATTCGCGCCGAGTGCTTGGTGCACGCAGGTAACTCCAGAGTTGAGACTGCTAGACACCTCATAGGTTGTCAACTAACCTTCGACGACTGTGCTTCGTATCGGCAGAGTTTATCTGCAGCGCGGCGACGATTCGAAGGCAAGAGAGAATGTCAAAACGATCGGGCGCACAATTGCGCTTGCTGGCGGCGCTGCTTGCTGCATTTGTTCTGACGCCGCCCGCATTTGCCTGCCACGGCGCCAACGTAAAACTCCTGGACGACTTCACTTCAGCTTCCTCGGGCATCTGGGCGTCCGATGACGACTTTTCCATCGCATCCGGGCGGCTGCGGCTGCGGCCGGCTGCGGGATCTTCGGCTCTGGTTATCGACAAAGGTGACCTGTTTGACAATGTCGATATCTGCGTCGACGTCACCGCTCCCGAGGCGAGAAACACAGATGCTGCCCGCGGCGGGCTGGTGTTCTGGTTTGACAGCGACGAAACCGCACCGCCTGGATTGGGTGACAAATTCTACGCGTTCGAGCTGACCCCCGATGGACGCGCGGGAATTACTCGGGTTGATCGCGGAAAGTCCCAGGCGCCAGTACCGTTGCGCAAAGCCGAAGGCTTTCGGGCCGGAGCCGGCGCGCCGAATACGCTTCGGCTCACGCTGAAGGGGCGCGAAGGCACCGCCTATCTCAACGACCGGCCCATTTTCTCATTTCAAGGCGATCCGCCGCCGGGCGGCGGGAACATCGGCTTGTTCGGGCGATCCGAACCACTCGCTGCCGATATTTGGACATTCGCCAATATCATGGTCACGGACTGATTCCGATAGGGCGCAGTAGGTTGCAGCGGGTGCGCCGGCCAACGTCTTCGCAGCTGCAAATGTTGGGTCGCGTGAAGAACTCGACCCAACCGACGCACGTATTGGCAGCAATGCTCGATTACGTCTAAACTCCTGGCCTGATGTGGCCAGGAAAATGCGGGAGAAGACAGATGCCGTTGCGACGCGTAACTGGTACCTTGATGATGAGTGCGGTCTTTGCCATTGCGGTTGCCGCAAGCCCGGCGCTCGCCTGCAAGGGGGCCACCTCGCTATTGCGCGATGATTTCACCGATGTCGATCCTGCGTGGCAGGACATGTTTTCCGACGGTGGGCACGGTGCATTTCAGATTGGCGGGGGAAAGGTCGTGATTAAGACCGACCCGGGATACTACGACGCGCTCATGTACCAGGGAGACTTTTACCCCGCGGGAGATGCCTGCGTGACCATTACAAGCCCGGGCGCGGTGAGGGATCCGTCCAACATCTGGGCCGGAATGGTGCTGCAGGCAGGGGATGGTTCCTGGTACTTCCCGCAGATCAATCTCGACGGAACGGCTGGGGTTCAGCGCCTCTCAAGTGACTGGCTCAATCCCGTGCCTGCGCGCAAGTTCGCCGGTATCAAGACGGGGCCTAATGCGGTGAATGTCCTGCGCGTGGTTTGGAAGGCACCGCCGCCGCCGACAGGTTCGAATACTCCGCCGGATCCGACCGTGACCATGTTCATCAACGACCAGCAATTCATCAGTTTCAAGATGACGCCCAACGCTAACCGCCTATTCGGCCTCGCGGCTGGATCGGAAGGGAATACGTATCAGTTCACCAATCTCGCGATCACGCAATGATCGCAAACCAAAGTTGATGCGGGTCAGGCCAATCGGCGCGACCTTCAATTTGCCACGATGGAACCCCACCATTGTTAGGACGGGGGGTTTCTCGTGGCCTGACAGGAAGTGAGCCATGCTGAAGCTTTCGTCTCTAGCCGCCGTTGCCGTTATCGGCTGCGCAATCCTCCAACCCGCAAGCGCGCAAACACCGGGAGCCGCTGCGGCGGAAAAAGCGGGCTCGGCGGCCTCCTTGAAGGCCGGCAACGTCCCGCTTAAGCCTACCAAGGCCGCGCCCCCAGCCTCGTTCAGCAAGTCGGCGCGCCCGCAACACGGGCACTCGGCAACCGCGGCTGTCGCCGGCAAACGGCATGCTTCCGCGCGCACCGCCACGGCCTCGCAAGCGAGTGCAGCCCGCTCCGGGAAAACGTCGGCGGCAATGCGCAGCAAGACCTACGCAGGTCTTCGCACCAACCGATCAGCCCGGTCCGCTGCCTCCGCTTTCGCGTTCTTGCCCGCGCGTGCCGCACCGCAGGTGCGCGCGCGCACCGCCTCTGCGCGACGCAAGGCCCTGCATAACCTGCCAACCAGCGCTGTCCTGCCGAAGAAACCGAAATCCGGGTAACGATTTCGCGATTGCAGCGCCGATATGTGATCAAAGCTCGTGATCAGATGCCGCGTCCATAGTGCGATCCTGGCACTCGTGATTCTGGGAGCGCCGGCGGAAGGTATCCCCGCGTCGGCGCAAGCCGCCGAAGGAAGCGCCCCGATCGAGATCGAATATGTGCCGCCGGCACAGCAATACCTGCGGCCGGTCTATGAACGACTCAAGCAGCGAAAGGTGCTGGAGCAGCTGAAGGACTTTCTCTCTCCGCTGCGCCTGCCGGTGACGCTGCGGATCCGCACGCTCCAGTGCGACGACACCAATGCCTATTGGGCCGGACGCGTAGAGGGACTCAAGCTCTGTTACGAATATGTCGATTGGGTCGAGCGCCTGGCTCCAGCGGAGACGACCCCCGAGGGCTTTACTCCCCAGGACGCGATTGCCGGCGAATTCGTCGAGGTGACGCTGCACGAGATGGGGCACGCCGTGTTCGATCTCTTCAACGTTCCGATCTTCGGCCGCGAGGAGGACGCCGCCGATCAAATGGCGGGCTTCCTCATGCTGCAGTTCGGGCAGGATGTAGCGCTGCGGACCATCAGCGGGACTGCCTACACATATCAGCAGCAGGCGAAACAGAGCCACTGGTCACACACCACCTTCGCGGATGAGCATGAAACCGACGACCAGCGGTTTTACAACTATCTCTGTCTCGCCTACGGCGCCCAGCCTGCAACCTTCCAGCGCTTCGTGGACAGCAATATTCTTCCCGCAAAGCGCGCGGCAAACTGCGGACACGAATATCGGCAGATCCAGCGGTCATTTATGAAGACCATCATGCCCCACGTCGACCAGGAGCAGATGAAAAAGGTCCAGGCTATGCAGATGCTGCGGCCTGACGACGGAATCATCAAGCGCGATTACGCCCAATGAGGGCAAGGACATCCATCTCGGCCATTATGGTGGCCCTCGCGATGCTCTCGCTTGCCGGGCAATGGGCGCCGGTATTGGCGCAGGACCTTCAGAACAGCATGGTCGACATCGCCTATGTCGAGCCGAACGAGCCGGAATATCGGCCCATTTATGAACGCCTGGAAAAACGCCAGGTCCTGGAGGAACTCCAGCAATTTCTGCTGCCGTTGCGGCTACCCCGAAAGGTGCTGGTGCAGGTCGAACAGTGCAACAAGGAGAGCCAGCGCTATACGGAAGGCGGTCCAGTCACCATCTGCTACCAATATGTTCACGAGCTGGAGAAATACGCGGAGGAGATCCCGGCCGACACGAGGACTGCCAGGGGCGTGTCGCGCGAGGACGCAGTTGTCGGCGGCTTCGTGCAGGTCGTGCTGAACGGAATGTCGCAAGCCGTTTTCGATATTCTCGAAGTGCCGGTTTGGGGGCGCGAGGAGGATGCTGCCGATAAGCTTGCAGGCTTCCTCATGTTGCAATTCGGCACCGAAACCGCGCGCAGGCTGCTCAATGGCGCGGCGTTCTTCTTCGAAGCTTCGGATCGCACCTGGACCGGCAGCGATTTCGCTGACACGCGCGGCACGGAGGCGCAGCGCTTCTACAACTATCTCTGCGTCGCCTATGGCGGCGATCCAAAAGCATTCAAGGATTTTGTCGAAAGTAGCGGTGCCGGCGCGCGGCCGGGTCAGCCCACCCAGCTGCGCATCGACCTCCTCCCCCAACATCGCGCCGAGCAATGCCATAAGGAATACAACGATCTGCAATTTGCCTTCAACCAGACCATCATGCCATTCGTCGATCAGGCCGCGTTGCAGAAGGTCCTGGCGCGCAGAGACTGGCTGCGCTCCGACGACGGAAAATAGGGCCCGGACTGCAAGACACGCTACACGAGTCATGGTCCAGATTTGCCGTGCGGGGGCGATGCCTACCCTCGTAGCGACGCAAACTTCTGCCGGTCTGAAATGCAAGGCGGTGCTGGCTTCTCAGCAATAACGCCGCTCGACACGCGCGGGCGCCATTGACCACTCGCCCGGATTGCCATCTAAATGTCAGTGAGCACAGAAGGGAGCAGATAGATGCGATACGGCGTCACCATAACCGGCTTCGTCGTAACATTGATCTGGCTAGCCGTTCCCGGGACGCCATCGCTCGCCCAGGAGCAGACGAATCAAATCAGCATCGTCTACGAGGAGCCGAAGAAGGCCGACTACCGGCCGATCTATGACCGGCTGAAGCAGCGCAAGGTGCTCGAGACCCTGCAGCAATTTCTTTCGCCCTTGAAGCTGCCCCGCAAGCTTACGGTCAAGACGGGGGAATGCGGCGGTAATCCGTTTGCGCCGTACACTCCCGGCGGTCCCGTGACCATCTGCTACGAGTTCGTCGCCTTGGTCGAACAGGCACAGCCACAGGGACAGATTGGGGCGATTGGGCCGCAATTGGTCACGCGCGACATGGCCATTGTCGGTCCGTTTGTGGAGGAGGTCCTGCATGACGTCGCGCTGGGGGTTTTCGACATGCTTGAGGTGCCGGTTTGGGGCAGAGCGGAAGATGCGGCCGATCATGTCGCCGCATTCGTGATGCTGCAATTCGGGACTGATGTTGCGCGCAAGACGGTTTTCGGAACGGCATGGTTCCTCAACGTGCTGGACATCGCGCTTCGCAACAGCTCGAACACGATGTCGAATGTGAATTATCTGGATGGCATTCGCCCGACTGTGCGGCAGCGATACTATAATATCTTGTGTATCGCTGTCGGCAGCGACCCCATCGGCTTTTCGGCCTTGCTCGCATTCAATCGGACACCGGCGATCTCGGACTTGCCGCTGGAGCGAGAGTGCACGAAGAGCGAAGAGTATGAGCAGGTCAAGGACGCCTTCACGCGGACAATCCTGAACCCCTACGTGGATGCCGGCCTGCTCAAGCAGGTGCAGAGCATGCAATGGCTCAAGGATGACTGACATGAAACGCCTTACGATCGTTGCGACATTGGGCTTTGCCTGCGTGGCCGCCGGGACGATGGCGGCGGTCGCACAGGCACCCTCCAATCTGCACAACAGCAAGGTCACGACCCAGTATCTGGAGCCGAAATACGAGCAGATTTATCTCAAGCTGAAACGGCGCCAGATTCTCGAGGAGCTCGATGCGCTGCTGTCGCCAGTGCGTCTCAAGCACGAGATCACGCTGTCCGTGGAGGAGGGGGATGAGAGTTGCAAAGGACCGAATTCGTATTACTCGCCCGAGGAATATAAGCTTCGTCTTTGCTATTCATGGTTCGACTTTCTCGAGAATGAAGCCTCGGTCGAATTCAAGCGCAAGCCCGGCGAGCCGTTCACGGACTCGACCCCCGGCCTGGTCCCCGGATTTACGAGCGCCGAAGTCATTCTCGGCGGCACCATAGGTGTGACGCTGCACGAGATGGGTCATGCCATCTTCCACATTCAGGGGATTCCGCGTCTCGGGCGCGAGGAGGACGCCGCCGACATGATCGCCGGCTTCATGATGATGCAGTTCGGCAATTCCGTGGCTTTGACCACCATCAAGGGAACCTACAATGTATGGCACCACTTCAACGCCCTTGATCTGCGCAACAACAAGGGCGTTCCTTCTCCTGCCGCGGAAGCTGATGTTCACAGCCTCAGCGGGCAGCGAGCAGTCAATTTCCTGTGCATGGCCTATGGCGGGGACCCGGCCACATTCAAGCAATTGGCGGACGCGCTATTGCCGCCGGTGCGCAAACCCAACTGCGCGAATGAATACCACCAGGCCGACATAGCGTTCCGCAAGACAGTATTGCCCGATGTCGACCAGGAGCTGATGAAAAAGGTCCGAGCCATGAGGATTCTCCGGCCGGAGGACTTCAAGCTCTGATCGTGCGCCAAATCCTTCGCCGCCCCGGCTTGCAGGCCGCGATTGGCGGCGAATGTATGGGGCTTTCATTCATGCCCGCTACGGCGCGCCCACGCCGGACTCCGCGCCGGAGTGCCGCTGAAATCCGGCAATTTCCGTCAGCGCTTGCGCTTTGCAGCGCGCTTTGAATGAAGCAACATCTCATAATCCTCGCGCGTACGGCGAGCGTAGAGCATTGCGAATGAGGCGAGCGCGTCGTCGAACGCGCCGCTCTTGCCCATATAGCCGGCAAGGACTACCGGATCGGCCGAGCGGGCGTGGGCGCGCGCCAGAGTGCGTCCGCAGAGATTGGCGTAGCTCGACAGCGCCTCCTCTTCCACCAGCTCGCCGAGCGATCCAAGCCGGCGGTTCTTCAGGTGCCGGACGTAGAAGTGCCGTGCCGGTGCGCCGTCCTCCGTCCATCCCAGAAAGATGTCGCTTGCCGCCTGCATCGTGCGCTGGCCTTCGACCACGCGCCGGCCGGGATGGCCGCGGAATGTCATTCCCAGACACTCCAGCGCCGAGCTGCGTGCTTCCTTGAGTTGCAGGAACAGCGGCGCGCCGCCGGGGCTCATGAACAGACCGATCGCGCAGAACGTGCCCACGCTGCCGACGCCGACAACCTTGAATGCGACGTCCTTGAGCACATAGCGGTCGAACAGATAGAGCAGCTCCGGCGGGAGCCGGCGACGATAGGATTCGAACACGCGTTCGGCGTCGAGGCGATGCCGCCGGTCGGCGCTCTTGGTCAAATGGTAGATCAGAGGGGGGCGGTCGGCGATGCGGCCGTCTCTGACCAGATGCGGAAAATTGTCATCCTCTTCCAGGTGTCGCTCAGCCTTGGAGACGATCACCGCGAGCTTTCGCCGTAGCGATGGAGTGTCGATGCGTCTGATTTCACGATTGAGATCGATCTTGCTGTGCCAGATTTCGAGCGGCGTGAGCTTGGCGAGACGGCCGATATGGACACGGTAGGCTTTCGCCGCGCTCGCGGCGAGCAATCGCGCGCGTTTTTTTGAGAGTTTGGCAGCGAGCGCGGCCACCGCGAAGCTCGCCATCAATCTTTTCAGGTCCACGGTGAAATCCACTCCCGGCAGAGTCTCGTCAAAATCGTTGATGTCGAACAGGATGTTCTCCTCCGGAGTGGCAAACGCGCCGAAATTCAGAAGGTGGCAATCGCCGCAGGCCTGAACCGCAATGCCGGCGCCGGCCTGATGCTTGAGATCCTGCGCCATCACGGCGGCGGCTCCGCGCAAGAACGCAAAGGGGCTTGCGAGCATGCGCTCATAGCGGACCGGGATGAGTTCGGGCACGCGGGTGCGGTCGCCGGCAGTAAGGAGGGCGACCGGATTTCGCCCGCGCGGCTCGTGCAGATCCGCGTGCGCTTCGAGCGGTGTGCGCTTGCGAAGCCTCGCGCCGTATTCATACCGCGCTCTTGGCGTGGCGAATGCCGGCGGTTCCATCTTCTGCATTCCCTATTGCGCCGTTATTTGCGTTAGCCCGCTTGCCGCGCACGGCCACGGTGATGAGGCTCGGCGGCAAATGACAAGCTCAATCCACCTTGATGCCGGCGGCCTTGATGATCGGCCACCACTTGTCGATCTCGGCCTGCTGAAACGCGCTTAAGCCTTGCGGCGTCTGCTTCTCGGGCGGCCAGATTTCCTGGCCGAGGTCGCCTAGCCGTTGGCGCACGGATGTATCGGCCAAGGTCTCGACGACCGCAGCATGCAGCTTTGCGATGACGTATTTTGGCGTGCCCTTGGGAAGCCAGAGGCCGTGCCAGAACGAGGCGTAAAGCCCGGGGAGCCCGACCTCATCGATGGTCGGCGTATCGGGAGTTGCCGCCCAGCGTTGTTTGGCCATCACCGCATAGGCCTTGAGCTGACCGCCACGCACCTGGGCAAGCGCGCTCGCAACCTGTGTGAAGGTGAGGTCGATCTGTCCCGCGACAAGATCTTAAATCATGGGTGCGGCGCCGCGATAAGGCACGAACTGAAAGCGGGTGCCGGTGCTCTTCTGGAAATACGTGCCCACGACATCCGCTCCACCGCCGACGCCGCCAATGCCCACCGTGACCTTGCCGGGATTGTCCTTGAGCCAGGCGATGAACTGCGCGAAATTGTTTGGCGGGAAGGCGGCTTTTGCCACGATCCAGATCGGATTATCCGCGACCAGCGCGACCGGCTCGAAATCCTTCACCACGTCGTAGGGCAGCGTGTAGGTCGCGCCGTTGATGACGTGGGTCTGCCAATGACCGATGCTCACCGTGTAACCGTCGGGTGCCGCACGCGCCACGCGGCCGACGCCAATGGTGCCTGCTGCTCCCGTGACGTTTTCAATGATGACGGATTGACCAAGCGACGTTTTCATCCGCTCGGCGAGAACGCGCGCCAGCGCGTCGGTCGGCCCTCCCGCCGGGAACGGGACGATGACGCTAATCGGGCGCGACGGATAATCCTCGGCCGCGGCGGCCGCAATGCCGGCCGTGAGAACAGCAACGGCAATTGCAGCGAGCTTCTTCAAGTGCATGGCGATCCTCCCCCGAATTCCGGAAGGTCCGGAATTGCTAGATTCTTTGTTTCAGCCGCAAGCACAGGCACAGGCGATGGCAAGACCGGCCGGTCTGGCGGCAGGGTCTCAACCTACCACTACATCGGCCAGCACGGGTAGATGATCGGAGGCGCGGCGGGCAGCGTGGTCGACGAAGCTTGTCTTGCCTTGATCAGGGTATCGCGTAGCGCGCCGAAATAACGCGCTGCATCGATCAGTATTGCCGCCCGCTCAACGCGCTCCAGGCGCCAGATGTTGCGATTGGGGGCGAGAATCACGTCCCGCTCGTAAAATTTGTCCAACGCGCTCCTGCGCATTAACGCGCGCGGCGCCAATTGGTCCCAGGGAAGGATTTGCTCTTTCGCGGCGCCCGTGTAAGGTCCGCGGCCCTTTTGCCGGAATGCCGAATGGCACGTGACCAGATCGACATGACGCCGATCGAAACGCGCGAGGAGCTGATCGCGTGGTTCGAAGCCGGCTGCAAGCCCAAGTCGCAGTTTCGGATCGGCACCGAGCACGAGAAATTCGCCTTCACGCAAGCGCGCCATCATCCGGTTCCCTACGACGGGCCCCGCAGCATCCGCGCGCTGCTGGAAGGCATGCAGCACCTGCTCGGCTGGGAGCCGATTATCGAGCACGGCAATATCATCGGATTGCTTGACGTCACCGGGGGCGGGGCGATCTCGCTCGAGCCCGGCGGCCAGTTCGAATTATCCGGAGCGCCGCTCGAGACCGTGCATCAGACATGCTCGGAGCTGATGGCTCACCTTGCGCAGGTCAAGGAAGTCGCGCGCCCCCTCGGAATTGGTTTCCTCGGTCTGGGAATGACGCCGAACTGGAGTCGCGCCGACATGCCGGCCATGCCGAAGGGCCGTTATCGGATCATGACGGGCTACATGCCTAAGGTCGGAAATCTCGGTCTCGATATGATGTACCGGACCTGCACGGTGCAGACCAATCTCGACTTCTCCTCCGAGTCCGACATGGTGAAAAAGTTGCGCGTCTCGCTCGCGCTGCAGCCGGTGGCTACCGCCATGTTCGCCAATTCACCTTTCACCGAAGGCAAGCCGAACGGTTTTCTTTCGTTCCGCTCGGAAATCTGGCGCGATACCGATCCCGACCGGTCGGGAATGCTGCCCTGGGCTTTCGAGCCGGGAATGGGTTTTGAACGCTACGTCGATTACGCCCTCGATGTGCCGATGTATTTTATCAAGCGCGGGGAGGAATACATCGACGTTGCCGGCCAGTCGTTCCACGATCTCTTGCGCGGACGTCTGCCGGGAATGCCGGGCGAGCGCGCAACCATTTCCGATTGGGCAAATCATGTCTCCACCATCTTTCCGGAGGTCCGTCTCAAGCGCTACCTGGAAATGCGTGGAGCCGACAGCGGGCCATGGCAGCGCCTCAGTGCCTTGGCTGCCTACTGGGCGGGAATTCTTTACGATGACGCCGCACTCGATGCCGCGTGGGAGCTGGTGAAGGCTTGGAGTGCGCAGGAGCGCCAGAAATTGCGCGATGAGGTGCCCAAGCTTGGCTTCGAGGCAATCATTGGCGGGCGCCGTGTGGTTGAGATAGCGGCAATCACGATGACGCTTGCCGAGGAGGGCTTGTCACGCCGCGCGCGCCTTGATCGTGCCGGCAAGGACGAGCGCCGCTATCTCGCACCACTGCAGGAATATGTTGCGCGCGGCGTCACGCCCGCGCAGGAGCTGCTCGCGAAATTTCACGGCGAGTGGCAGCTAAGTGTTGCCCCGATATTCAGCGAATGTGCCTATTGAGATCACTCCACGGCAGGACGATCCACGATCTCTTCCGCCTCCGGGTTGAGCGGCCTCGCTTCCCCTGACGGTTTGCTCAGTGGTTCCTGCACCATGGTCGTATGCAGCAGATCCCGGCCCGCCGTTATGCCTTCGGCCTGCTGCAGCGCCAAGCGGTCGAGATCGCGGCGGCGCACGAATTCTTCGACCGCGAGCGCCCGCTCGGAATCGAGCCCGAGCGCCTCGAGCGTCTTGCGCCCGAATGCGAGCGCCGATTCATAGGTCTCGCGCAGCTCGAAGCTCACGCCCTTGGCGATGAGCGCAAGCGAATGCCGCCGGTCATAGGAGCGCACGTAAAGCTCGCTGCCGGGAAATTCCGACTGCAAAAGATCGACAATACGGCTCGCGGTATCCCGATCGTCGACGCAGACGGCGATAAGCCGCACCTTGCCGGCGCCCGCGGCCCGCAAGACATCGAGTCGCGTTCCGTCGCCATAATAGACCTTGAACCCGAACCGGCCTGCCTGCCGGATCATTTCGGGATCGCGATCGATGGTCGTAACATCGATCCCTTCTGCCAGCAGACATTGCGAGACGATCTGGCCGAAGCGGCCCCAACCGACCACGAGCACCGACCCGCGCACGCCGGCAAAGTCGTCGGCCTCGCGCTCCTCGGATCCGGCAAAGCGCCGGAGCAAAGTGTCGGAAAGGCTCGCGACCAGCGGGCCCAAAAGCATCGTCACGGCGGCGATCGCAATGAGGACGCCGGACGCTTGTTCGTCGAACACTCCTAAAGCGCTCCCCAACGGGATCAGCACGAACGCGAACTCGCCGGCACTGGTGAGCACCGAACCTGCGCGCAGCGCATCCCCGCGCGCGCAGACGGGGCGGAAGAGAAGCCAGACGATCGCCGCCTTCAAAACCGTAATCGTCACCGCAGCGACCGTGATCAGAACAAGATTCGCGCGCACGAGCCCGATATCGATGCTCATGCCGATGCCCATGAAGAACAGAGCGAGCAGGAGGCCGCGGAACGGCTCGATATCGGCCTCGAGCTCGTGCCGGTAATTTGATTCGGCGAGCAGAACCCCGGCAAGAAAAGCCCCCAGTGCCATGGGCATGCCGGCGAGCTGCATGGTCAAAGCCGCCCCCAGCACGACGAGCAGTGCCGCCGCCGTCATGACCTCGCGCGATCCGCTGTGCGCGAGCAGCCGGAAGAATGGATTGAGCAGATATCGGCCCGCCAGCACGATGGCGGCGATAGCGCCTGCGATGAGGGCAACCGCGCGTGCGGCCTGCCCAAGATCGGCGTGGGTGCCGCCCTGTGCCAGCAAGGGCAGCAGCGCCAGGAGCGGCACCACGGCCATGTCCTGGAACAGGAGAATGGCAAACGCGCGTTGGCCATAACCGTGCTGCAGCTCTCCGCGATCTTCCAGGATTTGCAGTGCGATCGCGGTCGCCGACATGGCGAGCGCCAGTCCCGCAACAATGGCACCGCGCCAACCAAGGAGCCCGAGCCCATGACCGAGCAGCGCGATTGCGAGCGCGGTTGATGCCAATTGAGCAGCGCCGAGGCCGAAGATGGCGCGCCGCATTGCAAGCAATTGGCCGAGCTCGAGCTCAAGCCCGATGAGGAACAGCAGCATCACCACGCCGAGTACCGATACCGGGATGATGCTTTCGGGCGTGGGGAAGAGGGCGAACCCGGAGGGACCGATGATGATGCCTCCGAGCAGATAGGCGACGATGGAAGGCAGGCCGATCTTGCGGCCGATCGGCACGCTCAGGACGGCAGTGAGCAGGAGCACGAGGCCAAACGTGAGAAACCCAAATTCGCCGAGTTGTGCAGTCATGACGGTCCGCAGGTTGGAATGGAGCACCGCGCGATTGGGGGAATTTGCTCTGCCGTGCCGTGTTCGCATCGGCACTCGCGCGTGCCACACTTGTTCTCTACCATTACAAGGGGGGGCTAGCCGAGCGAGAATCTGCGCATGCCGCGATGCTGGCGGGTGGGCTTGCTGATCGTGATCGTCGCTGCGACCTCGTCTGCGCGGGCGCAGGTCGGCTTCGACCGGCCGGGCAGCGACTATACGAGCTTTATCATGCGTTTTGCCGATCCCGCCATTTGCGCTGCGCGCTGCGAACGTGATCCCCGCTGTCGCGCCTGGGCGTTTTCCTATCCCCTCACGGAAAATACCAGCGCGGTGTGCTGGTTGAAATCCCGCGTGCCCAAGCGGATTCCAGCGCCCTGTTGTGTATCCGGCGTGCGCGGCACGGGCGTGATCGAGCCGCGTACCGGCGTGATCGAGTTCGGGTTCGACCGTTACGGCGGAGACGTGCGGCATTTCGATGTCGCAAGCGACCCCACCGGCGGGAGTTGTCAAGCCGCCTGTGAAGGCGAAGCAGCCTGCCGCGCCTGGACCTATGTTCGGCCCGGTTATGTCGGGACGTCCGCAGTGTGCTATCTCAAGAACCGCATCACGCGCCCCTTGCGCAAACCGTGTTGTATCTCCGGGGTTATCAGATAAAGCTTGGAGACGATCATGATGCGGTGATGGCGGGCACGGCGGGCGCTGTTTTCGTCGCGCTCGAACAGTCCGGCTTCTCCGCAGCGATCAATTGAGTGCTCCGTCACTACTCTCATCGGCCCGCCAGCTTTGCGACTTGTTCCCGAGGCACAGCCAGGACCTCCCAGATTGCATCGATAGTGGCAAGCTCGTTACTGGGCGTGATCGGATCGTAGGCGCTGAAGGTGCCATAGCCATTGCTCGCAAAGATTGCCTTGCAGATTTCCGCATTCTCTTTCGGCATTTCCATATTGATTATCGGACGCGCGGTTTTGAGCAGCTTGCATGCCCCTTCCAGGATCCAGGCCTCCGCACCCTCCGCATCGCACTTGATGAACTGCGGCGCGGGATAGCGGTCCGCAAGCCAATCAAGTGTTACCGTCATCACGGTCAGGCGTTCACGCACGCCTCCCGTTTGTGTGCCCTGCACGCCGCCCTCAAGCCTATTGGCCGAACGTCCACGTTGAGGAATCTGCAGCTCTGCAGTCCCAATCTCACGCGAGACCGCCGCAGGCAAGATAGTGATGTTCAGGTCAACGTTGTCCGGATGGCTCCGCGTGCGCTGAAGTATGAGTTGATTAAATGGATCCGGCTCAATCGCGAGGACAAATCCGCTTGCTCCTGCTTTGTGGGCTGCTGGAAATGCAAAGATGCCCATGTTCGCGCCGATATCCCAGACAACGGAGCCGTTGTCGACGAAACGCTCCGCAAAGCCGAGCAGATATGTCTCGAAGCGATTTACGCCGGGTTTGAGCACTGCCAAGTGGTTACCCGGAGACAGATAGATCGACCGCCGGCCAAACCGCGCTGGCAAACGTGAACGGAACACGATATTGCGTGAGAGTCGCTCAGCCGCCCAACGTATTGGCGCGGGAATCAACCCAGGCATCGGCTACCCCTCCTCTAGAGGAACTCAGGGCTTTCTCGGGGATCGTAACCTAACCAGTCCCCCCGACGGTGATGCCGTCCATGCGCAGAGTGGGCTGCCCGACTCCGACCGGCACCCCCTGGCCGTTCTTCCCGCAGGTTCCAATGCCTGGATCGAGCTCAAGGTCGTTGCCGATCATGCTGATGCGTTTGAGATCGGTCGGTCCATTGCCGATGAGCATGGCCCCGCGCAGCGGGCGGCCGAGCTTGCCGTTCTTGATCTCATAGGCTTCGGTGACGTTAAACACGTATTTGCCCGACGTGATATCCACCTGCCCGCCGCCGAAATTGACGGCATAGATCCCGTTCTTGACCGAGGCGATGATCTCGCTGGGATGGCGATCGCTCGCGAGCATGTAGGTATTGGTCATGCGCGGCATGGGCGAATGCGCATAGCTCTGACGGCGGCCATTGCCGGTCGGCCGCATGCCCATGAGACGCGCATTCTGCCGGTCCTGCATGTAGCCGACGAGAATGCCGTTCTCGATCAGCACAGTACGGCTGGTCGGCGTTCCCTCGTCGTCAATGGAGAGCGAACCGCGGCGCTGCGCAATGGTGCCGTCGTCAACCACGGTCACGCCATCTGCCGCCACGCGCTCACTCATCAGGCCCGCGAATGCCGACGAGCCCTTGCGGTTGAAGTCGCCCTCGAGCCCGTGCCCGACAGCTTCGTGCAGCATGACGCCGGGCCAGCCCGGTGCAAGCACGACATCCATCTCGCCGGCTGGGGCGGGGACCGCCTCGAGATTAATCAGCGCCTGGCGGAGCGCATCGTCCGCGACCTTCTGCCAGGCAGTGCTCGCCAGAAATCGCGCGAAGCCTTCCCGTCCGCCATAGCCCTGGCTGCCGGTTTCCTGACGATCGCCCTGCCCAGCGACCACCGATACGTTCACCCGCACCAATGGCCGCACGTCGCGGTAGCTCTCGCCGTCGCCGCGCAGGATCTCAATGACCTGCCAGCTGGCGCCGAGCGATATGGAAACCTGGCGCACCCGGGCATCTTTAGCGCGGACATAGCCGTTGATCGTCTCGAGCAGGCGAACCTTGGCCTCGAAGGCGGGATCTCCGAGCGGGTTCTCATCCCCGTATAGCCGGACATTCGTGTGCGTGGGCGGTGCCGCGTAATGTCCGCTGTAGCCGCCCTTCACGGCGCGCACCGCGTCTGCGGCACGCGCAAGCGCGGAGCTGGAAAGATCCGATGAGTGTGCATAGCCGACGGCTTCGTCCTTGACGGCGCGTAGGCCAAAGCCCTGGTCCGTATTGTAGGTCGCCTGCTTGAGCCGGCCGTTGTCGAACAGGAGTGCCTCGGACTGGGCATATTCAAGGTAAAGCTCGCCGTCATCCGCCCCTGCAAGGCCGTGCGCGATATGACGGCGGGCTTCCCCTCGGTCGAGCCCGGCACGGTCGAACAACGAAAGGCTTGGCGAGTTCATGGTCGCTCCTGGTCAGTGCGCTCCACCACAGGTAATGCGCCCGCGGCGCGTTGCGAGCCCAATGCTATGCCCGTGTGGCCACGCGCTTGGTCATGAACGGCCCGAAAACTGCGTCCAGAAGGGCCGAAGTCGGAATTGATGAGAGTAGCGAAGCTCTTGGCATGCGGAAGCAGCTCGTGCAAACGTTCGAACCGCTTCGCTGCCAGTTCGCCAGATAATATCGTCACGCCCGTGATCCGAAGCTCGCGACAAAACCGCGGCGAACCGGATCTTCACCGGTCATGAAGGTGATCGGAATCGTGCTGGTTGCTGCCATCGCCGCGGGAATACAAGGGCTGTTTGCGAAGATCACAGCTGGGCGTCGGCTTACCAAGTCAGCCGCAAGTGCCGGCAGACGCTCGTACTGATCATCCGCCCACCGGTATTCGATTAATAAATTCTGACCCTCAAGGTAGCCGGCCTCTTTCAGCCCTTGCGTGAAGGCAGCTGCCATGGATGCGTAACCCTCAGCCGATGTGCTGTTAAGAAATCCGACCACTGGCAAAGCTGCCTGTTGAGCATGGCCGGCCAGCGGCCACACTGCCGCAGTGCCTAACGCTGCTATTAATTGCTGCCGTCCAATGATCGATTTCATTCACCCGTTCCCTAGCATTCTCAGGCAGAACGATAGCCGCTTTGGATACATGATCGGGGCCGGACTGGCAGCGGGTTACACGTGGCGACATGTCTCCTGTGGGTCAAACTGAGCTCTAGACACTCAGTGCAGCCGAAAATTCTGCGACCCGATCGGTCCGCAAGCTGGCGCAAATTCAATTGTTTGGTGTACCGCAATTAGCGGCAAAGAAGTGCCAATAGCAGTCATGCGTCCGATTAATCGATGACCTCGTCAACTTCTGCGAGCAAAATTGGAGAGAGCGAAAGCCCCAGCGCCTCGGCTGTTTGCCTATTGACCGTTACCAGAAATTTCGAAGGCTGCTCAACCGGCAAGTTGGCGGGATTGGCACCTTTGAGGATTTTGTCGACATATACCGCGGCATACTCATAGAGCAGGGGGAAATTGGCGGAGATCGAAGCCAATCCGCCATCTACAACCGCACTCCGATCAGTCGACATGTATCCAATCCGATGCTTATTGGCTATCTGCGCAACGCGTTTCGAATATGGCCCGAAAAATCCCTGGACGATAACGGCCTGGACGCCGTCCTTGGCTAGGATCGAAAAACCTTCCTCCAACTCACTAGGCCCGCCGATTAGGACGGGCGAGAGTTCGCAGGTTTGCGGCTCCGGCCGCAACCTGAATGTCCGCCACCAAAGGACGACTGAAAGGGTCCGTGGTCGGGGTTGTTGCGAGCACGCCGACACGTTCAAGGTTCGGAATGAGATCTCGCAAGAGCTGGATGCGCTTGCCGCCTAGTTCGGCGTCCATGGCGGACAGCCCCGTGACGTTGCCACCCGGCTCATAGAGGCTTTTAATAAATCCGGATTGTAGCGGCGCACCCGCCGGGGCCATCACAATAGGGATGGTTTTGGTGGCGGCGATGGCGGCTCTCGTGGCCGGTGTAAAATGAGCAACGATAACGGCTACAGGGATCCGAACAAGTTCGGCTGCCAGCTCGGCAGCGCGATCACTTTGCCCCTGCGTGTAGAGTACGTGAAGCTCAATGTTTTGACCTTCCGAATAACCTAGCCGTTGCAAACCGCGCCGCAAAGCATCGGCAAATGGATGAGGTTCCGATGCAGAGACGAGCGCACCGACACGCTGCATCTTTCCGGCTTGCTGCGCTCGCACCAGTCGCGGCCATGCCACCGCGGCGCCGCCCAACAGCCCGATTAACTCCCTACGCCGCATGAGGATCCCTCCAGACTGGAGAGGCCAAGCCTACTATAGTGCTTCCGAAGCCGGCTAGTGTGTGAAAGGCGGGGTCCGGTTCGGGATCAACAGCACGCTTAACAGGCAAAGGCTAGATCAATCTCCTCGTCCGTGCTGCCCTTCAACACGACAAGCTGTGACCCAGCTTATCTGCCGCTACTGCGCACTATTGGTGGTTCTGTTTTGGCCGGCAATACCTGCCGGACCGGCGTCCCCGAATTCGAGGCCCACCGTCGAGATGACTGGGTTTGGGCGCTTCTTATCCGCTGCGTGCAGTTTAAGGCAGCTTGTCGAAGCCTTCGCCGAATCCCTTCAGGCTCATGGGGAAGCCGATGCCCTCTTCCGGGGTCTGAAAAATAATGAAGGTTGCTGTCTGCCCCGTGCGCAGCTGCTTGACGAGGTTGTCGTCCATAACCACCTCGGCCACGCATCCGTTCGGCAGGCAGCGGACAAAGCCCGCGCGCCCCACATCAACCTGATCGATCTTGAGTCCTAGTCCTGATGGAAGCAGCACTCCCACTGGGGCGACTACACGCATGAGCCGGCTCTTCTGATCGGCAGTTTTCAGGACGATAACCGTCAGTCCGACATTGGCGCGATCTTCGGCAGTGACGCTCTGAATGAGAGCACATTGCTCGCCCTGAGCCCCCGGCGGCGTATCGCAACGGACTTGCCAGTCATTGTGGACTGATTTGACCCCGCCCTGGGCGTGCGCGTCGCCCGGCATGGCAAGCGTGAGCGCCACCCACCCCAATAATGCGGCGAGCAGTGGCTTGTGACGAAGACGTCTGCGGAGCAATAAACCCCTCATCCCGTGCCTCAAACGATCGTGATACCCGCCGCAAGCCGAATCGGCCGCATAGGGCTATGGTCGAACTTCAGGTTCAAGGATCAGTAAAACAGCGCATTGTGGCCGAGAAAGGGTCGCCGAAACGGCCAACCCGGGAACCCGGCGCACATCTGAAGGGGCGTCCGGTCGCGCCTGCGTGCTTCTGCACTCCATTGCGACTGACCCCGAATTATGGTTTGAGAGGCCGGATTCCGCTGGCGGTCCGCCCGTATCGGGCGGAGTTGTCCGCAAGGCGATGCCGCAGGACTGCCGTGTGGCGCGGTGCCCTGCCCCCGTGCGACAAGAGTTCCATCCGAAGGGAGCGATTATCGGAATGACGGTGTTCAAGCGGCTTGCCGCTGTGGCAATCTTGGCAACTGGGATGGCGTGGGGTGGTGGTACGGCTCTTGCCGGGCTCGGTCAGCCCTCCAACTGGCAGTTCGGGCTGCAGGAGTCCGCCACCCCGGTGATGGACTACATCGTCTGGTTTAACGACTTCCTTCTCTACATCATTGGCGCGATCGCCGGGTTCGTTCTGCTGCTGCTGATCACCGTGATGGTGCGCTTCAATGCCCGCAGCAATCCGACCCCCTCGCGCACGACGCACAACACCTGGCTCGAATTGGCATGGACGACGCTTCCGGTCGGTATCCTCCTGGTGATCGCGCTTCCTTCCTTCAAGCTGCTGTTCTTCCAGCTCATCCCGCCGCCCGCCGATCTCACGGTGAAAGCCACGGGCAAACAGTGGTACTGGAGCTACAGCTATCCGGATAACGGCAACTTCGAGTTCGAACTCGCTGATCCTCAAGACCGAAGAGCTCAAGCCCGATCAGCCGCGGCTGCTTGCGGTCGACAACGAGATGGTGGTGCCGGTCAACAAAACCGTCCACGTGCTCACGACCGCGCCCGATGTGATCCATTCCTTCGCGGTGCCCTCCTTTGGTATCAAGATTGACGCCATCCCGGGGCGCATCAACGAGACCTGGTTCAAGGCAACGCGCGCGGGGGTGTACTACGGCCAATGCTCGGAACTGTGCGGCAAGAATCATGCCTTTATGCCGATTGCGGTGCGCGTGCTGAGCGAGCAGGACTTTGCCACCTGGGTGGAAGAGGCCAAGAAGAAATACGCTGCGCACGAGGCGCCTTCGCCGGTCAATCTGGCCGCGGCGCAACCGGCCGGGCATTGATGCGCGAGCGCAGCTTGGCGGGCGAATTTTAGTTCGAGGGACATCATGGCGACCGCGACCCATATCCACGGCGAGGAGCACCACGACTATCCGCACGGTTGGCGGCGCTTTCTCTATTCGACCAACCACAAGGACATCGGGACGATGTATCTGGTGTTTGCCTTGATGGGTGGTCTCGTCGGCGGCGTCTTGTCGATCGGCATTCGGCTCGAGCTGATGCAGCCCGGCATCCAGTTCTTCCATGAAGCGCATACCTTCAACGTGTTCACCACCGCGCACGGGCTGATCATGATCTTCTTCATGGTCATGCCGGCAATGATCGGCGGTTTCGGCAACTGGATGGTGCCGTTGATGATCGGCGCGCCGGACATGGCATTCCCGCGCATGAACAACATCTCGTTCTGGCTGCTGCCTGCGTCCTTTTCACTACTGCTCATCTCCATGTTTGTCGAAGGCGAGCCCTCAGCTCCCGGCGTAGGCGGGGGCTGGACGCTCTACGCGCCGCTGTCGACGACGGGTCATCCCGGGCCTGCCGTCGACTTTGCGATTCTTTCACTGCATCTCGCCGGTGCGTCCTCGATTCTCGGCGCCATCAACTTCATCACCACGATCCTGAACATGCGCGCGCCCGGGATGACGATGCATCGCATGCCGCTGTTCGTGTGGTCGCAGCTTGTCACGGTGTTCCTGCTGCTGTTGGCCATGCCGGTGCTTGCAGGCGCCATCACCATGCTGCTCACCGACCGCAATTTCGGCACCACGTTCTTTACTCCGGCCGGCGGCGGCGACCCCGTCCTGTTCCAGCACCTGTTCTGGTTTTTCGGACATCCCGAGGTCTACATCCTGATCGTGCCGGGCTTCGGCATGGTCAGCCAGATCGTGGCCACCTTCGCCAAGAAGCCGGTATTCGGATATCTCGGCATGGCTTACGCAATGGTGGCCATCGGCGGCATCGGGTTCGTCGTCTGGGCGCATCACATGTACACCGTCGGAATGCCGACAGGCGCACAGGCCTATTTCGTCGTGGCGACCATGGTGATCGCAGTTCCGACCGGAGTGAAAATATTCTCCTGGATTGCCACGATGTGGGGCGGCTCGATCGAGTTCAAGACGCCGATGCTCTGGGCCATCGGTTTCATCTTTCTGTTCACCATTGGCGGAGTGACTGGCGTGGTGCTCGCCAATGCCGGAATCGATCGCTCGCTGCAGGACACTTATTACGTGGTCGCCCACTTTCACTACGTGCTTTCGCTGGGCGCGGTCTTCACCATCTTTGCCGGCTGGTATTACTGGTTTCCCAAGATAACGGGCTACATGTACTCGGAAACCATCGGCAAGCTGCACTTCTGGATCACGTTTATCGGGGTTAACATCGTATTCTTTCCGCAGCACTTCCTTGGGCTCGCGGGCATGCCACGGCGCATCGTCGACTATCCCGATGCGTTCGCGGGATGGAATATGGTCTCTTCGCTCGGTTCCTATGTTTCGGGGTTCGGGGCGCTTGTCTTCTTTTACGGCGTTGTCGACGCGTTCTTGCGCAAGCAAGCGGCCGGCGCGAACCCATGGGGCCCTGGCGCCACCACGCTGGAATGGACCCTGCCGTCGCCACCCCCATTTCACCAGTACAACGAGCTCCCGCTTATCCGATGAACGGATCGAGCGCGCTCGCTTAGCGCGTGCTGCTATGAACCTTTTGAGTGCAGCCCAATGTCGGTATTGAGCGAAGGCGCGCCGTTGGGCGCAGCCGCTGCGACCGCCGGCCGATCCGATCCGAGCATCGCCACGGTCGGCGACTATCTCGATCTGATGAAACCGCGCGTGATGTCGCTCGTGGTCTTCACCGCGCTCGTTGGAATGCTGATCGCGCCCGGGCACGTCCATCCCGTCATCGGTTTTACCGCGCTCATCTGCATCGCGGTCGGCGCCGGGGCGGCGGGTGCACTCAACATGTGGTACGACGCCGACATCGATGCCGTCATGACGCGCACCGCGCGCCGTCCCATTCCGCGGCGGCGCATTGCGCCAGGAGAAGCGTTGGGCTTCGGCATAACGCTCGCCTGCTTTTCGGCGGTGGTCATGGGATTGCTGGTCAATTGGCTCGCGGCCGCGCTGTTGGCTTTCACCATCTTCTTCTACGTTGTCGTTTATACGATCTGGCTCAAGCGTTCGACGCCACAAAACATCGTCATCGGCGGTGCTGCCGGGGCGCTTCCTCCTGTTATTGGCTGGGCGGCAAGCACCGGGAGCATCGGCTTCGAATCCGTCCTTTTGTTTCTGATCGTATTCGTCTGGACGCCGCCGCATTTCTGGGCGCTCGCACTGACCCGCGTCGAGGATTACGCCCGCGCCCGCATTCCGATGTTGCCGGTCGTGGCCGGACGGGAAGAGACCAAGCGGCAAATCCTGCTTTATTCCGCCGTGTTGGCGTTGGCCGGGACATCACCTTGGCTGCTCGGGTATCGCAGTGCCGTTTACGGGGTGACCGCAATTGTCGCAGGCGCACTGATGGTCTTGTTGGCAGCGCGCCTCTTGCGAGAGCAGGAGGGCTTAGGTGCGCAGCGTGCAGCACTGCGGCTTTTCGGTTTCTCGATTCTCTATCTTTTCGTACTGTTTGCCGTGCTGCTCATCGACGCGGTTGCTGGCCGGTTTGCGTGACCAACAGATGGATCAGGAGCCTGACAAAATCGTTCTCTCCGAGGAGCAGAAACGCACGCGGCGCGCCCGCTCGGTGGCGATTGCGTTGGCGCTCGGCGCGCTGGTCATTCTGTTCTACGTGGTCACCCTGATCAAAGGGCCTGGCGTGTTGAACCGGCCGTTATAATTGGGCAAGATTATTGGGCAGGAGCGAATGAGCGGTCGGGAACCTCTATCGCAGACCGGCAGGAATGCCCTCATTGCAGGGGCGTGCGGCTTGTTTGTCGCCGTCATGGTGGGAGCCGCCTATGCGGCGGTGCCGCTCTACAACTGGTTCTGCCGCGCCACCGGCTTCGGCGGGACTACTCAGATCGCGACGATCGCGCCAAGTCACGTGATCAACCGCACCGTGCGGGTGCGATTCGATGCCAATGTGGCCGGCGGGCTGCCCTGGGCGTTTGAGCCCGAGCGCAATTCCATCGAAGTGCGGATCGGAGAAGTGGTAACGGTCAACTATCGCGTCGCCAACCAGTCGGCGCGCGACACCGTGGCCATTGCATCCTACAATGTGTCCCCGCCGGCAGCGGGCGCTTATTTCTCCAAAATCAACTGTTTTTGCTTCAACGAGCAGCGGCTCAAGCCCGGCGAGAAACGCGACCTTACGGTTGTATTCTTTGTCGATCCCGCGCTCATAAAGGATTCGGAGCAGGATGACCTCGACAGCATCACGCTCTCCTACACAATGTACCCCGTACGCCAACCAGGGACCTCGTCCAAGAGCGCTCCTGCGGACGCTTCCGGACGCAGCTGAACCATAACAGACGGAGAGCGCCAAAATGGCCGACGCCCACGCCAAACCCCACCACGAGTATCACCTGGTGGATCCCAGCCCGTGGCCGGCGGTCGGCTCCGTTTCGCTGTTCGTGACCGCGGTCGGGGGCATTCTCTGGATGCACCACATGACGGCGATTGCGCCCTACATCTTCGGCGTTGGCGTGATCGGAACGCTCTACACCATGTTCGGATGGTGGCGCGATGTCGCGCGTGAGGCGACGTATGGGGGTTACCACACCCGCGTGGTGCAGATCTCTCACCGCTACGGAATGATTCTGTTCATCGCGTCCGAAGTGATGTTTTTCGTGGCCTGGTTCTGGGCCTATTTCGACGCCTCGCTGTTTCCGGCCGACATGCAGCAGATTACGCGCGAGCAGCTGTTCGGCGGCGTATGGCCGCCGAAAGGCATTGCGACCTTCGACCCCTGGCATTTGCCGCTGCTGAACACGCTCATTCTGCTGACCTCCGGCACGACGGTGACGTGGGCGCACCACGCGCTTTTGGAGAACGACCGTGATGGGCTCAAATGGGGCCTCATCCTCACGATCGCGCTGGGGCTCGCCTTCACCTGCGTGCAGGCCTACGAGTACAGTCACGCCGCCTTCAATTTCAAAGGCAACATCTACGGCGCAACATTTTTCATGGCGACCGGTTTTCATGGCGCGCATGTGATCATCGGCTCGACCTTCCTGATCGTCTGTCTGATCCGCGCCTATCTCGGTCATTTCACGCCGACGCAGCACCTTGGCTTTGAGTTTGCCGCCTGGTACTGGCACTTCGTCGACGTCGTCTGGCTGTTCCTGTTCTCCTGCATCTACGTCTGGGGTTCAGGCGCTGGCGAAGGCGCCGCGGCGCTGGCCGGCGGACATTAGGTAGGGCGCGTATTCAAAGTGACTTACTCTGTGCGGTTTGATCGATGTCCGCTATGACCTGATAGCGACCAAATTCCACAGCGTCCCTAGTCGGTGGGCCCGGGGCCTTCCACAATTCTCGGCAACCGGATCGTGAAAGTCGAGCCGCGGCTTACCTCGCTCTCGACCGTGATGTCGCCACCCATCATCTGACAGAAGCGCCGGCTGATCGCGAGGCCAAGGCCTGTGCCGCCGTATTTGCTCGCTGTGGCGGAGGAAGCCTGGGAAAACTCCTGGAAAAGCTTGGCCATCTGCTCCGGTGTCATGCCGATACCTGTGTCGGTGACCGCGAATGTGACCCAGTCGCGGCCGTTCTCCCGTACTTGGTGGGCGGCGATTGTGATAGTGCCGTTCTCGGTGAACTTGTTGGCGTTGCTCGCTAAAGTTGAGCAGGGACTGCCGCAAGCGCGTCTGATCGGCATGGATCGTCCCAAGGTCCGCTGGACAATCGATGCCGATGCGGTTGCCATTCTTCGTCACCATGGGCTCGATTGTCTTGGCCACATCCTCGATCACGGGCACCAGTGAAAACGTGTCCAGATGAAGCTCCATTCGCCCCGCCTCAATCTTCGAGAGGTCGAGGATGTCGTTGATCAGGGCGAGCAGGTGTCGAGCGGCGCCGAGCACGCGGTCGAGCGGCTCTAAGTCCTGCTTGAGCGCCTCGGCATCCTCCCGCAGCATCTCGCTGACGCCGATGATGGCGTTGAGCGGCGTGCGCAGCTCATGGCTCATATTGGCGAGGAACTGTGACTTGTGCTGGCTTGCCTCGGCAAGCTGGCGGCCCTTGTCCTGGATTTCGTCGAACAGCCGTACGTTCTCAATGGCGATCACCGCCTGATCGGCAAAGGTGCTGACAAGCTCGACCTGCTTATCGGTAAAAGGCTCGACCCGCTGTCGCGCGACTGTGATCATGCCGATCGGCACCTTCTCGCGTAGCAAAGGCACGCTCAACATGGTGCGACTCTTTCCAAGTCCGTAAGTCTCGGGCATGTCATATTCGGGGTCCGCGAGTATATCGACCACATGGACCGGATGACCTTCGAGCGCGGCTCGGCCCGTAACGGTGTGCGGCTTGGAGATAGTTCCACGCCCTTCAGAAATGCCTCGTAAGCAGGGGGAAATCCGCAATTGGCCGCTAATCGATAGACCTCGTCTTGGCGACGGAAAATAAACGCCATTTCGGCATTGCACAGGCGCGCAGCAGTGGCGACCAAGGTGTCGAGAACAGGCTGCAGCTCGAACACCGAGCGGCTGATGACCTTGAGGACGTCGGCAGTAGCGGTCTGCTGTTGCAGTGACTCGCGCAGCTCGTTAAGGAGCCGCGTGTTCTCGATGGCGATCACCGCTTGGTCGGCGAAGGTGGTCACCAGATCGATTTGTTTCGCAGTAAACGGCTGCGGTGCATTTCTACCTACGAAGATCACCCCCACCACCTCTCCCCTCGCGAAGGAGCGGGACACCGAGCGCAGCCCGGTAGCCGGTAATTCTTTGAGCCTCAATCCAGGTATAGTCCGGGTCCGTCAGCACGTCGGGAACCTGAACCACTCTTGCCTCCAGCGCGGCTCGCCCGGTCACGCTCCCTCGTTCGACCGGCACGTTCAGGCGGTTTGAAGTAATCCTGCAGTCGCGCATGCACCTCATTTGCCAAGCCGAAGCCGGCGACCCAACGGAAAAACGTCGCCCTCGCGCTCGAACAGCCAAGCTTGGTCCGCTTCGCAAAGCCGCGTCACGGATTCGACCAGGGTATCGAGGACAGTCTGCAGATCGAAGGCTGAGCGGCTGATCACCTTGAGCACATCGGCGGTGGCGGTTTGCTGCTGAAGGGATTCGCGCAGTTCGTTGAGCAGCCGCGTGTTCTCGATGGCGATGACGGCCTGTTTCGTCAAAGTTAGTGACGAGTTCGATCTGCTTGTCAGTGAACGGACTGACCTCCTGGCGATAGATGGAGATAACACCGACCAACCGATCGTCCTTGAGCATGGGGACAACCAGAATGGTCCGCGCGCCCCCGAGCTTGGCGATCGTTTCATCCGGCTGATCCATGAGGATGTCAGCAACGTGGATGACCTGCTTGGTCCGAGCCATGCGACTAAGGGTAGGCGACGCCGTGAGCGGTAGAACGGGATTGAAGCGCTTGTCTATCGACGTGTTGCCGCCGACGCGCTGTGCAGGGCAACCCGACGGTACGCATTGCCCTCGACCAGCACCAAACTGCCAAATTTGGCAGCACAAATTCGGGTCGCGTTCTCAAGGATCGCCTGGAACACCGGCGCAAGCTCGCCCGGCGAGCTTGAGATGACGCCCAGCACTTCGGCAGTTGCAGTCTGCTGCTGAAGCAACTCGCTCAGGTCGCGCGTGCGCGCCTGCACCTCGATCGAACAGCCGCACGTTCTCGATCGCGATCACCGCTTGGTCGGCGAAGGTGGTGAGCAGCTCGATCTGCTTGTCGGTGAACGGGCGCACGGTGCTGCGCGTCAACGTCAATGCCCCGAAGGGAACGCCTTCGCGCAGCAGTCGCACACCGACCATGGTGCGCCAGCCCCCTAGCCGCTGTTCTTTCGGCTGTTTGTACTCGGGATCTGCCAAGACATCCGGGATGTGAACCATGCGGCCCTCAAGCGCAATGCGCCCGGTAAGCGAGTCTCTTCCGGGCGCCAGGCGATGGTGCCGAATGTGTTGCTCATCTTCGGCGGAATAGCCGCGCAGGCGGCCAGTTCGTAGAAGCCGTCGTCCGCGCGACGGAAGAGGTGTGCGCTTTCGGCCTCGCACAATCGAACCGCGGATTCGAGGAGCGTGTCGAATACCGCCTTCAGATCAAAGGTCGAGCGGCTGATTACCTTGAGCACGTCGGCAGTGGCGGTCTGCTGCTGCAGCGACTTCGCGCAGCTCGTTGAGCAGCCGCGCATTCTCTATGGCGATGACGGCCTGGGCGGCAAAGTTTTGCAAAAGTTCCATCTGCTTGTCGGTGAACGGACGGACCTCCTGCCGGTACAGCGATATCGCGCCAATCAGCTCGCCCTCTCGCAGCATTGGCACACCGAATATCGTCCGCACCCTGCCGCGTTCGACAGCCATACGCAAGCGGATCACGATCGAGATATGCCTGCGAACCGGCGTAATCGTCGAACTGCACTAACGGGCGGGATTTCATTATTCGACCGATAAGCGTATCGGGGCCCGGACGAACTAGTCCGCTGCACGTATTCGATATAGGCCTGGTTCGGCGCTCCGCTGCGCCATCAATTCTACGCTGATGCCATCGTACTGGAACATCAAACCAAAATCGGCCGCGCAGAGACGCAGTGCGTTGCCGAGAAGCGTCTGAAAAACAGCGTCGAGGTCTCCTGGCGAGCTGGAAATGAGCCGCAGAACCTCGGCGGCCGCGGTCTGCTGCTCTAAGATTTGGTCAGCTCGCGAGTGCGTACATTGAGCTTCTTCTGCGCCTCGTTCAGCTCGCGAGTACGCAAGTCGAGCTGTTCCGCTAGGTCGGCAATGGAGGAACCGCGACCGCGGGCAGCAGTCGACTCCTTGCGGCGCTTGGGCTTCGTCGTCTTGCGGTGCCGCGTATCCGCTTGCTTACGGCTCGTAGTGCGATGCCGTCTCACATAGCCCTCCCTGGCCGACGGCCATATCCTACCACATTGCTGAGAAGACCTGCGCTCTATTGTGCATCACGGAAACATGTTCATGGGCGCGACCAATGCCTTCACGGGTAAGGCGGGCCATGGCAAAAACGTGTTGTCGGGTGAAACCGATCAGTCCTTTGCAAAAATTGCCCGCGACTACAAATCGCGCGGTGCCCGCTGGGTGGTGGTCGGCGATCTCAATTACGGTGAAGGCAGCAGCCGGGAGCACGCCGCGCTCTCACCGCGGCTTCTCGGCGGCGTGGCGGTGATCGCCCGCAGCTTCGCGCGCATTCATGAGTCGAATTTGAAAAAGCAGGGGTTGTTGGCGCTGACATTCCAAATCCGGATGACTACGAGCGCATTCGGGAGGACGACCGCATCAGCCTCGTCGGTGTGGCCGAGCTGGCGTCCGGCCGGCCGTGACTTGCATTGTTCGCCATGCCGACGGCACTACCGAGACGCTGGCGCTCGTGCACTCATCCAGCGCCCCTCAGCTCAAGTGGTTCCGAGCAGGTTCTGCTTTGAACTTATTTCATGCTGCATAGCGGACAGTTTGTCTGCATTAGTCTAACTCGGCGGTTACGGCTCTTCTCGATGCCATCACCGCGATGATGAAAAAGCGCGACTTTGCGGCACTTGCCCCTGCAGCGTGTCGGCAACCTTGACGTATGACGCGGACTGGCCACTTTCCGCCCCAACATTGCTGCGATCGGCGGTGGCGAGCCGCTCGTCGATGGCGAGGCTGTCACGGCGGACCTTCAGCGCATCGTAAAGCCTGCCTTGCGTTATGAGCAAGTCACTGACCTTCTCGTATGAGAGGATGAGATCGCGTTGCCGCTGCGTATTGTTTCGATCGGAAGCGGCGAGACGCTGGGCAATCGCGAGACTGTCCCGGTAGGCCTTCAGGGCATCATCTAGGTTCCCTTTCGCCACGAGGACGTTTCCAAGCTTCGAGTACGACACTGAGAGATCACCCTGTTGCTGCACATTATTGCTGGCGGCGGCAAGGCGCTGCGTAACCGCGAGATTGTTGCGATAGGCTCTGAGAGCATCCTCAAGTTTTCCCTGCGCCAGCAGTACGTTACCGATCTTCATGTACGATATAGAGAGATCGCGCTGCCATCCCCTATCATTGCGATCGGCGGCGGCGAGACGCTCGGCGATGACGAGACTGGCTCCGTAGGCGGCGAGCGCGTCATCGAGGCTCCCTTTCGCCACCATGACGTTTCCGAGCTTCCTGTACGACGCCGACAGATAGCTCTGCCATCTCACGTCATCACGATTGGTGGCGGCAAGGCGCTCAGCAATGGCTAAACCATCGCGGTAAGCTGCAAGGGCGTCAGGCAGCTTGCCCTGCATCACTAGTTCATCGATTCCATGAAACCAATCATATGGGCAGGATTCAGTTTTGCTGAGATGGCCTGTAGCCTCGCTTCTCTGATTCGGAAACGAGGATTGAGGTTATGGCGGGATGGCGACAGGCAATCGAATTGGCGCTGAACGATGAGGAGATAGCTGCATTGACGACAATTTCGCGCTCGCGGACGGAACCGGCGAGCCGGGTCGAGCGGGCGCGGATGCTGCTGAGGTACCAAGAGAACTCGTCGTTTTTTGCGGTGGGGCGGACTATGGGTGTGCACCATCAGACCGTCCAACGCTGCGTCGAACGGGCATTGGCCCACGGTCCGAGGGCAGCACTCGACGATCTGCCACGACCCGGCAAGCAGCCGACGATCACGGCCGAGGCCAAGGCCTGGGTTGTGAACCTTGCCTGTCGCAAGGCCAAGGAACTCGGCTATCCGCACGAGTTGTGGACGACGCGTCTTCTCGCCCGTCATGTGCGCGAACATGCGCCGGCTGCGGGGCACATCTGCCTTGCCCACCTCGCTCAAGGCACTTTGTGCAACATCCTCAATGAGCAGGAGATAAAGCCGCACAAGGTCCGCTATTACCTGGAGCGCCGCGATCCGCAGTTCAAGCAGAAGATGGCGGAGGTTCTGTGCGTCTATCGAGAGGTCAAGCTGATCAAGGAGAAGGCTGCCGCCGCAAAACAAAAGCCGAGCGAGGCCGTGGCGATCGTCTCCTATGACGAGAAGCCCGGTATCCAGGCGATCGCAACCACGGCTCCGGACCTGCCGCCTGAGCCCGGCAGGCACGCGACCTTCGCGCGCGATTATGAATACAAGCGCCACGGCACCGTCAGTTTGCTGGCCGGGATTGATCTGCTGAGCGGCCAGGTTCACGCCCTCGTCAGGGATCGCCACCGCAGTCGCGAATTCATCGAATTTCTCAAGCTTCTCGACGCCACTTATCCGGCCCATACAGCAATCAAGCTGATCCTCGACAATCATTCCGCACACATCTCCAAGGAGACCAAGACTTGGCTCGCCGATCAGCCTATCGGCCGCTTCGAATTCACCTTCACGCCCACGCACGGCTCCTGGCTCAATCTCATCGAGGGCTTCTTCTCCAAGCTCACGCGCTCGGTGCTCCGCCACATCCGCGTCGCATCCAAACAGGAACTCAAGGATCGCATCATGGCTGCCATGGATGAATTCAATCGCAATCCCGTCGTCCATACCTGGTCCTATAAACTCGACCGAGCCGCCTGATATAATTCGAACTTCAAAATCGATGAACTAGCGCGTCACCGACCCTCTGGAATGATACGACCAGGTCACATTGCCAACGCGCGTTGCTGGGGTCCGCCGCGGCAAGGCGCTTTTCGATGGTGAGGCTGTCGCGGTAGGCAGTAAGCGCGGCATCGAGGCTGCCCTCTTCCAGCAGCACGTTGCCCACGTTTGTATATAACGACGACACATGGCTCTTCCGGCTGGTATTGGTGCGATCCCAAGCTGCGAGGCGTTCGGCTATGGCGAGGGCATTGCGGTAGGCCTTGAGCGCCTCACTAAACTTGTTCAATCTCACCAACAGACCGCCGAGTTTTTCATATGATCCCATCAGCCCGCTCTGCAATCCGAGATCACGATCACTGCCGTCCATAGCGTCGAGGCGCTCAGCTATGGCGAGGCCATCACGGTAGGCTTTGAGAGCAAAATCGAGGCTCCCCTGCGCCAATAACACGTCACCAACTTTCATTTGCGACAGCGAAAGTTTGCTGGCCCATTTAACATTGCTGCGATCGCTTGCAACGAGATGCTCGGCTATGGCGAGGCCCTCGCGATGGGCTTTATAGGCGTCATCGAGCTTGCCCTGCGCCAGCAACCCGTCCCCGGTCGAGCTCAAGGATAGCCACCGAGCACGCTGCCCCTGCTGCCACTTTTCTGTGATGCTAAAATCCGCCAAACCAATCCAGAATGCCGCAGCCGCCACGAAGAGGCTTGCAAGGATTTTGGTCATTAAATGAGGGCGGTCTGACATTACCGGCCTGCTATTCGCGCGTCGAACTCACCAACGCTGGATTACAGAATTATGGTTAACGGGTTCTTTAGACGGCCTTTGTCTGGACTGAGATAACTCAGCGACTTGGCACTCCACCCCTACCGGTTGGCCTTCTCCATGGCTTGGGCGTGGTACCGAACTGAAATTGGATGTTGAAGCCGCACGCGTTAGCCGCCACGCACCTTCAATAGAGCACTGATGGCAGGTAGATGCCCGCTGGTTCGCAGTAAAGCCCAATACTCATATGAGTCATCTGCTGATTAACCTGCAGACGGTTTCACGCCGTGACTTTTTCGGAGCAGGCGCAACTTCCTTCACTGCGCCGCGCCAGCCGGAATGGGTGATATCAAAGACAATTCCATTCGGGTCCTTGTATTTGACCTCGTAAAACGTATTCGGGTTGTGATCTTCCCGTCCCATGAAATAGGTGCCGCCCGCCTTTTCCACTTGCTCGGTTGCTTGTTCGAGATCGTCCACCCACATGCCGAAATGGATGATCCCGTAATACGGCTTGCCCGGCGGCATTCCCGGCACGTCGCCGTCAAATTTCAGCAGCGCCACGTTCACGGTGCCGTCGCTCATATAGAGCCCAATGCCGGCCTTGCCCGCGCGCTTCATCCCGAATGCCTGTTCGAAGAACACCGCCGCCTTTTCCGGATCAGGCACGGAAAGCGCGATGTGTCGCAAGCGAGCAGCCATGAGAACCTCCTATCGCAGTTCGAATTCTCCGTTGATCTCGACCGGAATACCGTGCGGAAGCTCGGCCAAGCCGACCGCCGAACGCGCGTGCTGCCCGTTCTGCGGCCCCAGCAACTCGTAGAAGAAATCGGACGCTCCGTCTATCACCTGCGGCATCCGATCAAACCCGGGCGCCACGTTGACCATTCCAAACAGCCGCACAATCCGCTTGATGTGATCGAGGTCGCCAAGCTCCTGCTTGAGGCTGGCGAGCATGGAGAGCGCAACGGCACGGGCGGTCGCATAGCCCTCCTCGATCGTCAGATCACGTCCGACCTTGCCAGTCTGCTTGACATTGGGCAGTGACGGCAAGTCGCGCCCGTGACCCGAAACAAACACGATGGAGCCGACCACCACGCAGCCCGTTCGGTTCGGACTGGGAAACTTGAACGGCGGCGGGATGGCGTATCCCATCTGGCGGAGCTTGGCTTCGAGTGTGCTCATGGACGGACCTTAAGCGAATAGCGAATAGTAAGCGCCCGGTTGTGGTAGCAACAGGCGGACCGCCGGTCTACTATTCGCTACTCGCTACTCGCTATTCGCGGCCATGCAAACCAAGCACATCGATACCAAGCTGTTCTGGCGCGCCCTTGGCCAGCGGGCGATCGGGAGCACCATCGTCACGGCGCGCTCGATCGAAGGACCGGCCGGGTTTCTGGGTCTGTCGGCAACGCATGTGTGTGCGGAGCCGCCGCTGATGCTCGTGTCCATTGACCAACGCACGTCGGCACTGCCCGTCGTGCTTTCAGCAGGTCACTTCGCCATCAATTTTCTGCCGCGGGAGGCGAGCGCGGTCGCTGATCTCTTCGCCGGCAAGACACCTGTGAAAGGCGCTGCACGGTTCGAGACCGCATCCTGGACGGCGCTTGCGACCGGAGCCCCGGTGCTGACGAATGCGCTTGGCGCCATGGACTGCAAGCTGGAGGAAAGCCTGCAGCGCCACGGTATTTCGATTATCATCGGGCGCGTCGTCGATGTGTTGATCGGCGAGGGCAGGCCCCTGGTGCATTTCCGGGGTGGGTACCTGGAATGAGGAGGCGCCGCCAATGCTCGTCTGCATCTGTTCGTTGCTGACCGCGCTGGTCCTCATGACTGCGACATTAGACTCGCCGGCGTTTGCGCAAGACCTCATTGTGGAAAAGAAGATCTTCGAGCTACCACGCTATGAGACCGTCGCGGGTGGCACCATCAAAAATGTGAGGATCGGGTGGGAGGCGGCCGGAACGCTCAATGGCGACAAATCGAATGCCGTCCTGATCACGCACTTCTTCTCTGGCAGCTCGCATGCTTTCGGCAAATATTCGGCGAGCAATGCCGCCGCCGGCTATTGGGACGCGATCATCGGTCCCGGCAAGCCGATCGATACCAGCAAATATTACGTGATCTCGTCTGACACGTTGGTCAATTTCAACGCCAAATCACCCAATGTCGTGACCACGGGTCCTGCGACGATCAATCCGGACACCGGCAAGCCTTATGGCATGACCTTTCCGGTCGTGAGCATCAAGGATTTCGTGCGGGTGCAAAAGGCGCTGATCGACAGTCTCGGGATCACCAGGCTCAAGGTTGTGGGCGCCTCCATGGGCGGATTGCAGGCTTACGAATGGGCAGCGAGCTATCCCGATATCGTTGAGCGCATCGTGGCGGCGATCTCCACTCCGGCACCTGACCTCTATCTGACTGCGTGGCTGGGTGCGTGGGCAGAGCCGGTTCGGCTCGATCCAAAGTGGAACGGCGGAGACTATTACGGCAGGGACGAGCCGCTCGAAGGAATAAAGACCGGGCTCAAGGTCGCAACTCTGCATGCCTTTCATTACGAATGGGCCGACAAGGCGTTTCACGGCGGGCCCGCCGAGGAAGGCAAGGATCCGAACACAGCCCTTGCCGACAAGTTCAAGGTCGAAACCGAGCTCGCTGAGTTCATCGCCCAGCGCGCTGCTGTCGTTGATGCCAATCAATTCCTTTATCTCGTCAAAGCCAATCAGTTGGCATCCGCAGACATTTCCAGGATCAAGGCGCCGGTTCTTGCGATCTCAACGCCGACCGACGCGCTTTTCCCTCCCGCGCGTGTCGCGCAAGCGGTCGAAAAGATTGCGGCCAACGGAATTCCGGTTGAAACAGCGCAGGTGACAGGCCCCAACGGGCATTGGAACGGGGTCCTGGCCATCGCACAGGCTAGCGAGAAAATCCGCGCCTTTCTCGAAAGGAAGTAGAACCATGAACGTGAACATTGCTCCGGACATCGTCGCAAAAGAGCTTTCGGATGCTAAGGATCTCGACGATTACTACGCAAAGCTCGTTCCTGCGGGGATGGGCGCGGGCTGGAACAAGTCCGAGCCGTCGCTCTATCCGACCCCGAAAAAGACATTTCTGCCGGCGCATTGGCCGTACCGCACCGCGCGGCCTGCGCTCGATGCCGCAGCCAGGCTCGTGCGCACGGAAGATGCAGAGCGGCGCAATCTCATCCTGCATAATCCCGTTGCCGGCCATGGCTATGGCACCGCCTCGACCATTGTGGCGGCCTATCAGATGATCAAAGGATTTGAGGCCGCGCGCAGCCATCGTCATACGCCGAACGCGCTGCGATTCATCCTGGAGTCCGGCCGGGGGACCTACACCATCGTCGATGGCAAGAAGGTGCCGATGGAGGAAGGCGACGTCGTCCTCACGCCGAACTGGTGCTGGCACGGGCACTGCAATGAGGGCCCGGACAACGCGTACTGGATCGACGTGCTCGACGTTCCGCTCACGCAGCTGCTCGGCCCGATCTTCTTCGAAGGACTCGAGGGCAAGTTCATTGAAACTGCCGGGGAAGTGTCCGGGAATTCACCGTACCGGTTTCCATTTGCCAGCTGGGGCGCCAAGGCCGCGCAGCACAAGGAAAGTCGTCCCGGCCTGCGCGAGATCGTGGTCGGCCCACCCCACCTCGACAGCCTGCGGATCAAATGGCGGTATTTTTCCTCGAACGCCAAGGTGGACGAAGCTGAGACGACGGCAAACTGCGTCTATGCCGTTCACAGCGGTAGCGGCCGCGTGCGCTGCGACGAATACGAATTCGAATGGGCGCGCGGCGATGTCTTTGTCATCCCGTCCTGGCGCGCGGCGCATTGGGAGGTCGGCAGCGAAAGCTATCTGCTCCGCGTCTCCGACGAGAATCTCCTGGAGAAGCTCAACTGGCTGCGCACCGCCGGGTAAGGCAATCAGTTGGCAGGGCGCGAAGTTGGTAGCCCGCATGAGCGTAGCGACATGCGGGGCCAACCGGGATGACCCCGGATTTCGCGGAGCCTGTCATCGGGCGGCGCTTCGCACTGCGCCGATCCGTTGAAATAGTTGAGTTTTTCGGCCGGTTCCACACGCTGTTCCACACATTTTCTCTGGCGCTACATGGCCCAGCATGTCCCGACTATAGCGGGTTGACGAGCCTGCCGGCCATGGTAGTTTCCGGCCATCCCGACAACGCCGCGACCGACTTTCAAATGGCGCGGAGCACGTTCGACGGCACTGCCTGAGATAGTCGCCCCCTCGACTACAGGACAACAGCGGGAACGCGCCGTTTTACCCCAAGGCGCGAAGGGCACCTAACGCCATGGTGCCATCATGCCCGCTCTCGAACCTCTCGCACTCTCACCGCGCGACGCTGCGCAATTCCTGTCAATCAGCAAGCGCAGCCTGTCGCGATTGATCGCTCGAAAGAAGATTGTCGCCCGGAAGGATGGCCCGCGCACGCTGGTCGATGTCGCGTCCCTCAAAACGTACTACGAAACGCTGCCGCTGAAAACCGATCACGCGCCCATCGTGTTCGGTCGGCGCGCTCACGTGGTACCACGCTCGCGTCAATAGGCGCATCACTGTATCAGTCCGATAAGCTGCGCAAAGCGCTAGGCTGAATTAGGTACCCGCGAGGGCTCTGTCCGCAGCTCCCCGGATCGCGTCTCAATTTTGTGCAGGGCAGCGAACGACGCGAAGTGCCAATAGGAGACAAACTGCATTGCAACAATTCGGTGGGCAGGTAGTGCCTGATTTTCGCCTTCAGTTGGCGGGGTCATCACAACGGCTCCTACTGAAGACTGCGCTCCGGCCGCACGTTAACGGCACTTAAGCCTTCGCCACCGATCCGCCAATTGACCAGGAACACGCCGACGACGCAAATCGCCATGCCGAGAAGCGCCAGCGGCGCCAGGCGTTCGTCGAACAGCAACCACGCCATCAGCGCCGTCACCGGCGGCGTCAGATAGAACAGGCCGACGACGCGCGTCGCCGCGGCGCGGCGGATCAGGAAATACAAGAGCCAGATGGCGCCGAACGACAGCACCAAAACCAGCCAGCCGAGCGCAAACAGGAATTGCGGCGTCCAGTGCACCACACGCGTCTCGAATCCGAACGCCGCGAGCACGAACATGACGCCGGCGGTGGCGTATTGAACGCTCAAGCCCGGCCGCCAGTCGATGCCGCCGCCAAACCGCTTCTGGTACAGCGTGCCGACGGTAATGCCGACCAAAGCCACGACGGCGAACAGCCAAGCGAGCGGCGTCGTCTCGCCAACCGCGATCTTCTCGTGCACGATCAGATAGACGCCGCCGATGCCGAGCAGGAGCCCGAGCCATTGCCGCGGCAGCACCCGTTCGCCGAGCCAGCGGTTGGCCAGCGTCGAGGTCAGCACCGGCTGCAGGCTGACCACCAGCGCGATCAGGCCGGCGGACAGCCCGTTCTCGATCGCGGCGAACACGCCGCCGAGACAGCAGCCATGCATCAGGCTGCCGGTCACGGCGCTGTGGAACAGGCCGGCGCGGTCGGGCCATTTCGGCCGGGTCAGCACGATGACGACGGCGAGCAGCAGCACCACCGCGATCATGCGCAGTGACAGGAACGTCATCGCCTCGGCATAGGCCAAGCCGAATTTGGCGCCGATGAAGCCCGACGCCCACAGGACGACAAATACGGCGGGCGCCGAGAAGACGGCCAGATCTTCAAACGTGCGGGGCATTCTGGCTTGGCAATTCTCTGCTAAAATCCGCGGCGCACGGCGTAGAGCGGCATGGTTATCTCCCGGCCTTGGCGGCGGCACTCTATCGCGCTCTCGCGCTTTGCGCGGGAGCGCCGTCCCGCGCGATCACCGATAGCCGACAAGCGCTGTGATTTGAATCGATTTTGTGGCGGCCCGATCAGGGAGTCTTTCACGCTCTGGCACAACGCTGCCGAAATGGAGATAGCGCACCTAAATCCTCGATGACCGACCCCTGTGGGCGCTCAAATGCCTGCAACACCTGAGTGTCGTCTGCGGACCCATCTTGATAAGTTCGGCACGCCTGCATGCGATGTGTCCGCTATCAGGTGTGACTGCGGCAGGTCTCGGCCGCGCAGGGGCCGCCCCGATAATAAGAAGCAGGAGGATTGCGGTCGTGACCGTTTGCATCAAAATCGGTCAGAAGCGGATTCATGCACCGCAGCGAGCGACGCTGCACCTGCAATTACTGTGGTGAAGTCGCGTCTCTTCACAGGGTCCCCACGGCTCAGGATCAGACCCTAGTATATCGCGGAGTTAGTGTTGTGCAGCACAGCAAATGGTGAGCGAGAAAAAACGTGATGGGTCATTTTCGTCGGAAGCGATCGGGGCCGGGGGCCGGTCTATGTCCGCAGTACCTCCGATCGCTCGGTCTCGTTCCGCGAGTATGGCGACGCGTTTGAGCTGCGGGACGAGTTGATTGAGCATCTCCAGCCGCTTCCCCGCCAGCTCATTGGAGAAGAGAGTGACGCCCGTCGTGTTGCCGCCGGGTCGTGCGAAGCTCGCCACCAGGCCATTGCCGATCGGATCGGAAATGGCCGTCATAACCACGGGAATAGCCGTATTGAGGCTGCGAATGGCTGCGATGGCTTCAGTCGTATGCGAAGCAAGAACGTCCACGTTCAACCCAAACCGCTGTGCGCAACAGCCCGGCGATCAGGAATCGACCCCGTAGGTCGGTCGGCTTCACCGGCGGCTCGGCCCACCAGCCCGAGGTCCATCCTCAAGCTCCATCGCCGCCGGTGCCGACCGCAATCGCGAAAAAGAAATTCAGGCAGCTCCACATTATTGGTGTCGGCGCCGCGTGCCGCTGTACCAGATCAATGGATAGAGAGCACGACTGAGCCCTCCCATTCTTTGGCCGTACGGGCAGTTGAGGAGGCTGGCGAAAAGCTCAAACTCAAACTGGTGTTCCTCCCCACGCGAACAGGTGAGGACTTTGCGGGCGCGTTTGCGACAATGGGACGAGAACGGATTGACGGCTTCATTGACATCATCTCTCCGCTCAGCACAGCCCACCGTTCCGCGCTTGTGGAACTTGCATTGCGGTTTCGGCAGCCGGGAGTCTTCGGCACGAGGGAGTTTGTGGATGCGGGCGGCCTGATGAGCTACGGAGCCGATATCGAGGACCTGCATCGGCGCGCTGCTCTGTATATCGACAAAATTCTCAAAGGCGCCAAACCCGCCGACCTACCAGTGGAGCAGGCCTCCAAATATCAACTGGTCATCAACCTCAAGACTGCCAAGGCGCTCGATCTCAATATTCCCCCGACCTTGCTCGCTCTCGCCGACGAGGTGATCGAATAAGGATGTGCATTGCTGCATCTGCTCACGACCGGTTATGGCACGACTCGGAAGCCCTTGGCTGCGCAAATCGATTCCGCTAACTGGGAAGCAGACAGCAATGCTGCGGCGCGGTAATGCAAACTATTGACCCAATCCGGAAGTGGGGCAGTTCAATTTGCTGTGACGCACAACAGCTTCGTTTGGTGTGGTAGAGTTTCGTCCTTTTGGCTTGCGACGGCTCAGGGAGGCGACGGGAATTCATTGCGTATATCGGTGGCGCGGCGGTTTGGCCGCTGCAGCACAGGGCTAAGGGACGGATCGCGTGCGCCAGATGGGCGCACTGATGCCAGAAGTTGAAAGAGCCAAGGAATCCCAGGCACGGAAGGTAACCCCCCGAGCGAACAGGCTTTGTCGCAGTTAAGCTGGAAGATCAGCGGCGGAAATTCACAGCCCAAAAACTCGTCCCAAATAGATACTCACGGCATGTCCGCCAAGCTTGGTGCTTAAGGCTCTATGTGGAAATGACCGTGGAGTGTGGAGCACGAGGCTCAAGGCATTTCTGTGGCATCAGAAACATCCGGCAGCAACATAACCAAATATAGAAACACGCAAGCAAACAAACTCTGCTAGTAATCATCCCGAGCTATGAGGAACATGCTCGTGCTCGGGTATGCGCGTTTGCGCGTTCGTCGGAGGGGAACATGGGGGTCTCGGGGGAGTCATCTTTTCTTCACAAACTGCAGTTGCGGGTCCGTCAGCTGCTAAGTCGCAGCATGAGGGCCGGCTTGATCGGGCGGACGAAGCTCTTGCTCGCAGGTGCAGGCATGATTGCACTGCTGAGAGGGAAGGCCGGCGCGGCGGAATCTTGCGAGGCCGGCACCGGTTTACACTCCGCCGCCTCCGGTCGTTGCCGTATTCACTTGGACCGGGTGCTACGTCGGCGGCAACATAGGGGGTCTATGGGCGAACGACGATTGGAGCGATACGATTTTTGGCGACTTCGGCGGCAGCACTGCGAGCGGCGTGCTCGGCGGGGCGCAGATTGGCTGCAACTATCAAGTCGGTGCTTGGGTATTCGGTATTCAGGCTGACTATGATTGGACCAACGCCAACGGCAACACTGCCAACGCGATCATCCCGGCCCTTGTCGGTGGGCCGGTGGTGGGGCTGTCGGATTCGACGCAGCACAACTCGCTTGCGTCGGTCACCGCACGTGTCGGCTATTCCTGGGATCGCTTGCTTGGATACGTGAAAGCAGGTGGCGCTTGGCTCAACAGCAGTTACGCTTTTCAGGTCAGCGGAGTTAACGTCGCCTCCGACAGCGCGACACGGGGGGCTGGACCGTCGGAGTTGGTGCCGAATATGCGTTCTTGAACTGGCTCACCGGCTTCGTCGAATATGACTACTATAACTTCAGCTCGACCACTCCGAACGGATTGGTCTGCCCAACGGGCGGGACGTGCGGCTTTGTGACCAACACGATCGGCATCACGACCAATGTCAACGTCGTGAAGGCAGGTCTCAACTTCAAGTTCGGCCCGGAAGGTTTTTGACGCCGAAAAGCTCGCACGTTCTTAAACCGTGAGCGCCGCAAACATACCGGCTTGGACCACCGGCTTTTACCTCGGCGGCCACGTTGGCGGCTACAAGGATGTCTAAGATGCCCGTACTTGACCAGTTGCTATTTCTGATCGAGCAGAATTGCTGGCAGGATGCGGCACTTTCTGTCGGCAACATCTTCTTCTGCTTCACTCTCATTCCGATGCTCCGTCATCCCGGCAGGCCTCCCCTGCTGACATGTATACCGACCGCGCTCGCCTTGCTTGCCGGAGGATTTGTGTTCGCCACCCTGCATCTGTGGGTTACTGGGCTAACCCAAATGATAACAGGTCTCCAGTGGCTCGCTTTGGCGTTTAAGAAATCTCGTCAGGTCGCCACAGACTTGTCAGGCGACCAGCGCCGTTGTGGTATCGGGACGATCGCCACCGCGCCTTAATCGATCTGGCCGTCAAGGCCATCTGGATCGCTCGCCGATCCAAAGAGCAGCCGTCTCGCGGACCGCCGGATTGAGCTGGATCATGAATGCCCCTTTTCGCCATGGATGTCCGTGCGAGAGGGCATCTATGAGCTTCAGGTCATCCATCGATCGAGCCCGCTGCGAAAAATCGCCGCCGGCAAGCATGCCATCTGCTCAATTGATGCCAAATGTGCTTCAATCGTCGAACGGCTGTAGGCGATAGTGCGGCAACCCCGACCATCCGCAGTCGCACCTCGTCAGTCCCTCGGTGTCGGGCAATTGCGTCCACGCGCGGAAACCGCTTACGCCGTTTGGAGTTGTTCGTGTATGTTTGGCATCGTTGTGCACGAGCACGCGCCCCGTGGCAATTTTCTTCGGAACAGTGAACCCCCGCACATAGCGCTTATCAAAGGGATGGTCCCCCTTCGTGACGTGTCGCATGACCGTCACAGCGATATTGCGAGCTGTCCACTTGCCCGTCTTCGATCGAGACTTGACGCCTCTGCGATTGCACTCTTCCGCGATAACCTCCGCAATAGCCTCTGCAACGTTGGTATATTGAAATCCCGGGTGACTGCGTGAGGATTCCTCCAATACGTCCCAAAGTGTCAGCTTGGCCATTAACCGCACGTTACCTGCTGCGACCGTGCTCGCTGCGATATGACTCGAATGAACCCTGGATCCACATCTGACGCGTGCGCGCGCGCTGAATCTTTCCGCTCGTGGTCTTGGGAATGGTACCGGGCGCAATGAGAACGATCGTGTCGAAGGTGATCTCGTGCTCGTTGGCGACCGCCTCGCGAATGCAGGCCTCGATCTCATCGATGTCCAGGTGGTGGCGATAGGTGCGCTCCACTTCTTGCACTAGCATAACCTTCTCTTCGTTATTTTCGGTCAGCATAGAAAATGCAGCGCCGCAATGTCGGCGTAACGCGGGATGGCTGTTATAGACTGTGGTTTCGATATCTTGCGGATAGTGATTGATGCCGCGCACGATGATGATATCCTTCATGCGGCCGGTGATGAATAGTTCGCCCGCTCGTCCATAAAGCCGAGATCGCCTGTGCGCAGCCAGGCTTCGTCGTCTTCCCCCCTCGATCCGCGCCGGGAATGTCGATCGCGTCGCGTCCGGATTGCACCAATAGCCCTTGCAAACGTGAGGACCACCTACCCAGACCTCGCCGATGCGGTCGGCCCCGAGCCGCCGCCGCGTTTCCGGATCGACGATCGCGATACGCTGCCCAATGATGTTTCGGCCGCAGCCGACCACACGGTGCACTGTCGTCGTTGCCGGCGGGAGGGGCGATTTGATGTCCTTCGGAACGCGTCGAGACCAACGGTGCGGATTACCGGACCGGCGCCCGTCGCCCAGACGAAATCAACAAAGTCGCTTCGGCCATGCCGTAGAGCGGATACATGGACCGCGGATTGAAGCCATATGGCGCAAAGGTTGCCGCAAACCGCTCGATCGTGTCTGCCCGGACCGGCTCGGCGGCATTGAATGCCAATTTCCAGCACGACAAGTCGAGTCCTTTCACCTGATCGGCGCGAAATCGCTGGACGCACAGATCGAACGCGAAATTCGGCGCACCCGCCACTTCAGCCCGATAGTCATGGATTGCGCGCAGCCAGGTCAGCGGCCGCTGGATGAATGTCACCGGCGCCAACAAGACGCAAAGCGAGCCGAGGTAGAGCGACTGCAGAACATTCAAGATGAGGCCCATGTCGTGATAGAGCGGCACCCAGCTCGCATACGTAGATCGTCGTGTGTTGCCGAGCGTGAGGCGGATCATCTCGAGGTTTTCGATGAGATTGCCATGGCTGACCATCACCCCTTTGGGTCCGAGGTCGATCCGGAGGTGTATTGCAGAAAAGCAATGTCCTCGGGACCGGGAGTTGGCAGCGATCGATCCGGTTCGAACGACTGCTCGGCCGCATGATCCAGATGAACCATTGCATCTCGCTCCCCTGAAATCGCTCGATGACATCCGGCCGAGCGTTGTGCAAATGCGCATTTGTCATCGCAAACCGCGGGGAGCAATCGGCGATAATGCTTGCGCTGCAATCAAGCGAGCTGTTGCGCCGGGGAAGCATCATCGGCACCGGGATCACGCCGGCTAGAAGACAGCCGAAATAAGCAATGATGAAGTCCAGCCCCGGCCCGAACAGCAGCAGGGCACGATCATCCGACTGCTGGTCTGTCGCCAGCGTGTGGCCGCTGCCGTGGCGCTCCCGATGCAGCTCCCCGAATGTCAAAACAGCTTCTTCCTCGCCCTTGTCCGACAGGAAGACGTAGGCGCGATCGTCCGGCTGCTCGCCGCGCGATGACGGAGCAGATCGACAAGCGTCGCAAAAGGCAGCCGTGCGATCTGCGAGTCTTGTCGCACGGATAGCTATTCATAGTGCAACAATCTCCGGACGTTTTTTGCGCTTACGCTATCTTTATGAGGCTTCGGGTGGTTATCATTATTCGTCTTTGACCATAGTCGTAATTGGTTTTATCGGGACTCTATTGCGGAGCTTTTTTAGCCGTTTCTTTCGCCGTTATTCTAGCTCTGGCAGCGGACTATAGCTTTATTCCTCCTATTGGGGCTGTTCTAAATTCACGTGCCGGGTACGAGCATTTTTTTATTATAGTTAGTCTTTCTGTATTTGTGGCCTGCCTCGCGTCCTCGCTGCGGACCGCATTTCGCCAGTCTATTGAGGCCAAGCGAGAGGCCGAACGTGCCACGATAACAATGGAAAAGGTGCTTGCACTCGTTTCACATGATATTCGCCAACCTTTACATGGAATCCACATGGGGTCTGAATTTATTCATCGACTTCGGCGCAAACTGACAAGCATAAGCGCATCCTTGAGATGATTCTTTGCAGCGCACAACGAGCTGATGCAATGATTGAAATATTGCTGGAAGTGCAGTAGTATGCGAACCGGAAAGGCCATCAAGCTGGACTTTCTGGCCTGTGATCTTAGCGTTGAAGTCGGCAAGATGGTCGAGGAAATGTCTATGCGGACCGTGCCCGCCTCGACTTCACTGCCGATAAATCGATTTGGGGAAATTGGGGGTGATAACGGGATTTGCGAGAGGCGAGACAAATTTGGTGGCTAATGCCATTAAGTATGGCGCACCCGACATTGCGATTACCATAAAGCTGCAGCGAAGAAACGATCGGGCAGTGCTCTTGTTCATAACCAGGGTCATGAGATTCCCATTGAGGATCAAGAAAATTGTGTTCACTCATTCCAACGAACTGGGAAAGAGTGAAAATAGCGCTATAAAAGGATGGGGTTTGGGATTCACCTTGGTCAAAGGAGTTACAGAAGCCCACGGTGGGGTTATTATGGTAGAGAGCGCTAAGAATACAGGAACGACGTTCACGCTCGAACTCCCCACTCGGAGACTTGAACGAAAAGATCTTCAGCAATGGTCCCCGCACGCGTTCAAAACCGGTTCTAGCGCCTTGCGCAAGTTCGCGACCGGAAAGATGCGCGCATAATCGCCAACGGCTGATAGCAATGGAGTTGCTGGCCTGCCCCATCGCTCGCAAGTCGTATCATTCTCTATAATCACTCGCGTCGGCTCTACCACGATACCATGCGAGGGGGGTAATAGAAAAGGCCTTGTGCCCATCAGCTATATGAACCTATGTCTATGGACGCGCCCTTCGGCCAATGTGCCCGCGGCTCCTCGGGGCCAATCGACAGCAGTTTCCGTTCGGTGCCGCATATCACGATAAGTGCAGCACCGTCTTGTTCGATGCCAGCCGCGACATAGCTGTTATTGGAACCCGGCCGACTCCCCAGAAGTGGCCTCGGACGCGGCACATGTCCGATACTGGAGCTGAACGCGGACGTAGCTCAGCGGCAGAGCGTCACCTCCCGGTGAACGATGAAGGTTCGAACTCCTTCCGTCCGCTCCATGCACAGCGCGAACCATTCGCGCTCTGACGGTCTCTCCCGCGGGAAAGAGCCAGGTCATGTTTGTCACACCCCGTATAGAGGGATTGGGAGATGGCCGACTGAAGACCTGCACTCCGGCACTGGCTACGGAGGTCTGGCAGGCCATGGCCAACCCGAGCACGCGTCGGGTAGCGACGAAGCTGCGCCAGTCGGGAGGCTCGCACACGACGGAAGCACTGTGCGCATGCGCGGCAGAGTACAAATCCGCCCTGATCGCACCGTTGTGAACAAGCCATGCAACCCTCGTCATCAGGTATCCGCTTAACGTGTAGAAAGCGAACACCGCAACATGGCCGGTCCAGGACGCTCCCAACGGCCAAAGATGTACCTCGGCGACAATGAGCGCGAGGACATAACGGCTGACTTCGATCACGGCGCACCTCGTAGCATTCGAGTGCGTCGCCGCCGGAATTTATGATCAGCGCTTTAATGCACGCGAAAACAGAGCCTGTGAATCAGTTGCCGGACTTGGTAAAGCGCACGGCGCTGGCTCACCTCAATCCGCCGGACGTGCTGCACACGTCCTCTACGTTCGTCAGTGTTCCCGTCAGATCAACCTCGTCGCAGACAATGATGGCGGAAGGGGATCTCATGTGCTTGAGGCTGAAGGGCTCGCGACGACCGATTGAGAGTTTGATCCCTGGAGGAGCTCGAGCTGGGCAAGGTCGAACCGATTGTGCCAAGTGTGGCTGATCCCGGCGCGCCGAGAAGTGTTGAGGTGGATGAAGAGGAACTTGTTTGAGCTCCGAAAACCATTGCAACCAAAAGGAGAAAGATTGCTCTTGTCATTTTCAGCCTCAAAGGTTGAGCGCAGCCACCGAGATGCCGACTTCGTTAAGTTCTCGCCGTTGGTTTTGCTGAGTTCTGCTGCCGAGAGTGAGGGATCGGCTTAAGAACTCACCACAGCTTGTCGCGTCAAAAGCCTCCGGGCCGAACTTGAAACTCAGACCCGCTTTCACGACGTTAACATCCGCAATCGCAAACGCAGTTGCTCAAGCAAAGCTGACACGGATGCCTGAAGTACAAGCAAAAAGAGCGATGTTTGCAAATTAACATTTTGTTAGACTTGAGATTGCTTCTTGCTTGTTTACGTGAAATTGACGCAGGTCCAGACCACAACAAATATGGACAACAGTTTTGACCTTTTGTGTTGCTAGCGACGAATTTGGATTGATTTGTCGAAACGGAGCCGATCCCCTCGCGATCGCGTCAGCATTTCGGGAAATGAGGGGTTGGGAGGGGGGCGTACTCGTTTATGACTGCAGCCAGTCAGCGTTCATGTTTGCAAGTCTCGGCAGCCGTGATCGCGTATGTAGCCCATGGTCACCGGCTCGAACGTCTCGGCTTTGTGGCGGACCATCGGTCCCAATCCTCCTCAGCCAATCGCTTGACCGCCGGAGCGTCCGGGTTCTTGCTCTTAATCCAATCTGGCGAACGACCGGAGAGGCCAAGCATGCAAGCGTGATGGAAGACATCCGGGCCGTCTGCCTCAAATCCTCACACAAATCTCACACACTCCGCCGTTGTTCAAAGCCAAATCCATTCTTTCGACCGTTTCAATTTTTTGACCAGGGTCGCCGCATGGAAGACGTCTTAATTCCTGAATTCTGCCATGGCCACCTGAGGCAATATCAGGGCGACTTCGTCAAAATCCACTTTTTCAATCGTCGCGCTGGTGCACACGATAGTGCGGCAGTCCGGACCATCCACAGTCGCACCCCGTCAATCCCTCCGCGTCGGGTAACTGCGTCCACGCACGGAATCCGCTAACGCCATCCGGAACGGCATTAATTCTGCGAAAAAAACCAAGCTGCCTAATCTAACAAAACTTTAATTTGCAACATTGTGCTTTTCGTTTTGTACTACCCACATTGGGGCGTGCGTTGGAGGGGAATGTGTGGAAATCGATCATCGTCGGAACGACAGCACTTGCTATCGCGGGAGCCTCGCTCGTTCATGCTCAACAGTTCGATCGTCGCGGTGAGGGGCAACGCTGGCAACCGAGCGCCGAGGATCTGCGTGCATTGGGAGAGGCGCGGCTCGCGGGTCTAAAAGCAGGACTTCATGCTCACGCCAGAGCAGGCACGGAACTGGCCAGCCTTCGAACAAGCGGCACGCGACCTCTCTAAGCTGCGGTTAGAGCGCAGAATAGCGATACGCAATGCATCGCCCAGCAATGATCCAGTCGAGCGGTTACGACGACGCGCGGCCGCCATGTCCGATACTGGAGCGGCGTTGAAGAAATTGGCCGACGCAACTGAGCCCCTCTATAAGAGCCTTGATGAAAACCAAAAGCATCGATTCGCGGTACTGTATCGTCCAACGCGCCCCGGCTTTGGCCGGTTCCACCATGGCGAAGCCATGCTCGGCCGATTTAGCGAACAGCGTCTGTAGTTCGCATCTCCATGCGCCCGCGACATGATGGGCAATATTTCGCCACGACAATGCTGGACCGTCTTGGCAAAATCGCTGCCTTTATGATCGCGGGCGCTTTCACAATTACAGTTTGTGCTGCTGCAGTGTCGTGGATGCTCAAGCCGTGACCTTCGGGATCCATATCCAGACGAGAACGACGCGTCCTGTTGCAAGCAAGGCACAGGCAAGGAATTTATATCCGGCGTTAAACGTGGTTCCTCATAAGGCCACGATCGTAGGACATCTCAGTCTGCGACGGCGATTCTGTCCGATTGCTTAGCGCCCGCTAACTCCAAGGAGACACTGAATGAATAAGAGGCTCCTCAGCTTAGTCGCGGCTGCGACGATCGCAGTGACATTGGCGGCGACTGCGACCGACGCCTCCGCCCAGTGGCGCCGGGGATGGGGCTGGCGCGGTGGAGGATGGAGACCGGGCGTTGCTGCGGGCGTCATCGGCGGCGCCGTGGTCGCCGGCGCCATCATTGCCTCTCGGCCGCCCGGTTATGTGGTGTATCCGGGCTACGCCCAGCCGGTTTACGGACCCGGTTGCTACTGGGCATCCCGGCCGGTCTACGATAATTGGGGCCACGTCATCGGCTTTACGGGGCCACCCGTGCAGGTCTGCCCAGGCTATGTCGGACCTCCGCCGCCCGCCTATGCCGGACCTCCGCCCGCCTATGCTGAGCCTCCGCCGCCCGCTGCGCTTCCGCCGAAATGATTCGTCGGCACGCTTAGTCTCATGTGACTCTCTGCGGCGAACACGCCCATGTCTTCTTGCGCAGAGCAGAGCTCTCGCAAGAAGAGGATCTGATGAAACCCGTGCGAAAAAAGCTTACCTTGATGCTGCTTATTTGCGGCACCATAGTGCCGGCTGCTGCACAGAATGCCCCCGAAGCCGATCCTCTGGTTTTATCGGCGCAGCTATGGGATCTGGATCACAATGGCATTTATACTTGCGATGAATGGAAGCAGTACGCCACCCGGATCTTCAACCTGGCTGACCGTAATCGTGACGGCTACGTTGATGCTTCGGAATTCAAGACGATCCAGCATGCGACTCCCGTTTTAAAAGAAGCAGAACTCACCTATTTCGACGACAACCGAGACGGGCGTATCAGCCGTGAAGAATTTGTGAGCAAGCCAAATCCTTTGTTCGCGCGTTATGACAGGAATGGCGATTGTAAGGTGACGCCGGCAGAGCTCAAAGGATCGGCCGATGCGACACAGCCTTCACCTAAACAACGGGCGGGTCGAGGCGCACGATAGTCCGCTGTTTTGCGGCACCTGACGTCTAGCCGGCCGGTAGCCCACATGAGCGCGGCGACATGTGGGGCAAATCGTCCCCGGATATCGCGGAGCCTGTCATCGGGCGGCGCTTCGCGCCGACCCGTTCGCTCATCCGGCCTACTCGCTACTCCATGTTTGCCTATTTTTTGCACTGCACAAACAATCTGCACAGGCTGCGGGAATTGTCAGCAGGCCGCGCTCCCAAGCGCAAACCGGCTTCCGAGACTTGAAGCTAAGTCACTGAAATCTCTGCTCTATCCGAACTCGCCGGGCTGGCACGGAAGTTGATAGCGCAGCCGGCATGAGCGTCTCCGAGGACTTTTCACCCGAGCAGAAGCGCTATCTCGAGGGACTTGCGGCCGGCGTGCAGATCGCGCGCGCGGGGCGCGGCGCGCTCGACCCTGCAACGGCAAGGCAATCGTCTGTGCCGGACGGTCCCGACGCCGAACATCGCCGCTCCCAGGACCGCGTGCTCGCGGCCGGTCAAAAGCTCTCGGACCAGGAGAAGTTCAAGCGCGAGCTGCATCCCTTCGACGGCTACGAGCGGCTCAAGGCGCAGACCGCCAATAACGAATATCCCAAGCCGCCGGACAATTTCCGCTGGCGCTTTTTCGGCTTGTTCTATGTGGCGCCGAACCAGAACTCCTACATGTGCCGCCTGCGGCTGCCCAACGGCATCCTCAAGCATTGGCAATTCGCGGGCGTCGCGGAGCTCGCCGATCGCTACGGGGGCGGCTACGCGCATGTGACGACGCGCGCCAATCTGCAGGTGCGCGAGATCGAGGCGAAGAACGCCGTCGCCATGATCGAGGCGGTGCAGGATCTCGGCCTGTGCTCGCGCGGCTCAGGCGCCGACAACATCCGTAACGTCACGGGCTCGCCCACCGCCGGCATCGATCCGCAGGAGCTGATCGACAGCAGGCCTTATGCGCGCGAGTGGCACTTTCACATTCTCAACGACCGTTCGCTTTACGGGCTGCCGCGCAAGTTCAACGTCGCGTTCGACGGCGGCGGTATCATTCCCGTGCTGGAGGAGACAAACGACATCGGCTTTGCCGCGGTCGCGGTGCGGGACGGCTTCGGCGTCGCGCAAGGCGTCTGGTTCCGGTTGATGATCGGAGGCATCACCGGCCATCGCGACTTTGCGCACGCGACCGGAATTCTGGTGCGGCCGCACGACGCCACTAAAGTCGCCGACGCCATTGTGCGCGTCTTCATCGATCATGGCGACCGCACGGATCGCAGCAAGGCGCGGCTCAAATATGTCATCGACCGCATGGGGCTCGAGCAGGTGCTTGCGCTCGTCGAGGAAAAGCTTGGCCGCAAGCTCGATCGCGTTCCCAACGAGGCTTTGCTGCCCCGTCCAGCTTGCGATCGCCAGGCCCATATCGGCGTGCACCGGCAGAAGCAGGCGGACCGGCACTGGATCGGCGTCGTGCTCCCAGTTGGCAAGATGACGAGCGATCAGATGCGCGAACTCGCGGCGCTCGCGGGAGAGCTCGGCGATGGCGATATCCGGCTCACGGTCTGGCAAAATCTTCTGATCTCGGGCGTGGCGTCCGAAAACGTGCAACCGGCGCAGGAAAAAATCGCAGCGCTCGGCCTCTCCACGAGCACGAATTCGATCCGCGCCGGGCTCGTCGCTTGCACCGGCAATGTTGGCTGCAAGTTTGCGGCCTCCGATACCAAGCGCCATGCCGAGGATATCGCGCGCTGGTGCGAGAGCCGCGTGAGGCTCGATGGCCCGGTCAACATTCATCTGACCGGATGCCATCACTCCTGCGCCCAGCACTACATCGGCGACATCGGATTGCTCGCCTGCAAGGTCGCGACCAGCGAGGAGGGCGACACCGTCGAAGGCTATCACGTGCATGTGGGCGGAGGTTTCGGCGCGAATGCTGCGCTCGCGCGCGAGATTTTTGCCGACGTGAAGGCGCACGATGTGCCCGCGCTGGTCGAGCGCATGCTCAAAACCTACATGGCGCGGCGCTCATCGCCCGATGAGAGCTTTCAAGCATTCACGCTGCGGCATGAGATCGACGCCCTCAAACAGCTCTTTGCAGATGAGGGGGCGCAGTGAGCGAGAGCGTGCCGCCGCCGTTGCCTCCGCTGCTGCCGGAAAGCGCGCCGTTCTCGCCGGAGCAGCGCGCCTGGCTCAACGGTTTCTTCGCGGGCTTCCTCGGTCTCGATGGCAACGGCATCACCGCGCTCTCGCCGGAGCATGCGGAGGCCTTGCTCTCGGGTATCGCGCCGCTCACGAAGGAAGCAAGCGACGATGATGTGGGCGAGGCGCCCTGGCACGACCCGGCCATGCCGCTTCCCGACCGGATGAAGCTCGCCGAAGGCCGCCCGCTGCGCGCGCGCCTGATGGCGGCCATGGGACAACAGGACTGCGGACAATGCGGTTACAATTGTCAGGACTATTCCGGCGCCATCTTCCTTCGCAAGGAGGAGCGGCTCAATCTCTGTGTGCCTGGCGGCAAGGAAACAACCCGCACGCTCAAGGCGCTGCAGCAGGAGGAGCGCGGCAGCGCGCCGGCGACCAGGGTCGAGATCCCTTCGGCTGCCGATGCTACGGCTGCACCGGCCGTTACCCCGGGCTATTCCCGCGAACGGCCGGCGCAAGCGATTTTTCAGTCCCGCGCGCGTCTCAACAAACCTGGCTCGCAAAAACAGACCTGGCACATTGAATTCGATCTCTCCGATTGCGGCCTCACCTATGAGGTCGGAGATGCCTTCGGCATTTACCCCAGCAATGAACCCGCGCTGGTGGATGCCGTGCTCGCGGCGCTCAAAGCGCCGGCGGATTTAGCCATCGCGGGACGCGCGCTGCGCGACGTGCTCCTCGACGGCGTCTCGCTCGGCACCGCCGGCGACGCGCTGTTCACGCTGTTCTCCTATCTCACCGGCGGGGAGCGGCGCCAGAAGGCGCGGGCACTCGCGTCCGGCGAAGACCCCGATGGCGACGCCGAGAGCCTCGACGTGCTCGCCGCCATGAACAAATTCTCCGGCGTGCGCCCCGATCCCGAAGCTTTTGTCGAGGCGCTCGACCCGCTGCAGCCGCGCCTCTACTCCATTGCCTCCTCGCCTGCGGTCGACGCCAAGCGCATCGCGCTCTGCGTCGATGCGGTGCGCTATCGCGTCAACGGCCGCACGCGGCTTGGGGTGGCCTCCACCTTTCTGGGCGAGCGCATCCGCCCGGGCGAACGGGTCAAGATCTACGTTCAGAAGGCACAGCATTTCAGACTGCCCGCCGATCCGTCATTGCCGGTCATCATGATCGGGCCGGGCACCGGCATTGCGCCCTTCCGCGCCTTCCTGCACGAACGCATGTCGAAGCGAGCGCCTGGGCGCAACTGGCTCTTCTTCGGCCACCAGCACAGCGCCTATGACTTCTTTTATGAGGACGAGCTCACCGGCATGAAAGCCGCGCGCGTGCTCACGCGGCTCACGCTCGCCTGGTCGCGCGATGCCGAGCACAAGATCTATGTACAGGACCGCATGCGCGAGGTCGGCCGCGATCTGTGGGCCTGGATCGCCGAAGGGGCGCACATTTATGTCTGCGGAGACGCCAAGCACATGGCGAAGGATGTGGAGCGCGCGCTGGTCGATGTCGTGGCGACCTTCGGCGTGCGCAGCATCAACGAGGCGGTTGCGTTCGTCGCCGATCTCAAGAAGAACGGCCGCTACCAGCAGGATGTGTACTGAGAGGAGGTGGGCAGCTGCCGCGAATCATGCGCGTGTCATCCCGGGGCGCGGCTATAAGCCGCGAACCCGGGACCCATAACCCCTGTCCGTGGTTGTGGGTTCCGGGTTCGCCGCTTCGCGGCGCCCCGGAATGACGGCGGCACCGCGGTGGTCGTTGAGCAGTCGTTTCAGCTCGGTGATGCAGGAGCCGCAATTCGTGCCGGCGCGCAATTTGCGGCCGATCTGCGCCACGCTGCGCGCTTGCCCGCACGCGATGGCATCGCGCACGGCGGCAAGCTCGACCCCAAAGCACGCGCAGATGATGGGTTTGGCGGCGTGGATGCGTTCGCTTGATGCATGCGCGAGAACGCGCGCTCCATGGTCCGGCGCGGCGGTGGGCGACACGGCAGCCAATTGCAGCGGCTCGTTGATCGGCCCGACACAAAGGCAGCCATAAAGCTCGTCGGCCGCGAAAGCGCTGGCGCTATATGTCGTGCCGACGAGCTCGTCGACCACCTGGGCGCGATTGGAGAAGGCGTCAAAGGCAAAATCATGCCAGTGCAATGGGCCGAGGCGTGTTGCCAGCCGGTACTCGAAACCTTCCGCAACCGCGGTGCGCACCCACCAGGTTTCCGGCGGGAAGGTGAGCAAGCCGCGCGTGCGCGCGAAACCGTGCACGGAGAAAACAACCGGCGAGATTGCAGCCGGCGTCGCTTTCGCCTCCGGCTGTCCGGAATGAGGATCGGTATGGGGAGCGACGAGATCGCCAACCCGCGCGCACGAGGCTGTCTCATCGCTCCAGTGGATCGGCACGAACAGAGAGCCCGGTTGCTGGCTCTCGCTGATAATGACTTTCATGATGCATGAGCCGTGCGCGGTGGCGACGCGCGCAAAGTCGGCGTCGCCAAGCCCGGCCGCGCGCGCATCCGCGGGATGCAGCTCGACGAACGGCTCCGGCAGGTGCATGGCAAGCCTGGGGCTCTGGCCTGTGCGCGTCATGGTATGCCATTGATCGCGGATGCGTCCGGTATTGAGGCGCAGCGGATAGTCGGCCGTTGTTTCTTCTCGCAGTGCGGGCGGTTCGGGCGCGATGAACTGGGCTTTGCGGCTCGGCGTGAAAAATCCGCCCACCGAAAAAAAGCGCTGCTCCTTGCAATCATCGCCCGCGCGCAACGGCCATTGCACCGGCTCGAGCGCATCGTAATGCGCATCCGAAATGGTGACGAGGGCACCGAGGTCGAAGTCTCGGGTGCCGCCGTTCTCGAACGCAGAGAGCGCGGCATGCTCGCGAAAAATATCGGCGGCTTGCGCATAGGGAAAAGCTTCGGCGAAGCCCATCCGGCGCGCCACTTGCGTGACGATCCACCAGTCCGGCCTCACTTCGTCGGGCGGGCGCAGGAATGTGCGCTGGCGCGAGATGCGCCGCTCGGAATTGGTGACGGTGCCGTCCTTCTCGCCCCAGGCGGCCGCCGGCAGAAGGAGATGGGCGCCGGCGTTGACGGTGTCATTCGAGAGCACGTTCTCTGAGACCACGAAGAGCTCGAGCGCCGCCAGTGCCTTGCGCACGGCCTCTGCGCGCGGCAGCGAGACCGCCGGGTTGGTCGCCATGACCCACAAGGCCTTGATCTCGCCGCGCGCGATCGCCTCAAACATCTGGACGGCTTTGAGACCCTCGCGCGACGCGACGTTGGGCGCGTTCCAGAAGCGGCGCACGCGATCAACGTCGCGGGCCGAAAATCCCATATGCGCGGCGAGCTGGTTTGCGAGCCCACCCACTTCACGCCCGCCCATGGCGTTGGGCTGACCCGTGAGCGAGAACGGTCCCATGCCCGGCCGGCCGATGCGGCCGCAAGCGAGATGGCAATTGATGATGGCGTTGACCTTGTCGGTTCCCTGCGCCGACTGATTCACGCCCTGCGAATAGCACGTGACCACGCGCTCGGTGCCGCAAAAAAGCTCGAAGAATCGCGCCACGTCCGCGACGGGGAGGCCGGTTGCACGGGCGGTTGCAGCAAGACCGGACGCGATCGTCCGCGCGCGCGCAAGCGCCTCTTCGAAGCCGTTCGTGTGCGCGTCGATATACGCGTAGTCGAGCGCGTGCGTTTCCGCCATATGAACCAGCAAACCGCAGAACAGCGCGGTGTCGGTCCCGGGCGATATGGGAAGAAATAGATCGGCCTCTTGCGCGGTTGCGGTCCGGCGCGGATCGATCACGACGAAGCGGGCGCCCCGCAGATCCTTGTTGAGCATCATGCGCTGGAACAGCACCGGATGACACCAGGCGGCATTCGAGCCGACGAGGACGATGAGATCGGCCTCATCGAGGTCGGCATAGGTGCCCGGCACGGTATCGGAACCGAACGCGCGCCGATGGCCGGCGACCGACGACGCCATGCACAGCCGCGAATTGGTGTCGACATTGGCAGAGCCGATGAACCCCTTCATCAGCTTGTTGGCGACGTAATAGTCCTCGGTGAGCAGCTGGCCCGAAAGATAGAACGCGACCGCGTGCGGCCCGTGCCGCTCGACGATCTGCTTGAAGCCTGATGCGACGCGATCAAGCGCATCGTCCCAGCCGATGCGCGCGAGCTTGCCGCCGCCCTCCCTTCGCATCGGATGCAGCAACCGGCCCTCCAGCGCGAGCGTCTCGCCCAGCGCCGCTCCCTTCGAACAGATGCGCGCAAAATTTGCGGGATGCGCGGGATCGCCCGCGATCGCCGCACCGCCGTGGCCGTCCGGTTCAACGATGAGCCCGCAGCCAACGCCGCAATACGGACACGTCGTGCGCACCGCCTGATGATGTTGCGCCGGCGCCTTCATCTGCTCTGCCGCTCCTGTAGCCTGTAGCTGCCTGTAGCCCGGATTGAGCGAAGCGAAATCCGGGGCGGTCCCGCGTTTCGCTACGCTCAACACGGGCTACTGCCGCGTTCAAGCGGCGTGCCAATCTGTGAAAGACGGCGTGTCAATGTAAAAACACTTGCAAGGGCGCGGCTCGCCTAGAAATTGACCGCGCTCCGCCTAACGATTTTGCACTGCACAAATTTCACTCCGCGGCGCGCGCAAAGCGCGTAATTTTTCATCTTGAATCCCCGCAAAATCTTCGGCTTTTCAGGGGCATAGGCTTGGCACAAGGCTTGCGAATCCGCTCTCGCCGCAAGGCGTTGACACACCGGAAAGGGACACAGGAATGAGCACGGGAAACTGGATTTCGGATTGGAATCCGGAAGATCAAAAATTCTGGGAATCGAAGGGCAAGTGGATCGCCCGGCGCAACCTCATCTGGTCGATTTTTGCCGAGCATATCGGTTTTTCCGTCTGGCTCATTTGGAGCATTGTCGCGACCAAGTTGCCGCAAGCGGGCTTTCACTACACGACCGACCAACTCTTTCAGCTCGTCGCGTTGCCCGGACTGATTGGCTCGCTGATGCGCTTTCCCTACACGTTTGCGGTCACGACATTCGGCGGCCGCAACTGGACCGTTTTCAGCGCGGCGGTTTTGTTCATTCCCACGCTCGCACTCGCTTACTTTGTCACCCAGCCTGATACTCCGTTCTGGCTGATGTTGTGCGTGGCGGCGACAGCCGGCCTCGGCGGCGGCAACTTTGCCTCCAGCATGGCCAATATTTCCTTCTTCTATCCGGACCGCATGAAGGGCTGGGCGCTCGGGCTCAATGCCGCCGGCGGAAACATCGGAGTGAGCGGCGTGCAACTCTTGACGCCGCTGCTCCTGGGCACAGGCTTAGTAAGTCTTTATCTCGCAACCCCGACGGCGGACGGCCTCTATCTCCAGAACGCCGGGCTGATGTGGCTCCTGCCGTTGGCGATCGCGGTGGTCGGCGCCTTCTTCTTCATGAACAATCTCACCTCGGCCCGCTCGAGCTTCAAAGACCAGCTCGCCGTTGTCACCCGCAAGCATACCTGGGTGATGTCCTACATCTACATCGGGACCTTCGGTTCGTTCATCGGCTATTCGGCTGCGTTCCCGCTCCTGATCAAGACGCAATTCCCAGCGATCACGGTGGCCATCGCGTTCCTGGGTCCGCTGGTCGGCTCGCTCTCGCGTCCCCTCGGCGGTTTGCTCGCCGACAAGATCGGAGGCGCGACCGTGACGTTCTGGAACTTCATCGCCATGGGCGCTGCGACGATCGGCGTGATGTATTTTGTCGAGGTCAAAGAGTTCGCCGGGTTCCTTGCGATGTTTCTTGTCCTCTTCATCACCACCGGGATCGGCAACGGTTCCACCTACCGGATGATTCCGTCGATCTTCCGCGAGGAGAAGCTGCGGGAAGCGAAGGGATCGGGTGAATCCGGCCGCCTTGCGGCCATCAAGGCCGCCAGCATCGAGGCCGCTGCCGCCTTGGGATTTATCGGCGCTATCGGTGCCTGCGGCGGCTATCTGATCCCGCGAGGCTTCGGCGCCTCCATTGCCGCAACAGGGGCGCCGCATCTCGCGCTCGAAGTGTTCCTCGCGTTCTACGTCACCTGCATAGGGCTGACGTGGTGGTATTACCTGCGGAGGACTCTGCTCGTAGTGCGCGCGCCGAGCCTCGCCGAGGCGCGGGTGTAGGCAAAGCATCCGCCGCGCGCCGGTGCATGCCGGCGCGCAGCTGCGATTAAATCGATCGCTGTGTCGCAAGGAGGAGAAGGCCGGTGGGGGTCGAGCGCTTGCGAGACCCAACACCTTTCCCGCGCTGCTCAATGTTGGGTCTCGTGAAGAGCTCGACTCAAACTACACGCTAGCCCTGCTTCTCAGCCCACATCCCTTTGGGCCCAGCGCGGCTGCTCTGTGCCAAATATGTCACGATCGCCCACACTCGCGTCCCCCGGGCGTCCAATCCGGTCGATTAGCCTTGCCCGAAAGCCTCTCTCAGAATGAGACAGGCTGGAAAGCAAGCCCTCGTGATTCGGTTTGGGGCGAGAGCACGGGGGCAGGGGGCGATGCTAAAATCCAGCAGGATCATGCTCATGACCATCGTGTCATCCGGCGCGATCGCGTTGAGCGTGGGCAAGTCGCAGGCGGACCCGGGAGGCTTCGCGCTACGGCAAAGCCCCTATTTCCAGGGGACCTCCTTTGCGGGCGTGGCGGCGGGCGGCCCCTCGGTGTCGTCCATGTTTTGGAACCCGGCGACAATCACTCAGGCCGGGCGCGGGCTCACGATCGAAGGCGATGCCACGCTCGACTCTCCGCACGCCGATATCACGCCGCTCCTGGCCACTTCGCCGACGGGGGTCAACCTGACGCCCTTGGGTGGGAGCAGCGATCTTTTCGATAAGGCGAGCTTCGTTCCGTCGGCCTACACCGTTTATGGCCTGAACAATGGGTTCTCGCTCGGGCTGGGCTTGAACTCCCCGTTCGGGCTCAAGACCCAGCCCAATGCGCTCTGGTCAGGGATGTTCTATTCCCAGGAGTCGAACATCAAAGCCGTCAATGCGACGCCGACCGTAGCCTGGAAGATCAATAATTGGCTCAGCGTAGGCGCGGCTGCGCAGATCCAGTATTTCAAGGTCAGGCTCGACTCGGCTTTTCCCGGCAGCGGCCTGACCGGACCTTTTCCGTTTCTCGCTCCGCTCGGTCCGGATGAGCTCAGTCTGCGCGGCGACTCCTGGGGCTACGGCTATACCCTGGGCGCCACCCTCACTCCGGCATCGTGGACCACGATCGGCGTCGGCTATCGCTCGGGGCTTGATCAGAAAACCAGCGGCAACATCTTCCGGCCCTCATTTGTAGCGCCCGTCGTTGTCCCGCCGTTCGGGTTGGTCCCGGTCGCCGTACCGGGAACGACGGTGGGCTTCAATGCCACCGTGCCGCTGCCCGGCGCCGTTACCGCCAGCATCCGCCAGAAAATCACGAACTCGTTTACCCTTCTGGGGACGGTGGAATGGACCAATTGGTCGCGGCTCAACACGGTCCCGATCGCGACGCCTGTGTTAGGCTTGATTCCGGGCATTCCGACGCAGCTTTCGTTCGGATGGCGTGATGGCTGGATGTACTCGGCCGGACTTGAGTACATGTGCAGCCGGTACCTTGCGCTTCGCACCGGCATCGGCTGGGAACAGTCGCCCATCACCGATGCGACGCGCAGCACGCGCCTGCCCGATACGGATCGCCTGTGGGTCAGTGCCGGCGCGACGTACAAATGGAACGAGCAGTTCTCGCTCGATCTCGCCTACACGCACATCTTCATCAAGGATAATACGGCGATCAATATCAGCGCGGCTTCGGGCAATCCCGTTTTCGATCCCCGGCTCGGAACCTTCATCGGCACTAGCAGCGCGTGGGTCGACATCGTCAGTGTCGGGCTGCGTTATCACTTCGCTCCACCGGCGCCGGCAATCGCCCGGAAAGGTTGACGCAATCCCGCCACGCCGGCGGATGCGCGCCGAGCGGCACCGAAGGCCGCGCCCAATAGATCGCGGCAAGACCGTTTCCGGGACTGCTCATCACAGGGCTCGCAGGCAGGCGACTATACACGGTTTCGAATTGCGGATGCCCGGGGAGACACTTAAGCCATGCTGGCGTGCACACAGCAGCAGCCATGGCGCCAACGAATGATCCGCCGCCGATTGTGGTGCGGCAACTGCGCAAGGTGTTCCGGCAGGCGACGTCCGGCCAATCGGTGGTCGCGATCGAAAGTCTCGATCTTGATATATCGCCGCGCGAAGTGGTGGCGATCGTGGGCCAGACCGGATGCGGCAAGTCCACCTTCTTCGACCTGATGATCGGGCTCGAGCAGCCGACCGGCGGCTCGATCGTGATTGGCGGCAAGACGCCCTACGGCGAATTCGATCACTTTCGCGGCCAGATCGCGACGGTGTTCCAGCAGGATCGCCTGCTGCCATGGCGCTCCGCGCTCGACAATGTGAAGCTGCCGCTCGAGCTCATCGGTGTCCCGGAGGCGGAGCAGAACGAGCGCTCGGTGGCGTGGCTCGAACGCCTTGGGCTTGCGAATTTCACCAACGCCTATCCCCACGAATTGTCCGGTGGCATGCGCCAGCGCGTCGCGATCGCGCGCGCCTTCGTGGTGCAGCCCAGCATCCTTTTGGCGGACGAAGCTTTCGGGCATCTCGATGAGGTGACGGCGCGCGAGCTGCGCGAGACCTTTCTTTCGCTCGCGCGCGAATGCGGCAGCACCGCCGTCCTGATCACGCACCAGCTTGAAGAGGCGATCAGCGTCGGCGACCGCATCGTCGTGTTCGGGCGCTCGGCAAGGCTTCTTGCGGACATCCACATGACGCACTGGCAGCCGGGCGAATACCCGTCGCTACGCGAGGCGATCCAGTCGACCTTGCAGAACAACGCGCGCGACCCGAGGCTCGATCGGGGGTGATTTACTTACCGCCACGGCACGCGTGCCTGCATCGCGGCCTCCCAGTTCTTGCCGTCGAACAGCTTGGGCGTGATTGCCGTTGCATCAATGCCGTCGAGACAGCGCGCGTTGACATCGACCTTGTCGGGGTCGGAGCGCGGCACGTAGAAGGGATGAATTCCGCAATGCTTGCAGAACGTGTGCTTTGCAATCCCGGTGTTGAATTCGTAGACCGTCAGATCGTCCTTGCCGCGGATGAGCTCGAACTGCGCCGGCGGCACGATAAGGTGAAGGAAGCCTTTCTTTGCGCAGATCGAGCAATTGCATTGCGTGACACGATCGAGACTGGCGGTGACCCGAAAGCGCACCCGGCCGCAATGACATCCGCCTTCCATTGTTTGCATGGGCGCACTCACAGCAGCACCGTTCCTCCGTCGACCGCGATGGTCTGGCCGGTGACCAGTTGACTGGCATCGCAGACGAGCCAGTGAATGGTGCCGACGAGGTCGGCCGGCACCAGATTGCGCGCAATCGCCTGGCCCGTCTTGATGGCCTCGATCGCCTTGTCCGCCTTCTCGGCGAAGAATTCGCGCGTCCCCTCGGTGAGCACGAGGCTTGGCGCGATCGCGTTCACCCGGATGTTGTCGCGGCCGAGTTCGCGCGCAAGGCCGCGCGTGAGCCCGATCACCGCGGCCTTGGAAGTGGTGTAGTGCAGGCCGTAGGGCATGCCGTAGGTGGCGGCGAGCGAGGCGATGTTGACGATGCTGCCGCCGCCCGTTTTGCGCATTGCCGGCACCACCGCTTTGCAGCAGTTCCAGATGCCCTTGACGTTCACCGCCATGGCGGCATCCCAATCGGTCTCGCTGATGGCGTCGAAGCGGCCGCCGCGCAGTCCGCCGAAAAGCGCTGCATTGTTGATAATGGCGTCGATGCGCCCGTACGCATCAAGCGCGGTGCGCGCCATGTCCGCCGCCGATGCGGCGCTCGCGACATCGACCTTGGTGGCAACCGCCGCGCCGCCTTTCGCCTTGACCTGATCAAGCGTGTTCGAGCAGTCATTGATGTCGGCAAGCACGACGCGCGCGCCCTGGCTTGCGAGATAGCGTGCGTATTCCTCGCCAATCCCGCGCGCCGCTCCGGTAATGACAATGACTTTGCCTTCGATGTTCATGTCGATCTCCTTGCGCGCGGATGCCGCGATGAAGAGAGCGCCACGCTAAGCTCGGGCGACTATCGAGTCGATCGGATTTATGTTGTATGGATAGAGGAAATCATCGGCGCGCGGGGCCCTGTGTTCTTCAACCGCAGCCTGTAACCGCCTGTATCTTCAGGAGACCCGACACGTCACCGCAATGATGGCTCCGAGGGAGGGCAACATGATGAATTGCGCATTGAACCGCCTCGCCCTATGCACGACCGTCTTTGCTGTCTTGCTCGCATCCATCGCCGACGCAAGCGCGCAGACAACCGTCAAGATCGGGCTCGCCGTCCCCAACTACGGTCCGTTCGCGCCGATCTATGCAGCTGATGAGCTCGGCTATTTCCGCGATGCGGGTCTCAAGGCCGAGATCACGGCTTATCGCGGGGGACCCGCGGCGCAGGAAGCGCTCGCCGCCGGCGCAGCCGACATCATCAATTTTTTCCCGCCCGGCGTCGCGCTCGCGGTGAAGAAAGGCATCAAGGAGAAAGTCGTGGGGCTCGGCTCGGCCAGGCCCGACGGATGGCACATCATGGTGCTGGCGAATTCGCCATATCGATCCATGGCCGATCTTGCC
>CAVYVC010000003.1:0-94367 GCA_963771845.1 uncultured Alphaproteobacteria bacterium | reverse complement strand
TCGATCCGGGCAAAAGCGTGGCCTTCGGCGTGATCCGGACTACTGGGCTCGCGACCTTCCGATCAATCGCGGCTTCTGGAACTTCGCCGAGCTCCGGTTCGACTTCTATCCGTGAAGCCAATTCCCATTTCGAGGCATTCAAGCGCGGTCTTTACGACGTCCGACTTGAGCACGATCCCGCCCGTTGGCAGACCGCGTACGCGTTCCCCGCCTTGCGAGACGGGCTCGTCGTCAAGGAGGCCTCCCACCGGCACTCCCAAGCCAAGCAAGCTATTTCGTGTTCAATACGCGCCGGCCGGTTTTCACGCGACGTTCGGGTCCGCGAAGCGATATCGTCCCTGTTCGATTTCGAGTGGATCAACCATGGGTATTTTTTTGATCTCTACCGCCGCACCGCCGAGCTATTTCCCGGGCTCGGAACTCTCTTCGCACGGGCAGCCCGCGGAAGCGCGGGAGCGCGAGTTGCTCGCGCCATGTCCCGACGCGGTGCGGCCTGATGTGCTCCAACGGGACCTGGTCGCCACCAGTCAGCGATGGCTCCGGCCGCGACCGCGCGGTCCTCAAGCGGGCGCTCAATCTGTTCGCCGCGGCAGGATACGAGCTGCGCGGCCAGGTCCTCGTCGGAGCGGGCAACCGGCCGGCCTTTCAGCTTCGAGATCATGGTGACCGCCCGCGACGACGAGCGCCTCGCGCTCCTATTCTCCGCAAAGCCTCAAGCGCGCCGGTATCGCTGCACGGGTGCGGTTCGTGGATGCCGTGCAGTTCGAGGGTCGGCGTCTCAACTATGACTTCGATATGATCGAGAATTGCTGGGACCAATCCCTGTCGCCCGGCAATGAGCAGTCCTTCTACTGGGGCTCGGCGGCGGCCGATCAGCCGGGCACGCGCAACTACATGGGCATCAAAAGCGCCGCCGTCGACGCCATGATCGCCGCGCTCCTCAAGGCGCAAACGCTGTGAGGACTTCGTCGCGGCGGTGCGCGCGCTCGACCGCGTGCTGCTCTCCGGCTTCGACACGATCCCGCTATTCCATCTTCCAGAGCAATGGCTCGCGCGCTGGACCCGGATCGGGCGACCCGCCACGACATCGCTTTATGGGTACCTTCCCGAAACCTGGTGGAGCGAGCCAAAACGGCCATGAGGTTTGAGCAATGATCCTGAGCGACCCGCGCGGAGTGTCAGGATGTTGCACTGCGATCCTCGCGCCTCGTGATTCTGGTCGACGGCCGACGCGACTAGTCGCCTCCCCGCTCATAAATCGGTACCAGTACGACCTTCCGGACTGGGGCCAACGCTAGATCAGCCCGGCTTCGCGCCCGAGAACTTGACCGCCTTGGCCCACTTCGATGCGGTCGAGCATGGCCTTGAAACCAGGGCGCTCGGCAATCGGATCAGCTCGCTCACCGCGGCGTCGTAGAACTCCTCAACGAGGGCGTAGCCGTGCGCCTTGGCGAAGGCCGTGATAGCCGCTCGCTGCCGTTTGTCCGAGTCCTTGTCCGGACCGGCCAGTGCTCGTGCGCCAGGTGCTCGGCGCAATTGCTCAGTTCGAGAAAACGTCCCTGGCGGCCAAGCTCAAAGCGGCACGCGACCGGAAGAAGGCGGTGACCGGCAAGTGTGGCGGGCGGAAGTCATACGTTGAGGCACGACCCGAGGTGGTTGCCTTGGCGAAGGAATTACAGGTCGGCGGCCTGTCGCTGCGGAGGATATCCGCTGAGCTTGCGGCCCGAGGCCATGTCACTGGCGGTGGTAAGCCCTACGTTGCCAGTGCAGTCCAGGCGATACTCACGGCATAGGTGAACGGAGAAAGCCATTCAGCGGCTTGCGGAAGGGCGTTGCGCAGGCCGATCTTGCGCGGACCTATGGCGTAAGCCAAGCGACGATATCGAGGCTACAGCCGCTCCCTTTCGAGCACGCAAGCGTGGCTGGCGCATAAAGGCTAAGCGGCTCGGCCACCGGCAACACAGGTAGAACTCCCCGATTTTTAGTCCGCTATCGGAACCATTGCGGATGCTCGATAATCAAAAATTCCGGGGCGGCGCAAAGGGTGAGGTCGCCTGATTTGCTTTGGTTTGCGACCCGATTGCCTTAGCGCGCTCGGACTACACCGCCCGGCCGAGGTCTCCCAATGGAAATCCGAAGTGGCGCGCCCTTGCCGGGGGGGCGCGTCTGTGAGGCTTCCGCCTGCCCTGGCCGGGGCCTTCCCAGTCGCCAGGGGCAAATGCCGCCCATGCCCGCCATGCTCGAAGTCGACGCCGCACCGTTTGAACCTTCAGGATTCCTCCCGCGACGAACCCGTCGGAACAGTCGTCCGAGGGGGTGCCTTATGCTCGCAGCTAACCAAATCAAGGAGCGCTTCGTCCCAGGCTTAGTCGGCGTGGCTCTAGTTCTCGCATTGTTTGTCAACGTCATCACAAAGCGAAACATGTGCCACGACAGAGGACGCTCGTTCGAGGGCGCCCAGATCGCCAACATGCTGCGGGACTAGCCCGTCGAGCCCGCGCAGGGTTCTCAACTATCTCCACCGCGACATAGGCTCGGCTTCGGTGCGGGGCTCAGGCTTGGGTGCACCATCGGTTTGCTCGCCCTGGGACACCTAAGCCCATGTCCGGCGCATCGGAATCTCCGGTGGCTGCGAACCATTCAAGCGGTCTTCGGCTCTCACTACCGCAGTACGAGCAGCGAATGATCTTCATAACGTGGCCAAAGGTTAATCGGACGCTGTATCCTTGACTTAACCTTTGGAACTTAGTAACGGCCTACGTGAGAGCTGCCCATAAATACGGGACGTATTGAAAGTCTCCGTTGCCTGCGCTGGCTGGGTCGCAGCGCTGATGCTGTTGGTAGGAATTAATCAATCTTCGTTCAGTCGGCACGAATTCGCTGCGCCTAGATGGCGTGCAGCGGGTTGGCAATTTTGCTCGCTTCACAGAAAAGGCGAGAAGTAATTTCCATTACAGATTTCGGAGAAGGCGCGATGGCTGACGTCTTTGCCTACGAAATAACGGGACCGGGAAGCGACTTATTCGGCGTAATCGACCTGAACACTGGCGTGTTCACATCCCTGGGCGACACGGGGCAAACGTTGGCAGGCCTCGGGAGTTACGGGGGCGTAATCTATGGGGCCCCTGATCACGGGAACACGCTTTACACTGTAAATACGTCGACCGGCGCACTCACTGCTATTGGGGCTGGAAATATCGGCGGTGGCTACGCGCTTCTCGGCTCGACCACGGCTGGGCTCTACGCGCTAGGTTGGGACGACGCTCTTTACTCGATTAATCCAGTAACTGGCGCTGCGACCGACCTCGGATCGACGAACATACCCTTCGGCACCGTGATGGGAATTTCAGCAGGTTCGAACACATTATATGTAACGACCGATAATTCATTATACGCTTTGAGTACCATAAACGGCTCCGCCACATTGATTGGCAGTACCACTGAGGGAGAAACTGGTTTTGGAGCCTTGGTGACCGTTGGAGGTGTACTCTACGGCGGAGCATACGGGGCATCCACACCCGACATTTACGCCCTTAATCCCCAAACCGGCGCTGCGACATTCGTGGCGGCATCACCAAGCACTCCATTTTCGGCAGGCGTGGCTGGGTTCTGGGGGCTGGCACCAATAGCTCAAGCGGCTCCGCCGCCACCTCCCTTCCAGGGCCTCGGTTTTGCACCGGGAAACGCAGGAAGCGAAGCCTGGGCGGTGAATGCCAACGGCTCTATCGTCGTGGGCGCCAGCTATGGGCTTGCAGGAACTAATCCTTATGTGGCGGTATTTTGGACAGCGGCAACGGGCGTGGTGCCGATTGCGGGCAGGAGCGGCGGAAGAGCCCAAGCCGATGGCGTTAGCTCTGATGGCTCCGTTGTCGTGGGGTTTGACAATGGCCAGGTTTTCCGCTGGACGGCAGCAACGGGCGAGGTCCTTCTTGGGGCTGGTCTTGGGCTGGATGTAAGCGGCGATGGAGCTGTAGTTGTTGGCGTGAGTGGCGGTCAAGCGTTTCGTTGGACTGCTTCAACAGGCATGGTCGCGCTTGGTTCACTCCCCGGCGGGACTGGAAGCAGAGCTATCGCTGAATCTTGGTGACGGAAGGGGTCAGGCGGCAGCGGGTTAAGCTTGCAGTTTGACGACCTCAATTCCATCGGTGAACCTTACACCGAGGATTATTTTCGGCAACTGGTTGTGGCCATCGAGACGACGCCAGCTTTTCTCGGCAGCTTCGGCGAGCTTGAAGATCATGGCGAGCGCGGTCTTGTTTGAGAGACATCCTTTGGAGCGCACCGTTCGGTGGCGCACCGTCGCGAACGAGCTTTCGATGGGGTTGGTCGTACGCAGATGCTTCCAGTGCTCGGCCGGGAAGTCATAGAAAGCGAGCAACGCGTCACGGTCCTTGACCAAGCATTCCGCCGCCTTGTCGTATTTGACGCCCCAGGTTTCGACGAAGGCAGCGAATGCCACGAGTGCATCCTTCTTGGTCTCGGCCATCCAGATCTCCTGCAGCGCCCGCTTGGCTTTTGATTGCTGGCTCTTCGGCAGCTTGTTCAAGACATTGGCAGTCTTGTGCACCCAGCAGCGCTGGCCGCGCATCTTCGGCCACACGTCCTCGACCGCCTGCCAGAAGCCAAGCGCGCCGTCGGCGACCGCGAGCTCGGGGCCGATCACAAGCCCACGCCGCTTGAGATCGAGGAGCAGCTCCCGCCAGGATTGCGTGCTCTCGCGCACGCCGTCGATGAGGCCAACAAGCTCTTTTTTGCCCTCCGGGGTGGCGCCGATGATGACCAAGAGGCACTGCGCGTCGTCCTCCAGGCGGGCCTGCACGTGGATGCCGTCGACCCAGAAGTAGACGTAGCGCTTGGCCGAAAGATCGCGTCTGCTCCAGCGCACGTGCTCGTCCGACCAAGCGTCCTTGAGCCGGCCGATGGTCGAGGCCGAGAGTCCGCCGGCATCCTTGCCAAGCAAAGCGGCGAGCGCCCCCTCGAAGTCGCCGGTAGAGACGCCCTTGAGATAGAGGATCGGAATTAGCACTTCGAGGCTCTTCGAGCGGCGCGCATAGGGAGGCAAAATCGCCGACGAAAAGCGGATGCGCGCGGAGCCTTCGCCGCCCCGATCGCGCACGCGCGGGCAGCGCACCGCGACCGGGCCGATGCCGGTCACGATCTCGCGCTCGGGCAGATGTCCGTGGCGCACCAGCCGCTGGCGACCATCGTCGGTGAGCTTGTCGGCATGGTAGCCCAGCAAGGCCGCAACCTCGGCCTCAACCGCTTGCGAAAGCAACGCTCGCGCGCCGTTGCGCAAAACCTCGGTCAGCGGATCGGCGAAAGTTCCTGGCTGGGAGAGTTGGAAAACGTTAGTGTCGGTCACGGCGTATCACTCCTTCGGTGGAGAAGTGGAGGCTTCGAACACCCCCACGATACGCCGCCTTAACCCCTCATGCCGTCACCAACTTTCGGCCATAGCTCCTGGAAGCACGGCATATGGCGTCAACGCAGACGGGTCTGTTGTCGTAGGGGGCAGTTTCAACGGCAGCGTGCCCCAGGCCTTCCACTGGACTGCAGCAACGGGCATGACTGGTCTCGGCTTTTTGCCGGGATACGTCGAAAGTTATGCCTATGGAGTGAGTGCCGACGGCTCAGTTGTCGTGGGTTTTGATTTTCAAGGTGATTCCCAACTCAACAAGGAAGCATTTGTTTGGACTGCGTCGGAAGGGATGACAGCAATTGGCCCTGGTTTGGCATACCGTGCCAATGCAGATGGCTCAGTCGTAGTCGGCTACACTGAGGGCCAGATCGGACCACAGCTTGCGTTTCGCTGGACGGCGGCAACAGGCATGCAGGTCGTTCAAGATGTGCTCAGTGCCGGTGGCATTGACATGAGGGGCTGGACACTGACCTTTGCCACCGGCGTATCAGCAGATGGTGAAACAATTGTCGGTGAGGGCACCCCTCCCACAGGATATTATGAGGGATGGATTGCGCATATTCCAGTAAATGCATTCGCTCTGCTCGACCTTGCGGGGACCGACCATTCGATTGGATCGCTCGTGTGGGGTGGGACAGTCACCAATAGCGGCGTTGCAAGCCCTGCAACGCTGACCGCAGGCAGCGATAACACCAGCACGACGTTCAACGGAAGCCTCCAAGACGGGACCAGCACAACGGCGCTAATAAAGGTTGGCGCTGGAACGCTGACGCTAGAGGGCATTAGTACCTATACCGGAGGCACAATCATTTCCGATGGAACATTAGAGTTAGGTAACGCAAGCGCCACAGGCAAAGGCTCGATTACGTTCGGGCCGAATAATGAGACACTAAAAATTGACGGCTCACAGATGCCGTCGAATGCGATTTTCGGGTTTGTTCCAGGCGATAAGATCGATCTTGCGGGAGTTGCTTTCGACGTACACGGTGCTGTCAATCCGAATTCTGGAAACGTACTACAAATCAAGGAGAACGGAAGTAGTTACAATCTAGCATTCGATCCCTCACAGAATTTCTCAGGCGAGTATTTCCAGTTAACCAGTGATGGCAATGGCGGCACAAGCATTGTCGAAGTCGTCTCTCCGCCAACCGTCACGGAGAGCTTGGCGCACGACACCGGTTTGTCGCCGAGTGACAATCTCACATCGAATCCTGCCCTCGTCGGCTCAGCTGACCCGAATGCGGTGATACACTTCACTATCGATGGTAACCCGATCGCCGGGACTGCGACGGCCGATGGCAGCGGCACCTGGAACTTCACACCGACGGGCCTTGCAGATGGCACCCACACCGTCTTAGCGAGTGAGACGGTCGGGGATACTTCCAAAACGTTCACAGTCGCGGGAACATTCGCCGCTTCTTCTACTACGCCGGCTGCCTCGTTATCTGGTGCGCTCACTGTGGATGAGACCACAGGCAAGATTACCGCAGCAGACCTCGTCGCTGGTTCTCTCCCGGCTTTTACGAATTTATTGTCCTCACAAGTTTATTCAACCGGGGAATGGCAGGCGCAGTTTACTGCACCTGCGCCTGTGGGAAATTATGAATTGACACTAATTTTCACAACGCCACTTACATCTGATGTGTCCTCCATTCCAAGCTTAGACTCGCTTATCGGATTCAATGGCGGCACGATTTTCGGTGCTACAGATAGCGCAGACGACTATAACGGAACTGTGTTGTCCGGACTTACCGGCAGCATTTCACCGGAGATGGCTGGTGGCACCGGCTGGGCCTCGCTCACTTTCACGCTCGACACCACGGCACCAGCAACACCAGCGGCCCCCGCCGACAGCGCTGTGATCAACGACTACGTCAACGCCGCACACGACACTGCCAATCAGGTACTCACCGGCAACGCCGAGAACGGCAGCACGGTGACGATCTCCGACAACGGCACGCAGATCGGCACCACTGCCGCCAACGCCGCAACCGGAGCCTGGAGCTTTCCCCTCGGCCAGCTCGCCGATGCCAGCGCCCACAGCTACACGGTGACAGCGACCGATGCTGCCGGCAATGTGAGCCAACCCAGCGCCGCCCTGAGCTTTGTGGTCGATACGGACACCGGCGAACAGGCGTTGCTGAAACTCACAGTCACGACTACGGCCATCAGCGCCGCTGCTGCCCCATCAGTTTCCTTTACAATTGCCGGTCTGCAATCGGAGGATACCGGCACGGTTACTTTCACCGATGTCAACCACAAAACTGTCGTGGTCAACGTCACCGGCGGCCAGACCAGCTACACCGCAAATCTGAACTCGCTGGCCGACGGGACAGTCACGTCATCGCTTGCGGTTAACGCCGATACGGCGGGGAACACCTTTACTCCGGTTGCCGGAACTAGCGTGACGCTGACCCAGCTCGATCACTGGACCAAAACCTCAGGCGGAAACTGGACGACTGCCTCGAGTTGGACAACGTGGAACGGCACTCACGCAGCGCCGACTGGCACGATTGATGCTGATTTCGACACGAGTGGTGCCTACACGGTCAGCATCCCGACTGCGGTCACCGCTTACGCGCTGCTCCTGAACGATAGCGGAGCGACGATCTCAGATAACAGTGGCGGCACGCTCACCCTCGTGGGAACCGGCAGTTCGAGCAACCCCAATGGCATGTTGACAATCAATGCTGGCACTTTCGCGCTTGCTGGCGGAGCGCTGAAGTCGGGCCCGATTTCCGTCGCCTCAGGAGGCAAGTTGCTGGTCACAGCAAGCTATACGGGTCTCTCGAATGCGATCGTTGACAACGGATCGATCATTATCTCCGGCAAGAACAGCAGCTTTGCAAGCAACATCAGTGGGTCAGGCGCCATCAATATCCAAAACGGCGCTGCGGCGACATTCAACGGTGCGATCACCGGGTCAGAGGCATGCACGATCACGAATACCTCGAAGGCTATCGTTAACACAGCGATCACCGGGACCGGATCATTTGCCCTATCAGGTAGCGGCAGTCTCGAATTGGGCGCCGCGGATTCTGAGAACGTAACGTTCACGTCCGGCGCGACCGGAACGCTTAAGCTCGACCATAGTTTGACGGCGCCGTTCACCGGATCGATCTCAGGGTTGACGCCAAAGGATACGATCGACCTCGCCGATCTCAGCTGGGTTAAGGGCCACATGACCGCTACTTTTTCCGGCAACACCTCGGGCGGCACGCTGACAGTCAGCAATGGTACGAACAGCGTCGCACTGAAACTGTTGGGAAATTACATGACCGCGTCGTGGACGCTTTCCAAGGATAGTACGGGGGGTACGCGCGTCGTCGATCCGCCAGTAACAAGCTCGCTCAGTGCGGATGCGAATGGCGCTGGGGGCGGCATTGATCTCTTGGGCATCAGCTTTGGCGCCCGCACCACGCTTGCCTATTCGGCGAACAGCAACAATACCGGCGGAACCCTGACCGTTAGCGACGGCTTGCATGCCCAGAGCGTCGCGCTGCTTGGGCAGTACATGGCATCGAGCTTCGTGATGGCGAGCGATGGGCACGGCGGAACGATGATCACCGATCCGCCTGCGAGCCAGCAGTCACTGCTGAGCCATCCGCATGCTTGATCGGTCCGAGTAGCCAGAGGTCTGATTTTCGAATGGCGACGGAGACCGCGAATCCGAGCTTGGCTGATCATGGGCTGATCACACTGGTCACACTGCTGCGCTTCAACGGCATCGGCGCCGATCCCGAGCAGATCCGCCATCGTTTCGGTGGCTCGGCCATCGGTATTCCAGAAATGCTGCGGGTCGCGAAAGAGCTTGGGCTCAAGGCTCGCGCGCGTCGGAGCGAGTGGTCGCGGTTGCCGAACACTCCCTTGCCTGCCATCGCCGCGCTCAAAGATGGCGGCTTTCTGTTCCTCGGAAAGGTCGGCGACGACAAGGCGCTCGTTCAATCTCCGTCTTCACCCCGACCATCGCTCATGACCCAGCAGGAGTTCGAGGCAGTCTGGGATGGTCGGCTCGTCTTGATGACGCGGCGCGCGGGCCTCCTCGACCTGTCGCGGCGCTTCGACGTTACTTGGTTCCTCGGCGCCATTCACAAATACCGTCGCATGCTCGGCGAGGTGCTTGTTGCATCGTTCTTCCTTCAGCTGTTTGCCCTCGTTTCTCCGCTATTCTTTCAGGTGGTGATCGACAAGGTGCTCGTGCATCGCAGCATGAGCACCCTCGACGTCCTCATCATCGGCCTCATTGCGATAGGAGTATTCGAGACCATACTGGGCATCCTGCGCACCTATCTATTCGCGCACACAACGAACCGCATCGATGTCGAGCTGGGCGCCCGCCTGTTCCGCCATCTGGTGACGCTGCCGATCGCTTATTTCCAGGCGCGTCGGGTCGGCGATTCGGTCGCGCGCGTGCGCGAGCTGGAGAATATCCGCAATTTCCTCACCAGCTCGGCGCTCACCTTGGTCATCGATCTCTTCTTCACCTTCGTATTTCTGGCGGTGATGTTCTTTTACTCGCCGTTTTTGACATGGATCGTAATAGGCGCCTTTCCCTTCTATATCGCGATCTCGGCCGGCGCGACGCCCCTCTTTCGCCGCCGCCTCGATGAGAAATTCCAGCGCGGCGCCGAGAATCAGGCTTTTCTGGTGGAGAGCGTCACCGGCGTCGAGACGCTCAAGGCGATGGCGGTCGAGCCGCAGATGCAGCGGCGGTGGGAAGAACAGCTCGCAGGCTACGTGGCGGCGAGCTTTCGCGTCATCAGCCTCGGAAATACCGCCAGCCAGACGGTGCAGCTGGTCAACAAGCTGGTGATCGCGGGGACACTTTATTTCGGCGCCAAGCTCGTGATCTCCGGCGACCTCACGGTCGGCGAGCTTGTCGCCTTCAATATGCTGGCCGGGCGCGTGAGCTCCCCGGTACTGCGGCTCGCTCAGATCTGGCAAGACTTTCATCAAGCCCGCATCTCCGTCGCGCGGCTGGGCGACATCCTCAATACCGCGGCGGAGCCGACGTACAATCCGGCGCGCGCCGCATTGCCGGCAATTCGCGGCGATATCGCCTTCGAGCACGTCACCTTCCGCTATCGCGTCGATGGAGCTGAGGTGCTGCACGATGTGAGCTTCAGCGTGCCGGCGGGCCAGGTGGTCGGCATCGTCGGCCCGTCAGGGTCCGGCAAGAGCACGCTCGCCAAGCTCATCCAGCGGCTTGTACGTACCGGAAAGCGGGCGCGTCCTGGTCGACGGCGTCGACCTTGCCATGGTCGACATCTCCTGGCTACGCCGGCAAATGGGCATCGTGCTGCAAGAGAACATTCTGTTCAATCGATCGGTGCGCGACAATATTGCGCTCGCGGACCCGGCCATACCGATGGAGCGGGTCATCGCAGCGGCGACGCTTGCGGGCGCGCAGGACTTCATCCTGGAATTGCCCGAAGGCTATGACACCATCGTCGGCGAGCGCGGCTCTAGCCTCTCGGGCGGGCAACGCCAACGCATCGCGATCGCGCGCGCATTGATCAGCGATCCACGCATCCTCATCTTCGATGAGGCGACGAGCGCGCTCGATTACGAGAGCGAGCGCATGATTCAGCAGAACATGAATGAGATCGCCAAAGGGCGCACCGTGTTCATCATCGCTCACCGCCTGTCGACGGTGCGCGGCACCGACCGAATCATCACCATTGAGCGCGGCCGGTTGATCGAAGACGGCAAGCATGACGAGCTGGTTAGGACGGGCGGTCGCTATTCAACGCTCCATCGCCTGCAGAGTGGCATCCATGAAGTCCACTAACGCTGTCGTCCCGTTTCCGAATGCGCGAAGCCGCCGCGACCGGGATGAGCTCGCTTTCCTGCCGGCAGCGCTCGAAATCGTGGAGACGCCGCCGTCTCCGATTGGCCGCGCAATCGGCGTAACGATCATCGCCCTGTTCTGCCTGGCGCTTGCATGGACGGCTTTCGGCAAGATCGACATCGTGGCCTCCGCGCCCGGCAAGATCATCGCCAGCGGCCGGACGAAAATCATTCAGCCGTTCGAGACCGGAGTGGTGCGCGCCATCCACGTGCGCGACGGTATGAGCGTAAAAGCCGGAGATCCGCTCATCGAACTCGATCCCACCATGAACCTTGCCGAGCGCAATCATTTTCAGAGTGATTTGCTCTCGGCGCAGCTCGACATTGCGCGGCTAAGAGCGGCGCTTACCGAGGACGGTGACCCGCTCGCCAATTTCCACCCGCCGCAGGATGCGCCACCGGCGCTGATCGCGATGCAGCGCCAGTTCCTGCTCAGCCAGACGGCGGAGCACCGCGCCAAGGTTGCTGCGCTCGATCGCCAGCGCGCACAGAAGGAGGCCGAGCGCGGCACAATCGGCGCCACCATCAGCAAGCTCGAAACGACCATTCCAGTCGTGCAGCAGCGGGTGAACATCCGCGAGACGCTCTACGATAAGCAACTCGGCTCGAAGCTCGTTTTCCTGGAGACGCTCCAGGCGCTGCTTGAGCAGCAGCAGGATCTGCAGGTGCAAAAGAGCAAGTATCAGGAGGCGGAAGCAGCAGTTGCCGCTATCATTGAGACTCGGGCGCAGACGGTCGCGGAGTTTCGGCGCACCTTGCTCGATGAGCTCAACAAGGCCGAAGCCAAGGCTGCCGGCCTTGTGCAAGACCTGGCCAAGGCTGAGCAGCGAACCAGGTTTCAGACGCTGACCGCGCCGGTCGACGGCGTGGTGCAGCAGCTCGCCATCCACACGGTGGGAGGAGTGGTGACGCCGGCACAGTCCCTGCTCGTCGTGGTGCCGGTGGATAGCCATCTGGAGATCGAGGCGATGGTCTCCAATCGAGACATCGGCTTCGTGCACATCGGGCAGGACGCCGAGATCAAGGTCGATACCTTCCCGTTCACACGCTACGGCCTCCTACACGGGCAAGTGCTCAGCATATCGCTGGATGCAATCAGCCGTGACAAGCCGGCGGACAAGCAAAACGACAAGCCGCCCGGCGACAACGTCACCACCAGCGAGCCCAAAGGCCAGGAGTTCGCCTATGCGGCGCGCATCTCCCTCGGCCGCACGCAGATGCAGGTGGAGGACAACCTATTGAACCTCGGGATGGGCATGGCGGTGACCGCGGAGATCAAAACCGGGTCGCGCACGGTGCTGAGCTATCTGCTTTCGCCGATTCTCAAATACAAACAGGAAAGCTTGCGGGAGAGATAGTACCAATCTTCGACTTTAGAAGCATCTCTCGAATTTGGCTACCAAGCCGCAGAGCAAGTGGTCAGGCTGGACAATTGAAGTGTGCCAACCGCCGCCGATGATGACGCAGCATTCGTGTCGGGTGAATCCGACATATGCCCGTCGGTGCAGTGCTCGTAGTCAGTAAGACTATAAACCGTGTTCTCGTGATCTTCCTCTCTAGACGGCACTACGACGTAACAGGGCGTGCCGCCCAACTAACGGGCACGGCTGGCTTTCTGATATCCAACAAGCCAGCGAAACGAAACCACGCCTCTAAACCGGGTTTGCCCAAGTACTCGTACTAAAACACCAGCCACGCTATTGGCAATATCGTCATGTGCACGGGGGGATGATCAATGGAATCCCGCCCGCCGCTATTCATGCGGATTGCTGTGAGCTTGCTATGCAATTCCTTTATGGACGTACCAAGCTCACGGGCGCTGGAATCACACGCAGCGGCAAGCTTGCGAATTTCATCCAGTTCAGTCCGGTACGTGCCGGCATATCGTCCTCCTCTGCAATCGCGCGACCCTCAACAACGGCCGCCCGGTGCTGTGCCGCCCGCAACCGTGCCTCGGCGGCTTCAAAGGATACTGAAAACCCCAACCCAAAACAGGCAGGGCAATCGCTCCAGCAATCACCACAATCACGCCGCTATCGCTCTGAGCACTCATACTCACACCGGCGGATGTATCTGACGCCTTCACGACGTTCGCAGTCAACGCCACACCATTTCCGACTGAAATCGCGAGTAAAGCCAGGGGTTACCATGTCGGCCAGTCGCGCTTATCCCGATCGAGGTGCGGCGCAACCCCACTCCCGCCATACCACCCTCCATTGATTTCAGGATGGTCGCCGAAAGACGTGCGTGGCGCCGTGACGATGATCGGCGAGACGAACGACGTCTGCTCGTACGCGCCCTGCTCAACCGCGTGCAACGCGGCCATCGCTAGCGCGATCACCACATCGATCTTATGCGACGTCTTCTCCTTCGTCAGCTGCAGCCCGCGCGGCGTCTCCTTCGCAACTGTCCGACTTATTGCCAACCGCAATGCGTCGTCCTTGTAGACGGTGATGCGCGCACCCTTGATCAACTCATATAGGGTGGACCCCATTGCGGTAAGGTTGGAAACCGTTTGTGGAAATTCACGCATCGAAACACCAGCTGTCTGCAATCGCTGTGCGACCGCTGCCATCTGATACGGATCATAATGCACGCCGCGCACCGCAAAACGACGGCAGAAGTCCTTCACTGTTGCCTCAACTGTTGCTTCGAAGTCCAGCGGTTGAGTCGACGTCGGCTGGAATATCCTATGTGCAATAAGCCGCAGACGTTGGGATTTGCTATCGAACGTCACCGCAACAATTGCAGTCGTATCGCGTTTCACCGACGCGTCGACACCGACCCAGACCGGCATGACCTTGTCGCTAAGCACCGGCAATAACGTTGGATCGACGCAATGGTCCCACCACTCCATGTCGACGAACACGCTCTCCGTCGTAACAAAGCGGTTCTCAATCATGCGCAGGAATGCGTTCGGTCGCAGCTGACCGCGCATCTGCTCGATCCATTGCGGCGTCTGCCACGGTGCGATCGGGACGTGGGACCAAAACATGAGGAGCCCGCCACCAGCGTAGAGGTCAGGCCTGACCTGTGGTTGCTGCAGACCGCGCTTGTAGAGCTCCTCGAGCAGCACGCTCTCGCCCTCGAAGCCGGCATAAGTGACGGTCAACCGACATGCGATCTTGCGCGTAGGCGGTGGCACGAGCTCGTCCCATAAGCGCCGAGATCGTTCCGACGTGTACGCCCACAACTCATCGAAGCAGGAGATCGAAGGGTTGCCGCCAGCAGCGCCAGCGTAGTCAGACGCAATGGCCGTAATCGACGCGCCTATACGGGGGAAGGTGATCTTGTTCTGCGCTATCTTGGCTTCCACACTCAGGACCGGCGAACACTCGATGATGCGTTTAATGGCCTCGAACACCCGCCCTTGTGCCTGGTCGAGATCGTTTGCACACAGCGTAGCTTCGGGATAGGCGCCACCGAATAGCAGCGTTGTGGTTAAGACGTGCAGGGCGGCAAAGGCCGTCTTGCCGGACTTTTTGGGGCAAGAGTAGAGCTGCTCCGGATACAACAACCGACCGTCACCATTGGTCCTGAACGCGTGTTCAAGGAATACCCGCTCAGCCGGCAGCAACCGATAAGGCGCACCGGTCTCAGGATCGCACAGGCATTCCTCTATGAAGGCTGCTGGCGTAGCGCGCCAACGCTTGAGACTGGCAGGCGTAAGGTGCGCCGTCATGGCGCGCCCCTCAGCTCGGAACGCAGCATGTCGCCAAGGCTGGGCCCGACATCACGCGGTCGGCGCTCAATACCGACTGCCTCCAGCAGCCGGCGCAGGCTATTGGCCACACGTTGATACGTGTCCAGGTCATTAGCATCAGCCTCGCCGGCAAGGGCAAACTTGACCTCGAACCTTTCCAGCTCAGTGGTGAGAACCGCGGCGCGTCTGATGATTGAGCGCTCGGCAGCCGAAGTATTATCCTCGCCTCCCAAATCGCTGATGTGCGCTCGGATGACATCCTTGCAACGACGAACCCAAGGCGACCGGCCGTCAACGCCAGGCAGTAATGCTGACCCGTTTGTAATACGGGAACGCCCGTTGGTACGGACTATCGGCTGACTATCTGCGGGCGACGTTTCGAGCATTCCAAGACCTGGAGAACACGGATACGACCTTGGATACGTAGGCCTATACTGGCGAAACGTCAATCAGCACAATGCAGTGGCGAGGAGCGCTCATCCTCTGCCAGAGCAATTGCAGGGCCTGGCATGGTGGCCGGCAGACCGGTTAGAAAAAGGGTGCGAAATATCAGATTTTGCGGCGGCACCTACTCGTTGCATGCACACCCGCGGCATGGCGGGAGAGCACCGTAGATTTTCTCTGTAGCGATCTCGTAGGCCTGCATGGTTTGCAGGCGTGGATCGTGCGCGCGGAAACCCACCAGGCGGTACATGCGGCCCTTGAAGCCTACGCCGTCGTCGTAACCGTACCAGGCAGCAACAGCGCAGAAGCGTGGATCAGAACTCCCGGCGTGAGACGCATCGTCGAGCAGCTGGCCAAGCCGTGGCTCGATCATGACCAGGCCATCCCAGGTGGAATTGTTTGTGGAACGCATGGAGATCTCCATCTCACGTCTAGGTTGTAAAATTATCTGATAAAACGTATCGGCAAAATCCCCCTAGGAAAAACCCCGGATACGATACGGCCTGGCCCCTCGCTCACGCTCGGGGGACCAGGACACCAAAAACAGCCGATACGGCGCCTAACCCACTTGCCGCACCGGGACATTTTTGTACCGCATCGAATTAGGGCTTTAGCCAATACGCTACGGAATTTGCGGGTACAACCGTATCGGTCATTTTCGCCCCCTTTTCCGGCCACCCTGGCGCTGGACCAGCCACACCTGCGCGACCGTGTGCTCGGGTGATGAACGGGGTCAGTAGCTCTCGCCCCAGCGTTTGTATTGCTGCTTTCGATCGCACCGTTTCGTACGAATGAAGCTTGATATCGGCCTCCCACTCCGCACCGACCAGGCTGGCGTTGTCGGCTATCAGCACCTGCCGCAGCTCGTCCTCTCGGGCCTTCAGTTGCTTGATGTCCGCCCGCACATCGGCCAGCTCGTCGGCCGGGTGGCGGTTACGCAAAGGTGTAACCACACTCATGGGCGCCTGCTCCTCCGCTCAATCGCCTTTTCCGCGGCCTTCTCGCCTGCGTCTGTGAGAGTCCAGTCACCGCGTTCGTTTTTGACTAAGCGGTCATCCTTGAGGCGGTTCATGACTCGTTGTGCCCTGGCCTTGTTCGGCTCTCCCAGCTTGGTGATCCAACCAGCCTGCTCGGCTAGACCATTAAGAGACAGTCCGTCCTGATCCGCGAGAATGATCAGCAGCGTGTCCTCCTGGGCGCGGCTCTCGGCGCGCTTGCTGGAGTGGCCGGCTTCGTCGAGAGGAACGGCAATCACGGTCGGGATTGGCCGGCCCTTGCTGTCGACCAGCTTGGCCGCGGTGTCAGGGCGCAGCTCAAATGGCAGTGGGTTGAAGTCGGCGCCGCGGTATTTTCCGTGCCAGTGGACCTCGCTTACGCTGTCGCTGCCGGACTTGCGGCAGATGAGATTTCCGTCCAGCTCGTTGAGAAAGGCACCTCCGCCGCGGGGCAGTAAGTTTTCCAGGTCGGCGTTCTTGGTGGGATGGCAGGAGGCGATCACGCACGGGCCGCCCGGCACGTTTACCAGGGTACGCAGGTCGCGCGCGTGAGCGCCCATCTGAGTGTTGCTGTTCTCTTCGGCCCCGTGGAAGTACGCGGCACTGGTATCGACAATAACCAAAGCAAACTCGCAGCCGACTTCCTGCGCGTATTTTGTGATAGCCGCTTTCATCTGCGCAACGGGGAACACGCCAGGGAGAAAGTGGACGCCGACGGCGTTGGGGTCGAAGCCGACACGCTCGGCCATTGCCATCCAGCGCATGCGAACGTCGTCCGGGTTTTCCCCGGCAAGAATGATGACGTTGCCTTGCTCGATTTCGTGCTTGCCAATGGCGCGTCCGATAGCAACGTATGCGGCGAGGAGCAGGAGGATCGCAGTCTTGCCATGTCCGGTCATTCCGGTAAGGCCGTAGAGGAACCGGCGCTGCACAACCCCGTCAATAAGGTAATCCGGCGGTACGAAGTCAGCGGTGAACTTGCCACTGGAGAATATGACCGGGTGGCGTCCCGTGCCTGGGCGAGGACCTTCCTTTACAGCGTCGGGAATGTCCGGCTTTGATTCCTGTTCTGCATTGGAGTGCAGGCTCTCGGTCGTGTCTCCGTCCGTGCTCGCGGGCTTGTCCCACGCCCAGGCCATATTGCGCACGAGCCAGCCGGCGCGCTTGTCCCAAAGAATACATGGGCGCCCACCTTTCTCGGCGATCTCCTCCCAAGTATCCGCCAGCTCTGGCATTACCCAGGATGGCGCAGGCCGCAGATCGTCATCTGAGAGGGGCCTGCAGCGTTGCTTCAGCAGGTTGGCCAGACACTTGTAGACAAACCAAACTTCCTTCTCGCGCGTCCAGCCGCGTGACCTGTAATGCTGCGGCGCCATGGTCATGGTGGCGTCGATCAAGGTCGCTGCAATGTCGTCGTAGGGGACACCTGCCGTAAGCAGCGAGCCGCCCACCCGGCAGTGCACGTGGTTGGTGGTCTGTGGCAGCATGGCGGCCAGTTCGGCCTCGACGTCCACCTTTCCAACGAACTCGGCACTGGTGTCATGGCCGTTGCCATTGGGACCGCCAAGCGGCACTTGGTGAAAGCCAAACTTCTCGACCAGCAGCTCACCGAGCAGCTCGACGGCTCGTGCGGCCGCGTCCTCGTCGATCTTGGGGAGGTCGTTCCGGTTGACGTTTAGCGGGCCCTGCCCGCCGTGCCACGAATACGGCCGGTGTGAATCTGGGTGGGTGCCTTCGACGACTATCTGCTGGCCGTCGCCGAGCACTTCGATGTGGTGCTCGCTACCGTTAGGAGCGACAAAATCTGCGCGGATTTTCTTGAATGGCACAGGTGTCTGAAACAGTATTGCGCGCTTGGGCGGGTTGCCGAAGCGGGTAATGAGCGTGCCGTGGCCGTCAAACCACTCGCGCAACTGCTCCTCGCAGGCTGCCACTGCGTCCGGGTCTTGGATGTCAAGATCAAACGCGGGCACGGTTGCGGTCAGGATGCCGGTGTTGCTCCAGTCGGGGTGCAGCCTGGCCCATTCCTTGACCTCGGCCGCGCTGACGTTTGTCTTTGTCTGCCACTCTTGCAGATACGCCGCCTTGCCGCGGACGGGGATAGGCCCGTATCCGTTAGCCTGCAGTGCAAGGCGCAGCTCGGTTATGTTGGTCACCCTTGCGCCCTCCACTGCACTGCGTTGCCTGCCTCCCGCCACGCACATTCAAGGTCACGGACATTTACAGGTTGCAGGTGGTGGTCGCCGCCACCCTCTCCCCCCATCCGGTATTGGTAGCTCCCGTTGTGGGCATGGAAGTCAAACCGGCGGGGCTTGTACCCTCGTCCGAGACAGGCGGCGTCTTCTGCGGTCCCCCAGCATTCGCGAAGGAAGACACCGATCCAGACGTCAAAGAACCCATGTGCATCCGGCCGGTAGTGCGGATAGGCACCGAGTACGAGTATCTCAGGCAGTGCGTCGCAGTCCGGATCACACATCCGTTCGCCGCAACCCACACTGGAATCGGCGGCCTGCTCCTTAGCGTTCTGCTCGCTGATCAGTTTGGTTATCTTATCGAGGTCCGATTGTCGGCGGACTAGCTGGGTCATTTCGACATCGTCGCCTGTCCAGCAAATAGGCTTTACCTCAACAAGAACGGGACCCTGCGTTCCAACCAGTATGAAGTCTGGTATCCAGCCCTTCATGTCGAGCGGCTTATACACCCAGCGCCACCCGGCCAGGTCGAAGAATGTTGCCCAGCGCGCTTCCAGCCGAGATCGGAATGCTGTGCCGCTGTGACGAGTGGGAATTGCGTGTCGCATGTTACCTGGGGCCGTTTATCTCCGTGCGCTTCTCAACGACGTCTTCTCCGAGCTCGTCGCGCATCGCGCGCTGCATCATTGCTTCCGTCGGATAGGGCCCCGCCAGTTCTGTGCACACCGCGGGGCGGTCGGGATGTAGCAATAGGTGCCGTCGTGGCCGCGGTAGGAAAGAGCGTGGGTGTCGGTGTCGCGCATGGCTGTTCCCTCTGTTGGGTCGATTGATTGACGCGCTTGCATTGGAACGGATTGTTTGGAAACAGCTGTCCCATCGTCTCGCAGTAGGAAGACCCTGGCCGCGGTTGGACGACAGTTCCGCACCAGCAACAAACGCGCATCAGTTCCGCTCCGGCGGCAGCTGGTTCAGTGCGATTGTCTGATGCGCGTCCGAGCAGCCGGCGGGCCACCCCTCCATCTCGACGTCGCCGAGCAGCGGTTGCGAGCGGACAAAGTGGTTGGTGTCGTACTCGTGCTCTGCCGCCCACGCGTTCACGACGGTGGTCAGTGCCGATGTAGACGGGCATGTCCGCCAGTTCACCGACAACAGCCCCTTGTAATCATGCAGGGCCAGGACGGAGCCTATGGCATCGGGGTTGTGACGTAAGATGTGCTGCACGACACGCCGGAGCCGCTCCATGCGGAACGTCTCCTCCTTGCGGTGGTGCAGCAGTGTGAGGGTGTAGTACCCGGTGTCGGGCAGCGTGTCGTCTACGTCTGCCACGTACCACAGGCCGTCGCGGGTTTGTATGGGTTTCAAACTCATCGGTGACTTCCCGTCAGAAGAAGTTGGTGGCGGCTGGCGCCGTTGAACGGCGGACATGTTAGGGACGAGTGACCGCACGGCGCCTTTCGTCATCGACCCCGCCACTGACCGATTGATCCGTCCCACTCGTCCCTAGGCGAAGTCCGGAATCTCGTCGTCCATGTCTGCGCTCAGCGACGTGTCGGGCCGCACTGCGCTATCAGCTGGCGCGCGGCCAACAACCACAAAGACCGGCGTATTGACCCAGCCGACACGCTCGTCCTTGTGCTGAAAGCCGCCCGTCTTGATCCGCACGACCGGCAGCTCGTCGGGATGCGTTTTGCGCATGCGGTCGTAATGGCGCAGAAGGTTGCCGGCGGCACTGCGGCCGGTGCGGGAGCTGACGACGTACGTGAGCAACTCCTTCGTGTCGGCGTGCTGGAGCACCAGATAAATCTGATGTTTCCAGGGATCGTCCGGTGCGCCGGAAAGACCGGGCAGCCACTGCGACTCGTCAAGGTCGCCAAGCGTGTTGCGCGGCGGCATGACAAATCCGCCGTACAGAAGACCCATGACGCGGTCGGGTGGGGCGTCCTTGTGGAATCGGATCCAGCCGACGAAGGTCTGGTCCAACAGCGCAAGGAAATCGGCCTCCGGGTCGATCTCTTCCAGCGTGTCCTGGATGATCGACTTGCCTTCCTTGGAGAACTTGGCCAGCCGGCCGACGATCATGCTCGGCGCGACTTCGTCGAGATAGCGCTCGACGTTAGTGCGTGTGTCCGGGACGGCTGGCAGCCCGGCGGCACTGGCCGGTACAGGCAGGGCCGCGGCGCCGCCGTTATTAGCGGGTACCGCCGCCGGCTTTGGCGCGACGGGTGGCGGCACCGGCTTCGGCGCAGCGGCCGCCTTCTGGCGGGCCAGGACCTCGGCGGAGGTTGGAGGCTTGGGTTTGTATGGCATGAGAGATTTCCTTCGATTGTCGCGCCTAGGGTTACGCAGCCGACGGGCGCGCGTGCGCCGGCTATCTAAAAGTCAGCGCTCGCTCATTGCGTCCTTGATCTTCTCGTTGAGGTACTCGCGGATACGCGGTGAGAGCCGGAAGTAAAACTCGCGGTGGCGCTCAAGGATGTCGGCGACGTCGTCCCAATCGGCGGCGCAGGAGACTTCTTGGAGAATTCGGGAGTTTGTCTTGACAATCAGAAGATCGTCGGAGAGTTCGCGGATGTAGGTGTCGTCGCGCTGAAACATTGCGGCTGAGCCTTGCGGTGGCCATATCAGCGCGGTCAGGCAGCTGATCTGGCTGGTGAAGAGACGGCGTGTTTCTTCGAACCCACTCCGTCCCCAAACAAAGCAAAGCGCGTCCTTTCGGGCGCGCTTTGTATTAAGCGGCGGTGTTAGGTGCGGTGAGCTGAGCGGCAGGCGACGCTTCGAGAATCCGGTCAAGAATTTGGAAGTCGACCAGGGTCGCCGACCCGTGCTTCTTGAACAGCCCGGGATGAGCAATGGCCATCTTGTAGAGAGACGACCGCGAGAGGCCGGAGCGTTCGGATGCTTCTGGTATGCGGCCGAACCGCTTCCCTGAGCCTGTGGATTGGATACTCATGCGGGTTCTCCAAAGTGTAGGAGAACCCTTAGGGTCTTACGTGCGGGCGGTCATACGGCTTAAACAGGGGAGGTTAAGGCCGTACGCGACGGCAGAAGCGGCCCTTCTTTGATATTTCACAGGCTCTAGGGTTTGCCTTCTTCGATATCCATGAAAACATGAACCAGAGCATCTGGGTCGGAATTTTTTTCGATCCTGCTACGTGTCCTTTTGGAAGTGGCGGAAAGCTGTATCCGCTCCCAGCTGCTTTCGACGTTGCTTTCCCTCACGGGCGCTAATCCGCGTTCCGCTCTTAGCTCATTGAGCGCTATACAGACAATGCTGCACGCCAATTCGTCGGGTGCGTCGACCTCGTCGTCCCCGCTGCGCTGTGCCCCCCGGTGTCTTTTACCCTTGTAGCCGAACATTTCACGCACACGTACTACCACCGTGCTAAGGACGAGATCACGCCCTTCCGGCGTTGACCTGCCCTTAGTGTTACCCACCGTGCGCTGGTTCAGCATCCTCATGGCTTTTTGAAACCGGATCAGAAAACTCACCAAATATTCTTTTACCTGCGGCGACATTGCTTCGTCGGGTAGCTCCTGGAGCCAGAGGCATGCGAGATTGTGCCAGAACGGGCCCTGTTGCTCGTGCGCGGCAATTAAAGCCGACTGGATATACGCCGGTATATGATTGACAAAGGGGACCATGGCCCCTGTCACATCAGGTTGCTCTGTGCTGGCTTCCTGCGCGTCAACGAGTGTGTCAATCTGGCGAAGTGTCTCCGAATGAAACAGGCTATCTTTTAATGTATCCAGGGCGGACTCTGAGCTCTCCTGCGAAAAGTTTGTCGACATACGGTGTGAGATGAGATCTGGCGAAGTCAACCGCTGCTCGCTTCCTGCCGGCTTCAGTGGCTTCTTCGGCGGCTTTTCTGGCTTCGGCGGCATCCCGCTGTTTTTTGGCAGCCTTCCCATGACGTTTGACGCCGTCGCTGGCATGCCTCGGCTTGGTTCTTGGTATATCGTTACGCATGGGCGTCGGCCTTGCGCAGCGGCACAACGACCATATCAGCAGATGTCGGCCCACAATATGCGGCCCAGGCCGCCATCAGCTTGACGCGCTGGTCAAACAGAGTTGTCCGTTTGTAGGAACGCTCGGTGACGTCACCGACATTGTGCGCGAGTGCAAACTCGACAACACGGTCGGGGAAGTTGGTGCGCTCGTGCGCCCAGTCGCGAAACGAGCTGCGGAACCCATGCACCGTCGCAACGTCCAGCGACCGCATGGTCCCCAGCAGCCGGTACAGGCGCTGTTCGTAGACGGGGAAGATGCGCTCGCCGTCCTGTGGCAGGGTTTGCAGGATCTCCAGGACACGGTCCGATAGCGGGACTTGATGTAGCTTGCTGTTCTTCATTCGCTCGGCCGGGACCTTCCAGGTTCTTGCGTCGAAGTCGATCTCCAGCCACCGTGCGCCAATAATCTCCTTGGTCCGGTTCGCACACAGGATCAGCATCTCCAGCGCACGCGCCGCAATCGATTCGTGAGCGCGCAGCTCCTGCATGAACTCCGGCATGTCGGTGTAAGGCAGCGCGGGGAAATTCTCGACTTTGGCGATCGTTCCTTTCTTTGGCAGTGCCTTCGCGACGTGACGCGCCGGGTTCTCGTTGCCGCGGTACCCGCGGGTTGCGGCGTAGTCGAGGACACACTCAATTCGGTTGAGAACGCGCCCGGCCGTGACCGTCTTCGACTTCCAGATTGGCTCAACAACCTTGAAGACGAGCGGCTGGTCAATGTCTGCTGGCGCCAACTTGCCAATGACAGGGAAGGCATATCGCGTAAGGCTGCGGAGCCATTGCCGCCGATGCGCCTCGCTCTTCCAGCCGTCCTGGTGCAGGTCGTAATACGCCTTCGCAACTTCTTCGAACGTCACCGTCTTGGCGCGCGCCGCGATCAGCGCCTGCCGCGCTCTCTGTTTCTCTTCCAATGGGTCGACACCGTCGAGGAGCTGCTGACGGAGCGTGCGCGCCTTCGCCCTGGCTTCGGCCAGACTGATAGTGTGCAGCGGGCCCAGGCCCATCTCGCGGCGCTGGCCGGCAAGCTGAAACTTGAACACCCAACTGCGTCGGATGTGGCCGGCCTTGCCGCGGGTAGCCTGGAGGTGCAGGTTGCCGCCGTCAGGGATCACGATCGACGGCTTGTTCTTGGGCGGCTTGGCGTTGATGGCTTGGCGACTTTTCAGGCGTCCTATGATTCTCACCCTCGCCCTCCCGTTCCGGTACGCTATCCGTGTTTGGTTCCTGGATAGTAGCGAACGGCCGTGAGCGGGTACAGACGCCAGTGACGAAATAATCGAAGTGTGCCAATGGAGTCACGGCAGCTGTGAACGCCTGTGAACGTAGCTCTTGGGATTGGCTCTCCCCATCTGCCCGTTTGAGTGCCATCTTAGCGTGAGATTCGCGCGGGCGTCCGTGCGCGGCGCCGGTTGTTCAGGGAATGAGGATGGCTGATCCGAGCCAATTCGATCCGTCATGGAGCGTGCCGAAGCCGGGCGGCATCGCCGCCCGCGCACGCGCCGCTCAGGGCGCGTCCTATCTGAGCGACCTCAATCCGGAACAACGCCTGGCGGTGGAGACCCTGGAAGGTCCGGTGCTCGTGCTTGCCGGCGCCGGGACCGGCAAGACGCGGGTGTTGACGACCAGGATCGCACACATCCTCGCCACCAACCGCGCACGCCCCGGCGATATTCTGGCCGTGACCTTCACCAACAAGGCGGCGCGGGAAATGAAGACCCGCGTCGGCATTATGGTTGGCCAGGTCGTGGAGGGCATGCCCTGGCTCGGCACCTTTCATTCCATCGGCGCGAAAATCCTGCGACGGCACGCCGAGCTGGTCGGGCTCAAGCCTGATTTCACCATCCTCGACCAGGACGATCAGATCCGGCTGCTCAAGCAGCTGCTGGGGGCGGAGAATATCGATGAGAAGCGTTGGCCGGCGCGCGTCCTTGCGGGCCTGATCGACAGCTGGAAAAACCGCGGCCTTCTGCCGGAGCAGGTCCCGGCCGGAGAGGCCGCAAGCTTCGCCGGCGGCAAAGGCAAGAAACTCTATTCCGCCTATCAGGACCGCCTAAAGGTGCTCAACGCCGCCGATTTCGGCGATCTGCTCCTGCAAACCATTCGCCTTTTCCGCGAGCAGCCGGAGGTCGTGCGGCAATATCAGAACCGCTTCCGGTACATTCTGGTCGACGAATACCAGGACACCAACGTCGCCCAGTATCTCTGGCTGCGGCTCTTGGGACAGAACACAAGCGGCGCGACGGGTGCTTTCACCTCTCCCCGCTTGCGGGGAGAGGTCGACGCGCGCAGCGCGGCGGGTGAGGGGGATCATCCGCACGCCCTGCTGGTGGAAAGAGCCCCTCACCCCAACCCTCTCCCCGAGAAGGACGGGGAGAGGGAGCAGACCGAGCTCGCGTCACGAACGGTGCAGACCGCCACCCGCGTGCTGAAAAACATTTGCTGTGTGGGCGATGACGACCAGTCGATCTATGGCTGGCGCGGTGCCGAGGTCGACAACATTCTGCGTTTCGAGCATGATTTCCCCGGTGCCAAAATCATTCGGCTGGAGCGCAATTACCGCTCGACCGGTCACATTCTGGCGGCTGCCTCCCACCTCATTGCACATAATCAGGAACGACTCGGCAAGACGCTGCGCACCGAGGATGCGCCGGGGCACAAGGTGCAGGTGATATCCTGCTGGGATTCAGAGGAAGAAGCGCGTGCGGTCGGCGAGGATATCGAACAGCTCCAGCGCGAAGACGGCACCGGCAAACCGCATTCGCTCGACGAGATGGCGATTCTGGTGCGCGCGTCGTTTCAGATGCGGGAGTTCGAGGATCGCTTCGTCACCCTCGGACTGCCTTATCGCGTCATCGGCGGTCCACGCTTTTATGAGCGTCAGGAAATCCGCGATGCTCTTGCTTACCTGCGCGTGCTCCATTCCAGCAGCGACGATCTCGCGTTCGAGCGCATTGTGAATGTGCCCAAGCGCGGGCTCGGCGACGCCACGGTGCAATGCCTGCATGATCTCGCGCGCAAGCGGCGCATCCCGCTCACCGAGGCGGCATCCGCGGTGATCGCCACCGACGAGCTCAAGCCCAAGCCGCGCAATGCGTTGCGCGATCTGCTTGCTTGCTTCGAGCGCTGGCGCGCACAGAAAGACACGCTCCCCCATACCCGTCTCGCGGAGATCGTTCTCGACGAATCCGGCTACAGCGAGATGTGGCAAAAGGATCGCAGCGCGGACGCTGCGGGCCGGCTGGAGAATCTCAAGGAATTGCTGCGCTCGATGGAGGAGTTCGAGACATTGGCTGGGTTCCTCGAGCACATTTCGCTGGTCACGGACACCGAGAGGGGCGAAGGCGAAGCGGTGTCCGTCATGACATTGCATTCCGCCAAGGGGCTCGAATTCGACACCGTTTATCTTCCGGGCTGGGAAGAAGGACTATTGCCGCATCGACGCGTATTGGACGATCAGGGGCGCGCCGGTCTCGAGGAGGAGCGGCGCCTGGCCCATGTGGGAATCACCCGCGCGCGGCGCAGGGCGAAAATCTATTTCGCCGCCAACCGGCGCATGCATGGCCTGTGGTCGTCGAACATTCCATCGCGTTTTCTCGACGAGCTGCCGGAAGCTGATGTGGAGGTCAACGAATCGAAGGGCGCCTTCTCCGGCTACGGCAATATCGGGGCGTCGCGCTTCGATGAGATGACCCATTTCAGCTCGAGCTATGGCACGCCGGGCTGGCAGCGCGCCCAGCGAAAAACCGATCGCCGCGGCGGGTTCGATGAGGATGCGCCAGCATACGAGGCGGCCGACACGGGGAATGGCGCCGGCCGGTTTTCCTCCTCCGGGAGTGCCGCGCACAAAGGCGGTCGCAAACGAAAATCCCGCCTCCCGCTCACCATTGAAGGCGAGCTGGTCGCAAAATCCACCGGTACCGTCTCCGAGTACACCATCGGCGACCGCGTGTTTCATCAGAAATTTGGCAACGGCCGTGTCACCGCTGTCGACGGCAACAAGCTCGTTGTCCAGTTCGATCGCGCCGGCGAAAAGCGCGTGGTCGACAGCTACGTGCAACGCGTATGACGGAGATCCGTCCTCCTATGCCGCGCGAATGCGCGCTGCCGCGTGCGCCGCGTTGACGGCGTCGACCGAGCGGACGATCGCCGACCACAACGCGGAGATCTCGGCGGCGGCAGCGCAATCCGGCGCCGCCTCGCACACACTCGCGCCCGCTGCAAGCGTGAGCGAAAAAGCCGCGCGCTGGCTGATTTGGCCTGACCAGACCGGAATGCCCTCGCGATCGAGCGCCTCGCGCGATTGCATCAATACTGGCGATTGCCTGTCCTCGCGCTTGGCCGGGGCGGCATTGAGCACGACGGCAAAGGGCTTCGCACGCTGGCGCGCCGCTGCGATCGTCTCACGCACAGAGTGAAGGTCGAAGAATCCGGGTCGCGCCGGAATGATGACGAGGGTTGCCGCCCGGATTGCCTCCTGCACCACCACCCACATGGTGGGGGCGGTATCGACGAACACCCATTCGAAGCCTTCGATGGCCGCGAACGCGATTGCCCGCTCAATGCCGCGCGCGGCGCTCTCAAGCGCCGGTCCTCGATTCCCGCGCTGCGAATGCCATAACGTGAGCGAGCCCTGCGGATCCGCATCAATCAGCAGGCACTTGTACCCATTCGACCAGGCACAGGCGGCAAGATGCGCCGTCAATGTGCTCTTTCCCGCCCCGCCTTTGCGTGATGCAAGCGTGATGACGTTCATTCGGTGATCCTCGCGAGCAGGCAGGCTGCTCCGGGATGGTTAACGAATGATTAAGTGTCTGTGGCAGCGGCGGGGCGGATTAGCGAAATTTGCCCGGCAAAGGAAACACCATCAGCGCCGGAGCTGGAAGAGTGTAAGCGCCGCAATCATCACCGCGCCGCCCAAACCCTGGAGCGGCGTGATGACCTCGTTCAGAAACACGGCGCTGCCGATGGTGGTGAGAAGCGGCTCAAGATTCATGAACAGCGCGGTGCGAAATGGACCGATGCGCGTCGTCGAGGCATAGACGCCCAGGATGCCGGTCATCACCGAGATGCTGAGCGCAATGACGGCGATCCATCCCGTCACTGTCACCGGTGGCTGCCAGGACAGGGTGAGAAGGGCTGCCCCGCCCAGCAGCACCGTTGAAGAGATCAGCGAGTGCCACGTGATCGCAACGGCATCGACGCCCTGCATGGCCGCTCGCGTCACCAGGAGCAGCGCCACGCGGCAGCAGGCGCCGGCGAGCGCAGCCACGATCCCGCTGAGCGCGACTCCCGCCGGATGTGCCCCGATCATCAACGCAAGGCCGAGAAACGCGACAACGGCTGTGAGCGCACCCCGCCAGGTGAGCGGTTCCAAGCCGACCGCGGCCGCGGCCATCCCGGTGAGCAGCGGATAGACAAAATACGTCAATATGGCGATTGGCACTTCGACCGCCTCGATCGCCTTGAACACCAGAAACACATTGGCGGCGAACAGAGCGCCCAGGCCGAGCGCGATCCATCTTGCACGCGGCGAAATCGGTTTTTTCCGCGGGCGCGTGAATTGCAGCCAGAGAGACAGAATGGCTATTCCGATGACTCCCCGCAGCGTCGCAACGGTGAGCACGTCGCCTTCCCGCAGCGTCACTTTCGTGAGGACGTCGGCGCAGGAAAACGAGACCGCCCCCAGCAGAACAGGACCGATCAGTGTGAGGCGGTTCGCGCCATGCACGGGCAAATGATGGGTCTCGATCAGAGGGTCGCTTACTTTTTCTCCAGCATCAGCGTGGTCTGTCGCCGGATCGCCGGCGTGAGCCTTTCCGCGATCTTTGCAAGCAGCCAGGGGAGCTGCACTTCAAGCCGAACGTGATCGTCGGCAAAGTCCATCAGCCCCGACGCGGTCTGTCCAAGCATGCCCAGACTGAAATGGAGACGATCGCCTTCCCAGCTTTCCTCGTGGATATTGACGAACATCGAATAATTCGTCCGCGCGGCCGCAAGCCCCGATTTGATCCGGCGGACTGCCTCCTCCCGGCCGAGGCGATGCGGGATGGAGACGACAAGCGGTTGTGACATGGGTTGCATCCAGCCAAGGGGCTGCGCAACATATGGGGGGACCGGGCGTGAAAAGCCACCGCGCTGCTGGGCGGTGAGGCGCGCCCAAGGATTCCAGTTCCATGATGAAGCGGGAGACGTTTCCAATCGCAAGCATCTATGTGCCGGCAAAGCGCAGGGCGACGCTCGATCCCAAGAAGGCACAGGAGATTGCCGAAAGCATATTGCAGGTGGGCCAGCAGGTGCCGATTCTGGTGCGCAAGGATGGCGAGCGGTTCGTGTTGGTCGAAGGGCTGCATCGGCTGGAAGCCTGCAAGCAGCTCGGAGAAGCCACTATTTTTGGCTATCTGGTGCAGGCACGAAGGCACTGATGCAATGTCATCCCGGGGCGTCGGCCGATCTCGGGTAAACCCGGGATCGGCAACTTAAAGTGCCCAAGCCGGCAACAGCCGGCTTGGGGTGGGACGAACCCGGGATCCATAAACGCCGGCCGTGGATATGGTTTCCGGGTTGCCGCGATGCGCCCGGTCCCCGCAATGACGTGGCGTTGATGCTGGTTTTGCTGCGAACCGTGCTATAGAGGGTGCGCGGATTCGTGGCGATCAGGGGTGAGGCGCCATGGCCCCGCAAGGCAGCGTCCCGGCAGCCGTTGCCTCCGCCTACGTCGAAACGAAGCAAGCGGGCCTACCTAGGGCTGCCAAAGCTAGGCCCGTGAATGAAAGGAGGTGATCCAGTGTCTCATTGTCAATCGCCGCGTTTGCCGGCATCCGTGAGCTGGATCCTTGCCTCTCCAGGGGTCCTCGACGCCTGAGCGGCGTTGCACGGCTTTTGCCGGAGCACGGCTCGACAATGGAAGGGCTGCCGCAAGGCGGCCCTTCTCCATTTCGCAGAAAGAAGTAGCGGCTGTGGAGGCAAATGGGGGGCACATTCGCGCTCAATGAACCAGTCCCGCATGAGCCATCAATCAGGCTTTCAGGATGCAATCAACTCGTCGGCTCGGGACGCCGACCACAACCAATCAAGTTACCGCATGCTTTGCGCCGCCCCGGAAAAATCTTGCCGAGCACCCCGCTGCACATCCGCAATGGTCCCGATAGCGGACCAAAACTCGGTGGGAGATATTACCGCCGCTTTGTGCCATCAGAAGCTAACTCATGCAGTGCAGCAAGACTAGCATCATTCGATCACCTCGTCGGCAATCGCAAGCATGCCCGGCGGGATGGCGAGGCCGAGCGCCTTGGCGGTCTTGAGGTTGACGACGAACTCGAATTTAGTCGACCGCATGACCGGCAAATCGCTTGGCTTCTCGCCCTTGAGAACCCGCCCTGTATAGACACCGGCCTGGCGATAGGCATCGGTGATGCTGGTTCCGTAGCTCATCAGGCCACCCGCAGCGACGAACTCGCGCAAGGGATAGAAGGCGGGAATCGCATGTTGGGCTGCCAGCGCGACCAGCTGTTCCCGATGCGACGTCAAGAACGGGCCGCTACCGACGAGTAGCGCACCGACCCCGTGCTGGACGAATGTTGCAAAAGCCGTCTCGATGTCGCGGTCGCTGCCGACTTCAAGCACGATGAGTTGCTGCCCAATCGTTTGCGCCGCAGCCTGCACGTCGCTTCGCTCCGCCTCGGTTTCAGGACTGTGCGGATTCACCAGCACGGCAATCGTTGTAGCCTTAGGCACGACTTGGCGCAGCAGTTCTAATCGCTTCGCCCCCAGTAGGCCAGTGATAAAGACCACGCCCGTGACGTTGCCGCCCGGCCGGTTGAGGCTGGTGACAAGGCCGTCCTGGACTGGGTCGCTCCCGGTCACGAAGACGATCGGCACCGTTGTGGTTGCGGCCTTGGCCGGGACTGCTGCAATGACATTTGCGACGATCACAGCGACCCGCTGGCGAATCAAATCAACTACGAGAGATGGCAAACGATCGCGGTCATTTTCTGCCCAGCGGTATTCAATCGCTACGTTCTGGCCCTCGACGTAGCCGGTTTCCTTTAGGCCCTGCCGGAAGGCGGTCACGAAGGCCGTTGAGTCGGCGAGCGAAGTGCTGCGGAGGAACCCGATCACCGGCATCGGCGGCTTCTGCGCATGCGCCGCGAGCGGCCACGTCGCCGCGCCGCCGACCAGCGTGATGAACTCGCGCCTTCTCACTCGATCACCTCGTCGGCGCGCAGCAGGATCGCTGTCGGCAGCTCAATGCCGATCGCCTTGGCGGTCTTGAGGTTGACGACCAGCTCGAACTTCGTGGCCTGCTCGACCGGCAGGTCGGCAGCCTTCGTGCCCTTTAGAATCTTTGCCACGTAGTCGGCGGCCCGCCGATACATCAGCTGAAAATCGGCCCCATAGGACATGAGCCCGCCCGCACGGGCCCAATGTTTTGCAATGAACATGGAGGGCAGGCGCTGCGTGTTCGCCAGTTCGATGACCCGGGCCAGATGCGCCAGGAAGAAGGGGCTGGACAGAACGAGCATCATCTGCGCGCCGCCCGATGAAGCGTCACGAAATGCGCCCTCGAAGTCGTAGGAGGGATTTTCAAGCCGCAGCGCTTGCACCTGCAGGTTCAGCGTCTTCGCAGCTCGCTCGGCGGCACTGAACTGGTCGGCCGATTGGGCATCAAATAGCATGGCCAACCGGTTTCTGTCGGGAAATGCCTGGGTCAGCAGCTCGACCTGCTTCTGCGCCAGCTCCACTTGTTGGAACACCATACCGGTGATGTTGCCGCCCGGCCGCGCCAGGCTGGGGATATAGCCCCGGGCCAGCGGATCGAAATTGACGGCAATCATAACAACCGGAATGAAGCCGCTCGCGCCCACGACCGCTTGCAACGAAGTTTCAGGCCCGGTGGTGACGATCAAATCCGGCGGCGAGCGCATCAACTCCGCTACCACGACGAAAGGGCCGCGCGGATCTTCCAGGGCCCGATGGTCAATGGTGACGTTGTGACCTTCGCGGAAGCCGAGCTCCGCCAGCTGTGTGCGGAAGGCCTCGTATGGCTCGATCGCCGCCAGGTTGTTGAGGGTCTGACCCAGGAAGCCGAGCCGAAAGAGCCTGCTGGATTGCTGCGCATTTGCCCCGAGCGGCCATGCCGTCGCCGCGCCGCCGAAAAGCCTGATGAGCTCGCGCCGTTGCATTTCCTCCCCCAAGCTCAGGAGACGGCATCCTAACGCCTCAAACGAGTGCTTTGATAGGGCTCAAATCGGGCATCAAAACCATTGCCGCAGTGCATAGCCAATGTCGGAGTTGGGTCAAAAGCCCGCATTACCACGCCGCAGCATTGCTGTCCGCTTCACCCCAGTTAGCGGAATCGATTCGCGCAGCCAAGCGCTTCCGGGTCGCGCCAGGACCGGACTCATGCAGTGCAGCAAACAACATCGGACGCGGTAGGGACGCGAGTTACCTCGCGCCCCCCCGCACAGAACCGTACGTGCGGCTTTCCCGCATACGGCTCCCACCTCGGGTGTGTGACGGCAAATCGATCGCTTGGCCAGGGATGAAGTATGATCGGTTTTGGAAGCCAGTCGTCCGCCAGCTGCGTCATCCGCGCCCACGTGATCCGCGCCTTCTGACTGCGACGCCGCAGCGTGCGCCGCCAGAGGTCGATCACGTGATGCCGGAACACACCCAGTGCTCGCGCATTGGTGGGCACTGCGTGATAGTTGAAGTAGCCGTTGACCACATACCACAGCCACTTTCCCTGAGCGGGAATTGGCTGATGCATGCGCCGCCACATCTCCTCTTTGAGCCTCTTGAGCTTCGCGCGCATGCGGTCCCGTCGGGTTTTCCGTTTGATCTGGAATTTGCCCGACCGAGTTCTTGCCGCAGATGAAGGTGAAGCCCAGGAAGTTGAAGGTCTCCGGTTTGCCGAGCCCGCGCCGCTGGCGGCGTTCCGCCGCAAAGCGTCCGAACTCAATGAGCCGGGTCTTCTCGGGATGCAGTGTCAGCGCAAACTTCTTTAACCGCTCACGCATCTCGTCCAGGAAGCGCCGGGCGTCGCTGTCGTGCTGGAACCCGACGATGAAGTCGTCGGCGTAGCGCACGATGATCATGTCGCCGGTGACCTCACGCTGTCGCCAGCGGTTGGCCCAGAGGTCGAGCACGTAGTGCAGGTAGATGTTGGCCAGGAGCGGCGAGATCACCGCGCCTTGCCCCGTCCCCCGCTCACTGACGGTCACCACCCCGTTTTCCATGACGCCCGCCTTGAGCCATTTGCGGATCAGGCGGATGATGCGCCGGTCGCCAATCCGATGCTCCACGAACCGGATGAGCCATTCCTGGTTCACCGTGTCGAAGAACGATTGGATGTCGGCGTCCAGTATGAAGCTCACCTTCTTGCTGTGGATTCCGACGCAGAGCGCGTCCAGCGCGTCATGCGTGCCGCGCCCTGGCCGGAACCCGTACGATATGCCGAGGAAGTCCTCGTCAAAGATCGCGTTCAGCAGCGCGACCACCGCCCGTTGGACGATCTTGTCCTCCAGGGCCGCGACCGCGAGCGGGCGCTGCCGACCGTCCGGTTTGGGTATGTAGACCCGCCGCGACGGCAGTGCCCGGTACGCTCTCCGATGGACCCGATCGTGCAAGTCCTCGAGATTGCGCTCGAGTTCTGCCTCGTAGTCTGTCCACGTCAATCGATCCACGCCCGGAGCTGCGTCCTCCTTGAGTTCGTAGAACGCCTCTTCGAGCAGCTCGATGGTGATGTGGTGAAAGAGCGCGATGAACCTCTCCTTCTTCCTTTCCCTTGCGACTCTCCGTATGCGGTCCAGCGCCTGTGACACGCTTTCCCGGCTCTGCGCCCGGCACGTGCTTTGCTGGTCCGCATTCCCCTCGGTCCCCGCCCTTGGCTCCCCCGGCTCCGCCGCGCTTGCCCACGCAGATGCTTCCGCCGCGGGCTCGTTCGCTTTGTTCGCCGGCTTCTCAGCTACTATGGCAGGGTCCGACTTCTCGTGTCCGTGCATCATCGGCTACGGCTCCTCGCCTTCCCGATGCGGACCACCGTACTCGGCACACAGCACGCCACGACGACGGCCAAACACGAGACCTCCCAGCTTCCGATGCGATCCCTTTGCACGTGATGTGGCCTTCGACCCCGGCAGGGCGTCAGCACCTCGCGTAGCGGTGCCGCACATGTTGCCTTCGAGCGAATAGAAACTCTCGGCCCCTGCGATATCTGATCTTTCGTGGCTCAATCCCATACCCCATGCAATCGCTGTGTACGCTTCGCGACCACTGTCGCCAGTGGCCACGCAACACTCGCTACCAAGCGGACGCTACCCCTTACTTGGGCCGGACTTGCACCGGCTGGATCGCACCAGCTTGCAGCTGGCGCACCTACTCGATCACCTCATCGGCGCGCTGTTGGAGAAGGAAAGGCACGTCGAGTCCGAGCGTCTTGGCAGTCTTAAGATTGACCACCAACTCGTACTTGGTCGGCGCCTGCACCGGCAGGTCGGCCGGTTTCTCGCCCTTGAGGATGCGATCGACATAGCCGGCCGCGCGCCGAAAATTATCGAGCCGGTCAAATCCGTAGGACAGCAGGCCGCCGAGTTCAGTGAATTGACGGTACGGATAGACAGCCGGGAGACGGTAGCGAGCAGCCAGCAATGTAATCTCCGCGCGATGGACGTTAAAGAAGGAATCCGGCATCACGACCAAGCCACTATTCGACTCGCGAGCCTGTGCGGCAACAACGGATTCGGGCTCGGACGTGTCGTGAACGGGCGCCGCGATCGCCTCTAGGCCGAAAGATGCAGCAGCGGCATTGAAGGGGTTCAGGTAAATTTCAGCAAATGTCGCCATTGCCGGGTCGAACAGCATCGCGACCCTGGCGACGCGCGGCGCGATCTCCTTAAGCAGCTCCAGCCACTTGCCGCCCAGCGAGCCCTCTAACGTGGCGAAACCGGTGACGTGGCCGCCCGGCCGCGACAGGCTCGCGACGAAACCGCTGGCGACTGGATCGGCAACCATCGCGAAAACGATGGGAATGGTGCGTGTCTGTTGCAGCAGCGCCGCGGTGGTGGGGGTGACTTGCGAAAGAATAAGGTCGGGCTGCAGTGCGACGAGTTCCTGCGCGAACCGTTGCATCGCCTCCGCGTTGGACGCCGCCCAGCGAGTGTCGAACCGGATGTTGCGGCCCTCCGTCCACCCAAGCTTCTGGAGTCCCTCCCGGAACGCCGCGACCCAAGCCTGGGCTTCCGAGTCGTTCTCGGCATAACTCATCAGCACGCCGACCAGCCGCATCCGGTCAGGTTGCTGCGAGCGCGCCGCGAGCGGCCACGCGGCTGCTGATCCTGCAATTCCTGTAATGAAATCACGTCGTCGCATTGCCTTCCCGAGGCGCAAGATCATGTCAGCATGAGTCTGCAACGCAGGCCATCAAATCAGGAATTTGCGCCCAGCGAAATGGGGTTCGATGGTCATGCCCCCTTCCGCAATCTCAGGTAAGGGACTATCTATTCGTATCCGTCCCATCGGAGTCCACGGAGGGACTGGAATGAAACTTCCCCACCGAAGACAATTCCTGCATCTGGCCGCGGGTGCTGCTGCGCTGCCGGCCCTCACAGGCCACGGCTGGGCGCAAGCGTATCCGTCGAAGCCAGTGCGCATCGTCTTCGGCTTGGCCCCCGGCAGCGCGGGCGACATCGTTGCGCGTCTGATCGGTCAATGGCTGTCGGAGCGGCTCGGGCAGCAATTCGTCGTCGAAAACCGTGTGGGCGCTGGCGGCATTCTGGCCGCCGAGGCGGTCGTTAGTGCGCCGCCGGACGGTTACACGCTTCTGGCTTGCGGCTCGCCCGACATCATCAACGCGACCCTCAATGACAAGCTCAATTATGTTTTCCTCCGTGACATTGCGCTGGTCGCGGGCATCGCCCGCGGGCCGCATGTGCTGGTGGTGCATCCATCGTTTCCGGCCAAGACGGTTCCGGAATTCATCGCCTATGCCAAGGCGAACCCCGGCAAGGTCGCCTTTGGATCGGCCGGCATCGGCACCATGGCTCACATGGCTCCGGAACTGTTCAAGGTGATGGCGGGAGTTGATCTGGTCCATGTGCCTTATCGCGGTTTGGCGCCGGCGCTGACCGACCTCATCGGCGGACAGCTGCAGGCGATATTTGCCACCACGCCACCGGCGATCGAGTACGTCAGGTCTGGCAAACTCCGCGCGCTGGCCGTAACTTCGGCCATGCGTTCGGAGGCGCTACCAGACCTCCCAACCATCGGCGAATTCCTGCCGGGCTATGAAGCAACCTTTTTGGTTGGTCTCGGCGCTCCCAAGAACACATCTGCGGAAATCATCAACAAGCTCAACAACGAGATCAATGCGGGCCTCGTCGATCCCAAAATCAAAGTGCGAATCGCCGACTTTGGCGCCATACCATTCGTGATCTCGCCCGGTGATTTCGCCAAGTTTATCACTGACGAAACCGAGAAGTGGGCCAAGGTGATCCGCGCTGCCGGCATCAAGGCGGGGTAAGGCCAACACCGCTACCGCCGATATTCCGTAACGTCCCGATATGCGAACACTGACCGGCTTGGGGTCAAACTCGGCGGTGCAGAGGATGCTGTAGTAAGGTCTGCTTACCCTCCAAGACTTTCCGTAATCACGGACATCCGGGCACTTCGGCCTGGTGCCAATAGCTGCCGTGAGCAGATGCAGCAACACGAGCGTGTAGGAACCCAACTTTACTCAATCACCTCGTCGGCGCGAGCGAGCAGCGTCGGCGGCACCGTTAAGCCGAGCGCCTTAGCGGTTGTGAGATTGATGACCAGCTCGAATTCGGTAGGTTGCTCGACCGGGATATCCGCCGGTTTCGCCCCGCGCAAAATCTTGTCGACATAATCTCCCGCCCGCCGCCATAAGTGCGGAAACTTTGGTCCATACGACATCATAGCTCCTGCTTCAACGTATCGCGTTGAGGATAAATCGTCGGCAGTCGTGCTGCGAGCGCCAGAGTGTTAATTCGAACACGGTGGGTGTTTATAAGCGGGTCGTTAAGAACATAAAGGGCGGCCGCAGGACCTTTGAATTTCTCGAAAGCGAAACCGATATCGTTAGCTCGTTTGATTTCGAGCGTCGCTACCTGAAGGCCAATTGTCCTCGCCGCAGCCTGAACCTCGCGAATGATCTGCGCAGCGATGGGATTCGCGACATTGAACAAGATCGCTAACCGGTGGAGATCAGGGATAACCTCGCGCAATAGCTCAACTTGCTTGCTCGCGAGATCGGGGTTCATGAGAGACAGGCCAGTGATGTTACCGCCCGGTCGCGCGAGGCTGGCGACAAGGCCATTACCAACAGGGTCGCCCGCAGCCGCAAAGACAATCGGAATAACCGATGTCGCCCGTTTTGATGCAAGAACGGCCGGCGTTCCCGAGGTGAAAATGACATCCACATTCAGCCGCATGAACTCCACCGCTATCGCGGCATAACTTTCGCTTCGCCCTTCTGCCCAGCGATACTCGATGGCTACAGTATGTCCGTCGATCCAACCAAGTTCCCGCAATCGCTGCACAAAGGCGGCCACCCATTCGCTCGTGACCGAAAGAGTCGCTGCGCCTAAGTATCCGATGATGGGCACCTTTGATGAGGGCGCCGAACGCGCCTCGTCGAAGGGCCAGGCAGAAGATATGCCTGCAACTCCGCCAATGAAATCGCGTCGTCGCATTGCCTTCCCCAAGGCTAAGGACCTCGTCAAAGTCGGCTCGTCACACACCCGATCAAATCAGGAAATTGCGACCGGCGGAATAGGGGCTAAGTGATCATCTTGCGCAGCAGCAATCCGAAGCCGCGCATGTCGGCTTGGGGGTCAAAAGCTCCGATTGCGAGCCTGGGCCGACCGTCGGCCGATATCCATAGCTCCCCGAAACCGGACGCCGATGACCCCGGTATCCCCTCCGAACGCGGGCGCCGCGCCTACTGCGGCTTCGCTGGCTCTCCGACGACGACAAAGGGAGCCCATAGCCGGGGATCAGCCCCGGCGTCAGATTTCGCGCCATCGATCATCGCCAGCATCAATTGCCGCAGCGCCTCGGCATATGAGAGCTTCGGATCGCGGGCGTTTGCCCGGAATGTCCCAATCATTAGCCTTGCCGTCGCCTCGTCGCTGACGCTCCAATGTAAGACGATCAGCGGAGCACCTAAAGTGTAGGCCGGGCCCCGACCCAGGCGCAGGTGTTATCGGCGCAGCTGCGTCGATTTAAGATTGGCGGCCGGCCCTCCTCGAACTGGGCGAGCGCTAGCTGCCGCTTGCGGGATCAAGATCGCTTTCCATGGAGCAATCGTCTCGACGATGATGTTAATTCCGGCCAACGCGCTTTCGATTTCACCCTGCACGCGCTCTACCTCGGATTTCAGGAATGTCTGGAGGTTCTGAAGTTCGAACGCGAGGCCCTCGAGCCCCTCGATCGAAGTTGCAGTCAACCGTGCAACGGCAGACTTAATTCGTTCGGCGTCCGATTCAATCTGAGCAAGCGGCTTGGAAACCTCGTGCTCCGCCGCTGCGCTGATCTCGCTGGCCGCATCGGACGATGGTGAATTTTCGCCAGCTGGCGAAAATGATGTCACAGCATTCATGAGTGTCTCCGTAGGTACTGGTTTGCTCCGCTCTGTAGGCCGGCACGATATTTCAAATGCGGTTAAAAACTATTTAGGAAAGTTGGAGCGAACCCTCCTTGCCCGGGCGAATCTGGAATAATCACGGTTCAAGTCGAGACCGCCTCACGCCTGATGCATCGAACCGATTCGTGAGACTGCCATGCTTATGCCGTCCGTTCGCCGCTTCATTGTCGTTCCATGGCCATCCTTTCGGCCAATGCTCTCATCCTGCCGCCGTTGCACCTCGTGCAGAAGCCGTCGCACGCTGCGCTCAATATCATCCACAGAACGGCTTGGCGGCGGCGGAACTTGCACCCTTGGCATTTCGGCTTGACCGGCCGGCGCGGCAACCCTCGCGACGGCCGAGAAGGCCTGCTTTCCTCGTTGTCGCGGGCTTGCGCTGGAAGCCGATCGACGTTGTGCGTTCGAGCGACTGGGCTTGCGCGAAGTGAGAGCAGCGAAGGCCACTGCAACGATCATCGCCGCAATTCCCACCACCGCGACAAGAATTGAGTTCCATTGTGCAGCCGTATGCTCATCGCGCGGCTCGATCACCCGCGGCTCGGCGGGAGCGACCACAGGTGATAACGGCGTCGCGTCCGATCGGCTGTTCTCAAAACCAGGTGTCGTCGAGACTGCGCCGCGGGTGTTCGAAACTGGCGATAAAGCAAGAACGGACCACTGTTTGGATGACGCAGGCGTCGCATCGTTGTCGTCCGCTCCGGCCTGGCCGGCTGTCATTTCAACAGATGTGGGCTGGGCGGGAATGACTTGAGCAGGCGTTCCCTCATCGGAGCTTTGTCGATGCTTGCGAGCGCGCGATCGGCTTTGCACCTTGTGACCTGACCTGCGGCGCAGCCTGCCGCGCCTGCGGGCGCACCTTCGCGCCTTCGGCGGCCAAGTACCAGCACTGGCGATGGTTGGTCCGATCAAGGTGGTAATACCAGTGGCTGCCTTGCGGCGGGGCGGCATCCGGTTTCGTCATGCAATCATCAGCGGCACGGCCCGCGTGCCCAACCCAAAAGCGCTCTGCCAAAAGAGCCATGAACATCGCTACAAGGAAAAGAAATATCCGTCTCCCCATCTACCCCTCCCTCGATATTACCGACTCGAACCACCGCGCCATCGCTAGCGGACCATCACCCGTTCGCGGATTCGATGCCCGCGCACCTGCGCAATAAATCCGTAATCCTGGCATCCGCGTCGTCGGCCACTTTGCGAATGTTCGCAATACGCCCGCGCATCTCGACAGGATCGCGAAATGCATGCTTGTCCAAAATCATATCGAAAGTCGCTGCATATTGCTGTCTGTCCTCACGGCACTGAAACTCGAACCGAATATTTTCAGCGCATGCGAAATTGCCTGCATCAATGGCATCCATGAGATGTTGCAGAAGTGAATACGTTGGCGTGCGCGCAAGGAGCTCAAAGAACCGTGTTCGTAATTTTTCGTCGGTGCGATCATCGCTGGCGAAGCGCGAGCTCCGGCGGAGGAAGCTGTCGTCCACAATTGCTTGCATATTCTTCGCGGCGATCGTGCGCCGCGCCATATTCTTTCGCACGTCGCGAACGGTCAGTATCGATTCGATCACGAATCGCGTTGATGGATCGCTGCAATTCTTGGCCCCCGACATGCCGCCGCCGCAGAGCGGCGATCGCTCTTTCAGCCTGTGCAATCGCATAATCAATGCGGCCACCATCGGCTTTCTGATCTCGCTCCAGCTGAAGAACTCCTTGTCGGCCAGTCGAAACGCTCCTCCACACTGGCCGCGGAATGCCTCTGTTTGCGGTGTTGTTGCACGCTCATCAACGTCCAAATCCGATCGCGCGCCGGCGCGCGGCGCACCCGCCGGCGGCCGTCCTTTGCCTTCGTCCCGAACCGCTCAGACGCCTACCCCGAAACGCTCAGACGCCTACTGCAGCGGCGCCGGCTCCCGTCGCATCGCCGCCATCGGCCCCATGAGGCGCTGCTCGATCTCCTTCTCGATCACAAGCAGCCACTCCTCCGCCCGTGCCGCCCGGCCGCGAAAGTGCTCAAGATCGTGTTCCAGCGCAACGATGCGTTCTTCCGCCGCCTGCATCTGCCTGGACAAATCATCCACCAGGTTGATCAGCCTGCGGCGATTCTCATCCGATAGCCGCGCTGCTTCGTGCAGCATGGCGATGAGCGCCTCGCCCGCCTCATCCGTCGGATTGTTGTCATTGCGAGGCTTGATCTCGTTGCGCGGCTTTCGTTTCGGAGCGAACTTGCGCACCTGCTCGGGCGCATCCATCTGGCCTTCATTCATGGCTGCCGTCTCCTATGCGGCGGCCCTCGCCAATCTCGCCTGCAAGCCAAAGGACGAAAAGTCCGAACGTCAAAAGCAGCATATTTCCGAACGTCAAAAGCAACAGCACCATCACTGTCGAAAGATGCATGAGACCCCCCTCATGTTGTCGTTGCGTGACAGCAGAACAGAAAATGAGCGCAGCACTTTGGCCAAGATGAAAAAAGAGCAAACCGTTGCTAAAATCCCACACCCGCGTTGGATACCGCAGGAAACGGCAGGCTTGCGCACCGCCCCGACTGCAATGCACGGAGTTCCCGCTGATTTCAGCGGTATCAGATCACCAGGAACAGATCCGTATCGCCGGTCTTCTCGCCCGCGGCGGTGATCATGGCGTGCGCCTGCCCGCGATGGTGGGTCTGGTGATTGAAGAAATGAGTCACCAGCAAAGTGCGCGGCTGCCGCAATTCTCTGTTCGCCGAGGCGCTGAACCAGACCATGTCCTCCCCTAGCCACTGCGGGATGACGCGCGCCGCCCAGTTGGAAATTTTATCGTCGGCCGCGCTACGCGCCCGGCGCAGCTCGTCAAAGTCGGCGATCAACGCCGCACTGTCCTTCTGGATCACCGTAGGCTTGGGCCAGCCGTCGAAGCGCGCCATCCACATCTGGTCGCCCCAGAGCAGATGACACAGCGTGCCGTGGATGGAGCTCCAGAACGCGCCGCGGGCAAGCCGCCGTGCGCAATCAGGCAGACGTTCGGCGGCGCCATAGAGGCGCCGGTTCATCTCCGCACTGTATGCCGCCATGATGCGCACAAAAGCGGGAGTGACCAGGACATTCGAGCCTTGCTGCGACGCTGTCATGCGTGAACCTCCTTGGCTCGCGAGTTTTGTGGCTTGTCCTCCCGGCAAGGGACGAAAAGGCTCTCGATAGGTACGCGCCGTGCAATGAGACCCTGCTCCGCCAGGTATTGCACGAGCGCCTCTAAGGTCGGCCGATTGGCGTCGATGCCGTACGGCCATGGATCTCCGCCGAAGACCTCGTCAATCTCGCGCACTGCATGTTCCACCCATGGAAGCATATACGGGTGCGCCCCGCGGCGATGCAATTGAGTGAGTGCACGGTTCTTGGCCGCGACGAAAGCCTGGTAGAGACTGTTTGCGATCCATGGATTGCGCTCGTAGCACTCACGGCGCATGGCAACGAGATGCATGATCGGAAAGATGCCGGTTTCGAGAAAAAAAGCCCGCTCGACGGCTTTTGCGTTGGCAAACAGTGGAACCACGTCGGGATGGGGCCGCAAATGGCGCCCTCCGGCAAGCGCATCGATGTCGCCCGCCGCCAGCAGCTCGCTCAGTGAGCGGTCGCTGGTGTTGCGCTCGATCGTGGCAGACTTGAGAAGCGGTGGCGCGCTGGGATGCCCATGCGGACCGCTTTTCTCGACCGCTCCCTCGAGCCACGCGATAGTGGAGAGATCGACCCCGTATTGGTGCGCAAGATGTCCGCGGATCCACACCGCTGCGGTCTGGGTATAGAGAGCAACGCCCACGCGCCTGTGCTCCAGATCCTTCGGGTGTTTTATGCCGGAGCGCTGGTTGATGTAGATATGGCCGTGCCGAAAAACTCGTGACGGAAAGACCGGAAGCGCCACCAGCGAACAATCGCCGCGGACAAAGCGGCTGATGAACTCGGAGCTGGAGAATTCGGCAAGATCGAATTCCTCCCGGCCTCCCATACGGTCGAAGATTTCGCGCGGCGAGTTGATCGCGACGTAGTTGAGGTCGATGCCCTCAATGCTGACGTCGCCGGTCCGCAGCGCCGCCATGCGGTCGTAATTGCCGCAGGCAAACGTCAATCGGAGGCGAGGCACAATCTGCTTAAGTTTCCTGCACGAGCTCGATCAGGTCGCGGCTGCGCGGCACCTGCGGCCACGATTTGTCGAAGTCAGCGACGAGAAGCTTGAAATCCGGCGAACTCGATGCGGATGCGCAACGTGCCGATATCGCTGAACTGATAAAGCGCATAATGCACCGCGGGGTCACTGCGGCTCCAATACCGCCACGCTTTCTCGGCGCGCAGCTTCTCCATCGCCAGCGGAACGTGGTGCGTTGCGTACCACTCGTCGAATTTCGCGCGGTCGACCTCGTTTGCAACCTGCGCCCGAACCATGAAATACGCTTTGTTTGCTGTCATGCTTGTCACCGGCCGTCTTTAACGCGGATGCGCATAGTCCGGGGGCGGCGTGCCGGGCTGCGACATCCAAATCCGTGTTGATGCTGTCACGTTTGCGTTCCACCTGTTCCATGGCGAGCCGCAATGCTTCGCATTGTTTCGGAGCATTCGGATTGGCGGCCATGCATTGCCGGTAGTTTTCAGCGGATTTTTCATACTCATTGCGAGCGGCGATCTTCTCCGCCACGGCGCAGCCGGCCAGCGAAAGCGCTATCGCAATTAAAACGCAGTAATACGCACGCGACACCCTCCGTGAAAATCCTGGCTGCCCAGGCTCTACCAGATACATAGCTACCGGGTCGAGCCGCTGGCGCCGGGCATTGGCGCCCAAATGGCCGATGGTGTACATTCCCAAGCAACAAACCAAGGCAATGGTTGGACCAAGGAGGGCTTAATGCAACGCTCCACGATTTCCCGGCGTGACCTGCTCAAAACCACGGCGATTACCGCAGCCGCGACCGTTTCCACCCCCTACGTCCGGCTTTCCTACGCTGCCGGCAAGCTCACCCTGGGGGTATGAGACTACGGGGTTCCCGAGATCTTCACATCGCCGGCCTGACCGCCGGCGCGACGAAAGGGTGAGCAATGGCTGATGTTGCCCTGCGTAACGTGGTCAAGCGCTTCGACGAGGTCGATGCGGTCCGCGATATCAATCTCGCGATCCCGGACAAGGAGTTCGTGGTCCTGGTCGGGCCATCGGGCTGCGGCAAGAGCACCACGCTGCGCATGATCGCGGGACTTGAAGAGGTCACCTCGGGCGACATCGCCATCGGCGGCGAGGTGGTCAACGACGTGCCGCCGAAGGATCGCGACATCGCGATGGTGTTTCAGAACTACGCGCTCTACCCGCACATGACCGTGTTCGAGAACATGTCCTTCGGCCTCAAGCTGCGGCGCGTTCCCAAGCCTGAAATCCGGGCGCGGGTCGAGAAGGCTGCCAAGATCCTGGACATCATGGATCTCCTGGAACGCCGGCCGAAGCAGCTCTCCGGCGGGCAGCGCCAGCGGGTCGCCATGGGTCGCGCCATTGTGCGCAATCCCAAGGTGTTCCTGTTCGATGAGCCGTTAAGCAACCTTGACGCCAAGCTGCGGGTGCAGATGCGCACCGAGATCAAGCGCGTGCACCAGCAGGTGAAGACCACGACGGTTTACGTCACCCATGACCAGGTGGAGGCGATGACACTCGCCGACCGCGTCGTGGTGATGAACGCGGGCCGCATCGAGCAGGTGGGCCCGCCGCACGATCTCTACCATCGGCCGAAAACCCGCTTCGTCGCTGGCTTCATCGGATCGCCCGCCATGAACTTCCTGCCCGCCCGGCTCGAGCACAACGGCGCGGGCTTGATGCTGCGCCTCTCGCAGGAGTTGGTCCTCCCCGTCCCGGGCAGCCATGCCGAGCGCTATCGCTCCGCGAGCGGCAAAGACTTGATCTTCGGCCTGCGGCCCGAGCACATCACAGAACCGCGCGGCGAAGGCCGCAACCCCAATTGCGAGTTCACGGCCACCCTGGACGTGGTCGAGCCCATGGGAATGGAGACCATGGTGTTTTTCACCATCAACGGCACCGAGATCTGCGCGCGCGTCGAGCCGTCTGCCGCCGGTGCACCCGGACAGCCCATGCGGCTCTACGCCAATCTCAACCACATGCATCTGATCGACCCCGCAACAGACCTTGTCTTGTAGGTTGGGGCGAGGCTTGTAGCTTGGGTCGAGTTCTTCACGAGACCCAACGTCAACCGCGGCGATGATGTTGGGTCTCGCACAAAATGTCTCGACCCAACCTTGTATGGGGATTGTCAAGAGGGTCGTGGTGGGGCCACAAGCGATTCGGCCCACCCACGCGGACAAAACGTGCGATTACGGCGGGTGCATGGGATGGTTTTCCCGTTGAGTTAGTTTCTTTGTTCGACCTGGAGCCGTTTCTTCGTCCCGACCCGCGAGTATTTCGAATGCGCCGCGCACAGCTGCAGTCAAGGCTCGCCGTCGCTGTGTCCTGGCGACAACCTCCAGCGCTGACAGGCCACGCCTTGACGGCAGCGAACACGGCGCAAGACTTGCGCGGTCGGAGGCGAAGAGCGCGCAATGCGCGGCACGACGTCGTTGATCCTGGACTGGGCGGTAAGCAACATGCGGAAAGCACCGCATAACCTTGTATCCGGTCGGGCGCGATGCCCGGAACCAAAATCCTTCATGCATGGGTGAAGGCAAGGCCCAATAAAGACGGGACCAATCTACAAAAGCGGGATGTAGCCCACGGTTGGGTACGGTCACACGTCTATCCGGGATGACGTCGGCCATCATTGCGCGCGGCCGTTCAGATGCTCCGGCAGCAAACCGCGCCGGTGGGGACGACCCCGGTGGTGACGTAGCGCCACAAGGCGATCATCAGCTTGCGGGCAAGCGCCACGATCGCAATGCGCCGGATGCGGCCCTTGAGTTCACCGACCCGCGCGCGGAACCAGCGGCTCAGCTCGCTGTCGGGCTGGTAACGCAATCACAGCCAGCCGAGCTCGATCGCGAGCGTACGCGCGCGTCGATTGCCCGCTTTGCTGATGCCTTGATCGCGATGGCTATCGCCACTGTCGTAGGCCGAATTGGTCAAGCCGAAGAAGCTGCCGACCTGGCGGCGGTTGTCGAACGAGCGATAAAACGCCTCCTGCATCAGCTTGCGCGCGCCCACTATGCCGATGCCGCGCAGATCAATCAGATGCTTGATCCTTTCCTCAATCGACCCACGCGCCGGCGTTCGCATCTCGGCTCGGTCCTTGGCCTCAAGTGCCAGAATCTGACGGTGCACCAGGCATAGCCGCTCATGCTCGCGCACGATCTCTTGCTTCAGCCGCGCCGGCAACGGGCGCCGCATCAGCGGTACGCATAGCATCGAGGCTGGCGATGAACCCGCGGGTCAGCGGCTTGACATCGCGAATGCCTTGCGCGTGCAGCAGGCCGGTGATGCGGTTGGTGTGACCGCAGCGTTCCTTGAGCAACCCCTCGCGCTCGCGCGAGACCCGTCGACGATCCTCATCTTCCGGCGAGGGCACGCGCACTATGCTGCACACCCGCGGCTCGCCGCGCAGGTAACGGAGTAGCGTGTTCATCAATTGTTCCAGATCAATCCGGTCCGTCTTCGCTCGCCGCGCACGCCGGTTGACCTGAATGCTCGCCGGATCGATGACGTGATTAATGACGCCTTGATTGATCAGCCACCGATGCAGCCAATGACCGTCGTAACCGGCCTCGTAACAGGAAACGATGCGCACCGGCGTGCCGCTCACCGCTGCCTTCGCTCGCCACGTCGCAAGACGCGCCGTTAATGCCGCCAGGTCCCCGCCCTCAATCATAAACCGTCCGAGCTTTTGCGATCCGGGCAGGATCACTCCGAGCTGCCATTTTGCTTTGCTCAATTCAAACGCAACGTACACCGTGGCATAGTCGGCATCGGCGGGTGTGTCAGTGTGATTGAGCTTCATCATCTCGATCCTCGGGGTTGGTTGTTGGATGTTGGAAAACCTACCTCCTGACCATCCGCCACCCAACCATAGGATCTCTACATAGGGTGACTCGATGACGCAAGAACTCATTCGACTACATCATCGTCGGGGCCGGCTCCGCCGGCTGCGTGCTCGCCAATCGGCTCACCGCTTGCGGGCGCTATCGCGTTTTGTTGCTCGAGGCCGGCGGCCACGACCGCAACATCTGGATTCACATTCCGCTCGGCTACGGCAAGCTGTTCGCCGATGCGAGGGTGAACTGGCTCTATTCGTCTGAGCCCGAGCCCGCGCTTAACAACCGGCAGATCATCCAGCCGCGCGGAAAGGTGCTGGGCGGGTCGAGCTCGATCAACGGGCTGCTTTATCTGCGCGGCCAGCCCCAGGACTTCGATCATTGGCGCCAGCTCGGCAACGCCGGCTGGAGCTTCGAGGATGTGCTCCCCTATTTCCGCCGCGCGGAAAACCAGCAACGCGGGGAGGACGCGCTGCACGGCGTAAGCGGCCCGCTCTGCATCTCTGATGTTTGCGAGCCGCACCCCTTGTGCGAGGCCTTCATCGAAGCGGCGCAGCAGGCGGGCTTTCCGCGCAACGATGATTTCAACGGGCCAGTGCAGGAGGGCGCCGGCTATTTTCAGCTCACCGCGCGCAACGGCCGCCGCTGCTCGACGGCTGTCGGCTATCTTCGCCCGGCGCGCCGCCGGCCCAATCTCGTCATCATGCCGAACGCGTTGGCCACGCGCATTCTCTTTGCAGGCCGCCGCGCAGTCGGTATCGAATACCAGCGCAACGGCGCGACCCATCTCGCCCACGCCGACGGCGAAATCATCCTCGCCGGAGGCGCCTTCAATTCGCCGCAGCTGCTGCAGCTCTCGGGGCTCGGTCCCGCGGAGCTCCTGCGCTCCCACGGCATCCCCGTGCTTGCGGATATGCCAGGCGTCGGTTCCGACCTGCAGGACCACCTGCAAGTGCGCATGCAATACCGTTGCACGCTGCCGATCACCATGAACGACGTGATCAACAGCTGGCGCCAGCGCATGGGCGCCGGAATGCGCTATGCACTGTTCCGAAAAGGCCTGCTCGCCATCGGCGCGGGCTATGCGGGCGGCTTCTTCCGCGCCATGCCGAATGCCGCGACCCCCGATGTGCAGGTGCATTTCATCATATTCAGCGCCGACACCTCGGGCGCTGCGCTGCACCCCTTCCCCGGCTTTATTGCCTCGGTGTGTCAGCTGCGGCCTGAGAGCCGCGGCTTCGTTCGCATCAAGTCCGCCGATCCGCGCCAGCCGCCCGCTATCCAGCCGCGTTATCTCTCGCAGCGTGCGGACTGCGATACTGTGGTCGCGGGCATGAAGCTTCTGCGCCGGATCATGAGCCAGCCTGCGATGCGCCACTATATCGCCGAGGAGCGGGCTCCCGATCCGCGCCGCACCAGCGACTCGGAGCTGCTCGAGTTTGCGCGCACGACGGCGAGCACGGTCTTCCACCCCACCAGTACCTGCCGCATGGGTTCTGGATCCGGCCGCCGTTGTGGATGAGCGCCTGCGCGTGCGCGGCATCGGCGCGCTGCGCGTGGTCGATGGCTCCATCATGCCGTCCGTCGTTTCCGGCAACACCAACGCGGCCATCATCATGATCGGGGAGAAGGCCGCCGACATGATCCTGCAGGACGCCGTCGCGCGCGCGTCGGTCACGGCCTCGGCCAAACCCGAGCGCGAAGTCGCATAGGTGTTTTCATGACGAGAACAATGGCTACGCTGGTCGTCGCGTTGAGTCTGAGCGCAATTTCCAACGCTTCGGCCGAGCCCAATTTTGCTGTTTGGGCCTGTGCCCATGAGCGAATGGTCGCCAAATGGCGCCATGCTGAACCGCGCTGCGGCTGGACCGTGGGCGGCTACACCTGCCGCGGCCGCCTGGCGATGCGCAGTCCCCGCACCTTGTCAAAATAATCTCATTCCATTCACCTCCACCCGCCGCCGCCGTTCACGTAGACCGTATCCGCGGTCATGAAATTGCAGGCATCCGAGCACATGAACAGGACAAGCTCCCCGATTTCCTCCGGTTCTCCGAAGCGCTTCATCGGCACGTCCTCGAGGAATCGCTGCATCAGCTCCGGCGAGGTCTGCGCCGCGGCCTGAAACGGCGTGCGGATTGGCCCCGGCGAAATGGAAAGACAGCGAATGCCGGCATCGGCGAACTCGCGCGCCACGCCGAGCGTCATCGCAACGACCGCGCCTTTGGCGGCAGCGTAATGCACGGAAGAGCCGGGCCCGCCGCGCCGGTGTGCCATGCTGGCCATGTTCACGATCACGCCGCGGCCGTTCTGCAGCATGTGCGGCAGAATGGCCTGCATGCAATAGAACGTACCCTTGACGTTGAGCGCAAACGTGTCATCGAAAAGATCGTCGTCGATGTCGAGAAATTTGGAGCGCCGCAGCGCCGCGCCGGCGGAGTTGAACGCAAACTCGATCGTCCCGAACGTTCCGATCGCGCGCCTGACCATCTCGTTGACCTGCGCGCGCGAGGTCACATCCGTGCGCACCGCAAACGCCTTTCCGGCGTAAGCGTTCACGACATCGGCTGTTTTCTTCGCGCCGTCCTCGTTGAGGTCGGCGCATACGACATTTGCACCTTCGCGCGCAAAGATGAGCGCCGCGGCCTTGCCGATGCCGCTCGCCGCCCCGGTTATGATGACGCTCTTGCCGACGAAATAATCCGGTGTCTTGGGCATGATTCCTCCTGCTCTTTCCACTTCGTGCGAGCCATTAGGCCATAGGTTGGGTCGAGTTGTTCACGCGACCCGGCATCGGCGCGCGGTGGAGCACCGCTGAGTTGCGGGCTCATTCCATTCACCACACTTTTTTGTGAAGAGGAACATTGGTCCGTTCAAACCTCGGTCAAGCTGAGGAATGCTCCGTCTGTCAACCGCCAGCGTAACCTTGCGTCCGTCGCCCCCGCCCGATTGCTTCGAGCCGCCGCAATACCTACCTAAGGCGCAGAAGTATGGGGCATCTATCATGGCATTGTTGCAGCGACTCGGGCTGGGCAGACATCGAGGGCAGCAAGCGCTGCTGGAACAGCGCGTCAACGCCTTGCAGACAGCGCTGAACCGCTGCAAGGGAGTGGCCACGCGCTGGCAGCGCACGCAGTGGGGGCTCATCAGCGGCGTCGGCATCACCATGCTGGCGGTGGGTTATGTCGCCGGTCACTACAGTGCGCCGGTCAAGCCCACGATCGCCGGGGTTGCGGCCAAGCCGTTCGCCTCCGCTCGCCCGAATGGTCCGGAGACGGCCTATAGCGCATACCAGAAGGCCGATTACGAAACCGCGCTGCGGCTTCTGCGTCCGCTGGTCGAGCAGCATGATCCTCGCGCCGAGACCACTCTCGGCGTCATGTATGACGAAGGCCATGGCGTGCCGCAGGATGATGCGCAAGCGTTGAAATGGTATCGCCTCGCCGCCGAGCAAGGCTACGCACAGGCCCAGTTCAACCTCGGTGTGATGTATGCGAGGGGCGAGGCCAACGATGGCCACCAGGACAATGTCAGCGCACATATGTGGTTCAACCTGGCGGCGTCCCGATTTCCCGCTTCCGAGCCGATGGCGCGCAGCGCCGCGATCAAAAGCCGCGACGCGGTTGCGAGCAGAATGACGCCGGAAGAGATTGCGCATGCCCAGCAGCTTGCCCGCGACTGGAAACCGCAGCAACGGCAGGAAACCGAAGCACAGTGAGCGATCAAAAAAGTGCCGAAAGCGCAAGCTCCTGACGCTTGCCTGTTCTCGTCCTGTTATTCTCCTGCTTTCGTCCTGTTACGCCTCATGTTTTCGTCCTGATACTTTCCCTATTTTCGTGTCTCACTTTTTGGGGTGCACTCCACCCGCGGGCACGCCCGGCACGATCAGCGCGTGGCCACAATGAAGAAGCGCGGGAATCTCAGCAGCACCTGCCCGTCGAAGCGCGGCTTGTAATGTTCTGCAATGCGAGCAGTGTAGGCGGCGACAAAATCGTCATGCAGTCCCGCCTCGATGGCCGACAAGAATGGACGCAAGGCCGAGCCCTTGAACCATTCGACAACGCCTTGCGGGCCGGCCATCACATGGTTGTAGATCGTGTGCCAGATATCGATGCGCGAGCACAACGGTTTGAGCAGATCGTAGTAGGCTTCAGGCGCCGGCAAATCATTGCGCGCCGCGGCGCTCAGGCCCGGCTTGCCGGCCCACGGCCCCTGCTCCGCCACCTCCTGCATGAGGGCGATGGCAGGTTCGCTGGTGTTGTCAGGCATCTGCACCGCGAGAACCCCGCCCGCGGGTAACGCCTGCAGCAATCGCCGCAGCACCGCGAGATGATCGGGCACCCATTGGAACACGGCATTGCCGAACAGCAGGTCGACGGAACCTCTCGGCATCCAGGTTGCGAGATCCGCCTCGATGAAAGTGCATGCCGGCAGCCGCTCGCGCGCCTGCCGCAGCATTTCCAGCGAATTATCGACGCCGATGACTTCGGCCTGCGGGAAGCGAGCGATAATTAGCTCGGTCGAATTGCCGGGTCCGCAGCCGAGATCGACGGCACGCCGCGCCGCTGCGAGCGGCACCTGCGCGAGCAGATCACGCGAGGGCCGCGTGCGCTCGTCTTCGAACCGCAGATATTGGCGCGCGTTCCAGTCGTTCACAAGATTATTTCCCCGGCGAAAAGTCCTGATTGCTGAAATTCGACTGCGCCGGCCGGCGGATCGCAATGTAGGGGCGATTGGCCGCGTGATGGCATGAATTGCAGGCCTCGGTGAGCTTGTCGAAGGAAGCCGAAAACTTGCTGAAATCGTGTGTCGCGATCGAGCCTTCCAGATCGGTGATGGTCCCGGTCATGATGGCATCGATCATCTCGCCCACGGGAATATTCTGATAGCGCGGCAGAAGGTCCTGGACGTCGGCGAACACTTCCTTCAGCTCGCCCAACTGGTACCCCGCGAGATCCCAGTTGCGCGCCTCCCCTGCCAGCCAGAGCTTGGCATGATCGACCTGAATCCTTCCCATGAACTCGCCCAGCCCGGGGAAATAGCTTTTCGGAAGCTCGGGGGCCGCCGGCGCGGGAGAACTCGATTGAGCGTGGCCCTCACCCGCAGAGCTCATCGCTAATGCGAAGGCGAGCAGAACTGCAAACCGCTGCATTACAATGCCTCGTAGCCCGGACTGAGCGCAGCGAAATCCGGGATTGGGCCTGGTGAGACCCGCATTTTGCTGCGTTCAATGCGGGCTACGCCCTTTTCACAGATGCATTTTTACTCTCCCCTTCCGGCAAGTGCACGCCCCAAAAGACGCAGGCGGGAGGGACAAACACACGCTCCGGAATCACCATCTCCTTGGGATCGAATTCCGTGCTACGTACTCGTCAGCTCTCTCATCAGCGCTTTCGCTGAAACTAGATCGCGCGTCTCAAAGCCTTCCGTGAAGAAGCTGTAAATTTCAGCGAGCAACTGATGCGCCTCCTGGGACTTGCCCTGTGCGCGCCATAATCGCGCAAGGCTCATGGCGGCACGCAGCTCCAGGGATTTCTCTACGCGAGCGCGAGAAAGATCGAGGGCGGTGTGCAGGCGCTCCTGGGCGGCCGCTGCGGAACGCTCCGCATCGATCAGCATCAGCTCGCCTTCGAGGCGGTACACTTCGGGGGCGTAGAAGGCGTTACGGTGCGTCACCTCCACTGTGGCAAGTGCCCTCAGACCTTCGGCAGGATGATTGCAGTCGAGGCAGAGTTCCGCGAACATGCAGAGCGCCGAGACTTGCCTCCAGGCGGAATGCGGCTGTTGCACCAATTCCTGGTAAGTCTTGGCGAGCGCGGCAGCGTCAAGGCGCTCAGCTTTGCACCTCCGGGAGATGATAATCCAGAGATCGGACCAACCCTTGAATCCATGGGAATCAGCCAGCGAGGCAAGCCGCTCCGCCGTTTCCGCCGCTGCTCCCCACTCGCCGCGCTGATATTCGACCCAAACCGCCCTGTCCAGCGTGTGAACGATCGTCAGCGGATGATCAAGTTGCTGTGCGAGAGCGATAGCATCGCGAACTCCGGTAAGCGCCTGGTCAGGGTAGCCGAGCAGCCAGCGATTCATGGCCGCGTGATAACGGCAGCAGGCCCCGGCGTCGTGACCGGCGTATAGATAAATATTTGTTGCGTGTTGTTCGCGATTGTAGAGCACGATCCCGCGTTTGGCATGGGTGAGGGCAGCGGCGGGCTGTCCCATGGCGTTGAGGGTCGCCCACAACGAATGGTGCGCCTCCAGAAGCCGACTCGAATCGTCCTCGCCTTGCGCATCACTCAGCAGCCGTTGCGCGCTGTCGATCGCCTCCTGGTATTCACCGCGCGTAAACGCAACGAACCACAGCCCCCACACCACGGGGAACCGACATGAGACGTCCCCCGTGCGCTCGACCAGCACAAGCGCGCGTTCATACGAGCTGCGTACCACCTCGGATGTGGGGCCATGCACTGCAATGAGGGCAGGTCCGAGCGCCATACGCACGTGCAGCATGTCTGACAGCGTCTCAGCACTTTCCGGCATCTCGGCGAGCAGGCCGAGCGCGGCCTCGAATAATGCAATCGCCTCTCGATTGGCCGAGCGCGCCACCGCCTTTTCTCCGGCCTGCCGCAGGTAACGCACGGCTTTGGTGGCGAGCTTGGCGCGCGCCGCGTGGTGCGCAAGCATTTCGACCTGCTCGTCGAGCCGATCGGCATGCAGGCGCTCGATCGCCTCCACCAGCGCGGTGTGCAGCGCCCGGCGGCGATCTTCCAGCAGGCTGGCGTAGGTGACATCGTGCGTGAGCGCGTGCTTGAAAGTGTATTCCAGGTCGGGAAAGAGCCGCGCCTCGTACAGGAACTCGGCGGTCTGAAGCTCCGAGAGCGCATGGCGAAGATCGTCGCCCTTGATTTCGGCGACTGCCTCGAGCAGCACGAAGGGCACGTCCTTGCCGATGACGGATGCCGACTGCAGCAGGCGCTTGAGCTCGGGCCGCAGCCGGTCGATGCGGGTCGCAAGGATCGCCTGCACCGTGACCGGCACCTGGATGGTCTCCACGGCTCTCGCCAGCTGATGGTTGCCGACTCCGCCGACCAACGCGCCGGATTCCACAAGAGTGCGCACGCTCTCTTCGAGGAAGAGCGGATTGCCCTCGGTCTTCTCGATCAACAATGGCTTGAGCGGCTGGACCGAAGGGTCGTTGCCCAACAGTGTCTGCAGAAACTCGTCCGCGCTCTCGGGCGGCAACGGATCGATGCGTAGCTGCCGATAGTAGGTCTTTGCACTCCATTCGTGCCGGTACTCAGGCCGGTAGTTCACGGCAAGAAGCACTGGCGCCGTTGGCAGGCTTGCGACGAGGCTGTCGAGAGCCGCCTGGGTCTCGGCGTCGATCCAGTGGAGATCCTCGAATACCAGCAGGAGCGGTTGCACTCGGCTCTCGCGCAGGAACAGGCGCTTAACGCCATCGATGGCACGTTGCCGCCGCTGGGCCGGCTCCAGAGAGAGAAATGCATCGTTGGGTTCGAGCGCGTCCAACAACCAAACGACGGCAGGCACCACATCTTCCAGCGCCCGATCGAGCGTCAGCAATGTGCCGATCGTTTTGGCGCGTACGCTGCGCGCGTCATCGCGATCCGCAATGCGCAGATAGGCGCGCAGAAGATCGGAGAGCGGCAGAAACGGCGTCGCCTTGCCGTAGGAAACCGAGCTTGCTTCGAGCACCAGCCAGCCATGGCTGTGATGAGAGTGGATGAATTCATGAACCAAGCGGGATTTGCCGACGCCGGGCTCGCCCACCACGGCAATGATCTGGCCACGGCCGCCGCGGGCGTGCTCGGCGGCCTGGCGCATCTGATCGAGCTCGACGTCGCGTCCGACGAAGCGGGTGAAGCCGCGGGCGCGCGCCGCCTGCAAGCGCGTGCGCACCGCCGCGGCACCAGTGAGCTCGAACACTTCGCGCGGCTCAGCAATGCCCTTGATTGGGATCGCACCGAGCGGTTTGACCTGCACAAATCCCTCGGTCAGTCGCACCGTCTCCGCCGTAATACGGGTGGTGCCGGGAGGCGCGAGCTGCTCCATGCGTGCGGCGAGGTGTGTCGTCTGCCCCACCGCCGAATAGTCCATGCGCAAGTCACTGCCGATCGAGCGCACCACTACCTCGCCGGAATTGATCCCGACCCGGATCGCAATCTCAACCCCGTGATTGCGACGCGCCTCCTCGGTGTAGCGGCGGATCAGATCCTGCATGCGCAGTGCCGCGTAGCAGGCGCGCACGGCATGGTCTTCATGGGCGAGCGGCGCGCCGAACAGCGCCATGATTTCGTCACCCATCACCTGGTTGACCGTCCCCTCATACCGGTGCACCGACTCCATCATGTGCGCGAGCACGGGGTCGATAATCTTGCGCGCTTCCTCCGGATCGCGATCAGCCAGGAGCTCGAGCGAACCCTTCACGTCGGCGAAGAGCACGGTGACGTGCTTGCGCTCGCCTTCGAGCGCAGCCTTCGAGCTCAGGATGCGCTCAGCAAGGTGTTTCGGAGTATAGCTTTGCGGATGGCGGAAAGGCGCCGGCTGTCCGGCCGCCGGAGCCGCAAGCGCGTTGCCGCATTCGCCGCAGAACTTCTGGCCGGGTGGATTGCTCGATCCGCACGCCCCACACACGAGCGCGAGCCGTGCTCCGCATTCCCCGCAGAATTTCTGGCTGGCGGGGTTGTCGTAGCCACACCCCGGACAGATCATGTCCGCAAGGCTAAAACGCTGAGACGCTTCTGGTCAAGCTTGAGCACGGCTGGCAAGCGGCAGGGGCGCGCTCGGGTTGCGCATGAAGGTCCCTCACGCTACCCGTACGTCGACGTGATCGGCGATGCGCATTCTAAAATTGAGCGGGCGGAAGCGGCCGAAGGACCAGATCACGGCATGCCGCACGCCGGAGAGCCACAACGGCCAATTCGACGTCAGCGCGTCATACCGCAGTCCCCATTTCTGGGTCTCGTCGATGACGTGGCGTATCCTTCGCTCCCAGGCGTTGAGTGCGGACGGCACATCGTTCGCACGCGACAATTCCTCGTTCAGCACGTAGGCGTTCATGAGCGTGCAGCCGGCGCCTTGGCCGAGTGTGGGCGGCATGCTGTGAGCCGCGTCACCGACCAGCGCCGCGCGTCCTTTCGACCACCGGCTGCAACGGACATACGTATAGGGATAACGCGTTGCTCCGGTGGCCTCGCGCAGCTTCTCAAGGACCGGATGAAGCATCGGAAATGAACGGCCCCAGCTTTCAATGTCTGTCGGCAATGCGACCCCTGCCCTATCCGATTGCGGGCAACTCATGTACACGTTCGTCAGGTCTGGCGTTGTGGGTGCGAGCCCGATGCGACGGCGCCCGGACCACCATTCGCGGGTGATATCCTCGGCCTCGAAATCGGTGCGCTCCACGAGCATGCGGGTGGCACCGTTCGCGAGCTCCCTGGCAATAACTGTCAGCCCCAGCTGATCGCGAAAATCCGAATTGAAGCCGCTCGCAACCACGATCAGGTCTGCCGCGCGAACTTCACCGGTCGCGAGAACCACGAACCCCTCGGGATCGACCCGCGCAACCGCCGCATCGGTGACAACGCTCGCACCGGCGCTACGCGCCGCCTCCGCCAATCCCAGGACGACATCGGAACGCGGCACATTGAACGCGCGGGTGCTGCCGGCGAGAACCCGGCGTTGCAGCAGCCGGTCCTTGTGATCACGGATTTCAGCGCGCCGCAGACATACGGCGCGTTTGAGAACGATATCGGCGATGCCGACATGCTCGAGCAACGTAACGGCATTGTTCTTCATATAGAGGCCGGCGCCGATTTCGCGGATCTGGGAGTGCCGCTCGTTGATCCGAACTCGCCAGCCTTGTTTTGCCAGCATATAGCCGGTGAAGAGTCCGCCAATCCCGCCGCCGACAATCTCCGCAGAGCCTCGCATGAGTTCAGATTTCCAGCATTTTTTAGATCAAATGCCGAGGCCTCCCTCGATCGCGGTGTCAAGCTGCCGCAGGCTCTGGAATCCGTGCAATGTTATGATACCATAGCTGCGGCCAGCTCCGTATCCCAAAGGCGCAACCCTGCTCATGCTCCGGAGACGGGCGATAGGAAAGCTGAATCGCCGAAATCTTCTCGGTGCGCTTTGTGCAGCGGCGTTTTCGCCGCGAACGGCAACAGCGCAGCAGCGCGCATTTCCGGTCATCGGTTATCTCAGCAGCGGTTCGCCGCGGGCTTTTTCGAAATTCCTCAAGGCGTTCCAGCAGGGCTTGACGGAGGCCGGGTTCGTGGATGGACGAAATCTGGCAATGGAATACCGTTGGGCGGAAGGTCATCTGGACGAACTCGATACGCTCGCGGCCGAGCTCGCCGTTGACCGGGTGGCGGTCATCGCCGCCACGGGCGGTCTGCGGTCGGTACAGGCCGCAAAGAAGGCGACCACCACAATACCGATCGTGGCCGTGCTCGGATTCGACCCGGTGCAACTCGGACTCGTGGAGAGCTTCAACAAGCCGGGGGGAAATATCACCGGCACGTCCATTATCGCGAACGAGCTGGGACCCAAACGGCTAAGCCTGCTCTACGATCTCGATCCCCGCATTCAGAAGGTTGCCCTGCTTGTGAATCCCGCGTCCTTGAACGCCGACATGGAAATCCAAAGCGTGAGCGCCGCGGCCAGGAATGCCGGGAGGCCGTTTGTTGCTCTGAAGGCGGCCTCTTCGTCTGAAATAGACGCCGCTTTTGCGGCCGCCGCCGATCAAGGCGTGCAGGGAATCATTCTCAACCCGGATCCGGTCTTCACGACTGTGCGCAACCGGCTGATAGCGCTCGCGGCCAGTCACAAAATACCCGTCGTGTATTCCTTCCGCGAATTTGTCGATGACGGCGGACTGATGAGCTATGGTTCGAGTCTCGCATCGGCATATCGCGTGGCCGGAATCTATGCGGGCCGGATTCTTACCGGCACCAAACCGGGCGATATGCCAATCGAAATTCCCACAAAATTCGAGTTTGTGATCAATCTCAAAACAGCCAAAACGATGGACTTGAACATTACGCCAGGGCTGCTCGCGATCGCCGACGATACGGTCGAGTAAGCGCGCGTGCGCCGCGGTTAGGCCGCTACCCACCTGGAGCCGTTCCAGGTCGCAGTTCCGACATTCAATTTCTTCTTCTCCTTCTTGAGCGCATCAAGCACCCTCGCGGCCTTGATGCCCAACTGGTAATACGCGCTCTTTTTGTATGCCGGATCATTGGTAGCAAGATGGGGTGTATGATCCGACTTGATGCTTTTCGTGCTGGACGCCGGATCGTGGTCCAGATATTCGTGGAAGGGATAACACACCCAGCCTGAGAAGTTGCCGCCATTCGGGTCCCGCAATCCGGTGTCGAACTCATGCCCGACTGAGCGGAGGTAAGGATCACAGCTTACAACGATTCCAGCAGGCTGCGGACCAGACCTGATTTTTTGGAAAAGCGCCGAAAGTTGTTTCTCGTTTTCGCCTTCGACCCGATACATGAAGCGCGCGTCGTGGCCATTCGCGAGCCACAGGTCGACTTCCGGCTTGCTGATCGCATTGTTGCCGTTGACGATCAGCCCGACATTGTCCGCCGTCACAGCGCCACCAGACGCTGATGTCAGCTGCTGGTAGCTTTTCTCGTATTGGGCCGGCATGTTCTGGTCCACACCACCGGCCTTGTAACGGCTGTGAAACAACGCCGCCGCATCGTGGTCGCTGGCCCCGGGAGACCGCCCTATCAGATAAACAAAAGGAAGCTTCGCCGGAGCAAGCTTATCGAGCATCTTGGCAACCCCTATCGCCGTCATCAGGCCGCCCGCGGCCACGATCATATCGACCTTATGGTGCCTGATGTGCTTGTTTGCGAGGTTTTCAATCGCGTCGTGCGCAGACCCGTATTTGCCATGCGCCGACGCCCACACGATGGAAACTTTGTTGCGTCCCTTTGGCTCCCATCCTTTGTCCCTCAGTGCCTGCACGAAAGCCAGCACATGGTGGGGGTGGTCTCTGGTGCTCAGCACAAAGCCGATCTTCATTACCTTCGCCGCAGGTTTTTTAGCCTTTCGGCCGCTCTTGCCACTCGCAGCTTTCTTGACGTTGTGGATTCCTCTGCGGCTCGTTTTCATGTGGCCCCTTCCTTGCTCTGGCCAGCCCGGGCTTGCTCACCAAAATGCTATTCCGCAGCCTCGCGCAACGGGCGCGGATAGATCAAGTCGTAAAGTTCAGGACGCTGCCATTGCGCGCCAAGCAGGCCCTGCTTCACGGCACATTGCGCCGACGAACCTACTTCGTCACGGGTTGCGCGCAGGTAGCGCACGCGCTCGAGACTCACGTCGACCACGCTTGTCCCCGCGATCGTGCTCTCGAACAAGATCTCTTCTGGGCCCGCCACCATGGCAAGCCCCCGTTCGAAATGATCGAACAGATTCTGGGTCGTGACAACAATCGCAAGGTTTTCGATTGCCCGCGCCCAGATCAAGGTGCGCCAGGTCGCCCATAACTTGTTCTTGTCCTTGCCCGCCGGCATGAAAATGAGTTCGGCGCCGCGCAGCGCAAGCGCGCGGGCAACCTCCGGCACATAGACCTCGCTGCACATAGCGAGCCCGATCTTCCCGTGCACAGTCTCGAACACGGGAAACTCGTCCCCCGGCACCCATTGGAATTCCCATGCTGTGCCGCCGGTGTAAATCCAGGGACCGTGCGGATGCGTTCGGCGATACCGCGCCGGCGCGCGCCCATCGGGGTAGGCCATGCAGATGAGGTTGTAGGCTGTTGCGGCGGCGTTATCGATCGGCGCAAGGGTGCCGAACACGACGTGGATCCCATGCCTGGCCGCGGCATCGACCATCGCCGGCGTGGGATCGAAAGTAGCGGGCATGCGCCACGGTCCGGGATAGGTTTCGGGAAAACAAATGAAATGTGCTCCTTCGCCGGCGGCGCGCTCGATCGCGTGCACCGCCTCGGCAACGTTCGCGTCATCGGTGCCTGGCCGGTGGCAGATCGGCTGCACTACTGCAATACGGAAAGTCATGGCCGTCGCTCCATCTAGTGTCGCGCGTCGCGCGCAACATGAGGCCGTGCAAAGGTGAGGTCAAGAAAATGCGTACCGGGCAAAGGTTTTCCTCTGACGATACACCAATGTGCCAACGATCGCGAGATTGACTGCGTTGGCCAGAATGGCAGCGGCGAATGCCGGTGCATAGAAGCCGAAATAATCATAGAGCGCGCCCGCCGACCAGCCGCCGATGGCCATGCCGCCGCCGCTGGAGAGCAGGAATGCCGGAATTCGCCAATAGGCCTCCGCTGCCGGAAACAGCTCCCGAATGGCCAGGATGTAAGCCGGAATAATTCCTGCAAAACCCAGACCGAAGGCAGCCGCCACCGTGAACAGTCCGATCTCATCCTGTGTGACCAGGAATGCGCTCATCGCTGCAATCTGGCAGGCGGAACCGGCAAGCACGGTGTTGAGCCCGCCGAAGCGATCGGAGATCCAGCCCCATAGCTGGCGGCTCGCAAATGCCGTGCCCAAGAGGACCGAGAGCATCGCCGCCCCGTGTGACGGGAGGATCCCGAGATCGGTGCAGAACGCAGGCAAGTGCGTCTGCGGCATGGCCATGGGAATGCAGCAAAATACGACTGCCATGGCTAACAGCAGGAAAACGAGATTTGGCGGCCATCCCAGCACCGTTCTTTTGGAGGACGAGGGGTGGAGCAAGCCACCGGTGCGCGGTAGTTCAGGCGGTTCACGCAGGAAGATGGCCGCAAGCGGGACGACAACGCATAGCTCGATCAGCGCGAAGGTCAACATGGTCTGTCGCCAGCCGAGATACGAAATGGCGCGTTCGAAAATGGGGGGCCAGATTGCACCGGCGAGATAGGCTCCGCTTGAAATCAGCGCGAGCGCGGAGCCGCGGCGCCGATCAAACCACCGGCTCACGTAGATGTAGAACGGTGCATTCATTCCGCCGATGCCGAGAAAACCGACAAACAGCCCTTGCCCAAGGTAAAGCTGCCAGGTCTTGCCCGCGCTCGAGAGGGAAAGTCCGGCGCAGATCATGAAGACCCCGAAAATGACCGTCCATCGGATGCCCACGCGTTCCGCAATGGCGCTCATGAAGATGCCGCCCGCTCCGAAGCCTACCCAGGTCAACGCGCTTGCTAGGGCCGGTACGGACCGTTGGCCACCGACCTCCGTTGCTATCGTTTTGAGCGCGACAATTGTGATCCACGGCGCCCCGAAAGAGAGCGCCAGGATCACCAGCACGATTGCGGCGACAATCCAGGACGATTTTGATTCAATCGACGGCACGATGTTTGTGCGGACAGTCTAACGCTTGAGCAGCCATTGCGTGAGGCCATGCTTGCAAGGCAGCCTGCTGTAGCCCGCATGAGCCCTCGGGTGGGCGCAAAGCGCCGAGCCGATGGCGACATGCAGGAAAGCCTTCCCGGATTTCGCCATTGCGCGCGCGGCGCAATGCCATCATCCGGGCTACGGACGTGACCGCAACATGAAAGCACCGCTATCTCCAGCTTGCGACCCCGCCACCTGGGTCGCAAGGCTCACAACAGACGCGTGGACGGCCTTGCGTGTCCACGATGCTGTCTGCGAGACGGCCAACGATGGCGCCGTCGCGGCCTCGGTTGCGGAAGAGGCGGAGGGACAATGGTCTGTTGCCCTCCACTTTCGTGCGCGGCCCCAGGAGGAGGCTGTGCGCGCGCTCATCGGGTTGGTTGCAGGCAAAGACGCGGCGGAAACGATCGTATTTGAGCAGCTTCCCCCAACGGATTGGGTGCGTAAAAGCCAGGAAGGGCTCAGTCCCGTCCAAGTGGGACGCTTCGTCGTGCACGGGAGTCACCACCGGGGTCGCTTTGCGGCCAACCGCCGCACCATCGAGATCGATCCCGGGCTCGCCTTCGGTACCGGCCATCACGCCAGCACACTTGGATGTTTGCTGGCGCTCGACACCATCGCAAAACATGACAGTCACAAACGTCAAATCGGCAGTCCCAGCGCGCGCAACAGCAAAGCCGCCGTGCTCGACGTGGGAACGGGAAGCGGGGTCCTTGCCATCGCAGCGGCAAAGGCGTTGCGCCGGCCGGTCGTTGCCGGCGATATCGATGCGCGCGCCGCTGCTGTTGCGCGTGACAACACGCGATTGAACGGCGTGTCGGTCGAAGTGGAGATTGTGCATGCAGCCGGCCTCGCGCACTGGCGCTTCTTCCAACGCACGCCTTACAGGCTGATCCTCGCAAACATCGTGCTTGATCCGCTCAAACAGCTCGCCACCCCGATTGCGAGATTTCTCGCACCGCGCGGCTGCGTGGTGCTTTCGGGCCTGCTGGTGGCTCAGGGCCGTCCGGCGCTCGCGAGCTATCGCACCCGCGGCCTTGTTCTGAGGCGCCGCATTACGCTTGGGGGTTGGATCACGCTCGTCCTTGAAATGCCAAACCGCGGTCGCAAGCGCAGCTTGGGTCGAGGCTTTGGTGAGACCCAACATCGACCCAACCGCCAGAAACATAGAATCTCGCAAGGCGCTCGCGGCAACCTGCGCATCAAGTGAGCATTGCTGCTTGCGCGACCGGACAATAGATTGCTTCCATGTTCGAGGCCCGCTTCCAATCCTTCGACGAACCGGCCGAGCGCGCCGCCAGCGGACCGCGCGTTGCGGCACTGCGCACCGAGATGGCGCGCCGCAACTTGACCGGATTCATTGTGCCACGCGCAGACCGGCATCAGAACGAGTCGGTGCCATCGTGCGAGGAACGGCTTGCCTGGCTGACCGGTTTTACCGGATCGGCCGGAACCGCTGTCATTCTGCTCAATCGCGCCGTGCTCTTCGTCGATGGACGATACACGCTACAGGCCAGCCAGCAGGTGGATAGTACGCTGTTCACGATTGAGCATCTCGACAAGGCGCAAGAGTGGATGGAGCAGAACCTCACGCCCGATGATTGTCTCGGTTATGATCCCTGGCTCCATACTGTTCAAGGAGCAAAGCGCATAGGTGAAACCTGTGCTGCAGCCGCCGCCAAGCTGGTGCCGCTCGATGCCAACCTGGTCGACGCGATCTGGACGGATCGTCCCGGCCCGCCGCTTGCTGCCGTGCACTTGCACGACCTGCGCTTTGCCGGCGAGCCGGCGGAGCAAAAGCATGGCCGCATTACCGCCGAGCTTGCCAAGCTGCGCGCCGATGCGCTGGTCATTTCAGATCCCCAGGCCATCGCCTGGACGTTCAACATTCGTGGCGCGGATGTTGCTCATACGCCGATCACGCTCGCTTTTGCGATCGTTCCCCGCGAGGGCCCGCCTGCGATCTATATCGACGGCCGCAAGCTATCGCATGACGTGCGATCTCGCCTGGAAATGCTCGCGCAGGTGCGAGCACCGGGCGAGCTTGAGCAGGCGCTGACGGCGCTTGGGAAAGCAAAAGGCACAGTCCGGATCGATCAGGCGACCGGCGCGGATGCGTTGGCTCGCCTGGTGACGGCCGCGGGGGGAAAGGCGGTACCCGGACTTGATCCGACCGCCGCGATGAAGGCCGTCAAAAACGCGACCGAAATTGCCGGAGCACGCGCGGCTCATATCAGGGATGGCGCGGCTGTTGTGCGCTTTCTCTCCTGGTTCGACAGCCGCGCGGGCGATGGGACGCTTACGGAAATCGATGCCGTTGCCGCGCTCGAAAGTTTCAGACGCGATACCGGCCTCCTGAAAGACATTTCGTTCCCGACCATCGCGGGAGCGGGTCCCGATGGGGCTGTCGTACATTATCGCGTGACCACGGCAACCAATCGCGCCATCGCCGCCAACGATCTGTTCCTAATCGATTCCGGCGGACAATATGAGGACGGCACCACCGACATCACGCGCACGGTCGTGGTCGGAGAGGCGACCGCAGAGATGCGCGCGCGTTTCACCCGCGTGCTGAAGGGCCACATCGCGGTTGCGCGCCTGGTATTTCCGGATGGCACAACGGGGGCGCAGCTCGACTCGTTTGCACGCGAATATTTGTGGCAGGCCGGCCTCGACTTCGACCATGGCACCGGACATGGAGTTCGGCAGCTATCTTTCGGTCCATGAAGGACCCGCGCGCATTTCCAAGCTGGGCAGCGTTGCACTCAAACGTGGCATGATTCTTTCGAATGAACCCGGCTATTACAAGACCGGCGCATACGGCATCCGTATTGAAAACCTGGTTCTGGTGGTTGAAGGTCCAACTGTCGAAGGCGCTGAAAAGCCGCTCAATGCGTTTGAGACGCTGTCACTTGCGCCCATCGATCGCCGGCTGATCGACCACCATATGCTGGGGGCGCAAGAGATCGAATGGCTCAACAAATATCACGCCTGCGTGTTCGAGATCCTCTCGCCCCTCCTGGATGCGCAGGCGAACGCGTGGCTTGATACCGCAACCCGCCCGCTTGGCGCCGCGTCTTGAGGCTGCATCGCAGCTGGCCTCCTGCCCGCGAAATGGAACGCGATTCAAACAAGCCGGGAGGACGCGCGAGCGGACCCATGCCATGGCGATTGCTTTGCCTGCTCATCGCCATGACTGGGGTGAGCTCGCTCTCCCTCAACATCCTCGTGCCCGCAATTCCGAGCTTGGTAGCGAAATTCGCGACCGACCCCGCCAATGTTCAGCTCACTGTCTCGCTCTATCTGATGGGGCTAGCCGTAGCGCAACTGGTGTTTGGCCCTTTGTCAGATCGCATCGGCCGCAGGCCCGCTGTCCTCACGGGTCTCGCGCTCGCAACGGCTGCAAGCACGTCGGCCATCTTCGCGGGCACCATCACAAGTCTTGTTATTTGGCGCTTCGTACAGTCGCTTGGCTCCTCGACCGGACAGACCATAGGCCGCGCCATCATTCGCGATCTCTACGCGCGTGAGCAGGCCGCATCCATGATTGGCCTGATCACATCGGCTGTGGTACTCATGCCGATGATGGCACCGCTCATCGGCGGCATCCTTGATACATTGTTCGGGTGGGAGTCGATTTTCGTTTTTTCCGCTGCGCTCGCCGGGCTTGTATTCGTCTGGGCCGTGCTCGCCCTGCCCGAAACACGGAAAATTTCCGCCGGTCCGGCTGAAGGAATTCGCTTTATTTCCGATCTGCGCGCCCTTGCTGCAAGTCCGCGCTTCTTTGGCTATGCGCTATGCGCAGCTCTTGGCTCGGCACCATTTTTCAGCTTTCTCGCCGGCGCGCCGCACGTGGTCGTGACCATGCTGCAACGTACGTCGGCGGAATTCGGCCTGTGGTTCTTTCTTCCATCCATTGGGTTCATGACCGGTAATTTTGCAGTATCACGGCTGGCGGCGCGCTTCGGCATTGATGCGCTTATTTGGGCCGGCATCGCATTCACCATTATCGGGTGTCTGATCAATGCCGCCGTCTATGCCGCTCTGCCAGGATGGGACATGGCAACGATCTTCGTTCCTCAGGTGATCATCGGCATCGGCAACGGATTGTTGCTGCCGACGGCCGTGGCCGGGGCCGTGAGCATCCGGCCGCAGGTCGCGGGCACGGCTTCGGGGGCGACCGGCTTCATTCAGATGATCATCGGTGCCGGCGCGGCGCAGTTCTCCGGCTACGTCGTTGCCGGCGCCGCGAGCGCCATGCCGCTGCTGCTTTTAATGCTGTTTTTCGGCGTGGCGACCGCAGCCGCGGTATTCACCCTAGTGACGCGTTTCCCGACCGTGCGGTGATCCCTGGCGCTGATCGGTCAACGCTGCTCGCCCACAAGCGCAAGCCACTCATCCTCCGTGAGGACCTGCACGCCCGCCTCTTTCGCCTTGGCAAGTTTCGAGCCCGCGCCGGGACCGGCGACGACGTAATCGGTTTTCTTCGAAACCGAACCCGCAACATGGGCTCCCAGCCGCTCGGCCATGGCTTTGGCTTCGTCACGCGTCATCTTTTCCAGAGCGCCGGTAAAAACGATGGTTTTTTCGACGACCGGAGAATCTGACGCCGGCCGCTCCGCGGGAAGAATGTCTACTTGGGCCGTGAGCCGTTCCACAATGCGACAGTTGTGCTCCTCGCCGAAATAGGCGGCGATGCTATCGATCACGGTGTCGCCGATCTGATCGAGGTTGTCCATCTCCGTTCGAGTCTCGCCGTTGCCGGCGGCAATTTGAACGCAGGCTTGGTGAAATGCGTCCCAGGTTCCATAGCCGCGGGCAAGCTCGCGCGCCGTCGTCTCGCCCACGTGGCGCATGCCGAGTGAATAGATGAACCGCTCAAGCGAGATTTTGCGGCGCGCGTTGATGGCGCCCAACAGGTTGCGCACCGAGGTTTCACCGAAACCCTCGTACTCCTGCAACCTGATCTTGAAGTTACGCTGCTCAAGCGTGAAGATATCCGCGGGCTCCTTGACCCATCCCTGCTCGAAGAACAGCGCAATCTGCTTTTCTCCGAGTCCCTCGATGTCGAAAGCGCGGCGCGAGACGAAGTGCCGCAAATGCTCGATACGTTGAAACGGGCAGGCAAACTCACCCGTGCAGCGCGACCGCGCTCCCTCCTCCCCGCCCGCAATCGCCTCGCGCACAACGGCCGTCTTGAGCGCACAGGGGCAGGTCTTTGGAATTCGGTAGGGCTTTGCTCCGCGCGGCTTGTCCGCGACGACACCGAGCACCTGGGGTATGACGTCGCCCGCGCGCTGTATCGTGACGGTATCGCCAACCCGCACTCCCAATCGCTCGATCTCATCTTCGTTGTGCAGCGTGGCATTCGACACGACGACGCCGCCGACTGTCACCGGCTCGAGCCGCGCAATCGGCGTGATGGCGCCGGTGCGCCCAACCTGAATGTCGATCGCTTTAATGACGGTTGTCGCCTTTTCTGCCGGAAACTTGTGCGCAATCGCCCAGCGTGGATTACGCGACACAAAGCCGAGTTGTTGCTGCCAATCGAGCCGATCGACTTTGTAAACTACGCCATCGATGTCGTAATCAAGGGTTCCGCGCTGGGCTTCAATGTCGTGATGGAATGCGAGCATCGCCTCGACAGAACTACAGACTTTCATCAGCGGATTGGTCTTGAATCCGCGCTGGCCGAACCATTTGACCATGCCCGATTGCGATTGCGCGGGCATCTCGCTTGTCTCGCCCCAGCTGTAGGCAAAGAACCCGAGCGGCCGCTCAGCCGTGATTGCCGGATCGAGCTGCCGCAGCGAGCCCGCGGCGGAATTGCGAGGGTTGGCGAAGATCTGTTTGCCGGCTGCTTTCTGCCGTTCGTTGAGCACCAGAAAGGCAGACTTGGTCATGTAGACTTCGCCTCGCACTTCGCAAACTTCCGGCGCCTTGCCGCGCAGCTGCTTGGGAACATCGGCGAGGGTTCGCACATTCGCCGTGACGTCCTCGCCCTCCGTGCCATCCCCGCGAGTAGCGCCGCGCGCGAGCCGGCCGTGCTCGTACCGCAGCGTGCAGGACAAACCATCGATCTTCGGCTCGGCAGTAAATACGATCTTCTGGTCTGGCGTAAGGCGCAGAAACCGGCGCACGCGCTCGACAAATTCGGTAATTTCGTCGTCCGAGAAGGCGTTGCCGAGCGAAAGCATGGGCACCGCGTGGCGCACCTTTGCGAATTTCTGCGCAGGGGCTGCTCCGACGCGGCGCGAAGGTGAATCCGGGCGAATGAGTAGCGGGAAGCGCCGTTCAATGGCTTCATTGCGTTTGCGCAGCGCGTCGTAGATGGCATCCGAAACTGTCGGCGCATCATCCTGGTAGTAGCGCCTGTCGTGCGCGGCGATTTCGGCAGCGAGCCGCTCGAGCTCGGCTTGCGCTTGCCGGGTTGTGAGCTTTTCAACTGCGAGCTGGCCAATGTCAGGCAAGATACCGCCTCGCTTACACTTCAACCGGCGGCGCGAATCAGCCTTTCCGCCGCCGCACGCGCTTCCGCTGTGATTTCCGCGCCGGCGAGCATGCGCGCGATCTCTTCACGCCGTTTCTCGGCGGCGACTTCCGCAACCCGCGTCGCTACGCGCTTTCCGCTTTCAACCGCGCTCTTGCTGATGAGGTAATGTCGATCTGCCCGCGCCGCTACCTGGGGCGCATGGGTTACTGCGATGACCTGGATGCGGCGCGCAAGTCGAGCCAGCCGAACTCCGATCGCGTCTGCGACCGCGCCACCCGCTCCGGTATCGATTTCGTCAAACACAAGGGTCGGCGCCGAACCGCGGTCTGTAAGCGCTACCTTGAGCGCGAGGAGGAAGCGTGCAAGCTCCCCGCCTGAGGCGACCTTCATCAACGGACCCGGCCGTGTTCCCGGATTGGTCTGAACCCAGAATTCAATTTGATCGATGCCGTGGGCAGCGGCGCCCGTTTCGCAATCGTCCGTGATCTGGCAAAAGAACTTTGCCCGCTCCAGCCGCAACGGTCTGAGCTCGGCATTGACGGCCCGCTGAAGTTTGTCGGCCGCCTGTTTTCTGGTCGCCGACAAGGCCAAGGCAGCGCGCCGATGCGCATCCGCGGCGGCGCGAGCCCTCTCCTCCAGAGCGGCAAGGCGTTCGGCCCCGGCATCGATGAGCTGGAGATCTGCGACGTAGCGCACAGCAAGCGCGTTAAGATCGTCGACGGGCGCGTTGTACTTGCGTCCGGCGGCGCGCAACGCAAACAGACGCTCCTCAATCTGTTCGAGCTCGCGTGGATCGCTCTCGGCTGTCCGCAACGCTGCATCGAGATGGCCGCGGGCCTCCTCCAGCGCGTGCAGGGCGGCGTCGATGGCCTTCACTGCGGGGTCGATCAGGGCGGGCGCCTGAGCACCGCGACGTTCAAGCCGGCGCACCGCCGCCGCAAGGGCGGGCATGGGGGAATGGGTGCCCGCAACTGCGTCGTGAGCGTCCCGCAGGTCGGCAGCGATCTTTTCCGCCTGCATCATCAATGCTCTTTTCTGTGCCAGGGAGGTTTCTTCCCCGGGCTCCGCAGCGAGCCGGCCAAGCTCCTCGACCGCATGACGCAGCCAGTCAGCCTCACGCCGGGCACGCTCGACCTCGCCGCGCTGCGCGGCGAATTCCCGTTCAAGCGCGCGACGCTCGTTCCAGAGCCGTTCGACTTGTGCGGCCTCTTGTTCGAGCCCGCCGAAAGCATCGAGCAGGCGCCGGTGCGCCGCGACCTCAACCAGTGCGCGCTCGTCGTGCTGACCATGAATCTCGACCAGGGCTGCTCCAAGCGATCTCAGCGTCTGTGCGCTCACGGGCTGGTCGTTCACGAGCGCGCGGGTACGTCCGTCGGCGAACTGAACCCGGCGCAAAATCAATTCGTCCTTGGCTGCAATGGCATTATCCGCGAGCACATCGCGCACTAGGTGGCGTGCCGGCAGTTCGAACACCGCCGTGACCTGGCCCTGCTCCGCGCCATGCCGCACGAGCGCAGCATCGCCGCGCGCACCAAGCGCAAGCCCAAAAGCGTCGAGCAGAATAGACTTTCCCGCTCCGGTCTCCCCCGTGAGGACGGAGAGCCCAGGGGCAAACTCGATATCGAGACGCTCAATGAGAACAATGTCGCGAATGGAGAGCCGAACCAGCATTGATGGCTCCTGATTTGCAACACGATTGGCCGCTCGGGGGAATCGCCCGGGTTACTTGCCAGCATAAACGCAGGTGGGCCGGCAACAACACAGCCGAGCCGGAAGAACGCGGTGAACGTCGCGGTTATTTATCGGGAGCAGCCGCGTCCGGCAACCGCAGGAAAGGCCCTAGCCAAACCTGAAGGCTTGGCTGATCCACGAAGCCTTGTTCTCGGTGGGCTGTAGGCCCTTCGACTGCATCAGCGCGTAGGCGTCTTTGTACCAGCGGCTATCGGGGAAATTGTGCCCCAGCACCGCAGCCGATGTCTGCGCCTCGTCGATAATGCCGAGAGCCATGTAGGCTTCCGTAAGCCGCAGCAGCGCTTCCTCGACGTGGCGCGTTCTTTGATAGCGGGTGACCACCACCTTGAATCGATTGATCGCTCCGGTGAATTCGCGCCGCTGCAATTGCCAGCGTCCGATCTCCATTTCCTTTCCTGCAAGCTGATCGCGCGCCATTTCAATCTTTCGCTTGGCGGCAACGGCATATTCAGAGGTTGGGTACTTGCGCACGACTTCTTCCAGGGTTTCGACGGCTTTTTCCGTGCGGCCCTGGTCGCGCGAGATTTCCGGAATCTGATCGAAATAGGATGAACCGATAAGGAACTGCGCGTAGGCGGCGTCGGGACTGCCCGGATGCAGCGTTACATAGCGGCGCGCGGCATTGATGCAGTCTTCATAAGTGCCCGCTTCATAATACGCGTATGCGGACATGATCAGTGCTTTACGGGCCCATTCAGAATAGGGGTGCTGGCGATCGACCTCCTCAAACTTCTTCGCCGCTTCCTTGGCATCTTTCTTGGTGTTGAGCAGATACAAGCCTTCATTGTAGAGCTTGTCGGCAGGTTCGTCGGGTGCGATGGCATCCCTGTCGAACAGGCTGCATGCCGCGAGCGCCACGGCGAGAAGGACGAACGCGGCAACGCGCGTCACGGCGTAACGGGCGCGCTCAATGGGCCGTATGCGCACGCAACCCCCGTCCATGGATTGGATGAGACCCCCTTACGCAATCGAGGACCAACCCGGCAAGCCCCGCTCAGAGCCGTTGGCCCGCGATAAACCCCTGCCAAGTCGCAAAAAATAGGGGGGCATTCCGCCCGGAATGTGGCAGAGGACAGCGATTGAGGCTTCAGGAAACCTGGGAAATCAAGCCATCAGGTCCGCGAGCTCAGCACGCTCCCGCGCCGGCCGCCGCGTCTCAGTCTCAGTCCAGGTCCATGCGGTCTTATCGGAGATCAATGCGCAAACAACCGCATAATTGAGCTTATGGCCGCCCCGGACGGAGCGGTAAGTGCCGAGCAGTGGCCCGCCGGCGAGCGCTAGATCCCCGATCGCATCGAGCACCTTATGACGAACGAATTCATCCGGAAAGCGCGTACCTTCCGGATTGAGTATGCGGTAATCGGTCACCACAAGAGTATTTTCGAGAGAGGCGCCGAGCGCATATCCCGAACTCCAGAGGGTCGCTACATCGCGCATAAAGCCAAAGGTGCGAGCGCGCGCGATCTCCCGCCGGAAGATTTCGGGTTTCACGTCAATCGCGAGGCATTGCCGGCCGATCAGGGGGTGGTCGAAATTGACCTCGGCTTCAATACGGAATCCGCGGGGGTTCGGCAGAAGCTCCCCGAAGGCGTCGCCCATGACCACGCGCACCGGCTTGAGGACCTTGATGTGACGCCTAGGCGCACGAAGGGTCTCGATGCCGACAAGGTCGATTGCAGCGACAAAAGGACCAGCACTGCCGTCCATGATAGGCGCCTCTGGTCCGTCGATTTCAATCACGGCGTTATCCACGCCCAGTCCGGAAAGAGCTGCCAGCACGTGCTCGGCCGTTGAGATCAACGGCCCGTTTGCATCGCCGAGAACGGTCGCGAATTCGGTCGCGGTGACAGCATCCATGTCGGCCGGGATTTCGCGATAGTGGTTTCCCGCAAGCCCGGTCCGGATGAACCGCAGTCCGGTTCCGGTATCGGCAGGATGGATCGTGAGCGTAACTGGGAGGCCGGAATGGACGCCCACACCCAGCAAAGTGGTGTGATCGCGTAACGTGGTCTGCCCAGCCAACTGCATGCTCCCATCCCACACTCGTTGCGCCTGTTGAACGAACAGGCCAATCATGCGGGTGACTCGGCCGCGGTCCTGCGTCGGTTTGATTAAATTCGCCGCGGGTAGGATTACGGCCGCGTTGTCCCCCGAACTGCATCCCCTATGTCGACAAACTTTAGCCTCGCGGCAGGCGAACTCCAACTCACGCTTTTTTACCAACTGTTACCGGTAGCCGCAGGCCGAGGCTTACAACTTAGGATTGAGGAAATGTCTGAATGCTCAAGGCAGGTTGGGGCTCGATGAGCGAGAGCGAGCCACCTTTCAAACGATATATCCTAAGCAATATCAATAGTTTAACCGAATAATTAATGAGTTCTGAAAGAACCAACGGGGCTCCCAGCCGGTTGGCGGGAGCCCCGTTCCAAACCGAGCAGGCTTCCTCAGTTGGCTTGCCGACGCAGGAACGCCGGGATCTCCAACTGGTCCTCTTCAGATACGTTATGCACAGCAGCCTGCCGTCCGAGCGAATCAAGGGCTTGGTGAGTCGGCCGTTTGGCATATTCCGAGATCGGCTCTGAAGAACGCGGCGTTGGTCCGGTCAGCCGCGGCGGAGCTGGTGGCATCCGATCGGCCGGCCGTGGGCCGGGTCGCGTCGGTCGGGGACTAGCTGATGCTTTCTCAGCGCCGTCGTCTTCTTCGCGCCGGCCGAGGCCAACGGCTGCAAGCCGCCGCAACAGTCCGCCACCTTTGCGCCGTTCCGACGGCTCCCCTTCGCTCGTTTCACTGCGCTGCGCGCGCAACTCCGCCTGGGCTGGCCGCGGCAGATCTTCAATCCCCGGCATCCGCCGGGGCCGGTTGGGACCAGGCTCAGGGGCAGGAGGAATGAAGGCGTCCGGAATTGGGGGCTCCGCAGGAGCGGCCGGCTGCTCCGCAAACAATGACGGTTTGCGAGCGAGGGGACGGATTGTGACGTCCTCGACCAGCGGCAGAACGGCGGCCGCGACTGCGGCCTTGGCAGCTCTTTCGATCGATTCCGGGGTCTGCTGCGCTGCAGTAGCCGCGGCCCCGCCCGCAAGAACGCGACTTTCTTTTCGGTCTGCGCGCTCCGTCGCCGCCTGTTGCTGCTCCACCCGCATCTGGTCCGATCGCAGTTTCTGCGTCAGCTCTGCGATGCGCACCTCCGGCGCACTCAGCGGGCGCGCTGCGGCGGGCTGATCGATGCCGGTCGCAACCACCGAAACACGGATGATGCCCTCCAACGTCTCATCGAACGTCGCTCCCACGATGATATTCGCATCCTGATCCACCTCCTCGCGAATGCGGGTGGCGGCTTCATCGACCTCATACAGGAGGAGATCTTTGCCTCCGGTAATGGAAATGAGCAGGCCTTTTGCGCCTTTCATCGAGGCGTCATCGATCAGCGGGTTCGAGATCGCCGCTTCAGCGGCGGAGAGCGCTCGCTTTTCACCGGAGGCTTCGCCCGTCCCCATCATGGCCTTGCCCATCTCGCGCATGACAGCACGAACATCGGCGAAATCGAGATTGATAAGCCCCTCCTTCACCATCAAGTCGGTGATGCAGGCCACGCCCGAATACAGCACTTGATCGGCCATCGCGAACGCATCGGCAAACGTGGTCTTCTCGTTCGCGACGCGGAAAAGATTCTGGTTGGGAATAATCAAAAGAGTGTCCACAACCTTGTGCAGTTCGGTAATCCCGGCTTCGGCCACCCGCATTCTTCGCACGCCCTCGAAGTGAAAGGGCTTGGTTACGACGCCGACAGTAAGGATGCCCGCCTCTTTGGCACATCGCGCGACGACGGGTGCTGCTCCTGTCCCGGTCCCACCGCCCATTCCGGCGGTCACGAATACCATGTGCGCACCCTGCAGGTGGTCGCGGATTTCCTCGATCACCTCCTCCGCCGCGGCTCGCCCGACCTCTGGCTGCGAGCCGGCGCCCAGGCCCTCGGTAACCGTGACGCCCATTTGGACGATGCGTTCGGCCTTGGACATCGTGAGTGCCTGGGCATCGGTATTGGCAACGACAAAATCGACGCCTTGCAGCCCGCTCGTGATCATATTGTTGACTGCGTTGCCGCCGGCGCCGCCGGTTCCGAACACAGTGATCCGCGGCTTTAGCTCACGGATGTCGGGAATCTTCAGATCGATGCTCATGTTTGCCTCTTTGATACGCGGAAATCACCGCCGGGTCCGCTCGGTCCGCCGCCGATCGTCGGAGTATCGAGTCATCAGAAGCTCTCGCGCAGCCATCGTCCGACCCGAGCGATATAGCCGCCGCCTGTTTGCGAGTGCCGCGTTCGCCGCGGTTCGAAATGCTCAAGGTGCGCCACCTGGGGGTAAACCAACATCCCTGCGGCGGCCGCAAACGCAGCGCCCTTTGCTTCCTCCGGCAGTCCAGCCAGGCCGAGAGGGCGCCCGATACGCACCGGACGGCCGAGGATGTGGCCCGCCAGGCCGGCGAGCCCCGTGAGTTGACTTGCTCCGCCAGTAAGAACGACCCGGCCGCGCAGTTCCGCTGCAAATGGAGAGGCAGCCAGCCGGTCGCGCACCATCTCAAAGATTTCCTCGATTCGAGGCTTGATGAAGCGCACCAGACTTGCGCGTGAGACAAACTGCGGCGCTTCCATTTCGTCGTCGTCGACCGGAGGCAACGCGATCATCTCGCGCTCGTCGGAGCCACCGATGAGTACGCCGCCGTAAAGCGTCTTCAGCCGTTCCGCGTCAGGAATGCGGGCGTGCAGTCCGCGAGCGAGATCCAAGGTAACGTGTCGGCCGCCGAGCGCAAATCCGTCGGCGTGGATGAATTGCCCTCCCGCAAACACGGCCATGCTCGTTGTCCCCGCACCCAGATCGATCACCACCGCTCCGAGCTCGGCCTCGTCATCGGCAAGCACGGACAGGCCCGCCACATAGGAGCTCGTTACCATTGCTTCGACATTGAGATGACAACGCTCGACCGCCAGCATCAGATTGCGCGCCAACGAAATGTCGGTGGTCACCACATGCATGTCGATGCCGAACCGGCGCGCCAGCATTCCGCGCGGGTCACGAACGCCTGTTGCATCGTCCACGCGATATCCGAGCGGCAGTGAATGCAACACGGCGCGACCCGCGCGTATCGAATGCCGGCTTCCGGCAGTGAGCACACGTGCGATGTCACGCTCACCGACGGCCGAGCCGGCGACATCGACAGACGCTGTAATGTGCTCGCTTGCCGGCCGCCCCGCCGAAACGGAGACAATGACCGCTTCGATCTGCATTCTGGCGTCGCGCTCGGCGAGTTCAGCACACTGGCGGATGGCCGATTCCGCTTCGGCAAGATCGACGACGCTGCCTGCTTTCATCCCGCGCGCGACGGTATGACCAAATCCAAGCACATCAATGGAGTGGGTGCGGTAGCGCAGGACATCATCGGGCTCGCGCGGCCTGAGTCGGGCGATAAGGCAAGCGATCTTGCTGGTGCCGACATCGAGGGCAGCCACAAGTCCGGAGCGTTTCTGCGGCAGCGGCCGCATCTTCGGAGTGAGGCCGAACTGAAGGGCGCTCATGCGTTGCCGGCCTTCTTCTTCGTCTTATCCTTCAGCGCATCCATTCGCGCCTGCGCAGCGGCGTCGGAGAGCCGAACAGTGACCCGGTCGGGAAGCCTCAAATCGATCAGAACCAGATCGCGGGTGATCAGATTCTTTTCCGCATCGAGAGCGACCAATTTATCGAGTGCCGCGCCAGCCGCGGTTTCGGGCAACAGCACCTCGATTCCGTTTTTCAGTCGCAGGTTCCAGCGCCGTTCACCGACGAGGATCGACGCATAAACAAAATCGCGCAGCGAAGGGTAGCGGTCGAGCAAACCGAAAAGCTCCTTCGCCTTGCTCTCGGCTCCGTCACCGACCACAAGCGGCAGACGAAGCAGCTGGGGTGCCACGTACGGCTCGAGCACGGTCCCGTCATCGGCAATCACGGTGACGTGCCCCTGCTTCTGCCACAGCGCAAAAGGCTCGCGTTCTTTAATGGTTATCTGCAGCTCGCGCGGATAGAGCTTGAACAGAGTGGCATCGGCAATCCAGGGATTTTTCTTCAGTCGCTCGCGCGCCGATTCCACAGCAAGGAAGACGAGCGAAGTGGCGCCGGTAATACCAGCACTCGCAAGAACCTCCTCCCGGCTCACATGATGATTCCCGCTCAGTGCAATCGTGCCGACCCGCAGCCCGCTGGCTCTGGCAGCCCATTCGCGAGTATCCGTGAAGAGAGCAGCAATCAGCTGTTCGTGGACGAGCATGGCGTAAGCGATGCTCGCGAGAACAACGATCGCAGCAGCGCCAAGTCCCGCGCGCGATAAGCGCCTGGCGCGCAGCGGCTGCTCCGACCGCCCGGCGGCAGCAGCGCCGCGCTCGCTCGGCGGCGAGAAACGGCGCGCAATCCCGCTCAACGATTGAGCGAGGCGTCCTCGATCATCCATCGCACCAGCTCGTCAAACGTAATCCCCGCGTGTGCCGCCAGTTCGGGCACCAGCGACGTTTGAGTCATGCCGGGCTGCGTGTTGACCTCGAGACAGGCTAGTCCCCCGACCCCGCCGATGCGGTCGTCATAACGAAAGTCCGCACGGCTCACGCCCCGGCAGCCCAGCGCCCCATGTGCCGCCAGTGCTAGTCTGCGGACCTCTTGGTAAACAAACGATGAAAGGTTGGCGGGCAAAACATGTTTTGAGCCCCCAGGGGCGTATTTTGCCTCATAATCATAGAATGGCGTTGCCGGCACGATGTCGATTACGCCCAGCGCCTCGTCCCCCATGACCGCGCACGTCAACTCCTTGCCGGGAATATATCTTTCCACCAGCACTCGGTCGCCGAATTCCCAATCAGAGCGGTTGAGCTCCTGCGGCGGATGGGCGTGTTCCGCCGTGACAATGAAGACCCCCACGCTGGATCCTTCGGCCAGCGGCTTGATCACGTAGGGCCGCTCCAGGATATGCTCTTTCGCCGCATCGAAGCGCGAGGCAACGACACCTTCAGGAACCGGAATTCCGGCTGCTCGAAACAGGGTCTTGGCGATTTCCTTTTGCATCGCGACGGCCGAGGCCATCACGCCCGAATGGGTGTAAGGAATGGCCAGAACTTCCAGAATCCCCTGCAGGGTGCCGTCTTCCCCGGGCCGGCCGTGCAAGACATTGAGTGCGACGTCAGGTTTGACGGTCGCGAGCACGGCCGCGATATCGCGGCCCACGTCAATGCGAGTGACACGGTAGCCGAGCCGCGCAAGCGCCTCGCCGCAGGCCTTGCCGGAGCGGAGCGATATCTCTCGCTCGGCCGACCAGCCTCCCATCAGAACAGCGACGTGCTTGCTCATACGATCCGGGCCAAACCACTCATTGGCGCGTTTCGTTTGCCACGCCGATGCGCTTGATCTCCCATTCGAGGTCGACGCCAGAGCTCTCCTTCACCCGTGTGCGTACCGACTCGCCCAGGTTCTCGATATCGGCCGCGCTTGCGCCACCGAGGTTGATCAGAAAATTGCAGTGCAGCTCCGAGACCTGAGCATGACCAAGCCTGAGGCCGCGGCATCCCGCGGCATCGATGAGCTGCCACGCCTTGCGACCGGGCGGATTCTTGAAGGTTGAGCCTCCCGTGCGGCTCTTGATCGGCTGCGTCGTCTCTCTGGCTTCGGTGATCTTGTCCATCTCCGCTGCAATCGTTTCAGCGTTGCCCGGCTCTCCTTGGAACAGCGCTTGCGTAAAGATGATCTCTTCCGGCACCCCGCAGTGGCGATAACTGTAGTTCATTTCTCCCGTGCTGAAGACATGCATTCGACCGTCGCGATCGATACCGCGCACTTCGATGACGGCATCTTTTGTTTCGCGACCGTAAGCGCCGCCATTCATTCGCAGCGCTCCGCCGATCGCGCCCGGAATGCCACGGAAAAACGCCAGCCCTGATATTGCCGCCTCCTGGGCCATGCGGCTGACCTTGACGTCGGGCACCGCTGCGCCCACACGGATACGGCTTGCGGGTTCAAGCCGCATGTCGCCGAAACCACGGCCGAGGCGGATGACCGCTCCCGGCACGCCACCATCGCGCACAATCAGGTTGGAGCCTAATCCGACAACCGTGACCGGTATTTCGCGCGGCAATGCGGCGAGAAACTCGGCAAGATCAGTTTCGTCCTCGGGCACAAAAAGGACCTGCGCGGCTCCGCCGACGCGAAACCAGGTGAACTCGGAGAGCGGCTGGTTGGCGATCACTCGGCCGCGCAATCGCGGCATGCATCCGCGCAGATCTGAAACGAGATCCTGAATGGGGCTCACGCCGCGGCCCCAAGCGCGGCAAGTTCGCTCGGCAGCGCGTAAGCCCATTGCGTGATATTCCCGGCTCCGAGACACACCACAATATCGCCGGGCTGCGCCAAGCGCTTGATCATGGGCGCAAGATCGTGCGCTCCGTCAAGCGGAATGACTTGCCGATGTCCATGGGCGCGCAAACCCTGGACCAGGGCGTCCCGGTCGGCACCCGGGATCGGCATCTCGCCTGCCGCATAAACGTGGCCGACGATTACGCTATCGGCGTCGTTGAAACAGGTGGAGAACTGGTCGAACAGGGTCGCGAGACGCGAATAGCGATGCGGCTGCACGATAGCGATGACACGTCCCTTGCTCGTCTCCCGTGCTGCCCGCAACACCGCGGCGATTTCAACGGGATGATGGCCATAATCATCGATGATCGGCACGCCATTCCACTCGCCGGTGCGGGTGAAGCGGCGCCGCACCCCGCCGAATTCGGCGAGAGCCTTGCGAATGAGATCGTCGGCGACGCCGAGCTCGCGGGCGACTGCAATTGCAGCCGTGGCATTGAGCGCATTATGCCGCCCCGGCATAGGCAGGCGCAGGCCATCGATCTCATGCACGGTCGCGCCGGCGCGGTCGCGGAACACGACCGAGAAGCGCGATTGGCCATCGCAATGATCAAGCTCGGCCAGCCGCACGTCCGCCTGGGGATTCTCGCCGTAGGTAATAACACGCCGATCGGTGATCTGCCCGACCAGCAATTGCACCACCGGGTGATCCGTGCACATCACGGCAAAGCCATAAAACGGCACGTTTTCAACAAAAGCACGGAATGCTTCCTGCACCGCGTCGTAAGTCTTGAAATGATCGAGGTGTTCGGGGTCGACGTTGGTGACGACGGCGACATCGGCTGGAAGCTTCAGAAAAGTGCCATCTGATTCGTCGGCCTCGACAACCATCCAATCACCCGCTCCTAACCGAGCGTTGGTGCCGTAAGCATTGATGATACCGCCATTGATGACGGTCGGATCGAAGCCACCCGCATCGATCAGAGCCGCAACGAGAGAAGTGGTCGTTGTTTTTCCGTGCGTGCCGGCAATTGCGACGCAGCTCTTGAGGCGCATGAGTTCAGCGAGCATCTCGGCGCGCCGAACGACCGGAAGCCGCCTGGCACGCGCGGCTGTGAGTTCCGGATTATCGCGTTTGATGGCGGTCGATACGACCACGACAGCGGCATCGCCCAACGCGGTAGCGGCATGTCCGATTGAAACTTTCACACCTCTTTCCCGCAAGCGCCTGACGTTTGCGCTCTCGGATGCGTCTGTCCCCTGCACGGTGTAGCCGAGATTGATAAGCACTTCCGCGATGCCGCTCATCCCAATGCCGCCGATGCCGACAAAGTGGATCGGGCCGATATTTGTCGGCAACTTCATTGCGCAACACTCATAATCTCCCCCACGAGATCGGCCAGCCGCTCTGCGGCGTCGAGAGCCCCTTCTGAGCGCGCAGCGGCTGCCATTGCTAAGAGCTTTTCCGGAGCGCTGGCAAGCATGCTGATTTCGCGCGCGAGCCGATCAGGGCTGAAGTCATTTTGCAGGAGCCGGATTGCGCCGCCCGAACGCTCCAGCACGGCTGCATTGGCGGACTGATCCTGATCAAGAGCATGCGGGAGAGGCACGAGTATGGCAGGCCGGCCCACGGCCGTGAGTTCCGCCACGGTGCTGGCGCCGGAACGGGCGATCACAAGCTGGGCGGCCGCGATCCGCGCCGGGAGATCGGAAAAAAATGGGGCCACTTCAGCCGCAATTTTTGCTTCTGCGTAAGCCGCCTTGACCCGTGCAAGGTCTTCCTCGCGCGCCTGCTGCACGATAGCGAGTTCGCTCTGCAAATGCGTATCCAGCCTTTGAACTGCGGCCGGCACCACATCCGCCATGATGCGCGCCCCCTGGCTGCCGCCGAAGATAAGCAGCCGAAAGCCGCTGCCCCTTTGCCGGTGCGTGAAAGGCTTCGCGGCGGCCGCAATGACGCTCGAACGAACCGGATTGCCGGTGCGCCTTGCTTTCGCGTTGAGCGTCGGCTCGCGTTCGAGCACCCCTGCAAAGCCGGTCGCAATACATCTCACCCGGCGCGCGAGGAACCGGTTGGCCCGGCCCATGACCGCATTCTGCTCGTGAATGAGCGTTGGCAGTTTGCGAAGCGCTGCCGCGAGCAGTGGAGGAATCGTGGGATAGCCGCCGAAGCCCACAACCGCCGCAGGCTTGAGACGACCAATGAGACGGGATGCCTGCAACGTACCGAAGCCCAGTGTTGCGATCGCACGTCCAATGGATAGCGGGTCGCGGCCGCGCAGGGTCTCGCTCGCGATGATGTGAATGTTTCTTGCAGGGAATGCGTGTCCGTATCGCTCTGCCCGGTGATCCGTGGCGAGATCAATGACGAGGCCACGCCGCGCCAGGACTTCCGCAAGCGCCTCGGCGGGAAATAGATGACCGCCGGTGCCTCCGGCTGCGAGCAATACCAGCGGCGCAGCCATCCTTAGGCTGCGCCGGCAACCGGGACGAGCTCGCCCGGAGTCGCAAGCAGCGCAGCGCGCGGGCGCTCCCGCGTCAGGGCGATCAGCATTCCCATGGCATAGCCAAGCGAGATCATCGAGGAACCGCCATATGAGATGAACGGCAGCGTCATCCCCTTAGCAGGCATCAGGTGCAAATTCACGGCCATGTTGATTGCTGATTGCAGCCCGAACAGAATGGCAAGGCCACCGGTCCCGAAGCGTGCAAACGTATCCTCGTTCTCGGCCGCCCGGCGCAGCGCCCGCAGCACGATGAAGGCGAAGACAAGAAGCAGCAGCAAGCACAGCACAATACCGAATTCCTCCGCCGCTACAGCAAACACGAAATCGGTGTGGCTCTCGGGCAGGATGCGCTTGACCGTGCCCTCACCGGGACCGCGCCCGAACCAGCCGCCGCGCTGGAATGATTCCAGCGCCTGATCGATATTGAAGCTGTCGCCCGATGCGGGATCCAGAAATCGCTCGATCCGGCGCGCGACATGAGGAATGAAGAAATACGCGCTGGCAAGCCCCGCCAGTGCCGCGCCAGCGAGCCCTAAAACCCAGACGACGCGCATGCCTGCCAGGAAGAAGAGCGAACCCCAGACGAGCGCGATCAACATCGTCTGCCCGAAGTCGGGCTGGAGTACCAGACCTGTCAGCGCAAGCACAAGCAGCGCGAGTGCGATGATATTCGCTGGCATTTCCGGCCGGTGTGCCAATTCACTAAACAGCCAGGCGATCAAAACGACGAATGAAGGCTTGAGAAATTCCGACGGCTGAAAATTGATCCCGAACAAAACAAGCCAGCGGCGAGCGCCTTTGACTTCGGCGCCGAATTGAAGGGATGCCGCCACGAGCACTAGGCTGAGAACGAACACCAGAAGCGCGAGCCGTCGAAGCTGCCGCGGGGATAGAAACGACGTGGCAACCATGACTGCCACGGCCGGCACGATGTAAAGGACGTGTCTGGTGACGAAATAAAAAGGATCGAGCCCGAGCCGGGCTGCAACCGGAGGGCTTGCTGCCAGCGAGAGCACAACCCCGCCGAAAATCAGCGCAAGCAAAGCCCCCAGCAGCAGGCGGTCAACGGTCCACCACCACGCCGCAAATGCCGTGCGTTCGAGCCGCGAAACCATCCGCACCCCTCAACAGCTAAGCAGTGGTGCCGGGAGCTGGTTTACGTCGCGTTAACGAGCCGGCCGGGTTTGCTGTTTTGGCCAGAGGGGTCAGTAGATTAGGCAGGCATCAGTCCCGGCAGCCCCTGTACCAGTTCGCGGAAACGATCGCCGCGCACCTCGAAATTGCGGTATTGATCGAAGGAGGCACAGGCCGGAGATAGCAGCACGACCGGCTCTTTGGGGTCGCAGGCGTCCGCATCGCGCACGGCCAGATCGACGGCGCGCTCGAGGGTGCCGGCAACGACATAAGGCACGCGTCCGTCAAGTTGCAGCGCAAACTCGGCCGCCGCTTCGCCGATCAAATAGGCTTTGCGAATACGCGGGAAGAAGCCCGCAAGCGATTCCAGCCCGCCCGTCTTCGGCTTGCCGCCCACGATCCAGAAAATAGTGGAGAAGCAGGCAAGCGCCTGGGCGGCGGAATCCGCATTCGTCGCTTTCGAGTCGTTGACAAATAACACGCGGCCTCTGCGGCCGACCTGCTCCATCCGATGAGCAAGACCGGGAAACGAGACCAGTCCCTGCTGGATGTGATCGGACGGGAATGAAAGGGCGAGAGCCGCCGCGACCGCGCAGGCCGCGTTCTGCGCGTTGTGGATTCCCCGCAGTGAGCCAATGCCGCCAAAATGAGCGATGGGTCGGGCGCTGGCGCCCGCAGCTCGCATAATGGTTTCGCCCTGGACATAAAGGCCATCCGGAAGCGGCCGGCGCACAGACACCCGGACGACCCGCTTGCCTGCGCGCTCTATGCGGTCCGCCGCCGCCGCGCACCAGTTATCATCCACGCCAATGATTGCGGTTCCGTCCTCCGGCACTCCGCAAACCAGCCTCTCCTTCACTGCTGCGTATTCGCGAATTGTGCCGTGGCGATCGAGATGGTCCTCGCTGATATTGATGAGAATGCCAATGGAGGGATCGAGCGTCGGAGCGAGATCGATCTGATACGACGAGACCTCGATCACATGCGCGCGACCAATGCGCGGCGGTTCCAGCGAGAGGATGGCAGTTCCTATATTGCCGCCCACCTGCGTCTCGTGACCGCCGCAACGCAGTAAGTGCGCGACCAGCGCAGTGGTCGTCGATTTGCCATTCGTTCCGGTGATCGCGACAAACGGCGCCTGTGGCGCCTGGCGCCGCCGCTCGCGACAGAACAGTTCGATATCGCCGATCACCTCGACCGCGGCAGCGCGGGCAAGCCCGACCGGCCAGTGCGGGGCGGGATGGGTGAGCGGCACTCCGGGAGCAAGTACGAGCGCCGAGATCCTGGACCAATCGAGGTGGCGCAAGTCGCCGGTCGGCACGCCCGCGCTCGCCGCCTTTGCGATGGCGTCAGCATTGTCATCCCAGCCGACCACGTGGGCACCGCCGGCAAGCAGCGCGCTCGCGCTCGCGAGTCCCGATCCTCCGAGCCCGAAGAGCGCAACTTTTTTCCCGGCAAATGTCGTGATTGGAATCAAGCTGTTCCGGGGTTTACGCAGTCTGCGCTCATCCTGCGCCATGACCAGTGCGGAGCGCAATCAATGCGTCTGGCCGCTGCCACGCGCGTTGCCTGAAAATAACAGGGAAAATACAGGGAGGCATGAAAGAAGTGCCCGTAACCCGCGGACTTGCGAAATAAATAACCGAGACGCGAACAGGGGGATCACAGCAACAACAGAGGGAAAAACTGTGTGTGAAGGAGCCTCACAGATAACTCCTTCACGGATAATGCATTTCGTCCGTTGGGTTTGTTTGGTAAGAATCGGCCTCGTCGAGTTGTACTGCCCCCGTGAAACAACGTGCGGATGAACGCTCGGGGACACCTGGTTCGTTTCCTTCTTTCGATGCAAGGTGCAAAACAATGAAAGACGCGGGCTTCAGCCGCCAACCTGTTGATCATGTAAGCGCAGTCGCTTGTCAGCACAGTGGCTTGTAAGCAGATCGCTCTCGCTCCGCGCCGGGTTTGCGCACTGCGGGGACAATATACCATAACTACAAATTGCGTCAATTAAAATCTTCGTGATGAAGCACGAATTCCGACCTCATTGCTCGCCTGCGAGGAGCGCGGCAGGGCGTCCGAGCTGGCGCCGAGTGCGGCGGCCTTGAGAATTACCCTAAATAGGTGCGGACCTTTGCCAGCAAATCGCGCGGACTATAAGGCTTGCTGACATAGGAATTGCTGCAATCGCTTATTGGACCAAGCTGGAGATTACACCGCCTGCAATTTCCAACCACTCCTGCTACGGCACCTCCTTACCGCGATACTGTTTGTTGCGGCGCAGGAGTCCGTTCCTGGCGGCACATCGCGTCAGAGGCCAAGGCGTTGAATTTGCGTCAGCTTTCGGGGGAGCTGCGGAAGTTCCGCGATGGACGGCCTTGCCTGGCCGCGACGCGAATGACCCGAAGCCGTCATAAGCCGGGTTGAAATCCCGCAGCGCAGCACTCCTGCGGCAGCGAGACGTGCTATCCTCCGGTAGGCCCTGACATCGCCCACAGCCTGCCAGCGAGGTTGCCGAATGAAACGACGCGAGTTCATCACGCTTCTCGGCGGCGCGGTCGTCCTGCCGCTCGCCGCGCGGGCACAGCAGTTGGGCGGGGTGCGGCGGATCGGCGTGCTGTTGCCCGGCAACAGGGCAACAGCCGCACGCAATCCCCGGATGCAGGCCTTCTACAAAGCGCTGCAGGAGTTGGGCTGGGTCGAGGGGCAGAACGTTGCGTTCGAGCGGCGTTGGGCAGAGGGGCGGTACGAGCGACTCACCGACTTGGCAATCGAACTCGCTCGAACTCAACGTGGATGTCATCGTCACGGCTTCGACGCCTCCAGCCAAAGCCGCTAAGAGCGCCACCAGCGTGATACCCATTGTTATCATGGATCCGGGTGACCCGGTCGCCACCGGACTCGTCGCAGGCCTTGCGAGCCCCGGCGGGAACGTAACAGGGGTAAGCTCCATCGCCCCGGACCTCGCCGCCAAGCGACTGGAGATTCTTCAAGGAGACCGCGCCGAAGATTTACCGCGTGCTCATCCTGTTCAATGCGACCATTCCTCCCGCCGAAGTGGCGATGAAGGAAATGACGGCAGCCGCGCCGGTGCTAGGCCTGCAAGTTCAATCCGTGCCGGTACAGGGTCCGACAGGGTTTGACGATGCCTTCGGGATGGTCACACGCGACCATGCTGAGGGCCTGGTGGTTTTTGCCGACCCGCTCACGTTCTCTCATCAACAACTAATCGTGGACTTCGCAGCGAAGACGCGCATCGCTGCAATGTTTGCCGCAAGGGAGTTCGTGGATATCGGCGGCCTCATGTCGTACGGGCCGAGCTATCCGGGCATGTTTCGCCGTGGTGCCTACTACGTGGATCGCATTCTCAAAGGCACCAAGCCGGCGGACTTGCCGGTCGAGCAGCCGACCAAGTTCGAGTTCGTCATCAACCTCAAAACCGCCAAGGCCCTCGGCCTCGACGTGCCACCATCGATCATGTCGCGCGCCGACGAGGTGATCGAGTAAGTCTGGCTTCCACACAGCGAGTTGCTGCATGTGCTCACGGCGGCTTCTGGCACCAAGAGACCGTCATCGCCGCCGCCCGAGGGTCTGCTTACTGCGGTGCTGCGGACGAGAAATGCCACCCACACTGCCGTGACGGGGTGTGGTATCTTTCAGGCCGTATTGCGTAGTCCTGAACCTTGGGAGCTAAATGAGGCGCCGCGAGTTCATCACGCTTCTCGGCGGAACGACAGCCGCATGGCCGCTCGCGGCGCGCGCTCAGCAGGCCGCGATGCTGGTGATCGGCTTTCTCAACGGCCGTTCGAGGCAAGAATACGCGCGCCAGGTGGCGGCTTTCCATCGCGGAATTGGCGAACTCGGATTTGTCGAAGGGCAGAACGCTGCGATCGAATATCGCTGGGCGGAGGGCGATAATAGCCGCCTGTCACCGCTGGCGGCCGATCTCGTGCGCCGGAATGTCGCTGTGATCGCGGCCGTCGGCTCGGAAGCCATCGCGCACGTGGCCAAGGCGGCCACGACGACCATCCCGATCGTCTTCAACAGCGCGTCCGATCCGGTGAAAGCGGGGCTGGTGGCGAGCCTCGCCCGACCGGGCGGCAATCTCACCGGTGTGAGCCGGTTGACCACCGAGCTGGTGCCGAAGCGAATCGAAATTCTGCATGACGTCGTGCCGGCAGCAAATGTCATCGGATGCATCAGCAACCAGAAGAACCCACTAACCACGGGCTTCGTGAAGGAGGTGCAGGAAGCGTCTCGCTCACTTGGCCTGGAAACGGACGTTTCGTTCGCTTCCACGCTCGCCGAGCTCGATATGGCCCTCTCTGAGATGGTCAAACGGCACATCGGCGCTGTCATCTTTACGTCCGACGGCTATTTCAATGACCACAGCGAGCAGATCGGTGCTCTGACGCGACATCACAAGCTTCCCGCGATCTATCAGGTCCGTGAATTTGCGGCCGGCGGCGGGCTCATGAGCTATGGCTCCAGCCTGACCGACGCCTTGCGAATGGTTGGCGTCTATGTCGGCCAGATACTCAAGGGCGCCAAGCCTGCGGACTTGCCAGTCCAACAGCAGTCGCGCATCGAGTTTGTAGTCAATCTCAAGACGGCCGACGCCCTCGGCTTGACCATTCCACTGCCGCTGGTTGGTCGTGCCGACGAGGTGATCGAGTGAGAAGGCGCGAGTTCGTCACGCTGGTCGGCGGTGCGGCAGCGTGGCCGCTCGCACTGCGCGCGCAGCAGTCGGCGCTGCCAACGGTGGGATTTTTGCGCAGTTCGACGCTCGCTGACGTGCAGCACTGGGTGACCGCATTCCGTCGAGGTCTGAAGGAAGCAGGCTTTGTCGAGGGTCAGAACGTCGCGATCGAATACCGTTTTGCGGACAATCAGCCGGATCGATTGCCAGCACTCGTGATGGATTTGATTCGCCACCCGGTGGCCGTGATCGTGGGGAACCTCGATTCAGCGCTTGCGGCCAAGGCCGCGACCACCACGGTGCCGATCGTCTTCGCGACCGGGAGCGACCCGGTCAGAGACGGCCTCGTGGCCAGCCTCAACCGGCCTGGCGGCAACGTCACCGGCGTGTCCTTTTTCTCTGGCGTGCTCGGGGCGAAGCGATTGGAGCTGCTGCGTGAACTCGTGCCCAGGGCGACGATCATTGCCATGCTCGTGAACCCGAACACTCCTGTCACGGAGGCCGAGCGAAGAGACGTGCAGGCCGCGGCGCAAACGATTGGGCAGCAACTCGTCATTTTTGATGTCAGCAGCGAGCGCGACATCGAGACCGCCTTTGGAACCTTCGTCCAACACGGGGCTGGTGCGCTGCTCGTCGGTACCGGCGGGTTTCTTAACTCCAAGCGGAAGCGAATTGTCGCCCTGGCGGATCGCTATGCGCTGCCCGCTAGCTATAGCCAGCGCGAGGGGGTCGTGGCCGGCGGCCTGATGAGCTACGGAACCAGCATACCGGACGCCTATCGCCAGGTTGGCATTTATGTCGCGCGGATTCTCCAGGGCGAGAGGCCGGCCGACCTTCCGGTCATTCAGGCCACCAAGTTCGAATTCATACTCAACGGTCGGGCCGCCAAGACGCTCGGCCTTGACGTGCCTGACAAGCTTCTTGCGCTCGCCGACGAGGTGATCGAGTGAAAAGGCGCGAGTTCATCACGCTGCTCGGCGGTGTCACGGCATGGCCGCTCCGCGCAGGCGCGCAGCAGAGCGAGCGCGTGCGGCGCATCGGCGTGCTCCTGCCCGCAACCGCGGATGATCCGGAATTTCAGGCTCGCGTCGGGGCGTTCTTGCAGGGGCTGCAGCAATCGGGGTGGACGATCGGCCGCAACGTGCGCATCGACACTCGCTGGGCCACGACCAGTATCACCGACATTCGCAGACACGCGGCGGAATTGGCCGCGCTCGCGCCGGACGTCATCCTTGCCTTTGGCGCCTCGACCGTGGGGCCATTGCTGCAGGCAACCCGCACCGTGCCGATCGTTTTCCCGGTCGTCGGCGATCCGGTCGGCGCCGGCTTCGTCGACAGCTTGGCGCGGCCGGGCGGCAACGCCACTGGTTTCATGTCATACGAATACAGCCTGAGCGGAAAATGGCTAGAGCTGCTGAAGCAGGTCGCGCCGGGCGTAACGCGAGTGGCGGTCCTTCGGGACCCCGCGAACCCCACCGGAATCGGCCAGTTCGGCGTCATCCAGGCCCTGGCGCCGGCGCTCAGCGTGGAGGTAAACCCAGTCAACGTGCGCGACACAGATGAAACTGAACGCGCCGTCGCGGCCTTCGTGCGCTCTCCGAACGGAGGTCTAATCGTGACGGGGAGCGGGCCGGCGTCGACTCATCGCGATCTGATTATCGCGCTGGCGGCCCGCCACAAACTGCCCGCCGTATACTTCGAACGCAGCTTCGCCTCCGCCGGCGGCCTGGTCTCGTATGGACCTGATTTCATCGACCAGTTCCGGCGTGCGGCCGGCTACGTCGATCGCATCCTCAGGGGCGAGAAGCCGGCCGACCTGCCCGTGCAGGCGCCGACCAAATACGAACTCGTGATCAACCTGAAGACGGCCAAGGCGCTTGGCCTCGAAATCCCAACGACGGTGCTCGCCCGCGCCGACGAGGTGATCGAATAACCGGTGGTAGTTGCTGCATCTGCTCACGGCAGCTCACTTGGCGTCTTTCGCTGCGGTGCACAAAATTTCGACGCGATTGGAGGCACTGCGGACATAGACTGGCCCCCGGCCCCGATCGCCTCCGAGGCTTATGACCCTAAGCTGACTTTAGCCGAGCCGAAATCCCGCACTGCAGCAAGCCCCTAACTTGATGCTCGCCAATCCGCTATGCTGCTGCCCTGGCCAGAGGCAGCAGATGCAATTCAAAGACTTGAAACGGCGCGAGTTTATGACGCTGCTCGGCGGCGCGACGGCGTGGCCGCTCGCAGCGCGGGCGCAGCAGCCGGCGATGCCGGTGATCGGGTTACTCAGCACCACATCACCTGACACTTACGCGGATCGTCTGCGCGCATTCCGCCAAGGCCTCAAAGAGACCGGCTATGTCGAGGGCGAGAACGTTGCGGTCGAATACCGCTGGGCCGAGAATCAAACCGATCGGCTCTCGCACCTGGCGGCAGAGTTGGTTCGCCGTCGGGTCGCCGTGATCGCCGCGACCGGAGGTCCTGCTTCGGCGCTGGCGGCCAAGGCGGCGACCACGATGATCCCCATTGTCTTCGTGGTCAACGAAGACCCAGTCAGGCTTGGTCTTGTCGCCAGCCTCGCCCGGCCAGGCGGCAATCTGACCGGTATCAATATTTTCCTTAAGAGAATTTTGGACACCTGCTCATTTTGGGCTTCAGAAAAGTAAAGCAAGTCAAGATTTCAAAAAAGAACAGGTCGCCGCAGAACGGTTTATTTCGTCGGGCACATTCGAGCTGATAATTCCACCAAAAGAAGAGTTTATTAGCTCGCTCAAGGAAAATCTTATAATCGCAATGGTCGGTGTAAATCGGCTATATCCTGAAAGAGGCCAAGGAGTGCATTTTATTGTCTTGTACGCTCACGCCGATGGGATGATTCATTTCCATGATCCAGGACTACCGCCCCGCCCCCGCTCAAGATTGCCTGAGGATCGGGTATACAGTGCACTCAACGATGAGTTGCTAGTGGTACCACTTGGCACACAGAAATTCGGTTTGGTGGAAGGGGACAACTGAAATTGACAGGTGTTTGGTTCGGCATTAATTGCATTGTATGCTTCCTATGGTCCCTATGCCTTCCTGACCTAGCGGAGACGACGATATCGCCGTCCGGGTCGTCGCGATGACGGCCCCGCGCTAATTCCGCACTGTAGCTCGATCCGCGTGCCAGTGGCGCGTAACTACTGCAATTGAATTGGCGAAAACGAGAGAATGCTCCCAGCAGTGTATAAGCCACCGCCCGAGAACGTCCTCGCTTTGAAAACAACGCCAACGTGCGTGGAAACCAAAGCCGAAAATCTCGGTGGCGTTATTGACGCAGATCAATGAGTGACTGGATTGGGTAAGGACGCAGCTCAGCCAAGTGTGACCCCAGCAGCTCGGGTTATTTCTTCGTCAATGCAACGTCGCCCTGGCACAGCAGTGCTTGAACTTCTTACCTGAACCGCATGGACACGGCTCGTTTCGTCCAACCTTAGCCACGTCGCGTCGGAAGGTGGTGGCTGTACCGCACTGTCGCGCTCCCAACGTCCGTTCCGCCTCGAAGTAGTCGTAGATCGCCGCCACACCAGCAGCCGCGCCAACGATCAACTTCTCGCGCATTTCGGCACTAATCGGCTCTTTGTAGGGGCGCATTTCGGGGTCAGGATGATGCTCGTGCGCCAGCGCGAGGATAGGAACGAGCGAACCAGCGTGCGCCTCGTCGTCCATCAGGACCGCCCAGCCGTCTCGCCTCATCTCCATGCCACGCACGAAACCGTTCGCCCAGTCATTGGCACGAGCTACGCCATTCTCATCATCCAGGAGAAGCGGCAAGAAAACGTCGCCTGACTGCAGAGTGTGACAGGTGGCGTTCCAGTGCCGTGTGATCAGCGAAATGAACTCGTGCAGGATAGGTTTGGTCTCAAAAACCGGCTCGTTGACCATGTCGCCTCCCCAAATTTCCGGCAGGTACTCGCTCGGCAACACGTTATCGGGACCGCAGATCAGAGCGGCGAAGAAGCCATCAAGCGTCTCAAGGTTCATCGCGCACTTATTGCCGAAGCGTTTGAGTACCTCGGCGAGCTTGTCGAATTCCGCGTTGGTCAAGGGTTGTGGATTTACGACTTGCTCGTGGCGATTCTCATTACATTGAAGCATTGCCCGATGCGGAAGTCATCGTGCAACCCGGTTTAAACGACCTATAACGTCACGCCGAGCTCATACCTGCCCATCCAGGCAGTGGAACCCCAGCCCACCCGGAGACGACGAAATCGCCGTCCGAGCCGCCCCGATGACGGCCCCGCGCTACTTCCGCACTGCAGCCCGATTCAGGGGCACACGACTTCGTCCTGACGCGCCAAGAGGCAGCTCGAAAATGCGGTGCTGCGAACCTATTCCTTCGGTTCCTTGGTCCGTCAGGTCAAGGCATAGGGGGCATGGGGGCTCCACCACGCGCATGGGTCCGCGCTGGCATCAGCCCGCTCGCGTTTGCCGGTCCGCAAGCGGGTCAGGCCGCGAGCGCACGCTCCACCCGACGCGCGGCGCGGCGCTGCTTGGCAAAGCGCGCGCACACGAAATCGAGCACCACCACCATGAGGCCCGCGCCGAGCACGAGCCAACCCGGCCGGATCATATCGAAGTCGAAATAGAACGCACTCTGCAGCACCTTTAGCGGGGAGGCGTTGGCCTGGATGCCGAGCGCAATCGCCTCGGCGATGAACGTCAGCGCGGCAACCACAACCGTCAGGGCGAGCAACATCCACGTTGGCAGCTCGCTGCCGGTCTTGCGCCACCAGACGAGCAACCGATAACCGATCAGCCAGCCGAACAAGCCAGTCGCGAGTGTTGGCGTTGATTTTATAAGCTTGAAACGCAGAAAGTAGTGAATCAATACCAAGAGGCCGATCAGGTAGATTGCCTGATGCAGCCGCTGCCAGCGTTTGCTTCCCAGTCGGCGCACCATGCCGTTGGTCGAAGTCGCGGTGAGCGCCGTCAGACCGAGCAACGCCACAAAGCCAAGCGTCAGGCGGTTTCGGTGCACGATTTCGCTCGCGATTTCGCGCCAATCGAACATCTGGTCGACAATATAAAGAGTGAAATGCGCGGTGGCATAGGCAAAGGCACCGACTCCAATCATCCGACGCACGTCCAGAAGCTGGTTAAAACGCAAGATTTTGCTCAACGGCCTCACCGCGAGCGCGCCGAGAAGGAATATCAGTGCCCAATCCCCGGTGCGATGGATCAGCTCAGTGATCGGCCGCGCATCGAGCCTAATCGCGTCGGAATCGTAAATCGCCTTGCTGAGCGGCGCGAACAGGCACATCAGTGCGACGATACGAAGCGCCGATATGCGGTCGCGGGGGTCGCGCCAAACTTTGAGCACGTGTCTCAATGGATGTTCCCCGATGAACTCGGTAATGGAACAGGAGATATCAACCGGCGGAGTTTGCGGGAAGCCACAGGGTTCGTCACTATGAAGCTGCTTGCCAACATCGCGACCTCACGACAGCTTTCGCTGCCACTGCGAGGCTAGGATGAAAAAGGATGAGGCCAAAAGGCTCGTCCTGCAGGAGTGGGACGATTGGGCGGCTAAAAACGTTCCGCCCGGGCAACAGGCAAGAGGCACCGATGGGTTGATTTTCTTCGGCTATCTGCAGAGCCAACGGCCTCACCTTCTCAAATTCAAGACGAGCGGTGACCGGTGGCTAACAGTGCATGGATGGCTGTCACGGGAAGGCAGGATCATTCGGACTATGCCCCCGTGATCCGCACCGACGACAATCTTGCGCAACCCAATCTGGTTCTTATTTGGTTCTATAGGTGCTGGGCGGCCCCCACCCATCGGGAAACCGAACCGCCCAGCATTTAGCCTCGGTAACACTTCCCCCCGGTCTTACCGGGGCGCTCAACTGAGCGGAAATTTGCGGCCTTCCTAGGGCCAAGGAATTCAGTTACGGGCAATTGCTGCGGCGACGCAGTCGGCTTTTCCACTCTCCGCAAGGCGGCGATGCAACGGAAGCCGACAAGCTGAAAGAGCGGGAGTAACGCCCCGCATCGCCCGTTCAATTCGACGAAGTCCTTCCTGATGACGACGCGACCGAAGACAATGATCAGCAAAAAGAAAACGCCACCGGCCAAGCACAAAAAACCGCGCGGCGAACAACTGCTCGACCGGATCGACAAGAATCCGAATGACCGGGAAGCGTGGAATGAGCTTGCGCGTGGATCGCCAACAAAGGTGGGAATAGAGAGAAAGCCCGCCCGGCGAGCACCGAGGTGGCATCATCTGAAACTGTATTCGTGTCTCCACCAAGATTAAGGCATTGGGGCATACCCGACTCGCGCGCAATCAAGGCTAAAGCGAACAGTGAAAAAGGTCGTCTCTACCCTGTGCTATCTCTGCGGCAAGCCGCTGGTCCCGCCGACAAACGCGGACCATCCGGTCATGCAGCAACTTTTCGCGCCGGAAATCCGGCGCAACTACAACGTCTCACAGCTTATCACGCTCGACGTTCATAAGGCGTGCAACACCGCGTACAAGGACGACGAAGATTATTTTGTGCGCACGTTGACGCCGTTCGCGCGCGGGTCGGAAGCCGGAAACGCGATCTATGCGAAGGTGCTCGGCGACTTCCGAACGGGCAAACAGGTTCCGCTGACCAAGATGGTGCTAGGGGAGTTTGACCCGAACCCGAGCGGTCTGCTTCTCCCCGGCGGAAAGGTCGTGAAGCGTTTTCAGGGCGAGCGTCTTAGGCGAGTGGCTTGGAAAATCGTGCGCGGCCTGCATTTCTACCACAACAACGAAGTACTGTCCGAGAATTGGAAATCGGTGGGCGTTCAAATCTACGCGGGCGAGACACAGCCGCCGGACGATGTTCGCTGTTTTGCTGCCATCGCACCGTCGCGGGGCATTTACCCCGGCGTGTTCGACTACAAGTTCGATACCTTTCCTGAGACGAAGAACCTGCACTATTGGCTGTTGCTCCTGTGGGACCGGATTATTGTTCGTGTGGCCTTCCACGATCCGGCGTGCAACTGTCCGACGTGCGCGCCCGACCTGCAGGCGCTCCAAGACACGACGCCCATAGCGTGAGTAGAGGGGGTAAGTGGGTTATAGCTTGGCTTTGCGGTCCTGTAATGCGTCCCGCGTCGGGCCCGCGCAAAACAACTCGGCGCCGCCGATGGTGTGAATTACAAGACTAATCCCGACTGGGAAAAGGCAGTTGCCGAGCTAACCGGGGGAGGTGTGGACCATGTCGTGGAGGTCGGCGGACCCGGAACGTTGGCACGTTCGCTACGAGCGATCCGAATCAGCGGCAAAATAACGTTGATCGGCGTGCTTTCAGGGGCAGCTGAAATCAATCCAATGCTGATCTTTTCTCGGCGAGCAAATGTGCAAGGCATATCTGTCGGCTCCAGGCAAATGTTCGAGGCCATGAACCGTGCTATTGCGGTGAGTGGGCTCAAGCCGATTATCGACAAGGCCTTTTCGTTCAATGATGTACCGGCAGCATATTGGTATCTGCAATCCGCACAGCATTTCGGGAAGATAGTGATCCGGCTCGGCTGATGATGCAGATTAGCGGTCAGGCGGGGGAGAACGAGTAAGTATCCCCCGGCAAAGCCGGGGGCTTTAATTTTGGAGCCGCTCAAAGCGGCTTGCCCATGACGCACCAAGCGCACGACCTATCGTCGCTGATGCATGTGACCAATGGTAACTTGAGCGATCAAATATTGCGGCTCGAAGCAGATATCGAGGATCTTGCTGAAATGGTGGAGAGATGCCGGAAGATTATTCTGATTTCAAAGATAGGTATCGCTGCTGGGGGCATATGGCTGTTGGCCATTACGCTCGGAGCAATTAGGTTTGATGCGATGGCGATGATCGCTTCGATGGCACTTGTAATTGGGGGCATCGTCGTTTTCGGATCCAATACGAGTACATCCAAGCAGACGATGGTCGCCATCAAAGCCGCCGAAGCACGCAGGGCCGAGCTGATCGATAAGATAAATCCCCGGGTGGTCCGAGAACTCAGTTCACCCTGAATTTCGTTTTTTTAGGGACCGTATAATCGAAAGTACTATCTCGAGGTCTGCTCTGAAATCAGCACCCGAGCGTACCGTCTTCGCATTGAGTTTGGTCAGTCGCCGTACCGATGAAGGAAGGTCACGCTCGATTGGCATTTGGGCGCCATCAACTAAGACCGGAATGACTGGAACACCTTTTCGGAATGCAATTTCGATCTCGGCAATAACATAATCCATTTCAGCGATTTCAGCCACCCACCGCCGAAGCCAAAAAGATCGTCTTACCCAGTTTTGACCTATTATGGCGAGTAACACAGCACTGTGCGCGATTCTTGTCTCTGTGTACACTACAAAGTCAACTCCAACGGGAATGGCAGCTACATCAAAAAATACATCATCGGCGCCAAATTCACTCTCCAACCGATCATAGATTCGACCTGCAATGTGTGCCGTGTCATTCCGACGATAAGACAGGAAAATCTTTGTGCCGACAGCCCGATTTTCCGATAGCTCTTGGCCTCTCGCCAACTGCGGAAGCAGAGCCTCACGCCAATTGGTTATGCTTTGTGGTCTATCCTTCGGATACAGGGCTACGCCCCAATCGATAGCTTTGAGGAAACTCGGCCGATACATCCCTCCTGGCACATACTCTTGGAGAGGATGATAAGTGTCGCATAACACTCGCTCTTGTGCTCGCGGGAGTGGTGGGATAATCACATCGCATTGGCATGTAACCGCCTCATGCAAGACCGCGGCAAAACCGTAGATGTCGGTCCATGGACCTGCTTGTTT
>CAVYVC010000002.1:0-50693 GCA_963771845.1 uncultured Alphaproteobacteria bacterium | reverse complement strand
GGGGACGTTGCCTCAGCAGGCGAGCAGTGTGTATCCGGGAAGGCGTTCCCGCGTTTCGCTCGCTCAACGCGGGCTACGGGGCCGGCGCTGCGACCTCGATGTTGAGATATTCGTCCACCTCGGCCTGTTGGCCGGGATAAAGCACGATCGTGGAGGTCTTTTCCTCGATGATGGCAGGGCCTTGCATGCGCATGCCCGAAAGCAAATCTTCGCGCCGCCATACCGGCACGTCGGAGGACTCCGTGCCGCTGAAATAAGCTCGTCTTTTGGCGCGCGGGTTTGCCTGTGCGTCGCCAACACGAGCGAGCTTTTGGAGCCGCGGCCTTGGCATCGTTCCGATCGCAGTGACCTGGAAATTCACGATCTCGACCGCTTCCGCTTGAGCCATATGGCCATATCGCCGTTGATGCGCGGCGTGGAAGCGCGCGATCAGATCCTCGATATGCTGCGGCTGGGCAAGGTTTCCGAGGTCGACGCTCACTTCATAAGACTGCCCGCGATAGCGCATTGCGACTTGACGCCGTGTGATCAGGCGCTCGGATGCAAAGCGTTCCTCGGCGAGTTCCTGCAATGCTTTTGCTTCCAACTCGGCGAACACCGCCTCGAGCTCGGCAGCGCTCGTTTCATTCATTGCGGTCACGCGCGTGAGGCTTCGCTCGTGCCGCACGTCGGTGACCAAGAGGCCATAGGCGCTGAAAGTGCCGGGGTCGCGCGGGATGAGTATCCGGGCGATCCCGGTCTCGGCGGCAATGCGACCTGCGATCGCAGGTCCCATTCCGCCGAACGGCACCAGCGTGAAGTCGCGCGGATCATAGCCGCGCTCGACCGTGATTGTGCGCATCGCCACCATGACGTTGGTTGTGAGCACGCGCAGAATGCCCCAGGCCGCCTCGATCGCCGACATGCCGAGCGGCTGCGCGACGCGCGAGAGCACGGCTGCCCGAGCCTGCTCGCTTGCGATCGGCATCGCGCCGTCGAGGAGCGCCGCAGGATTGAGATGGCCGAGCAGCACGAGCGCGTCGGTGAGCGTCGGCTCTGTCCCGCCGCGGTCATAGCAGGCCGGACCGGGATCGGCGCCTGCGCTGCGCGGTCCGACCTTGAGCACACCGCCCAGCTCCACCGACGCGATGCTGCCGCAGCCCGCGCCGATGGTCGCGATATCGATCGTATGGGTTCGCAAGGGATGCCGCGCAACCGTGATCTCGGATTTGTACAGCGGAGCGCCAGGCAGCACAGCCATGTCCGAGCTGGTGCCGCCCGCGTCGAAGCTGATGAGCTTATCGATCCCCTTCACATCGCCGAGGTCGCGGGCAGCAACGACGCCGGCGACCGGGCCCGACATCACCGCCTTGACCGGCGTGCGCGCCAGCATTCGCACGCTCGCGACGCCACCATCCGATTTCATCATCAGGGTACGCGCCGCCGGCAAATGGCGCAGCGTCAATTGCTCGAGGCCGTGCAGATGGCGCGCGACCGGTGGCGCGATGTAGGCATTGGCAACGGTCGCGGCGGTGCGCTCATATTCGCGCCATTCGGGATTCACTTCATGGGAGAGCGACACATGGAGATCGGGTGCGAGCGCGCGAATGATGTCGGCCGCCGCCAACTCATGGCGCGGATTGGCATAGGCAAACAGCAAGCACACCGCCACCGCCTCCATACCGGCAGCGAGGAGCTTGCGCACCGCGCCTTCGACATCATCGGCCTTTAGCGGTTCGACGACTTGCCCGCTCGCATCGAGCCGCTCGCGAACCTCGAATATCCGGTCGCGCGTGAGCAGCATTTTCGGGCCCGGAGCGAAGAGGTTGAAGACGTCCTCACCCCGCCATTGGCGGCCGATCTCGTAGACGTCGCGAAACCCTCGTGTGGTCAGCAGGCCGACCCGCGCGCCTTTGCCTTCCAGCAGAGTGTTGAGCGCGACGGTTGAGCCATGCAGGAGAAGCGATACCGATTGCTGTCCGAAATTGCGAGCGAGATCCTTGCTGACGGTTTCTATCACCGCCGCTGGTTGCGCGGGGTCGGACAGATATTTGCTGATCGCGACCAGCTTGCCGGCATCCTCGTCGTATACGGTGACGTCGGTGAACGTGCCGCCGACGTCGATGCCGACCCGCAATTTCATGAAGCGGGCTTTTGCTGGCGCAAGCGCGCGGTCGCTTCGGCATCGACCGCAAGATCGGGCGCAACCACCACGCCATAATCGTCGCGTGCCGACGCGACGGAAACATAGTCCCGTGCGACATCCTCGCGCACCCGCGCCACGTCGCGCTCATAGGGGTTGCCGCGGCCGCCGCCGCCCGCAAATTCGACCGACAAGAGGTCACCGCGTTGCAGACGCAAGCCTGCCACTTTGGACGTCAGTGAACGCTCGTTCGGGAAGCCGGGGTTGAGCACCGCCCTTGAAGGGCGCGCGGGCTTCGCACCAAAAATGCCGGGCGAGGAAAATTTGAACCGGTCCATGCGCAGGTTGACGATCGATTCATCCGCGAGAATGCGCCATTGCCGCCGCACGCCAAGTCCGCCGCGAAATTTGCCCGCGCCAGCGGAGTTCTCTTACCAGCTCGTAGCTTTCAACGCGGACCGGAAATTCGGTTTCGACGGCTTCAACGGGCGTATTCATTACATTGACGACCAGCTCGTCCATGGCGCTCACGCCGTCGCCGTCAGGGCGAGCACCCGTGCCGCCGTTGAGGATCTCGTACTGGGAGTACCAGCGTCGCGACTTCGGATCGCGGCCGGCACTGGAGAGCGATCCGCCCGCGGCGCTCCCCGGCGCCGGCACCCGCTCCGGCATTGCCTGCGCGAGGACGCGCAGGATGAGCGAGGTGATAACCTGGCTCGCCCGCACATACATGTTCACCGGCGCGGGAAACCGCGGATTAAGCAGCGAACCCACGCCCGGATAGGACACCCGTACTGGCCGTGAAAGGCCATCATTCACCGGCAGCTGCGGGATGAAAATCATCTTCACCAGGCACTCGATGAAATTGCGCGACACGCAAGGCCGCAGATTGACGGGGCCACGCGCCTGCGCATCGCTGTCGAGGATGAAATGCAGTGCGTCGCCTTTGACTTCGAGTGAGGCCGAGATGCGGTGCGGTTTGGCAAGATCGACGCCGTCATCGTCGATGAAATCGGTTTGCGGCCCGTAGAATCCGCCCGGCAGCTTGGCAATCTCAGCTCGCAGCGCGGTCTCGCAGAGATCCATCCACCTCTGCCAGCACGCGAGCACGTTCTCCACGCCGTACTTGCCGAACAGCTCGCTGAATTTGCTCAGGCCGTATGTGTTGGTGTTGACCTGCGCCTTGATGTCACCCCAGGTGACTTCGGGCGTGCGCGTATTCGCGCAGATTAGCGCCTCCACATCCTCGTTGCACTCTCCGCGCTTGAGGATCTTTAGCGGGGGAATCAACAAGCCCTCCTGGAACAGGTCGGTCGCGTCACCGCTGTTGGTTCCGGGAATCTTCCCGCCAAGGTCGGGCTTGTGGGCGATGTTGCCGATGAATGCGGCCAGCTTTTCGCCCGCGAATACCGGCGAGATCACGGTGACGTCGGTCGCATGATTCTGGCAGGCCTGATAGGGGTGATTGACGATAAAAGCATCGCCGGGATGGATTGCACCAGTGAAACGCCGGCGGATTTCGTTCACCTGCGCCGAGAGCGGTCCGATATGCAAGGGTTGCGGAATGCCCTGTGCCACCATGCGGCCGTCCCCATTAAAGATCGCAAAGGTGAAATCCTGGCTTTCCTTGATGATCGTCGAATAGCCCGTGCGCAGCATGTTGACCGTGAGCTCGCGCGCGATCTGCAGCGTCGACTGATAGATGATTTCAAGGTCGATCGGATTCATAGCTGCGCTAGAACCGGAACTCGTCGCGTTTGAGACCCTCCGAGACGTTGAGAAAAAGCTCGTCGAGCGGCAGGCGGCGCTTGATCAAGCCCTGCTCGTGGGAATAGGTGACCAGACGTTCGAGATTCCTGGCGTTGCGCTCGGTCAAACCATATTCCCACGGGTCCTTGCCGAGGATGCGTTCCTGCTCCTCCCAAGTCTCTCGATACCAGGCGAGCGGTACAATGCGAGGGTTCTCCATCCGCTCCATTGCCAGCGCCTTCGAGCGCTCGAATGCCTTGTAGAGGTTGATCGGCACCCAGGGATGCTGCTCGACGATTTCGGCTTTGATGCCGACCACGTGCATGATCGGGAAAATCCCAGTCTTGCGGTAGAACGCGATCTCCTCCTGCTTGTAGTTCGCAAACAGCCGGCCGACCCGCGCATCGCCCGACGTGAGCGGCCGGATCAGATCGGGCGACAGCAGAGCATCGATCTCACCCGCGACCAGCATGTCTTCGAGCGATTTTTCCTTCGGCAGCTGCGAGAATTTCAGCCCGGGCGGCGGGGTGAAATCCACGTCCTCATCGAGCTCGCTCAGCCATTCGATGGATTTGTGCGGAACACCATAGTCATGCTCGAGGATGCCACGCATCCACAGTCCCGCCGTGAACAGATAGTCTTTGGTACCGACCTTGCGGCCGATCAGGTCCGTCGGCTTGCTGATGCCCTTTGAGGTGTTGACGAAGATGAAACCGTGGCGAAACCGGCGATGGGGAAACACCGGGATGGCGCGGAACGCCAGCCCCTGATCACGCGCGGCGACATAGCCGGAGCCGGAGACTTCTGCAACGTCGAACTCGCGGTTGCGCAGATAGCGCCAATGGCGCGGGGCGGCCGCCATGTCGGTGAGCACCGTAAGCTCGATGCCCTCGGGGCGCACGATGCCCTCCTTGAGAGCGCGCATGATCTCGTAATCTCCGCACGCGAGGGAGAGCTCAAGTTTGCGGGCCATGCGGTCCTCACATTGTTATGACAATTCACGGGTAGCCCGCATGAGCGTAGCGATATTGCGGGACAATCTCGCCCCCGGATGTCGCTGCCGCTCATCCGGGCTACGCGCGCTGCTGGTATTGCCGTAAAACAGGGTATAACCGTCGGGTTCGGCGGCAAGCCAAGGCGAGCTTTTGCAGCGTCATCATGTGGGCCTCCCGGCGGCATTTGCGCAAGCTGTTGCGCGAGAATGCCGGCAAGAATATCGGCCGACAAGAATATCGGCCGCAATGGCCGGTGAACATGCCCAATGCGTCAACCGAACGTTATTGGCGAGTTTTTCAGCAGACGGCTAGAGGGAAAGAACCGAAAATGAGCCGAGACGAAAGACCGCAAGTACGGGGACAAGTGCGGCCGGGGGCGCTGGTCCTTGCTGCATTAATCGCCTGCACCAGTGCTGGAGCGGCTTTGGCCGATCCGATTGGGCTCTGGCGGGCATCGGACGGCGGCACCATGCGCATTGCAGCATGTGGCGCGGCGCTGTGCGGATTTCTCGCGAGTGTCGTGCCTGCGAAGGATCCTGCAACGGGGCGCCCCGCGACCGACAAGAACAATCCTGATCCGGCCAAGCGCAATCGTCCGCTGGTGGGTGTGGAAGTTCTGATCAATATGCGACCGGGCGGAGCAGGCAAATGGGCCGGACAACTCTATAATTCCGATAACGGCAGGACCTATCAAGGCTATCTGACCGAGCAGGGCCCGAGCAGCATTCGGGTGCAGGGCTGCTCGTTCGGCATTTGCGGCGGCGAGAGCCTTACCCGGGTCAAATGATAATGACGGGGGCACACCCGCGATGAAGCTCTTCGACCTTGGAGGACGGGTCGCCGCCATCACCGGGGGCAATGCCGGCATTGGATTTGGGCTCGCGCAGGGACTGGCCGCCGCCGGCGCAACGATCGTCATTGCGGGACGCCGGGCAGACAAAAACCGCGAGTCTCTCAGCGCGCTCGTCGCCCACGACGCAAAAGCCGCGGCATTCGAGCTTGACGTCAGCAATGAGGCGTCGTGCCGCTCCATGATCGAACGCACCGTCGAGCAATTCGGCCGCATCGATATCCTCGTCAACAACGCCGGCATCGCCATCCGCAAGCAGCCGCAGGACTACTCGGCCGCGGAGTGGAACAAGGTCATCGAGACCAATCTTACCGGTGCCTTTCTCTGCTCGCACGCGGCCTATGCGCACATGCAGGCGGGCGGGCGCGGCAAGATCATCAATATCGGCTCCATGTTTTCGATCTTCGCTGCTGCCTACGCCGCCGCCTATTCCGCGAGCAAAGGCGGCATTGTCCAGATGACGAAGGCGCTCGCCTGCGCCTGGGCAAAGGACAACATCCAGGTCAACGCGATCCTGCCGGGCTGGATCGATACGCCGCTCACGCAGTCGGCGCGCAGCGAGGTCCCCGGCCTCAACGAGCGTATTCTCGCGCGCACGCCGGCCGGCCGCTGGGGCGAGCCGCGCGACCTTGCCGGCACCGCGGTGTTTCTCGCGTCATCCGCATCCGATTTCGTCACCGGCGCCGCAATCCCCGTGGATGGCGGCTATTCCGCGCAGGGGTGATGGTAGCGCCGCACCGAGCGATTTATCTCGCTGCCCAGCGAGCTGCGGCTCACCCCTTGTCGTGGTGGACTGAACGAATAGGATGATTGCCCGCTACTGCGGGTCGACTACCTGTGCTTTCCAACGCGAGAGACAGCGCCGATGACAGAGCCATCGATTGCTGAGCTTGACCAGCGCATTGCCATCATACGGCAGAATATCAGTGAATTGATTGAACAGGCCGCGGCATATTCCGGTGCCGAAGATGAAAACAGGAATGCGGACCGGATTGCCCAGCAGGAGCAGGAGCTTTCCCGGCTGATCGAGCTTCGAAAAGCTCTGCTGGGCAGTTAAGGAAATTTGTGCTGTCAGCGCGTCATGATCTGATAAGCCGTTATGATGATCTCGAAAGCGATCAGCACGACGATGATGATCTCCAGGCGCAGCGAACGTTTTGTGTCGATGATGTCGGTCAGCATTTGCGCGGTTTCGGAGATCACTGCGAGCTTGCGCGATAGCGCGTCGGCACGTTCCGTGAGCTCGTATTCGTCCTGCAACCTGGCATAAAGCCTTTCGAGGTCGGGGCGATCCCACACGGCGTCCGGCTTTTCCGCAACCGCGACCCGGCCGGACACGCGGTGCTGGACCAGCAGCGCATTGCCGATGTGCTTGAGGATGGCGCGCCGTCCCTCCGGTGTTCGCCCCTTGTCTGCAAGCTGGCGGGCAAACGGCTCGATCACCTCGATGACGGAGGAAACCTCGCGCTCGTCGCGCGCCAGGACCACGCTCTTCGCAAGCGCGTCCGCAATCACGACCATATGCTCGGGTGTCGCTGCCTTGAGCAAAATCGGCCCGCCCGGCAGGATTTGTTCGTCCTTGTCCGCAGCGATTTCGATGGTGGCGGTCTCGTCCTCCCGCTGCTTGACCGGCCGAATAATGCGGCTGTGCAGCGCGCGCAGCACTTCGTCCTCTTCCAGGATTGACATGCCGAACAACACCACGACCCCATAACGAAAGACCGTGACGACACCGTCCTGTCCGGCGCGAAAGGCGAGCGGCGCCGTCGACAGCACGTCGGTGCGCTCGAGGCCCGCCGTGTCGATGCGATCGCCGAGCAGCAGTGCATGCACCTTCTTGCGAATCGAGGTTTTGCTTGGTTCATCGACCATGACGGGTGCAGCAGCTTGCGCCATTGGCGTACCCATAAACAATAAGGCCGGCGGACGGCCGGCTCAATGCGTGCTACCATTTTCTCAGCGACGCTGCTTTTGGGCAAGAACTCGCAAGAATTAGCAAGCGTCCGCGCGTCCCAGGTTCTGCGACGCGTAGACAATGAAGGCTCTATTGACAGATGATCATTGTGTGATTGGAAGGGGACAAGTCCTGGAGGCCACTCGTATATCTTATAGGGTGATATAGTCTCGCCGTTACGATGTTACGATGATTGGGGTTGTGCAGATGAAGCGGCGCGAGTTTATCAGATTGCTTGGCGCGGCGGGGGTCGCGTGGCCGTTCTCTGCCTGGGCGCAGGCCGGCGGGATGCGGCGCATCGGCGTACTTATGACCACGGCGGCAGACGATCCGGAAGGCCAGGCCCGCATGATGGCGTTTGTACAGGGCCTGCAACAATTGAGCTGGACGAACGGCCGCAACGTGCGGATTGAGATCCGCTGGAGTGCGGCCGATGCTGACCGCATTCGCCGATACGCGGCCGAATTGGTCGCGCTTGCGCCAGATGTCATTTTGGCTCCTGGCAGCGCTACCGTAGCACCCTTGCTGCAGGCGACCCGCACCGTGCCGATCGTGTTTGTGCATCTTGTTGATCCAGTGGGTGCCGGGTACGTCAATAGTCTGGCCCGGCCGGGCGGCAACGCCACTGGTTTCACCCCCTACGAATACGGGATGAGTGCGAAATGGCTGGAACTGCTCAAGCAAATCGCCCCGGGCGTAACACGTGCGGCGGTCATTCGCGATCCCGCTATATCCGCCGGGCTCGGCCAGTTCGCTGCGATTCAGTCCGTTGCGCCGTCGCTCGGGGTGGAGGCAATCGCGGTCAACGTGCGCGATGCCAGTGAGATCGAGAACGCGATTACGACATTTGCGCGCGGGGCGAATGGCGGTCTGATCGTGACCGGGAGCGGGCTATCAGTCGTTCATCGGAATTTGATCATCAAGCTTGCGGCGCAATTCCATTTGCCGGGGGTCTATTTCGAGCGTTCCTTTGCCGCTGACGGAGGTCTTATTTCCTACGGCGCTGATCTAGTTGACCAGTACTTCCGCGCAGCCGGCTACGTCGACCGTATCCTCAAGGGCGAGAAGCCAGCCGACCTGCCTGTGCAATCACCGACCAAGTATGAGCTGGTCATCAACCTCAAGACCGCCAAGGCGCTGGGCCTGGAAGTGCCTACCACGTTGCTCGCCCGTGCCGACGAGGTGATTGAGTGAATCGGCGCGAGTTCATATCTCTGCTCGGCGGCGCGGCAGCGTGGCCGCACGGCTTGCGGGCGCAAGAGACCATGCGCCGTGTCGTCGTGATCATGATTACCCGTGAGACAGACACACTGGGCCAGGACCGGCTGGAAGCCTTCCGGCAAGACTTCGAGAAGCGCGGATGGAAGGATGGGCGCAATGTGCGCATCGACATCCGATGGGCGGGAGACAACCCTGAGCGGATGCGCGAGATCGTGGCTGAGATCATAGCACTCAAGCCCGACGTTGTTCTGGCAAACGGTACGCCGGCAGTGGCGGCCTTAAGGCGCGCCGGCACCTCTATTCCAATTGTATTCACGACAGTGAACGAGCCTGTCGTGCAGGGTTTCGTCGCCAGCATTGCGAGGCCTGGCGGTAACATCACGGGGTTCAGCCTTGTCGAGTTCTCGGTCGTCGGAAAAACCGTGGAGATGTTCAGGGCAATGCTGCCGACGCTTGCCCGTGTTGGACTGATGTTCAATCCCGACACCTACGCCTTTTACGACACCTACCTGGATAGATTTCACGCTGAGGCGACTTGGCCCATGCAGATCATCCGTGCCGTAGTGCGCACGCCTGAGGACATCGATGCAATCATTGCAGACATCGCCGCGCAGCCTGATGGAGGCATGGTCGTGTTGCCTGATGCATTCAATGCCGCCAATCAAGCGACGATCCGTGGCGCGCTAGAGCGCCATCGGCTGCCACACATCGTTCCCTGGCTGCCATTTGTTTCTGCCGGGGGTCTGATGTCCTACGGTCCGGACCTGGTTGATATCTTCCGCCGCTCGGCCGACTACGTGGACCGCATTCTAAAGGGTGCAAATCCCGCCGAGCTCCCGGTCCAGGCACCTGTCAAGTACGAGCTCGGCATCAACCTCAAGACCGCGAAGACACTTGGCGTTGCAGTGACGCCGACGCTGCTCGCAATCGCAGATAAGGTGATCGAGTAATCGAGTGAAGGGTGTTTGCTGCACTTGCCCAGTAAAGTGCCTTACGAAAGCCACCGACTACAGGCAATTCAGATAGGAAAGGTTCCACGTCGGGGGTATAGCAATGATCCGCGCCACGGTAGTCCGTGCGCTTGTGCTGACGGCGGCTTTTGCCGCGGCATTGACGCCGGTCACGTGCCTTGGCGAAGACAGCAATCAGTTGCCGGCCCGGGCAACAAAGGAGTTGCCGCCCGAGCTGCTCTCGCTGTTCCGACAAAAGAAGATGCCAAAGCATTCACCGATCCTTGTGCGCATTTTCAAGGAAGAGGCGGAACTCGAAGTCTGGAAGCAGGACACCACCGGCCATTTCCAGATCCTCAAGATCTTTCCGATCTGTCGGTGGTCGGGCGATCTTGGGCCGAAGTTGCATGAGGGCGACCGTCAGGCTCCAGAGGGGTTCTATACAATTACGCCCGAGTTGATGAATCCCAATTCCAGCTTCTATCTTGCGATCAACACGGGCTTCCCCAACAGCTTCGACAAAGCGAACAACCGCGACGGCAGCTCTCTCATGATCCACGGCGACTGCTCGTCGAGCGGTTGCTATGCCATGACCGACGAACAGATGGGCGAGATCTATTCGCTGGCGCGCGACTCACTCCTCGGCAGCCGGCCGTCATTCCAGATCCAGGCCTATCCGTTCCGCTTGACGCCGGCAAATCTGGCGCGGCATCGAACTAATCCGCACTTGGCCTTCTGGAAGATGCTCAAGATCGGCAACGATCACTTCGAGGCGACGCATCTCGAACCCAAGGTGGATGTGTGTAATCGCCTCTATGTATTCGATGCGCAACCTCCGCCGAATTCGCCGAATCCTCTTGTGTTCAATCCCACCGGTAAATGCCCCGCCTTTGTCGTGAATCCGAAAATCGCGCGGCGAGCGCTGGAGAAACAACGCACCGACGAGCTCGAATACGCGCAATTGCTTAAAGACAACGTGCCAGCCGCCCCAATCTACAGCGGACTGGACGGCGGAATGAATAAGGTTTTCCTCGCACGGTTTCCGGGCAGAGTGACGCTTGCGAAAGTGCTGCCGTATGCATCTTACCTGCCGCAACTGCCACCGATCCCCTGGGTCGACAACGATGGTTCGTTGACGAGTAAATTGTTTGGCACCTTGTTCTGATCGCGTGCCGGTTCGCGTTCATTGTCGCAATGATTCCTGCTTCAGTCGACTTCGACGGCGATCACGGTTTGCTTGTGGCGCATCAAGCGGCTGAAGAAATCTCCCACAATTTTCAGCAAACGGTACTTCTGCGTGAGCAACCGCTGACCGTGGGCGGCCTCGTCATCTTCACAGATGCGGGCGCGCCCGTCGATCCAGTCGCCGCGGACGCCTCCGCGCATGGTGCACGGTGCAAGGCGGACCTTGGGATTGTTGCGTATACGCTTCACCTTGCCGGCATCAGCTTCGGAATAAATATAGAAATCGGTGGTGGTTGCGACACTGTGCAATACATTCTGAACGAACCAGACAGGAGTGCGGACACCCACCCCCGTCTTGCGGAAGGTTTCCAGGTTAAGGTACCTCGCCCTGGCGAACTGCGCGATCGCGATGGCATCCGGCATGGACCATCCCCCTTGTCGCTGAAAAAACTTTGAGGAGGCTTAGGGACGGCTCTGGCCGAGCAGCAATTGCCGCTACGGCCGGAGCCGGCACTCGTGCGGCGCAAACCTTCGAGGCGCCCTAGAGCCAGTTGACCGGGCCGAGGAAGTCCCGCTTTCCGAGCGGTACGCCGCGATGACGCAGGATGTTGTATGCCGTCGTTACAAAGAAGAAGAAATTCGGCAAGGCGAACTGTTGCAGATAGTCGTTGCCCTTCATTTTCCGGTCGTTGCCGCCGCCGGTCCAGGCGATAACCTTGCCCTCCGCGCCGTCGACCTGTGCGCGCGTCAGGGACTTCACGAAGGTTAGGGCGGTTTCGACGCGGCTTTTGGCGGCGGCGAAGCTGGTGTCGTCCACAGCCGGCATGGCGGGGGGAGTAACGCCAGCCAGGCGACCGCCGGTGTTCATGGCGAAATCCGCTGACTGACGGATCTGGCGGGCGAGGCAGAACATGTCGGGATACAATCGGTCCTGCAGCAGAGCCGATTCCTCAATCTTGTTGGTGGCACAATGTGCGGCGGCCTTGTCGATGATGCCGACCAGTGCGCCAAGCTGCTGGGCGCAGGGGGTTACAGCCGCGTCGTACAACGAATATGCCATTTGGGTTTCTCCTTCGGGTGGGATTTTACGGGAGAGACCTATAGGGGAAGCCCGGTCCTCCTGCCAACAGGCCTATCCTTACCGAATACTCCATTCACGCCCGACATACCCGCTGACTGATCCTTACCGGCTGGTTATCCTGTCGTGCGCTCCCTGCGCGGAGGAACGGATGCAATTCGATCAACTCAAACGGCGCGAGTTCATCACCCTGCTCGGCGGTGCGGCCGCAGTCCGGTCGTTCCCAGCGCACGCGCAAGCGCCGGCGCCAGTGGTCGGATACTTCAGCGGACGTTCGCCCGATGCGGAGGCGCCGATACGGCGCGCCGTTCCTCAAGGCGCTGGAGGAATCGGGCTTCGTCGATGGCCGGAACGTCATGATCGACTACCGATTCTCGGAGGGTCGCGACGAAAGTTTGCCGATGCTGGCGGCCGAACTCGTTCGCCGACTGGTCGCGGTGCTGGTCGCCAGCGACCGGCCCTCGGCATTGGCGGCCAAGGCTGCGACCGCGACCATTCCCATCGTCTTCACCAGCGGCAGGGAGCCGATCGAGGCCGGCCTCGTCGCCAGCCTCGCCCGGCCGGGCACAAACGCTACCGGCGTGAGCGTGTTCACGACAGAGCAAAAATCTGGATGCCGTTGCGCGTGGAGGACGCGATCTCCTCGCGCACCTTCTCCCGACCGCCTATGCTTCAATTTGTTGAAGTCGCGCTCGAAGCGCCCGGACGGTGGCGATCGGCGTGTAGGGTGTTAGATTAGCTGTGCTGCGTCATAAACCAAACTGCGCCGTCATTCCGGGGCCGCGAGCGTAGCGAGCGGAGCCCGGAATCCATAACCACAGGCCGTGTGGTGAGTCGGGGGCGTGACATCATCGCCTGGGGTTATGGATTCCGGGTGCGCAGGCAAGTCGGCAGGGCCGACTTGCCTGCGCCCCGGAATGACGGCGAGGTGTTTATGACGCAGTACAGTTAGGCGCGCGCTCTTTGCGCGCCGTAACCCACCGTGCGCAGGCCGGGCGATTTCCGAAATCCAAGAGACCGCCGAATGAGCTCGGCGAGCATCTGTTCATTGCGGTGAAGCGGAGCTAATATCTCCCAGGCAATCGACCACGTGGCAATTGGTTACGGTCCGCACGTTGCCAGGGAGGCCGCCAGTATGACCTTCGAGTTCACTGTAGGGATAAACATCGCGGGCAAGCGGCAGAGCGTGACGGTGGCGGCAGAGGATGCGCTCATCGCTGCTCTTAAAGTGAAGTCGCAGAGGCCGGATGCCACGATCAACTATGTGCGCCGAAGTAATAAGCGCGGCGATTTACGTCATCCGCACGGATCGATCGTCACAGAAGCCGAGTGAGCATTGGGTGCTGCACTGCTTGCAGCAAGTGGTTCGAGGGAGCGCGCTCTACTTTCGACAGACACCTGATCGCGACTGTGATCTGCAAAAAAGGGGCCTTAATTGACCTACGTCGTAAACGAGAGCTGCATTCGCTGTAAACTCATGGACTGCGTCGAGGTCTGCCCGGTGGATTGCTTCTACGAGGGCGAGAACATGCTCGTCATCCATCCGGACGAATGCATCGATTGCGGGGTATGTGAACCGGAATGCCCGGTCGACGCGATCAAGCCCGACACTGAACCGGGGCTTGAGAAATGGCTATTACTGAATGCGCAATACGCGAAAACCTGGCCAAACATTGCAGTCAAAAAAACGCCTCCGCCCAACTCCAAGGAATGGGAGGGTAAGTCCGACAAATTCCAATACTTCTCACCAAATCCAGGCGCCGATGATTGACGTGCCGCCCGGCAAGGACGATGAATAGATCGGCTTAATGTCTGTTCCTGGAGGGCGCTGCGGACCTACTCTAACTCGATCGAATTGAGGCTAGTTAATCCCGCTTTTGGTGCAGGTCCCCCGGGTTGTGGCATGATGCCTCTCGGAAGGCAGCGCTTTTTTCCGAGACCGCTCCTAGATGGGCTCGTTCAAGATGCGGTCGCTTGCGCCGATGCGCGCCGACGCGTTCAAAGTCAGTTCTTTGCGGGCTGCTTCCAGCTCTTCGGCCGAACGCACGGACTGCTCATCATGCAGCCATTGACCAGAAAACGTATAGACAAACGCACATCGTGGGTAGCGCTTCATTGAATAGCGCATCAGCCTGGCTTGGACGTCAACATCATCGTTCAGTACCTCGCGGGCTAGAACAAAGGCGTCCTCGGCGGCCATGGCCGCGCCTTGCGTGAGATGCGGAGCAAACGTGTGAGCCGCGTCGCCCCCGATAACCACTCGTCCGCGGAACCATGGCCACGGTAGCAGCAACGGCTCAATCGGGCTGTACACGATATCGGAGTCGCTATTGAGCGTTGCAGCGGTCTCAGCGACGTAGCTCCCGTATTGCGCCAATCGCTCCATGAACAAGCGCGCATGGTCCTGTGGTGCGAAATTGGCATCCGCTGCTTCCGGGCAAATGTGGAATAGATACATGATGTCATTGCCGAGTGGCATAGCGCCGGTCTTGCTGCCGACGCCCTGTAAGAACTCCATCCCGCGTACATAGTCCGGCCGGGATGCCTGTACCCGCCAGGCACCGTAACCTGAAAAATGCGGCGCGAACGCCGTCCCAACAAGATGGAGCCGAGTGGTGGAGCGGATTCCGTCGAAACCGGCAAGCAGATCAAAAGAATCGTTTTGGCCAGTTGAAAACTGAACTTCGACGCCGTCCTGATCCTCGAAAATCTTGGTGACGGTGATGCCAAGTCGAACGCTCACGCCGGCCCGTTCGACAGCCCCGAGCAGAATTTCGTGCAACTGCAATCGTGACAGGGCACAAAAAGCCGGTACCCTGTCATCACCAAGAAGGAACTTATGCTCGACAATCAAACGTCGGCTCTGATCGAAAAGAAACATACGATCGTAACTGAATCCCGTTGTGAGTACCTCGCCGAGCACACCGAGCGTGTCGTAGACCCGCAACGCGTTGGCCGGTTGACCAAGTCCCACCCCCGGAATGTCAAACGCCGGCCGCCGCTCAATGAGGACCACTTCCACCCCGCGCCGCGCGAAGGTCGCAGCCGCCGTAAGCCCGCCGACTCCGCCGCCGACCACTAAAACACGTCGGATACTCCCCACGGCATGGCTCCTGCCCTTGTTCGCGTGCCCTCGACTGGACTATTGCGCGGCCCGCAGTGTTGACCACGGCGCGTTCCACTCAAATAAAATCGTGGGCACGGCGTCACGCCTTTGCCCACCTACTGATCCGCTGAAGCGAGAGGCCTCAAATCATTCCATCTGCACTTGCACCGGTGCGCCGAGGTTGCCGACGGTGCCTGGAACGATCACCAGATAGCGGCGCTGGATTTTGTCTTCACCCCGCACCAGCTGGCGGATCGGGCCGATCGCATTGACGATGGCGGCACCGGCTGGATTCGTCATGAAGCCCTGCAGAGGTTGCAGGACGCCGCCGCCCGCTGCCTCCGTGGAAAGCGCCATCACGTAAGGCTTTGCCGGTTCTAGCCCGGTGACCGAAGCTTCCAGCACTTGCACCAAGCCCTGGTCGGATAGCGACACGCTGGTGGGTGCCTTGTCCGCCTTCTGGCCCGGCGCGGCGAGCCACAGCTGCGTCGACAGCCCGGCTACGCCAAGCGGCTGCAGGTTTTCTGTTCCGGCTCCGTCTGGGACGACCGGCATCGTCGTCATCGCGGCATTGCCGTTCCCGCTTGCGACAGGGATGGCGTTGGGCACGTAGACAATGGCCTGCGCGGCCTGGCCGATCGGGCTGGTCGCGATCACCTTGTTGGTCAGCGTGTCGATTGCGGCAAGACGGTCCTCGTTCTCGAGCCCGACATAGACCCGCGTGCCGTCCCCCGACGGCCAGATGCCATGCGGCAATTTGCCAACCGGGATGGTCGCCACCTTGGAGAAATTGTCGGTGCGGTACACCTGGACCTCATTGCGCCCACCCACCGTGACATAGGCGAACATGCCGTTGGCATTGCGCACGATGTTGACATGATTGGTGATCGGACCGGTGTCGAGCGTCTTCAGAACAGAGAACGGCGCTTGCGCATCGAAGACCTGGGTCTTGCCGATATCCTTCAAAGTAAACCAGACCTGGGAGCTATCCGGGGTAGCAGCAATGTTCGGGCAGAATGGGCTCGCCTGCACAACCTTCCCGATGACCTTGTGGTCGGTGACGGTGATGACAACGGTCTCAGGAGTGAACGACGAGCAGACATAGCCATATTTCCCATCGGGCGAGAAAATCGTCATGCCCGGGCCGTTGGGGACTGTGATCCGCGTCTTTTCCTCGTAGTTTGTTCCGTCAAGGACCGAGACGTAGTTCTCGCCGCGCACGGTCACCCACACTTCCTTGCCATCCATCGTATAGAACGCTTCGTGCGGCGAGCGGCCCACATAAGTCACGTGCTTTACGGCATTCGTCGCGGTATCGATGAAGTTCACCGCATTGGAGCCGATTGCGACGACGGCAAGGGTGCGATGATCGGGCGAAAATCCCAAGCCGTGCACGAGTAGCTGGCCGGTGTAAAGCGGGCTGAAACTGGCAGGCAGCGGTTGGCCGAGGCGGATGGCGCCGAGGAGCTTGTTGTCGACCGGATCAGTAACAGAAACAGTGTTCGAGAACTGCTCCGCAGAATAGACACGGTCGCGATGACTGATAGGTATGTCTGGATCGGTAGCTGCCGCCGGTGCCTGTCCTGCCCAGGCATGTCGCACGCCCGCGAGAACAGTCGTGACGAGCAGGACCGGCAAAATCGAATTGCGTTTCATGCTCGGCTCCTGTTTCATTGCCACGCCGTTGGATTGCGCCGTGCGATGTATCAGTGCGGATCGCGCGCGGGCCTCGGCACCGGTGGCGTCGGCGACGGAACGGAGGGCTGCAAGGGCTCACCGACCGCAAGCCGCATGGCGGCGATCTCCTGCTGCTGGGTAACGATGATCTCCTGGGCGAGCCGCCTGATCTGGGCGTTGCGACCGAAGCGAAGCACGGCGATTGCCATGTCGATTGCACCCTGATGATGCGGCACCATCATTGCCACGAAGTCGGAATCGACGTCCCCTGTGGACTGCACTGCCATGTCGTTCATCATTTTCTTCATGGCCGCGTCATTCTCGGCCAAGAACGGCGCTTCCTCGCTGACCGCGGATTGCGTTGCCGTGCAGATGTCCGCCACCGATAGGGATCCGTCCTGCGCCGAGGCGGGGAATTGCGCTCCGGTGACGAATCCTAGTGCGAGCATGACCGCGCCGAGCGTGGCGAAATGACGAATTGGCGAGTTCATTCGCGCCTCCGGATGATGCTCATTCACTCTGGAGATGATGTCACGAATGGCCTCAGTTTCCCATCCCAATGCTTCCGCTGTGTTGGCAATGGACAACTCACATGGGTGCAACGTCAATGCCGGCGGGGAGCGAGCGCAGAGCGCTCCAGAGCAACTAGCGCTGACAGGTAGGGCTCGACGGAAAATCTGTTCGCGATCCTGATCGCATCCGTCTCGAATAGTTCGAGCGCCATCTTCTGTGCCAGCAACACGTCGCAAATAACCAGGCCTGCCGGGTGGAAACACCAAATCCATTTGGGTTTTCCGAAGCCATCGAGCTCCGCAACATTCATGCTCGGGCGATGCCAGATACGGTATCGTTTTCCGCTCTCCCCGCCGATAACATCGAAATGTTGACGGGTTTTGTACTGCCGGCGTTGCTCGCCGGAGAGATTCTCCAGAAGCAGGACGGTTGCTCGCTGGTTCGCGAGCGCAACATGCGCCGGCTCAATCCCCGGCCGCAACGTAGCGGCCTCATCACGACTGCGCGGCCTCGCGCGGACAGCAATTTCACCGGAGCCTCGGTTCCGCGCGGCGACTGACGGCCGCGATCGTGGCCTAAATCGCGTATCCAGGCGATCGGCCAGCCGCATAAGCACGCTGAGCGCAAGTGTCAGAGCGATCTTGCCGTCCCACCATCCCGACCGGTACCAGCCCTCGGCCAAAAGCAAGCATAGGCTGAAAAGCCAGCTTACAAGTACGATCCGATAAACAGCGCGCCAGAGTGCAAGGCGCACTTTGTTCAAATTCCATCCCGGATGGAGACCTCTTCGCCAGGGTAAAGAACCCAAACTCCGCTGCCATTGGCGCGCGGTGGCAGGGCGAATTTCGGCCGGCGAGAGCCGGCGTGAAACAGCAAGGTTGCGCTCGCATTCGGCTTCCACCCTTCGGATCGCTTCCTCAAGGGCTAGTCGCTCGCGGGTGATATCGGACTCACTTAAGGCTGGCACGATTGCGCGCAGTTGCCTAACCAAGGTCGAACGTGCGCTGTGATAAATGGCGCGGCGATTCTCGCCGTTGTTCTTTTCGATGCCAGCGACGACACGGGACATTAACCGGTAATAGTCGGCCATGATTGAAACAGTTTAGTTGGTATCCTGCCATGGCCGCGCCATGGCAGCCGAGCTCGTTTCGACGAGAGCTTCAGATCAGACCGAGCGTTTCACATTTTTTCTCTTTCACTCCCTCCCTGAACAAAAAACGTCACGGACGTCAGAGCTGGTTCATCAGCCGCCCTACAGCTGCGGAATGAAAAGAGTATGCTCGACCTGCGCATCGAATTTGTTGAGAAGCCGATTGGGACTTCCATTGCCGCTCAATGCAGCGGCGCGGAAACCGCTGCGTGTCAATTCTCTGAATTGCTCTTCGGCGAGAGCAACCGCCGCTGCGTCCGCGGCATCGAACTCGTGGCGGGTATCACCGAAGCGGTCCATGACGATCTGAACGCGCTTGGTGCTTGCGCTGATACCGTGGCTTTTTCGCATAGTTTGCGTCGCGGACATGACAGTCTCCTCTGGCTCGGAAGAAGATGCGTCTGCGATCTTCCATCGCAAGCTGCTCGATTCATGGGCAATTGTGCGTCAACACGAAACTTTGATGGAGGCCAACACTTTCAGCGGTATTTAGGTACGCCGAATTGAGTCCGCCTTGGAAGACGAGCCCACCCTGATCTATTCCATGGGTGGAACCCATGCCGCCGAGGCCGTGCGCCGGAGGTCGCCGCGCGATGCGCCCCCCATCGTGCCGTCCGGACTATCGAATCATGCCGGCGCGACGCTATTTCGCCGGTGCGATCTCTTTAATTGGCGTTGTTTCCGCGGGCCCCTCGGCTTGCTTATTCGCTTCCTTCAGGAGTTGAGCGAGCACGCCGGCACGTTGCTCTTCTTTGATCTTCTTCTCCTGCGCCTTCCTCTGCTCCTCGAAGAACCTGTAGTCTATTTCCCAGCACATCGTGTCCTCCATCCATGATGGAACCAACGCAACAACGTGCCAATGAGGGCACAGTTCCGGCCGCCTTCATAGGCCAATCCATCCCAAGCATCTGAAGGACACGGTGCCCGACATTACTCCTCTCCTCGCGGCACGCAGCTCGCAGAAGCGGGAGTAGCGGTAACCCTCCGGATTGCGCTCGACGTATTCGTCCCAGAGAAGCGACAGCGTGCGTGCTTGCGCTTGAGCTCGCGATGAATGCTCGCCCAGTCCGGCTCGATCTGACGACGGTGACCCTGCTTTGTGCCGGCGTCGGCGAACAGCTTGGCCGCGAGCACGGCATCGGTCATTTCCTCGGGCACCGGCCAGCTCAGGCCGGCAGCCTGGAAGCGTTTGATCGTCGCCCGGACTGTCGATGCAGCCACGCCAATTCGACGGGCAATCTCACGGATCGGTACGCCACCAACGAACTTCAACCGAAGAACTTCGCGCACTTGGCGCATGATCGTTCTCTCTGCTGGCATCCGGTCTCTCCTTTGGAACAGCCAAAGGAGCGAGACCTGAGTTGGCCAGCGAGGCACCCACCCGGGCGAGATCATCCCGGAATGGTGGGCGACATCATCTCGGAACCGTGGCGAGATCATCCTCGATCGCATGATGCTGGAAATGGATGGATTCCAGCTTGTGTGCATCATTGCAAGAGCATCCGCAGTGGCGGCGCATTCCCGTTGTTGTCGCGTCCCGCTTGGAGTGGCGGTCGCCTCGGGCTGCTAGGACAACTTGGCAAGCCCTTCCTCGCGCGACGAATAGATCGGAAACAAGTCGGTGAACGCGCCCAGATCGAACACGCGCTGCACCTCAGATGACAAGCTGCACAATACCAGCGTGCCTTGGCTTTCCTCCGCCAACCATTCCGCGGCCCAACGCCTCGATCGCGAACGCGGTGGCAACGTCAGCGTCGTGATCGCGAGCGGTTGTCGCCGTTCTGGCTTCGCCGCCTCCTGCCAGATTTGAGGAGCCGCAATAGACCATTGGATCATTGCCGTTGAGACCGCAGACCACGAATTTGTCGTGGATCTCATAACTGGAAGGCTCGGCACCTGGTCGAATGGCGGCGGCAGATGACATTGCTGGCTTGCCTACGACCCGTCATCATCCGCGCGCGGAGTCCCCATGGGGGCGTCAGAATGCCGTAGCTGTAACCGACCGCGTCGCATGGAGTTTACCGAGCGTGTCGAGATGGAGCCGGACTCCTCGCAAGCTGCATCACCGCAAAATCACGTTGCCTTTGGCCGAATGTGTTTCCTGCGTGATGCGGTTGGAATATCGCCAAGATTTGTTGCGTCCGGCTTGGTATGCGGCGAAAACGTTATCTGCATTTTCGGCACGAAGCCGGGTTGAGATCGTCAGGGACGGTGGCCAAGGTGGTACCGCTGAACGCATTGGCCGCCGCCGCACTCGGCGACTTGTTGCCGCTCAACACCTGCCAGCTCTTCTCGAAGACCTGATCATAATGGCCGGCGACGTTGGCATCCTCGAAGACCAGGACGTGATTGGCGTTCACGTAGAGTCGGTCAGGGAGAAGTTCGTGGAGCCGTGAGGACTCTATGGCGCTCCCGTCCCTCAAGACGATAAATCTTGTCGTGCGGTACGCGCGAACGATCCGCGCACGATGTCCGAGGGGGCCTTCTTCTGCTGGTTGAACAGGTCGGTGAACTGGTCTTCTGGCGTCTTGGGTTTGCCCGACTGGGTGACGTGCAAATCCGCGTTGTCCAGGATGACGCGCACGCGCCCTGCTCCGCCAGCGTCAGCAGGATTTTCGCGACGTCCGGTTCAGCGAGGTCGTAGGCGAACACCTTGAGCGTCAGGGTGTGATCGTTGAGCACCTTGTTGAGCACGACAAAGACCTGCTCGCGCGCGGTCTCGCCCATCCAGTTGTAGATCTGCGCAAACGTCACCGGCTGCCCGTTGTTGTTGTGCCGGCCTGCGTGTTGGTGTCGAATTGAGTCCTTGGTTGGGGACGACCGGCGTGTCCTTGCCGAAATGGTGGACATAGGCTCCCGACTGCATGTAGCCGCGGGTGAATCCGAGCGTAAGCGCGCCCTTCTTGAACGGCCCGACCGGCACTGTCACCGAGGCGCTCAGGTCTGAGTCCAGCGCCTGCATGGCCCCGCTGGAGTCGAAATAGCGCGGCGTGACCTTGTAGGTGTAATCGCCAAAGCCGGCGAGACACCCTGGTGCGCCGTGCTCGGATAATCGGTCCGCGATATTTCTGGATCGGCGCGTTGACTGTGGAGTTGGGCTTCTCGAGCTGGGACCTGGCTGTGTTTGCCGAGATCCTCGAACTGAAGAAAAAAAAAGGCTCCCCGAGCCGGCACCGCAGGCATTTCACATTCTGCGGACGCTGCGACTACATTTTGCGCTTGACAAATCCGCTGGTTATGAGAACGTAGCAGGAACTATGCGATTCCTAAACCATCTCTTGGAGGACCCGATGCGCCTGCCATGGGGCACGGCTCCCGGCCGGCGTACTGAGAATTGCGGGATCGCCCGCAGGGGCATAAGCGCCTCTACGCGGAAAGAGAGAAAGCATGTCGGATCGATACAACTTACAGATGCAATTTTTCGAAATGAATTGAAATACTCCAATGAAATCAGAGAGATTTTTTTCGTCGCCGCTGTCGCCGCAGTGACCGACGTGCGTCCGCTCGCTCAAATCTGTTGCGCCGTGAGCTGCTCGCGCAGTCCCGGTTCCCGCGGCAAGCCCTCTATTGGATAACAGCAGAGGCAGGCGTAAGCGCCTCTACACGGAAAGAGAGAAAGTGTTCGGATCGATACAACTTACGGATGTGATTTTTCGGAATGAATCGAAATCCTCCAATGAAATCAGAGGAATTTTTTTCGTGGCCGCTGTCCCCTTGGCGGACGTTGCGCCCTCAAAGCTCGCGCGGTGCCGGCAGCGGTGAAATCAGCTTGCCGCGATAGCCCTTGGCGCGCAGCTTGGGCGCCAGCTCGTCGGCGATGTGCCAGGAAAACACAATGGCAGCGTCCGGCTGATCGGTGAACAGCCGGCTTTCCTCCACCACCGGAATGGCGGTGCCCGGCATGCATTTTCCGATCTTGAGCGAGCCCGCGATCTCGCACACGTAATCGATGATCGCCTCGTCGAGCCCGGCATAGTTGACGAGCGTGCTGGCGCGCGAGGGCGCGCTGATCCCGCAGATGCGCGCGCCGCTTTCCTTGAGCTCGCGGATCATGGCGAGGAGGCGCAGCTTGGAGAGCATCACCGCGCGGGCGAAAGCATCAAGGCGCGCGCGCATCGCGGCCCCGCGCGGCTCGTGTGCGAGCATGGCGGCGACGCTGGCGTTCACTGGCATCACGCCGGCGCGCGCGGCGTAAACCCGCATCGAGCCGCCGTGGGTCGGTATCGGGCGGGCGTGAAAGACTTCCAGCCCGTGCATTTGCAGAAGATTGGCGAGACTGGTCAGCGAGTAATAGCGCAGATGCTCGTGGTAGATCGTGTCGTATTGCAGGCGCTCCATCAGGCCGATCAGATAATGCGATTCGGAGATGAAGACGCCATCCGGCGCGAGCAGATGAAGAATGCCCTCGACGATTGCGTGCACGTCCTCGATATGGGCAAAGCAGTTGGCAGCGGTCACCAGGCGCGCTGGTCCATGCGTCTTGCAGACCTCGGCCGCGGTCGCGGGCGTGAAATAGCGCGCGAGCGTGGGGATGCCGCGCTGCGCTGCGATCTTGCCCACATCGGTCGGCTCGATGCCGAGCACGGGATGGCCAGCGTTCTTGAAATTGGCGAGAAGCGTGCCGTCGTTCGAGCCGATGTCGATGACGAGCCCCCCTCCCTTTCCCTCTCCCGTCGCAAGTCGAGCTTGCCCGACTTGCGCAGCATAGTGCGGAACCCGGGCAAGCCCGGGTTCCGTCGGGGGAGGGCAGGGTGGGGGTTCTAGCCGCAGCATGGCTGTTGCTTCGGCATAAAGATCCGCAAAGTTGTCGCGCAGGAGCTTCGTCGTTCCGCTGGTGTAGGGATAGTCGGGTGGAAAGACGATGGCGGGATCGACCGCAAGCCCGAGCTGCACCAGCTCGCAATTCTCACAATAGAGCAGGTTGGTCGGAAACCAGGGCTGCTGACGCGGCACCGCGCCGATCGGTACCATCTGGTTCACCGGCGGCATGTAGCCGAGCGAGAGCACATTCGTCAGTGGCGCGTGCGCGCACACCTGACAGCATTCCACCGGCACGCTCGCCCCGGTTCCCGCCGCCCGCGCCACTTTTGTTTCTAACAATTCGATGATCCCGTGAATGCGCCCTCTCCCCGCGTTGCGGGGAGAGGGCTGCTCAGGCGGTTCATCGCAAAAGAATGGGTGAGGGGCAACCCTCGACTCAGCCCGTCACCCATCGAAGTATGCGGGACCACCGATGCGCCCTCTCCCCGCCTTGCGGGAGAGGGCGCTTTCGGCCTCGCCCGCGGGAACTCATCCATAGTCCCAATACCAGCGCACCACCGGCGGCAAGCCCGCATCGAGCGCAACGCGCGGGCGGTAGCCGAGCGCTTGCAGCTTCGAAATGTCGGGACAGCGCCGCGGCGTGCTCCCCGGCAGCAGCGCGGAAGGCTCGATCGCGATTTCGCGCCCGGCGATGGTAGCCATGCGGCGCGCGAGCTCCGCGATGCTGATCTCCTCCGGCGTGCCGATATGATAGATGCCGAGATGCTCCCCGCGCTCGCGCATCACCATCACGCCCGCGATGAGATCGTCGATGTGACAGAAGCTGCGCGTTTCCTTTCCGCTGCCCTGGATCGGGAACGGAACCGCGCCGCTCGCATGTTTCCTGATCGCCTGTTTGAGTCGCATGGCGAACTGCGGGATGACGTGGTCGAGCCCCATGTCCGCTCCATAGACATTATGCGGCCGGAAGATCAGGACGCGCGCGAAATGTTTGCGCCCGGCATTGATCGCCATCATTTCGCTGATGATCTTGCCGGCCGCGTAAGAGAGCCGCGGGTTGAGCGGATCGGGAATGACAAGCGGCGCGGTCTCGTCGGTCGGCACCTTGGGCGGGGACTGATAGACCTCCGAGCTTGACGCCAGGATCAGCGTGCCGACGCACGCCCGGCGGCCGGCATCGATGACATTGACAATGCCCTTGACCCCCACGTCGAGGACAAGATCGGGCGCGCTGTAGAAGTTGGCAGTGCCGTTGACGAAGGCAAGATGATGCACTTCCTCGATGCCGCGCATGGCAGCATCGACCGCCGCGGCGTCGCGCACGTCGCCGGTGATGAGCTCAATGTCGCGCTCCACGTCCTTGAGCCGCCGCGGCGCCCCGCGCGAGTTGTCATCGAGCACGCGCACCGATTGGCCCTGCCGCACCAGCGCGTTGACCAGCGCCGAGCCGACAAAGCCCGAGCCGCCCGTCACCAGGATGCGCCGCGCGCTCACGCTTGCCGCTCGCCGTGACGCACGGGAACGTCCAGCCAGCGCCCCGATGCGTGCGCCTGCCAGGCCGCCTCCATCAGGCACTGCACGCGATAGCCTTCGGCAAAGCCGGGCGAAGCGGCGCCACCGCTCTCACAGGCGTCGAGAAAACGGCGCACCAGACGCGACACCGGGACAATGCGCGGGTCCGCGGCCTCGCCGAACTCCTCGGTGACCTCCACCGGCTGCAAGCAAGCGTCGCCGCGCCGCGCCGCCATGAGCGTGAAGCCGCGGAAATAATCGGCGGCCGGATTGAACAGAACAAGCGTGCCGTCCTCGCCATAGAATTCGATGCGGTGACCGGAGCCGAGATAGGACGCGCAGCTCATCTGCAGGCTTGCGCCCGCGCCGGATGCAAATGCGAGCGCAAGTGCGATGCTGCTCTGCGTCGCTTCGCCCGGCAGCGGGAAGATGCGGCCGCCCAGGCCGCTGATGCTGCCGCAGAACCATTCGAGATAATAAAGACAATGGCAGACGAAATTTCCAAGCAGCCCGCTGCCGCTGCCCTCGCCCTGCGTTTTCCAGTTTTTCAGGCGCAGCCGTGTCGCCGCATTCTCGGTATTCCAGGTCACGACCACATGCCGCAGAGCGCCGATCTGGCCGCCGTCGAGCAATGCCTTGGCGCGCTGCCAGGTGACGAGCTCGGGAAAATTGAAATCGATCATGGTTGGCCGCGCGCTCGCGCGCGCGGCTTCGAACATGTCATGGGCCGACGCAGTGCTGTCGGCGAGCGGCTTCTCCGCGAAGACCGGCTTGCCGAGCGCGAGCGCGTGCTGCGCAATCGAGCCCTGCAGCGCCGGCGGAACCGCAATCGCCACGGCGCCAACCGATTTATCCTCGATCAGCGCGCGCCAGTCGCCATAGCCATGGGAAACATCGGCCGTGCGCGCGATTTCGGCCGTGCGCGCCGCCTCGCTGCCTGCGAGCGCCACCACCTCGCAGCGCGCATCGCTGCGAAATGCCGGCAGCAGCACGTTGCGCCCATAATTGCAGCCGACAATGCCTACGCCGATCATGCCGATCTTGTTTCTGTAGCCCGGGTTGAGCGAAGCGAAACCCGGGACCCCGGATGTCGCTGCGCTCCATCCGGGCTACGACACTACAATCTTGCCAGCGCCCCGCCGAGAAGTTTCATGTCGCGTTCCGGCTCGCCGGGCGCGAAGCTCAGCGCGAGCTCGGTTGCCCCCGCCTCGAAATAGTGTTGCGCCTGGGCAAGACAGTCCTGCGCTGTCCCCGCAAGCGCAAAGGCCGCAAGGAACCGATCGTCGAGCACATCGGCGGCCGCGTGGCCTGCGCGCAGCCGCTCGACGGCGCCCGCGATATCCGATTCACCCAAGTCTTTCGCGCGCAGCATCGCAGACTTGGCGGACGGCACGCGCTCCCCGAGCGACCAGTAGGCCGGCAGCATTTCTCCGATCATCGTCTTTGCAACACGGTGGGCCTTGGCACGATCCGGGCGTACCGCGCAGGCCACATACTGGATCACCTCGGCGGGCGCGCTGCGACCGGCGGCGTGCGCTGCGCGCCTGACCGCCTCGACAGCATGGCGCGTGAACTGCGGCGGGCACATGTTCGAGATCATCAGGCCGTCTGCAATGGCCCCGCAGAGGGCGAGCGCCTGCTCGCCCCTCGCCGCCATGAGGAGCGGCATATCCGGGCGGGCGGCATCGTATTCCAGCCTGACATTCAATGCTGAGAACACGCCGCCGGTGTAATTGATTTCTTCGCCGGCGAGCATCCCGCGCACGATCGTGATCGCGTCGCGAACGGCCGCAAGCGGCCGGTCAGGTTGCAACCCCAGGCGTCTTGTCGCCGCCGCGATGCCCGAACCGATCCCAAGCCGCGCGCGTCCGCCCGCGATTTCATTCAGCGCCCCGATCTCCATGGCAATCAGGGTCGGGTGCCGGTTGTAGGGATTGAGCACGCCGATGCCGATACCAATCCGGCTGGTTGCGGCGGCGCATGCCGCAGCCGCAGGAAGCACGCCGCGATTGAACGGATTCTCGGCAAACCACAGCGAGGCAAATCCATTCGCCTCGGCAATTCTCGCAAGCTCGATCGAGCGGCGTGGATCAATCCCGCCGTGCAGACGGACGCTGAGTTTCGGCATTCCAGGCATCGGTAATCAGTGGTCAGTAATCTTCAAGGATGCTCTGATTGCTGACCACCGAGCACTGATTGCTGATTGTCACACTCCTCCGGGCCTCGCCCCCGCGCTTGCTTCGGAAAAATGCGCGTGCACGACGCGCCATTCGTCCGCCTCCTTGCGGAACACCATGGTCGAGCGGGTGATGAATTCATCCCCGCGATAGTGAATCTCCTTCGGCGGTGGCTGCGTGCCGGTCCAATTGCGCCTTGTGCGGCGGTGACACCAGATCACGGCGAGATCGGCGGAGACGACGCCGCCGATGTCGAAGGGCGTCCAGTAGCTCGACTGCACGTTTTGTCCGTAGAATTCCCAAAGCCGGAACCAATGCTCGCAGCCGTTATAGGTGTGCCCATTGAGATTGAAGAAGGTGGCCTCCGGCGCCTTGCTCCAGAGCGGGTCGAGCTTTTCCCGATCGAAGCTCGCATTCGCATCGATATAGGCCTCATGCAACTTGATGAGTTGCGCGCGATCGCGCTGCGAGCCGCCGACGAGATTTGCCTGGGACATTTTCGCTCCGTCTTGAATAGTAGGGCGGATTGGCGACATCCGCCAACGGCGGATGGCAATCGCATATGAGCAAGCCGTACCCCAAATCGAGGCCGCGAAGCGGCACTACGCTGGTGGTTCTTGTAGGGGCGGGTTTCAAACCCGCCCTCGTTCGGCATTCACGGTGTGTGAGGTTGATCCGAGCTTGGCCGTACGAACTTCGATTGCGCAGCTGATGACGGCAGTTCTCTCGCAGCGAGCCTGTGGGCACAAGGGCGGGTTTAAAACCCGCCCCTAGTGCGTCCGTCAGTCCGTCTGGTCAGTACGGTGGGAGTCCGTACCATGTGAAGTCACCGCATATGTAGCCGAAAGCAACTGCGTCGTGCGAGGGGCGGTCTTGTTCGCGTCGCTTCGAGGCGGGGTGGGGAGCAGCTGGAGGCGAATGGATAGCCTGTAGGAACACGAACCCGATTCGGCGGCGTGTAGTGGCGAGCTTCCTAGGGGTATAGGCGAAGCCTGGCTCTGCAAGGAGCCGACCGAGCGCACGAGGTGATAGGCACGTGACGTTCGGGCGCACGACGTGGTTGGGGATTGGATGTCCAGAAGGCCAGCGGATGGAACGGAGAGGCCTGTCGTGCTGTGTGCGAGGCGCGGCAGGAGTTAGAGCCCGCATAGTACCGCAGCGGCGAAGAGCCGCGGAAAGTGCGGAAAGCAAAGCCGCACCGAGGGAAGGCAGGGTAGGAAGGTAGATGCGTGATGGGCCGGAACGGATCACAGACAGCACCGGCAGTGCCCGCGAGGGCTACACAAGGTGTAGAAGCCCGCGACTGGTCGTGGGTGGAAGATACGGTCTGGACCGAGCGCATGGTGTCGGCGCTGGTGAACGGCGTCAAAGGAGGTCGTTGGTACAGTTTGATGGACAAGGTGTTTGCGCCCGACACGCTGGATGCGGCCTGGGAGAGAGTCTTGGCCAATAAAGGTGCGGCGGGCGTGGATGGTCAAAGCATCAAGCGGTTTGAAGCGCGTGCGGAGCTGTATCTGACCGAGCTTTCGACGGCACTGCGGAACGGGAGTTACCGGCCGCAACCGATCAGGCGGGTCGAGATCCCGAAGGGCGATGGTCGGACGCGACCGTTGGGAATTCCCACGGTCAAGGACCGCATCGTCCAGACGGCGGTGAAGTTCGCACTCGAACCGATCTTCGAAGCGATGTTCCGACCGACGAGCTACGGCTTTCGGCCGGGACGCGGCTGCCGGGATGCGTTGCGCGAAGTAGCCCAGCTGATTGCGGACGGCCACGCGTTTGTGGTTGACGCAGACTTCGAAAGCTATTTCGACACGATTCCGCATGATCGACTGATGCAGCGAGTCGAGGAGCGAGTGAGTGATGGGCGTATCCTCGCGCTGCTGCGCAGTTGGCTTACACAGGACATCATGCGCGATTTGCAGCGATGGACACCGACGGCGGGCACTCCGCAAGGAGCAGTGATCAGCCCGCTGCTGGCGAACGTCTACCTGCACCCGCTGGATGAACTGATGGCAGCCCGCGGCTATCGCATGGTGCGCTACGCAGACGACTTCGTGGTGCTCTGTAGGAGCCGCGAAGAGGCCGATGCCGCTCTGGCCGAGATTCGTGCCTGGGTGGTTGAGAACGGCCTGCGTCTGCATCCCAACAAGACGCATGTCGGCGACTGCCGGCAGACCGGGGAAGGGTTCGAGTTCCTCGGCTATCGGTTCGAAGCTGGACGGCGCCTTGTTCGCAAGAAGAGTTTGGACCGGTTCAAGGACAGCATCCGGGCGAAGACACGACGAACACGCGGGCAGGCGCTCGCGGTCATCGTCGTTGATCTCAACCGGTTGCTGCGCGGCTGGTTCGCCTACTTCAAGCATGCGCACCCTTACACCTTCCGCCCTCTCGATCAGTTCATCCGGCGGCGATTGCGTGCGCTCCTGCGCAAGCAGACGCTCCGGCGCCCCGGCATGGGACTGACCGCAGCGGATCATCAACGCTGGCCCAACGCCTTCTTCGCGGAAGCTGGGTTGCTCGCTCTTCACACGGCCTGGCAGACAGCGAGACACTCCCGATGAGGAACAACTACCGACTGGAGAGCCGTATGCGGGAAAACCGCCCGTGCGGTTCGGAGGGCGGGGAGGGCGTCAGCCCTTTCCGACCCCTATCAACCTTCGCGACCGCGATGTGCTTCCCATCCGGGGTTTGCGGGACGCTTGTCATATGTGATTGCCCTGTGCCAACAGTGGAGGGAGCGCGTAATCGCCCCGCTATTCGCTATTCGCCATTTCTGCCGCGAGCTCCCGCTGCACGGCGCGAACATCATCGAGCGTGGGCAGGCCCGCCTCGTTGCCGAGACGTTGAATCTTGTGTGCGGCGGCCGCCTGCGCGAAGCCGAAATGCTCCGCCCATCGCCTCGTCGGATCCGCCAGGTAGGAATAGATGTAGGCGCCGTGAAACACGTCGCCCGCGCCGCTGGTGTCGACCACGCGCTCGCGCGGCACCGCAAGCGCGCGGTCGGAATGAATTGCGCCAGTCTCATCGTACCACAACATGCCGCGGTCCCCCAAGGTCAGTCCGCCGATGCGGCAGCCTCGGCTCTTGAGATAGCCCAGCATCTGGGAGGGCGTGAGCTGCATCTGCTCGCACAGCCGCTCCGCCACTATTGCCACATCGATGAAGGCGAGGAGTTCGTGGGTGTTGGATCTCAGTCCCCCGCCATCGAGCGAGGTGAGAATGCCGCGCGAACGGCATAGCCGGGCATAGTGAATGGCGGCATCGGGCTGATGCCCGTCGACGTGCAGCGCGCGGCAGCCGGCGAGGTCGAGCGCAGGAAATGAATGCAGGTAATCGTCATCGCGGCAGCGCACGATGGCGCGTTTGCCGTCCCTCGGCATGATGAAGGAGAGCGAGGAGTTCGCGACCTTTCGCGGGTGCACCGGGATCCTGTACTGCCAGGCCATGTCCAGGAACATGCGGCCCAGCCAGTCGTCGGCGACGGTTGCCAGGAGGTCGGGCACGATCGAGAGCTTGGCGCAGCAAAACGCCGCGGTGACCGCATTGCCGCCAAATGAAATCGCGTAGGCGGACGCAACATGCTTTTCGTCGCCGACCGGCAACCGGTCGGTAATGAACGTAACATCGATATACGTTTGCCCGATGAACAGCGCTTGCATCCATGCGCCTTTCTGGCCCCCGGCAGAAATGGGGAGGGAACTTTGACGCGGCAATGGCGCCTGACGGGTCTTTGTTAGCTCAATAAATCTTTTTTCCCGGGTCCTGCACGTCTTTGAACGTTGCGAGCACCTTGCTGGTGATCCTGCCTTCGTTCTCCACCACCTGACAGACGTAGATGTCCTGGATCGGATTGTGCGTGGCGGGATCGATCCGGAACGGTCCGCGCGGAGCGTTGAACCGCACCTTGGTCATCGCCTCGGCGAGCTTGTCCTTGTTCGACGTATCGCCGTCGGTCAGTTTCAAGGCCTCGTCGACCGCGCGCGCGGCGACATAACCGTAATCCGAGAACAGATCCGGCAGCGCGTGGTATTTGGCCTGATAGTCCGCGACGAACTTGCGGCTTTCCGGATTGTCGACCGTGTCGGTGTAGACCGTTGCCGAGATCACGCCCAGCGCCGCCTTGCCGAGCGCCCCGATGATGAGAGAATCGATGATGGTAAATCCCGTCAGCGGCATTTTCTCCTGCAGCCCGAACTCGTGATATTGCTGGATGAAGCGCACGGCGTCCGCGCCCGGCATGAAATCATAGGTCACCGGCGGGTTGATGGATTTGATGTCGATGAGATACGGGCTGAAATCCGTTGTGCCGAGCGGCGGCCAGATCTCCTTGAGGACCTTGCCGCCCTTGGCGACATAAGGTCCCTTGAACTGCGCGATCACGTCGCGGCCGCCGGCATAATCGGACGCCGTGGTGACGATCTCCTTGCCGAGCGTATCGAATACCCAGATCGCCATGGGTGTGCTCAGCTGATAAGTCGAAATCGAGGTACGGAACAGATAGGGATAGCGGTCCCAGGTCACGGCATCGGTGCCGGCGCCGGAGACGATGTAGAAGGCCTTCTGCTGCTTGGCGTAGTTGAGCACGGCGAGCGCCACGTTGCTTGCCTGGACGCCGACGATCATGTCGACCTTGTCGCTCTCGACAAGCTTCTTGGCCTTCTGCAATCCGACCTGGGGATTGAACTGGTCGTCTTCCTTGATCAGCTCGACTTTGCGGCCGGCAATGGTCCATCCGATGCTGTCGAAATAGAGACTCATGGCGTTGTAATTGTTCTCGGCGGCATAGGCGATCGCGCCGGTGAACGAATTGAGATTGCCGAGACGCAGCGGTGCCCGCGTCTGCGCGAGAATACGCGGCGCCGCCAGACTCGATGCAAGGGTTATCCCGGCCCCGGCCGCGAATTTGCGGCGATCCATTCTGCCCATGGCGTGCCTCCGTTATTGTCGGGCTTGACACCGCAAGCCGGGTATACCCGACTTGCGGCACTTTGTTGATGTGCGGACCTCGGGCAGGCCCGAGGTCCGATGCAATCCATCTCTTTTCTCAGAAGTTATGGTGAGAGGGATGGGCCCGCGGGTCAAGCCCGCGGGCGACGCCCTGCCTTCAGTCGCGATCACCGCGCGCTGGCAGCCCCGGTGACGGGATGACCGATCCCTAAGGGAACCGCGTCGATCAGAACAAAAGCAAGGCGCGCGCGTTTGTCGCTGCGATTGGCCCAGGCATGGTTTGTACCGCGCTGCACCATCACATCGCCTGCCTTCATCTTCACAGTCGAGGAATCCATGTCCATCTCGATCTCGCCGTCGAGCACGATGACGTAGTCGATGGTCTCCGTGCGGTGCATGCGGGCTTCGTTGCCGGGCGGAAAATCAATGACGGCGAAACGGGTCCCGTTCGCGGGCGGCGCCGTCCCGAGGATACGCGCGCCCAGGTCTTCAATGTCTTCTCCGATGGAGATGTCTGCCGGGGTCCGGTCTGTCGACCAGATCAAGGTCGACACCGTGCCGGGGCTGGGATGCTTGGCGTTTGTCGCAGGGCCTTGCTTGATGACCTTGGCGAATCCTGCCCCGTCATGGCCGGTCACGAAGCGCCGAATGGGCGGATATTGATTGGTCACGATGTTGCCTCCCTCAGGGAAAAGCGCGGACGCGAAGTCCAGGATCAAGGGCTCCGATTTCGATGACTATTTCGCCGCAGGTCAAGACACCCTATGCTGCTGCTGCGGTCGCGCGTTGGCGTTCAATAATGAGAGGATCGGATGAAACGTATCCTGCTCGCACTCGCCGCTGTCGTTTCATGTGCCGCATTTGCGCTCTTTCCCGCCGGCGCCGAGGATATCGCCGTCGGCAATTTCGCAGTGGCGGCGAACGGCATGCCGTTTGCGGTTGCCCTCGACAAGGGCTTCTTCAAGGCCGAGGGCGCCGATGTCACCGGCATCATCTCCTCGCAGGGCGGCGGCACGTCGATTCGCAATATGCTGGCGGGGGGTGTTGCGTACGGCGAGGCAAATCCCGGCGTCACCGCGGTCGCCATCATCCAAGGCGCCGACCTCAAGATCATCAGCGACAACGTGCTTACGGTTGCCGAGTTTGTGTGGGCGGTAAAGCCGCAATCGCCGATCAAGAGCATCCAGGACTTCAAGGGCAAGAAGATCGGCTACACCAATCCCCGCTCCACCAGCCAGGCGCTGGCGATCCTGTTGCTGCAGGCCGCGGGCTTTAAGCCCGACGAGGCCGAGCTCGTGAAAACCGGCGGGTTTGGCGAAGGTGTTGCCGCCCTCGACATTGGCGCGATCGACATCGCGCCCATGGCCGAGCCGGTGTGGTCGAAATTCAAGAGCAAGTACCGCGCCGTTGCCGTCGCCTCCGACATCCTGCCGCCGCTCGACAATGTCGTGGGCGTGACCACCAGGGCCGCCGCCGAGACGCGCGGCGATTTTCTGCGCGCGGTGATCCGCGCCCGCAGAAAAGCGGTCGAGTTCATGGCGTCCAATACCGATGAGGCCGGCGATATCGTCGCGAAGCACTACAATCTCGACAAGGAAGTCGCGCGCAATGCCGTGCACAATCTCATCGCCAGCACGACACAAGGGATTCCCTATTGGGGGACCGGCCAGTTTCATCTCGAAGGCATGAAACGCATGGTCGAGGTGCAGAAGATGGTCGGTGCGATCAGCGGTGACATCGATATTTCGAAGATGATCGATACGCGCTTTCTGCCCGAGGATATCCGCGCACCGAAATAGGCGATATCTCCCGAATGGGCCGGGTGGGGGTCGCCGCAGCATGACGCGCATCGTGCTCTACCGGCTCCTGGTGATCGCAGCGCTGGTCCTGCTGCTCGAATTGCTGTGCGCGGCGGCTGTCATCGACCGCATCACCATGCCGCCGCCGCATACGATCCTGCGCGATCTCGTCGCGATGCTCGCTTCCGGCTCGCTCAACGCCGCCATTGGTAAGACCCTGGGCAATGCCGCGACCGCGCTGGCGCTCGCGCTTGCTGCGGGGGTGACCTGCGCGGTCGCCATTCACAACTATCCCGCATTGCGCGCAACGCTCGAGCCATTGTTTGCGGCCTATTACGCCATTCCGGTGTTTGCGTTCTATCCGCTGCTGATCATTGTGCTTGGGCTCGGCGATGCGCCGCAGATCCTCATCGGCTTCATGCTTGGCGTGGTGGCGGTGATCGTCAATACGCTCAACGGTCTCGACCGCGTGCCCGCCGTGCTCAGGAAGGCGGCGCATATGCATGGGATGGGCGCAACGGCGACCGCCTTGTTCGTTACGCTACCCTGCGCGGCGCCCTATCTGCTCATCGGGGCGAGGCTTGCGGTCGCCTATTGCCTGATCGGCATTATCGGGGCCGAGTTCATCATGTCGCGCGGCGGCATGGGCTATGAGATCAGCTTTGCCTACACGAACTTCGATAATGCCACGATGTATCCCCTCATCGTGCTGGTGCTGTTCGTGTCCATGGCGGTCAATGCCGCGCTCTCGCGCTGGGAAAAAACGCTGCTGGCGAGGCGGCGGGCGTGAACTGGAGAGCGGCGCGCAACGCCCTGACGCTGATCGTTGCGCTGATCGTACTGTGGCAGCTGATCTACGGCGTGGTCGGCGAAATCGCCATGCGATCGCCGCTCGACACGTTGCATTACACCCTCCATCTGCTCGGCAGCGCGACGTTCTGGCCGCATCTGTCGGAGACTGCACGCGCCTTCGCCGCGGCGCTCGTCATCGCCATTGCGCTTGGGCTCGGCATCGGCTTCTGGTTGGGATTCCATCGCCTTTCCGGCGAGGTCATGGAGCCCATGCTGGTGGCGCTCTACTCCATTCCCAAGATCACGCTTTATCCGCTCGTGCTGCTTGCCTTCGGGCTCGGCATGCCCGCCAAGATCGCGTTCGGAGCGCTCCACGGCATCGTGCCGATTGCGATTTTCACCATCAACGCACTGCGTAATATCAAACCGATCTTCATCAAGACCGCGCGCGCCCACAACCTGCGGACCGCCGAGACCCTGCGCGTCATCCTGTTTCCCGCCGCCATTCCGGAGATCTTTGCCGGCATTCGTGTCGGCTTCTCCTTGACCCTGATCGGCACGATTCTCGGCGAGATGTTCGCGGCGCAGCGCGGGCTCGGTTACCTCCTGATGAACGCCATCGGTTTGCACAACGTGGATGTGATCATGGCCGTGACCTTGCTGCTGGTGGTCTTTGCGGCGAGCGTGAGCAGCATCCTGCTGTGGGCCGATCGCCGGCTGCACTATCGAGCGTGACTGGATTCGACGCTCAAATAACGGGGAGGCAGGCTTATTGGTCTCGAGCGGCGCTTGCGCCTCGCCATGATCGGGTCTATCTCCGATTTCTTCGCAGCCGGCTCCCTTCGTCTAGCGGCCCAGGACGTCGCCCTCTCACGGCGAAAACAGGGGTTCGAGTCCCCTAGGGAGCGCCAATAATATCAAATACTTAGCTAATATTTTCAGGTCCTGCAGCTCTTCGTACGGAAAAAGTACGGAATGGATGATCCTGAACTGTAGCGCATGCACGCGGACGCATCGCAGTCACGGTGCCCAAGAAAATGCCTACCTTGGGGCGAAGCGTTTCGATAGTTCCTGAAGAGCTCGCGGCGCTGGCACGGGCCGCCGAATTCACTGACTTTCCGTGCCAAGGTCGTTGTGCCGGCCGGTGCTGCGCATGTAGTCGGTGATAAGGTGGAAGCGGCTTACCGGCGCGGCGATCTGTTCGAGAAGCGCCGGCGTCTCATGGAGGCCTCTGATGCAAGAGTTGATTGCACTGTTACCGCATTGAAGGGGAAGAAGGCGGTAAGAGCGTAATGCATGGGATACCACAGTAGAGCGACCGTTCATGGCTTCCGAGCGATGGCCTCGACCGCGCTGAATGAAATGGGTTATCCGACCTGATGTGATTGAGTGTCAGCTTGCCCATCAGGAGGACAATGTCGTACGCGCAGCTTATAATCGCGCAGAATACCTCGCCGAGCGCCGAGCGATGATGAAGCATTGGGCCGATTGGATCGACTCTGTTGTGGAAGGTGGCAGGGTGAGTGCGATTCGGCCGAGCTCTTTGCAACAGGTCGGAAGAGATCGTGTCCACGGGAACGGGTACAGTTTTGCTTGGACCAACATCAGCGGTTATTTGCAACAGTGAACCCCGAAGGTCGCACCGACTCACAGTTGGGAGACGGAAAACATTATCTGCATCATGCTCCAAACTTCACCGCTCACGATCCGTGCCCATTTTCCGACCTCGGAATTGAGAGCGGCGGTGCTGTTCTTCGATTAGAAAGGGATGACCTTGGCCGCACCTAAAGCCACGCACCCTCCAATTGCAGCAAAGGCTCCTGTTTGGAAGCAGCAAAACAGGCCTGTCCGCCGGTACAGAGCGGTAGTTTTCCCCTCCAACCGATGACGCAATTCCATGAACCTTTTCGACGCCGAGTCCGCCATTGAATTTCTGCTCACGAGGCCGGTAAGCTCGAAAGAGCTTCTACTGTATGAACGCGAGATTCGCCTTTACCAATTCCAGACTTGGATCTATTTTCCTGACTCTGCGATGGATATGGTTAGGCTAGCTGGAAGCCTTGCTGCTGCCAAATGTCTTTGCAGACGTGAACGCCAGCTTCTTGAATCATTCAAAGAGCGAAGTAACGCTTCCATTGAGGTAAAGCGTCTTCTTCGAGATCCCATCTACAGGGCGTTGTTCGATATAGCTGTGGAGGATCTTGGAACGTGGACTGATTTAGTTTTGTACGTCTACGGAGTCGATTTCCAGCACTTACTAAACAACCGCATCAAAGATGCGGAAACTGTCTGTAGGATGATTGATTATCGGTTCCGATATTTGGAACATGGCGGTCAGGATAGACGCCAAGCCGACATTAGCCATAGCGAGTATTATTGCTGGAAAACCAAACCCGTAGTTTCGTGGAAGACAATCAGACAGAGGTGGTCGAAGAATCGAATGAGTGCAGTATTCTTGTACGTCAATGAAAAATTGGGCCTTCGACTAAGTCAAAATTTTAATGGAGTGGGATTCTTTTCTCGTGAAATTTCCAAGGATGCAATGGCGCTTGATCACATGCGCCGATTCTTCGGCACATGTGCTTACGTATCAGAGAAGCTGCGCGACGACGAAGCAATAGATGGTCGTCGTAAGATCGTACGGTTTCCAAAAAATGTAGTTCGCGTGCGACCGCATACCAATCCGCTTCCACCATCACTCCTTGAAATGATGCAGCAGTCCTATCCAAGTGAAGTTAAAAAGATGCGCCAAGATGCGGCCCAACGTGATATTTTGTCCGGCGCTATGCAATAAGACGAAGTAAGGGCCTGCCGGGTATTCCTTGCCGAGCAACGCCACGACTGAGTCCGTGAATCACCCGATTTCCGTTCGTCGGAGCTTCCTTGACGCGCCCATTTGCAAGCTCGCCTGTAACGATGCGTCTGCGCCCATTGGAAGAAAGCTGGAAGCGCTCGGCACGTGCCATAGCTTTGGTGTGAGGGCGCATTCACAGCCTAGACGCCACCACCCAACGGGATTGCATCAAGCAAGGTTTGTTAGGTGCTGAAGCGGCGGGAGGCGCGCGGGAGGCTTAGTGTAGCGCACGGCTCCATTCGGGTCAGTTTTGATAACGTTTGAGTTTGACTGAGGCTCCCGCGGCGGACGTGAGGTCCGCCCAATGACGGTGAGGGAGCTCGTCGCGTGCCCGACCCATGAACGACCCCAGCAAGGCATTCTCCTCCGACCTGCCGGCCGAGACGTAGTGCCGTTCGACTTGTCGCCTCCTGTGACCAGCGCAGCGTCGCGATACTTACCGCGGTTTGTTATCGCAGACGCCTGCTCACGTAGAACGCGAAAGAGTGCAGGTGCGCGACAGCCTCGTTAATCGAGCATCGCCTCGGCGCAATGAGTTGGGCTCTGTTCTTGTCCTTGAGCGCATTCAACCCCCGAAGCCGTCGAAGTTGCACTCGCTTTTGTAGACGCGGCTTGATTGGGAAAATTCGAGTTTCCCAATAAGAAGTTTCAGAACTCCCAAATGACACAGGCCTTAGCAAGGCCGTATAAGTTGACGCAGAGACCAGAGGAACCAATGTGTGGTTAAGATGAAGAATAACAGTCCGGATGCAGCGGAAGTTTGTTCACCTAAACGAGCCTTTTCAATTGCCGAGTTTGGTTATCGATACGCGATCGGTCGCACCACGACGTATCAAGAAATAAAGTCCGGGCGTCTCAAGGTCCTTAAGGTTGGCCGGCGCTCGCTGATCACAGAAACTGATGCCGAGGCATGGCTCGCCGCTCTTCCTCGGGTAGGAGACAAATGAGCCATGGCAGCCGAAAGTAATACGAAAACAGCGGTTGAGAGCCTTGTCGCGCGCTGCAACGAGTCGCTGCAACGCGGAAAGGACGGCGGCTTGGCGTCGCTGACAGCCTATCGCGACGCCGGCGTCGCACTTCTGGAGCTCAAGGATATTCTTCCCCGGGGCCAGTTCGGGCCAGTCGCGACTGAGCGCTGCGCCTGCTGCAAACAGTGGCGGGCTCGCTTGATGGAGGTTGCCCGACATTGGGGTGACGTCCAAGTTGCGTTGCAATGGGCAGAGCGTCATCGCCCTGGGCTCATTCGCAAAGCCTATTCGGTCGATGGCGCCCTTGCAGTCCTCAGGCTGTGGCGTCGAGCGCAAACGGGTGATGCGCCGACCAATCGCTGTCGAACCGGAAAGCCGTCCCTTGCATCGATCTTGCGCGAGAACGCGCGCCTCAAGGAAGACCTGAACGCGGCGGCAGCCTACATCGAGTTCCTCGAAAAAAAGCTCGATGCCTTCCGACCTGCGGCAGCGGCTGAACAGCAGCACGAAATCGACCCTGACGCCCGGGACAAGATTGAAAAAGTCGCGGCGCTGTGGCGCCGCGGAGGCACGGACGGCGAGCGCTCTGCCGCAGTGCATCGACTTGATGACATCGCGCAACGTTATGGGCGGACGTTCCGAGACTTACTCCACGAGTGCGAAATCGAAAGTCCAGCTCGCTGGACTTTTGCTTCCAGCCTTTAACGTCACTCGTGACGGAAATGGAAGCCGCAAAGTCACTGCCTATAAGGAGATACACGAAGAACATCAAACAGGTCAGTTAGTCCGCTGCACTCGCGATCTCGTTTACGATCTTGCCTGCATAAATACTGAGCACGCGTAGCAGCGTCGGCAATATCGAGCCTTCAGTAACAAAGTTCAAGTTGCCGTTTCAGGTCGAAACGGCAAGGGAGCCCTTTTGTCCCGCGCGCAGTTCATGCCGGCGCTGCAGTGGGCAGGATCAACAGCCGGCAGAGAGGGCCATCATGGCTAAGAAATCGAAAAGCATAGTTAAACGTGGACCGCGCGTTGTCGCAACGCGCGACATCAAGATCGAAGACATCATCATCGAGAACCGGTTTCGAGACCCTACCCGTGAAGATATAGAGATGCTCGTCGAGTCTCTCAAAGAGCTTGGCCAGCCGCGGGCAATTACGGTGCGTAGGCATCCCGATAATTCGGAAAAGTATCGTGTCATCGCCGGCGCCACCTTGGTCAAAGCGGCCGAGAGGCTCGGCTGGCCATCCGTCCGTGCCGATGTCCTCAAGTGCACCGATGTTGAAGCCCACCGGTGGGAGATCGATGAAAACCTTATGCGCCACCGGCATACCGCGATGGAACAGGCCGAGCACATCGCAGAACGGATGCGGACTTTCGGGAACGAGGACGCTGAGTCAGGACAGAAAGGCGGAAAAACCAAGCAAGGTCGTCCGCAAGGCGCAATCTCAAAGGCGGCTCGCAAACTGCGGTTAAAGGGCAAGACCCAGAAAGCGCGGCGTAAGGAGATTGAGCGCGGATTGAAGATTTCTTCGATCGCTCCAGAGGCCAAGACCGCCGCCAAGGAAGCCGGCTTGCACGACAATCTTTCCGCGCTGCTTGAGGTAGCGGAACAGGATACGACCGAAGGACAACTCGCAAAAATCCAGGAGATCGCCCAGGCAAAGACTTCGCCCAAAGCCAAGGGACGGAATCCTTGGGGTCGAAACAGGAAGAAGAAGACCAAGCAATCCGCCTCGAAGGCTTCATTGTCCCCGAAGGACGAGAAAGTTCTGGCGAAGCTCATCAAGGCGTGGGACGAGGCAGCTAAGCTGAAGCGCGAATTCGGCGAGGCTTCCCAGGCAGTCCGCGACCGTTTCATCGAGCGCATTCTGCGGTCTGCATCGGGCGACGAGGACGATACCGAGACTGAGTTGAAGCCGATCCAGCAAGATGACCAAGAAATGGATGGCAATGACAATGACGATCTCAATGATGCCAACGACAATGACAATCTCAATGATGCCAATGACAATGACAATGAAAATGAAAATGAGGACAATGAGCAGTCGAACGATGACTGGTGACCCTCTACCGCGTTAACTCGCCCGCCCCAGATAAACCCGCCGGCAAACGCCGGCGGGTTTTCTCTGCGCGCCGAGCATGATCGACAGCTTGGAGGGGTAAGTCCTCTATCCAGCCTGATGGCCGCGAAGGATTAGTCCGCGGTCGTCAAGGACCGGGGCGGTAAATCCGGCGAGCGTGCGGCGAAGGCGGTCGATCTTACCTCCGGGCGAAGGCTTCAGGCCGGCTCACCCCTCGTCGCGAGAACCGATCTAAAAGGCGGGGTCAGCAACTGCCCTCATCGTCTCTGACCCCCTCCAGTAACAATTGCGGGTAGCTTATTTATCGGGAAGCTCCTCGATATCATGCAGCGCTTCTGCGGGGATGATCCAACGATTTTGCTGGTAGAACTGCGGAATCTTCCCTTCCGACCCACGCAACCAACCCAAGACAAGCGCTTGCTTCTTCTTTGCGTCCACTTTCACTCCCACAAAAATTTCCTCATCGCAGTCTGCAGGAGCCAGCACCAAACCGTTTTGAGCGCGACGTACCCGGTAGGCCGCTACATTTCCATCGAGGTTACTACGCGCAAGGTCGTGTTGGACATTCATCGCCCTGGCAAAGGCCATCTCAGCTGCAGCCTGCTCCACCCATTCGTCCTGTCCCCATTCCTCAACTTCCCAGACTTCCTTATCCCTCCGCCGCATAGTCCCGGTCACCTGCTCCATTTTACCGAGCAGTTCTTCCGCATCTGATCCCAGGATCAGGCCCGCCCCCATTTCCTTGATCTCGTCGACAGCGGTAGCAAAATCAGCCTGGGGGCAGGTGACGAGTTTAGAGACGAACAAATCACCATGACTGTTCCGGCGCCCCATTAGCCCCATGGGGTAACGATCGGCGGTAAGGGCGATGAACACATTTCCTTCGTCGTCGTCCAACTCAAATGACGACCGCAGCCCCGCCTGCCGTAACTTGGTCTGGTGCTCCGGATCCCACTCCTCAATGCGGTCTGCAAGGTCCAAGGCTCCAATGGCGTGAGAACCAATCTCCATGTACATGTTCATGAAAGCGCCAAATATCGCGGGAGGACTGCGACCCGCGTTACGCTTCTCGCAGTCGAAGTGTTGCAGCGCCGTCCTATAACGACGAACGTGTTGCATTGAAGGGATCTTGTCCGGTACTGTGGCAAACATCGAAAATCCGTCCGGGTAATCCCGCAGAAAGCGAGCGAATTCGGTGACGCCATGTGGCGATCCCATGTCCTTGACGATCTTAAGCAGCACGCTCTCTAGCGCCATAAACATAGCCATTGGTTCTCCGTCAGCATCCTCTTTCAGTTCATTGTTTATCAGAACACCTAACTCGGAATGAATTTCCGCCGAGTCCTGAAACTCGGCTGCTTGTTCGGGATTCTGCATTTGCAGATACTTGAAGTCAGTCTTTGAGATTCTGCCAAGCGGCGCCGGCTCTGGCTTGAGTGACCGGTCGGAATAGCCGTCCTCCAGCAGCTCGGCCAACCAGCTTTCTGGGACCTCGCTATCTACTTGCCACGGGCCAAGCGTTGCCGTTTGTCCATTGCGCGTGATCTCAGCAGAAGCGGATCTGCGCGGGCCGTTAAGTTCGACTGCCAGCACTCGAACACTTTCATTATGATCCGGATCATCGGCGGGGAGCAAGCCAGGAGTTTTGCTCGCCCAGCCTTCGGCAGTAAATACGTATCGCTTCACCCCACGACGACGAAAGCAATCCTTCAAGGCAATGCATGCCGCAGCCTTTTCGCTATCGTCCGACCAACTGACAGGAACATGAAACCTCTCACGATCCGTCAAACACTCAAATGTAGGGTGGAGCTGGCCGGCGCGCTCAAACTCGGTCCGTACACGGTCGATCGTCTCCTCGAAGCACCGGTCAAGCGTGGCGATCTTCAAGGTTTTCTTTTGCGTTGCTGTTGCCTTTCGGCGCTCATGACGGTTGGGCATGGTTGCTAACTCCTTTATTTGCATGCGTGCGTCGGGAACCCTCTCGCGGTCGCGCGATACTTTACAGGATCAATTTTCCGGACACGGCGTAAGCTGTGGACGGCGAGTTACACTAAGTCTTCCCGGAGAGAACAATTAGACTGGAAGGATGCGCTGGAATCGCGTTCTCACCCAGGATGTTTGAGGAAATTGAAGCAGGAGCGATGGTGGTCGGTACTAATAATAAAACCCGCCGAGCACGTGCTCGGCGGGTTCAGTTTTGTACGCTGGCCGTTTCCCGGCGCAGGCGATCCTATTGCTGTGTACCTTCGAGAACTATTTCATACGTGGCGTTGGGATCGTGTGCCCCCCACATCCGGACGTAGTAAGACCTGCTAAACAGCTCCAGCAGCTCATCCGTGACCATGTAATCATCCGAATCTTGGACCACCAATCCAAGCCTCACCAAGCAATGCACGCAGAAACAGCTTACTCCGTCCCCCCTATCGGAGCCCAGGATCGTGTCCAGCATCAGGCTCAATAACACTTGGATCTCAAATGACTTTGGCGTTACCTTCGAGGGACCAGCATTGGATTTGCCAATTAGATCGAGCAGGCGCTTCGTCGGCTTCCAACCAAGTGCCGCTTTGCTGTCCGGCGTGGCTAAGTCGAGATATTGAAAGACCTTACCTGCGGCCTCTATTTTAGAACGGTACTTGGCCAAATACTTTTTCGGATCCCGTTCGACCGTACCGGCCTGGAAAGCCTTCTGGAAGAAGCTGATTAACTTTGGAGTTTGAGTAGACATGGTTTTTTCTGCTAGCAGCCAAGACGGCTGCATGGACTATTTACAAGATAAGATTCTGCACTTTTGGGGTTCGATTATTGGAATACGGTGTATCGTTCGCCCGGGGTGAAGAGCTACTTGGAGTGGGCGAGTCGCTGACGAAGCCCCCCGCTTAGATAGGCAGATCCTGTAAGACTCGCCGCTTCACCCGCGCAACATATCAGTGCCCTAACCACCGTGGACTGCAAGTTGATCGAGATACCTCTATTTTTGCTGCCGGCATCAATACCGCGACGGAAACTGCTCTACTCGGAGGTCTTCCGGCCATTCCCGCAAACGGAGCCTCGCGTTCTTGGTGATAAAGGGTGTGCAAGTTGCACACCCTACCAATCCTCCAGGCAGCGCAGCAAAAAAGGGACCCTTTATTCAAAAAGGTCCCTTTTGGCAGATTATCAATCTTTAGCAGCTCAGGCGCTGTACATCTGTGCTAATTCAGGTGAGGCATCCCAGTACCTCACTACGCCATCCTCAGCATGCTCTCGCTCACCCGGCTCCGCTATCCGATAGCCGTTAATCTCATCATCAAAGATGACCTTGCGCACCACAAATTTTGCCACACCTGCCAAACCATCCCTCCTAAGACCTCGGGCAAAGGTTAGCAACATTCTATCGAATACTCGTTCTGATTCTAATTTTGGGTCGAACCACACGGAATCAGCGACGAGATGCGTGTAGATAATTTTTTCCAAGACTGCCGATAACTCGTCGACCACTGGATAGCCAGGCTCAAGATCAGAGATAGCTTTCATGGACTTTTGCATATGCGTTCTCTCCTAATACCTATGCAAAGGCTATTTACACAATACAACATGCAAGATACCCGAGCGAACTTCGGTCGCGTAAGTGGATTGAAATCTCAGCGGCGCGAGCAAGTGGAATTACGGTGTTATCGCGAGTTTCACGACAAAATGTCGCGAAACCTAGACTCAGAAAACTTTATCGCAGAAGATCAACCGTTATCGAAGTCTCGTAATTGCCGCCACAAAATCGGCCTGAGCTTTGGGATGTTTCTATTCCAGCAGGCACCTGAACGGTTGGAAGGGGGTGGTAGCAGAAGCTCGGAGTTGGCGTGAAATTTTTGGTAACAGACCTATTTGGCCAAGCGCGACCACTGATAATGCTCCGCAACCATTTTCCTCGGAGCGGCGCATCTCAAGAAGCATCAGGCCAATACTGTGGGATTTCCAATCTACGCTATGTCGGGTATACAGCGGTGGTTATTTTCGCGGCTGAGTGAAAGTTAGCTCGCGAGTTTCACGACAACTTGTCGCAAAACCTATGTCAGATGGCCGGCGTACGCCTTATCCCCATCTCACATTCGCTATTGTCTTGAGAAAAGTCTCCCGAGCTTGGATGAGTAGTGCCGTGCCTTTTCACGACAACTTGTCGCAAAATGCTGCTGTCTTTTTCTTTCTAAGATCGATTGTGAGATTCGGAAGTTTTGGGGACGAGTTGTGGCGCTCTGTGCCCCTTGGCAGCACAGGGATACGTGGAAATATTTGGGCTCAGAAACGATGTATTGGACCGGTTCGAGGGACGGTAATAATGCGATTGTGCCGTTTGTATCCGAGCTGTTCTTTGGCTTTTACGTCTTTTCGCTCCTGATCCCTTTTGCCCACCGGCAACTCGCTAACCGCCCTGGGCCGAATAAAAATGCGGTCAGTATCCGGAATTCTCGATTCCAAAGCCTTGAACCCATAACCAACCGTCTTGTTCACAGTTTCACACATTCACACGCATCAGAGAGCGTCAGCGAAATCGGACGAGAGGTGGGGAGACGACCAGTGTTCTAATGCCGACCTGTCAAAATGGCCAATCTGAACGTGTAACTCGGCAAACGAACCAACGTTCATCAATTTTCAGATACATTTTCCGTTGACAACTCGCGCCTCTGGAAAATAGCGCAATATACCCCATGTAATACTAATTACGAGCTGACGTGTGAATTGTGTAAATCGTATATACCCCGACTACGGGCGTCGTAATTATTTGGAGAGTCAAGAGTGGAAAAGAAAAATATTTCTGGACCTGCCGCCCGGATTATCGTCAAGGGGGAAGGCCGGGATGAATGGGGCAATCGGTATTTCAAGCTGGCAGTAAAAGGGTCTGAAATTGACATGCCGCCATTCTCAATGCATCAGATTAGCTCGGATCCCGATGCCCTGTACAAGGCGCTGAGTAACGCGGGACTCAACGTTTTCACGCGCAAGGCCAAGAACGCGGTTCTGGAACTATTACAAGCCCAACAGCACACGCCGTTCACCTTCAAAGTCGCTACTCGCTTAGGCTGGAACAGTGGCGCCATCGTGCGGCCGGGTGAAATTGTTGGCTCACCGAAATCTGGCTTGGAAAGGGAATTTGGTAACCTCCCACCTCAGATGCTTGCCAAATACCGGTTCAAGGGAACCTTGGAGGACTGGAAGAAGAACGTCGCTGTTCTTTGCAGCGGTAATTCGCGGCTCATCTTTGCCGTTAGCCTCGCCTTCACCGGGCCGATGCTTGGGTTTGTACGGGGGCCAAAAGCTGGTGGTTTTCAGGTTTGGGGCAGGAGAGAGACCGGCAAGACCACTGCTACGATGGTCGCCGGTTCGGTCTGGGGTTGTCACACTGACGCGGGTAATCGGGAGATCGGGTTTGCGGAGACCTGGCACACCACCGCCAACCAACTGGAGATCACCGCTCTTTCTCATAACAACTGCCTTTTGATCCTCGACGAAACCGGTCAGGCCGGGTCGGATGACCGCAGCCGAGCTCAGATCGTCATCATGGTGATCTTGACGCTCGCTCAACAGCGGGAGAAACAACGCATGACCAACGTTCAGGCGGCTAGGTCATGGCAGTTCTATTTCCTTAGCACCTCGAATTTCACGCTTGATGACCTCGCTGATCGTGGCAAGGTGGTGCTGGATGATGCTGTTCGCAGCCGCCTGACCGAGATTCCTCTTCCCGCCAATGGCAAGGGCATCTATGAACAGCTGCATGGGTTTAGGTCTGGGGCAGAACTGAGCGACCTTCTCGCTCGTCGCTGCCGCAAATACTACGGTATAGCGGGTCGTGAGTTTGAAAGGCGGTTGGTCGATGCGCGCAAAAAGGACGTCAAAAGCCTGCGAGAATCGCTCGCTAAGTGGCGAACCGAATATATTCGCGCTCTCAATCGGCAAGGCCGGATAGAGCATCTAAAACCGCTGCAGCGGTCAACTGGTCGGTGCGCAACGGTGTACGCAGCTGGGCGGCTCGCGATCACGTATGGCCTTCTGCCATGGACCGAAAAGGAACTATTTGATGCCGTCTTGTGCTGTCAACTGGATGGTCTGCGTTATTCCCGGACCAAAAACGAGCAGGTCGATACGTCCGTTTCTGCCCTGCGGCGCAAGCTTGTTCGCTACCTCGCCGATAATCGCGGTCAATTCAGTAACTTGGATGAAAAGATGCCTCGGCTCGGCAAACACAGTTTTGGATCACGGCCAGGCTATTCCGCCACATTCAAAGGCAAAAAGTGGTTTTATCTCACCGCCGACCAGCTGAAGGCTCTCATCGGTACCGGCGAAAACGCGACTCAGCTGAAAGCTCATCTTTCGGCTGAGGGCCTGCTGGACGGAACGTCAGTCGGGAAATACCGCGTTCAACGCCGCTTCTTTTCCAATGAAAAAGGGAGCAAGGGGCACAAATGGGTCCACGCGATAAGAGCAAAAATCCTCAATGAGCAGCATCCTTCGTAGCTGGAGGTCGAGAAAAGACAATTTTGTTCCCTCCCTCCCGCCTCGCGTTGATGAGCAGCAGGAAATCTTCGAACTCGAACTGGTACATCCACTTTATCAGGGCGGCGTGCTCCGGCGGATTGAGAGGCTTGGCCGGGGATCGTGCTGCCCCTTTTTGCTCGTGGGGGCGATGGTACGTGTTGAATTTAAGGATATAGGAGAGTTGCTCGGGTTGATCTTTTAATGCCGCTTGCATCACTGGCCTTTCGAGCTCATCGTCCGCAAAGGCTTTTCTGAATTTCTTCCTGGCGCTCTTTTTGGCACCGATTACCACCAGGTTGGCATGCAGTACCCATACCCGTCGCGGCGCCTTGTAGACAATTTCAAAGCCGCCGATCACCGGCACCTTGCCCAGACCCGAACGTTTCAATCGCTTCCGCAACAAGTGTCGAAAAGGTGCTGGATTAAGACTATCGATTTTGTCTTTGGGCGCTTCTTTCAGCAGCACGGTGTAAATACGAACGCCTTTGTGTCCGCTGGTGAAGCGCAACAATTCGCCGATGAACCACCGCCGAAACACGCGGGCGCAAATCGGGCAGAACGGTTTGTCACATTTATAATCGCCAGCCCGACATTCCGCCAAAAAGTCGGCGAGTTCCTTGTTGCCGCCAGAGAATGACCGCAGCAGTTGTTCGCTGCGTTTGCTCTCCTCACGGGCATCTGCCAACGTCTCGAACCGTTCGCCTTTGGCCATGGTCGCTGGTCGCAAAAGAGCGATGTCATGCTTGTGATTCGGCTCATTGCGTCGCCAGAACGGGTCTTTTCGGCGATCTTTTGCCATATCCGCATTCTCTTGACCTGGTTCTACGTTACCGTTTCCTCAGTTCTGTTGGGAAGTAGCTTACAGGTCCGACCTCAGGCGACAGGAGCAGTTTCAGGCTGATTGGTTGCCTCGCGTCTTGTGTCATCGGGCGCGAATGAATCGATGACGATTTTTGTCCTGTAAAATATGTCGCGGCAACAAAGGCCGAACTTAAGGAGTAGAAGATATGGAACTATCAAACCACAAAATTACTTGTGCCGATTTCAAGGCCCTTCGAAAGCTGATAGCGCTTACCGGCATTTCTGGACGGTGGATCGAACGGAACAATCACTGCGAATTTCGTACTGGAGACGGCGCAGTATTGAATTATTGGAAATCAAAGGGAACAATAAATTTTCAAGGTTCAGAATTAGCGGCTGAAGAACTGAGAATTGCGCTGTTCAAAAGAGCTGTCGTCGTGCAGTACTAGCCACCGGTTTAACGTACAGTGCCCCCTACCTCGGGCGACTGGGGGGTTCTGGGTCTATTTTTTTGTCTTTCAAACATCGTCGCCATTCTAATTTTTACTACGCGCGCAATCAGTGCGCGTAGTGCGCTCCAAATTCAACAATGAAACTCCGAATGGACAAGACCCTGCGATTTTGGGTGGACGCCGCCTATGAGCACATAAAACGAGAGCATGGCAACCTGACCAAACGCCAGCTCGTTGCGCAAATTCTGCGGAAATACGAAAGACGCGGTGATGCAATGCGTTGCCTCAATAACCAGGGCAAAATCAGCTGGAAAGCGACCCCTCAGTTCTTGGCCATGCTGGCCGATGCAGAGCGCGATGCTGAGGATGATCTAGACGATTTTCCATGAGCCTCGGGCGACCAGGGCGTGAAATTCCGCCCCAAACGATGAGTTGTTGCAATGAGCTATCTCGAAGGACTGCCCTCATATTTTTGGCTGGTCTCATCCCGACTGAAAAAGCCAGTCCATGACGACGTGCCTTATACCACCCAAGCATTGCGGGAAGACCTGCTGCGGCTACGAAATGCGTGGGAGGACTGCCAGGCCAGCCGGCAGCGGGACGCAATCTATATCTATTTGACCGCTGTCTTCGATCTCGTGGCCTGGTGGACTGCGGAAAATCGGGCTGTCGAAAGGGCTCGCAAGGCACTGCGGTTGCGGAACATCTGGGTATCCGACCACATTGAGCCGTTTGCCGCCATCATCCAGTGCACTGCGGATCCCGCTAAAGTCGATAAGCGCGGGCGATCCAAATGGTCCCGCGCGTTGCGGTACGCCCTGGTGCAGAAGACTCCGTCTGAGTCACTCGTGCAATTTGTCAAGCATAAAGGTGGAATCAACCGGTGTGCGGAGCGGTTTCGTGCACACCGGCGAGGTACACCATCTCGGCTGTTATCCTCGCGGTAAACGAGGCGACCAAGCTTTGCTGTAAAATGTACTGTATTCGCAAACGGTAAAGCGTGGAATGCATTTAGCTGAAGAGATCTTAAAGGGAGTTAATTATGAGTAGACGTTTGGATTTCAATAAAGCTTCGCGCAATGACCAAGCCCGATATGGATTAAGTGTGAAGGACGAAGCAGAGTGGATGGAAAATGATGCAGCTGCGCGGTGGTTGCGAAGACATTCGCGTTGTCGACGTAGCTCACATGCAATGAGATTGCCTGCACGAAAACGCCCGACCTGCCGTATGCGGTAGGTCTGCGCGAAGGGGGTTTATTTGGTTATTTGTTAAATAACTTGGCAGTGGTGGGTTACGACCCTTGATGCTGCTTGTTGTTGATAAGCCGCATTCAACGATCAAGCGAACAACGATCCAATACAGACAGTACCGATAACGCGGCGGTGGAAACGCTCTCTTCTTCTGCTGCAAGCCTATTAATCGTTATTTTTTTTATAGGAGTAGATTATGACAAACGATAGTAGACCAGTCGATTTATTAAGTGATTCAAAGGGAGTTTTATGGGATCGGGATTGTATATGATAATCTGATCGACGAGGAGACCGGGTGTTACAAACATCAGATATTTCGCCCCGATGTTCTCGCTGAAACGGCCTTTCCCAAGGAAAATCATGAAACACTTCTTCAGACCCTCCCTAAGCATTGCTTTATGTTGACTTATGAATGGAAGCTGCACGAGATTATGCTCGCCGAGGCCTTGAAACGAAACCCGAGATATCAGGAATTTGAGGTAAAACTATACGAAGACCGTGAAGAGATTGAAGCCGGAGATCGAGGGGGCAAGCCATGGCCGATAGGGGAGGAAGCGAACCTGTATCGAAAGATCCGATGGGGACAACACAAGCGGCAACTCATTAATCTCAATGGCATGTTGAAAAGATTGATTGCTGAGGCTGCTGAACCTAATGCCCTGAAGTTGGCTCGGCGGTTTCATCCGGTTGTCAGAGAGAATATCTACCGAGGTGCAGCAATCAGTGAACGAGATTGCAACTGATTGATGCGTTTCCCGTGCTGGGCGCGGTTAACTGCCCGCCGGGTTATTACTGGGATAGGGCCTCAGAGGCTGCTAAGATGGTTGAACGTGGTGCCAGACTGAATCAGATTGCCTCGTTCATGGACATTCCGATGTGGGCGAGAAAACTCAAGCCTGCGGTAGCGCATTGGTTCGATTATGTTCCCGACGGGCTACATTGCTACCTGCCAGAAAAAACTTGGGAGCAGCGGCTCTGGCTAAGGGCATTCATGTCCAGGCGGTCCGATAACCCTGAGTTCGCGTATTGGATCGCTCGGAATGTACTGCAGGTAGGAAATCGGATTTGCCCTGTCTTGGACTTTTTGAGCGATATGAATGACTGGGTGAGGGAGGCAAAGAGGAAAAAACCCAGATGCATCACTCGTCCATTCTCGCCGGACATGTCATTAAACACGGTGCGGACGGAAAATGAACTCTGGCATGAGGCGATTGCCGTGCGTAAAGCCGCCAAGTCCAAGT
>CAVYVC010000001.1:0-129224 GCA_963771845.1 uncultured Alphaproteobacteria bacterium | reverse complement strand
GACAGCCTAGCGGACTAGGTCCCGTTGACATTTAGGGGATTCCCTCCGACTTGCAAATGTGATTCAAGATCGAAACTGAGGAGGGCGATCTTGATTTGGCTTCGAGCGCTCACAGACGTGCAATGGCGGCGCATTGAGCCGCTTATTCCTGGTAAAGAAGGTGATAAAGGGCGCCACGGCGAGGACAATCGTTTATTCGTGGACGCTGTGCTTTGGTTGGTTCGTGCCGGTGCACCATGGCGCGATCTGCCCAAGGAGTTTGGCAACTGGAACAGCGTGTTCCAGCGCTTCCGCCGATGGGCAAAGAAGGACGTTTGGAAGAGTTTTTTCAATGCGTTGGTTGAAGATCCGGACTTCGAATACCTAATCATCGACTCCACCATCGTGCGGGCGCATCAACATGCGGCCGGTGCCAAAAAGGGGGGAGCGAAGATGAGGCGATCGGGCGTTCGCGCGGCGGCCTGAGCACGAAGATCAACGTGGGGGTGGATGCTCTCGGCAATCCCGTCCGCTTCATTCTAACCCCCGGTCAAGTGCATGACATCCTCCAGGCCGAAGACCTGATCAGTGGTTTTTCTTTCGAGCACCTGCTCGCTGATATGGGCTTTGATTCCGATCGCTTTCGCGCCCGAATCGCAGAATGTGGTGCGCAAGCCGTGATCCCATCGAGCCGTGCTCGATCGCAAGCTATCCCATATGACAAGCACATCTACCGGGACCGCAATCTGGTTGAGCGGTTCATCAACAAAATTAAGCATTTTCGCCGCATCGCAACCCGCTACGAGAAGACTGCACTCTCGTTTGCATCCATGTTATTCCTGGTTGGGGCCATGATCTGGCTTCGGTGAATGTCAACGGAACCTAAGCTTCCGTAGCCTTCGATAGCTCGAAGTTGCGTAATTCAGTTAGTCGCACTGAGTCAGAAGATTTTCCGTCGATAGTGCATGAGAATCAGATATTTGTCGAGGTTCACTGGCCGGCGGAGGGCTGCGATGAATCTCGAAAGAACGGAGGATAGTGCATCTCGATTTGCGCGTTTTGTGGAACAGCTGACGAGCGTGATCGGCCACGCCGACCGGGAGCGGCCGCTGAATGATTACTGTGCCGGCCTTTTGGTCTCAGAAGGCCGCAGGAGCGTGGAGCCGATCGCGGCGGTGACGGCGCCGCACGAGACTTCGGTGCAGCATCAAAGATTGCTGCACTTTGTTGCCAATGCGCCGTGGTCGGACGCGTCAATGTTGGCCAAAGTGCGCGAGCTGATCTTGCCGGTGATCGAGCGGCATGGACCGATTGAAGCCTGGATTGTCGACGATACGTCTTTTCCAAAGTGCGGCTCCAAATCGGTCGGCGTGCAGCATCAATATTGCGGCCAGCTTGGCAAGCAAGCGAATTGTCAGGTGGCAGTGACGTTGTCGATCGCCAATCATCACGCCAGCCTGCCGATCGCGTATCGGCTTTATCTGCCGCAGCAATGGGCTAAAAACGCTGCGCGCCGCAAGAAAGCGCGTATTCCCAAGGAGATCTCGTTCAAGACCAAACCGCAGATCGCCCTGGAGCAGATTGCGAAAGCCTTAGCGGCGGGGGTACCGCGCGGGGTGGTGCTCACAGATGCGAGCTACGGATCGAACTCAGGGTTTCGCACGGGCCTCAGTGCGCTGGGGCTCGAATACGTGGCAGCCATCATACCGACAATTATGGTGCGTAGAGTAACCGATGATGGCGGGATGGGGCCGCGCTTGAGCGTGAAGAAGTTGGCACTCAGGCTGCCAGAAAAAGCTTGGTGCACGATCACCTGGCGGGAGGGAACTAACAAAAAGCTGCGCTCGCGCTTCGCCCGCGTTCAAGTGCGAACGGCGCCGATCAGGGGTGCCGCGGCACGAGGTGAAGAAACGCTTCTCATCGAATGGCCCAAGAGTGAGCGTGAGCCCACCAAATATTGGCTTGCCACCCTCGATAAGAACATTTCATTTCATGCGCTGGTCGATCGCGCAAAAATGCGGTGGCGGATCGAGCGCGACTACCTGGAGCTCAAACAAGAGATCGGGCTCGGGCACTACGAGGGGCGGGGATGGCCGGGCTTCCACCATCACGCGACGCTTTGCATCGCCGTTTACGGCTTCCTGATCTCCGAAAGGGAGACGATTCCCCCCTCAGGACCTCATTGCGCCCGGAGAGTCAAAAAACTTGCCATTCCCGATAGTTACCGACCCCGCGGCGCCGCCAATCCGGCCCCAACGCCACGTTCCCAACTCGATCGCTACGCTCCATCATCAGCTGATCGTCGCAATCGCAAGGATGCTGCCAAGATGCCCCTATTGTGCAACCCGATACAGAAGGAACATGCGTCTCAGGTTGTGACGCAGTAACATTAGCAGATCCGACGAAGCGGCACGGAACTGTCAAGCGGCGATGCGCAACTGTACGAGAGATGAAGGTAGGTCCTTCGAGGCCGGCAAGGGGCAAATCCGGGGAGCCAACGCACGCGAGCGTCCTGTCTGAAGATGAGGGGTTGCCAACCTCACATCAGACAGGAGCATCCCCATGACCGACGAGGCCATCAGCCCATTGCGCCGGGCGTCCGAAACCCTTCACAGTTCCGAACATCTATTATTTCAGCTGTAGGAGCCCGCTTGTGGCTTCCGGGAAACGCCGCCGTGTGCTATCGTCTGCGCCATTCCAGAGTTCATCTGGGAATGTCAGCTCACACAGCCGGGAGAACATCGTGCCCATTCGCGCGCCCAAATCGATCGCATATGCTATCGCACTCGCCGCAGGCGTAGCGATCTTCGCGACCACCGTACCGGCGCAGATGGCCCACCAAGGCACCGACGACGACGCCAAGGCCATGCTGGAAAAGACGGTTGCCGCACTTAAGGCGGATAAGGCCAAGACGCTCGACGAGATCAACAAGGGGGAAAATGGCTTCGTCCAGGGCGACATCTATCCGTTCTGCTTCAATCTGAGCGACGGACTCCTCGTCGCGGTCGGCAATCCCAACGTTAAGGGGTTGCTCGGCAAGGATGCGAGGACATTTAAGGACCCTACGGGCGACGTGTATGGCCCAAGGCTCTATGACGCGGCAAAAGAGGGCCAGGTCATTGAGCTCAGCTACAAGTCTCCCAAGCCTGGCGCTGACAAGACGTGGGTGCCGAAGGTGAGCTTAGTTACCGCGGTGGTCGGCCTGGGATGCGGCGTCGGCTATTACAAATAGTGCGCGGGGCGCAATCCAACATCGGTTTGTCGGATCGGTAAGGCTGGCCCCGGATGGCACGCGCTGCATCCGACAACCGTTTGCGCTTGGCCTAAAAATCGTTGTCGTACTCAGTCGCATCCACGCCATGTCTCTTACGGGTCGATAGTTTGCATTACCGCGCCGCAGCATTGCTGTCCGCTTCACCCCAATTAGCGGAATCGATTCGCCCAGCCAAGCGCTTCCGGGTCGTGCCACAAGCTGCCGTGCGCACATGCAGCAAAAAAGCATTCGGACGCGGTAGGGACGCGAGTTACCTCGCGCCCCCCGCACAGAACCGTACGTGCGGCTTTCCCGCATACGGCTCCCACCTCGGGTGTGTGACGGCAAATCGATCGCTTGGCCAGGGATGAAGTATGATCGGTTTTGGAAGCCAGTCGTCCGCCAGCTGCGTCATCCGCGCCCACGTGATCCGCGCCTTCTGACTGCGACGCCGCAGCGTGCGCCGCCAGAGGTCGATCACGTGATGCCGGAACACACCCAGTGCTCGCGCATTGGTGGGCACTGCGTGATAGTTGAAGTAGCCGTTGACCACATACCACAGCCACTTTCCCTGAGCGGGAATTGGCTGATGCATGCGCCGCCACATCTCCTCTTTGAGCCTCTTGAGCTTCGCGCGCATGCGGTCCCGTCGGGTTTTCCGTTTGATCTGGAATTTGCCCGACCGAGTCTTGCCGCAGATGAAGGTGAAGCCCAGGAAGTTGAAGGTCTCCGGTTTGCCGAGCCCGCGCCGCTGGCGGCGTTCCGCCGCAAAGCGTCCGAACTCAATGAGCCGGGTCTTCTCGGGATGCAGTGTCAGCGCAAACTTCTTTAACCGCTCACGCATCTCGTCCAGGAAGCGCCGGGCGTCGCTGTCGTGCTGGAACCCGACGATGAAGTCGTCGGCGTAGCGCACGATGATCATGTCGCCGGTGACCTCACGCTGTCGCCAGCGGTTGGCCCAGAGGTCGAGCACGTAGTGCAGGTAGATGTTGGCCAGGAGCGGCGAGATCACCGCGCCTTGCCCCGTCCCCCGCTCACTGACGGTCACCACCCCGTTTTCCATGACGCCCGCCTTGAGCCATTTGCGGATCAGGCGGATGATGCGCCGGTCGCCAATCCGATGCTCCACGAACCGGATGAGCCATTCCTGGTTCACCGTGTCGAAGAACGATTGGATGTCGGCGTCCAGTATGAAGCTCACCTTCTTGCTGTGGATTCCGACGCAGAGCGCGTCCAGCGCGTCATGCGTGCCGCGCCCTGGCCGGAACCCGTACGATATGCCGAGGAAGTCCTCGTCAAAGATCGCGTTCAGCAGCGCGACCACCGCCCGTTGGACGATCTTGTCCTCCAGGGCCGCGACCGCGAGCGGGCGCTGCCGACCGTCCGGTTTGGGTATGTAGACCCGCCGCGACGGCAGTGCCCGGTACGCTCTCCGATGGACCCGATCGTGCAAGTCCTCGAGATTGCGCTCGAGTTCTGCCTCGTAGTCTGTCCACGTCAATCGATCCACGCCCGGAGCTGCGTCCTCCTTGAGTTCGTAGAACGCCTCTTCGAGCAGCTCGATGGTGATGTGGTGAAAGAGCGCGATGAACCTCTCCTTCTTCCTTTCCCTTGCGACTCTCCGTATGCGGTCCAGCGCCTGTGACACGCTTTCCCGGCTCTGCGCCCGGCACGTGCTTTGCTGGTCCGCATTCCCCTCGGTCCCCGCCCTTGGCTCCCCCGGCTCCGCCGCGCTTGCCCACGCAGATGCTTCCGCCGCGGGCTCGTTCGCTTTGTTCGCCGGCTTCTCAGCTACTATGGCAGGGTCCGACTTCTCGTGTCCGTGCATCATCGGCTACGGCTCCTCGCCTTCCCGATGCGGACCACCGTACTCGGCACACAGCACGCCACGACGACGGCCAAACACGAGACCTCCCAGCTTCCGATGCGATCCCTTTGCACGTGATGTGGCCTTCGACCCCGGCAGGGCGTCAGCACCTCGCGTAGCGGTGCCGCACATGTTGCCTTCGAGCGAATAGAAACTCTCGGCCCCTGCGATATCTGATCTTTCGTGGCTCAATCCCATACCCCATGCAATCGCTGTGTACGCTTCGCGACCACTGTCGCCAGTGGCCACGCAACACTCGCTACCAAGCGGACGCTACCCCTTACTTGGGCCGGACTTGCACCGGCTGGATCGCACCAGCTTGCAGCTGGCGCACCCATTCAAAGACTTCGTCAGCGCGTTGCTGGAGCTGCACCGGCACGTCGAGACCGAGCGCCTTGGCGGTCTTGATGTTGATCACCAGCTCGAACTTAATCGGGGCTTGTACGGGAATCTCACTCGGTTTCGCGCCCTTGAGGATGCGATCGACGTAGGTCGCCGCGCCCCGAAAATTATCCGCTAGATCATTTCCGTAGGATAGCAGACCGCCGAGTTCGGTGAAGAAACGGTACGCATAGACGGCAGGGAGACGGTAGCGAGCCGCCAGCACCGTGATTTCCGCGCGATGAGCGTTCACAAAAGAACCTGGCATCGCAATGACGCCGCTGTTCGGCTCGCGTGCCTGTGCGGCAACAACAGATTCTAGTTCGGACGTGTTGTGAACAGGTGCTGCAATCACCTGCACCGCTAAGTGTCCGTTTCAAAACTTCTTAAGTCTACTAAATCATTTCGGTTCAAAGGAGGTGGTCTAATTCGCGGAGGGACCGCCAATGTGGACGCATGAGAACCGACCGAGATACAATCGTGATCACCTGAGATACCCGAGCGACCTGACAGAAGACGAATGGGCGTATGTGGAACCGTTCATCCCGCCGGCGAAGCCCGGCGGTGGCAAGCGACGTACCGACATGCGCGCCGTCATGAACGGGGTGATGTATATCCTGAGCACCGGTTGCCAATGGCGCTACCTTCCGAAGGATTTTCCGCCGTACAGCACGGTCCACCACTACTTCGTCTGGTGGCAATGCGATGGTGTGCTGGATCGCATTCATCACGCGCTCTACGTCGAATGCCGCGAGAAGGCGGAACGGGAAGCCAGCCCCACCGCCGCCATCATCGATAGCCAAAGCGTGAAAAGCGCCGAAAAAGGGGGGGACTTCAAAAGAAGAAGGAGAGGAGGACGCAGCGGAGGCTCTGAAGGGCTTCAGGTAAATTTCATAAAATGGCGCCGATTTCTTCTTCGCTGCTGCCGTTGAGGACAACAATCTCCAAACCGATGCGGCTGGCAGTGGCCCCAATACCTTGAATATCTTCGCCCGAAGTGAGCGGATTTCTGGGATTTGTAAGCAAAGCAATCTTGGTCGCCTTCGGAGTTAGTTCGCGCAAAAGATCGAGTTGCTTGGGTCCGATTTCGCCGGCCAAGAAGGTGACGCCCGTGGCATTGCCACCCGGTCGGTTCAGACTGTCAACGAGGCCTGCTGTCACTGGGTCGGTTCCGGTGGTGAAAACAATTGGTGTCGTAGTTGCTGCGATTGCCGCTCGGACGCTGGGCGTATTACCGCCTACAAATATCCCAATAATCGGAAGTGTGGGCTGTTGCGCGCCCGCTGCGAACGGCCAACCCGCCGCGCCGCCGAGCAGTGTGATGAACTCGCGCCGTCTCATCACTCGATCACCTCGTCGGCGAGCGCGAGTAACGTCGGCGGCAGCGTGAGACCGAGCAACCTCGCCGTCGGGAGATTGATGACCAGCTCGAACTTCGATGCTTGTATCACTGGCAGGTCCGCAGGCTTGGCGCCCTTGAGAATGCGCGCGGCATAGACGGCCCACTGCCGGTAGGCATCCGCAATGCTGGGTCCATAGCTCATTAGCGCGCCGGTTTCCGTAGCTTCACGCAATGAGAAAGTTGCGGGCAGCCGGTGGAACGTTGCGAGCTGGACCAATTGGACACGCCGGATATTCAGAAAGGCGCCGGAGCCCACGAACAGGGCATCGGGGCGCTCCGGGCCAATCGCGGCGAAGGCTTCGTCGATCCCACGAGCCGTGCTGGCCTTTAGAACGTCGACTTGCAGGCCGGTGGTGCGCGTAATACTACTGAGTCAAAACAACTCTAGTAAATCCCGCTGAGAATCAGATAGTTGGTGAGATTCACGTTTCAGCTTGAAAGGGGGCTGACATGGATCGCCAACTATTGGAGGACAGTGAATCGCGGTTTATGAGGTATGTCGAGGGGCTGACGAGTGTAATTGGGCACGCAGATCGGGCGGCTCCACTGCATGACTATTGTGCGGGTCTTATGGCAGCGGAGGGCCGTAAGAGCGTGGAGCCGATCGCGGCAGTCACCGCGCCGGCGGAGGTTTCGGTCTAGCATCAAAAGCTGCTGCATTTCGTTGCTGACTTACCATGGTCAGACGAACGCATGTTGGCCAAAGTGCAGGAGATGGTGCTGCCGGTAATAGAGCGTCGTGGACCGATCGAGGTCTGGATTATCGATGATACGTCTTTTCCCAAGAAGGGAAGCCATTCGGTCGGTGTGCATCATCAGTATTGCGGTGAACTCGGTAAGGAGGCCAATTGTCAGGTGACGGTGACGCTGTCGATCGCGAACCACCACGCCAGCCTGCCGATCGCCTACCGGCTGTATTTGCCGGAAAAATGGGCCGAAGACGCGACCCGCCGCAAGAAGGCGCGGATTCCCGAGGACATCGAGTTCAAGACCAAACCGCAGATCGCGCTTGAACAGATCGAGGCGGCCTGCGCGGCGGGTGTCCCGCGTGGTGTTGTGCTGTTCGACGCGAGCTACGGGGTTAATTCTGCGCTGCGCTCCGGCGTCATCGCGTTGGGTCTCAGCTATGTGGCCGGCATCACGCCTACAATCAAAGTACGTGCAGTATCAAAACGTGGAGAGTTGGGCGCTCGCATGAGCGTCAAAGAGTTGGCGCTCAGCTTGCCAAAACAATCTTGGCGCGAGATCACCTGGCGAGAAGGTACAAATGATCGGCTGCGTTCGCGCTTTGCCCGCGTGCGAGTGCGCACTGCGCCGATCCGGCGTGCCGGGGACCGCGCTGAGGAGACGTTGTTGTTTGAGTGGCCCGAGGGCGAGGCTGAACCCACCAAATATTGGCTCTCGACACTCGACAAGAACATTTCATTTCGAGAGTTGGTCGATATCGCCAAAATGCGTTGGCGCGTCGAGCGCGATTACCAGGAACTCAAGCAGGAGGTTGGGCTGGGGCACTATGAAGGGCGCGGCTGGCCGGGATTCCATCATCACGGCACCCTGTGCATCGCGATCTACGGCTTCCTGATCTCCGAACGGGAGATGATTCCCCCCTCAGCACCGTGTTCCTCCAGGAGGCTCAAAAGACCTGCCGTTCCCGATGGTTACCGACCCCGGGGCGCCCCCAATCCGGCCGCAACGGCACGTCCCCGACTCGATCGCCACGCTTCACCGCATACTGGCCCTCGCGATCGCTCGAACCCTGCCACGGTGCCCGTATTGCGCACGGAATTTCAGACGAAACATACGCCGTGTGCTATGACGCAGTAGGAGTAACCGCCCCTACTTCCCGCAACGTAGCCTCGGTGTTCGTCGCATCGGCCGGGTTAACGAGGACGGCAATACGCTTGGCTTCCGGCACTAACTGATGCAGGAGCTCGAGCCGCTTTGCCTCCAACTCGTTGGCGAACAGATTGATCCCGGTGAGATTGCCGCTTGGTCGGGCGAGGCTGCTGACGAGGCCCAGTCTGGTGGGGTCTTCCCCAACCAGAAATACGATGGGAATCGTCGTAGTGGCGGCCTTGGCGGCCAATGCCGTGGTAGGGCCTCCCGTCGTGACAATTACAGTGGGCTGCCGGCTCACCAGTTCGGCGGCCATCTCCGGCAGACGGTCCAGTCGATTTTCCGCCCAGCGGTAGGCGACTGCCACATTCTCACCTTCGGCAAAGCCGAGCTCTTTGAGGCCTTGGCGAAACCCACCGAGGCGGTTTCCCATCGCATTCGACGATCTGCTGTCGAGAAACCCAATCACCGGCATCGCCGGCTGCTGCGCGCGCGCTGCCAGCGGCCACGTGACCGCCGCGACGCCGAGAAGCGTTATGAACTCACGTCGCCGCTTCCTGTCGAACATAGGGCTCCTTCCCTCAGGCAGGCGTCACCAATAGCTGCCGTGCGCAGGTGCAGCAACAGGAGCGTACAGAAGCCCAATTTACTCGATCACCTCGTCGGCAAGCGCGAGTAGTTTTGCGGGAATTTCAAGCCCAAGCGCCTTCGCGGTCTTGAGATTGATTGAGAGTCACCAACATAGCGATGCGCGGGATCGTGGGTGCGAGTTCGCGCAGAAGTGCAAAGCGCTTCACTTCTAGCTCGGAGGTAAAGAGACTCACGCCCGTCACGTTCCCGCCCGGCTGGTTGAGGCTCGTCACCAAGCCGAACCTCACCGGATCATCGCTGCCCGTGAACACGATCGGAATCGTTGTCGTCGCGGCTTTGGCGGCCAGCGTGGGCCGGTCACCGCCACCCGCGATGATCAACGCCACTTGCTGGCCGACCAACTCAGCGGCCATCGCCGGCAAACGATCGTACTGACCATCCGCAAAGCGGTAGTCGTGCTTCACCTCCCATTCCGGCTATAAACATCAGCCGAATGGACTGCTAGTCAGTGCCAGAGCACAGAAGCCGACGTTCCGCAGTTGACTTGCTCTCCTTTCACTTACGCTCAGTTTTGGCTAGCTTGCTAGCGCACACAGGCCGATGGAGACCAGTATGCTCTTCGGTGGCTGCAACTGCGTTCCTGGTTCCTCATTGCTGTCGACCTACGGCTCGCTATGCGCCGGCGGCGCAGGATTCGTGTCGGCTATGATCGGCGCGATGGTCGCCAGTGCACGAACCGCAAGCGCGCCGAAACTCGGGCGGGAGATACCGGAGGTGGATCGCCTCGCGGTGCGTATGGTCACGGATAACGTCGTGATCCAGTTCGTGCCGCCGGAAACACACAGCGGCATCGCTATCGAGCGCTTGGCCAGAGGCAATATCAAACCAGATGCCCCGCCGCGCACAGCGCTTAATGGCGAGTGGGGGCTCTCGATGCACGCGCAATCGCAGCGCGGCGACGAGGAGCGTAACGTGCTGGTGGATTTCGGCTACACGCCGGAAGTTCTGCTCAACAACATGTCAATCCTTAACATCGATCCGGCGACGTTCGATGCGCTAGTGCTGAGCCATGGCCATTACGATCACTTCGGCGGTATGGTGGGATTCCTCGCGGCCAACCGGGACCGGCTCAAGCAAAAAATTCCATTCTTCGTCGGTGGCGAGGACGCCTTTTGCATCCGCCGCACCGCCACCGGCGGTCAATTCGGCGCGCTCGATCGCAAAGCGATCCTCGAAGCGGATCTCATGCTGATGATGTCGGAAGGCCCCGCCGTCATCGCCGATCACGCCTTCACCAGCGGACGGATCGGCCAGACATCGTTCGAGAAGCCGCTGCTGCCAACCAGCGAGATCGTCGGCATTTTCGATGGTTTCGGCTGTTTCCCAGAGAAAATGCCGAAGGCGAAGAGCACTGGAACCTATATCCCCGACGATTTCGATCATGAGATCGCAACCAACTATCTTGTCAAAGGCAAGGGTCTTGTCGTTCTGACCTCGTGCAGCCATCGCGGCGTGATCAACGCCATCAAGCAAGCCCAGGAAGTGTCCGGCGTCGACAAGGTGCATGCCGTCATCGGCGGATTTCATATCGTGCCGCCGCTCGGCGACGACTATATCCGCCAGACAATTGAAGCATTCAAGGAAATTGATCCCGATATCTTGATCCCGGCGCATTGCACCGGCGATCGCTTTTATGATTTCGCCCGTGAAGCCATGGGTGAAAAGGTCATCCATTCCGCGGTGGGGACGCGGTTTGTGTTCACAGGTTAGGCGTTGGACAGTACGCGTCGATGCCGCAGATAGGTCATGGAGAGAAGAAATCGCCGCGAGCAATTCTCGTCCGCAATGCATTCGAAAGCAGTCTTAGTCTAGTTCCCAGAATCCGAACGTATCGCCGACTATTAGCAATTCGGTGTCGGGGCCTTCTTTTTCCGATTGCTTTAGAAATGCAATGAACTCGGCGATGTAGTCGCAATGCTGCAGCTGGCCGTCACCGCCCATGTGGAGGTCGCTAACGAAGTAGTACTTGCGGACAGTAACTTGCTGCATGGGCTGATCAGACTGCATTCGGTTCCCGCCAGCCTGGGAAGGATTGGAGGATACCGATTTCGCGGATGTCAGTCAGTGGCACCCGGTCACGATCGCGACATGAAGCACTGACGGCTAACGCGCTAGCCTACTCGCGACGGGCTGAGAACCCGAAACTCGACGCCATTATACCCAAGCTGCGGACCGGCGGCAGTGTCAGGGAGCCGTCCGGGTTGGTAAGAGCTACCATCGACCGGCCCTGTTGTCTGGCTTCCCGTACTACTTTGTTCATTTCAAAACAGGTGAGCCACTCGATATAGCTCGGCAGATAGCCGCCGGGCTGGATGCAACCTGACCGGTCAGATTCAGTATAGGTTCCCCAATCCTTGATGATCTGATCCCGCGCCTTGTTTTCACCATCCACGCATATTTGCACATCGTTCGCGGCAGTTGAGCTAGACAGCAAGTTGGTCATCGCGACGGCCGCTACCCGGCAGGTTTCTTGAACGTTGATGGTTGGCATTACTTGCGCCTGGGCGACCTCGGCAAAGAGGCCGAGAAAAGCAGTGATCACAGCCGCAGCCACGGCAGATTGCGCAAACGTCGATTTTTTCATGTAAACCGCCAAGGCTCACCCGGTTCATTAGTCGCGATAGCTGGCAAGCCGGTTCATGTCTTTTGAAACTGCGGATGCACTGCGAGCGCGCTCGATTACGGCCTGCCATCGGCGCGAAATGGGCCTCAAATTCCCGACTTGCTGCGATGTTAGGCGGCGGGTTGAGCCTCAGCCAAGTAGCCGGATTGAAGCTTGCGCAAGGCGCAAGCGCAAATTCGGGGCCCTATCCCCAGATTTCGCCGCCGGAGCTAACGCTCCGGTGCGCTCAATCCGGGCTACGAATTTGCTTGCCGAACGGGCAAAAGCCTGTTAGAACAAAAAGAGAACAAGAGCCCGCCGCCCTGCCCCTTGTGGAAAAGACGGAATGGGCTTGCTCGGTTGGGCAGTGTGATTACGGTAAGACGAAACGGAGACTGTCATGGCAGGTTCAGTGAACAAGGTCATTCTGGTGGGCAATCTCGGCAAAGACCCTGAGATCAGGCGGACGCAGGACGGCCGCCCCATCGTCCAACTCAGCGTTGCCACGAGCGATACCTGGCGCGACAAAACGACCGGCGAGCGCCGCGAGCGAACCGAATGGCATCGCGTGGTCATTTTCGCCGAGGGGCTGTGCCGGGTCGCCGAGCAGTATTTGAAGAAGGGATCGAAGGTCTACCTTGAAGGCTCGCTGCAAACCCGCAAGTGGCAGGACCAGTCCGGGCAGGATAAATACACGACCGAAGTCGTGCTCCAGAGTTTCAACTCGCAGTTGGCGCTGCTGGATCGACCCGGCGGTCCAGCGACCGACCTTGGCCCGGCTGCTGACGAAAGCATCGGATCATTCGGTGCCGCTGCTCCGCGTGAAAAGGCGCCCGCACTCGCCGGCGCCGGTGCACGCGGAGACATGGATGACGAGATTCCATTCTGATTGGAGTTTTTCCCGCTCGCTACCAAAAGAGCGCTCACCGGATTGAGCCTGTGGCTGTTTGTTCCGCAGGCTTTGCCGGCATTGTCCACAATTCTGCTCCGGAATTGACGAGGTTCGTCGACAGACTCGCAAAGGCGGCCGGTCCTCACTACGTTGGCTCTGTCCGCGCCTTTACGGCGCGACCTTGACCTCGCGCCGGCGGATCCGATGAACGACCTCTTTGATCGCAACCGCGCTTCCCGGCATGCAAGCCGTGATGACACGCGCGTCATTGCGATCCGCGGCGCACGCGAGCACAATCTCAAAAACATCGACGTCGAGATCCCGCGCGATCGACTGGTCGTCTTCACCGGCTTGTCCGGTTCGGGCAAGTCCTCGCTTGCGTTCGACACCATCTATGCCGAGGGCCAACGCCGGTACGTGGAATCACTCTCCGCCTATGCACGCCAATTCCTGGAGATGATGCAGAAGCCGGATCTGGACCAGATCGACGGCCTCTCGCCCGCGATTTCCATCGAGCAAAAGACAACGTCGCGCAATCCGCGCTCGACCGTGGGCACGGTTACGGAAATCTACGACTACATGCGGCTGCTCTGGGCGCGCGTGGGAGTGCCTTATTCACCCGCCACCGGGCTTCCCATCGAAAGCCAGACTGTGTCGCAGATGGTCGATCGGGTGATGGCACTGCCCGAAGGTACGCGGCTTTATCTGCTTGCTCCGGTGGTGCGCGGCCGCAAGGGCGAGTACCGCAAGGAGCTTGCCGATTACATGAAGCGCGGCTTCCAGCGGGTAAAGATTGACGGCAGGTTCTATGAGATCGCCGAGGCGCCTACGCTCGACAAGAAGCTAAAGCACGACATTGACGTGGTGGTGGATCGCGTTGTTGTGCGAGGCGATCTCGCCACGCGCTTGGCCGATTTGCTGGAGACGGCGCTCAGGCTTGCCGATGGGTTGGCGGTGGTGGAATTCGCCGACAGCGCGCAACCCGAACCAGCAAAGGCCGCAGATGGCATCCGCGCGGGGAAAAAAGTCGCCAGGATTTACGATCGCAGCGGGCCCGAGCGTTTGATTTTCTCCGAAAAATTCGCCTGCCCGGTATCGGGATTTACTATTCCCGAGATTGAGCCGCGGCTGTTCTCGTTCAACAATCCATTCGGTGCCTGTCCGGCGTGCGGCGGGCTCGGGATCGAGCAGCATATCGACCCCGATCTCGTGATCCCAGACAAGGACAAAAGCCTGCGCGCAGGCGCAATTGCACCCTGGGCCAAGTCTTCAAGTCCCTATTACGTGCAAACGCTGGTTGCACTGGGCAAGCATTACAAGTTTACCCTCGACACCAAGTGGAAGGACCTGCCGAAAAAAACCCAGGACGCGATGCTGTACGGCTCGGGCGAGGATGCCATCCGGTTTGTCTATGACGACGGGCTGCGCGCGTACGAGACGAGAAAGCCGTTCGAAGGCGTGGTGACCAATCTCGAGCGGCGCTGGCGCGAGACCGAGAGCGACTGGGCGCGCGAAGAGATGGCAAAATATTTTACCGATATTCCCTGCGCCAGTTGCAAAGGCTTTCGCCTCAAGCCCGAAGCATTGTGCGTGCGCGTGGGCGCACTGCACATCGGTGAAGTCGCGGACCGGTCGGTCAAGCGCGCGGGCGAATGGTTCGCGCAATTGCCGCAGATGCTGAGCGCAAAGCAGAACGAGATCGCGGTCCGCGTGCTCAAGGAGATTCGCGAGCGGCTCAAGTTTCTGGTCGATGTGGGGCTGGAATACCTCACGCTTGCGCGTGCAAGCGGCACGCTCTCAGGAGGCGAGAGCCAGCGTATCCGGCTTGCATCCCAAATCGGATCCGGACTTACTGGCGTGCTGTACGTGCTCGACGAGCCGTCCATTGGACTGCACCAGCGCGATAACGCGCGGCTGCTCGAAACGCTCAAGCGGCTGCGCGACCTCGGCAACACCGTCATCGTGGTTGAGCACGACGAAGATGCGATCCGTTCCGCCGACCATGTCCTCGACATCGGCCCGGGTGCCGGCGTTCACGGCGGTCATATCGTCGCGCAGGGGACGGTGCAGGACCTCATCGCGGAGCCCGCCTCGTATACCGGCAAATATCTTTCCGGCGAGCTGATGGTGCCGATTCCCGAGCGGCGGCCCAAAAACCCCGCGCGCACGCTCGCGCTCGTCAATGCACGCGGCAATAATCTCAAGAGTATCACCGCTGAAATTCCACTCGGCCTTTTCACTTGCGTGACCGGCGTCTCCGGCGGCGGAAAATCGACACTGCTCGTCGATACGCTCTACAAGGCGATCGCACGCAGGCTCAACGGCGCGAGCGAGGCCCCTGCCCCGCACGACCGCATCGAAGGCCTGGAGCACCTCGACAAAGTGATCGATATCGATCAGTCGCCGATCGGCAGGACGCCCCGCTCCAATCCGGCCACCTATACCGGCGCGTTTACGCCGATCAGAGAGTGGTTTGCGGGACTGCCGGAGGCGAAAGCACGCGGCTATGAGCCCGGCCGCTTCTCATTCAACGTCAAAGGCGGGCGTTGTGAAGCGTGCCAGGGCGACGGCGTGATCAAGATCGAAATGCACTTCCTCCCGGACGTCTATGTCACCTGTGACGTCTGCAAGGGCAAGCGTTACAACCGCGAGACCCTGGAAGTGACGTTCAAGGGCAAGTCGATCGCCGACGTGCTTGATATGACGGTCGACGAGGCGGCGCAGTTCTTCAAGGTGGTGCCGCGCGTGCGCAATGTGCTTGAGCTGCTGCAGCGGGTCGGACTGGGCTATATCCATGTCGGACAGCAGGCGACGACGCTCTCAGGCGGCGAAGCGCAGCGCGTGAAGCTTGCCAAGGAACTGTCCAAGCGCGCGACGGGACGCACGCTCTATATTCTGGACGAGCCCACCACGGGCCTGCATTTCCACGACGTCGCCAAGCTCCTCGACGTGCTGCACGAGCTGGTCGAGCAGGGCAACACTGTCGTGGTGATCGAGCACAATCTCGAAGTGATCAAGACTGCGGACTGGATCATCGACCTTGGTCCCGAGGGCGGCGACGGCGGCGGCGAGATCGTGGCGGCGGGGACTCCGGAAGACGTCGCGCGCTCGAAGCGCAGTTACACCGGACAGTTTCTCGTGCCGATGCTGACGCGCAGGCATGCGCGCATCGAGGCGGCGGAGTAGGGTTCAGCCAGAACGAACTCACGTCGCCGCGAGTTCCTTGTCCTTGGAGTTGGTGCGCTGGAGTGCCGGCCGCTGCGCCAGGCGACCCGTATAAGCCGTGAACTCTGCGCGCTCGGGCAACAACTTGAACATCATTCCGAAGCGCAGACCCGAGCCGATTACCACGTCAGCGGCGGTGAACTGGTCGCCCATGAGATAGGGTCCGCTCGACACCGCCTTGGCGACCACATCCATGACGGCATCGAAATCGCCGTAGCCGAGCGCAGCGCGCCGCGCCTCCTCCTTGCGCGGGAAAGCGCGATCCATCATCGCGGGCTCGATGCAGCTCGGGCCAAAAAACAGCCACTTGAGATAGGGGCCGCGGCGCCGATCGCCGAGGGGGATATTGAGCTTCGCGCGCGGGAATTCATCGGCAAGATAGGCACAGATCGCCGCTGCTTCGGTAATCACAACATCCCCATGCCGGAGCGCCGGCACCTTACCCATGGGATTGATCGCCAAATATTCGGGAACGCGATTTTCGCCCTTGTTCAGGCTCACGAGGTGAATGTCATAGGGCTCGCCGATTTCTTCCAGCATCCAGCGCACAACGGACGAGCGCGAGGGCGCGGCGTGGTAGAGCGTGAGGCGGGGCATGATGATCTCCTTTTAAAAGTAGCGGACTCTGTACTGACACGTTGCAGCCCGAACAACCGCAATCGACTTGTCAGCGGGGCTGGGTGATGGCATGATGTCACCATCATGAATGCGCGAACCCAAATCACCATGCATCCGGACGTGCAGCGTCGCGCGCATGCGAAAGCCGCCGACCTCGGGATCTCCTTCGCAGAATATGTGCGTCGCCTCGTCGTCAACGATCTAGGTGAGTCCCGACCGAAAGCTGACGTCTCCATCATTTTTGACCTCATAGACGAGGGACCGGCGACTAATATCGCACGCGATAAGAACAAGATGATTGCTGAAGCCGTATGGGAGGATTTTCAGCGCAAGACCGGGCGGAAATCGCGTCCTCGGTCACGGCCGAAAAAGAGGCGACGTTGAGCATCTTCGTTGACTTGTCGATGTGGTTCGCCTCGGTTGTCCGCAGGGATAAGGATAATGTCCGGGCCAAGTTCATTTTACGTGGCACAAAGGACCAAGTAACAACCGATCATGTCCTGGTCGAGACCTGGATGCTTTTGAACAGCCGTTATTATCACAATGCGGCTGAAAATTTTTGGGATCGCATTCGACGCAGCTTCGTGCGGGTGGAACAAGTCACGGCGGCCGATTTGGAGGCCGCCTGGGCCATTGGACAAGCTTTCTCCGATCAATATTTCTCGATCGTGGATCGCACGAGCTTCGCCGTCATGGAACGGCTGGGAATTACGCGAGTAGCGAGCCTGGATAAGGATTTCGCGGTTTACCGTTATGGGCGAAACCGGGAACGCGCTTTTGAGATTTCGCGCTGACCTACAGCCTGTAATTCACCCCCACCCGCACGACGTTCATGGTGAAGTGCGCATCATCGACAATTGCCGCTGCCGGCAGAAGCACAAGCGTGCTGCCGCGGTGCCCGAAATCAAGATAGAGGTATTCCAGTTTTGCGCTCCATCCCGGTGCCAGAGCCACCTCGATGCCGCCGCCTGCCGTCCAGCCGCTTTTCGTGTCGTGCAGGCTGAAAGCCGCCGCGGCCATACCGGCTGCGGCGAGCGCATCGGTTTCGATCCGGGCATAGGCGTAGCCTCCCGTCACATACATGAGCCAGCTGCTCGCGGCAGCGCCAAGCCGGCCGCGCACCGTCCCGAACCAGGGCACCTTGTCGTTATATGTCGCAGTAAGTGGAAGCCCGCATATCCCGGGGATGCAGGGAGTGTTGATGCTGCCCCTTATCCCGCTGGCCTGGAGATCGGTCTCCAGACCGATGACCGTCAGTCCGCTCTGCCAGTTGAAGCCGGCCTGCCCACCGCCCACGGCACCTGAAAACGCATTGTTCACGGAGGCGAAGAGCGGCCCGCCCACACTGAAATCGCTCTTGCTATTGCCGATCCCGCCGCCTGCGTTCACGCCGAAATAAAACCCGCTCCACCCCATGTAGAGCGACGTCGCCGCAGGCACCCTGACCGCTGACGGCCGGGATAGCCGCGGCAGGTCGGCGCTCGCTGCCGTTCCCCATGTCATCAGCAGCAAGCTTGCCGCCAGTAAAAGTGCGCGCATGACAATCCCTCCCCGCGCACCCATCACGGGGCGCGGGTATTTAACAAAGGGTAAACGCCGCCACGGATCGCGTATGGGTGTTGCGCGGCAGATACGGCATCTGGCGGTCCAAAACCGAACGGTTTAAAATCTGCCGAGTTATAAGGGGGCACGGGCCGGGTACGGCACGCACCGCCTGCCCAAGATTTCCCAGGGAGGTATCATCATGAGCCACGTCCATGCTCTCATGGGGGCGGAATCCAGAACGCCGGTCATCCGCAAAATCGGGATCGCGGATATCAGAGAGGCCCTGTCGCGCGGCATGTCCGATTTTTTGGCTATGCCGACCCACGCGGTCTTCCTTTGCCTGATCTACCCGATCATCGGGCTCATTCTGGCGCGCGTGGTATTCGGTTATGACGTGCTGCCGCTCCTGTTTCCTTTGGCAGCGGGCTTCGCGCTGCTGGGTCCATTTGCCGCCATAGGCTTTTACGAACTGAGCCGGCAGCGCGAACTGGGCCTCACCCCTTCCTGGCAGGATGCCTTTGACGTGCTGCATTCCCCTTCGCGCGGTGCAATTGCGGCGCTTGGGGCTCTGTTATTGGCCATCTTCCTGATCTGGGTAGCGGTTGCGGAGGCGATCTATATTGCGAATTTCGGCTACGAGCCGGCAGCCTCGATACCCAATTTCGCCCGGGCGATCTTTAACACCCCCGCCGGCTGGATGCTGATCATCGTTGGCAATGGCGTGGGGTTCCTGTTTGCCCTGGCAGTGTTGATGATCAGCGTCGTTTCATTTCCTCTTTTGCTCGACCGTGACGTGGGCGCGGTCGAGGCCGTGCTCACGTCACTGCGTGCAGCTGCCGCCAATCCGCTGCCCATGGCGATCTGGGGATTGATCGTGGCCGCTCTGCTGGTGATCGGCTCATTACCGTTTTTCATTGGCCTCGCGGTGGTCGTTCCCCTCCTGGGCCATTCGACATGGCACCTCTACCGCAGGGTGGTGGAGCCCGATCCGGCCGCCCGCCATGAACATCTGGTCCCGCCCAAAGGCCGACGGCGCTATGCGGCCCAATTTCCCGCGGCGCTGTTTGGAGGGGAGGACCAACCGTAGCAGCCGGGACTATGCTGGCATGCCGATCGGGTCCGCACCCACTGTCATATCGCGAACCTGCGTGACCGGCAGGGGCAGATCGCTGCCATCCTCGGTTTCATAACCGACCACGGACAAACGCCCCCGCGCGGGACATGCCTGGACGGCGCATCGCGTAAACGCATTGAGAACCGGGGGCACGACCCACGCGAAATCGGCGCAGGCAAAACCGCGCGACCACGACCCAAGCGCTTCGCGCCGTGCGCGGCTGCGGCCAGCGGCCTCTTCATAGGAAGCGGTGAACAACAGGTGCGCTGCGACACGCGCCTCCCATGGCTTTGCCGGCTGCAACCAATCATTGGCCGCGGCCGTGTCATCAGCGCGAGTCACGAAATCTTGCTCGGTCCGCTCGATTACGCATCGCTCGCCCGGCGCGCAGCCAACCAATGTGAAGATCACCGGACGCGCAATCGGCACTGTCTCCAGACGATCCTTCGCCTGCGCAAAATTGCGGCAGGTCTCGAAGACCTGGCGCAGCAGGTGATCCGGAGGACAGAAGCTGAGCTGCCAAGTCGACAGCGCGTTCGCTGCCAGATCATAGGGCCGCAGCAACGGGCTCATCGTCCGCCGCCGAAGCGGCGCCTGGTTGATGGCGGCGGCAAAACGGCCAGGCGCAGAGGCAGTCAAGGCACCGACGTAACCCGGCCAACCGACGTTGAAGAAATCACCCGCGGGGCCGCGCATGCGCGTAATCTCAAGATGACGACCAAGCCCGGGAAACGGCCAATCGAGCGTGCGCGCAAGCCACGGCGCGCCGCCCTCTTCACGCGCGACCGTGGTGCAGCCCCATGCATACGTTCCGTTGAAGAACCACAATCCGGGAAGGCCAACTGCCGCGGCAATGGCCCCGATTTCGGTAACATAGGGTGAGCACGAGCGCTTGAGCCAAAGGCGCGTGACAGCGTCCATCGCAGGGAGCAGCGCTCGAACCGGTGGCATGAGCCAGCTCATGCAATCGTCGCGCAAGGCGCGCATGCGCGTGCGCGCCTCAATCGCGTGGCGGACCGGTCCGCCTTCCCGGATGTCGGTCAGGGGTATGGTGGGAAGCTCGGTCATGACGCAATCATTGCGACTCGTTACGATAATTTCAGCGGACGGGCCATAGCCGACACATTCCGGCCGGCCGGCATTGGCCCACGCCACGGCATTCGTTAGTCTACTGCCATCAGGCTTGCCAGGGAGTTGACAGGTGCATAGAGCCGCGGCTGCCGTGTTGTCGATGCTGGGGTTTGCAACCGTGATGACGGCCTCGGTTTCGGCAGCCGACGATTTCCCGCTCGTTGGCACCTATACCGAGAACGAGCCCTGCGAGGGCGCGGGTGCCAACGTATCGCGGGTGAAGATCAGCCCAACCGAGATCGATTTCGGTATTTGGACTATGCTCAATTCTCGACATCAAGCAGGACGGCAACACGTTTCGCGTACATATCGAATGCAAAGGTGCCGGCGGCAGCCAGATGCTCGGGGATGTCAGTTTCACTCCACGTGACGACAAGACCCTGGATTTTTCGGATCAAGACCAGACCTACAAGGCAGTCCTCTACAAATGCCCGTGAGATCGCCATGACCTACGAAAGCATGCTCGCTGAAACTGTCGCCTTTACCGGCCACAAGGGAGACACAGGAGAGGCTTAAGCGCCATGACCGTCGCAACAAGAACGCGGCTCGATGTGCTGCAGCTGACGCAACACATCGGGGCTGAGATTCGCGGGATCGACCTGCATGAGAAGCCTGACGAAGAGACGATTGCCGCCATCCATCAGGCCTGGCTTGATCACCTTGTTATTATTTTTCCCGGCCAGAAGCTTTCGCAGGAGGATCTCGTTCGCGTCACCCACTATTTCGGCGAGCAGGCGCAACACTCCCGCCCGGCAAAGTATTTCCCCAAGGGCTATTCCAGCCTGCTGCCCGGCATCATGCTGATTTCCAACATCCGCGAGAACGGCGAGCCGATCGGCGCCCTCCCCGACGGCGAGATGATGTTTCACCACGATATGATCCATGTCGAGGTGCCGAGCAAAGCGACTTTGCTCTATTCTGTCGAAATTCCGTCGCAAGGCGGCAATACCTTGTTCGCCAGCGGATATGCCGCCTACGACACGCTTGATCCGGCAATCCGCAACCGCCTCGAAGGGCGCCTGGCGAAACATCACTACAATTACGGCTCAACCCAGAAAGGCGACAGCCGCGGCACCGAGGCGTTCGGCGAATGCGTGCACCCGGTGTTCCGCACCCACGAGGAGACCGGGAAAAAGGCGGTCTATGTCAACCGGCTGATGACGGTCGGAACTGTCGACATGCCGCAGGAGGAAAGCGAACCCCTCCTCAACGCGGTGTTTGACCATGCGGAAAAGCGTGAGTTTGTCTACGAGCATGTCTGGCGCCTTGGCGACCTGCTGCTTTGGGACAACCGCTGCTCCTCGCATGCGCGAACGGATTTTCCTTCGACCGAGCGCCGGCTCATGCTCCGAACGACGGTCAAGGGTACAGTGCGCCCCTATTGACCTGCGCGCGCCGCGCGCAAGCAGGACGAGCCTCGCGCCGTCAGCTTGAGCGTAAAGCGCAACAGCAAGCACGCGATGTCAAAATACAAGGTGATGATCGACGATAACTTCCATTACATGGAGGAGGATGAGCGGCGCGAGCTCGGCAGCTACGGCTCCGTCGAGGAGGCGCTCGCGGCATGTCGCAATGTCGTGGATGCGTGGCTCGAGGCGAATTACAAGCTGGGGATGAGTGCGGCGGAGCTTATCGACCAGTACAGAAGCTTCGGCGATGATCCTTTCATCGTCGCGCTGCCGGGCGCTCCGCTAGAAGCAAAGTTTTCGGCCTGGGACTACGCGGCCACACGCGCGCAGGCGATGTGCGCGGGGCGCTGATCTTCGTGTGCCGGTAGACGCTCGCCCTACTTTCTTGCCGGGATCTGAATGAGCTCGGCAAGCTGCTCCTTGGTAAGCGGCACGGGCGTGAACTTCAGCGTTACTGCATCGGGCACGATGAGATCGAGACCGGTGATCTTGTCGGGCGAAACTGATGATTTTGGAAAGAAGCCGTCCCGAATGCGCTTTGCCTTCTCCTCCGTGATGCCGGCAAATTCGGCATAGGTCTTGAGCGCAGCCGCATCGGAATACATCCAGTCGATGGTCTCGCGATATCCTGCGAGATAACGATCAATGGCGTCCCTGCGGCTCGCAAGCGTCGCACTATTCGTGATCAGCAATCGAACCGTCTGGCCCTTGAATACCGTGTCATTGCCGGTCGCGATCTGACGAATTTCCTTGCGATCGAGCTGATCGAGCCCGAAAGGCGGTGCCGACCAGCCGACGTCGACCTGGCCCGACATCACCGCTGTCAGTGTCGCCGCTGGTCCTCCGGTCTGAGTGGGCTTTGCTGCCGGCGCGTATTGCTTGACGAAAGCATTGACCACACCATGGGTCGAAGAGCCCACCGTCGAGTACGCGACCGTCTTGCCGTTGAAATCGGCAAGGCTCTTGATCGGCGAGTCAGCGCGCACGTACCAGAAAAGATCCCCGGCGCCCGTCATCTCGGCGCCAATGACGCGAACCGGCGCGCCTTTGGAATAGGCGCTCAATGCGCCCATGATGCCCACGCCCGTTCCGATATCAACGCTGCCGCCAATGACCGCCTGCTGGGTCTCGCCCGAGCCTTGCGTCCACAGAATCTCGAGCGCAAGGCCGTGCTTCTTGAAAATGCCCGCGCGCTGCCCGACCTCCGATATGGCAGTGTCCCACAAGCCACGCTGGCCAACCGTGAGCCGCAGCGCGTCCTCCGCCCGCGCGCAGCTGCCGGCGACGGCGACAAAGAGGGCCGAGAGCACGCACGCGATCTGTTTGTTCATGGCGCAATCTCCTCGCAGGGCCGCTACGGTCTTCGCTCGTGCGCACTCCAGTAACGCTCGAGACTGGAGATCAGGGCCGGGCTGAAATGGCAATAGGCCTGCTCGCGCGCATAGACCGCAAAGTAGGCACGAAATGCGTCGAACGGCTCCTGGGTGATGCGCAAGGCACGCCGGTTCCCCGCCGCGCTTACGCTACCGGACGAGGTAAAGGCGGCAACAACCCGCTCAATCGCATCATCCATCGTGCCGGTCGGGACGATCTCATCGCAGATGAGCCGTCCCTCCGGGCTGTCGCATTCAAGCCGCCGCTCATAGAGGATCGCCTGGCGCGCGATGCGATCCCCGGTAAAGCGCGGCATGCGCATGTTCGCCGCGCCCGGGATGATGCCCTCCTTGCGCGCGGGCAAGGTCATGAAGGCATCATGCTCGGCGAGCACATAATCCATAACGAGCAGAAGCTGGCAATGACCACCGATGGCGAAGCTCTCGAGCGCAGCAACCCAAGGCTTCTCGATGGTGCCGCCGCCGAACTCATCCGGCGGCGGATCATCGGGCAGCGCCAGTCCCCGATAGAGCTTATTCACATAGCCGAGGTCACGCTGGAGATACCACATGAACGGAATGCGGCCGTGGTAAAGATGCGTGAGATTGATGCCGGCGCCGAAAATGTGCCGCCCCTTGTATTTGGGATGCTCAACGGCCGCCCCGCGCATGACCGCAATCTCGGAATGCGCATCGAGCAGCGCGAGATCGACACAAATCTCGCAGCCGTCAAGCGTGGTCTGATCTTCAGCATTGAGGAAGCGCGGGTTGTTCTGGGTTACGATCATCGCCTTGCCGTGCCGGCGCACCGAGGCGCCGTCGAGCTCCACGGCACCGTCGCGTTCGAGCTGAGGCAGCAGGGCTTGCGCAGCTTCCCGCGGCAACAGCATGGCATGGCAGAGATGCCGTCCCGACGGGGGACGTGAAAGCACCGCGCCGACAAAAAGTCCCTGGTCGATCTCGAGACCGCTCTTGTCTTTCTGCGGCAGCCCATCTTCGGCGGCGATCTCCTGGGCTGTGGGAACCAGACCGGGTACGACCGTGGCCGCGCGGACGGCGAGGTCCTCTACCCGGATGAAGCGCGAGCGCCTGGCGGTAAGGACGTCATAGACTTCGTCCACATGCGAACGAAGGAAGCGCACACGCTGGGCGCGCGCTTCGTCCTGCAACACTCGGGCGGCCATTTCCTCGCGCTCGGTACGCGGTTTTTGCGGAAGTCTGCCGAGCAGGCGCCTGGACCTGAGCCAGTAGTCGGAGAATGTTTTGCAGTCCTGCGAGAACTCGCTGGGTGCCGGAGGCTTTTGCTCAAGCCACAGGCCCACTTCATCCTGCGGGAGCCCCGCATTGATGAGGCACTCGGCCGCTGCCGCATCGCTGAGCACCGCAGTCATGGGGTCCCGGTCACATCTCGCCTAGCGCGCACGTTTCCCGCTATACACCGGTACGGGAGAAAACAACATGAAGCCGAGCCTTCGTCCAGGCGTCGAACGCACCAACCGCATCGTCGTCGACGATAAGCGCACCATCAGCTTCATGGGCGAGGCGGCGCGCACCTATGCAACCCCGTCAATGATCTCCGACATCGAGTACACCTGCCGCAACCTCATCCTTGACCATGCCGACGCCGGCGAGGATTCGGTCGGCATGGAAGTTACGGTCAGGCATCTCGCGCCGACGCTCAAGGGAATGACCGCGGAGGTCACCGTGCGCATCAGCGCAATCGAGGGTCGCAAGGTCTCGTTTGAGGTATCCGTGCGCGACGAGCTCGATCAGGTTGGCGTCGGCAGCCACACACGTTTCATCGTCGAAAAGGCGAAGACCCTCGAACGCCTCAAAGCCAAAGCCGAGCGGCTGGCCGCGCACAAAATGTAAGCAGATGCACTCACGGCTGATGTGCTCCCGCGCTTGTCGCCGCTGCCGGTGACGTTTTGCCCATTTGCACGAGCGTCGCACAGCCCACGAGGCCCGGCTGCTCGTAGGTGACGAGGTGCGTCGGGATCGACTTGAGCAGCGCCTCGTACGGCGGGTGGCCTTCGAACGCGGCGCGGAATTGGGGATCATCGAGCAGCGTGCCGAGGCCGTGTGTCACTCCGCCGGTAACATAGACGCCGCCAAGCGCCTTGAACGTGAGTGCAAGGTCTCCGGCGAAGCGCCCGAGCAGGCGCACGAACAAGCGGGTGATGGTCTGTGCCATCGGGTGACCGGCATGGGCCTCGGCAACGATGGGCTCGGGGGCCCGATACGCGGTTTTCGGGTCGAGCGCCCCTGCCAGCCGCACGAGGCCGGAGCCCGACAACACGGTTTCCGCGCTCACCCAACCGCATTGCTCGCGCAGACGTGCGAACACTGCTTCCTCGCCGGCCTCGCTCGGCCCGAATGAAGCATGCCCGCCTTCGCTCGCAACCACGTGCCAGCGGCCCTCGCCAGGAACGAGCGCAGCCACGCCAAGCCCAGTACCGGGACCAAGCGCAAGCTTCACGCCTTCGCGCCGCAGCGTGCCGTCTCCGAGCGGGCGCGTGTGCGCGGGGCCGAGCCGTGGCAGCGCCCAAGCAACGGCCTCGAAGTCATTCACAATGTGCAAGTGCGAAAACCCAAAACGCTCGGCGAACTCAGTCCGCTGAAATCGCCAGGCGCGATTGGTCAGGGCGATCTCCTCGCCCTCGATCAGTCCGGCAACGGCCAACGTCGCCGCTTGCGGGCGCGCACCGGTCTTGTCGAGATACCGCACGACGGCCCCTTCGAGGTCGGGCACCGTGTCGTTCTCAATAATGAGGATATGCTCGGGCCAGCCCGCGGAATTGGCGAGCGCAAAGCGGCTTTTGCTGCCACCGATATCGGCGACAAGGGCACTCATCACGGGCTACTCGAACCCAACAACAATCTTTTTGGGCGGCGGTTGCGCCATAAGCAAGAAGAATCGCGCAGTTGGTGCGCGGGGCGCGGGTAAACAGTCAGCCCCAAATGTCCTGTGCCACTTCCACGATGGTGCGCAGCTTGGCCCACTGCGCCTCCTCTGCAAGCACGTTGCCCTCCTCGGTCGAGGCAAAGCCGCATTGCGGCGAGAGGCAGAGCTGATCGAGATCGACGCAGCGGGCGGCCTCCTCGATACGGCGCTTGAGCGCATCTTTGGACTCAAGCTGTCCGGTCTTGGTGGTAACGAGGCCGAGCACGACCGTCTGGTCCTTGTGCATCCGGCGCAACGGTTCAAACGAGCCGGCACGCTCGGTGTCATATTCCATGAAATAGCCGTGCACCTTGATGCGATCGAACAGGACGTCGGCCACCGGGTCGTAGCCGCCCGTCCCCATATGGGTCGAACGGTAATTGCCGCGGCAGAGATGCATGGTGACGGTCATGTCGGAAGGAATATCGGACATCGCGGTATTGATGAGATCGCCATAGCGCTCGGCCAGCTTTTGCGGATCGTCCCCGCGGCCGGCCTGGGTCTTGCGATAGTTCGGATCGCACAGCATGGCGATGAAGACTTCATCGAGCTGGAGGTAGCGGCAGCCCGCATCCGCGAACGCACGCACCGCCTTTCGATAGGCGGCACCCAAATCGGCAAAGAACTCGTCGAGATCGGGATAAACGGCCTCGCTGATCGGCCCGCGTCCGGAGCGGCCATAGAGCGCCGAAGGTGCCGGGATGGTGATTTTCGGCATGCGCCCGGTGTGCGCCGCGACAAACTTGAAATGCGCGATCATGGGATGGCCGGAGAAACCGAGCTTGCCGACCACGCGCGCACCCTCGGCGCGTGTCTGCACGCCGGCAAAGGCGATGCCCTGATCCATGATGTAGCGTTCCACGCCGTCGAGCCCCCAGAGAAAATCAAGGTGCCACCACGAGCGGCGGAACTCACCGTCGGTCACCGCGAAAATGCCGACCTCCTCCTGCTTCCTGATGACATTCTCGATCTCGCGATCCTCGATCGCGGTGAGCTCGGCGGCGCTGATCTCGCCTTTTGCCCGCTTTTCCCGCGCAGCCTTCAACGCAGGCGGGCGCAACAGGCTGCCCACATGGTCGGCACGGAAGGGCGGTTTTTTTCGTTGCATGATTTACTTCCTCACATGTCGTAGGGCGGATTAGCGACATCCGGCACAGCAAGTCGGGCTTGCCCGACTTGCTGACCATATATTGCGCAACCCGGGCAGGCCCGGGTTGCGGCGGATGCCGCGTAATCCGCCATCATTGAGAGGGCGGCGGGTTACGCGTCCGAAGGCGGCCGCCAACCCGCCCTAACTAACCCCAGACTTCCTCGGCAAGCTCGACGATCATCTCAAGCTTCGCCCATTGCTCGTCCTCGGTAAGCATATTTCCCTCTTCGCTCGAGGCAAAGCCGCATTGCGGGGAAAGACAAAGCTGGTCAGGGGAGATGAAGTTGGTGGCCTCGTCGATGCGACGTTTGATCTCGTCCTTCGATTCAAGCGCTCCGCGCTTTGAAGTGACGAGGCCGAGCACCACGACCTTGTTCTTGGGCACCAGGCGCAGCGGCTCGAAGCCACCAGCGCGCGCTGTATCGTATTCCATGAAATAGGCGTTGATGTTGACTTCATTGAACAGAATTTCGGCGACCGGCTCATAGCCGCCCGACGCAACGAAACTCGACCTGAAATTGCCGCGGCACAGATGCATGGTGACGGCCATGTCGTCGGGCAGGTCGGAAATCGCGGTATTGATCATGCCCGCATAGATATGCGGCAACGCCTGCGGATCCTCCCCGCGATCGGCAACGACCTCGCGCAGCTTGGGATCGCAAAGATAGGTGAAATTCACTTCATCCAGCTGGAGATAGCGGCAGCCTGCCTCCGCGAAGGCGCGGGTCGCCTTGCGATAGCTGTTGCCAAGATCGCGATAGAAATCATCCATGCCAGGATAGATTGATTCCGGCACCGCATCGCGGCCATAGCGGAAATGGAGCGATGATGGCGAAGGTATCGTCATTTTCGCCGTACGTTTGGTATGCGACTGCACGAATTTGAAATGCTCGATCATGGGATGGCCGGTAAAGGCGCCGAGCTTTCCGACGACGCGCAGCATCATGGGCCTGGGCTGTGCCCCCTGGAACTTGATCTTGCGCTCTCCCAAATAAGCTTCAACCCCGTCAAGCTTGCCGAGAAAATCGTAGTTCCAGAACGCGCGCCGGAACTCTCCGTCGGTAACCGCCTGTAGCCCGATCTCCTCTTGTTTCCGGATCGCTTTCTCGATCTCGCGGTCCTCGATCTGGTTGAGGCCGTCCGCGCTGATCTCGCCCTGTTCGCGCTTGGCCCGCGCTTGCTTAAGCGCGGCCGGCCGCAACAGGCTTCCCACGTGATCCGCGCGAAACGGCGGCTTCTTGCGCTGCATAGTTATGCCAGCTCCGCTCGCACCAAAGCGGTGCCTTCGACCATGGCGCGCATCTTTGCAAGAGCGACGTCGCGCGCAAGGTATTTCATGCCGCAGTCGGGCGCCACCACGATGCGCTCCGGCGCAACGAAGGCAAGCGCCGCCCGGATGCGGTCGGCGACAGTCCGCGGCGTTTCGATATCGGGATCGGCGAGATCGATCACACCCAGGATGATGGTCTTCGACGGCAATTGCCGCAAGATCGATAGATCGAGCCTGGGCTGCGCGGCTTCGATCGAGACCTGATGGACCGCGCAACGCTCAAACTCGGACAGAAACGAATAGCCCGACGGTTTGTCTTTCACCACGGCGGCATAGCCGAAGCAGATGTGCACGGCGGTGGTGCCTTTGACGCCATCAAGCGCGCAGTCAAGCGCCTTGAGCCCATAGGCGCGCGCCTGTTGCGGCCGCGACTGCATCCACGGCTCATCGATCTGCACGATGTCGGCGCCGGCCGTGAATAAATCCTTGATCTCGGCATTGACCGCGCCGGCGTAATCCAATGAGAGCTTCTCGCCATCATGGTAAAAGTCGTCCTGGCATTGTGCCGACATGGTGAAGGGACCGGGCACCGTCATTTTGATCATGCGACCGGTGTTGGCGCGCAGGAATTCCACATCGCGAACCTCGACCGGGTATTTGCGGCGGATCGGGCCCACCACCCGCGGTACGGTTGAAAATCCACCGGTGCGGTTGGGCGTCTTGCCCGGATTATCGAGATCAATGCCGTCGAGCGCAGTTGCAAAACGGTTGGAGTAGCTTTCCCGCCGCTGCTCGCCGTCGGTAATGATGTCCAGGCCGGCATGCTCCTGATCGCGAATGGCAAGCAGCGTGGCATCGTCCTGCGCCGCTGCAAGCTTTTCGCGGTCAATGAGCCAGAGGTCGCGGGCGCGCACCCGGGGCACCTGCTTTGCGAGCCGTGCACGGTCGATCAGCCAATCCGGCTGGGGATAGGAACCAACGAGAGTGGTGGCGAGGAGCATGGGATCAAACGGACCGCTTCATGCCGGACACGCTGGCAGGTTGGGTCGAGCTCTGCGCGAGACCCAACGCATTCGCTTTAGGTTTGTTGGGTCTCGCTGCGCTCGACCCAACCCACGCCGACGGTATACATGCGCGGGACAATCATTGCCGAGACAAGCGGGTCATTTCCCCCACACTTCATCGGCGAGGTCGACAATCATGCGAAGCTTCGCCCATTGCTCGTTCTCGGCAAGGATGTTGCCCTCCTCCGTTGAGGCAAAGCCGCACTGCGGCGAAAGGCAGAACTGGTCGAGGGGAGCAAATTTTGCGGCTTCGTCGATGCGGCGCTTGATATCGTCCTTCTTCTCCAACGTGCCGCTCTTTGACGTAACCAGGCCGAGGACGACGACCTTGTTGCCCTTGGGGAGGAACCGCAGCGGCTCGAAGCCGCCGGCGCGCTCGGTATCGTATTCAAGAAAATAGCCCTCGTAGTTCACGTTGCCGAGCAGCGTCTGCGCAACCGGCTCGTAGCCGCCTTCGGCAATCCAGGTGGAGCGGAAATTGCCGCGGCAGACGTGAGTGGTGATGGTCATATCGGCGGGCTTGGCCGCAAGCGCGGCGTTGATCACGCTGGCATAGGTCGCCTGCAGCGCATCGACATTCGACATGCGCTCGCGCGCCTTGCGCAGCTCCTCCTGCGAGCACAGATAGGCCCAAACCGTGTCATCGAATTGCAGATAGCGGCAGCCTGCATCGTAGAAGGCTCTCACCGCGGTCTTGTAGGCTTGTCCGAGATCGTGAAAGAAACCATCGAGATCGGGGTAGACGCTTTTGTCGATGCCGTCCTTCGGCAACCGAAAATGCAGCACCGGCGGAGCCGGAATGGTCATTTTCGGCGTCACCTTGGTGTGAGCCTTGAGAAACTTGAAATGCTCCACCATGGGATGATTGGAAAATCCGACCTTGCCGACAATGCGCAGGCCCTGCGCCTTGGTTTGCACGCCGTGGAACTGGATGCCCTGCTCGGATTTCGAAGAGCTCGACCCCGTCGAGCTGGCTGAGGAAATCGAAATGCCACCAGGAGCGGCGAAACTCGCCGTCGGTCGCAAGCTTCAGCCCGATCTCTTCTTGTTTGGCTATTATGTTTTCGATCTCACGATCTTCCACAGCCTTGAGTTCGGCAGCGGAAGTCTTTCCTTGCTCGCGCTTGGCGCGGGCCTCTTTGAGCGCTGCGGGGCGAAGAAAGCTGCCGACGTGATCGGCGCGAAATGGCGGCTTGGCTCTTGTCATTGCGACGTCTCCTCTACATCGGTTCAATGCTTCGTCTTCGCTGCGGCGCGGCGGGAACCCGCGGCGGTGACCCCGAGATGGCTTTCGAGCAGCGCGCGGTCGGCAGCGAGCTCGGCGCTTGTGCCCTCATGCACCACGGTGCCGCGCTCGATGATCGCGGCTCGATCGGTGACGGCGAGCACCTTCTGGGCGTTCTGCTCGACCAGGATTGCCGACATTCCCTCGTCACGAATGATCCTTCGGAGTGCGGCTAGAAGCTCCTCGACCAGGATGGGCGCAAGACCTTCGAGCGGCTCATCGAGCAGGATTACCCGCGGGTTGAGAATGAGCGCCCGCCCGATCGCGAGCATCTGTTGCTCGCCCCCGGAGAGCTGATTGCCGAGATTGCGCCGCCGCTCGGCAAGGCGCGGAAAGAGCTCGTAGATTCGCTGCAAGCTCCAGCGCCCGGGGCGCGCGATGGCGGTGAGATTCTCCTCCACGCTGAGCGACTTGAAGATATTGCGTTCCTGCGGCACCCACCCGATTCCGGCATGCGCCCGTTGGTCCGGCCGCAGGCCGGTAATGTCGCGGCCGCCGAGCCTGATCTGACCGGCAAAGAAACGGGTCACGCCAACGATTGAATTGATGAGCGTGGTCTTGCCCATTCCGTTGCGCCCGAGCAGGGCAAGCGATTGGCCTTCCGGCAGAGCCAGGGAGACCTCGTTGAGCACAATGGCCTCGCCATAGCCGGTGGTCAGCCGTTCGATGTCAAGCACGTCAGGCATTGAGCGACTTGCCGAGATAGACGGCCTTGACGCGCGGATCGCGCGCAACGTCCTGCGGGGCGCCTTCGGTAAACAGGGCGCCGTTGACCAGGACCGAGATGCGATCGGCAAACGAGAACACGATATCCATGTCGTGCTCGATGAGGAGCACGGTCACGTCGGCAGGCAGTGCCGCGACCGTTGCAAGAATCTCGTGCCGCTCGTCCTCCGGCACGCCGGCGGCGGGTTCATCGAGCAGAAGCACGTGCGGACGGCACGCAATGGCGAGCGCGATCTCGAGCAGGCGCTGCTTGCCATAGGCCAGATTGCCGGTGCGTTCGAACATCACATCGGTGAGGTGGAATTGTTCGAGCAGCTCTACCAGCTCCTCTGTGAGGACGGGCTTGCTGCCAGGCAGCCGCCACCATTGCGCTCCCGTTCCCATGCGTTCTGAAATCGCAAGCCCGATGGTTTCCAACGGCGTGAAGTCGAGAAACAACTGATTGATCTGGAAAGTGCGGGCAAGCCCAAGCCGCACCCGCTTGTGGCTCTCGAGCGCGGTGATGTCTTGTCCTTCAAGCAGGATGCGACCGGACGAAGGCTGCAGTACCCCGGTGAGAAGGTTGATCACGGTCGTCTTGCCGGCACCGTTCGGACCAATCAGCGCATGGCGGGCGCCCTTCTCGATCGCCAGCGAAACACCGCTCACCGCTGCAAGACCGCCGAAATGCTTTTCAAGCCCCACGGTTTCGAGCGCGGCAGGCATGATTCAATGTCCTTCGGCCACCGTGACCGGCTTCACGCCGGGGGCCATTCTGCGAAACAGCCGCCCCGCAAGACCACGCACAAATCCAGTGGCGAGCCCGATGCGCTCACGCCCGATCAGCACAATTACAACCAGGACGAGACCGATCCAGAATTGCCAGTATTGCGGGGTGAGGCTGGCAATCCAGTCCTGCATCAGCTTGAAGATCACGGCGCCGATCAGGCCACCATAGAGGTAACCGGTGCCGCCAATGATCAGAACGAGCAGAAGATCGGCGGAGCGTTCAAACGAGAAGACGTCCAAGGAGGCGAAGGCCGTCGTCTGGGCCAGTAACCCGCCGGCTACCCCGGCATAAAAGGCGGCCAATGTGTACACTGCGACCAGGCGTGAATTGACCGAAATACCAACCAGGGCGCTGCGAAGCGAATTTCCTTTCACTGCCCGCAGCGATAGGCCGAACGGCGAATGTACGATGCGCCGGGCGATGAGAAAGAGAATGAACAGAACGCCGAGGCAATAGACATATCCCACGTGGCCAAAGATATCGAACCCAAACATGCCGAGAATGGGCCGCATGACGACGCCCTGCAGGCCGTCGGCGCCGCCGGTGATTTCCGGGATCTGATTGGCGATTTCACGCATGATCAGCGCCACGCCGAGCGTCACCATGAGGCGGGCAAGATCGGAACCGCGCAGCACAAGAAAGCTCGTCGCAAATCCGAGCACGGCAGCTGCGAGGCCTGATACCACAAGCGCCAGCACCGGCTCATTGATGATGGCATGCTTGGCGAGCAGCGCCGCCACATAAGAGCCCAAGCCGAAGAAGGCGGCATGGCCGAGCGAGATGATACCGGCGTAGCCGAGAATCAGATCGAGCGAGAGCGCAAACAACCCGAGCCAGGCGATCTCGGCGAGGATCAGGTGACGTCCGGGGAAGACGAAAATGGTCGCGACGGCCGCAAGCCAGAAGACGTATTCCATCACCCCCCAGCGTGCGTGGGTCTGCAGGTAATGGGTGACCTTCTCTACCAGCGGGGATGCCACGGACGAACCGCTATCTGCCCGCGGCACGGACGAACAGGCCCTGCGGCCGCACGATCAGGAGTACGATCATAATGGTGTAGATGACGAACGCTCCGAACTTCGGCACGTAATATTTGCCGGCCACATCGGCGATGCCGATCAGAAGCGAGGCCACAAACGGACCGGTGATGCTGGAAGTGCCGCCCACCGTCACCACGATCAAGAAATAGACCATGTACTTCAACGGAAAGGTTGGATCGAGGCCCAGGATCTCCGCGCCAAGCGCGCCACCAAGGCCGGCAAGCCCGGAGCCAAAGGCAAAAGTCAGCGCAAACACGCGGTTGACATTGATGCCGAGCCCGCGCGCCACGCGCGCATCGTCAACCGATGCCCGCAACCGGCTGCCGAAACGCGTGCTGGACAGGATGAGCTGCAGTCCGAGCGCAAGCAAGCCGCACACGATGATGATCAGCAGACGATAGCGGCCGATACCGATCCCGAACAGCTCGAATCTCCCCTCCAGTGCGCTCGGGATCTGGATGAACACCTGCTGGGAGCCCATCACATAGTCCACCGCGGCAACCGACATGAAGACGAGGCCAATGGTGAACAGGACCTGATCGAGGTGGCTGCGGTTATAGACGTGCACGTAGAGTGTGCGTTCGAACAGCGCACCAATCAACGCGGTCACGATGAAGGCAATCGAAAGGCCGACAAAGAACGGCAAGCCTGCCCGGTTCACCAACACGAGAGTGATGTAGCCTCCCGCCATGGCGAAGGCACCGTGGGCGAGATTGACGAAGTTCATCAGCCCGAGAGTGACCGAAAGGCCGCATGCCAGCACGAACAGGAGCATGCCGTAGGCGATGCCGTCGAAGAGAATGGTGAGCATGCGCCCTCACTGGACCCCAGTCCCTGACATATTGAAGGTGGCATGGGCAGCGATGCAAGTCCGATTCCGGCCCGGTGTCGGGGCCAGAGCCGGCGGAGATTGCGCTGTTGCGTATCCGCCGTGACGGTTCAAAGAAGTTGAAATACCGGGTGCCCTTCCGGAGGAAGCCTGCGACTATTGTGAGCACTATGTGCGCACCGGTGCGGCGCGCGCCCAAGACAGTTCGGCATGGGCGAGCTCGGGTTCGTTTTGTACAAATGAATGCGCACGACTCTTGTCCGGCCGGCTCGCCGGACCTTCCATAGCCCTATCGGGATCGCTTGGGGTTCGTTCCGTCACGCAGTCTTTCGCGCGCCTGCACCACACAATCTGCGGCGGGGGTGGAAGAGGCGGCCTAATAACTACAAATCGAGGATAACATACGGTAATCACTAACGGACCATCCGTTGGCTTCGTTTTGGCAAAACGCCGATTTCGGTTGCGTGATCGTCGCTTTACGACCGCCATAACGGATGAATCCCCGGGTTCGTTTTGGCGTCGAGCGGGAGCAGGTCGATGGCCTTTTTCGACTCTCCAATTTGCGAGAATGCAACTGCCGTTTGCGTCTCGATCGTTTTTCGCCTTGTCCCTGTAAAGAACAGGAAATTTGATCGCTGCTCGGCCGGAAATGCCCATAAAATCGGCATTCCTCGAAAAAAGAACAGGCGGATAACAGGCGCGGTAACAGGACCATAACAGGGGAAGAACAGGCGCCAGAACAGGTGAAGGCGCGTGCGCTCCTCTTGGTTGTTCGTCGCCGTCTTCGATCCCAATAGCATAGGTATGGCATTTCATCCGGTGCTCGTTCGAAAAACATCCCGGCTTGGAGGAATAGCCGGACGCCGGTCATTCCTTGGCCCACAACATGGCACATTAGCATATCTGCGTAATGTAGTCAATACTTTGGGCAAATTTTTTGCAATTTTTTGCGGCATGTCGGTTGCACGTGAGTTATCCGGCTTTCCGCATACGAGTTACGCGGCAGCGATGCTCAATGTCCGCTGATTGAGGTGGACCTGCTAATGTTGTTGCCCTGCGGTAATCTCGGGTTTTGACCCACAACAGACATTGGGTGTGCACTGCGGCAATGGTTTTGATGACTACCGTTCGAGGTCTGGCGGCAATGTCGATCTTACACGCCGAAATGCTGCGGATTTGGACCGGCGATACTCGTGACACAAGACCCGATTCGGACATTGGAGCGGCCGGCCGGTTGCGAAATGTCCGGCATACCCGCAGACTGATCTCGAACAATTCGATATCCTGCAATCCAGCGACCCTAGCTGGCGGGAGCGAGATACGATCGTCGAAAGGGCGCGATTTCGGTACGCATAACCCCCGAAGCTGGACAACTGCGCTTGAAAGCACCCGCCGATCTCGAAGTCGAAATGCAAAACTCAGGGGTGAGTTGAATGAAGCGCGTCAGCAGCAGGCTGCTACGGCCGGTGTGCTCAAGGTCATCAGCCGCTCGACTTTCGATCTTAAAACGGTTCTCAACACGCTGATCGAATCCGCCGCCCGCCTATGCGAGGCCGACATGGTGGTGATAGGTCGACCAAAAGGCGCATCGTATTATTTCGAAGCGAGTTATGGGTTTGCGCCTGAGTTCACTGAATTCGTGGCAAATCATCCTACCCAAATTGACAGAGGTACGGTTTCGGGACGAGTGCTGCTCGAAGGCAAAATGGTTCATGTCCCCGACGTTCTGGCCGATCCTGAATATACGTATAGCGCAGGTCAGAAAATTGGCGGGTACCGCACCCTTCTCGCCGTCCCGCTGTTGCGCGAGGGAACGCCGATCGGTGTACTCGTGCTGGAGCGTCCGGTAGTGCGCCCATTCACTGACAAACAAATCGAGTTGGCTTCGACCTTCGCCGACCAGGCAGTCATCGCCATTGAAAATGCCCGCCTGCTCAACGAGCTACGCCAGCGCACGGACGATCTCAGCGAATCGCTGGAGCAGCAGACGGCGACCTCAGAGGTGCTCAATGTAATTAGCCGATCAAAATTCGACTTGCAGCCAATTCTGCAGAGTGTGGTTGATACCGCGGCGCGACTTTGTCACGCCGATACGGCTGTCATATTCAGGTCAGACCGAGGTGTCTATCGGTTTGCGGCCGGATTTTGCGTTGATCCCCAGTATTTGGAAATTGAGCGCGCGACGCCGATTACGCCTGGTCCCGGGACGGTGGTTGGACGAGCCGCAATGCGACGAGAGGTTGTGCGTATCGTCGATGCAATGGAAGATCCACTGTACGAGAAGAAAGAGGAAGCCCAGATTGCACAGGTTCGGTCGATGATCGGCGTTCCTCTAATGCGCGAAGGCGAGGCCATCGGTGTCATTGCCCTTGCACGGCAAAGGATTGAGCCGTTTGTCGACCGGGAAATCGATTTGGTGTCGACCTTCGCCGACCAAGCAGCAATAGCGATCGAGAACGTACGCTTGTTCGAGGCCGAGCAGGCACGAAGGCGGGAGCTTGCCGAGTTGCTAGAGCAGCAGACGGCGACCTCGGAGGTGCTGCGGGTCATTTCCAGCTCGCCGGGCGAGCTTGAGCCGGTTTTCGAGGCCATGCTGGCTAACGCGGTGCGCATATGCGAGGCTAGTTTCGGCAACTTGTTACTGTACGACGGCACTGTGTTCCGACACGTTGCGCTGCATAATGCGCCGAAAACCTGGGCCGTTCAGCAACAACGCAATCCTGTTCCTCCTCGCCGCTCGGCACGTGTCCTTTACCGCGTCGCCGACACGAAGCAGGTCGTCCACGTTGCCGACATTGCCGCGGAAAATCCTGATGAGCCGATCGCTAAAATCGCAGGCGCTCGGACCCTTCTGATCGTACCGATGCTCAAGGAAGCAGAGCTGATAGGTGTGATCGCCATCTATCGCCAAGAGGTGCGCCCGTTCACCGACAAGCAGATCACTCTCCTTACGAGTTTCGCTAGCCAAGCTGTCATCGCCATCGAGAATAGCCGCCTGCTGAACGAATTGCGCGAGTCGCTGCAGCAGCAGACCGCCACCGCCGACGTACTCAAGGTGATCAGCCGCTCGACCTTCGACTTGCAAGGCGTGCTCGATACGTTGGTCGAATTTGTGTCGCGGCTCTGCGAAGCTGATCATGCGTGGCTATTCCGTAATGACGGTGAGAGATATCGCTTGGGCGCTAGTTATGGCCATTCCAAAGACGAACATGCGCGTCTAAGAGAATATTTCATGGCCAATTCTATAACGCCGAGTCCCGGGTCGGTGGCTGGACGGGCGATACTGGAAGGCAAACCAATCCACGTTTCAGATGTGAATGCTGAACCTGGTTATGCTTTATCCGCTGTCCAAAAAATCGGTAACTATCGCACTGTGCTTTGCGTGCCGTTGGTGCGGGAAGGCGAAAGGATCGGCGTGATTTCAGTAACGCGCGCTGAAGTGCGTCCGTTTATGAGGAAGCATATTGAGCTGGCGACCACGTTTGCAGATCAAGCCGTCATCGCTATCGAGAATGTGCGGCTATTCGATGAAATCCAAGACAAGAGCCGCCAGCTCGCGGAAGCAAGCCAGCACAAGTCGCAGTTCCTCGCCAACATGAGTCACGAGCTGCGCACGCCGCTCAACGCCATCATCGGCGTGAGCGAGATGCTGCGGGAGGATGCGGAGGCATTGAAGCAGGACACTGAGCCGCTCGATCGTGTACTCGGCGCGGGCCGGCATCTACTCGCTTTGATCAACGATATCCTCGACCTGTCCAAGATCGAGGCAGGGCGGATGGAGCTTAATCTCGAATCCTTCGCTCTTACGCCATTGATCGACAGCGTCATCAAGACGATTGAACCGCTGGCGGCGAAGACCGGGAACCAGGTAGCAGTCCATTGCGATACCGCAATAGGGACGATGCATGCCGATCAGATGCGGCTGCGCCAGGCGCTGTTGAACCTCATGAGCAACGCAAACAAGTTCACCGACCGCGGCACCGTCACGATTGATGCTCATCACGGACAAGAGAACGGCCGCGATTGGATCACGTTGGCCGTGACGGATACCGGCATCGGCATGACGCCGGAACAAATGGGCAAGCTGTTTCAGGAATTTTCGCAGGCATCCTCGTCAACGGCGAGCAAATACGGCGGAACCGGCCTTGGCCTCGTTATCAGCCGGAGGTTCTGCCAGATGATGGGCGGGGACATCACGGTCGAAAGCGAGCCCGGTCGCGGATCGACCTTCACGATCCGGTTGCCAAAAATTGTGGACGCTGCGAAGTAACTGCTGGACGCCAATCCAACCTACACCAGAGAGGCAGCGGTGAAACCTCATCTGGGGCGCCCCCTGTCTGAAAGTTCCACTTATCCTGCGCCGATGATGTGATCCGACTAAGGATGGTTTTTGCTGCACTGCATGAGTCCGGAAGTGGCACGACCCGGAAGCGCTTGGCTGCGCGAATCGATTCCGCTAACTGGGGTGAAGCGGACAGCAATGCTGCGGTGCGGTAATGCGTGCGATTGACCCTCAGCAGATGAAGGTTCCGGGCGCATCGGTCAGCGCCCACGGCTTGATCTCGTTTCTTTCCTGCTGAGCGGTCAATTCGGCTACGTGACGCCGTATCCACTCCGTATCCTGCGTCACATCCGGCCGGCCATAGGCGTGCACGACCGCATAGTTCCATGTCGGCACCACTTTTTGGTGCTCGGCTTTCGATGGATACCAATTGGGCGTGATGTACCCTTCAGGATCTTGAAAGATCATCAGCGCCTCGTTGCATTCGGCAAGGTACTTCCAGTGGGGGTTAGCGCGCGCGAGATGGAAGTTGAGGACTCCGTATGCTCCCTCGTCTTTAAGGACCGTCGGCAGCTGCGTAGCGTAAATGCCGTATGATCCTGCTGATACAAGCACCGCAAATGGCCTTGCGCGCATTCCCGCCCGCAATGGATTGTCAAGCCGATGCAGAGGCGATTAGATGCGGCACACCTCGCCCGTTGCGTTCATCGGGAGGATGAAATGATCGATTGCTATACGTGGACGACGGACAACGGCTACAAGCCTCGAATGATGCTCGAGGAGACTGGGCTCCCCCACAAGATCATTCCCGTCAATATCCGGGAAAAAGCGCAGATGTCGCCGGAGTTCATGAAAATCAGCCCGGGCCACAAGATCCCGGCGATCGTTGATCATGAGGGCCCTGGTGGAGCGACCCTGACACTTTGTGAATCGGGCGCGATCTTCAAATATCTTGCCGAGAAGTCTGGCAAGTTCTATCCGAGCGATCCGCTCGCCCGCGTTAAGGTGGATCAATGGCTGTTCTACGGCTCCGCAACCTTTACGACGCTGGCGCAGCAGTTTGGCCATTGGGTGGTGCGTTCGCCTCTGAAGGTGCCGCAAGCGCAGGAGCACTACACTGCCAACCTGCGCGACATGCTCAGCATCCTGGACCGGCACTTGGCGTCAAACGAATATTTCGGCGGCGCCTATTCCATCGCCGACATGACGATGTACTCGGACGTGCACCTTCACGGCGTGAAGGACATCGGACTTGCAGACTATCCCAATCTGAAACGCTGGCATGATGCGATTGAGGCGCGTCCTGCCATCCAGCGCGCTTGGAGAGCGTTTCCGACGTAATGCCGATCCGTCAGAGCTGATGAAGCCGTTACAATTGGCTGGCCATTAGCTCAGTAGCTTGACCGAAACACGCGCCGGCGGCGCCGCTCCGGTCTGCAAGATGCGAACGGACATGTGCTTCCAGAGCGGTGTTGTGCAATTTCTGGTCAAGCGTGGCGCGAATCCGACGCGCTTTCGCGCGCAGTGGCCCTGCTTCGTGCCGGTCTCGGGAAACAGCCTCACCTCGACGCGCGGCATCGGACATGTCTCGGGCAGCGGCCAACTCAGCCCGGCAGCCTGAAAGCGTCTGATCGTCGTGCGGACCGTCGAGGGCGCTATCGCAATCCGGCGGGCGATCTCACCGGCCCGGGAGATCGGGATCGAGCCGCGACACGCCCTCTCGCGCGTCACGCTGCCCGAACGAGGCTGGGGACGGCGCCCTTGCCCCTCACTTCCGCCTCCTCGAACTCGGCGGCAGCAATCGCTCGGTCGAGAGCGGCGCGCAGCTCCTTGGCTGTCTCCAGCGTCAGCTCAATCCCAGCCCGCGCCCCGGGTTCGAGGGCAATGTTGATGAAGTCGAGCGTGATGACGTCGCCCAGCGGCGCATGCCGCGCGTGGTCATAGGCAACCACCGCCTGCGACAGTGGAAACCATTCGTCCCCGCGCTTTGCCATGCCCTCTGCCCGTGCGATCTCGATAATGGACGTGCACATGTCTGGGCCTCCTACTTCGCCAGATGCTTACCGAAGAAGGCGAACACCTTGCTCCAGCCATCCATGGCCTGCTCGGGCCTGTACAGTGGCCGGTGCCAATAGAAGATGCCGTGGCCGGCATCATCGTAGCGATAGAACTCGTGCACCTTGCCATGCTTCTTGAGCTCGGCCTCGTGCTGGTTCACCTGCTCTGGGCTCGGCGCACGGTCGTCGTTGCCGAATATGCCGAGCAGCGGGCAGCAGAGGTCCTTCGTCATTTCGACCGGTGCGACAGGCGTCTTGGCATTGAGCTCCTCCTTGCCCATCACTACCCGGCCGCCCCAGAGGTCAGCGCAGGCGTCGACATCCTTCCTCTGGCAGGCATAGATGAAGGCGTGCCGGCCACCAGAACAAGAGCCGAAAAGACCGACCTTGCCGTTGTGATTGGACTGCGCGCGCATCCACTTCACTGCAGCTTCGGTGTCGCCGACCATCTGGTCGTCGGGAATGCCGCCGTCGGCGCGCACTTTGGCGGCGACGTCGTCCGGGTTGCCCTCTCCCGCACGCTCATAGAGGTTAGCGCAGATCGCGAGATAGCCGTGATGCGCGAACCGGCGTGTCGTCTCAATGTAGAACTCGCTCCAGCCCGGGAGATGGTGGACAAGCACGGCGCCCGGAAAGCGCCCTTGACCAGACGGCTTGGCTACATAAGCGGTAATCGAGGTTCCCTTATCGCCTTTGAGGGGAACGTTCTCGCAGGTCATGCCTCGGTAGAATGACATCAGTGTTCCTCCATTGGGCGTCAGCCTTTCGTCGTCCGTGGGGCAGCGCCGCACCTCATCGATAAGCGGAGTCGTGCCCCCTTTGCTGCTGGGATCGTAGCGCGGCTAGTATTCGACAATCGCATACCTCAAATCGTCTGCGACGGCGTTCGCAACGCGGGCTACATCGCGACTTGGATTGAACTGCTCATGGCCGACAACACTCGTCCGTTTACGCTCACCGGCTCAACGCGCACCGAGAAGAGTGCAGGATATGAAGAACGGCGATCTGGGATTTAGCCATGATCAGACGGCTCTATCCGGCGGGTCGCCGCGGGATTTGGGGAATTCGGTCGTGCGTAAGCACTGCTTGATGACCCTCTAGCCGGCGTATATACCGGCCGGAAATGCTCGCTAGCCGACAGAGACCTTCGAGCTGGTGACACTCGCGCATATATCCGCGGCCACGGGTGCCGAGACTTGCTCATTGATTGCAGTTCCGGCCGTTGTCATCAAGTGCAACGATGAATGCCGATTGGCTGCCCGACGAAAAACCGATGCGGTCGTTATGCGGCCGGATGGTCTGCACATGCTGCGGTTACATCAGTGCCGACGTCCGACCCGATTGGGGACTGCACGTCAACAAGCATTGGGTGTGATGTTGTCCTCGCGTCCTCTGCCGCCAGGCTTCATCGCGCCGTGTCAGGTGGGCGATGCCCACGCGTAAGCAGCCTCGCAAGCACAGCCTCAGCGCCGATCGCCGCCGCGCTCTCAATTTGCTCGCCGCAAGCCAAGACGGATGCACGGAAGCGATCATGCTCGCGCACGGCTTCAAGGTTGCGTTGCTGGTCGACATGATCCGCGAGGGGCTCACGACGGCGCACAACGAGCGCGTGATCGCCGGCGGGCGCACGGTCGACGTTACGCGGGTGCGGATCACGGAGGCGGGGCGGCGGGCGCTTTCGCCGTGATTCGGCCGCACCAGCCGCGACGCGGGTTTGAAACGGCTGACAATCGATCGTGAAAGCCCAAATGACTAACCCGCCACTGATCTCCTGCGACGGTGCGATCGTCTTCGAGCACGCATGCAAGTGTTGACTACCGCCTGCCTCGCGGCTTCTGCACACTCTGATCTACTCGGGCATGCGCCTACTTTTCCGCCTCCCTGAAGGCGGTTTGGCGGCCTTGGCCGTTCGGTGTTATGCTCGATCGCGAGGGGCACAATAGCGGAGGCATTCATGATGCGCGCGATCCCACTCGTTACAATCGCATTCGCTGCTCTATCCCTATCCACTGTCGGAGCGTACGCTGCGCCGTGGTGCGCGGATTACAGCGGCAAGGGCGGAACCAACTGCGGTTTCTACTCCTTCCAGCAATGCCAGGCTGCGGTCTCAGGCAGGGGAGGATTTTGCCGAACCAACGCATTCGAAGCCTATGGCTCGGCAGGCTCAGCTTATGGCTCCGTGAGGCAGCCGAGAGGGCGCTATCAGTCCCGCTGATTCAACTCCAATAAAATCGCCGCACTCGCCGGAACACTGCGCGCGCCCGCGGGCGATCAGAAGAGGGGCTGCGTGACGTCCCGGGAAATTTGTATCGAGAATGCCTGTTATCGATACTGAACATTAGCGAGATCAGTATGTCCGCTCATTGAGGAGAACCGGCCGCCAATGCTGCGATGCGGTAATGCGGGCTAATGCCGAGTAGGCCCGGGGAATTTCACCCCGAGCCTCTCACAGAACCGGACTTGACACTCTCGCGTCATCCGGCTCGTGCCACCGCACGAAGGCTGCCGCCTTCCACTGGACATCGGGTTCCTCCCGTTGCCGGTTGACCCGAACCAAATGGCGATGACCCGCTCCCTTCGCTCCACGGGCATTACCCCGCTTCAACGCTACTACGAAGCAGTCCGCCCCTAGACGGCGCATCGGTACTTTCGGCCTCGCGGTTGGAGCCGCTTGCGCCTTTTCCCTTCGCATCGCCGCATAGGTTCTCACGTTCCATACAAGAGCCTGGTTGAGCTTCGCGCCGCCTACATGCCGGATGCCGCTTGGTCAGTCTCAGGACATCCTCCAAGCTGATCCCGGAGGAAGGGTCAGCCCCCGGTTTTGACATCATCTAATCCGCTTTCGACACTTCTGCAGCGGTTCGCTTGCGCTCGCCTCTCTCAACCTTGCCTGTCGGAATCTTGTCCCGACTTTTCCGCAACGTTCACCACCATTGCTTTTGACAACAGCAGCTTGCGGTGGCTTGAGATCAACACCTGATTGCCGACCTCGAAGGGCCTTCCTTCATCTCTCGTACAGTTACGCAACGCCGTTTGGACCGGCGATACTCGTGACACAAGACCCGACTCGGACATCTGCCGACATTTTATGTTGCAGTAGCGAAGCCGGTCTCAGCCCTCTATCCAGGCGGTCCCGTTCAGGTGCATATCGCGCGTGAATTGTGGTAGCCTACGCGCACTGCACGGGGCAGGTTCCCCGTAGGCGCGGGATTTCGACAATTGCGAACAGCCCGGCGGCGTGCGAATGGCACGCTGCCCGATGCCTGTTTTGTCGCTCGCATTGGGCCGACCCAGACGCGACGACCTATGGAGGTGATCAAGTGAAACGGCGCGACTTTATCACCCTTCTCGGCGGCGCTGCGGCATCGTGGCCACTCGCGGCGCATGCGCAGCAGCCGATGTCGGTGATCGGTTTCCTTGGCACCACGACGCCCGATGACTTTGCGTCTCGCATAGCTGCATTCCGCGAGGGCCTAAAGAAAGTCGGCTACATCGAGGGACAGAATGTGGCGATCGAATACCGCTGGCCGGAAGGTCACTATGATCGATTGCCAATGCTGGCCGCTGACCTTGTGCGCCGTCAGGTGGCGGTTATTGCCGCAGTCGGTGGCGAACCTTCCCCGCTCGCGGCAATGGCCGCAACCGCGACCATCCCGATCGTGTTCAGCCTGGGCACCGACCCGGTCAGGCTCGGCCTCGTCACAAGTCTCAACCGACCGAGCGGCAACATCACGGGAGTGTATTTTTTACAGTCTGAATTGGGGGCAAAGCGAGTTGGGCTACTGCACGAGCTGCTACCTAAGGCCACAGTGATCGGCATGCTCGTGAACCCGAAATTTGGGGAAGCTGAGTTCCACGCCAAAGAGGCGCAGGAGGCCGCGCGCTCACTCGGAGTTCAAATTCATGTCGTGAGAGCCAGCACGGTAGACGAGTTCGATACTGCCTTCTCAATCCTCCTCCAACATAAGGCCGGCGCGCTCTTCCACGCGAATGATGCCTTTTTCCTTGGCGAGCGGCGACCATTGATTGCATTGGCGGCGCGCCACGCACTGCCCGCGATCTACCCATGGCGTGAGTTTGTCGTGGCCGGCGGCCTGATGAGCTACTCGCCCAGCCTCGTTCAAGCGTACCGCCATGCAGGCGAATACACCGGAAAAATCCTAAAGGGCGCCAAACCCGCTGACCTGCCAATAGTGCAGCCGAACAAGTTTGAGTTCGTGATAAATCTCAAAACTGCAAAGGCGCTCGGTCTTACCTTTCCGCCCGGACTGCTCGCCATTGCCGACGAGGTGATTGAGTGATGAGACGACGCGAGTTCGTCAGGCTTCTCGGTGGCGCGGCAGCAGCTTGCCCACTCGCGGCGCACGCTCAACTGCCAGCAATGCCGGTGGTAGGATTTCTTGGCGCGCCGTGGCGACCTATGGAGATCACCAAGTGAAACGGCGCAAGTTCATCACGCTGCTCGGTGGCGCGGCCGCTTGGCCGCTCGCGGCGCGCGCGCAGCAGCCGGAGCGGATGCGGCGGATCGGCGTGCTCATGTCGACGCGCGCGGACGATCCGGAAGGGCAGACCCGCATCGCGGCCTTCCTGGGCGGGCTGCAGCAATTGGGCTGGACCGACGGCCACAACGTAGAAATCAACACTCGGTGGGCTACAGGCGATGCGGAAGGTCGCAAATACGCGGCGGAATTGGTCGCGCTCGCGCCGAACGTTATCCTAGGCACTGGCCTCTATGTGGGGTCGCTGCAACAGGCAACCCAAACCGTGCCGATTGTATTCGTGCTGGTCGCGGACCCGGTCGGCGCTGGCTTCGTCGCGAGCCTGGCGCGGCCAGGCGGCAATGTGACCGGTTTTTCCTTCTCTGAGTACGGTATCAACGGGAAATGGCTGGAGCTGCTCAAACAGATCGCGCCGAGCGTGACGCGAGTGGCGGTCCTTCGGAATCCCGCCGGGACCGGACAGTGGGGCGCCATCCAATCTGTGGCGCCATCTTTCGGAGTGGAGTTGATCCCCCTCGGCGTGCGCGATCCGAGCGAGATCGAGCGCGCCGTCACTAAATTCGCACGCGGGTCGAATGGCGGCCTGATCGTGGTGGCGGGCGGGTTGGTGATCGTGCATCGCGAACAGATTATCGCGCTTGCGGCTCGGCACAGATTGCCCGCGGTCTACTTTAACCGCATGTACGTTACCGGCGGCGGCCTGATCTCCTACGGGCCTGAGAATTTCGATCAATACCGGCGCGCCGCCAGCTACGTTGATCGCATCCTCAAAGGTGAGAAGCCCGCCGACCTTCCGGTGCAGGCACCGACCAAGTACGAACTGCTGATCAATCTCAAGACGGCCAAGGCGCTTGGCCTCGATGTGCCGCCGATGCTGCTCGCCCGCGCTGACGACGTGATCGAGTGATTGTTCGGCGCAAGCTCATCATGCTGCTCGGCGGCGTGGCTGCATGGCCCCTCGTTGCGCGCGCGCAGCAGCCAGCGATGCCGGTGATAGGCTTTCTTCACGCCAGATCGCCCGATGATGTTGCCTATCAGGTAGCCGCCTTTCGCCGTGGGTTGAGAGAAGCCGGATACATCGAAGGCGAAAGCGTCAGCATCCAATATCGCTTTGCCCTCGGCGAGTATGGACAATTGCGGGAGATGGCCGCTGAGCTCGTTCGGCGGTCAGTCGACGTGCTCGTGGCTGGCACCGACCCCGCAGCCCTAGCAGCCAAGGCCGCGACCTCGAACATTCCGATAGTCTTCGCCGTCGGCTCTGATCCAGTCAAATTGGGGCTGGTAGCAAGCGTCAGCCGGCCGGTCGGCAACGCTACCGGCATGAATATCCTAACCAGCACGCTGGAAGCGAAACGCCTTGGGCTGTTGCATGAACTAATGCCGCAGGCCGCAATGATTGGCGTACTGGTAAACCCAGACTATCCTCCGGCTGAGAGCCAGTTACAAGATCTTCAAGAGGCCGCGCGCGCTATTGGTCTACAGGTTGATGTATTGCGCGCCAGCACTGATCCCGAAATCGAGGCGGCATTCGAGGCTGTCGCGCAACAGCACATCGCCGTGCTTGCGGTGACCGCCGATCCATTCCTCGATACACGCCGCGACAAGATTGTGGCGTTGGCGGAGCGTCATGCGGTACCGGCAATGTACCAATTTCGTGAACATGCTGTAGCCGGCGGCCTGATGAGTTACGGCATCAATCTTCCCGATGTGTACCGCCAGGTCGGAATCTATACCGGACGGATTCTAAAAGGCGCGAAACCTGCCGAGCTGCCGGTGGTGCAGCCGGTGAAGTTTGAATTTGTCGTCAACCTCAAGACCGCCAAGACACTCGGCGTCAAATTCTCTGACAATTTGCTATCGCTTGCCGACGAGGTGATCGAATGAGGGAAGGGCACCAGGCAAAGCCGGTTGCGATCCAGCCGGTGTAAAGTCCGGCCCAGGTAAGGCCATAGCGGGCCGCCTGGAAGCGATTGTTGCGTGAGGCGGCGACGCGAAACGTTGTTGCACCTGCTCAGGTCTCCTTCTGGCACGACTCGGAAGTGCTTGGCTGCCCGAATCGATTCCGCTAACTGGGGTGAAGCGGACAGCGATGTTGCGGCGCGGTATTACGTGCAATTGACCCGGAGCCGTTATAGGCCGGATTGAAATCCCGCATCGCAGCAGTCTCGCGCCGTATCTAAGGTATGCTATTCTTTCGGAAGCACCGGGAGGCGCTGGGCAGTGAAACGCCGCGCGTTCATCACGCTCATAGGCTCCACAGCGACGTGGCCGTTCGCGACCCGTGCGCAGCAGTCACCGATGCCGGTCGTCGGCTTTGTCAACCCCCGGTCGTCCGCGTCCGATACTTCAGCTCGCATCGCGGCGGTGTTCCGGAAGGGCCTTGGCGAAGCCGGTTACATCGAGGGTCAAAACGTGACGGTCGAGTACTATTGGCTTGACGGCCAATACGATCGCCTGCCGTCGCTCATGGCTGACCTCGTCCGTCGTCGCGTGGCCGTTATCGCCACGCCAGGCAACAATCCTACTTCGCTTGCGGCCAAAGCTGCGACCACGACGATCCCGATCGTCTTCGGCGTTGGCGAAAACCCAGTCAAGCTTGGTTTGGTCGCCAGCCTTGCCCGGCCTGGCGGCAACGCGACCGGCATCAATTTTTTCTCTACTGAAGTTCTGGCCAAGCGGCTGGGGCTGCTGCACGACATGGTGCCCAAGGCGGTTCGAATTGCTGTGCTGGTCAATCCAAGCAATGCTTCGAGCGCCGAGATTACCCTTCGAGAGGTGCCGGAAGCTGCGCACGCCATCGGATTGCAAGTTCTTGCGGCGGACAGCTGGAAGGTCGAACGGAAGCGGCGTATCGTCGGTCACGGCGGCTGTGGCGGAGGGCTGATACGCGAGGCAACTTGTTTGGACAACGATTTGCTACGTGAATCGGCCGCTCAGCACCACAGTCGCCGCAAATTTCTCATGCGTGGCGCATAATCCGGGTTAAGAAGCTGATAGCTGGGATCGCTGCGGGTCCGTCCCAGCGGCGCATAGCATCGACTGATTGAGCGAAGTGCAGGCTTCCAATTTCGCTGCTCTCGTCGGAACCAAGGATGGGGTCCACAGGAGCGCGAGCAGCAACCTCTTGATGCGGTCCAAGCGGTCTTGGACGAAATCTGGGGCTTTTTCGCACGGTTCTTGAGGTTGATCAAAAGGCCGACTGCTGTCCCGATTAGCATTTTTGGTGGCAAAGTCCATTTGGGACGAAGGTGACCTATGAACGCTGAACGGATCAGACTTGAAGAAGCTCGGGAGCAGAAGGTCAGCTGGAAGAAATGGGGGCCCTACCTCAGTGAACGACAGTGGGGAACGGTGCGCGAGGACTACAGCGAGGGGGGTGATGCCTGGAACTTCTTCACCCACGATCATGCGCGATCGCGGACGTATCGCTGGGGCGAAGACGGCTTAGGAGGAATTTCCGACGACAAGCAACGGATTTGTTTCGCCCTTGCGTTGTGGAACGGCAAGGACCCCATTCTCAAGGAGCGCCTCTTCGGGCTCACCAACAACGAGGGCAACCACGGCGAGGACGTCAAGGAGTACTACTTCTATCTCGACAGCACGCCGACCCACTCGTACATGAAGTATCTCTACAAGTACCCGCAGGCGGCTTACCCTTACGCCGACTTAGTGGAGATCAACCGGCGGCGCAATCGCAACGAGATGGAGTACGAGCTCCTCGACACTGGCGTCTTCAATGAGGACCGCTACTTCGACGTGTTCGTGGAGTATGCCAAAGCCGGTCCGGAAGACATACTCGTGCGGATCACGGCAGCCAACCGAGGACCGGACGCGGCCGAACTGCACCTCCTGCCGACGCTGTGGTTCCGCAACGATTGGGCGTCGTGGATTGCCGAACCCAACAGAGCGGCCGAGAAACCAAACCTCAGGCAGATCGAGGCAACGGCGGGCACGAGCGCGGTCGCCTTAACCCATTCGGCGGTGGGTGAGTTCGTCCTTTCCTGCGAAGGCGAGGCGCCGTTGCTCTTCACCGAAAACGATACGAACAACCAGCGGCTCTTTCCCGGCCATCCCAATGCCAGCCCGTACGTCAAGGACGGCATCAACAACTGCGTGGTGCAGGGCAATCAGGGCGCAGTGAATCCCGAAAAGCAGGGCACCAAGGTTGCGGCGCACTATCGCGTGACGATTGCTGCCGGTGAATCGGTGACCATGCGGCTGCGGCTGACCGGCCCGACCGATGCCGGTAAGAGCTGGAAAGCTGGCGCATCCCCCTTCGGGAGGGAGTTCGACAAGACCCTGGCCGTCCGGCTCCAGGAGGCGGACGAGTTCTACCGGTCCGTAACCCCGCCCTCGGTCTCCCCGGATCAGGCCAACGTCATGCGCCAGGCCATTGCCGGCATGCTCTGGAGCAAGCAGTTTTTCTTCTTCGACGGTGACAACTGGCTGGACGAGCACCACTCCAACCCTCTGCATGCCGGACATCGCAACGCTCGGAACTCGGAGTGGTTCCACATGCTGAACGAGGACATCATCTCGATGCCCGACAAGTGGGAGTACCCATGGTACGCCGCCTGGGACCTGGCCTTCCACACGCTCCCACTCGCGATCGTGGACCCCGACTTCGCCAAGGAGCAGATGAAACTGATGCTCCGCGGTTCCTACCTGCACCCCAGCGGCCAGATGCCCGCCTACGAGTGGAACTTCAGCGATGTGAACCCCCCGGTCCACGCCTTTGCGACCCTGTTCCTCCATCGCACCGAGCAGGCGCTGCGCGGCGAGGTGGACGTGGACTTCCTCAAGTCGACCTTCAACAAGCTGTTGCTGAACTTCACCTGGTGGGTGAACCGCAAGGACCGTTTCGGCAGGAACGTGTTCGAGGGGGGATTCCTCGGCCTCGACAACATCGGCATCTTCGACCGCAGCGCGCCGCTTCCCACCGGCGGCCACCTGGAGCAGGCGGACGGCACGGCCTGGATGGCCCTCTTCAGCCAGAACATGTTGGAGCTCGCGGCCGAGATTGCCGTCCACGACCAGACCTACGAGGACATGGTCTTCAAGTTCATGGAGCATTTCTACTATATCGCCGCGGCTATGAACCGGCCCGGCCAGGACGGCATGTGGGACGAGGAGGACGGCTTCTATTACGACCTGCTGCGGTTCCCCGACGGCAGTGCCACGCGGCTCAAGGTCCGCTCCATGGTGGGGCTCCTGCCCCTGTGCGCCACCACGGTAATCGAAAAGCGGCAGCGGGAGCTCGTTCCGCGCGCAATGGCCGGGTTTCTGAGACGCCTGCGCCGCATTCCCGAACTCATGGAGACAATGCACCCCACGGGCCCCGGGCATTTTGGGGTAGCCGAGCGGGGGATCATTGCGCTGCTCAATCCGGAGCGGCTCCGCCGGATTCTCACGAAGATGCTCGACGAGAACGAGTTCCTGGGCCCCTACGGCATCCGCTCGCTCTCCAAGTTCCACGAGCAGCACCCGTACGTTTTCCACGTGCAAGGCCAGGAATACCGGGTGGACTATTTGCCGGCAGAATCGAACACCGGCATGTTCGGTGGCAACTCCAACTGGCGGGGACCGGTCTGGATGCCGGTGAACGCGCTCATCATCCGGGCGCTGCTGAACTTCTACCTGTACTACGGTGACAACTTCAAGATCGAATGTCCCACCGGTTCAGGGAAGATGATGAACCTGTTCGAGGTGAGCAAGGAGATCGCCGACCGGCTCACCCGGATCTTCAGCCGCGACGAGAACGGCCAGCGACCCGTCTACGGCGGCACGGAGAAGTTCCAAACCGATCCCCATTGGCGCGACCATATTCTCTTCTACGAATATTTCCACGCCGACAACGGTGCCGGACTGGGGGCAAGCCATCAGACCGGTTGGACCGGGCTCGTGGCCAAGCTAATCCAGCTCTACGGCCTCCTGGATCCCAAGCGGGCCTTGCAAGGGGGCAAGGGGACCGCATTCGTGAAGGTCACCCCTGAGCGCTCGATGGAAATGACATGAGAAGCTGGCCCAAACACCCGGTCATCTACGAGATCAACACCTGGGTCTGGCTGCGCGAGCTCGGTCAGAAATACCGGAGGCCGCTGGATCTCGGCACGGTGCCGCCGGAGGAGTGGGATCGGATCGCCTCCGGTGGCTTCGACGCCGTGTGGTTCATGGGCGTCTGGGAGCGGAGTCCTGCTGGAATCGAGATTTCCATGCGAAACGCCGGGCTCCTCGAAGATTTCCGGAGAGCGCTGCCTGACTTTTCGGCGAAGGATAATGTCGGCTCGCCGTACTGCGTGCGCCGCTACGCCGTTGATGAACACCTCGGCGGTCCCAAAGCGCTCGCCGCAGCACGCAGTGCGCTCCGTGAACGCGGACTGCGGCTTATCCTCGACCTTGTTCCCAACCATGTGGCGCCGGACCACCCCTGGGTCAGCACTCATCCAGAATACTTCGTGCAAGGGAACGCCGACGATGCCAGGAACAATCCTGCCTCCTTCGTCGAGGCGGCTGGAAAGGTGTTTGCCTGCGGCCGCGATCCTTACTTTCCAGCGTGGCCCGATGTGCTCCAGCTCAACGCCTTTCAGCCAGGGCTCCGGCAGGCGGTGATCGAGATGGTTTCGGACATTGCTCTGCAGTGTGACGGAATCCGCTGCGATATGGCGATGCTGATGCTGAACAATATCTTCGAGCGTACTTGGAGCGCGCGTGCAGGGGTCAAGCCGGTCAACGATTACTGGAAGACGGTGATCCCGGCGATCAAAGAGAGGTATCGGGAGTTCAGGTTCATCGCCGAGGCCTATTGGGACCTCGAGTGGGAACTGCAACAGCAGGGTTTTGATTGGTGCTACGACAAGAAACTCTACGATCGGATGGTACACGGGGACGCCGAGAGCGTCCGTCTGCACCTCCTTGCGGATTCTGATTACCAGGAGAGAATGGTCCGGTTTATCGAGAACCATGACGAGCCCAAGGCTGCCGCTACATTTTTGTCCGATAAAGGACGCGCTGCAGCGGTAGCGATCCTCACGCTCACCGGGACGAAGTTGCTGCACGAGGGGCAGTTCGAGGGACGCAAGGTGAGATTGCCGGTCTTTCTCGGCCGGCGCCCGGCGGAGCCGGTCGACCATGACCTCGCGGCTTTCTATTCGCGCCTACTGAAAGAGATCAATCGCGATGTCTTTCGGAATGGCGAATGGCGTCTCTGTGAGCGCAGCGGCTGGCCCGACAACCAGAGCTGCCAGAATATTCTCGCTTGGTGCTGGGTCAAGGGCGACGAGTGCTGCCTCATCGTACTCAACTTTTCGGGCGCCCCCTCCCAGGCCCTGGTCCGCCTGCCCTGGGAGTACCTGCGGGGGAGAGCCTGGCGGCTCTCCAACTCCCTGTCGGGGCAGAGCTTCGAGCGCAGCGGCGATGACATGGCCGCCAACGGCCTCTTCGTGTCCCTCGACCCCTGGCACTGGCACTTTCTGCACTTGCAACCCCTCGCCTGAAGAGAGGCGAAAGCTTCGGAGGTCCGGAACACGAAGGCTCCAATGGCACAGGCATTCTATGATCTGACTATTGATCTGCCATCGCGCTCGGTGATGCGCCGATCGCCACACGCTACGCCGACTATCGCCGCGGATGGGCTCGCGCGGCGAGGATTTCCCGCTCGTCAACCGTCTCCGGGTATTGCCCGCCGCTTCTGCAGCTCAGTGATCACTTCGAGCACGGCTGACGCTTCAGGCGCCGCTCGCCGCAACGACCGCTTGTGATGCTGTGGACGAAGGCGGTTGATGCTGCCGGATTGCGGCCGGCCCGCGAGTCCGGTTGTGTGGAGATGCTATGAGGCGGACAAAGCGCCGACGTTTGGTGTAAGGCCGTAGCGGGCCGCCTGGAAGCGAGTGTTGCGCAACGCCGAGTCTTGCCTGTCGTTCAGCGAGAACAACCCTGCGCGCATGATAATTCTCCCGTGCCGAATCGCTCGACACGAGAGAATCAGTGTCGCTAAACCAAAATAGTAGTTCCCCCGGCTCTGCCGGGGGATACTTACTTTAGTAGCCCCGCCGATAGAGACGACCACGATATCCTCCGTAGGCCGCCCGACGATAGAGACCACCACGATAGCCACCGTAGTAGCCCGGCCCATAGCCAACACCATAGCCACCGTAGTAGCCCAGCCCATAGCCGCCGTAGTAGCCCGGCCCATAGCTTGCGGCTCCGCAGCCGCAGCACGAGCAAGATGCATAGACGGGCGCTGGCTGAACGACGACGGCACTACCGCAACCATCGTACCAGCATCCACCTGCTGTAGCCGGCGAGGCTTCGAATGAGAGGCTGAGCAGAGATATTGCAGCCACGGCTGCGAACTTAAGTTTGGGCACCAGCATGAAAGCTGTCTCCTTGCGGCATTCTTCTCCTTGATGCCATTGTCGGGTAACCGCGATCATTACGATGGGTGTCGATTTAATTTTTAGCTTAATTTTTAGTATCAAATCGGGGTCGCTTGCCGAACTGGATTGAGGTTATGAGCGCGCCGTACCGATCCACGCGCCGGAGTGGGGGACGTGAGGATATGAGGCGGCGCCGACACCCGCGCTGACTACGAAATTGCTTTTTCGATGCCAGCAGAAAAATTTGCAACAACCGGTTATGACACTCAACAGCGCTCCCCTTCGGCTCAGCTAACAGCCAGAATCGGAGATGCCGCGGAAGAAAGTCTACAGATACCTCAATCGCGCTTAGTCGAGCCGGCTCGTTGGTCCCGCTCAAGGCGGTGTCTTGCCGATCTCAAGCGCTGTATCTCTTGTTCAAGAAGCCTCGGTTTTCTCGTCGAGCCGTGTGATCTTTGATTTTGGCACATCGGTGCTACGCTGCTTATCGAGGACTTGGCCGACGGGGAGTTTGTTTATTTCAGCCATAGTAAAATCCTCTGCGCGATACGCGGGCGGTTGCCGGTGACACGTCCGGGGCAGGTTGCTGTATCAGAGCTGCTCGGTACGAAAAGTGTCGCAGCTCGGAACGTTTCCCGAACTTTTGCCTCCAGTCCACAGCCCCGTAGTTCCCTGTCATCCAAGTTACACAATCGGCACGTATCGTCAGAAGTACCGACGATGAGCTGAGGGGGCGTTTCGCCCGCTCTACTGGACGCGATGGTTTCCAGGTGCATGTCCACACCAATCCCGAGGTGAAGCAAATGGATAATGCACAGCTTCTATCCTCTGGTGCGGTGTTTGATTGCAGGACAGAGCTGGTCCCGGTTGTCTGAACAGATTTTCCGCGTCGATAAGTGGAGCCTCTGCCGGGGTTAGGCTGCCAAGCGGAGTGGCAGCGGGATGAAGTAGGCTTGATCGGGCGTGCTGCCGTCAAGGCTCGAGTGTGGACGCCGGCCATTATAAAAGTCCAAGTAGCGGCCGATCGAAGCGCGGGCCTCGGATACGCTTTCGTAGGCCCGCAGATACACCTCCTCGTATTTGACGCTGCGCCACAGGCGCTCGACGAACACATTGTCCCGCCAAGCGCCTTTACCGTCCATGCTGATCGCAATGCCGTTGGTGGCGAGCACGCCGGTGAAGGCCGAGCCAGTGAACTGCGAACCCTGGTCGGTATTGAAGATACCCGGCTTGCCGTGACGAGCCAAAGCATCCTCCAGCGTCTCGACGCAGAACGCCGCCTCCATGGTGATCGATACGCCCCACGACAGCACGCGACGGCTGAACCAGTCGAGCACAACGGCCAGATAGACAAAGCCGCGTGCCATCGGGATGTACGTGATGTCCATCGCCCACACCTGGTTCGGCCGGACAATCTCCATCCCACGCAGCAGATACGGGTAGATTTTGTGGCCCGGCTCCGGCTTCGTGGTGCGGGGACGGCGATAGAGCGCCTCTATCCCCATCCGCCGCATATCAGCGTCTTCACGTGACGACGTCCGATCTTGCACCCCTCGGCCGCCAGCAGGCCTCGCAACATCCGCGAGCCGGCGAAAGGGAACTCCAGGTGCAGTCGGTCGAGACGCCGCATGATCGCAAGGTCGGCTTCCGGAACCGGCCGCGGCAGGTAGTAGACGCTGCCACGGCTGATACGCAGAACCTCCGCCTGCTTCGTGATCGGAAGATCGTGTTCGCGGTCGATCATCGCCTTGCGCTCAGCAAACCCGCCTTGGTGAGCGCCCCCTCTAAAAAATCGTTCTCCAACGTCAGTTCGCCGATCTTTGCGTGCAGTGACTTCACGTCAATGGCCGGCTGCGTCGCTCCATTATGGCCGCCGGGGCCAAATACATCGGCAGCCCCGCCCTCGAGCTGCGCTTTCCATGATGTGATCTGATTGGGGTGGACGTCGAACTGCTCCGCCAGCTGAGCCAGTGTGCGATCGCCTTTGATGGCTGCAAGCGCCACCTTCGCCTTGAAGGCCGGTGTGTGGTTCCGGCGGGGTCGTCTGCTCATGGTCTCTCCTAATTCGGCAGGCACAGCGTGCCCGCTGTCAGGCAGAAACTCCACTTATCGCCCTGTGCAGATTTCTCGGACCAGCTCTGACAACGACCGCAATGGGGAAGGCTTACGACAAGGCCTGTCAGTCTATGCACGACTGGGGACAGCCGGAAATTATCAAAGAGATTATCGCCAAGCGAATTATTGAGGTAGCGCAAAAGGGTGAGTGCGACCCCGAACAACTTTGTGAGTTAGCGCTCAGATCGTTGGGCTTTAGCGAAGCTCAAGCCCCCAATCGATAATACTTCCGCGGGGCTCCTTGCTGAAAAGCGAGTAACTTGGGTCTTCCTGTAAATTTTTGCGGGGTAGCGCTCGACTTTACACGAACGAGAATTGCCGACGGGCATCATTAGACTAATGGTGCATGCAGACATCAAAAATGCAAGGAACGAGGAGCCGCTAACAGCCGATTCTGATATCGAGTAAGTCGAGCCGTTCTCATCGATCTGGAACGGAACTTGGTCACGTTCCTGCCGTCGCTCGCAATGGGGGACGCAGGCTGCACGACACCGACCGAAGCGGCTGGTAGTGGCTGATCGGCTTGATTCCTCTGATCGGCATCATCGTACTGATCGTCTCTTGGTGCTCTGAGGGAACACGCGGTTCGAGCCGCTTCGGGCCTGATCCATTGGGCGCGCCGGGTGCGGCATAGAAATCATACGGTTGGTCTCGGCTCGTGGGCCCAGATGCCCATCAATTGAAACTGCGCGAGTTCATCACCCTTCTTGGTAGTGCGGCCGCAGCGTGGCTGCTCTCCGCGCGTGCGCAGCAGCCGGCTTTGCCAGTGATCGGATGTCGTCACCGGCCAGCCATAAGCGATCAGCACGTGGTTAGGAACACGTGCGGTGGATGGATTCGACTCCCATACCAGCCTCGATTGACCATGCTTCCGAGTAAAGTAGCGATATGCTTCAGCGTGGCTCGTTGTAGTTAGGAGTGCCTCAATGACCCCAATAGTGATTGATGTCTATGGCAAGATTTACATGGGCTATTATGAATGTGGGCACGAAGGCATGTTGCGTGTTTCGAGCGTGGGGCTGGGAAGCAAGGTGACGCAAACCAGTAACTCCGCACCCGAATCAGTTGCCCGAATGCTTTTACGCGAACTTGTACAAGAGGCTCAAAAAAGGAACCAAATGACTGGGCGACAGCATACACTTTAAACATTGGGGAGCCAGTGGCGGCGGATTAGCGGAGGTGGAGGGGTGGGGTAGTTTTCGGATCAGCCACGCTGCTCGCCGGCGCTGAGGTAATCGAGTAGGTCTGGCCCACATCTGGAGGGTTCTATGTCTAAATATCTCGTTCGCGTAGCTTTCAAGCCAGAAGGCATTCGGCAGGTGCTGACAAAGGCAAAAGCGAGCGGCCTCAGGGCAGCCGTGGTCAAACTGGTCGAGGCTGCTGGAGGCAAGCTAGAAGCTTGGTATTTTGCCTTCGGGGAGGACGATCTCGTCGCAATTTTGGACCTGTCCGACAATGTTGCAGCGGCTTCCTTGTCCGTTGCAGCAAACGCGGCTGGATTCATCAATCTCCGCGTCACCCCACTTCTTACCCCAGACGAAATGGACAAAGCGATTGAGAAGAGCGGTAAGCTTCCGGTTCCAGGTCGCGCATAATTGCTGCAGACGAGATTATCGACCGACTTGCCGCAAGCGCGCCACGCGAATCCCCGTACAAGAACTTGGCTTGCATCCCATACGCCCGCGATGCGAGCGGCGGGCGCAGGTTACTTGTCAGAGGTGTCTGACTCTTCCATCGGTTCTTCGATAACCAGGATCCCACAATTCGTAGTATCCGGCGGTTGCTCCCGCGCCGATAAGAAACCCGAGAAGAAGTCCGATCCAAAAACGCACTGTCCCTGCCTCCAGGAGGAACATATCGAAACAACTAATGGCGGGCAATCGCGTAGTCGCGGTGTCGACCTCAGCGAATCAAGTCCGGGCTGGTGATAATTCTCAAAACGGCCAAGACGCTCGGACCAGTGCTAATGTTTGTTCCTGGAGCACAACCGTGAGCTCTGGCATATCCGTCCAGGGACTGCTTACAAAGGATCAGCGGAACCGAATGGACATCCTGGCGAGCGCCACCATTAACGACTTGGAATAGCGTGTCGCATCAAACTTTAGCTGCTTTGCGGACGGGAGTGTTGAGCGTGGATGATAAAGGCTGTTTCGACAGCTTGCTTCACATCAAGAATGAATTTACTTCGGCCTGATGTTAAGACTTCGACATCGCCGCCGTGTGTTCTCAAAACCAATTTAAAAACTCGCCTTGGCCAAGCAATTTGTAAAAGCAACGAGGAAAATATGATCCCAATGGCCGTTACTGCTACAGGGAAGTTTGCCTCTGCCTGTTCTTCACTGCCAGACCTAAATATCGCCGCAATAAATACGCCTATACCTAATAAGAACACGAATATAGCCACCCGGCTGAGTTTTTTGGCTTGTCTTGCGCGGACACTGCTGATGCTCGCTATCTGATAGGAAGTCGGGCCAAATTGTGCGATGTATGGTGTAACACGTACATCATCCAGCTCGAAAAGAAGCTCCTGAGGCATTGCCTGTTCCTTTATTGAGGAAGGATGGCAGGTTTCTTTTCGATATCGAAGGGCGTGTTAAAATAACATCAAAGACTGTCTACAATACGACAATCGTGCCTGTTCCGTTGACCCGAGCCGTTGGGAGGGCCGCCGAAATCCTCGAGGAGGACGGAGGAGCTGTTGTGGGATCTGGTGCTCGACATGGAGCCGGAGGACGGCTGCCTCTGGATCCACGGCACCAACGATCAACAGACCATCGCCTTCATGGCCGATGGGCTCGAATATCTGCGGAAACTGGTCTCCGAGCACAAGCGCAGCAGGGCACCCCTGCGGTCTTGAGCGGATGATTACGTTTCGCTGATCATGTTGCAGTGCAAGAGTCCGTTGTTGGCACTGAGCCGCTGTGCGGGAATGTCCGCGCTTACGGAGAGTATTGGAGGGTAAGCGGACCATCCTCGGACATTAAAATCCGATGCTGCTAGACTGCGCTCCGAACGTAACGTAGCGTGATGTCGGGCCTCCATTGCATGGGCATCACCCCCAAGGGAGGGGCACATGGCCATCCAAATCCGACGGCGAGATTTCATTGCCACACTTGGTGGCGCTGTCGCTTGGCCGTTAGCGCGCGAGCGCAGCAGCGGGCGGTGCCGGTCGTCGGGCTACTCTCGTCCGACGCCCCTGATCTTCTTCAGGCATTTCGTCGGGGTCTGAAGGATACTGGATATACCGAACGCGAGAACATCGCGATTGACTACCGTCCAGCACAAATTCAGATTGATCGAGGCAGAAACAAGGGACAGCTTCATGCACTTGTTGTACACTGCGCCCATCCGCCCTATGTGGCCGCCTGGCGGAGATACCAGTCGGTGATTTTGCTACCGTTCATGAACACGGTATCGCTGCGAGCGCGCAAATTGTCGATCAACCCCTGCAGGCTCCCTCCAGCGTGCCTGGCCTCATCGGGGACAGCACTTGCTGGCATATACCCGCGTCGTGGAGGTGTTCCAGCTCAAATACCCAGAAAGCTCGATTTGATCTGCTCGTTGGCTGCAAGCTCCTCCGGCCGGCCTGAGTAGACGACCTGGCCCTTGCTCTGCTCGTCCGCAATGGACGACGACAAGGAGAGATCTGTTATTTCCTCATCTTGCAGGGGGTCCTTATTTCTTCATCTTAAGGGGGTCCTTGACCGCTTCGAAGGTGGCAAACTGGACGGTGTAGAGTTCGCCGTTCACCTTCTCGACTTTACCCATGTAGATGTTCTGGACGATCTCGCGGGTGTCCGGGTCAATGGAGATCGGCCCGCGCGGACTCTCCCATTTCATGCCCTTCATGGCATTGATCAGAGTTTCCCCATCAGTCTTGCCGCCGGTTTTCCCGAGCGCCTGATAGATGAGGTGCATGCCGTCATATCCGCCGAGCGATATGAAGTTCGGTCGCATTGGGTTCACTTTCTGGAAGGCGGCGGCGTACTCCTTGTTCGCCGGCGAATCGTGCGCCACCGAATAGATGCCGGCAGTCACCACGCCGAGCATGGCGTCACCCATTCCGGGGAGATCGTTGTCGTCCACAATGTCGCCCGGGCCGATGAGCTTGATACCGGCTTTGTCGAGACCCCGTTCGGTGAATTGCTTGGCAAAGGTTCCAGCCTGCCCTGCAGGGACAAAGACGAACAGCGTGTCAGGGCCGAGGTCGCGCGCGCGTTGCAGGAAAGGCGAGAAATCCGGGTTGGCCAGAGGCACCTTGATGGTGTCGAGGACCTGGCCGCCCGCCTTCGTAAACGCATCGGTGAAGACCGCCGTCGCTTCGGCGCCTGGCGCCCAGTCGGACTGGATGATGACGACCTTCTTGCTGCCGTTCTTCGCCGCCCACTCCCCGACGATCCCGGATTGCTGGCCGAGCGTAAAGCTGGTGCGCACCATGTAGGGATTGTCCGGATTGATCACCCGTGATGTGCCCGACACCATAACGACGTTCGCCGTCTTGGCCTGAGTGGAGAGAGGCGCAATGGCCATGGCACTCGGCGTGAGCGCGGAGCCGATGACGCCAACCTTGTCGTTGACGATGAGTTCCTGCGCCAATCGTTTGGAATTGTCAGCGACGCTGGCGTCGTCCTTGATGATCAGATCGATCTTCTTGCCGGCGGCGCTCGGACCGTGCTGCTGCATGTAGAGCTGAGCGCCCGCCTGCACTTGCTTGCCGACTGGCGCAAGCGTCCCGGTGAGCGGCAGCACGAGGCCGACCTTCACCGCCTCCTGGGCAAAGGCGCATCTCGCGCCCAGGACGCCAACTGCAGAGGAGATTGCGATCAGAAGCGCTTTGCGCAGCATTACGTTTCCTCCATTTATTGATTACGCATGCGCCCTGCGCTGCGGGTCGATGATCCGTTCGAGCCGGCCGAGAATACGCATGCAGGGAAGCACTTGCGCGAGGCCCGCGTTGGGCTCGCGTCTTTCCTTGATCGCTGCGATAAACTCGCGATCTTCGAGTTCGATGCCGTCCATGGAAACGTCCACCTTGGACACGTCAATGCGATTGTCCTTGCCGTCGCTCAGGTCGTCATAGAAAGCCTTATAGGTGCCGTTGTCGCAGATATAGCGGAAGAAGGAACCGAGCGGACCGTCGTTATTGAACGACAACGAGAGCGTCAGGATCGCGCCGGCGGGTACCTTGGCAACAATGCCCATATCCATGGCAATCCCGAGCTCCGGATGGATCGGCCCCTGCACGGCGTAGCAATCGGAGATGACCTCGCCGGCCTGATACTGGAAAAGGTCGATGGTGTGTGCGGCGTGATGCCACAGGAGATGATCGGTCCAGCTGCGCGGGTTTCCGGCTGCGTTGATGTTTCTGCGCCGGAAAAAGTAGGTCTGCACATCCATCTGCTGGACGGTCAATTCGCCTTTCTTGATCCGCTTGTGGATCCATTGGTGACTGGGATTGAAGCGGCGCACGTGCCCGCCCATGGCAGTGACGCCGGTCTCCTTGGCGATCCGTACCAGGCCTTCCGCATCCTCAACGCTGTCGGCGACCGGAATTTCGATCAGCACATGCTTGCCCGCCCGCATGACCTGCTCGCCCTGGCGGAAGTGCAGTTTTGTCGGCGTGGTCAGGATCACTGCATCGGCGCGCTTGATGCCCTCTGACAGCTCGCCGGTGTAATGCGGCACGCCGTATTTCTTGGCGACCTGGGCGGTCGCATCCTGGTTGCCGCCGACAATCGAGGTGACCTCGACGTCTGGAATGCGCTTGAGCGCGTCGAGATGCTTTTGGCCGAATGCGCCCTGGCCCGCAACGCAGATCTTCATCGTGTTTCCTTACGCTGCCAGCCGATGGCTGGCCTTACGGCGCGGCGCCGGTTTGCCTTTGGCCGCGGCGGAATGCTTGCGACCGGCTCTGCCTCTGTTCTCGAGTATGATATGACCGACGGCGGTGTTCGAGGCCGGCACGGTGTAGAAGCGATAGACTTCCTCCACGTTGTCGTTGAGCGCCCCGCGCATGATGAGCCACATCACCATTTCGATGCCTTCGGCACCGGCCTCGCGCATGTATTCGACGTGGGGAATACGTGTGAGCTTCTTCGGATTTTTGCTGAGATTGTCCAGGAACGCCTTGTCCCATTTGCTGTTGATCAATCCCGCGCGCGGCCCGCTGATTTGATGTGACAGACCTCCGGTCCCGAAGATCACGACCCGCAGATCGTCGCGGTAGGACTCAACAGCTTTGCGGATCGCCTTGCCAAGCATGTAGCAACGGTGGCCGGTCGGCGGCGGATACATCACAACGTTGACCGCAAGCGGGATGACCGGGCATGGCCAGGCGTTCCTGGGCTGGCCAAACAACAGGTTCAGCGGCACGGTGAGGCCGTGATCCACCTCCATCTTGTTCACGATGGTCAGATCGAATTCGTCGAGAATAACGCTTTGCGCGATGTGAGCGGCGAGCTCGGGATGCCCCTTGATGACCGGCACCGGGCGCGGGCCCCAGCCCTCGTCTGCGGGCGGAAATTCCGCGGCACAGCCGAGCGCAAAGGTCGGAATCACGTCGACCGAGAATGCCGAGGCGTGATCGTTGTAAACCACGATGGCAACGTCCGGCTTGGTGTTCGCCATCCATTCCTTCGATTTCTCAAACCCGGAGAAGACCCGCTTCCAGTACGGCTCTTCGGTCTTGCCATTGTCGAGCGCGGCCCCGATGGCGGGGACATGGGATGAGCCTACACCTGCGATGATCGTTGCCACTGTTCACTTCCGCTTTGCCGTGGATTTGGATTTGGATTGCGACTTGGCTTTGCCCTTGCCTTTGGCCTGCTTGGCTTTGGCGGATCTGCTGCGATTGCCTTCGACCGAGCGCCCGCCGGCAAGCATCATCGCCGCATAGTCCTGCTGCGAAGAACCGGTCATGACTGCGGCGAGATGCTGGAACGAGTGACCATCGGTCGCACCCAGTTTCGCTGTGAAATAGATGTTGCCGCCAAGCTCCAGCATTCGGTTGTAGTCGCGCTTGAGGATGGCATCACGCTGCTCGTCCATGAGCTGGAATTTTTTGAGGTACTCCGCTTCATTCACCTTGAACGCCTTGCGGTTCTCTTCTTTCATCAGCGACATGCAGAACATGTTGATGCCGTAACCCTGACGCGAGCGCTCGGCATCGAACACGAACGTGCCGGGGATATCATCATATTCCTGCGGCCTGCGTACCATGAGCGTCTCCAGATGCAATATGTCCGGCTAATATACCGCACCGGCCGTCGGCTGGGCAAAGGCGCGCGGCGGGCATCGTTTCGCGCGCCTAGGCACGCCAATAAAGCCGCATCGGATTATCGACCAGCAGCGCCTGCTGCTGGGCCGCGGCGGGGGCAATTTTGGGGATGTAGTCGACCAGCACGCCGTCGTCGGGCGCCTCTTTCTTCATGTTCGGATGCGGCCAATCGGTTCCCCAGATGACGCGATCAGGAAAACGCTCGACCAGCGCGCGCCCGAACGGCACAACGTCATCGTAGGGCGGGCCCGCAAGGCTCATCCGTTCGGGACACGTCACCTTCACCCAGAAATTCGAATGCGTCTCCATCAGCTTGTGGAAGCGCAGGTTCTCGGGATCATCGACGCCCTTCTTCACGCCCGGCGTACCCATGTGGTCGACCACGACGGTCGTAGGCAGGGACGTGAAGAATGGCTCAAGCTCGGGCAAATCCGGCATCTCGAAATACACCACGATGTGCCACCCCAGCGGGGCCACCCGAGCGGCAATGCGCGCAAGCACGTCGCGCGGGGTGAAATCGACGAGCCGCTTGATGAAGTTGAAGCGCACGCCCTTGACGCCCGCGCGGTCCATCCACTTGAGCTCGTCCTGCGTGACTTCCTCACCCACGAAGGCCACGCCCTTGGCCTTGCCGCCGGAACCCTCCAGCGCATCCACCATGGCCCGGTTGTCCTTGCTGTGACAACTCGCCTGGACGATCACATTTTTGTCCAGACCGAGAAAATCACGCAGCGCGAAAAGCTTCTCCTTCGGCGCGTCGCATGGCGTGTATTTGCGCTCCGGCGCATAGGGAAATCTCGCTTCCGGTCCGAACACGTGACAATGGGCATCGACCGCGCCCGGTGGGGGCTTGTATTTCGGCTTGGACGGATTGCGATGAAAAGGAATGTAGCCGGGGCTCATCGGCACGGGGGGTGTCTCCAAGAAGGTAGCCCGGACGGAGCGAAGCGACATCCGGGAACGGACGAGAGGGAGGCAAGGTCCCCCGGATTTCGCTGCCGCTCAATCCGGGCTACGGGTTGATTAGACTCGCTCCATCGCCAGCGAGACCCCTTGACCGACGCCGACGCACATGGTGGCAAGCGCGAGTTTGCCGCCGCGCTCCTCCAAACCGTGCACCGCAGTGAGTGCAAGGCGCGCACCCGACATGCCCAGCGGGTGACCAAGCGCAATGGCCCCCCCGTGGGGATTGACGTGCTCGGCATCATCGCGCACGCCCAGCTGGCGCAGACAGGCAAGCCCCTGCGACGCGAACGCCTCATTGATCTCGATCAGATCGAAATCCCCGATCTTGAGTCCTAAACGTTCCATCAGCTTGCGGGTAGACGGCACTGGGCCAATGCCCATGACGCGCGGCGGCACCGCCGCCGACGCCATGCCGAGGACGCGCGCGCGAGGCGTAAGGCCGTGGCGCTCGGCGGCACTCGCAGAAGCCAGGATCACCGCGGCCGCGCCATCATTGATGCCGGAAGCATTGCCGGCGGTGATTGTGCCGGGATTACGGGCAAACGGCTTGAGCTTGGCCAAGCCCGCAAGCGTGGTCTGCGGACGTGGATGCTCGTCTTTGTCGACAGTGATCGGGCCGGCTTTGCCAGCCGGCGCTTCGACCGGGACGATCTCTTGCGCAAAGTAGCCGCTCGCCATGGCCTTGCCGGCGCGCTCCTGCGAGCGCAGTGCAAATGCGTCCTGATCGGCGCGGGAGACCTGATATTCCTCAGCGACGTTCTCGCCGGTCTCGGCCATGGAATCCACGCCGTATTGCGCCTTGATCAAGGGATTGATGAAGCGCCAGCCCAGCGTCGTGTCGCCGACCTCGGCGCTGCGCGCAAATGCCTCCTGCGCTTTCGCCATCACAAAGGGTGCGCGCGTCATGGATTCGACCCCTCCCGCAATGGCGAAATCGGTCTCGCCGCAACGAATGGCGCGCGCCGCATCGCCGATGGCATTAAGCCCCGAGGCACAAAGACGATTGACCGTGATGCCGGGAACGGATTCGGGAATACCCGCCAGGAGAAGCGCCATGCGGGCAACATTGCGATTGTCCTCACCCGCCTGGTTGGCGCAGCCGAGCAACACCTCGTCGAGTGCCGACCAGTCGACCTCGGGATGGCGCGTGACCAGTGCCTTGATCGGGATGGCGGCAAGGTCATCGGTGCGCACGTGCGCAAGCGCGCCGCCGTAACGGCCGATCGGGGTACGAACCGCGTCGCAAATGAAGACGTCTCGAAGCTCTTTCATCTCGGTTGATCCTTATGCTGCTTCGCCGTGAGCGCGGGCGGTGCGGGCGTGTAGCTCGCGCAGTGTAGAAAGCTCCTGCTCCGTGGGCGGGGCAGTCTTGCCGACGTCAGACGCAAAACGCACCGGCCAACCCGTATTGGCTTCGATCTGCTCGCGCGTCACGCCAGGATGGATCGAGGTTACCCTCATCTCCTTGGTCTCGGGGTCGGGCTCGAGCAGCGCGAGGTCAGTGATGAGCTTGGTCGGGCCCCCGGTTCGAATGCCCATCCGGGCACGGTGATCGCCCCCCTCGCCGTGGCCGAACGAGGTGACGAAATCGAGCTTTTGCACAAAGCTGCGCGGCGTCTGGCGCATGATGATGAAGATTTCGCCGCAGCAATTCGAGATTTCGGGCGCGCCTCCGCCGCCGGGAAGGCGGGTCTTGGGCTTCCCATAGGGGCCTACAACTGTCGTGTTGAGATTGGCATAACGGTCGATCTGGGCGCCGCCGAGAAATCCCACCGTGAAGCGTTCGCCCTGAAGCCAATACCGGAACATTTCCGGCACCGAAACTGTGGTGAGTGCAGTGTCGCATAGCTCGCCGTCACCAATCGAAAGCGGGAGCACATCAGGCTTGGTGGCGATCGTGCCGGATTCGTAGACGAGCGTGATATCGGGGGCGTGAGTGAGCCTTGCGAGATTGCAGGCAGCTGACGGCATGCCGATGCCGACAAAGCAGATATCCCGGCTGCTCAGCGCCCGTGCCGCCGCGACCGTCATCATCTCGTTTGCGGTATATTCCATCCATTACTCCGCGGCAGCGCGCAGGCGCATGGAATGCACAGCGAAAGCTTCGGGTCCCTGATCAAGCACATTCGTTTTCATCCAGGCGAGAAACCGATCGCGATCGCGGGAAATGGCATCCCAAGCCTGGTAATAAGCATTATCGCGCTTGTAATAGCCGTGCGCGTATGACGGATGGGCGCCGCCGGGAACGCAGGCAATCGCGCCGACAGTCCAGCTCGGCAGGATGGTCGCGTTCGCACTGCGCTCTCCAAAATCGTCCACGATCTCTTCGACCGTTACCAGCGAGCGTTTCGCCGCGAGAACAATTTCCTTCTGCACGCCAATGATGCCCTCGATCAGCACATTGCCGGCGCGGTCGGCCTTGAGCGCGTGAACGACGGCAGCATCGGGGCGCATAGCGGGTATCGCGGCAAGCTCCTCACCTGTGAACGGGCATTTGATGCGCTTGATGTTCGGATTGACCGTGGGCAGATCGACTCCAAGATAGCCGCGAAAGACCGCAAACGGCAGACCGGCGGCACCGGCTTCGTAGGCGTTTGCCATCGCCGCATGGGAGTGTTCCTCAATCTCGATGCGAGTTGGCCACCCGTTCTCGTAGGCGTCGCGAAACCGATGCAGTGACCCCACGCCGGGATTGCCTACCCAGGAGAAGATGAGCTTATCGGCACAGCCCATACCGATGAGCTGGTCATAGATGAGGTCCGGCGTCATTCGGATGAGCGTGAGGTGGTGTTTGCGCTGGCGAATGACCTCGTGCCCTGCCGCAAACGGAATGAGGTGGGTAAATCCCTCCATCGCCACCGTGTCGCCGTCATGCACGGTCGCTTCGACGCCTTCGGCAAGGGAGAGGAAACGCGACATGACAATACGCTCGAATGTCTTTGCTTCATTTACGGGGCGCCGCTGGTAGGGTCAAATGCCGCTGGCAGCCCGGACGAGAACCATGAACATCATCTCCAGCGAGCCGATCTTCCACGTTCATGCCGAGCTCGCCGACATCCGGCATTTCGGGCGCACGCCCTACGGTGAGCGCCGGGTCATCGATATTATCGGCGGCCAGGTGGAGGGGCCAAAGCTCAAGGGCCGCATTCTGCCAGGCGCGGACTGGCAGGTCGTGTGGGAGGACGGCACAGCTGACCTTTCCGCCCGTTACGGCATTGAGACCGAGGCCGGCGCCCGCGTGCTGGTGCGAAGCGACGGACTGCGGCACGGTCCGCCCGATGTGCTGGCCGCGTTGGCGAGGGGGGAATCAGTCGATGAAAATCGATATTATTTCCGCACTGTCATGCGCTTTGAGGCGTCCGACCCCTCCGTCCATTGGCTCAACCGCATTATTGCCATTGCCCGCGGCGCGCGTGACCGCAATTCTGTGCGACTGCGCGTCTATGAGGTGCTGTAAGGCCGTGATAGGCCCACGCATGGCGACACTGGAGCAGCAGCGCACGCAAGTACCGGCGGTACGGCCGCCCAGGCCTGTCCGCCTCGGCCCGCGCGCTGTGAAAGTGGAGCAGCGGCCGGACGGCACGTTCTATCTGGAATCGCCGCACGCGCTTGCACCCTATCCGGCAAAGCTGACCGAACGGCTCGAACATTGGGCCGCCGCTGCGCCGGAGCGTACTTTTCTGGCGCAGCGCCGAACTGGCGGCGATTGGCAGCGGGTGACCTACCGCGAGACGCTCGATGCGGTCCGCCGCATAGGAGCCGCACTGATAACACGCAATCTTTCGCCGGAACGGCCGATCCTCATTCTCTCAGGAAACTCGATTGAACACGCGCTTCTGGGGCTTGCCGCGAATTTCGTTGGCATTCCCTATGCGCCGGTATCTCCTGCCTATGCTCTTCTCTCGACCGATTTCAAGAAGCTGAAATACATTTTCGACCTGCTCACACCGGGTCTCGTTTTTGTGGCCGACGGCAACCCATTTCGCCGTGCGCTTGAGGGGGCGGCTGCGCCTGACATCGAGATCGTGGTCGCGCGTAATTCCATCCCCAACCGGCGGATCACGCAATTTGAGCAACTGATTTCATCGGCAGGAACATCAGCCGCCGAGGCCGCCCACCAGAAAGTCGGACCCGACACCATCGCCAAGTTCCTGTTCACCTCCGGCTCGACCGGCACGCCCAAGGCCGTCATCAATACGCAGCGCATGTGGTGCTCCAACCAGGCCATGATCCTTTCTCAGCTCGCCTATTTCGCGGACGAGCCGCCCGTGATCATGGATTGGGCGCCGTGGAACCATACTGCCGGCGGCAATCACAATTTCGGATTCGTGCTCTACAATGGTGGCACCCTCTATATCGACGAGGGCAAGCCTGTCGCAGGCGAGATCGAAAGCACGGTGAGGAATTTGCGGGAGGTCGCAACCAACTGGTATTTCACGGTACCGAAGGGCTATGAGGCATTGCTGCCCTATTTCCGCGCCGACAAGGAGCTGTGCGGGACCTTCTTCAGGAAGCTCAAAGTTCTGTGGTTCGCCGGCGCCGCGCTCTCGCAATCCGTGTTCGACGAGATGCAGGAGCTTGCTTTTGCGGCCTGTGGCGAGCGCATCATGTTCCTGACCGGCCTTGGCGCGACCGAGACTGCGCCCATGGCGCTCGCGCGAACCTGGCAAAGCGAGAATTCGCTCAATGTTGGCTTGCCGGTGCCGGGCGTAGAACTCAAGCTGATCCCGTCGCAAGTCGGGCTTGCCCGACTTGCGCAATATAGTTCGGATCCCGGGCAGGCCAGGGTTCCGCAAGTCGGGCTTGCCCGATTTGCGCAAGATAGTTCGGAACTCGGGCAGGCCCGGGTTCCGCAGGACAAATTGGAGGCGCGGCTACGCGGGCCCAATATCACGCCGGGCTATTGGCGCCAGGATGAGTTGACGGCTGCGGCCTTTGATGAAGAGGGCTTTTATCGGCTCGGCGACGCACTCAAGTTCGAAAATCCGCAGCGGGCCGAAAGCGGTCTGCTCTTCGATGGCCGCGTCAGCGAGGATTTCAAGCTTACGACCGGGACTTGGGTGAATGTCGGCGCCCTGCGCGCGCGCCTGTTAGCCCATTTGGAGCCTTATGCCCGTGACGTCGTGATTGCCGGCGCCGATCGCGACGAGATTGGCGCGCTCATTTTTCCCAATATCGATGTCTGCTGTAAGCTTGCAAAGGATGGGTCAGTGGACATGACGGAGGATCCCGGTGTGCTCGCGGAGTTCCATGTCCGGCTCAATATTTTTGCCCGCACGAGCACGGGAAGCTCGAACCGAGTGACACGGGCGATTGTGCTGAAGCATCCACCTTCGCTTGATGGTGGCGAGATGACGGATAAGGGATCCATCAATCAGCGTGCGGTGCTCACTCGCCGCGCCGATGTGGTTTCAGAACTCTATGCCCGTGCCCCCTCTGCGCGGGTGCTTGTGATCGACAGGGAGCGTTGACGCAACATGGACATCAAAGGACACACCGCCATCGTAACCGGCGGCGCTTCGGGATTGGGGGCAGCTTGTGCAGTCATGCTTGCTCAAGCCGGCGCCAAAGTCACATGCATGGACATCAATGTCGAAGGCGCACGCACCGTCGCCAAAGACATTGGCGGCCACGCCGTGCGCTGTGACGTGACCGATGCCGAGCAATCCGCTGCCGCGCTCGCCGATGCACGCGGCCAGTACGGTCCCGCGCGTATTCTCATCAACTGCGCCGGCGTCGGACCGGCCAAGCGTATCGTGGGGCGCGACGGTCCGATGCCGCTCGGCGATTTTGAGCGCGTCATCAAGATCAATCTCATCGGCACCTTCAATCTGATGCGGCTTGCGGCTGCCGACATGCAGGGCCTCTCCACGCTCGCCGAGGGCGAGCGCGGTGTCATCATCACTGTCGCCTCGGTCGCTGCCTTTGAAGGACAGATCGGCCAAGCCGCCTATTCCGCATCCAAAGGCGGCATCGCTGCGCTTACCATGCCGGCAGCGCGCGAATTCGCCCAATTCGGCATTCGCGTCATGTGCATCGCGCCCGGCATTTTTTACACGCCGATGCTGATGGCGCTTCCGGAGGAAGCGCAGAACAGTCTCGCCGCGGCGGTTCCCTTCCCGAAGGCGCTGGGACGCCCGGACCAGTTCGCGTTTCTCGCGCGTCACATCATCGAGAATGCATATCTCAATGGCGAGGTGATCCGTCTTGATGGAGCGCTCCGCATGGCGCCGCGCTAAGCAAGCGCATGCTGGTCAATAGCCGGAGGGTGCGCATAGAGTGGGGCGACTGTGATCCGGCCGAAATCATTTTCTATCCCCGATATTTCGAATTCTTCGACGCCAGCACGTCGGCGTTGATCGAGCGCGCGCTTGGGATGACCAAGCACGAATATCTCAAAGCCTATGATTTTGCCGGCCACCCGCTGGTCCATGTTCATTGCCGGTTCCTGCTCCCAACGCGCTTCGGCGACGATGTCATCATCGAGAGCATGGTGACCGAATTCCACCGCTCGAGCTTCGACGTGCGTCATCGGCTGAGCAAGAACGCAACGCTCGCGGTCGAGGGATTTGAAACGCGCGTCTGGGTGCGCGGCCACCCCACACGCGGGCAAATGAAAGCGGTTCCAGTACCGCAGGACGTCATCGATCGCCTGTCGAAATCATAGGCTTCGGGGATCACCGCCTTTACAGGGATCGTAACTTGAGGCTCAATGTTACCAACGAACATAAACACAGGGGGAATCATGTGAAACAAAGTCCAGCAAGGAAACGGAGGTCGCCGCCCATGGTCCGCCCGATGTTCGTTGCAACAGCATTTACTCTGCTCGTGGCCATGCCGTCGGCCCGTGCGGCAAGCCCGGAGGAGCTGGAGGCGAATAAAAAAACGGTGAGAGCCTTTGAGGATGCCGCCCTCAATCAGAAGGATTTCGGGGCCGCATCGAAATATTTAGGGCCTCGCTACACGCAGCATAATCCGACCGCCCCGGATGGACCGGACGGTCTCAAAGCCTATATTGCATTTTTGAAGGAAAAATTTCCCAACAACCACAGCGAGATCAAGCATATCTTCGCTGATGGTGACTATGTGATCGTTCATGATCATGCCGTGCGCGAGCCCGGCACGCGTGGCAACGCCATTGTCAATATCTATAAGCTCGAGAATGGGAAAGTGGTCGAGCACTGGGACGTCATCCAGCCGGTCCCGGAAAAGGCGGCAAACGACAACGGGATGTTCTAAAGTCAGCTTGCGATGGTATTTGATTACGAGGTGTTGCAGGTGGCGGCAGCTCTCCCCTACGGGAAGAGGTAAAGAAAGTGCCGGCTCACGTCATCAAACGCGCTGTTGTAAAACAAGGCAGATCACTTGGAGGGACCGCAGATGCGGATTGATGCCTATACTCACTTCTTTCCGAAAAAATTCTTCGACAAGCTGCTCGAAGTCGCCGGCAACTACAAGGACATGGGCAAGCGCGTGCAGGCGATCCCCGCGCTCTACGATCTCGACCACCGCAAGAAGATCGTCGACATGTTCAAGGATTACGCGCAGATCCTGTCATATCCGCAGCCGCCGATTGAGAACTTCGCGAGAAGCCCTGCGGAGATCGACGAATTTATTCGCATGATCAACGACGGCTTCGCCGAGCTGTGCGCCAAGGAGCGCCAGCATTTCCCCGGCTGGGTCGCGCAGATTGCGCTCGGTGCGCCCGATGCCGGGGTGCGCGAGGCGGAGCGCGCGATCAAGGACCTCGGTGCGCTCGGCGTTCAAATCTATACCAATGTCAACGGCAAGCCCCTCGACCGTCCGGAATACGAGCCGTTCTGGAAAAAGATGAACGAGCTGGGCAAACCGGTCTGGCTGCATCCCGCCCGTGGCGCCGATATGCCGGATTATCGCGACGAGAAGAAATCGCTCTATGAGATCTGGTGGACATTCGGCTGGTCATACGAGACGGCGGCGGCCATGGGGCGCCTGGTGTTCTCCAAGACTCTCGACAAGAACCCGAATCTCAAGATCATCACACACCATTTCGGCGGCATCGTGCCGATGCTGGAAGGCCGCATCGGCCCGGGCTGGGACGTAATCGGCTCGCGCACCAGCGACGAGGATTATGTCTCGCTGCGCAAGAGCCTGAAGAAGCGCCCGCTCGATTACTTCAAGCAGGATTTCTATACGGATACCGCAGCGTTCGGCGGGGTGCCTGCGACCAAGTGCGGCATGGAGTTCTATCCCATCGACAAGATCGTGTTTGCTTCCGATTGCCCGTTCGATCCCGAGAATGGAACCATGTTTCCGCGCATCACGCTGCAGATTCTCGAATCGCTCAATCTCTCCAAGGCCGACCATGACAAGGTCTTCTTCCAGAACCTGGAGCGGATCACCGGGAAGAAACTCGTGCATTGAGTGCCGAGCTCACACAATTGGAACTGCTGGGCCGGCTAGCGCTTGCGCTCGGCCTGGCGGTGTTCCTCGGGCTTGCTTTCGAAGAGGTCTATAAGCGCGAGGAGCACTCCACCCCGGGCGGGGTGCGGACCTTTCCCATGCTCGCCCTCGCGGGCGCAATGCTTTACCTGATCGAGCCGCAACATGCGGCAGCATTCATCGCAGGCCTGATCGCGATTGCGATCTGGCAGCATGCCTTTTTGCACAGCGCGTCCCCAGCGCCCCCCACCACTCTGATGATTCCTGCCTCGAACCTCCTGAGCTACCTGCTCGGCCCGATTGCGCTGACGCAAGCGCCATGGGTGGTCGTGGGCGCCACTGTGACGGCGGTGCTTCTTCTAGGCAGGCGTGAAGAGCTGCACGGCCTGACCAGACGCGTACCGCAGGAGGAACTGATCACTCTCGGGGAGTTCCTCATTCTGGTCGGGATCATCCTGCCGCTGGTCCCCAACGAGCCCGTGACGAAGGCAACGCCGCTCACTCCATTTCATGTCTGGCTTGCGGTGGTAGCGATCTGCACGCTCTCTTATTTGAGCTACCTGCTGCAAAAGTACGTCCATGCGCGAGACGCAGTTCTGTTGCCCGCCGTGCTGGGGGGCTTTTATTCGTCGACCGCAACGACCGTTGTCCTGGCCAGGCGACACGGAGAAATCCCTCCCGCTGACCTCGCCGCGGGCATCATGGCTGCGACCGCGGTCATGTATCTGCGCTTCGATATTCTCGTCGCTCTCTTCGATCCGCGGCTCGCTTTTGTGCTCCTTCCCGCGATGGCTGCGCTGTTCATCATTGCCGCGGCACTTGCATTCTACGAATGGCGAAGGGTAGAGCCGTCTGCCGGGAAGGATATGCAGATCCCTGTCACCAATCCGCTGCAGATACCGGCTGCCATCACGTTCGCGGTTATTTTCGTCATTGTATCGCTGCTTACGGAATGGATCCGAAATGCGTTTGGTCAGACGGGCGTGCTGGTGCTCGCAGGTCTCGTCGGAGTGACCGACATCGACCCGTTTGTAATCAATGTCGCACAAGGAGGCGTTGTCGGTCTGTCCCTCACGGTGCTGGCGGCGGCCATTCTGATTGCCGCATCGGCCAACAATATCGCCAAGGCCGCCTATGCGCTTGGCTTTGGCGGCGCGGTTTCGGCGCGCCGTGCAGCTACAATGCTGCTCGGGATGGCATTGTTAGGATTTTCCGCGGCGGCGGTTTACGTTCTGCTGCCAAGCTGAAACAGTTGATTGGGTCGGGTTTTTACGAGACCCGACATTGCGCGGCTGGAGCATTGGGTCTCGTAAGCTCGATCCAATCTACCCGGTCAAGCCGTCACTTTGATATCGTCTGTTTCGACGCAATGAGCGTCTTCCAATTCCGCCATCGGCGGACACGAGCAGATGACGTTGCGGTCTCCGTAAACATTGTCCACTCGATTAACGGGAGACCAATATTTGTCGTTGTGCAGCCTTTCCAGGGGAAAGCAGGCCTGAGCGCGGCTGTAGGGACGCTGCCACTCTTCATCGGCGACATCCAACGCCGTGTGCGGTGCATTCTTGAGCGGATTGTTCTCACGCGGCAAACGCCCCTGCTCGATTGATCGAATCTCACCGCGTATGGCGATCATGGCCGCGCAGAAACGGTCGAGCTCCGCTTTCGATTCCGATTCCGTCGGCTCCACCATCAACGTGCCGGGAACGGGAAAGCTCATGGTCGGAGCGTGAAACCCGTAATCGATGAGCCGCTTGGCAATATCTTCAACCGAGACTCCGGCACTCTCCTTGAACGGGCGCGTATCGAGAATGCATTCGTGGGCGACCCGCCCATTGCGGCCCTTGAACAGCAGCGGATATCGATCTTTCAGGCGCGCAGCAATGTAGTTCGCATTGAGGATGGCGGCCTTGGTCGCAGCAGTGAGGCCGTCCGCACCCATCAGCATGATGTAAATCCATGAGATCGAGAGAATGGAGGCGGAGCCAAACGGCGCCGCCGCCACGGCGCCGGCGTGCGAAGACTTGGACGGCTGTTGCGGGTCGCCAGGCAAAAACGGCGCAAGATGCGCTTTAACGGCAATCGGGCCCATTCCCGGCCCGCCACCACCGTGCGGGATGCAAAACGTCTTGTGCAGATTGAGGTGGCTGACGTCGGCGCCATAGTCGCCCGGGCGCGCGAGCCCGACCTGAGCATTGAGGTTGGCACCGTCGAGATAAACCTGCCCGCCGAACGCGTGCACGGTCTCGCAGATCGAGCGGATGTGCTCCTCGAACACGCCACTGGTCGAGGGATAGGTGACCATAATCGCGGCAAGCTCGCGGGCATACCTTTGCGCCTTGCCGCGCAGATCGGCGAGATCGACGTTTCCGTCCGCATCGCAGGCGACGACAACCACGTCCATTCCGGCCATATGGGCGGAGGCAGGGTTCGTGCCATGGGCGGAAGACGGGATGAGACAGATGTTGCGGTGGCTTTGCCCTTTGCTGCGGTGATAGGCGCGAATGGCGAGGAGGCCGGCATATTCTCCTTGCGCGCCGGAATTGGGTTGCAGCGAGACGGCGTCAAAGCCGGTGATGGCGCAGAGCTTGGCTGCAAGTTCGTTGAGCATTTCGGTGTAGCCTGCGACCTGGTCGGCGGGTGCAAACGGGTGGATATCCGAGAACTCCCGCCAGGTGAGCGGAACTATCTCGGTCGTGGCATTGAGCTTCATGGTGCAGGAGCCGAGCGGGATCATGCTGCGATCGAGCGCAAGATCGCGATCGGCCAGACGGCGCATGTACCGCAGCATCTCCGTTTCGCAATGGTACCGGTTGAAGACGGGATGCGTGAGAAATCGGCTTTTCCTGCGCAGCCGCGCGGGAAACGCATCCGTTGTGTCCTTTGAAACCCGTTCAAAAGACAACTGATCCGCCGCTCGTTTCATGCCTCCAAACGAGCGCCAGACCGCCTCAATGATTTCCGGCGTCGTCGTCTCGTCACAGCTTATTGCAATGAGGGGCGCCCCATTCTCCTGGACCATGCGGCGAAGATTGATTCCGTTCTCGACCGCGCTTTGCAAAATGCCGGCCTGACGGTCGCCGACATCGACACTTATGGTATCGAAGAAGTTCTCGTTGAGAACGGTCCATCCGTGCGCTCTTAGTCCGGCCGCCAGCGTCGCTGCGCGGTGGTGCACATTGCGTGCGATGTTTCTAAGGCCTTCGGGGCCATGGTAGACCGCGTACATGGACGCGATCACCGCCAATAGGACCTGGGCGGTGCAAATGTTTGAAGTCGCCTTCTCGCGGCGGATGTGCTGTTCGCGCGTTTGCAGCGCCAATCGATACGCGACCCGGCCGCGACGATCGATGGACACGCCGACAAGCCGGCCGGGCAGCGCACGCTGGTGTGCCTGCGTGCACGCAATATAGGCGGCATGGGGGCCGCCAAAGCCCATCGGCACGCCGAATTGTTGCGTTGAGCCGATGGCAATGTCGGCGCCGAGCTCACCCGGGGGCGTGAGCAATGCGAGCGCGAGTGGGTCTGCTGCAATTGCGGCGATCGCGCCCGTGGCGTGGAGGCGCTCGATCGCCGGACGAAAATCGCGGATCACGCCGGAGCAGCCGGGATACTGAAAGAGCGCACCAAATACGCCGCCCGGATCGAGATCGGATCCCAGCGGGTCACCGATGATGATCTGCCATCCCAGCGGCGCCGCCCGCGTTTGCACCACCGCGATGGTTTGGGGATGACAGTCGCGATCAACGAAAAATGTCAGTCGTTCCGATCGGGTGATGCGGCGGGCCATGGCCATGGCCTCCGCGGCAGCGGTTGCTTCATCGAGCAGCGAGGCGTTCGCAATTTCGAGCCCGGTGAGATCGGCAATCATGGTCTGGAAGTTGAGCAAGGCCTCCAGACGCCCCTGGCTGATCTCCGACTGGTAAGGGGTATAGGCGGTGTACCAGGCCGGACTTTCCAGGATGTTTCGCTGGATCACGGGTGGCAGGATGGTGCCGTAATAGCCTTGTCCTATGAGCGAGGTGAGAACCTTGTTTTTTGCCGCCACCGCGCGGACCCTGTTGAGCACCTGCGTCTCCGAGAGTGCCGGGCCGAGATCAAGCGGCGTGGTTTGTCGAATTGAGCCCGGGATGGTCTGATCGATCAATTCATCGAGGCTGGCAGCACCAATTACATCCAGCATCTTCTTCACGTCGGCGGTCGACGGGCCGATGTGGCGGGCTGCAAAATCGTTTTCAGCAGGCGTTTTCATGAACGTCCTATCCGATCAGCGCCTGATAGGCGCCCTCGTCCATGAGCCCTTCAACCTGGGCGGGATCGGCAATCTTCATCTTGAACAGCCAGCCATTTCCCATTGGATCGGAATTGACGAGTCCAGGCTCACTCACCGCGCTCTCATTGACTTGCGTCACCTCACCGCTGATCGGCGCATACACGTCCGATGCCGCCTTGACCGAACTCGACCACGGCTGCAGCGGCTCCCGTTTCGAGTTGTCTGCCCAGCGCCGGCAACTCTACGAAGACGAGGTCTCCCAGCTGCTCCTGCGCGTATTGCGTAATTCCAACGGTAGCAACGTCGCCGTCGACCCGCAGCCATTCGTGATCCTTGGTAAATTTGAGCATGGGATTTTCGCTCCGGCGATGATTATTTGCGGCGCTTGTAATTCAAAGGCACGAAGGGGAGCGTGCTGATCTCAACGGGTACGCGCCTGCCCCGCACCTCCGCGAACAGCGTCGTGCCCGGCTTTGATGCGGCGCTGGCGACGTAGCCCATCGCCACCGGCGCATTCACGCTCGGACCAAAGCCGCCAGACGTGACAGCACCGGCCGAAGCCTTCGACTGCTCGTCCTGATAAAGCTGACTTCCGGCGCGCACCGGCGTGCGCTCCTTTGATCGCAGGCCAACGCGCCGGCGTTGCGTGCCCGATGTAAGTTGCCGCAAGATGACGTCCGCGCCGGGAAAGCAGCCTTCGCGCGCGCCGCCCTTGCGCCGGCTTTTCTGGATTGCCCATTCCAGCGCTGCTTCGACCGGCGTGGTGCTGGTATCGAGGTCACAGCCGTAGAGACAGAGGCCCGCTTCCAGCCGCAGGCTGTCGCGGGCACCTAGCCCGATCGGAGCCACGTCCGGATGATCGAGCAGCCTACGGGCAAGCGTCTGCGCATTTCCCGCGGAGATACTGATCTCAAAACCGTCCTCTCCGGTGTAGCCCGAGCGGGAGACCACGCACCGTTCTCCCAGGATTGAGACGAGGCGCACGTCCATGAAATCCATGGACGTGACCTCGGAGGCAAAACGCGCCAGGACCGCTTCTGCCCTCGGTCCCTGCAACGCGAGCAGCGCGCGGCCATGCAAATGCTCTACGCTGCCGGCAGTAAGCGCAGAACGCAGATGTGCTTCGTCTTCCTCCTTGCGGCTCGCATTCACGACCAGCATGAAACGATCGCCAAGATTGGCGATCATCAGGTCGTCGATAACGCCACCGGTGGAATTGGTGAACAGGGCATAGCGCTGACGCCCTCGTGGCAGATCCAAGATATCGACGGGCACGAGAGCCTCGAGCGCGCGCGCCGCCTGCTGCATCTGCTGCACGGCGGGACGCACGACAAGCTGGCCCATATGCGAGACGTCGAACAGCCCGGCCGCTGCACGGACGTGCAGGTGCTCTTTGAGAACACCGTCCCTGTAATTGATCGGCATCTCATAGCCGGCGAACGGCGCGAAGCGGGCCCCGAGCTCCACATGCTGATCATGCAGCGGGGTCCGCTTCAATGGCACGGACGACGGCGGTCGAACGGCAGAGGACGGATCAAGTCCAGTCCCGGATCCGTCGCCTGTCCTCTGTCCTTGGTCTTCTGACATGGGCACCTTCGTGAGCGGCCGGGCCGGCCGATCCTGTCAGGTGCCCCCTCTGTCTGTTTGCCTGAGAGTGTTATCCCTTCGGCGGGCGCGTGATGCGCCACTTTCCAGAGTTGCTTGCTCTATCGCCTGGTCCGTGTGCCTGAGAGTTTCCGGGGCGGTTGCTCCTTCGGCGTCGGTCTCGTACCGATCTCTCCCGCAGCGATAGTGAATGGGATTTTAGGCGAGCGCCACTGGAATTACCAGCAGCAGGTGAGCCTTTACGGGCTTACGAATCCGGGCGCATAGATGTCGTTTCTGGTCACCGGCATCTTGAGCTTGAAGACGCTATTGACGACGTTGATGGTTTCATCGATGCGCGCGGGATCGATCATGCCGAGCGGCTGGTCCTTGACCTGCGCCAGCTCTGCCACTGCTTCGGTTTCACCCTTTCCGACCGCAACATCGATGGTCGGGTGATATTTGTTGATGATGCGACCAGCCTCCCCCGGATCGGCGAATGCGTCCTTCATTCCGCGGATGGTCGCGGCCACGAAGCGGCGGATCAGATCGGGCTTGGTCGCGATGGTCGTGTCGGTCGCGATGATGCCATTGCCGTAGAAGCTCACGCCGGCATCCGCGAAGGCGAAGCGCACGAGCCTGGCTGGCGCAACCTGCATGCGCAACAGCGGTTCGCCCACGGTAAACTGCCCGACGCAAGGCACGCGATTGCTGGCGAGCAGTCCCGGCAGCGCATCGCTGCCGGCAATCACCCATTTCACCTTGGCAGCATCGAAGCCTGCGGCCTTGGCGTAGACGGGAAACATGTCGACGGTCGCGCCACCCGCGGGATTGGCGATGGAGACACCTTCGAGGTCCTTGGGTTGCTTGAGCCCTGAATCCTCGCGGCAGAAAATCGCCTGGGGCGGCCGCGCGTAGACGATGGCGGCGAGCTTGACCGGGATCTGGTCGTTGCCGCGCGCGAGCACCAATGAGCCCGCATCCGCAAACCCGACGATTGCATTATTGGCGCCCACCTGCCGAATTGCATCGACCGAGCCCTGCCCCCGGACGACCTTCACCTCCAGGCCCACATCCCTGTAGTAGCCCTTCTCGATCGCTACGAAAAAATAGGCGTGGCGGCCGTTGAAGCCGAAATCCGTGATGAGGGTGACGTCCTCCAGCGCGAATGCACTCCAACTCACAACCGTGACGCCGAGGAACGTCAACGTCCACAGGACTATTGCGCGCAAACCGAACCTGCTCATGAAAACCCTGCTGCTGACCCTTGCCGGGCTCCCCCACCCTTCCCTCCCCCGCGAGCGGGTGAGGGTAAGGGTGGGGGTGTTGACGGATATAGGCAACGCGATGCATGCACCATGTGCAAAGCGTCGCATGCCCAAGGATGGAAGTATTACCGGGATGATGTCCAGCGTGGAATTGCAATTGCCTCCGCAGACCGGCGGCTGGGACCGCGGCGATCCGCACGCGGCGCGCAGCGCCATCCGGTCCGGCGCCTATGCCGGCTACACCGCGGGGATCGCGGGAGGCTACGTGCAGGCCAATGTCTGCATTCTTCCGCGCGCATACGCGGAAGACTTCCTGCTTTATTGCCAGCGCAACCCAAAGCCGTGCCCTTTGCTCGCGCGCTCCTATCCTGGCGATCCAAGACTGCCTGCTCTCGCTGAGGATCTCGATATCCGCACGGATATCGTGCGCTATCACGTCTTTCGTGACGGTGAACTCGTTCAAGAACTCTCCGATATCAGTTCAATCTGGGACGACGATCTGGTCACCTTCGCGCTCGGCTGCTCGTTCTCCTTCGAAGAAGCGCTGCAGCAGGCCGGCTTGCGACTGAGGTTTCTCGAACGCGGCAATGTTGCCGGAGTGTATGTAACGGACATTGCAACGGTTCCGGCCGGTCGCTTTCAAGGGCCGCTGGTCGTCACCATGCGCGCATTCAAGCCCGCCGACGCCATCCGCGCGGTCCAGGTCACCTCGCGCTTTCCGAATGTGCACGGCGCACCGGTCCACATCGGCGATCCGGGTCAGATCGGGGTCGATCTGAGCAAGCGCTACCACAATGTCGGAGATGGCGAGGTCGCCGACGACGAGCTTCCGGTGTTCTGGGCCTGCGGTCTCACCCCGCAACTCGCGGTGAACAATGCCCGGCCGCCGCTCTGCATCACGCATGCGCCCTCGTACATGCTGATCACGGATGTGCGCAACGCCGCGCTTGCCGTTCTGTGACAGTTGATGCTGCTTCGTTCCACCGGTTTGCGGGTATTTGCCAATCCGCGCGTCGCTCGTGCAGAAGCTTATTCCTCCAATGGGCGCGGCGAGGTTCTCAATCTTTCTGCCTTCGAGCAGGCAAAGCGCGAGATCACGTCATGGCCGGGGTATCATCCAACGCCGCTGCGCCGGCTCTCGAAGCTCGCATCCACCGCGCGCATTGCTGAGATTCTCTACAAGGACGAAAGCGGCCGCTTCGGCGTCGGCAGCTTCAAGGCGCTGGGTGGCGCCTACGCAGTGCTGCGCGTGTTGCAGCGCCATATCTTCGAACATGCGGGCGTGCAGGCCTCTGCATCCGACATTGCATCCCCGCGCTATGCCCACCACGCATCCAGCGTGACCGTCACCGCGGCAACGGACGGCAATCATGGGCGCTCCGTTGCCTGGGGGGCGCGGATGTTTGGCTGCCGATGCGTGATCTACCTGCCCGACAGCGTGAGCGAAGGCCGCATTCGCGCCATCGAAGCCCATGGCGCGCAAGTCAAGCGCATTCCCGGAACGTTCGATGATGCGGTGCGCAAGGCGGCATCCGATGCAGCAAAGCATGGGTGGCAGGTTGTGCCCGACACTTCAAGTGAAGGCGGCGGCCTGGATGTGCCGCGCAATGTCATGCAGGGCTATACGCTCTTGATTGACGAGGCGGCATCGCAATGCCCCGCCCTGCCCTCGCACGTTTTTGTGCAGGCGGGAGTCGGAGGCCTCGCGGCTGCGGTGTGTGCCTATCTGTGGGAAAGGTACGGGACGGCCCGGCCGCGGCTGGTCGTGGTCGAGCCGGAGAAGGCTGATTGCTTCTTTCGCAGCGCCAGGGCGGGACGCCCGACACCGGCGCAAGGCGCGCTCGACACCATCATGGGCGGGCTTGCCTGCGGCGAAGTTTCACCGCTCGCCTGGCAAATTCTTGAAACGGGCGCTGACGCGTTTGCGACCATCGACGATGAGGCGGCAGCCGATTGCATGGGGCTTCTGGCGGCGGGCCGCAGCGGTGATGATCCGATCGTCGCGGGTGAATCAGCCGTGGGCGGTCTTGCGGCGCTGTTGATGGCCTGCGCTGACACGACGGCGCGCGGGAGCCTGGGTCTCTCGCACGACAGCCGCGTCCTGGTATTCGGGACAGAAGGTGCAACCGACCCAGAGACCTACCGCGCCATTGTGGGCCGTGGGCCGGCTGACGTGATCCTGGCGCGGGGCGCGGCATGAGCAGCAATCCTTCCGATATGGTTTGCAGGGACATCGATGCTGCGCGCGAGGAGTTGGTCCGGTTATGCGCAGATCTGGTTGAGGCCGAGAGTGTCAACCCGCCCGGACGCACGGCCGAAGCAGCCGAAGTGGTGCGCACCTACTTTGCCACCAAAGATATCGCGAACGAGATCGTCAGACTGGACGACGAGGCGCCCAATGTGGTCGCGCAGATTGCGGGCGCGGGTGGCGGGCGCCACGTCGTCTTCAACGCCCACATGGACACCATGGAAGCGGGCGACGAGAGCGCCTGGACCGTTCCGGCGCTGCGCGTGACGCGCCGGGACGGACGTCTTTACGGGCTGGGCATGGGGAACATGAAGGGCGCGCTTGCCGCCATGTGCGTCGCAAGCGCGGCGCTTCACCGGCACCGGCACGCCTGGAACGGGCGCCTCAGCATGACCGCCGTGTCCGACGAAGTGATGTTCGGTGAACGCGGCACGGTTTTTCTGTTGCGCAAGCGCCCCGATCTTGCCGGCGATTATCTCGTCAGTGGTGAAGGCCCGGGTTTCATGGGGCTCGCGGTTGCCGAGAAAGGATTGCTGTGGCTGGACATCGAGGCGCGCTCCTCCGGGGGCCATGCCTCGCGCGCGCTGCGAGGCAAGACCGCCGTCGTGAAGCTCGCATCATTCCTCTCGCGTATGGATGCCCTGAACGAGACATTCGCGACATTGCCGCGCGAGCTTGCTGGTGTGAGCGGCGGAGAAGGCAATCTCGGGCTGCGCCTTTCACTCAATGCCGGGAGGATTGCGGCCGGCACGGTGCGCAGCCAGGTGGCAACGCGCGCGCGCGCGGAGGTCGACATCCGGCTCCCCCCAGGGATCACCGCGCAGGAATGCGAGCAGATGATCCGGAAACAAGCCGCAGACGATATTGAACTCGAGGCGGTCAAGGCATGGGACGCCAATTGGACCGCGCTCGACAATCCACTCGTGGCGGCACTCGGCACTGCGGCGCAGGTTGTCCGCGGTGAAAAGCCACAATTCGTCGTGCGGCTCCCCGGCAGTGATGCGAGACGGTGGCGCGAGCTTGGAGTGCCCGCCGTCTGCTATGGACCCCAGCCCACGCTCTCGGCCGGCATCGACGATTACGCTAACGAGCAGGACGTTGTCGATTGCGCCAAGATTTACGCCCGCACGGCGCTGGCACTGATGCAGATCTGAAACGCGCCTCGCGATTTGGGCCTGGCCGCGATGACATGATGGAGACTCAACTACAAATATCGTCCGCGAGCAGCCGCCCTCACTCGCTCAGCGATGGATGCGCGTGATTTTGGAGCCTTCGAGGGTCAGGTTGTACATCAGCCCCTTCTGATCGAAGATGAAACCGATCACGGGGCTGCGGATGCTGTTGGTATCGATGGCACCGCCTGCTCCGACCGCGATGATCGTCACCGATCCGTCCACCCCGATCTTCCAGCCATCCGTGCGCTGAAAACTCGCCAGCGCCTCCTCGGTCATGAACATGATGATGACAGAGCGCGCCTGCGCGCCGAACTGAAAACCGATCGAACCGGAAATGATGTTGTAATAGCCCGCGGTGCGGCCGCGGATGTGCAGGGCGCCTTCGCCATATTCGCCGCCGATGCCAAACCCTGCTTTGACGACCGTCGGGAAGATCAGAATGGCAACCGCTTTGTTCGCCAGATCGCGCGATGACCAGATCTCATGGAAGAACTGATCGAGCGTTGCCCGCACGCTCGCGTCGATCTCGGGACCGGATGCCGCCTTGCTCGGCGGCGTGGAGCACAGAACGCACAGCGAGGCGAACAGGGCGACGATGCAATTTCTCATTCTACCGCGCATTTGCCTGCCTCACGTCGTCTCGATGGGCTTGTCTCGAAGAGATTAGGCGGGGGACCCGCCTCGGGATTGTAGTCCCCTCACCCGCAATATGCGCGCGAGACGCGCACATTCCAACCTCTCCCCTCCGGGGAAGAGGTAAACCAAGGCTCAATGCGCGAGGGGATCGGGTCGAAGCTGGATGTGCACAGCGCGAGGCTTGCTGCCTTTGCCGCCTTCCATCAGCCACGGCGTGCGATCACCACTCGTGCTCCACAAGCCCCGGCCCTTCCAGCCGGCACTCGGATCATCGATACGCCCGTCAAATCCCTTGGCATAGAAGCCCATCGGATACGGGATGCGCAACATGACCATCTGTCCGTCCTTGAGCGCGACAAAACCGTCGTTGAGGTTCGCTGTCGAAATCGGAATGTTCTCGCCGAGCCCCAACGTGTTGTGCTGATCGACCCAGGTGTAATAGCTCGCCTCAGCGCTGGTGTTCTCAAGGCCTTCAAAGCCCGGACCGGGATACTTGTAGAAAGTCCAGCCCTCCGGGCAGTGATCGCCGGTCGCTTTGGAACCGTTGAGCGGACCTTTGCACTTGCGCCGGTCGAAGCTCATGAGATGACCGCTCGATCCGGAACCCCACACGACGCCGTCCTTGTCGATGTCGCCGCCGCGGATCCCGAAACCGGGTTTTGGAATATTGTAGATTTCCGACAAGCCGGTCGCGGGGTCATAACGCAGAAAGCCCGGCGTCCCCGCAAAGACGCCGACGGCGTACCAGATCGAGCCATCCACAGGGTTCGGCATCACGGCATAAGGCCCCGAGCCCGGCACAATGCGCTTGTCCTTGCTTGCGTCGAGCGGCTGGTCGGGCTCGACGTAATCGTCGCGCTTGCCGTTGCCGTTCGTATCCAAAATAAAGGGCGACCAGCCCTGCGACTTCGCCACATCGTGCGTCTCATCGAACATCTTGGTATTGAGCCACGCCGCGACTGGCCCGGTGCCGCTGAACCAGAGCGTGTTGTTGGCGTCATAGCCGAATTGGAGGTGATGCGTCGCGAAGCAGGTATCAATGAAGGTGTAATTCATCGTCTTGGGGTCGAGTATCGCGACCTGCCGCGCCGAGCGGTCGAGCGGAAAGATCTTGGCCGAGGGATGCTCGGAGCCCTTCTTGCAGAAGGCGGGGTTATCCAGGCCGCGCACGCTCGCGGCGAGCCATAGCCGGCCCTTCTCGTCGAACATGGAATTGTGATTGTTGGCGCGGGTGTCCCAGATCTTCTCGTCCCCCCAATAGGCCGAAGCCGCCAGCGGCTTGATGGCGGCGGCATGGCCTGGCCCGAGCGATTCAGGCATCTCCGGATCCTGCACCGGCATCCTGAAGAAGGTGACTTTGTTTGTCTTCGGATCGAGGATCGGCAGGTTGTCGGTCGAGTATTCCGGCGAGCCGTAAAGCGGCCCGTAGGCGTTGACCGTGGGATTGCGGCGATCCGACGCGATCAGGTCATGCAGGTATTGCTTTTCCGTGTGCCACTCCCACGAGCTGATCACCACGTTGCGCTCGACGCCCTGCGGGCGCGGCGGCTTGTGCTTCGGCAATTCGCCTTTGGCGATCCGGTCGGTCCAGTCGCCGAAATACCGAAACGGCACGCCAGCGAACTGTCCGGCGATGCGGTTGGTCATCTGCTCGCCCGCCTGGCCGGACTGGATGCGCCGCATCCATGCCTCCGCTCCGGATTTGAATTCACCAAACGCGGCGGGGATCGTGCGCGTGGAAAGCTGGCCGAGTTGGTGGCAGCCGATGCAATCCACATTGTTCATCTGGCGAAGCCAGTTCTCCCGTGTGATGTTTTTCGGAATATCCGTGCTCCCGCCAAAATCGCTCGCGGGCGGAATTTTCAGCATGGAATACCAGTAGATCGCCGGATAGTACTGCGCGGCCGCTTTTTCATCGGGCGCCGCCACAGCGGTGAGGTTGACGAGCTTGCCCGGTTCGCCGTCGACTTTCGGTGAGTCAACGAGCCCGTAACCGCGCACCCACACCTTGTATTTGGCCTGTGGCAGATCGGGAATGACGTAGCGGCCTTGATCATCAGTGACGACCATCTTCGCGAACTTGGCCGGCAGGTCCGTTGTTTCCGCGATCACCCACACTGCGGCTTCCGGGCCGCTCGGCCCGGTTACAACACCGCCGATGTCGTTATTGTCGATAGCGACTGCCGGGGTGCTCTGTTGCGCTTTGAGTACCGTTGGATTGCCTGCTACGCCGGATGCAATAGCGATTGCTGCAACAACCAAGAACGAGCTTCTTTTCGCCCTCATCAGTCGCTCCTTCCCTTGCAATGTTTTTGCGGACCGCGCCTTTGACGGCGTGTCCTTGTGCCTATTCTCGCTAGGCCGAGGATTGGCTGTCGGCAGGTGTCCCCGGCTTGGTGAGCCATACCGAAATGAGCCAAGCCACCCAGAGGAAGAAGAAATACAGCGCGAGAAACACGATCAGGCTGGCGTGCGAGCCCCACTCCCACTCGACGGCGAGTTCGATAAAGTAAGCCGCAAAGTCACCGATGATCATGAAGATAACGTAGTAGACAATGAGCGTCACAGCTGCCTCCACCCACGCGTCATCACCCATTTTAGCACAATCGCTCGCACCTTGTCTGCTCTGCCTGCCCCCGGAATGACGTCGCGGCTTCCCGGCTCCCTCGCTACGGTCGGTCCTGGGAAGATGCGAACCTTGGAAACACTATCGTGGTACTCTTGATTTCAGGGCACCGGGGACAATTTGAACGGAGAAGCCGACCGTGACCAACAGATTGAAGATCGCCGCCATTCCCGGGGACGGCATCGGCAAGGAGGTCATGCCTGAAGGACTGCGGGCGTTGGAGGCGGCATCGCGCCGTTTCCGCCTCGGGCTCGACTTCACCCACATCGAATGGGCGAGCTGCGACTACTATGCCAGAACCGGCGCGATGATGCCCGAAGACTGGAAGTCCCGGGTCGACGGCATGGACGCGATCTACTTCGGCGCAGTCGGCTGGCCGGCGACGGTTCCCGACCACATCTCGCTGTGGGGCTCGCTGTTGAGATTCCGGCGCGAGTTCGACCAGTACATCAATCTGCGCCCGGTGCGTCTATTCGAGGGGGTGCCCTGTCCGCTCGCCGGCCGCAAGGCGGGCGATATCGACTTCTACGTCGTGCGCGAGAACACGGAGGGCGAATACACGAGCCTCGGCGGTCGAATCTTCGAGGGCACCGAGCGTGAAGTCGTGATCCAGGAAGCCGTGTTCACGCGCCACGGCACCGACCGGGTACTGCGCTACGCCTTCGAGCTGGCACAGTCGCGCCCGCGCAAGCAGCTCACCGTCGCGACCAAAAGCAACGGCATTGCGATCAGCATGCCGTGGTGGGATTCGCGCGCCGATGCAATGCACAAGCAGTATCCGCAGGTCACGGTAGACAAGCAGCACATCGACATCCTCTCGGCACGCTTCGTCCTCCAGCCAACGCGCTTCGACGTCGTGGTGGCAAGCAACCTGTTCGGGGACATTCTCTCCGACCTCGGGCCTGCGTGCACCGGCACGATTGGGCTAGCGCCCTCTGCCAACCTCAACCCCGAGCGCCGGTTTCCATCCTTGTTCGAGCCGGTGCACGGCTCGGCACCCGACATTTACGGCAAGAACATCGCCAATCCTGTCGCCATGATCTGGTCAGGCGCGCTGTTGCTCGATTTCCTGGGGCATCGCGACGCACACGATGTCATTGTGCGCGCGATCGAGCAGGTGCTGATCGAGGGTCCGCGCACTGCCGACCTGGGCGGTCAGGCCTCGACCACGGATATGGGCAAGGCGATCGCCGAGCTGATTGAGCCGTAGACGGGAAGCGACTCAATATTCTGAACCCGCCAGCTGCACTTTGCGATGTGTCACGCATGAATGACAGGTGACGCGGAACGGACCGGGGAATGCATGCTGGAGTTGAGCAGCACCGGATTCGAACCCATCATTTCCCGTCAGGATTGCATTTCTACAGACTAAGGCGAATTTACCCACGAAATCAGAGGCTCCTGATTTGTGCGATGCTTTGCGGCAACACTCCGGATCATTCAACGCAAAGAGTCGTTCTCCACGGGAATTAACCAGCCGTCTTGTTGCTGAGAGGCGCTGCGCAACATAATACAGTATTCCAATTGTTGCGCCTGGTCGGTGGGGGCCCATGACCGGATTGCTCGACAAGCTGAGGCTTCTTGTCCTGACCATCGTCTTCGCAGCCGCGGCCACAGCGGCGCCACGAGCGCAAGAGCTTTTGTTCTGGCCCTATACGCTCGATGGTGCTTCCGGGTATCTCGGCCGAAGCGATCTCAATGCGAGTTCGTCCGGTGCGATGGGCTCTGATGGGAGCACGGTGAACGGGCTCAATTTGCAGTCCCCCTCTCCCCTTTGGGCTGATTTCACTTCCGAACTCAACAAGGATACCGGCGAGCGCCTTGCCCCTAAAAATGCCCGGACCTTGTCGACCGATGCGCCCAACCATTTTCTGCTCGGGGACAGCCGCCTCGGTATCCAAACCGAGAAAAGCGTTCGTGCCTCCAATCCGTTGCGGCGCAACGAATGTACAGATGACGATGAGTGTGAGGACTATTCAGGCCTTCCCAGGACCGAGCCGGGCAAACGCAATCTGAAAACCCTGAGAAAGCCTTTCATCGGATTGTCTATTACCCGGCCGCTGCAATAAATCTGCAAGGGCGTGGCCGCATGAGCGAGCGGATAGGTCCAAAGCGCCGTTCCTGGTGACTTCAGCCTGGGCTTCACTCCGCCGCGACCGATGCTCGTTCTGTCGTTCCAGCGCTTTGGCGCAGGCAATCCATCAGCAAACGAACCGAAGCCAGTTGCTCCAGCTGGAACACAGCGGTCACAACTTCGTCGATGCGTGCACGGGACAAGCGCCCCGCGGCATAAGTGCGAAACTTGTTCTCGATCTGCGAACGAGACAGGCGGTTTTCCGGCGACCCTCGGGGATGATCGCATCGCGCCGATAAAGTCGTCCCGTCTGTCATTTCAACATTAACACGAGCCTGCACGCCCGACAACGCGGGATCCGGGCTGACCTCAATGCGCTCGACAAATTTGCGCAGCTTCGGATGGTCGTAGCGCGCGGGCTCAAATTGCGCGAGCGTCAATGCGCGGTCGTGCAGAACGATGCTCGCGACATAATGGGCTGAAAGGAGCGCTTCGAATTTTGCCTTGTAGCGTGCAAAGCCCCCGTGCAGATCGAAAACCGACGGGCTGAGCGCGATGTCTACCTTCCTAACGTCAACGGGATCGATCCTATTTTGCTCGACGATGTCGAACAACGCCGTGATCATGCCCTGGATCGAGGATGCGGAGGGCCATGGACGCAGCGCAATCTGCTCGAGCTCCCAGCGTTCCCCGAGACCGGCAATTGCATCTTGTGGCCGTCCGCCATTGGAATAGGTGTGATAAAGGCCCCCGTCGGAAGCGGTGAGAAATTCCGGCGTGGCTGAAAATTCCTGCTGGGCGAGAAGGGCCGCCAGGACGCCGGAGAACGCACCACGGCACTGATGAAATTTAACGGTCGGGGTGCCCCAGGCTGCAAACGTGCCGGCCGCCTGACTGCCTGCGAGCCCGAAGGCCCGTGCCATGGTTTGCGCATCAACTCGCAGGAGCCGGCCTACCGCTGCGGCGCTGCCGAACGGCCCGAACACACCGGGTCCATGCCAGCCGCGGGCGCGAAAGGCGGGATAGTCACTCCCCAGCCCAACCCGGGTGGTGATTTCGAACCCGGCGGCGAGCGCCACCAGCAGATCGCGACCCGCAAGCGAGTCGCGCTCGGCAATGGCGAGCGCTGGGGGAACCACTTCGGGTGTGACGTGAGTGAGCGTGGGACGGTGTGCGTCGCACATGGTCACGGCGGTGATGAGATAACTATTGAGCAAGACCGCCCCGCCGAGGGAGAGGCGCTCGCCCCCGATCACCGTACTTTCATGACTCTGCGCCAATTGGGCGCCAAGTGCCGCAATCTGCGCGGTTTCCTCGCCCTGATGTCCCGCCAGCGCGCAGGCGAGGGTATCGAGCAGGATGTCCTTGCAGTATTCTCTCACCCTTTCCGGGATGGTTTCGTAGCTCAATGAGGCTGCAAAGGTGGCGAGGACCTGGGTCGGTTCTTGCGGCATGTGGTCTCTTCCTGTGCTTGATCGCTTGATCTCGGCCAATTGCTGCGTCAGTTTAATGCAAAGCCCGCCAGGGCGCGATCACAGCATACGTCTTTACGCGTGGGAGGAAGAGATGTACCGCCATATCTTGATCTCGACCGACGGATCGGAGCTCTCCCAAAGGGCCGTGCAGCATGGACTGGAGCTTGCCAAAGCGCTCGGCGCAAAGGTCACGGCTGTGACGGTCGAGTCCTCGTTTGATGTCTATGGCCTTCCCTCATCGAGGGATTACCAGATGGCGGGCGCCTTCACAGAATATACCGAGCGCGCCAAAGCGCATGCCGGCAAGATACTGAGCACAGTGGCGCAAGCCGCGCGCGCGGCGGGCGTCGAGTGCGAAACCGCGCAGCTTCTGCAGGATCATCCGCATCAAGCGATTATCCAGGCCGCCGAGCAGAGAGGATGCGATCTCATCGTCATGGCGTCTCACGGCAGGAGCGGCATTGCAGCCGTCGTCCTAGGCAGCGTGACCAATAAGGTTCTTACCCACACCAAAATTCCGGTCCTGGTCTGCCACTGAGCACGCCGGTAATCTTTGTGCCGAATTGATGGCCTGCTCCCGGCCAACGCCAATGTAGGATGCCACTCGCCGCCCCCACGTTGGGCGGCCGTCGAGCGAAAAATCCCGCGCGCGCAAGGGGAAAGCGGGATTCAAAAATCTTTCAAATTCGTTAACAAACACTCTCGACAAATTGCCATCTTTCAATTCCAATCCAAGCTGATTCGGAGAGATGCGGCACATCCTTCCGAGGACGTGAAAAGGAATCCGAACGGAGGCCAGGCATGGCGCGCGCGGAAGCTGTCAGCGCGTCCGTCAGTACCGATTTAATCAAGGGATTGGCTCAGTCGATCGCGAAGCCCGCCTATCTGCGGCTGCTCACGGCGGAACCTGCTTTGCGGCGCGCGGTGCCTGCCCTGATCATCGCTTTCCTCCTCACAATCTGCGTGGGAGCGGGCGTGCAGGTGCTCGATCATCGCCGCCAGGCGATCAGCGAGCTGATGAACCAAATCGAAGCGGCTGCCGATCTTCTCACTGATCGCCTCGAACGAATAGAGCCGTCCAAGCCGGACGCTTCGGGCATCGATCGCCGGACGCAGTACGAGCTCGAGCGCGCATTCCCGGCCTGGGCGCGCTCGGCAGGACGCCAGGTCCTGATTGCAAACGAGGACGGCGTCATCGTCGCCGCTGTTCGCAACGCACTGGCCAGCAATGGCGACGGCAGCACCATTGCGACCGTTCCGCTCGAGGCGGCTTTCATCGGGCGCAAACTTATTGACGTGCTCGGCCCCGCGCAGCCGCTTACTACCTTCGGGAAGGCCGCGGGCGTTCTGGAAATACCGCTCGCCAACGGCAATCTCGCCTATGGCAGCGTGCGAACACTCTATGCGACCAACCGCGAGCTCGCGATCCTGCATCCCCGCTCGGACGCGCTCGCCGCCTGGGTTTCGGATACCGCGCTGACCGTCACGCTCTCCGCAACGACCGGCTTCGTTGTGTTGATCCTGGGCTTTGCCTTCCATTGGCAAGCCACCCGCGCGCGCGAAGCGGACATGATCTATGAGACCGTGCGCTCGCGCATTGACACGGCTCTCAACCGGGGACGCTGCGGATTATGGGACTGGAATCTCGCGCGCGGCCGCATCTTCTGGTCGCATTCCATGTTCGCGATTCTCGGTCTTCGGCCGCGCAGCGCGCTGTTAAGCTTCGGCGAGGTGAATGCACTCGTGCATCCCGAGGATATCGATCTATACCAGATCGCCGCCCAGCTTGCCGACGCCACGACGACGCACATTGATCATGCCTTCCGCATGCGCCACGCCAACGGCAATTGGGTATGGCTGCGCGCGCGCTGCGAGCTCGTCCATCAATCGGGCGGGGGTGGTCCGCATCTGATCGGTATTGCCGTCGATATCACCGAGCAGAAGACCCTGGTCGAGAAGACCGTGGAAGCGGATTTACGCCTGCGCGATGCGATCGAGACCATTCCGGAGGCGTTCGTTGTTTGGGACGCGCATAATCGCCTTGTCTTATGCAACTCGAATTTTCAGCAGCTGCACAACCTCCCCGATGAGGCGATCAAGGCCGGCGCCTCCTATGAGTTCAGTGGTCGCTGCCGGCCGTAAGCCGGTCGTGCGATCGAAGGTAACGAGCGAAGACAAGCTCCCCGGCGCGCGCACGTTCGAGGCCCAGCTCGATGACGGGCGATGGCTCCATATCAGCGAGCGCCGCACCAAGGACGGAGGCTACGTCTCGGTCGGCACGGACATCACGACCATCAAGCGGCATGAAGAAAAGCTGATGGAAAGCGAGAAGCGGCTCATGGCCACGGTCGCCGATCTGCGCAACTCGCAACACAAGCTTGAACGGCAGGCCGAGGAAGTCGCCGACCTTGCCAAGAAATATGCCGTGGAGAAGACACGGGCGGAGGATGCCAACCAGGCAAAGTCGAAATTTCTCGCAAACATGAGTCACGAGCTGCGCACGCCGCTCAACGCCATTATCGGATTCTCCGAGATCATGGAGTCGGGAATGTTTGGCCCGCTCGGAACGGAGAAATATCGCGAATACTGCACTGATATTCATCAGAGCGGCCAATACCTGCTTGAAGTCATCAATGACATTCTTGACATGTCGAAGATCGAAGCCGGGCGGATCAGGCTCGATCCGACAGAGATCGAGCTCGAGCCCTTCCTCAACGATGCCATGCGCGTGGTCTCCGCGCGCGCGGACGACAAGCGACTTGAGCTCGCCGCACGCATCGATCGCGGCATCAGCCTGCGCGCCGATCCGCGGCTGCTCAAGCAGATTGTTCTCAATCTCCTATCCAACGCTGTGAAATTCACTTCCGAAGGGGGACGGATCATCATTCGAGCGCGAGCGATCGAGGGCTTTGTGAGCATCGTCATCGCTGATACCGGAATCGGCATCCCGAAAGACGCGCTCACCCGGCTTGGCCGGCCGTTCGAGCAGGTCGAAAGCCAGCTCACCAAGAGTCACCAAGGCTCGGGGCTTGGACTTGCGATCGCGAAATCGTTGACCGAACTGCACCACGGCACCATGCGCATTCGCTCCATCCTGGGGCGCGGCACGGTGGTGTTCCTGCGTTTGCCTAGCCAGACAACGCCCGCGCAACGGGAAGAACTCGCAGCCGCCGCGGCGTAGGAGCGCGTGCTGCAGAGGAGCTTCCGCCGCACAAATCAATGACCTTTCAACGCGCTGGTTTTGGATTTAAAGATCTCGAGTGCGCGGGCAATCAAGGGGTCAGTACCGTTTTCAATGTTGGACTTTCTGTTCAGAAGATTGATGTCGGGTGGCACGCCTCGTCCTTCATAGCAGACCATGTCAGCTGAGAAATAAACCTGATCCGGCAAACAGAGAGTCCATCCATTGGGTAGCCTCTTCTCGAGTTGATAAGAGAATATTCCATTGGTGTGGTCCCCTATGATGGTGACATGGGGGAGCTGCCTTATCGCCAGCGCAAACGCCTCTGCACCGCTGAAAACGGAATCACAGGTCAATAGCACGACCGGCCTGGTAAATCGCATCTGACCTTGTGGCTCGATGTACCAGGTCTTGAGCGGCGTAAAGTCGTCTTTGCCCGGACCGATTTTCGTCTTCCTGCGAAAGGCAACCCGCTTGCGGTCGCAAAAACGATTGATAATCGAGAGTGCAATATCATCCTCCCCGCCGGGATTGTCACGAATGTCGATGACCATGCCTTTCAGCAGCCTGAAGTCGTTGGCAATCAAGTCAAGGGCGGATGTCAATGTCCGGTTTTTGATACCTTCCAGCTCAAGAATGCGCATGTAGCCAAATTCAGCCGACCTACAGTAGTGAAGCATCCAAGCGCCGGTTTCCGCCAGTTTGGAAAATCCGTGACGGACAAGCGTCTTTTCCGCCGTTTTGAACAGCTGCTTGATCTCTCGCTTCGTGAACTCCTGATGGAATCTGGGCTTCTTCTCCGCGGTGAAGTACCTCGGCTTGCGATTGCGGTTCGCTTTTGCCTTGAGCTCGACATGCCCGTCATTCAAGGGATCAAGCATTTGGCAGAAGACATCAAAGAGCTCGCTATCGTTGGTCTCCTTGGTAAGCTTGGGTCTGTGGGTTTCATACTGTTTGTCCCAGTCCACATTCCTCAGTTCGAAAAAAGGGTATCTGTTGTGGAAGGTCTTCCAGAGGAACTCGAAATTCTTTACGGGATCTCGAATGACCATGCGCGGCATGCAAGGCTCAAGACGCGAGATCGGGCACGAGCTTTACGAGGAGCTCGGAGCCGGCAAGCTGGATCGCATAGATTTCAAAAGTTCGCCGGCCGATGAGGCGCAACGCCCCCGCGATGGGCTCTGCAGGTTGGATCCGGCTTGGACCGCGCTCGAATACGCATAGGCTGACGCACAGAATACTCAGCCCCACAATGAAAACGGTCAAATGCAGCGGCGGGAATAAATATTCCTTTTGTTCTTGTCCGACAAAAACAACCGCAGCGGCGATGCAGGCCGCGAGGCGTATCAGAACTCCAGTTTACGTTGGTCGCATGTGCGGCTAGCGGCGGGGCTTGAGCTTCAATGCTACCCGTGGCGGGCGATTTGTTGTCGGCAAACCGGCGTTGGCATAACCCGAAGAGCGCCCACAACCATCCCTCCGCGCCGTAGTCCACCAATCTCGCCGCGATCGGCTGCGCCGCGATAAATGCGCAAACGAGGAGAGCGAACGCGGCCCAACCGTATTTTTCCAGGCCCTGTTGTACATAGGGACGTGCAATCCGAATGAGCACGAAGCTCAATAGAATGTTCGGTGCGACCCAGGTCCACTCTGCGTTCCAGCTTTCGAGCAGGGTCAGAATGACGCCGATCCATATCCAGTAAAGCGGGACGGTCCTGCTCTGGGCGTAACCTATAAGGAAAAAGAACGGGGGGGCAGCAAAACGTCCGAAAACACTCCACCAGCGATCATCCTCCACGAAGAAGAAGCCGAAATGACCCGCCGAAACGAAGATGATTGCCGCAGTTTTCAACCAGTCAGTTTTGTCGACGGGTGGAGGCGCGCCGGTCGAGCACTTCGCCTCATACATGCCCTGCTCCAGGCGTCATGCCGCTCGCACGCTCCGCGGGGCTGCCCTCGTATGCGCCCGAGCCCAAATTCATCTCTTTGAGCACCAGAGATAATGGCAACACCGTTGTGCGCGGCTCGATCACTGCGCCGCCCATTACGGTCGCGCCGCAGCTCACTACGCTGCCGTCGTGGATGCTGGTTCGCTTCACCTTCAAGATCATATTCTCGAAGCTGTGCAGCTGCAGAACGCCGTCGAAAATACAGTCCGCGCCGAAGCTCACCGCGTTCCAGTCGGAGCACTGCATCGGCTGCATCAGGATCGTCCGCTGTCCGATCCGGCATCCCATCGACCGAAGTATTGAATTCGACAAGACAGTCCCTGCGAAAAACCCAAGCGATGCGCGGCACCAGACGAAAAAACAGTCCTGCGCGAAGAAATATGCGAAATGCCGCCAGGACCAGAACGGGGCCGTGTCATCTGCTCCCCATTTGTTGCCCACGAGGAACTGCTTGATCATAATGCACAACAGAACCAGATTGAGCTCGGTGACAACCAAACCAATCACGGCCGCGGCGACCAGTGGTGCACCCAAGTACAAAAGAGCTAGGTACATGATCGTAAACACCAGCACCTCGGCGATGGGCAGAACGCTGATGCTGAACAAGTCGAACAAAAAGACACGGGTCAGAAACAAGGAAAAGCCGGGTGGTCTATCGCTTTCGTTGTTCCTCGCAGCCGAGGAGCTGCTAAATCTCACGGCCGGATTTCCCGCCACCGCGACAGGCTCTCCAAGCCGCGACCTCATCTGTCGCCGGAACTGAATATCATTCCCCGGGCTGGAGGTTCCGAGGATAAAATTCGACGGAAAGTGGCCATACTCCGCGACGCAGTTGTTACCGCTGAAGAAATTGCGCGGCATGTCGAGCTGGCGCAGCGTCAAGTGCCCGGCACCGTAATCGAGCATGTTGGTGAAACAGTTGTTGGACCAGAATACGCGGGAATCGGCAGTCGCAAGCTCCGGGACCAGGTTGAGCATCAGGTCGCATTCCGAGCCCCCAACACGCGGAAAGCGCATGCCGGCGAGGGCTCGCAAGTACTGTCCCGTCACGGTCCACGTCCAGACTGTCTGAATGAGATTCATCAGATGCATTCTGTACATGAGGAGAGCAGCCCTCATGCCACGCGACGGATAAATCCCGGGCGAAGCGCCCGTGCAGCGAATGAACAGACAGAGCAGGACAGAAGTGACAGCAAGCGTAAGCCCGGCGGTGATGAAAGCGTAGAGGCTCACGTGCCAGACGATTTCAGGCATTAGATTGAGGCTAAGATGCTCGGCCGAACGCTCAATATCCGCGGCAGGCAGCAAGCCGGTTGCAAGCCAAGAGATCACGGCCGTGGGTACTACAATCAGCAACAGGGTAACGGCTATCTGCATCGCGAGGTTGAGCGCTTCCATGAGCCAACCCGGAGATGCGTGCCGGCAAACGCTTTTTGTGCGCTTGAGCTCCATATAACGGCCGCTCAGGCGCGCCGGAGCACCTTCCCACATTTCATGCGAACCCACGTTCGAGAGAATCGGAGTGAACGGGGTGACCCAGCTCCCGCGACCAACCGTGACCGCGTTTGCAACAGCGGCTCGCATACCGATCTTGCACCCGCTCTCAAGGCGAACGGGGCCGACATGCAGGTACCTGTCCCGCCACGTCGCGGGTTGAACGTAGGCTCCAGTCTGAATCGCAACATCATTCTCGATCAAGACCAAATCCAGCGGTCCGGAGAAATGCGCATCCTGCGCACACTGCAGATTGGCGCCCACGCCGCCCCCGAGCTGACGCAGCACGAAGGCCATGAGCGGCGCGCTGCGATACATCACCCGCAGCATGAGAAGAACAGTGTCCTGCATCCGGCCAATGCACCAGATGCGCAAATGCATTTTGCTCCACTTGCGGTACAAACCCGGGCTCACATTGTTTTTGTAGAGGTGACCGCCCATGCAGAGCTTTATCACCATGACCCATAGCAGCATGCCGAATGGCGCGAGCAGACCAAGCAGATAAAGAAAACAGCCGCCGAGAATGAATTCGGAAAGCCTCGGCCCCATTAACAACGTGTCAAAATCGGCAAAGCTCAAGGCACCGATCAGGATCGCGACGCCCGGTGAATAGAGGAGCGTCGCAAAGAGCACCTGCAGCACGGTGAAGGAACCAATCGAGAGCAACTCCTCCGTGGCTTTGTCATTCTCGACCACCTCCTGGTCAAGCTGCAATGAGGCCCTCGAGGCCTTGCAAGGCTGCTCGCATGTTCGCGGCCGGCTTGCCACTTTGCGTGCGGTGTTGCAGTCGCTGAGCAGCGCACGGACGGAAACGACCCATCCCGCGGATTGCAGTTGCTGCGCCAACCGCGCAATCAGGAGGGAATGGCCGCCGGCCTGAGCGAAGCCGTCGTCAGGACCCAAACGGGCCTCGAACACGGCCCGGCAGATCGACAGCACTTCCTCGCACTCAGGCGACATGTCAGCCGGATCAGCGGCCGCGACCCGGGCTTGCACTGCCCCGAGTGCGGCGCGCGTGCATTCGGCCTGCGGCCCCCGCTCGATAGGAACGTCGGATAGGTTTGGCAAACATGTCCGGTCAATCTTCCCGGACACCGGCTTCATCACGAAATTTTCGACGAGAAAGATCGTTGTTGGCACTGACGGCGCCGGAACTTGCCGGGCGAGCGTTGCGATCACTCGCGTGGCCCAAGCCGCCGGCGCCGGACTAACCTTCGAAATTGCGCCGTCGGAGATGGAAGGCGCGACAACAAAGGCGACGAGCGTCTCGTTCTGGTAATCCAAAACGGCAGCTTCGATCTCCGGGAACTGGGTCTGGAGAATATCTTCAACTGGCTGCACCTCGACGCGATGGCCGCGCACCTTGAGCTGCGCGTCGATTCGGCCGAGGAAGCGCACGCGTTGTGTTTGGATGTCGATCTTGCATCTGTCGCCGGTTCGGTAAAGCCTGCCGAACTGAGGATGGATGATGAACTTCTGAGCTGTTTGCTCGGGCAAGTTCCGGTATCCGCGCGCGACGTGCACACCGCCGATACAGAGCTCGCCAAACTCTCCATGGCGCAGTGGCTGCAGCTGATCGGGCTCCAGGATAACGTAGGTGACGTTGGGAAACGGCGAGCCAATTGTGATGGGCTCGCCCGAGCGCAAAGTCTGCCGGCTCGTGTCCGTGCTCGCCTCAGTCGGACCATAGGTGTTGATGATCTGCCGCCGGGCCCGGGTCCAGGGCTCCACCGATGCGCTGGGAAAGGCTTCGCCTGCGGGCACGATATAGCGGCAGAGCGGATAAGGCAGATCAATTTCCGGCTGCGCCGTGAGCGTGGTGAGCAGCACCGGTGGGCAGAACAGCACGGTGACCTCTGCTCGGCGCAGGATCGGGATGAGGTCGGGCCCCGAGCGAACTTCTTCTTTGGTCAGCATGACCACGGCACATCCCGATACCCAGGCACTGTACATTTCGGAGATGCTGCCATCGTAACCAAGCGAGGACGTGAGCGAGGTTGCATCCATGCCAGGAATGAGATCGAAGTAATCGGCGTAGCTCAAAGCGAGATTCACATAGCCCGCATGCGGGCACTCCACGCCTTTGGGCATCCCGGTGGTTCCGCTGGTGTAGAAGATGGCTGCAAGGCGCTGCGTGGGATCGTCGAGCCATGGCGGCGCTTCTCTTCGGACCGCCTCCTGCGGCAATGTCAGTACATCGAGTGCCGGCAAGTTGTGGAACCTGTGTTGGCCCCGCGTGAGAACGACCACAGGCCGTGCATCGTTGAGCATGTGGGCGAGCAAAGCATCAGGCAACGTGCTGTCGAGAAAAACCACGGTACCGCCGGCTTTAAGGATGCCGAGATGACAGGCCACGGCTCGCCAATCGTCCTGCGGCACGGCGATAGCCACCACCTGGTCGGGAGCGGTAAGGAAGCAAGAAATCGCTGCGGCAACAGCCTCTGCACGCGCATCGAGTTCGGCGAAGGTGAGCGACTCTCCTGTGTGCGGGATCTGCAAGGCCGTGAGATTCGGAAATTTCGCGGCGGAGCGGCCGAATACTTCACCAAGCCAACGCACCCCTTTCTGATGCGGGACGTTCACAAGGTGATCGCCACCAAAGACCTCGCTCAAGCTGTATTGACATCTATCCTCCTGCCCGGATGCCTGCTCCGCGACCCAAATGTACCGCCTCCAAGCCAGCAAGCTCAGCAACAAGAAACCAGCAGCGAAGGCGATTGCTGTATACGTTAATCCCGACAACTGTTCTTACCTGCTCACGAGCCTACGTGCCCGGTTTCCGATACGGCCGAGATCTTGAAATCCGAGGCCAACCTCCCCTGCCGCCGGCTATGGCGGCAGTGTCCTCAATCGAAATAGCGCTGAAGTGTCCCGGCGCGGCGAATGTCCAATGTCACACAGTGGAAACCGCCGCCCAGCATTTTGGCATGCCGCAATTTCAGCGGGACTATATCAATACCATGGCTCTCCAGAAGCTTCATGAGACCCGTTTGATTGCCATCCACCACGGCCAGGTTTGGATTTATGCTAAAAACATTCATGTCGATCCAGTCACTACCGATACTTTTGGATAGATATTCGGCATCATATCTGTCCGTATTCTCCATCGGCGGACTATAGACGACTTTCCACTGCTTCAAAACTTCTGGCAGAGTGTCATCATTGACACGAGCAGGGTTGCAGAGAATCAAGCCGGGCCGCAACGCTACAATCGTCGAATCGATATGGCTGCCATAATAAATGTCTTTGAAAAAATGCACTCGAAATTTCTCACCCAAGATCAACTGCAACCAATGTCCTCCCATTTCGTTTCCAGTGGCGCTCACCAGATAGATCAAATCCTGGCCGAATCGTAGAACGTTCGCCGCGTCAAATGCCGGCTCCTCGTTGCGTGGCGTGGGCCTTTTCAGGTCAACCTCAAAGAGCGAATCCAGCAGCATTGGTTTGGGAGCACTGTACCACCGTGCTCCTGATCTCATGTAGTCGATCAGCAAATTTCGATAGCTGAAGGTTTCCTGGGCGCGGCTGCGGATAACATTGGGCGTTTCAATGATCTGGTCGCCAATGACCAACAAGACATCGCGGGGACAGTAATTGTAATACCCTTGGGCCTCCCAATGAATGGTGGAGAATTTAGCCTCGTGCGGCCATGTTTCCGGTCGTTTGACCGTGATACCCAAGCCCTCCAGAATTGCAACGAAGTCTTTCAAATCCTCTTCCGTCTCCTCAACGATCTTTTGCGGAAAAGGGCCGCGCGGAATCTCCGACAATGAACGGTCGTGAAACTCTGCCACCTGAGAACTCCGGTCCGCTGTTGGAAACCGCGCATTCAGCGGATTGCCTACAATGACCTCCTCCAGTTGATCCCACTCGTTGCAACTCCACACCTTTGACATATGTCACGTGCCTCCTGCCGCCGGGAGAGAATACTTGTTTGAGCACCGCCACGAAAGTGATTGAGCCGTCTATTGCTGATCCCGTGCGACCGCCGCTGCCCGCAATATTGCTAGAGCACGAAAACAGTTCTACAATGGCGGGTTGCCATCGAGATGCTGGGATTACTGCAGAACACCGAACCAGCATGAACAACTATTCAGGATGGGATTGGATCCTCGCTAGCCGCCTAAAATCCGATTGAAGCTTGCCCGCACCTTTGCCTGTGTCTCATCGATAAATGCATCAAGGGTTGTGAAGTCCGGCACGTCAGCGGCGCGCGACAAAAGCGCGGTAAGGCCAGGGGCCGCGGTTGCGGGATCGAACCGGCGCGGCAGACAGAGGCGCAGTATCTGCGTAAGGTCGTGATAAACGCGCGCTGCCGGGCGCAGCACCTCCGCGTCCTGCGTGCTGAGCACCCCCAGGCGCCACGCCTTGTCGAGCACGCGGGAAGTCGAAGTGTCGAGTATCTCGGGCATCTGCCAGCTATAAACAACCTGCAAATACTGTGCGATGAATTCGATGTCGATCAGCCCGCCGCTGGCGTTTTTCAGATCCCACCGGTTCCCCTCCCCTTTCTCAGCCGCAATCGCGCGGCGCATTTCGAGCGCATCACCGGCGACCAGCCGCGCGTCCCGTTCCCGGCGCAGCACGGCGCGGATAACATTGTTGACCCGTTGGGCAAATTGCGGCGAGGCCGATACAACGCGGGCACGGGTGAGCGCCATATGCTCCCAGGTCCATGCCTCGGTCTCCTGGTAACTCGCAAATCCGTCGATCTGAGTGGCAAGCGGTCCGGATCGACCCGAAGGACGCAGCCGCATGTCGACTTTATAGAGCACGCCGTGATTGGTCTGTGCGGTGAGCGCGGCGATGAGCCGCTGCGTAAAGCGGGAGAAGTACTGTGAACCGTAAAGCGGACGCGCACCTGATGATTCCGGGCGCTCGGGATCAAAATCATAAATAACAATGAGATCGAGATCCGAACTCGACGTCATCTCCCGGCCACCCAGTTTTCCAAGTGCCAGAATAGCAATTTGCTGACCTGCGATGATGCCGTGCTGTTGCGCAAACGACTGCTCGATTGCATGGTGCAGCGCTTGAATGAGCACGTCCGCCAGCCGGGCAAAAGCCTCGCCGGCCTGATCGGCGGATGCGGTGCTTGAAAGGATTCGAATCCCGATCAGAAACATCTGCTCTTGTGCAAATATTCTGACGCGGTCGAGAAAGTCTTCGTACGAGCCTGCCTGCCGAAGCGAGCGTTGCGACGCCGCGGAGAGCTCGGCTTCTTCGGGCAGCGCGCCGAAAAAGCTTGGATCGATGACGGCGTCCATAACTTCGGGAAACTGGGCCAGGCTATCGGCGAGTTGCGGCGCACTGCCAAGAACAAGCCCGATAAGCGCAATCAAATCCGGGTTCTGCCGCAGCAGGGAAAAGAAACGCCCCCCGCCATGCAAGCCGGCAAGAAACCGGTCGAACCCGACCACCGCGTCGTCTGCATTTGTCGATTTCGCAAAATGACGCAGTAACACCGGCGCAATATGAGAAAGCTGCTCGCGCGCGAAAGCCCCCCTCAACAACTCGTAGACAGGCGTGGTCCACCGCCGCACCACGGCGGAAACTTCGAGTGGCCGGCGAAAACCGAGCTCGGTGAGCCGATCAAGGGTCTCGCGATCATCGGCATCGGCCGGGAAAACGAGCTTCGGCAGGTCACTGCCGCGAAACGCAGCAGCCTCGAAAAGATTGGCATAGTGCCGCTGCACATTGCGCAAGTGGCCGAGCAATGCACTGGCAAAGTCTTCGCGGCCGGTGAAGCCGCAAAACCGGGCAAAATTTTCAAGCCGTGTTCGATCGCTCGGCACCGTATGGGTCTGCTCGTCCGCAACCATCTGCAGACGGTTCTCGATCTCTCGCAGGAACCGGTAGGCAGAACCGAGATCGGCGTGCGCTTGGGCATCGATCCAACCGCCGCCATGCAGTGCATCGAGCGTGGTGAGCGTTGCTCTCGTGCGCAGCTCGGGATGACGTCCTCCTGCGATGAGTTGCTGTGTCTGGACGAAAAACTCGATCTCGCGGATGCCGCCTCGGCCGAGCTTGATGTTGTGGCCCTCGACCGCGATCTCCTTGTGGCCGCGATAAGCATGGATCTGGCGCTTCATGGCGTGAATGTCGGCAACCGCGGCGAAGTCGAGATATTTGCGCCAGATGAAAGGCGAAAGCTCCGAGAGAAGCTTTTCGCCCGCCACGAGATCGCCGGCGCAAGGCCGCGCCTTGATGAGTGCAGCGCGTTCCCAATTCTGGCCGCGGCTCTCGTAGTAATCGAGTGCCGCGGGAATGGAGATTGCGACGTGGGTAGCCGCTGGATCAGGACGCAAGCGCAGATCGAGGCGAAATACGTAGCCGTCGGCCGTGCGCTGCTGCAGTACTTTCACGAGGTCGCGCGTAAGCCGCACATAGAGTGCAGCGGGCTCGATGCCAGGAGCTACCGCAGCGGGGTCATAGAACACCATGAGGTCGATGTCGCTCGAATAATTGAGCTCGTTTGCTCCCATCTTGCCCATGGCAAGGACGACATATCCTGATCGCTCCGCCGGTGCAGAGAGCTTGCCGCGGCGCTGCGCCTGGACGATCAGGTAATCCACAGCCGATCCGACCGCGGCGTCCGCAAGCCTGGTCTGCGCGTCGAGCACTTGCGTCATCGGCCATGCCCCACCGATGTCGGCCAGCGCACTCAGCAATGCCGCATCTGCCTTCATTGCGCGTAGGAAGCGCATCGCTTCCCCCTCATCGCGCGCGTTTGACACCGCCTGCCGGCATTCGGTCAGCATGCGCGCATAGCAGCGCTCCGGTTCATCTTGCAGAAATGCGCTCAGGCGCTCCGGCGAAGCACAGATCAAATCCCAAAGGAATGGCGAGTTATCCGCGATCCCTTCGATGAGCCGCAGGACGTTGGGGTGATCCCGGCTCGCTTGATCGAGGAATTTGCCGGAGGGGGTTTGTGCAATCTCGGCAAACCATTCCTTCACAAAGCGGCGACCGATGGCTGGTTCGGAAATCTCGGGTGCGCGGACAATCCGAGTCAAGAGTTGCCGCTCGGGGTGGGCCGGGCCTTGGCAAGTCTTGGCAGGGCAAGTCTTGGCAGGCGCCGGGGGATCGTTGCTGCGTCTACTGAGCGACACGGGGGAAAGAAATAACGGTTCGCAGACCAGGATGATTGTCTTCAAGCTTGAGTTCGCCGCCATGCAAGCGCGCGACAGCAGACGCGAGGCTCAGGCCCAATCCGGATCCCGGCTGCGAGCGGCTTTGCTCAAGTCGAACAAACCGTTCCACCGCGCGCGCGCGGTCCGCCTCCGGAATCCCGCGACCTGCGTCCGCGACGCTGAGCGCAATTCGCTCGCCCTCCGGCGCAGCCTTGATCACGATTTCCGCCCCGTTCCTTTCCAAGGGGTCCGGAGCCCCGTATTTGATCGCATTATCCACCAGATTGGCGAGAGCTTGGCTCACGAGCTCGCGATTGGCGTGTATCGGCGTCACCGACGGCGCGTCGACCCGCAGCGATATTCCCTTCTCGTCAGCAAGCGGTTCGTACAGCTCGCCCACTCCGCGCGCAATCTCGGCCGCATCAACATCCTTCATGCCGTCGCGGGCCTGTCCCGATTCCGCTCGCGCGATCATCAGGAGTGCGTTGAATGTTCGAATCAGCGCCTCCGATTCCTCGATCGTGCTCTCGAGCGCCTGGCGATATTGCGATTCATCTTCGGCAACCCGCAAGGCTTCTTCGCAGCGGTTGCGCAGACGAGTGAGCGGGGTCTTGAGATCGTGGGCGATATTATCGGACACCTCTTTGAGCCCATGCATCAGAGCTTCGATGCGTTCCAGCATGGCATTGAGATTGCCCGCAAGCCGATCAAGCTCGTCGCCCGTCCCGGCAATCGGGAGACGTCCGGTTAAATCGCCATTCATGATCTGGCGAGTGGTTTCCGTCATGGCATCAACGCGCTTGAGCACGCGCCGGGTCACGAACAAGCCTCCTGCCACTCCGAGCGCAAGGACCACGAACAACGACCAGCGGCCCGCCGCGAACACAATGTCCCGCAGACGTTCCCGCTCCTCGAGGTCGCGACCTACCAGCAGCCGGAACCCGCCCGGAAGCTGGAATACTCGAACCAGGGCATGGTGTGCGCTGCCTTCCGGATCGTCGAGACGGCGATAAGCGGTCTCAATCCACCCAGTCGAGTTGAGCACGCCCGCTGACAAGGAGCCGACATTGCCTGCGAGCCCCTCCCCTGCCGGGGCTGTCACAAGATAGAGGCTTGATCCCGGCCGGCGCGACCTCGCCTCCACAATGAAGACAAGACGGCGCAGGCCGCCCTGCCGGTATTGCTCGGAAAGCCCGGTGATCTCCGCGTCAACGGTCTGAGTAATCTGCTCGGTAATGAGCCGGCGCGTGTTCCAGGCAAAATACCCGAGCAGGAATGCGGCAAACACCGCAACAATGATCACGTAGACCAGCGTCAGCCTGAACGCGGTCGTGCGCAAAAGCTTTCCAAGCGCAGTCATCCAACACCATGGCTCATTCCGCGCCGGGGAGAAGAATAGCTATTTGCTGTCGCGGATCACATAGCCCGCACCGCGCACCGTGTGCAGCAAGGGCTGGCTGAAACCTTTGTCGATTTTGGAGCGCAGCCGGGAAATGTGCACATCAATGACGTTGGTCTGCGGATCGAAATGATAATCCCAGACGTTCTCCAGCAGCATGGTCCTGGTCACCACCTGGCCGGCATGTTTCATCAGGTATTCAAGCAGTCGAAACTCACGCGGCTGCAGCACGATCTCCTCTCCGCCGCGCGTGACCTGATGAGAGAGGCGATCGAGCTCAAGGTCGCTGACGCGATACACCGTCTCCTCGCGGCTGCCACGCCGGCGCGCGAGGACTTCCGTGCGGGCAAGCAACTCGGAAAATGAATAGGGCTTCGGGAGATAATCGTCGCCGCCCGCGCGCAGCCCCTTCACCCTATCGTCCACCTGACCGAGCGCGGACAAGATAAGCGCCGGGGTCTCGATCCCTTTGCTGCGCAATGTCCCGATCACGGCAAGACCGTCGAGCTTGGGCAGCATGCGGTCCACGATGAGAACGTCGTATTGAACATCCATTGCCTGGGCGAGCCCTTCTTCGCCGTCGCTGGCGAGATCGGCGACATGCCCAACCTCCCGAAAGGCCTTCACGAGATAGTCGGCGGCATCGCGATCGTCTTCGATGATAAGGAGACGCATGGTGAACCGGCCATCTCTCGGATAAGCGCCATCCCGCACGGAAGGAGCATAACTGGCTGAGGTGATCATAGCGGTCACGTCCTTTTCAAACCACACATCGGGAGGGCTCTGCCATCTCCCGGACAAGCAAAGGGGCGGCGGTCGCCCGCCGCCCCTTCGTCCACTCTGTACCGGCGGGGGCGACGGATGCCGGCACAAAGCTGGAACAAGTGGGGGCGGACCATCGATCCGCCCCCATGGTTCGAACCGCCGGCGGGGGGCGACTCATGCCAGCGGCGCTCCCCATTTCGAATCAAGCTCGTCCAAGCCGCAGCGCAACAAATTTGGTGGTTTCTCCCGATTTGACGCGCATCAGGACCGAGCGCTTGCCCTCCTTCTGCGCTTCGTTCAGGGCGGTGCGCACATCGGCTGGACTGGAGACCTTCTTGCCGCCAACCTCCAGGATGATGTCCCCGGTCTGAAAGCCGTGCTCGGAGCCAGCCCCATCGGGGTCGACCTTCGTCACCACGACCCCCTCCGAACCGCTGCCGGCAACCTGACCGGCCGCAGCGAGCGAGAGCCCAAGCCGCGGCACATCACTGCCGTGCGGCGCCGCGCTATCCGAACTCGTCACACGTGCATCGCGCTCATTGGGTAGTTCTCCCAGCGCGATCGAGAAGGTTTTCTCCTCACCCTTGCGCCACACCGTGAGCCTGACCGTCGTACCGGGTGCAAGCGAGCCGATTTGCCGTGCGAGATCACGCGCATCTTTCACCGGCGTACCATTGACCGCGGTGATGACGTCACCCGCAACAATTCCGGCCTTGGCAGCCGGTCCATTTGGCTGCGGTTCGGCGACGAGCGCACCTTCCGCACGTTTGAGACCTATGCTGTCGGCAATCTCCGCAGTTACCGGCTGAATCTGAACGCCAACCCAGCCGCGGGTAACGGCGCCTTTGTCCTTGAGCTGGCCCACGACTGATTGCACGGTAGTGGCCGGAATGGCGAATGCGATGCCCACCGAACCGCCCGACGGCGAGAAAATCGCGGTGTTGACGCCGATAACATTTCCATCGACATCGAAGGTCGGGCCGCCGGAATTGCCTTTATTCACAGGCGCGTCGATTTGAATGAAATCGTCGTATGGGCCGGCGCCAATGTCGCGGCCACGGGCGGACACGATGCCTGCGGTGACAGTCCCCCCGAGACCAAACGGATTGCCGACGGCGATGACCCAATCGCCGATGCGCGGCGCGTGCTCTGCAAATTTTACATAGGGGAAGTCGCTGCGGCCCTCAACCTTGATCAACGCGACATCTGTGCGCGGGTCGGTGCCGATGACCTTGGCGGTATAGCTCTTGCCGTCATCGGTCGTGACCTCGACCGCGTCGGCTTTGTCGACCACGTGGTTGTTGGTGACGGCGTAGCCGTCTGCCGAGATGAAGAACCCGGAGCCCTGGCCGGTGACCAACCAATTCCGCGGCGCGCGTTGTTCAGAATCCGGCGTGCCGAAGCGCCGGAAGAAGCGCTCCATTTCAGAGTTCGGCGGGAATGGCAGGTTACCCTCGAAGCCCATCATTCTTGCGCCACTATCAAGTTTGACCCGCACCGAGATGACTGCTGGTTTGACCTTCTCAACGATATCGGCAAATCCGACTGGTCTTTGCACGTCCTGCGCATAAGCGATGCTGGTCAGGGTCGCGCCGGTCCTACTCGGCAGCAAATTGGCTCCGGCGACCAAGCTGGCGCTCAATCCCGCGACGCCGGCGAGCAAAAGGACACGACGCGCCGAAAGGATGCGCGATTTCACAGGCATGATGGCAACTCCATTGTGTGGCCTTGATCGGGTTCGAGCGTCCGCGCCAAAGCCTCCCCTAGCAACGCCAAGATGGAGCGGCGTTCCTTACCGGGCTCTGACCGGAAGATTAAACTTTTGTAATTTGGCGAATATGGAAAAAATTCCGGACAATCTATGGCTTAGCGCCACTGGTTACACGTCCTTATCGGCGAGGATCTGGGAAACCCGAGCGCGCTCAGCCACCGTGAGCTCGGCGCCGGGAGGCGCCCGCCGCCGCGACGCAAATGCCAGTCCGCATGCTCCGATTACGAGAATACCGATCGGAGTTAGCCATAACAGCGCGCTATGCAGAGAAAATGGCGGATTGAGCAGGACGAATTCACCGTAGCGGGCAGTCAGGAAATCGATCACCTGCTGGTCCGTGTCGCCCGCCTGCAAGCGCTCGCGCACCAGAACACGCAGATCGTGCGCGAGCGGCGCATCAGAATCGTCGATCGACTGGTTCTGACAAACCATGCAGCGCAGCTCCTTCGAGAGTACGCGTGCACGTGCCTCGAGCGCAGGATCCGAGATGATCTCATCGGGCTGCACGGCCAGCGCGGGAGCCGTAACAAGCAAAGCGGTGAGCGCCGCGACAGCCAATCCGAACCACCCGAAACATTTAGGCACGAACATATTCGTCATTCCGCCGGCGCAAGCACAGCCCTGCCGCGTGCGGGCTTCGGTGCGCCTATCCGCAGCCGCCGATCCGAGAGCGAGAGCGCACCTCCAAACGCCATCATAACCGGGCCCAGCCAGATGAGCAGCACGAGCGGCTTGTAATAAGCACGCAGCGCGAGCGAGCCATCGGCCTTGGTCTCACCCAGCGCAAGATAGAGTTGAGAGAGCCCGCGCGTCATTAGGGCGGTCTCGGTCGTTACGGTCTCGCGCGAGGGAAAACTCCGCTTCGCCGGCTCCATCACGCCAATGATGTCGCCGTGCCGGCGCACCGTGAAGCGAGCAACAAGCTCGCGATAATTGGGCCCCTGACGGGCTGTGGTACCGTCCAAGTGAAATTCATAATTTTGCAACGAGATGGATTCCCCCGGTTTGACCTCCGCAATGCGCTCAACGCTCCACTGCGTCTCCCCGGTAATGCCGAACAGGGCCAATCCAATGCCAAAATGCGCCAGTGTTGCTCCCCAGGTGGAGCGAGGAAGCCCTTTCGCGCGGAGAATTGCCGTTGATGCTGGTACCTTGAGAAGGCCAATACGCTCGACAATTTCAGTCACTGCGCCGGCCATCACGAAAACAGCAAGGCCAATCATAAACGGCGCCACGATGGGGCCGCCGCTTTTTACGGCAAGAACCGCGGCCACCGCGATGGCGGCCATTGCGGCCGCTGCGGTGAGGCGCTGTGCCACTCCCAACAGATCGCCACGTTTCCACGCCAGCAACGGTCCGAATGGCATCGCAATCAGAATAGGTACGAACAGCGGGGCGAAAGTCGAGTTAAAGAACGGCGCGCCGACGGAGATCTTGTCTCCGGTCAGCGCCTCGAGCACGAGTGGATAGAGCGTGCCCACCAGAACCGTACCGCAAGCGCTCAGGAGGAACAGGTTATTGAAGACGAGCGCACCCTCGCGTGAAATCGGTGCAAACAGACCGCCTTGCTTGAGCATCGGCGCGCGTACGGCAAACAACGCGAGCCCGCCACCAATGAAGATGACAAGGATAACGAGAATGAAAATACCGCGCATTGGGTCGGTTGCGAAGGCATGTACGGATGTGAGCACGCCCGAACGGACCAGGAAGGTTCCGAGCAGCGAGAGCGAGAAGGCAAGAATTGCGAGCAGGATGGTCCACAGCTTGAGTGCGTCGCGCTTTTCCATCACGAGCGCCGAATGGAGGAGCGCGGTGGCCGCAAGCCAAGGCATGAACGAGGCATTCTCGACCGGGTCCCAGAACCACCAACCGCCCCAGCCAAGCGTGTAGTAGGCCCAATACGAACCCATCGCGATGCCGAGGCTCAAAAAGATCCAGGCGAGCAATGTCCATGGCCGTACCCACCTCGCCCAGGCGGCGTCGATGCGCGCCTCGATCAGCGCGGCAATGGCGAACGAAAATGAAATCGAAAGTCCGACATAGCCGAGGTAGAGCAGGGGCGGATGGATGGCGAGACCCGGATCCTGCAAGATCGGATTAAGGTCACGGCCTTCGATCGGGGGGTCCTGGATACGCAGAAACGGATTCGAGGTAATAAGGATGAAAAGATAGAAAGCAACCGCAATCCAGGACTGCACGCTGAGAACGGTTGCTTTGAGCCGCGCCGGCAGGTTGCGGCCGAATGTGCCGACGAGCGCCCCGAACAAACTCAGGATCAGGACCCATAACAGCATCGAGCCTTCGTGATTTCCCCACACGCCGGTGATCTTGTAGATCAGGGGCTTTGCCGAGTGCGAGTTCTCAAACACGTTGACCAGAGAGAAATCGGATCGGATATAACAGGTGGTCAGTGCTGCAAAAGCAGCCGCCACGAAAGCGAATTGCGCAACGGCAACGGGACCAGCCGAAGCCATCATTAGCGCATCATTCCTGCGCGCCCCGTAAATGGGCACGCAGGCCTCGATCACCCCGAGCATCAGTGCAAGGACGAGCGCATAATGCCCAAGCTCCGCGATCATTGCGGCCTTCCCCTCGGAGCCGAGCCGAGCCTTGTTTGGCGATCCTGCATCCAGTGTCCTTGCTTCTTCAAAGCATCAGCCACCTCTTTCGGCATGTATGTCTCGTCGTGCTTGGCTAGCACGCTGTCAGCTTCAAATTTCCCCTCCGCATCGAGCGCGCCCTCGGCAACAACGCCCTGCCCTTCGCGAAACAGGTCAGGCAAGAGGCCCCGGTAGGCAACACTGACTGTGCTTTTGCCGTCGGTCACCTCGAAGCGCACGGCAAGATCGTTTCCGCGCACGACAGTGCCCTCCTTCACCAAGCCGCCGATGCGGACACGCTGCCCGGGCTTGATCTGCTTCTCAACCAGGTCCGTCGGGGAGTTGAAAAACACAATCAAGTCCTTCAGCGCGAAGAGCACGAGTGCGAACGCCACCGCAAGCACAGCAAGGGCAGCGCCAATCAATGAAAGACGTCGTTGCTTGCGGCTCATTGCGCCTCGACGATGCAGGGTGGGCAGGGCAGAGCACAGCACATGGCGTTAGCCTTCAAGACCGAGGCCTTTGACCTGATCCTCGAACCGCCTCAGTTGTGCGGGCTCGGCCGCGAGTGCACGCCGCGCATCGGTTATCGCAGCGCGCGCTTTCTCACGCTCGCCCAGGACCATATAGGAGCGCACGAGACGAACCCAGCCTTCCGGATCCGAGCCGGAGCGCGCCAGCCGCTCCGAGAGGCGCTCCACCATTCCCCGGATCATGGCACTGCGTTGATCGGCGTCGAGCTGCGAGGCAGCCGCGATCTGCTCTTCGCTTGGCCCCCCCGGACGATCGCTGCCCGCGATTTCCCCTTCGCGTGCACCGGCTGGCAGAGGGCCGACGCGATCGAGCGCGCGCCGGATGAATTCCGTCCAGCGCGCATCGGGCGGCGCATTGGCCAGCATCGCGGACCAGATCGCAGCCGCCCGCGCTTGATCACCGTCCTGTTCGGCAGCAACTCCGAGGAGATAGCGTGCCTGAACGTGATTGGCGTCAAGAGCCACCGCCCTCTCGAAGGCAACCTTGGCATCCGCTGTGACAACGCCATTCGCAGCAAACACAAGCGCCTCGCCCAATGCCGCCTCGCGATCCGCCGTTTCGCCGTTGAGCCGCAGCGCGTTGGTTCTTGCCTTCACGGCATCATCGAAACGACCGAGCCGCATGTAGACTGGTGCGATCACTTCCCAGCCGCGGCCATCCTCCGGCCGCTGTTCGAGATGGGCTTCCACCTGCGCAATAAGGTTGTCGACCGACTGACTGCCGGTGGACTGAGCCAATCGGGGCGCAAGCGGCCGATCAGGTAACGCCGGCGAGCCTAACGCCAGATAAACTCCCGCAGCACCCATCGGCAGAAGCACGAGAACTGCCACGGCCACGGTTCGCTGCCGCACCGGCGTGCTGCTGATCGTTTCTTTGTTTGCAGCCGCCGCGGCGAGAAGCCGGCGCGACACTTCGGCCTCGGCGGCCGCGGCTTCTTCATTACCGATCAGCCCGGCCGCCCGGTCTCGCTGTACCTCTTCGAGCTGATCACGGTAAACCGCAGTATCGCTCCCGCAGGCGAGGCGGCCCGGTTTGCGGCCAAGCGGCCATAGCACAGCAAAGATTGCCACGGCCGTCATAAGCGCAAGCACGAACCAGAGTGTCATGGTTCCAAATTCATTGACCGCAGCTGCCGTGCAGCAGCACAGAGATCGTACCGAACGTATAATAATCGAATCCGGCTTTTGCTTGCGTTACATCACGCCGGTCGGAATCAAGCAAATTGCCGCGGGGGCCAAGCCCCGCGGGATCAAGCCACATCAATCACGAGCTAGATTTGATAATCCTCAAATCAGAGACAGCAGCTAGCCAACGGCTGTCCAGGTCCCATCGGGGTTACGGCAGGCGCTGCCACGCGCAACCTGGGGCCGGCCGTCAATATAGATGGTATGGGTATAAGGACGGCAGTGAAGCCCGTTGGATTCATAGGCGGCCCCCGGGACAATCGAGCCATATCGGCCTGAATCCGGATTTTTCCACGCGACCGCCGCTCCTGAGCGGCCATTTTCCAATGCCTGGACCTGCGCGGCATAGGCCCGACGTTTGTCCTCATCGTCCATTGCGGCACCAATACGATTGCCGATGAGACCGCCGACCGCGGCACCCGCCACGCCCGCCGCTATTCGCTCACCGGTTCCGCCGCCGAATTGCGAGCCGATCAAACCGCCGGTCAATGCCCCAACAAGCGTACCCGTATTCTCTTTCGCCCCTTGGCCGGTTTCAGGCGTGGCGCTGCACGCCGCCAAGCAGATCACGACAAACGCGGCAAAACTCAAGCGAACCAAAGACATGGCACCCCCCGTCGCACTTGCCCCCGACGCTACCCCAATCGCCCACCAGCTCCTTGCCGGGGACGGCCAAGTAACGCAGCAATTGGGGCAAAACTCTGTTCCGGCCGGGGAACGCGCCGCTCAACCTCAAGCTCAGGCTGCCGGGAGAAGAAGCTCGGCCCGCAGCCCGCCGATCGGGGCCGTGCCCAGCGTGAGACCTCCGCCATAGAGGCTCGCAAGCTCGACGACAATCGATAAACCAAGCCCGGAACCCGATTTTGTCTCATCCAGCCGGCGGCCACGTCGCGCAACCTGCTCGCGTTGTTGAGGCGAGAGGCCGGGACCATCGTCATCGACCAGGATGTGGACAATTAGGCGGTCATCGTTCGGATCTGGTCTCTGCATCAAGACCTCGATCGCGACGCGCGACTGCGCCCACTTGCAGGCGTTGTCCACCAGATTACCGATCATCTCCTCGAGATCCTGCTGTTCGCCGCGAAACCGCGCACCTTCCGGCGCGTCGACATCAATGGCGATGTTGCGGCGGTGATGGATTTTCTCCATGGTGCGCGCGAGCGCAGTCACGACCTTGCGCACGTCCGTGACCGTTCCGATCACAGCGACCCGCGCCGCAAGGCGCGCGCGCTCAAGGTGACGCGCAACCTGGTCGCGCATGATCTCTGTCTGCTCACGGACTTTGAGAGCAAACGGATCGGCTCCATGGGCGGCTGCTTCGTTCAGCATGACCGAGATGGGAGTCTTCAAGGCGTGGGCGAGATTGCCGACATGAGTTCGCGCGCGCGTAACAATCTCGCGGTTCGCATCCAGCAAAGCGTTCGTCTCGCGCGCGAGCAGCGCGATTTCCGCCGGGAACGCGCCTTCCAGCCTTTCGGCGCCGCCCCCGCGAATGGCCGCAAGACTTTCCGAGATACGCTTGAGCGGCGCGAGACCGAAGCGTACCTGAAATGTCGTGGTCAGCAGCAGCACCACCGCAAGGATCCCAAACGTGACGAGGAGGGCACCGTCGAAGCTGCGGGTTTCCTCCTCGATCTCGGCAGCATCGCCTGCCACTGCGACGAGAAATCGGCCCTCCTCTCCGAGATCGATGGTGCGCTCAACAATGCGCAGCTCCTGCCCTTCGGGACCCTCGACGTAGCCGGCGCGCGCGCCGCCAGACGTAGTGGAGGACCCGGGATCGCTGAGGTGGGGCAAGGGTGCGTCCCATAACGAGCGGGACGAGCGCACCTCTGGCGTGGGGGCATCCAGCCTCGTCACCTGCCAGTACCAGCCGGACAACGGCAGATCGAACAAGGGCTCTCCAATGGACTGCGGGAATTTGCCGGCGTTCTCTTCGGGGGTCGCGACATCGGCAACGAGACTGCGGAGATAAACACCTAGCCGCCGGTCGAATGCGCGTTCCACCGCGGCACGATAGAGCGAGCTGAGCACGACCCCGGTGACGAGAAGAATCACCGCGATCCAAGTGGTCGCCGAGAAGAAAAGCCGCAGCGCGAGCGAATTAAGACGCATCGCCTGGCGGCGCGAGAAGATAGCCTAATCCGCGTACCGTCTGGATTACATCAACACCGAGCTTGCGGCGGATGCGGCCGACGAAAACCTCGATCGTATTGGAATCGCGGTCGAAGTCCTGGTCATAGAGATGCTCGACCAGCTCACTGCGCGAGACCACGCGGCCGGAGTGGTGCATAAGATATGAGAGCAAGCGGTATTCGTGAGAAGTAAGCTTTACCGGGTTGCCGTCGACGGTCACTCGTCCGGTGCGGGTGTCGAGCCGGACGCTCCCGCAATTGAGCTCGCTTTTTGCATGACCCGCGGAGCGGCGCAGAAGAGCGCGAATTCGCGCCAGGACTTCCTCGAGATGGAAGGGCTTGGCGACATAGTCATCGGCCCCGGCATCAAATCCTTGGACCTTGTCGCTCCAGCGGTCGCGCGCGGTCAACATGAGAACAGGCATGCTGCGGCCGGTGCGCCGCCACGCCTCCAAAACAGAAATGCCATCCATCTTGGGCAGACCGATATCCAAAATCACGGCGTCGTAGGGCTCGGTCTCGCCGAGAAAATGCCCCTCCTCGCCATCGAAAGCCCGGTCGACCACGTAGCCCGCATCGGTGAGCACAGTCACGAGCTGCCGGTTGAGATCAGGATCGTCCTCAATAACGAGGAGGCGCAAGGCAGAGTCCCTCCACTGACACGCGTTTAGCGCAAAGAATCGCACTTTGCCTGTGACTGTGCCAGTACATATAGTGGGCCCCGAAAGGGCCAGAAAGCCGGACCGCCACGTGCGGCATATCGACCTCTCCTTTCTCTTGTTCTTTATCTTGCCCTTGGCAGCCTCGAACATGCTATCAGTTTTGCGCCTTTCAACGGGACCGCGGCCGTGAACGAGGATTTTATTCTTGAGACCGAGGATCTCACGAAGGAATTCGCGGGCTTCGTCGCGGTCAATGGGGTGAACTTGCGCGTCGCGCGCGGCAGCATTCATGCGCTCATCGGGCCCAATGGCGCCGGTAAAACCACCTGTTTCAATCTGCTGACGAAATTCCTTCGCCCCACGCGGGGGCGGATCATCTACAGGGGACACGATATAACGGCGGTGCCTCCCGCTGCCGTGGCACGCCTCGGCGTGGGCCGGTCGTTTCAGATCTCAGCCACTTTTCCCCATCTGACAGTCCTTGAGAATGTCCGCATCGCACTGCAACGCAAACGTGGCGGGTCGTTTGATTTTTGGAGATCCAAAAACGTCCTCGATGCTTTCAACGAGCGCGCCCTTGCGCTCATCACCGACGTAGGCTTGGCGTCGTATGCTCATCACACTGCGGTGGAATTGCCCTACGGTCGCAAGCGTGCCCTCGAAATTGCGACCACACTCGCGCTCGACCCCGAGATACTGCTGCTCGACGAGCCCATGGCCGGCATGGGGCATGAAGATATCGACCGCATCAGCGCATTGATCAAATCAGTTGCGGCCAATCGTACCGTGCTGATGGTCGAGCACAATCTCAGCGTCGTCGCAAACCTGTCCCATCGCATCACCGTGCTCACGCGCGGCCGAATATTGGCGGAGGGCAATTACCAGACGGTCTCAGCCGATCCAAGCGTCCGTGAAGCCTATCTCGGTGTTGGCCATGCTTAGCCCCAGCCCATCGCCGCTGCTCGCAATCGAAGGGCTGCAGGCATGGTATGGCGAGTCGCACGTGCTGCACGGTGCCACCTTCGAGGTGTTGTCCGGTGAGGTGGTCACGCTTCTCGGCCGCAACGGGGCAGGCAAAACGACAACCTTGAAATCGATCATGGGCATCGTAGGCCAACGTGCCGGATCGGTGCGCTATGACGGCCGCGAAATCATCGCCTTGAGCAGTGACCGGATTGCGCGCCTCGGGATTGCGCTCTGTCCCGAGGAACGAGGCATTTTTTCCAGCCTCAATGTCGAGGAAAACCTTCTGTTGCCGCCCAAGGTGCTGCCGGGAGGTCTCGATCGCGAACGTATCTTTGAGCTGTTTCCCAACCTCAAAGAGCGCCTGGCGAGCCAGGGCACCAAGCTGTCCGGCGGTGAGCAGCAGATGCTCGCCATCGGTCGCATCTTACGTACCGGCGCCCGCCTGTTGCTGCTCGACGAGCCGACTGAGGGGCTCGCCCCCGTGATCATTCAACAGATCGGCAAGACTATCGGCCTACTCAAGCAGCAGGGGTTTACCATCCTGCTGGTCGAGCAGAATTTCCGTTTCGCTTCCACCGTGGCGGATCGCTATTACGTCATGGAGCACGGCCGCATTATCGACCGGTTCGCCAATTCCGAGCTCGAGGCCAATCTCGGCAAGATTCATGAGTATCTCGGCGTGTGAAGTCCGGGATGGACAAGCAAGGAGGAGTAGCTGAAATGAAACGCATACTCGCAGTGGCGGCGCTGGCCGCACTGCTCATGGGCGCAAGCGCCCAGGCGCAGACCAAGGTCAAGATCGGCGTCCTCAGCGACATGTCGAGCTTGTATTCCGATATCGGTGGAGCCGGCTCGGTTGCCGCCGCGAAGCTTGCCATTGCCGATTTCACCGCCAGCAACAAGGACGTGCAGGTCGACCTCGTTTCCGCCGACCATCAGAACAAGCCCGACGTGGGCTCCAGCATCGCCAATCAGTGGTTCGATGTCGACAACGTGGACTTGATCATCGATACGCCCAATTCGGGCGTCGCTCTCGCAGTGAGTGAAATTGCGCGCCAGAAGAATAAGGTGTTCGTCGTTTCGGGCGCCGCGGCATCCGACCTCACAGGTCCGAAGTGCAACGCCAACACCATTCACTGGACCTATGACACCTGGATGCTGGCGAACGGCACCGGCAAGGCGCTGGTCAAGACCGGTGGTGATACCTGGTTCTTTCTGACCTCCGACTATGCGTTCGGGCACGCGCTCGAGCGAGACACCGCTGCGGCGGTGGAAGCGAGCGGTGGAAAGGTGCTCGGCAAGGTGCGCCACCCGTTGAACACAAATGACTTTTCCTCCTTCCTCCTGCAAGCGCAGTCATCCAAGGCCAAGATCATCGGCCTTGCCAACGCCGGCGGTGACACCATCAACTCAATCAAGCAGGGCGCCGAGTTCGGTATCGTCAAGGGCGGCCAGAAATTCGCCGGGCTCCTCGTATTCGCCAGCGATGTGGTCGCTCTGGGCCTGCCGACGGCACAAGGTCTCACCTTGACTGAGACGTGGTACTGGGACGCGAACGATAGCAACCGGGCATGGACGAAACGCTGGCAAGGGGAGCGGCCGGGCAAGTTCCCGACCATGGTCCAGGCCGGCGTCTATTCGGGAGTCACTCATTATCTCAAGGCTGCGGCAGCACTCAAAAGCGCTGCCGATGGCAAAGCGACAGTGGCCAAGATGAAGGAGATGCCGACCGACGACGTGCTGTTCGGCAAAGGCACGATCCGGGCAGATGGCCGCAAGATCCACGACGCCTATCTCTATGAAGTGAAGGCACCCGCCGAGTCCAAACATCCCGGCGATATCTATACGCTACGTGCTACCATCCCCGCGGCCGAAGCCTTTCGTCCGCTCAAGGAAGGCAGTTGCCCCCTCGTGAGCGGCTGACCCGGCGATACCTCCCCACAGGCGATGCCGATGGGGAGGTACCACTCCACTCGAATGACGTGATCCCCAGGGCACCGGTTCATGTTCGAGGTCTTGGGCATTCCGTCGCAAGCTCTCTTCGGGCAGCTTCTGATCGGGCTCATTAACGGCTCGTTCTACGCGCTGCTGAGCCTCGGGCTTGCAGTCATTTTCGGAATGCTCAACATCATCAATTTCAGCCATGGCGCCCAGTACATGCTGGGCGCCTTCACCGCGTTCTTTCTCCTGCAATATGGAGGACTCGGCTATTGGTGGGCGCTCGTTCTCGCCCCCGTGCTCGTCGGGATATCGGGAATCGTCATCGAGCGGCTTTTTCTGCGCTGGCTCTATAAGCTCGATCACCTTTACGGTTTGCTGCTTACATTCGGCCTTGCTCTGATCATCGAGGGCACGTTTCGAAATTTCTTCGGCTCGTCCGGATTGCCCTACTCCGTGCCTTCCGAGCTCACGGGAGGACGCAACCTCGGCTTCATGTTCCTGCCGAATTACCGCGCCTGGGTGGTGCTATTCTCGCTGGCCGTATGTCTCACCACATGGTTCATCATCGAGCGGACCAAGCTTGGCTCCTACCTGCGCGCCGCGACTGAAAACCCAGCCCTGGTGCGCGCCTTCGGTATCAACGTGCCGCGCATGATCACGTTGACCTACGGTTTCGGGGTAGCCCTTGCGGCGCTCGCAGGCGTGATGGCCGCGCCCATCTACAATGTCAGTCCGCAGATGGGCGCCAATCTCATCATCGTGGTTTTCGCGGTGGTAGTGATCGGCGGGATGGGCTCGATCATGGGGGCGATCGTCACCGGCTTCGGCGTGGGAGTGATCGAGGGCTTGACCAAGGTGTTCTTTCCCGAAGCATCGAACACCGTGATCTTCATCATCATGGCAATCGTACTGCTGATCAGACCGGCCGGCCTGTTCGGAAGGCGTGGCTGACATGCAACGTGCCGCAAAGTCGCTTGCTCCCTCCTCCACGCTCTCGCGCAGCGAAGCGATTGCGTTTCTTATCATGCTTGTGGCGCTCATCATAACGCCGCTGCTCACCTATCCTGTATTCCTGATGAAGGCGCTCTGCTTTGCGCTTTTTGCCTGCGCGTTCAATCTGCTGGTTGGCTATGTGGGATTGCTCTCGTTTGGCCACGCCCTGTTTTTTGGCTGGGCGGGCTACGCCTGCGCGCACCTGGCGAAAGTCGGCACGATCAGCCTTCCTTATCTAGCCTTCATGCCCCGGCTTTCCTGGCAATGGCTGGTGATCCAACTACCATCGCTATTTCAACATCCTGAATTTGCAATTCTCGGAGCGACGCTCTTTGCCGCGACTCTCGGCTTGATTGTCGGCACGCTCGCCATCCGGCGGCAAGGCATCTATTTCTCGATGATCACGCTCGCGCTTGCGCAGATGATGTATTTTTTCGCGGTTCAGGCCCCGTTTACCCACGGCGAGGACGGCATTCAGGCGGTGCCGCGGGGAAAACTGTTCGGGCTGTTCGATCTCGCCGAGCAGCGCAACATGTATATTACCGTGCTGCTGATTTTTCTCGGTTGCTTCCTGCTGATCCGTCGCATTATCAACTCGCCTTTCGGCGAGGTACTCAAGGCCATCCGCGAGAACGAAACACGCGCAATTTCGCTTGGCTACAAGACCGATCGTTACAAGCTCCTTGCCTTCGTACTGTCTGCAACGTTTGCCGGCATAGCCGGAGCGACAAAGGCGCTGGTATTTCAGCTTGCCTCGTTGACCGATGTCGATTGGCCAATGTCAGGGGAAGTTATTTTGATGACCCTGGTCGGCGGGTTGGGAACGCTGTTCGGTCCGGTCGCGGGCGCGTTTTTCATGGTTACGCTGGAGAATTATCTGACCACCATGGGGCAGTGGGTATTCGTCGTTCAGGGCGTCATTTTCGTGGTCTGTGTCATGCTGTTCCGGCATGGATTTATCGGCGAGATTGCCCGGCTTTTGCGCGTGAAGCTGTAGCTCAAGCCGATCGGACATCTCATCGGGTCATGAAGGCTCAGGATTGCGCTTCGACTGCCGGCAAGAGATCGAAATCTCCGCGCAGGACCGCATCGAATTTTCCGCTGCGCCAGCTGCCGTCGGCATTGCGAACAAGTGGCGAGGGTCCGGCGCGGTAGCGGCGCACGACACCGCTTGGTTGGATGGCCTGCTCGAATGCCCGCGCGAGGGCAGCACGCATTTTGATGGGCGGCATGTCCTCAAGCGGTGTTACAGCCACGCGCACGCGCGCAGCCGCGCGCGATGAACCGTTGCCGCCGTCGGCGATTTCCAAAATATGCAGTCCGCACTCACGCGAGAGTATGCGCTGCGCGCCGAAGCCGCTGACCACGAGGATTGGGACATCCGCCTCGGCCACGGCCTCCTCAACCTGCATGTGCCTGCTGCTCGACCAGCCACGGTACATGGCGCGCAGTTGACCGCACCAGGCCTGGACTTCTTTGCTGTTGGCGCCCCCTTCCAGCGCCGGCTCAACCATGACAGCCACCTCGACGGCGGCCCCCTCGAGCACATCCTGCACGCCCTCCTTGACGAGCCAGATTTGAAGCGCAAGGCGCGAAACAAGCTCCCTGGAATAGCGCTCATGCCCGCTCCCGCTGCGATCGAGCCGCTTTCGTAACGCCGCAGCCGTACCGGCCGCGGCCGCCACACGATCCATGAGCGCCAAACGCGCCAGCGCCTCGTAACGATCGGCCTTCTTCCAGAACTCCTCGGACGACATCTGCTGCGAGAGACGCTCTTTCATTCCGTCCCATTGTGGCGAAGCCAGCGAGGAATCGAACTCGCCCCATTCGGCGGCAAGCGCGTCGAATTCTTCACGCGTTCCCTTGGGTGCCAGTATCATGGAAGCGAGATTGGGTGCCGGCGCGCCCTGCTCCGGAACGAGTGTCGCGGCCGGAATATCCCTGTCGGGATCGACGAACTCGGCCTGAATGGCTCGTCCATCGCTGCGAAAGAAGACGAATTGCTCGCCTTCGGGAAATCGGCGCTCCACAATGGTCGCCGCGAGCGGAGCGATGACATATTGATCGATGGCACGCTTGAGCGGCCGTGCTCCCATTTCCGGCGAAAAACCTTTTTCCAAGAGAAACTCCAGCGCCGAAGCCTCCCATTCCACCGCCCAGGCGCGATCCTTGAGGCCGCGACGGTCCAACACGGCGTTGAGCTCCTTGCGCAGGATCACCCGCATGAGCTCGCGCGTGAGCGGCCGGAATACGATGATCTTGTCGAGCCTGTTCTGAAACTCCGGCCGGTAGGTCTCTCTGATCGCACGCGTCACCTGATCGCTGGTAAAGCTTGCGGGCGGGCTGGCAAAGCCGAATCCGGAGCCCTGGTGCATGGTTGCGCCGAGGTTTGTGGTCAGGATGATCAGGCAGTGCCGGAAGTCGGCGACCTGGCCCAGCGTGTCGGTGAGACGTCCGTCATCGAACACCTGAAGAAACAAATCCCAGATGCGTGGATTAGCTTTCTCGAACTCGTCCAGCAGCACGACCGAGAACGGCTGTTTGCGAACGCGCGAGATCAGGGATTCGCTTTCGCCATAAAGGCCGCTGCCGAGGAGGTTGTTCAACGAATTGTAAGCTTGAAACTCGCTCATATCGAGCCGGATGAGCCGCTCGGCGGAGCCGAACAGATATTCCGCCGTCGTCTTGGCGAGTTCCGTCTTTCCGGTGCCGGTGGGACCGGCACACAGAAAGACGCCGATGGGCCGGCCGGGATCGTTGAGTCCGGCCTTGAGCATGGCAATCCGATCGATCACGCTCGTAACTGCTTCGTCCTGCCCCATCACCCGCTGCGTGAAGAATTCGCGGGTGGTCCGTAGGTCGAGCCGCGATTTGTTGTCCAGAATCAAAGTGGGCAGGCCGGTGAGCTGCGAAAGCGTCTGCAGCACGTCATCCGGAGTAACGTGCCGCTTGCGATCGTCACGCGACGTAGTGAGCTTGATGAGATGAAGGGCCGAGCCAGGCAAACCGCTGGTGCCCAGATATTGGCGCGCGCAGCCGACGGCAACGTCCGCGCAGGCAGGCTCGAATGTCAGATTTTGCTCATTCGACAACCGCGCCATGACCGCGCGCGCCAAGGCGAGCGTGTTCTCCTCGCTCTCGGCCTCTACGCGGATAACTTCAAGCAGGCTGCGCAGCGCCGGCCGGGTCTGCATCAGGCGAGCCACGGCCGTGGGGTCGCTCTCGGTCCAGATCACCAAACGCCCCGCGGCGATCACCGGCAGGATCTGATCGAGAATGCTGGCGCTTTGTCCTTGATGCGTGCCGCTGCGCGCCAACGCCAGCAGATTGGGGATATACCAGATCAGCTTTTTGAGAACCGTTATCTCTTCGGTGGCCTGGCGAATGCGGCCTTCCAGCTGCCCGAACCATACCTGGCCGGCCATCAGATCGGCGCCGCTTGCTTCGAATACGGTCCACCCCTGATTGCTCAATCGCTGCGCCGTCAGGCGCAGAAAGGAGGTCTTTCCGACCAGGGTTTCACCGGTGACCAGCAAGGAGCGCGGCGAGGCCTGCGCGAGCGTGGCCTCGGCGGTTGCAAGTGATTGCTGCCATTGCTGCGGCTCGACCAAGGCTTGCGCGTCCTGCGCCGTCCAGAAGCGCCCGAAGGTCGTGAGGAAGCCCCGGTTGATCTGGTAGCGCGCGATATCATCGAGCTGCGCAATCAGTGCGGCCGCCAACGGGTGAGTGACGCGTTCGAGGAAAGCGCGAATGACCGGGAGCGCAGAGGCTGAAGGCGTGTACAGTGCCGGACCGAATGCAGCCGCATCCCCGCAGGCGGCGCTGCGCTCCAGATATTCCCGAAAGATCATGATCAGAACAGGGTTGTCGCGCCACCAGTCCTTCGCAACGGCTGCCGGCGCCCCCACCGGCGGGCGAGCGCTGAGCCGCACAAAATAGGCGAGCGCAAAGTACATCGCCCAGACCGCAAGCCGGTCGAAATGAGAAACGATGTGCTCGGCCGCCGGCTCGCTGTCATTGCGGCGGGCAAGTGCTGCAAGAGCCGCACAGGAGAGCACCCAATTGCCCCCCAACGCATACTGCATGACCACGTCGCCGGACACTGCCGGATTCGCAAGCAGGTCTACCGCGCTCTGAAAGTCCGGGTGCTCGCGCAGCTCGCGCGGATGGGCGGAGCCCGCCGCGAAAGCTGCCATTGCGTTTTCGAGCTGATGCAGTCTGCCAGCGAGCGGCTGCTCGGCCGGCGCAATGATCACGGCTTGCGGCGCCTGGACCTGCTGGGCCGCAAGTGCTGCCTGTTGTTTCCGTTGCGCCCATCGCCTGCGCGACGCCTTGATCACCTGGACAAGCACGACAACGAGAAAGAGGAGGAGAGCAGTGCGGAGAGCAGTGTATTCCAACGGCTGACCCGGGGAGCTGATTGGTTGACCGGCCGGAACACTGGCGATCTGCCGTGCCGGCTGTCAATGTCGAAAAAAGCCGAAAAGGCCGAGGCGCTTACGGCAAAATCCGCTTCCGGACTGCGGGCGATGCCATGCCCGACCGCTCGAGACGCTCGTCGAAAGATTTCGGATTCATGCCGCAATGACTGTGGTAGAGTTCGACCATGTGCCCCATCAGGCGCAAAGGTATGGGAGTAGGTAAGGGGGTGAGCAATGGCCGATAAACCGGCAACAGTGGTGCCATTCGCGCCGAGGAGCCAGCCGGACCCGAACATCATCGCCGATGATTCAGGGCGCACCATCGTGGCAATGCTGCAGAAGGCGGCCGATATGGCAAAGGAAGACTGTGCCCGCGCCATGGACCTTGCTCATAAGCTCTCGTTTCAGCTGCGCTCTGCGGAAGAGCGGGCAAGAGAGCTGGAAGCCGAGGCCAACCATTTCCGTGACCGCGCCGCGCGCGCCGAAGCATGGCTGCTGCGCATACACAATGAAGTGGAGCAGACATTCTTCCAGAAGAGAGAGCGGGAGCCGCGGGAACCGCGGCAGCCGTCGCGGCAATGAACTTTTAAGTGATGCTGCGCGCCCTCAGCACGATTGCAGCCTGGATCGCTTTGGCGCTGCCGGCCGGCGCGCTGGTTGGCGGCGCGCAAATGGCCGAGCAGTCGATTGCCCGGCACGTCGTCCTGATCCTCGGCGCGCACAGCCTGTGCACCGGCGTTGCGATCGCGTCTGATCTGGTGCTCACAGCGGCTCATTGCGTCCTGGAGAACGGCAAATACCGGCTGGTGGTGTTCGAAGGCCGCCGGCCCGCAGTCAAAGAAGTTGCGCGCGTGGTGCCTCACCCTCAGTTTTCCCCGCGCGACGATGCGGCACCCGACCTTGCAGTCGTGAAGCTCGTCGCAGCGCTGCCTTCCAATTTGGCCCCGGCCGCTTTCAGCGAGCGCCGTGCTCCGCCGTCCGTCGGGGAACGGTTTCTGGTCGCGGGCTTCGGCGTTGCGACCCCGGGTGAACGCCGGACCGCGGGCAAGTTGCGCGCGGCCACCCTGGTCGTGACGGATCGGCCAAACTCACAACAAATCAGCCTCACCGATCCAAAGAAGCTTGGCGAAAGTGCAGGCCTCGGCGTGTGCAACGGAGATTCCGGCGGACCGGTATTTGATGAACGCGACGGCACCCTGGTCGCAATCATCAGCTGGTCGGGACGCACCGGCGGCGAACCCGCCTGCGGCTTCGTCAGCGGAGTGATCCCGCTCGCGCGCTACCGCTACTGGATTTTCGATACCGCAGCCAAGCTCGGCTCCCCGCTCGAACCCTGACCCCCTCCACGGTGATCCCGAGGAAAGTCATGACGCGCACGATCCATCTCCAGAGCGACAGTAACGCGCACGATCGGCCCTGGCGTGTTGCTGTCGAGCAAGGCTTTTTTGCCGCCGAGGGTCTCGACGTGGTCTACCACGAGGACAATCCGAAAGGCGCAGACGGCCGCGTCAAAGATTTCACCCAGCGATGGAAAGAGACGCAGCTCCTGCAAGGCGCGATAGAGGTATGCGCGCGCCCTGCGCGACCTCGTGGGCAAGGCCGATCAGGTCGCAGTCGAGACAGATGAAGATCGCGGTACCATCCGCCAGCGCGATCTTCTCCAACGACACTCTGCAGGCGCGGCAGCCGAATAGCATTTTGAAGTTCCACCTGATTCGCAGCGCCGTAATGATGAAGGCACCGGATGGCCGGTGCAATCGTTGCCCATCTGCGCAATATTCCAGCCCTGGTTCCGTCGCGGATTTGAGCGCATTATATCGGGTGTGGCGCTTTCGGCCGCGGTGATCCCGAGGAAAGTCATGACGCGCACGATCCATCTCCAGAGCGACAGTAACGCGCACGATCGGCCCTGGCGTGTTGCTGTCGAGCAAGGCTTTTTTGCCGCCGAGGGTCTCGACGTGGTCTATCACGAGGACAATCCGAAAGGCACGGATGGCCGCGTCAAAGATTTCACCCAGCGGTGGAAAGAGACGCAGCTCCAGCAAGGCGCGATAGAGCTTTACCCGGTATGCGAATGGGGAGCGATCGAGCGGGTGCAGCAACTGGGCAAGGGCAAGATCATCGGACTCGACACGACCATTCGCACCGGGGCGATCATGGTGCGTAGCGACAGCCGGGTGACGACGCTCAATGACCTGCGCAACGTGCCGATCGCGGTCACTTGGCATGCGGGCACGTTTTATGCGGCCGTCGAGGCGATGGAAGCCGCCGGCGTTGCGTTCGACGAGATCAAGCTGGAACACGCAAACGACCGGCTCGAAGCGCTGCTCAGCGGACGCAATGAAGCAGCAGCCTTGATGGAGCCGTTGGTAAGCCGTGCCATCGAGGCGGGCTGCCGCAAGATTGCGGATCTGCGCTGGCGCGGCGGCATTGTTGCCGGAGAGGACATCGATTCTGAAACGGCCGAGAAGGTACGGCGCGCGCTCAATCGCGCGATCGAATGGCTGCGGGAGAACGAAGCGCGCTCACGTGCCGAGCTGCTGCGGGACCTCGAGCCCGAGCAGCGCAAGGACGGCCTTTTGCCGGAGCTCACCGGCGTCAAGGGCTATCAGGCGGCCGAGTTCAAGGACAAGGTCGACTGGATGATGAAGCGGGGCTTCCTCGACCGTGCGCCTGCCTATGAGGAGATCGTGCGCAGCGAGTAGCCGACGCCGCAAGCGGGGACAGATCACTCGGCGGGCTGCGGCTTTGGAGCAGTTAAGGGACCGTGCAGCTCCCGCTCTTCCAGGCGCAGCAGGGCGATGAGCGCAAGCATCAGAAAAATATCGGCTGCTATGAACACCCATCGGAACACCGCAGTCATGTCGATGCCGGCAGTACCGGCGGCTGCGGCGAGCACCTCGACCCCTCCGCCGCGTTGCGGCACCGCGCCGAGATGGCCGAGCAGGATGGCTCCCATGATCGCGACCGCGAGCGTGCTCGCGAGCGCGCGAAAGAAATTCATGGCGCCGGTCGCGGTGCCGACCTGATGGGTGGGTACCGCGTTCTGGATCGAGACCGTGGATACCGGATAGACCGTGCCGACGCCGAAGCCAATGAGCGTGAGCGCAATGACCACGCCATAGAGCGGCATGGCGGGCCAGACAACAAGCGCCGACACTGTGGCGATGGCAATGATGGCCCCGCCAATTGCGGACAGCTTGTAGCGGCGCAGATGCATCATTGAACGGCCGGAAAGCATGGAGCCCGGCGTGGTCATGACGACAATCGGAATGAGCGCGATTCCGGCGTCGCTTGCGGAGAGCCCGTGCACGGCCTGGAAATAGAGCGGCATATAGACGGTAAGACCCAATACTGCGCCCAGGGTGCACGAGGTCGCGGCGGTGCCGGCGCGCATCACCGGATTTTTCAGAACATTGAGTGGCAGAAACGGCTCGGGGACGCGCCGCAGCCACCACACAAGCAGCGCGATAAGCGCCAGCGATAGCGTGACAAGCACAACGATGGTCGTTGACATCCAGGGCACGCGGACGCCGCCCGACGTGAGCGCGATCAGGAAGGCGGTTGCTGCGGCAATCATCAGCGTCGCGCCGAAAAGATCCAACCGGTGGCGGCGCTCATGACGAGGCAGGCGCTTCATGGCACGCTGGGTCATCAGTGCGGCGAGCAACCCGAACGGCACGTTGAGCCAGAAGATGAACGACCAATGCAGATGCTCGGCGAGAATGCCGCCAAGCGCCGGCCCGGCGATGCCCGCTGTGATCCAGGAGGTGCCGATATAGGCTTGGTAGCGGCCGCGTTCGCGCGGCATGACCATGTCGGCAATAGTCGTTTGCGTCAGCGGCACAATCCCCCCGCCGCCGATGCCTTGCAGCGTGCGCCCGGCAATCAGGATAGTCATGTCACGAGCGACAGCGCAGACCACTGAGCCCGCAAGGAACAAACCCAGCGCAGCCAGCATCATGGGCCGCCGGCCATGAATGTCGGAAAGCTTTCCATAGAGCGGCGACACCACCGTCGAGGACAAAAGATACGAGATGATGACCCAGGAGAGATTGTCGAAATCACCCAGGTCGCGCCCGATGGTCGGCAGCGCAGTGGCGACAATCGTCTGATTGAGCGCCGAGAGGAACATTCCCACCATGAGGCCATAAAAGATGCTGCGCACGTCAGCCTTGCTCATGGGCATGTGCGATATGGCGCTACCGGAAGGCTGGTTGGGCGGCTTTTCGTTCAACAATTGCATTGGTTCAAATGATCGATCGAATCCTTAATCGCGGCTGCAGCGCCTTCACCCGCAAATATCGCGCCGATTCGGGCGGGGACAATGGCCGGATGTACAGATCAGCTATGAGTAGAGGACCACGGGCATCATCCCGGGGCGCGGCTGAAGGCCGCGAACCCGGGATCCATAACCCCTGCCGTGGTTGATTCGGGCGCACTGGTTCCCGCTTGCTCCGCCGGAATGACGCTCAATCCTGGGGCCCTGTGGTTATAGCTTCCGGGTTCGACGCTTCGCGTCGCCCCGGAATGACCATCGCTTGAGCTTGGTGCTCAAGCCGCGTTATCTAGGGGCGATCAATCTTGAATTCGGAATGCATGGCATTGTCGAAGCGCACAATCGGCACGTCACTTCCCCGCAAGGAAGATGAGCGTTTTCTTCACGGCCGCGGGCAATATATCGGCGACATTCGTTTGTCAGGAATGCGGGAGGTGGCGTTCGTCCGCAGCTCCGTCGCGCACGCCCGCCTCGTTGGCATCCACATTCCGCAGCGCCTGCGCGATTGCGTCTTCACCGCGCGCGATTTGACCGGGGTGCGCCCGATCCGGGCAGTTTCCGCGCTACCGGGGTTCCAGAGCTCCGAGCAGCCGGTACTGGCAACGGACAAAGTCCGGCAGGTGGGCGAGCTCGTTGCATTCGCCGTAGCCGATACCAGGGCGCAGGCCGAGGACATCGCCGCTGCGGTCACGGTTGACTACGACGAGCTGCCGGCCGTGGTCGACATGATCAAAGCGCAGAAGCCGGGCGTGCCGCTGGTGCACGATACGATCAAAGGCAACGTCTTCATCGAGGTCGGCTACGACGGCGATGTCGAGTCCGTTGCAAGGACCGCACCCGTCAAGGTGACGCGGGAGCTGCGGACCGCGCGTCAGGTCATGTCTCCCATCGAGTGCCGGGGCTTCATCGCCCAATGGGACACGCGCTTGAGCCAACTCATCGTGCACGGGGCGACCCAGTTTCCCCACGTCGTGCGCACCGGACTTGCGGAGGTCCTGCAAATTCCGGAAGCGCAAATCCGTGTCATTTCACCCGATGTCGGCGGCGGCTTCGGCTACAAGGCCGTTGTTGCGGGTGAAGAGATCTGCCTCGCTTGGCTCGCCATGCGCTGCGGCCGGCCGGTCCGCTGGCTCGAAGACCGGCGCGAGCAGCTCACCGCCAATGCCAATTGCAGGGAGCACCATTACCGGATCACGGCTTATGCCGACACCAACGGCAAGATTCTCGCGTTCGATGCGAGAGCGGCCGTGGATTGTGGGGCGTACTCGACCTATCCATTCACGTCGGCCATTGAGGCATCCCAGGTCAGCGCTATCCTGCCCGGGCCGTACGCCATTCCTGTCTACCGGTGCAGGGCAGCCGCAATCGTTACGAACAAGCCCCCGCAACTGCCCTACCGCGGGGTGGCGCGGCCGGGCGTTTGCTACGCCATGGAATTGATGATTGACGCGATCGCGCGCGAGATCGGCAAGGAGCCGCATGAGGTCCGCCATGTGAACCTGGTGCGCCCGGAGCAGATGCCGTTTGACAACATCACGGACAAGCATTTCGACAGCGGCGATTATCCGCAGCTTCTGAGAATGGCGATCGATGCCATCGGCCTTGCGGCAGTCAGAAAACGCCAGGCAAAAGGAGAGCCGGACGGACGGCTCATCGGCTTCGGTACCGCAATTTTTTCCGAGCAGACCGCCCATGGCACGACGGCCGACGGAAAACGGCGTGCCCTCTACGAGCAGGCATTCGCAAGACTGACGCCTGACGGCCGCCTGGAGGTGCGGGTTGGCATCCAGAGCATCGGCCAGGGGCTGGAGACGACGCTGGCGCAGGTTGCCGCCGACAGTCTCGGGCTTGATCCGGCGGACGTGCAGGTACGGCTCGGAGACACCGAGCTTTCCCCCTATTCGAGCGGCGCGTGGGGTTCCCGCGGCATGGTATGGGCCGGCGGCGCGACGGCGCGCGCGTGTCAGGAGCTTGCGCGCAGAGTGGCAACGATCGGAGCGGCCTTGCTGCAGACCGACGTGAGCTCCGTCACGGTGCGAGACGCCGCCGTCTTCGGACCGAGCGCAAGCGTGCCGCTGCGCGACATTGCAAGAGCGTTTTATCTCGCGCCGG